>JACKNH010000018.1 GCA_024234975.1 Gammaproteobacteria bacterium
ACAAACATGTTGGCGGAGGTTCCGCTTTCCCCCTCATGCTGGGTCTGTACCAGTAATGATCCGATGCCCATCACGCGACCTTGGGGATTCAGCAGTGCGGCGCCGGCCCAACTCTGATGGGAGGGCGCGGCGAAGATGGCGTCATCGATCACATATTCCCAACGACCGGCAAATTCGTGACGGGCGATGATGCGCGTGGGATGCAACTCACCTTCGGGCCCGCTGTCAGCGATGTAGGCGCGGTCACCTATCCTCGCTTCCAGCGCATCGTCGAGATCAAGTACCGCAGCGCTCAGCGGCATGGTCGCGCGGACCAGACCCAGACCGGATTCATGGTCGTAGGCAACCGCATAGCCCGGCACAGTGCTCCCGCTGCGGGTGGTTATCCAGACCGACTCCGCATCCGATACCAGGTAACCGATGGTCAGGATCAACCCGTCCTCGCGAATCACGACACCATGGCCTGCACGATTGGTGCCCAGCAGGCCCGCCGACAACGCATCCTCGGGGATGACCGTGTTGATGATCACCATGCCGTGTAGCGCAAGTTCCGGGGCTGCTTCCATGTTCTGTGTCGTCGTTTCAGCTCTGTAGCGGGTGGTTGCTGACGGCCGTTTATGGCTGCCGGCCGATGGGGTTACGGGCGTAGTATGCGCACCGTCCAACGGCGACGCAAACCGACCCCCAACGCGCTACAATCGGGCACCTGAAATCGTGCGCCGGAGGCGCAATGTGCCACATCCGTGCACATGCGCGACGGCCTGGGAGGGGCTTTTCATGGTATCCGCGTTGGTGCTGTTGGTGATTGTGTTTGCGGCCATGACGGCCCTGGCCCACGCAGCTGCGCCGCTGTGGTTGTGGACTGCGGCGGGCCTGGTGTTGCTGGTGGCGTTGGGCGAGAGTACCCGCGGTTTCATTCCGGGGCTTCTGCTGATCGCGTTGTGGGTCGGTTGGTTGTTGCTGGCCGCGGCGAACCTGCCTGATCTGAGACGCGGCTTGCTGAGTCGGCGACTTCTGGCGCTGGTCCGGCGGATCCTGCCGCGCATTTCCGCCACCGAGCAGGAGGCGCTGGATGCCGGAACTGTCTGGTTTGATGGCGAAATTTTTTCCGGTAAACCTGATTGGCAGAAATTGCTGGGGCTGCCCGAGCAGGGATTGTCCGCAGAGGAACAGGCGTTCCTCGATGGCCCGGTGGAAACCTTGTGCGGCATGCTGGATGACTGGGATATCAACTTCCAGCGCGGCGATCTGCCGCCCGATGTATGGCAGTACATCCGCCAGCAGGGCTTCCTGGCGCTGATCATCCCCCGCGAGTATGGCGGGCTCGGGTTTTCGACTCGCGCCAACTCCGAAATCGTGATGAAGATTTCCACCCGCTGTGGCGCCGCAGCCGTCACTGTCATGGTGCCCAATTCGCTGGGCCCGGCGGAACTGCTGATGCATTACGGCACCCAGGCGCAACGCGACCATTACCTGCCACGCCTGGCGCGAGGCGAGGAACTGCCGTGCTTCGCGCTGACCGGGCCGACAGCGGGTTCGGACGCGGGGTCCATCCCCGACCGTGGCATCGTCTGCCATGGCGAGTTCGAAGGGCAGCAGGTGCTGGGCATCCGTGTGACATGGGAAAAGCGCTATATCACGCTGGGACCGGTCGCAACTGTGCTTGGGCTGGCGTTTCAACTGGAGGATCCGGACGGCCTGCTGGGCGGTCAGCGCGATGTCGGCATCACCCTGGCTTTGATTCCGACCACGCACCCGGGCGTCAATATCGGTCGTCGCCATTACCCCGCCGGCCAGGCATTCCAGAACGGTCCCAACTCCGGCAACGATGTCTTCATTCCAATGGATTGGGTGATCGGCGGCCGCGACCGCTGCGGCCAGGGCTGGCGCATGCTGATGAACTGCCTGTCGGCGGGCCGCGCGGTTTCACTGCCGGCGCTGGGCACCGCGGCGCTGAAGTTCTGCGTTCGCTATGCCGGCGCGTATTCGCGGATCCGTTACCAGTTCGGTCTGCCGATAGGTCGTTTCGAAGGTATCGAGGAACCGTTGGCACGGATCGCCGCTGACACTTACCTGGTGGATGCCGCGCGTACCGTGACCGCAGCGGCGCTCGATGCAGGTCACAAACCTTCGGTGCTCTCCGCGGTGCTCAAGTATCAGGCAACGGATCGCATGCGACGGGGAGTGAATGACGCCATGGATATCCACGGCGGTCGCGCCATCTGCGCCGGACCGTCGAACTATCTGCAAAGCACCTATGCCGCGATACCGATTGCGATCACCGTCGAAGGGGCGAACATTCTTACCCGCTCGCTGATCGTATTCGGCCAGGGCGCGATACGTTGTCATCCCTGGCTGTTGAAGGAGATTGCGGCAGTCAGCGATCCGGATCAGGAGGCGGGCCTGCGCGCGTTCGACGAAGCGTTGTGCGGCCATGTCCGCCACACTCTGGGCAACCTGGCGCGGGCTTTCGTCGGTGGTCTTGCGGGCAGCAGCGCTGCGGCATCGGGCGCTGGTCTGCGTCGCCACCGCTGGTATGCCCGGCTCGAGCGCTGGTGCAGTGCTTACGCGGCGTTGGCAGATATCGCGTTATTGATGTTGGGTGGTGCATTGAAGCGCAAGGAGAAGCTGTCCGGACGCTTTGCTGACGTATTCAGCAGCCTGTATATGCTGAGCTGCGTCCTGAAGAAGTTTGAGGGCAGGGGACAACCGGACAACGAACGCGATCTGCTGGACTACGTCATGCTGCGCGAGTTGTCGCAGATTGAACAGCAGCTGTATGACATCACGCTCAACCTGCCGTCGCGGGCTGTGGGTTGGACGTTGCGCAGGGTGCTGTTTCCACGTGGACGCAGTCAGCGTCAACCATCCGATCGTCTGGGCACACGCGTGGCCCGGTCATTGATGGAACCAGGCGCGATACGCGATCTGCTGACAGCAGGCTGTTACATCAACACTGAGCCGGCAGACATCACCGGGCGGATGGAAGCGGCACTGGCGGCAACGGTCGCCAATGCACCCTTGGAGCAGCGTCTGCGCGATGCCGAACGCGAAGGACGGCTGACGGATCGCAACGATATTGATGCCGCGCTGTCTGCCGGCGTGATTACCCGGAATGAGTTCGAAGGGTTGCTTGCCCTGCGGACGCTGGTCCGCAATGCGATCATGGTCGATGACTTCGCGCCGGATGCGTTTGTTCGCGGATAAGCACCGCGGGGTTAACGGCCGGTGACTGAATGGCTGGACGTCGTCGATGAGAATGATGTGGTCATGCGCGCTCTGCCGCGCGCGGAAGTCCATGCCGGCGGTTGGCGCCATCGGGCGGTCCACGTCATCGTTGAGGATGACCGGGGGCGGATATTTCTGCAGCGGCGGTCCGGGCGCAAGGAGTGCGCGCCCGGCTTGTGGGATTCCTCGTGCGCAGGCCATGTCGAAGCAGGCGAGACCTATTCGGCCGCTGTTGTGCGCGAACTCGTTGAAGAACTTGGAATCACTTGCGAAGGATTGCCATCACCAATGTTTACACTCCCCGCGTCGGCATTGACCGGCCACGAGTTCGTGCACGTTTTCCGCATCATCTGGACTTCGGTCATCGCCATGGATTACAGCGAAATGGCGGCTGGAGGCTGGTTTCGCCGCGAAATCATTGCCCGCTGGCTGGCGCACAGACCACAGCATTTCACCGGTACTTTCTCCCTGATCTGGAATTCCAGCAGCTGGAAACTTTAGGCCCCGGGCCTGAAGGTCAACCAATATTTACGATCACAATCAGTGCAAGCACGCTGCCGCATGCTAGGGTGCGATCAACTGGAAAGCAGCAGGAAAAAGGAATGGTTCGCATAATCGTCGTCGACGATCACAAACTGGTTCGCAAATGTTTGTGCGCGCGACTGGATGCCGTAGAGGAATTCGAAGTTATCGCGGAGGCTGATAGCGGTGAACAGGTGCGCGAGTTGACCCGCACGCTCGAGTTCGATGTCCTGCTGATGGATCTCAATATGCCCGGCATTGGCGGGCTGGAAGCTGCCCGGCGGCTGCTGCTGTCGCGTCCGGAGACCCGCATCATCGGTATCTCGATGTATGTCGAAGGGCCGTTCCCGGCCAAGTTCATGGAACTGGGCGGCGCCGGTTACGTCAGCAAGAATGCCGACGCGCAGGAAATGATTCACGCCATCCGCGAAGTTCATGCCGGACGCTGCTACATCAGCCACGACGTCGCGCAGATCATTGCGGCCAACCGTGTGTTCCGCGCCAGCGGCATGCCGTTTGACGCGCTTACGCCACGCGAGATCCAGGTATTGCATCTCATCAGCGAGGGACAGACCGTCGCCGAGATTGCACTGGCATTGAATGTGTCGCGCAAAACCATTGCCCATCACCGGCGCCGCCTGTTCGAGAAATTCGGGGTTGGCAACGACGTGCAACTCGCACTGATTGCCCGCAGCCAGGGTTTTGCCGAGATGGGCGAACTGATGAGCGTCGCTGACTGAGTTTCCAGTACACGGCCGCTGGAGTCTGCTGGCAAGGCGCTGATACGATCACCGCATGTCCTGGCCGAAACCCTGGTTCAATCTCCACTGCAAGCTGTGCCCACGCCTCGCGCAGGGTCTGGCGGACGTGCGCCGCGAATTTCCGCATTACCATGCCGCGCCCGTTCCGCCATTCGGCGATCGCAACGCCAGACTGCTGATCGTCGGGCTCGCGCCGGGAATGCACGGCGCCAATCGCACGGGGCGACCGTTCACCGGAGATCACGCCGGCATCATCCTCTACGAAACATTGCACCGACACGGGTTCGCCAATCAGGCCACCGGCGATGATCCTGACGACGGTTTGAAGCTCATACACTGCCGGATTTCGAACGCGGTGAAATGTCTGCCGCCGGCCAACAAACCGACGGGCAGTGAGGTGCGGACCTGTAATGCCTATCTCGCCGCCGAGCTTTCTGCGTTGCCGAAGGATGCGGTAATCATCGCGTTGGGCCGGGTGGCGCACGAGGCAGTGCTCGCCGGTGTAGGTGAACGGCGGGCGGATTTCGCCTTCGGTCACGGGTATGAACACGCTTTGGCGCGTGGCGGGTACCTGCTCGACAGCTACCACTGCAGCCGCTACAACACGCAGACCCGACGCCTCACTCCCGCGATGTTCGATCGGGTCTTTGCGCGTGCAGCGCAGTTGATTGCCAGGGCGGGAGCCGTCGCGTGACTGACGCCGGAACGGTGGCTGAACCCGAAGTCGACGTGATCCGCGTAGCCATGGGATTGCCGAAGACCCCTGGCGTGTACCGCTTCTTCGATCAGCGGAAACAGCTCATCTATGTCGGCAAGGCGCGCAATCTGCGGCGGCGGGTTGCCAGCTATTTCAGCCGCCGTGCGGAATCAACGCCTAAACTGCGCGCCCTGCGCGCCAACATCGCCAACATTGAATTCACCGTAACGCGGACGGAAGGTGAGGCGCTGCTGCTCGAGAGCAACCTCATCAAGGAATTCCGCCCGCGTTACAACGTGGTGCTGCGCGACGACAAGAGTTACCCGTATATCCATGTCACCACCGACCAGCAGTTTCCCAGGCTCGCGTTTCATCGCGGCGCGCGCAGTGCTCCCGGGCGCTACTTCGGCCCTTATCCCAGCGCCGGTGCGGTCAGGCAGACGCTCAACCTGCTGCAGAAGCTGTTTCGCGTGCGCCAATGCGAAGATTCATATTTCGCCAATCGCAGCAGACCGTGTCTGCAACATCAGATTGATCGCTGCACAGCGCCGTGTGTGGGTCTGGTCGCTGCGGCGGACTACGACCGCGATATTCAGCATGCCGTCATGTTTCTGGAAGGTCGCAGCCAGGAGGTGATTGATACCCTGGTCGGCAACATGGAGGCAGCCGCCACCGCCCAGGAATTCGAGCGCGCCGCGCGTCTGCGCGATCAGATTTTCGCGTTGCGCCGCGTACAACAGAACCAGTACGTGACTTCGGAAGGTGGAGATTTCGATATCGTCGCCGCCGTACTGCGCAATGGCGTAGGGTGTGTGCAGGTATTCTTTGTGCGCAGTGGCAGCAATCTCGGTAACAAGACATTCTTTCCTGTCCATACCGAAGGCGGCACGGAGCCCGAGTTGCTGGCGGCGTTTCTGAGCCAGTATTACCTGGCGCGGCGTCCGGACCGGACGATTCCGCCGGATATCATCGTCGACGCTGATTTTGATGATCGTGAACTGCTGGCTGATGTGCTGGCGGAACGCCGTGACGGTCCGGTTCGCATCCGTCCCAATGTGCGCGGCGAACGTGCCCGCTGGCTGGATATGGCGCGCAACAATGCCGAAGCCAATCTCGCCCAGCGGCTGTCCAGCGGCAAGCTGCAGGAAGTTCGGCTGGATGCATTGCGCGAAGCGCTCGGTCTGGCAGGCGATATCGCGCGCATGGAGTGTTTTGACATCAGCCACACGCGGGGTGAGCGGACCGTGGCGTCCTGCGTGGTATTCGACCGCGAAGGTCCGCGGAAATCGGATTACCGGTTGTTCAACATCGAAGGCGTCACCCCCGGCGATGATTACGCGGCGATGAACCAGGCGGTGCATCGGCGCTATGCCCGGATGGCCCGGGAGAATGCCGTTTTGCCGGATATAATCCTGATCGATGGCGGGGCGGGGCAGGTGAATTCGGCACGCGCGGCACTGGCGGAACTCGGGTTGGAGGCGGTCTGCGTGATCGGTGTCGCCAAGGGGCCGGCGCGGCGTCCGGGTCAGGAGACGTTGATTCTGCAGGCGGCGGAAACGGCGGTGCATCTGCCAGCGGACGCGCCGGCGTTGCATGCGATTCAGCACATCCGTGACGAGGCGCATCGCTTTGCCATCAGCGGCCATCGGCAGCAACGTGGTCGTCAGCGGCGGCAGTCGCCGCTGGAACGAATAGAGGGGGTTGGTGCGAAACGCCGCCAGCAGTTGATCAAGGCGTTCGGTGGCCTGCAGGGCGTGGCCAGGGCCGGCGTCGAAGATCTCGCGCGCGTCAACGGTATCAGCCACGAACTCGCGACACGGATATACCAGGCATTTCACGAAAGCTGATGAGCATACCTAACCTGTTGACCTTGTTGCGGATCGTACTGATTCCCTGCTTCGTTGTGGTGTTCTACCAGGACGCGCACTGGGCGCGACTGGCAGCGACAATCGTCTTTGTCATCGCTGCGTTGACCGATCTGTTTGACGGTTACCTTGCGCGACGCCTGGGCCAGATCACCAAGCTGGGGGCATTTCTCGATCCCGTCGCGGACAAGTTGATGGTGGCCGTGGCGCTGGTGCTGTTGTTGCAGGCCGATCCGCGCGTGCTGATGGCCTTGCCGGTGGCGGTAATCATTTCCCGCGAAATCACCATTTCGGCATTGCGGGAATGGATGGCGGAAATCGGCGCGCGCAGCCAGGTGGCGGTGTCGTCGCTGGGGAAGATCAAGACCACCGCGCAGATGACCGCCCTGATCATGATGATTTTCCGCGACGACATTGGCCCGATACCGATCTACGAAATCGGGTTCGTCTCGCTATATCTGGCGGCCGCGTTGACCTTGTGGTCGATGTGTCTGTACCTGTGGGCGGCCTGGCCGGAACTTAAAAAGAATCGTTAAGGCGACCGGGATGGCATTGCTGCCGGCGTCCGCGGCCAGCGCGGCCAGCCGCGGGGGATGTTCGCGGGATCAATCGGATAGAGCGACTGCCGGATATGGTCTGCGGGGTCAGGCGGCGGCGGAATCGACCCGGCCGGCGACCATGAATTCTTGACACCTAGTCGCAGGTCACTACAATAGCGCCCAGTTCGCAGCGGGAATAGCTCAGTTGGTAGAGCGCAACCTTGCCAAGGTTGAGGTCGCGAGTTCGAGACTCGTTTCCCGCTCCAAAACTTTCATGGCAAGTACAAGTGGTCTCAGAATCTGGATATCGGGTTCAGACAAGGCGCCGGACCAGCGAGGAGCGCAGTTTACACGCTGGTAAATGAGCACCGCAGTCGGTCCGGCAACGCAGGATCAAGGTGATATATAGATTCTGAGGCCACTTGTATCGTCGGATCTGCGTAATAGGGCATTCCTCGTGAATGCCCTATTCGTTTGCGGACCTGACGACAGCAGCACAGCCCCCACGGCTGGGTGGCAGAGTGGTCATGCAGCGGCCTGCAAAGCCGTGGACGCCGGTTCGATTCCGACCCCAGCCTCACCTTCCATTCATCGCGTTCCTTTTGCCTTGCGGCAGCATTGGTTGTCGCCCTCACGGTAATCCGGACCCGGGGCGCGTCACTTGCGTTCCTTCGCCGGTATTGTTTTCAGCAGATGCATTCGGTTTTGCTTGCAGGTAAGGTTGCCGCTGCACAGATGAGGCAGGGAACGCCTCGAGGAAGAGAGGGCATGTGGACGCAAGTCTTGACGCAACGCTGATACTGAACCAGGCGTTGAATCAGCAGTATTTCGGAGTCTCCATCGCAACATTCGGCCGCTACACCTTGTTGATCATCATGTTCAACATGGGGCTGGCATTGCGCGGGCAGGATTTCACCTATCTCGCTACCAACCCCCGCGCAGTTGCCGTGGGTTTGTCCGGTCAGATTATTGTGCCACCGGCGGTGGCGCTGGCACTGCTGATGTTTTCACCGCCACCGGAGCTGGCGGTCGGCTTGATTCTGCTGGCGTGTTGCCCCGGTGCGGCAACGTCAAATTTCTTCAGCTACCTGGCGCGCGGCGACATTGCATTGTCCGTCGTGCTGACGGCACTGAGCGGGTTCGTCGTGCTGTTCACGATGCCGCTACTGGTGAATACCGGGCTGCAATTCGTTACTGGCGCTGGTTATGACATCACGTTGCCGGTATGGCGCACGATGCGCGAGATTCTGATTGCCGTCGTACTGCCGGTGGCTCTGGGCATGTGGATACGGGCCTATCTGCCGGAACGATTTACGACGCCGTTGCGTGTGATCGCCACCCGGATTTCATTCGCGTTCCTGATCGTCCTGGTAATACTGACGTTCGGCGGCATCTTCGACGAACTGCCGCGTCTGCTGATGCAATACGGCGCTTATGCGTTCGCGATGAATATCGCAGCCATGGTCATCGGCTACCTGATGGGCCGGGCAGGGGGGCTGACGGTCCGCCAACGCCGAACGGTGACGCTGGAAATCGGTGTGCAGAATTTTCTCGTCGGCATGACGTTGGCGTTGAATGTGCTGCACCAGCCGGTTTTTGTGGTGTTCCCGTTGATATACGTGTTCGCAATGTATGTGACGGCCTTCAGCTATATCGGTTGGTGCCATCTGCGGCCGGTGCCCGCGACGCAATAAGTCACTTGCTTCACAACCTGCGGCACGGTCGCTATGCTGGCGCCCGGTTTATCTCAGCTCCAGAGGTCAGCGAAATGTCCAGTTTCACCATTACAGGTCTGTTCAAGGCGCTAACATTTGCCGGGTTGTCGCTGGCGCTGTTTCCGGCGCAGGCGACATTCTCGCCTGATGCACCTACCGTACTTGTCACCGGCGCCAATCGTGGCATCGGCTTCGAACTGGCCAAACAGTATGCCGAAGCGGGCTGGAATGTCATTGCGACGACACGTCGCGGTGAGGGTGATCCCGGCCGGGCAGGCCTGGAGCAGGTCCAGCAGGGGCACCCCAATCTGCACATTGAACGCATCGACGTTACCAGCACCGAGATGATCAATGCGGTTGCCGACAAGTATCGTGACCAACCTCTGGATGTATTGATCAACAACGCCGCAGCCGTCGAAGCCACGTTCCAGGCCGACCTTGAGCAAGTCAATCAACCGTACAACGAGATCGATTTCGACGCCGCAAGAATGGATTTCGACGTCAATGCACTGGGTCCGATGCGAATGGCCCAGGCGTTTATGGATCACGTCAAACGTTCAAAGCAGAAAAAGATCATCAACGTGACTTCGTTCATCGGATCGTTCGGCCGCGGCATACCGACCGCAATGGGTATGAATTACGGTGCGAGTAAAGCGGCGCTGAACATGTATTCGTTGAAGCTGTCGCACGCGGTCAAACCCGACGGCGTCATCGTCGGTCTGGTCGAACCTATCCTGGTCGCCAGCAAGCCCGGTGTGGCGGACAATCCCATGGCCAAGCCGGTGCAGGATGAAGTCGCCAAACTGCGCAAGGTGATTGCTGACATCACGATGGAAACCAGCGGTCTCATCACCAATTTCTCCACGGGTGAAATCGACCCCTACTGACCTTTCTTCGCGCTGAGCGGCCGCGGGCAGCCAGACTGCCCGCGGCCGCCTGCGCGCCATTCCCCCGGCCGGACCCTGCGGGTAATCGCGCCGCCTGGGCGTCTTACGCGGGGATCCCGCTGGGCCCTGGACAAGCCCTCCTTTTCTGCATCGAGCATCAGCGCCCTCCCGCGCACAAAGTCGGGTTATTCCCCGCCTCATATCCGGGTTCCTGCTTGCAAATGCAACTTCATGGAAACGCTTTCGTGTCGTTGCGACAACAAGCGCCGGTTGACTATCAAAATACGAACTCTTATTCTGTTCTTGGATTGTAGTGCGACTGACACGTTATGCAGGCCTCGCTGTTGCCTGCCGCAGCCCGCAGGCCACACCGGGGCTTCGCAGGACGGATAATGCGCGTCTGTCCGCACTTACAAAGGGGAAGATTTCGTGTCGCGATTGAATTCAATTACTCGTACAACCGCAGGGCTGTTGGCCGGTCTGCTGGCGGCCTGCAACCCGTCACCCAACGACAACGCGGCGGAAGCCACCGCCGGCGCCGTGGCCACAGTGGCGCAACCGGCTGTGGCGCGGCCGAACCTGCTGCTGATCGTCGCTGATGACCTCGGCTATGGCGATCTGGGCATCTTCGGCAGCGAAATCCCGACACCGAATATCGATGAACTGGCACGCGGCGGCATGCTGCTGACGAACTTCCACAGCGCAATGACCTGCTCGCCCACCCGCTCGATGCTGTTGTCGGGTACTGACAGCCACCTCGCCGGCCTGGGAGTGATGGGGCCACCCACCAATCCGGTTCAACAAGGGCAACCGGGGTACGAAGGGTTTCTGAATTTCCGCGTGGCGAGTATGGCGGACCTGCTGAAGGATGCCGGATATCACACCTACATGACGGGCAAGTGGCATCTCGGGTCGACAGTGGAAACCGGCCCGCGCGCGCGTGGGTTTGAGCAGTCCTTCGTATCCATGGACGGCGCCAGCCATCTGGGTGGCCTGTCATGGAACGGTCCGGGTCTTGCGCCGTATCGTGACGGAGATCAGATGGTCACCGTCAGTGAGGATTTCTACACGACGCGTTTCTATACCGAGCGCATGCTCGATTACATCGAGTCCAACCGTGGCGATGGCAAACCGTTCTTCGCCTACCTGGCTTACACCGCGCCGCATTGGCCCCTACAGGCGCCGCGGGATTCGATTGCGAAGTTCAGCGGCTGGTACGACGACGGATACGAAGCGTTGTATCAGCGACGTCTGGCACGGATGAAGGAACTCGGTTACGTGCCGGCGGATTCATCCGGCATACCGCCAGTTGAAGATCAGCCGACCTGGGAATCGTTGAACGCCGATGAGCAGCGTGCAGAAGCGCGCAAGATGGAAATCTACGCCGCCATGGTCAGCGATCTCGATCACTACGTGGGCGAGGTCATTGCCTACCTGAAGTCGGTCGGCGAGTTCGACAACACCTTCATCATGTTCATGTCCGACAACGGCGCCGAGGCCGTGCGCCGTGATTTGGCGGCGCCGCTGAATGACTGGGTCGCAACCTGCTGCGACAACGCCTACGAAAACCTTGGCAACGGCGATTCCTACATCATGTACGGCCCGAACTGGGCTCGCGCCAGCATCGTTGCGTTCCGTCGCGCCAAGGGCACGGGGTTCGAAGGCGGCATTCACGTTCCGGCATTCGCACGCTACCCCGGCATGGTCCCGGCCGGAATCCGCAGCGATCAATTCAGTACGGTGATGGATGTTCTGCCGACGCTGCTGTCACTGGCCGGTACTGAACACCCCGGGACCAGCTATCGCGGCCAGAGCGTGTTGCCGGTCAAAGGCAGCTCCATGCTGCCCATGCTGCGCGATCCCGCCGTTGCCGTGCATGGTGATGACACATATACCGGATGGGAACTGTACGGCCACCGCGGCGTTCGCCACGGGGACTGGAAACTCGTCTGGGACGGCGCGCAAGGCAAGAACGCGACATGGTTGTTGTTCAACCTCGCCGATGACCCGCAGGAACAGCACGACCTCGCCAGCGCCGAGCCTGCCCGGCTGCAGGAAATGATCGGCTACTGGGATCGATATCACGAAGAAAACGGTTTACGGCCGTAGGCAGCGGCCTTCCGCGTTACAACGCACCAACCATGTCCAGCAACGAGGGGATTGTCATATGAGTAAGGACAGCATCAGGCGTCGTCTGCGATCCAGACGGTACGCACGGCAACCGCTGTATTTCGCGATCAGTGCGGTGTTGGGGACCGCATCGGCCGCGGTGGCAGCGCAGGATCAGGCGGATGAGATCTTTGTCACCGGCTCGCGCATTCAACAGACAGGAATGCAGACGCCGACACCGGTGACAGCCGTGCAGGCGGATGAACTGCAGGCGATGGCGCCCGGCAACATGGTGGAAGGTTTGAGCCAGTTGCCGCAGTTCTTCGGTAATCAGTCGGTGGCCAACACCGCACCCAGCTGGTTCACCCGCGGTGGCTACGGCAACCTGGATCTGCGCGGGCTGGGCATCAATCGCACGCTGACCTTGCTAAATGGCCGCCGCGTGATTTCCTCCACCGCTTTTGGCGGCGTCGATGTCAACGTGATCCCCGAATCGATGATCCGCAGCGTTGAATCCGTGACCGGCGGTGCATCCGCGGCCTACGGTACCGACGCCGTAGCGGGCGTCGTCAACTTCATACTCGATACCGATTTCACCGGCTTTGACGCCCATGTACAGGGCGGCACCACCTCGCGGGGTGATGCGGATAACTATGAAGTTTCGGTCGCCTTCGGGGCGGATATCGGCGAGCGCGCTCACGTGCTGGTTGCCGCGGAGTATTACGATCAGGACGGCGTCATCGGCTACGACGATCGCGATTGGTACCAGGCGTGGGGTACCGTGCCCGACGCCAATGGCATGTTGTTGATTCGGCCGCAGGTCGTATCGCGTAATTCCAGTTTCGATGGCGTTATCTTCGCCCCAGGATCGGCGCTGAACGGTTACCAGTTCCAATCGGACGGATCGGTCACGCCGTTTGTTTCCAGTGACACTTTCTCCGGCACCATAGGTACGCCACCGGCGCGCCAGTCCATCGTCAACGGTGGCAGTGGCACGGATCTCGGACAGAATGCCACGCTTTATCCCGACAACGCGCGCGACAGCATTTTTGCCTATCTGGATTATGACCTGACCGACGACCTGACGGTCTTCGGCCAATACATTCGTGGTTCGAACCGCACCTTCCGCAAAGGCCCGCCGCTGGCGTCGTTCCAGGGCACGCCGACCGCGATCACCATCTTCCAGGACAACGCGTTCCTGCCCGATGCCGTGCGCCAGACCATGGTCAACGAGAACCTCGCGTCATTCACGCTGCGGCGTACCGGCAGCGATGCTGATCTCGCCGCCGACATGGGCCAGCGTGACAGCAGCACGATGAATTCCGGCACGGTGGGTTTCTCGTGGGATATCGACAACGGCGGCATGCTCGATGGCTGGTCGGTTGACGGTTATTACCAGTACGGCGAAAACAGCCGGACCTGGGACCAGACCGGTCTGCGCGTCGATCGCATTCATGCCGCAGTTGACGCGGTGGTCGACCCCAACACCGGCGCCACCGTCTGCCGCACGTCGCTGTTTCAGGCGACCTGGATGGATGATCGCTTCGCCGGCTGCGTACCGTTGAACCTGTTCGGCCGCGGCAATGCATCAGCGGGCGCGGTGGATTGGGTGATCGGCAATGAGCCGGGCCAGTCCATCTCAACACCATTATTCTTTGCCGACACCGGTTTCGACCTGGGTGAAACCGAGACCTATACCTCGGTGGAAGCCAAGCGCAACATCACCACGATGAAACAGCATCTGTTCGAACTGTCCGCCAACGGTGAGATCTGGGAGGGGTTCGGCGCGGGCGCCGTATCGCTGGCGGTCGGTGGTTCGTACCGGGAGGAAAAAATCCGCCAGGTCGTGCATGACTCGACGAACCTGTCATCCGATCACACCAGCGGGCACCCCGTGCTGTGTAACGGTGATCCTGAAGCCGTTGCCGCAGGCTTGCGCGGTGTCAGCGGGCCCGATTGCGCCAACACCGTGGGTATCCAGTACTCCAAGGTCTCCAACATCCAGGGCAAGATCAGCGTGACCGAGTTGTTCGCCGAAACCCTGGTGCCCTTGATCGCCGAGCAGGACTTCATGAAGTTGATGACGTTGAACCTGTCGGCCCGCTGGGCGGACTACACCGGCAGCGGTAGCATCTGGGCCTACAAGGGTGGCCTCGATGCGCAGATGACCGATGACTTCCGCCTGCGTGGTACGTACTCGCGCGACGTGCGCGCCGCCAACCTGTCAGAGCGTTACGACAAGACCGGTGGCGTCGCGACAATCACCGATGCACGCTACCCGGGCGACGGCCCGTACAATGTCACGCGGTTCTCCGGTGGCAACCCCGCTGTCCGGCCGGAAAAGGCCGATACGTTCACTGTCGGCTTCGTCTACCAGCCATCATTCGTCGAAGGCTTGTCGATGTCGCTCGACTGGTACAAGGTCAAGATCAAGGGTGCTATCGGCCAGCTTGGTACACAAGCGGTGGCCGACCAGTGCGAAGCCGGCGCTGCTGACCTGTGTTCACTGGTGACACGTGATTCAGTAACGGATCGGCTGATTCTCGTTGGCGATGTCTTCGTCAACGTCGACAAGTACATCGTCAGCGGTATCGACCTGGAACTGGCGTTCCGCCGTGACATCACCTTGTTCGGTGGCAACGAGGAATTCCTGCAGGCCCGCTTGTTCGCATCCTGGCTGGATGAGAACTCACAGCAGCTTTCCGGCGCCGCCAAGATCGACCGCGCAGGACAGACGGGTCTGCAGCAATCGGATGGCGTCGCCTACGCGCTGCCGGAATACAAGCTGACCGGCAACATCTCCTACAGCTACGGTCCGTTCACCACGTTCCTGCAAGGACGCTATATCGACAGCGGTACGATGCAGAACTCACTGGTGGAAGGGGTCAACATCGAGAGCAATCATGTCGCTTCCGCGTTCTACATGGATCTGCGTCTGAGCTATTCGTATGACCTGCCCAGGGGCGGTACCGTCGAGTTGTACGGCACCGTCACCAACCTGCTGGACGAAGACCCGCCGGTCACGCCTTATTACGGCGTGTTCGGAGGTTTCGCCACGCAGACCAACTCGGCGCTTTTCGACATGCTGGGCCGGCGTTACGTGGCCGGGGTGCATGTGAAGTACTGAGCCGTCGTTGCTTGTCTGAAATCAGGGCGGCCGTTCGCACGGCCGCCCTTTTTTTTCGCGCGCTGGAATTTCTGCGGTATCATCCGACGGACTCAAGCAGGTGATTGCCTGCGCCCCAGTTCGTGGAAAGCCAAGTCAACGACACCGCCATGACCGAAACCTCGCAGGTCGAACAGACGACGCCGGATCGCCGGATCCATCAGAAGCGAAGCCAGAAAACCTACGAAAAGCTGGTTGAAACAGGGTTCGCGCTACTGCAGGAACGCGAGTTTGACGATATCTCGATTGCGGAACTCGTACGGGAAGCCGGCTATTCTGTCGGTGCGTTCTATGCGAGGTTTCACAGCAAGGATGAATACTTCAACGCGTTGATCGCGCATCACCTTGCAGACCGCGCGGCGGTGCGCGGAAAACTCATCAGGACATTGACGCCGGAAAACCTGCTGGAAGGACTGGTCGAGAACCTCGCGACCTACTTCTGGGAGCATCGCGGTTTCTGGCGTGCAGCGCTCAAGCGCAGCATGCGCGACCCGGAGTTCTGGACCCCTCTGCGGGCGTCATCAGGCCGACTGGCCACTGAACTTGTACAAAGGATCAGTTCCATCGTCGGACGTCCCTTGTCGGAGCACGAGGAGACCAACGTCCGCTTCTCCTGCCAGATAGTCCTCGGCACCATAAATAACACCATCATCAATCGCCCCGGGCCGATCTTTCTCGGCCAGCGCGAGTTCATCGATCACCTCGCGCGGGCGATGCGCCTGGTCAGTAACTACGACGAACTGCTTGCGGGCGCCCGAGCCAACCGCTAGCGGACCCTCGCAGCAATGAGTCCAGGCACGCGTGCCGCAGTGCACGATTGCGAAATCACAGCGTCGAACTTAGCCTGACCGCTCATAACAAATATGGGGGAGAGCATGGTTATCAGGACGTTTATCAAGGCGTTGGCCATCGTACTGGTCGCCTGGGCGGTCGGTATGATGCTGGCAGCCAACCGCGCGCAGGCGCAGGAGTATTCCCAATACAAGGTCCAATGTGGACAGGCATGCCTGGAAGGCTTCGCCGATCTCTACCTGACGGCGCTGGTTGAACGCGATCCGTCACTGGCGCCGCTTGCCCCGGATGTGCGTTTCACGGAAAACGGTTCGCAGCTCGCGATAGGCGATGCACTATGGGCCACGGCCACCGGTATCGGGGCCAACAAACTGGTGTTCACCGATCCCGCCTCCGGCGGGATCGCCATCTACGCAGCGATTACCGAAAACGGCATGCCGTCGATGTTCGCGGCACGTCTCAAAGTCGAACACCGCGAGATCACCGAAATTGAAACCTCTGTTCTGCGGCGCAACGATGGCGATGCCGCCATGGCGACGTTCGCCCAGGTGCGGCCCATCTGGCGCCAGACGGTTCCGGCCGGGCAGCGCGTCGGACGCCAGGCGTTGATGGATATCGCGGATTCGTATTTTGAAGGCATTACGCAGGGCAGGGGGGACATCACGCCGTTCGATAACCAGTGCGTCAGGTTCGAAAACGGCGGCCAGATGACCGGGCGGACCGACAGCGAAGCACGGGAAATCCAGCGCATGGGCTGCCAGGCGCAGTTCGCAACCGGCATTCTGAAATTTGTGACAACGATCTCCGACCGTCGCTACCTGGTAGTCGACGAGGAACAGCAGGTGGTGATGGCCATTGTCATGTTCAACCACAAGGGCAATGTCGACACCGTGAAAATGAGCAATGGCGAAACCTTCACCGTGTCCGGGCCATTCCGCCGGCCGATGAGCTTCCTGATTTTTGAAGCGTTCAAGGTGGTGGATGGCCGGATCCGGCAGATTGAAGCCACCGTCGCCAACGTCCCTTACCGCATGCATCCCGGTTGGCCCGCACCCTGAGCGGCGCAGTACGCAAGCTACCCGCGACCTGATACCTCGGCTGAATCCTTTGCCCCGCAGCTGACTGCTACCGACGGCGCGGCCCCGGCTGCACAACATCAGTGCATGCTGCGGCCGCGCCGATTCCCGCCTGTTCAGTCAAGTTTTCTGTTCCGCCGCCGACGTTTCCCCGTAACAACAAAAAAACAATCGTTATACCCGAGGGACTCATGACGGCCGTAAGTTCGGTATCGCTGAAAGAGTTATGCAATGACCTGTTCGAGCGCGGCCTGGGCGAGTTTCCGGCAATGGCGCGTGATGCGGAGCGGGTGATTCTGGGCAACTTCGTCAAGGAAAAAGGCCAGGTGGTGTTGCGCGACCGCGGCCTGCTGAAAGGCATTTCCCCGGCCAGCGTCTCCCCGTGCTGGGATATCGGAATCATTGGCTCGCTGTGCTTTCTGCCGGGACAGGAATGGGAAAGCCTGTCATTCGTCGGCGCTGATCTCTGCCACATTCCCGTCGACCTCAGTTCGACCCGGACTGACCTGCTGGGCCGGATGCGAGCCAACAGCGGCGAAACTGCGATCACCTTCAAAGGCAGCGCTTACCGCGGCTTCAAGCTGCTGCTCGATGGTCACCTGCTGCCGGTCGTATTGCCGCTGCCGGTGGAAGTCCGCAGCGGCGGCCTCGGCCTGGCGGTCTGCGACTTCCGTTACGCTGCGACCCCTCTTTCGGTGCTGAGCCAAATCAATGATCTCGTGATGGGTGCGATCGAACGCCACCTGACGGTCAGTGTGGAAAACCTCGAAATCGAAAACATGGAATTTGAAAAGCTGTTCGGGACCTACATCGGCGCCACTGGCACCTGATTCCGGGTCTGACAGAAGAAGAATCGAAACGGCGGTCCGCCTCTATGGCGACCGCCGTTTGCGTTTGTGGCTTCAGGTCGCGACAGGTTTCTGCATCGGTTCGTTGGAAAACGACGCGCCGGTGGCAAAGCGACCAACCACTGAGTACAACGCCGGTACCAGCAGCAGCGTGATCCCCGTGCCAAACAAAATGCCGAAGCCGAGAGAGATGGCCATCGGCACGAGAAACTGTGCCTGCAGACTGGATTCGAACATGATCGGCATCAGACCCAGGAAGGTCGTGACCGTGGTGAGCAGAATCGCGCGGAAGCGCTGCAGACCGGCTTGCACGATGGCATCGTTCAGAGACAACCCTTCAGCACGTGCCTGGTTGATGAAATCGAGCAGAATCAGGCTGTCGTTGATCACCACGCCCGCCAAGGCCACCAGGCCGAACACACTCATCATGCTGAGCATCTGGCCAAACAGCAGGTGCCCGAGCACGGCGCCAACGAACCCGAACGGAATCACCACCATGATGATCAACGGCTGCAGATACGACCGTAGTGGAATCGCCAGCAGCCCGTAGATCAGGAACATCGCAACGCCAAAGAACATGGCGATTCGCCGGATCAATTCCTGTTGCTCGACGCTGGCGCCTTCGCGACCGTACCTGACGCCGGGATAGCGCGCCAACAGCTCCGGAATCAACTCGGCTTCCACCGACTCGATCAGTTCATTGGAGCGGATTTTGTCGGTATCAGTATCGGCCGTGATGGAAACCGTACGCTTGCGGTCGACCCGCCGGATTGATGAAAACCCGGTACCGATATCCACTTCGGCGACATCGAGCAACGGTACTTCGGTGCCATCGGCGGTACGGATGCGCATGTTCTCCAGATCGCTGACCGAGTGACGCTCGTCACGCGGATAGCGGACCATGACGCGCAACTCGTCACGGCCACGCTGGATACGTTGCGCCTCCTCGCCGTAAAAGGCCTGTCTGACCTGGCGGCCGAGATCCATCATCGACAGACCCAGCACCTCCGCTTCGGGCTTGATCCGCAACTTGATCTCCTGGTTGCCGCGGCTGTAGGTGTTGTTGATGTCGTAAACGCCATCGTAGCCGGCAAGATAGTTCTGGACTTCCAGTGCGGCCGCCTCGAGTTGGTCGAAATCAGAGCCTGAGAACTGCAGATTGATGCTCGCGCCGCCACCGGTATTCGTGACCGAGCTGTAGCTCAACTCCTTGGTGCCAGGTATCTCACCCACCGCCTCGCGCCAGCGGCGCTCGATTTCGAACGCATCGATGCTGCGTTCCTGGGCCTTGGTCAGTTCGAGCAGGATGACGCCACCGGCGTCACCGGAGGTGAAAACGACCGTGGCGGTCACCACAGGTGGGTCACCGGATTCCGCCTGGTAGGCTTCATCCATGGTTTGCACGGCTTTTTCCATCCGCGTCAACGCTTCGTTGCGCACCGAAGGCGGGGTACCGTCGTTCATGGTCAGGCTGGCCTGGATGAAATCGCTGGGCACGTTGGGGAAGAACTCGAACTTGATCCAGTTGCCGGCCACCAGCCCGACGGTCAGCAACATCACGGCCATGAATGAGGCAATGGTCGTGGCGCGGTGGCGCAGGCTGAGTTCCAGCAAAGGTCGATAGGTCTGGTGGATGAACCGGTGCAGGCCATCGGAAAAGAAATCCTGGATCCTGCGCACCGGGTTACGTCGTGTACGGTCGCCCAGATGCAGGGGCGTATGCGCCAGATGTGCCGGCAGGATCAGTTTGGACTCGACCAGGGAAAAGAACAGGCACAGGCAGACGATGACGGCAATGGCCTCGAAGAACGGGCCTACCTGCCCCCCCACCAGCAACATCGGGGCGAACGCCGCGATGGTCGTCAGCACGCCGAACGTGGCGGGTACCGCCACCCGGCGGGCGCCGATGATGACGTTGTCCAGGGTCTGGCCGTGTTCACTGATTTCGGTATAGATGCTCTCGCCGATGATGATCGCGTCGTCGACAACGATACCCAGTACCAGGATGAAGCCGAACAGGCTGAGCACGTTGACGTGCTGCGCGTAAGGACCCAACGGCATCAACCACAGGGCGCCGAGAAAGCTGATCGGAATACCGACAATCACCCACATGGCGATGCGCAGCCGCAGGAACAGCGTGAGCACGAGAAACACCAGCAGCGCGCCTTCCGCCATGTTCACGTACATCATCCGCAAGCGGTCCTTCAGGTAGTACGCGGAGTTGCCCCATTGCTCAAGCGCGGCACCCTCCGGCAGGCGTTTACGCTTGTCTTCTATATACCTGGCGACTGCCGCGTCTATCTTCAGCACGTTCTGGTCACCACTGGCGCGTACCCGCAGCGGCGTTGCCGGCAGGCCGTTGAAGCGGGAGAATCCTTCGCCTTCGGCGAAACCATCACTGATGTGCGCGATATCGCCCAGCATCAAGCGCGTGCCATCGAAATTCGTGCGCAACACGATGTCGGCAAACTCCGAACCGCTGTACGCCTGGCCCTTGGTGCGCAGCGCGATGTCGCCCTTGTCGGTCTTGATCGAGCCGCCCGGCATGTCCAGTGAGGACGCCCGCACTGCCGCCGCGGCTTCGCTCAGTGTCAATCCGTACTCGCGCAGGGTCTGCTCGGAAAGCTCGATGGCGATTTCGTAGTCGCGCGCACCCAGCAGTTGCACACTGCTGACGTCCGGCAATGCCATCAACTCGTTGCGCACCTCGGTCGCCAGTTCCTTGCGTGCCCGCTCCGACATGTCGCCGTAGACCGAGATCCACAGGACGTCGTTTTCGAACACCACCTTCTCGACGATCGGACGTTCGGTTTCGGCAGGGAAGGTTGAAATCGCATCGACGCGGACCTTGATCTCGTCCAGCGCTTCATTGACGTCAAAGCCGTTTTCGATTTCGAGTTGAACCTGACCCATGCCCTCGAACGCCGTCGAACGGATGGTTTTGATACCTTTGACGTCCTGCACGGCTTCCTCTATGCGCAGAACGACGGCTTCCTCGACTTCCGCCGGTGTTGCACCGAGGTGCGGTACCCGGATCTGGATCATGTTGGCTTCGAAGTCCGGCATGATCGCCTTGCGGATGTTGAACGATGAAGCGATACCGCACAGCAGGATCATGATCATCAGCAGGTTGGCCGCAACGCTGTTGCTGGCGAACCAGGCGATGATGCCGGATTGCTTGGTTTGATCGTGCATGACGGACCTCAGCTGTCTTTCAGTGTGCGCACGGCCATACCGTCGACCGGCACTTCAATATTGCTGACGATGACTTCGTCGTTGTCATTCAAGCCTTCGGTGATGTAGATCGTGTTGTCATCCGTACGGACGATGACCACCTGTCGGATACGCAGGTGGTTATCCTGGTCCTTGATCAACACACTGTCGTCGGCACGCAGTGCATTGCGCGGTATCGTGAACACATCGTGGACGGTCTTGCCGGGGATGCGGGCGGTGACAAAACTGCCGACCGGTAGCGGCGGCCGGACATCGTCCTCTGCATCCAGACCGTAAGGATCGGCAATCTGCGCTACCGCATAGCGCAGTCGGCTGCGCTCGTCGATCACACCTTCGGTACGGACGATTGGCGCGCGCCATTGGTAGCTGCGCCCGCCGATCACGCTGGTCAGCTCGACTTCCAGGGCGCCGTGGTTGATGGCGGCGGCCGCGGTTTCCGGCGTCGGCAGTTGCAGGAATGCAATGTCGAAATTGCTCAGGGGCAACCGTACTTCAACGAAGTCCACCGCGATGGTCCGTCCAAGTTGCGCGCCGACGCCGACGTACTGGCCCACATCGGCCGATTTGGCAATGACCAGGCCGTCGTAAGGCGCCCGGATCCGCGTGCGCTCAAGTTTGCGTTCGGCTTTCTTGAGATCGGCCTGGGCTGATTGCACATTCGCCCGGGCTTCCTCGAGATACGGAACCCGCAGGGCCAGCGACGGCGCGCGGGTACGACTGCGCCCGGACATGTCCCAGTCCTTGCGTGCCTGTTCAGCCTGCGCTTCTTCCAGCGCCAGGCGCGCTTGCATTGTCGCCACCGCTGCCCGTGCCTGATCGACCGCCACCTCATAGTCGGCCGGATCAAGATTCAGCAGGATTTCACCCTGGCGGAAAAAGCCGCCCGCATGGAATTTCGGTGACACGGACAACACCGTTCCCGCCACTTCCGGCGCCAGCGTCGTTTCCGTGCGCGGACCCACAGTACCTTGCGATGAAACGGCGAACTGTACGTCTGCTTTATGCACAGTCACTGTTTCCACCAGCGGCCGGGTATCCGGCAGCGGATTCTTTTCCGGCTCACGTTTGTGAACGACCATGAAACCGGTAATCGCCGATGCGAGAATGATGATGCCCAGCGGCAGTAATATTTTGCTTTTCACGACTTGATCTTCCCCGCGCAGTAATGGTTGCGCGCCCCATGAAATTATCGCGACCCTGTGTGTCAGCTGCCTGACGGATCAGTCCCCGGCTTTGACCCGTGACATGCCAGTGGCCTTGATGGTGACGTCGCTGACCGGCCCGTAGTAGATGACGCGTCCCATGCCCGCGACGTTGCCCGACAATTCACCACCATCCATGCCCAGCTTGATGTTGCCGGCACCTGAGAGATTGACGTCCGCGTTGACGGCGGCAATCTGTTTCATATCGATGTTGCCCGCGCCGCTGATGTTCAGCTTCAACCGCTCGGCTTTGCTGTCGCGGCCCTGGATATTGGCGGCACCGGAGACGCTTACCCTGAGTTCGGGGCTGTCAAAGCCGGCGAAGTCTACCGTACCCGCGCCGGTGATCGACAGTGCGGCGAGTGCTGGCATGACGACTATCGCCTGCGGGTGCCCGTCGTGCTTTTTGTCCCGCCACGGATTGCCGAATCTGTCCGGTGCCGCGCCCAATATCAGCCTACCATCGCTGACATACACCTGACGGCTGCCGGCGCCTTTCTCAGGCAGCCGCAGCTCGACGGAAAATTCATCACCCTGACGGAGTTCCAACTCCCACAGGCCACGGACTTCCACTGCGGTAAAGTCCCGCAGGTCGGTCGCCTGCGGCGACACGACCAGTGCGTCCTCATCTGCCGCTGCGATGCCGTAGTCGTCAAAGTGGGAGACCGCAATGCGGGCGATTCCGGCAAGCGCCACCATGCCTGCGATCAACACGCCGATTCCTGTGACAAGCGCTTTCTGACTTTGCTTCATGACTGATGCTCCTTTTCCAATGCCGCCAGATGGCTGGCGATTTCTTCGCTGTCTATGCCCAACAGGCGCATGGTGTGGAACAGCCGTGGCAGCTCCTCGCGCAGGAAAGCCTGCTTGCGCTGGCTGACGATACGGACCGTAGCGTCTTCTGCAACGAAATAGCCGATTCCGCGGCGGTTCTCGATCACTCCGTCGTCAAGCAGGCTCTGGTAGCTGCGGGTCACGGTATTGGGATTGACGCCCATGCTGACCGCGAGTTCGCGAATGGACGGAATCCTTTCGCCCGCCTGCCACTCGCCCAGCACGATCCGATCGCTTATCTGATCTGCGATCTGCTGGTAGATACCTTTTGGCTGTTCAAATTCCATCGCTGACCTGGGTCTCTTTGACGCGCAGCCAGGCAACGTAGTAGCAGAAGCCCGGTAACACGAAGTAATACAACAAGGCACCCAGGCCGCGACCGGCGAGGTGATCCGACACTGCGCCCGGGTTGTCCGCGGTGAAGCCGAACAGCATCAACATCAGGTGGCTCCATGCGCTGGGCCCGGCGCTACTGACGATGGCGCCGAATAACATTGAGCCCACAATGAAAAATACGAGCGTCACAAGGGCCACGCTGAGTACCGTTTTCATCAGCGGCAGGCTGCGGAACCATGCGCTGCCGAGAAAGAAGACGGCTTGCGCAACCAGGACATTCAACCAGTTGCTCATCGTGAACGCGGAGAATGGATTGAACAGGCCATGCTGTTTGCCGGCGACGATCCAGGTCACCAGTTCGACAACGGGCGCGAGCAACGTGAAAAACGCCAGTTGCATGAGTACGAACGTCACGCTGACATGCAGCGCGCGCGCCAGCGTCTTCTCGGCGCTGGAGGCGGGCAGCAGAAACCAGGCTTCGTTGGTGGTCTTGTCGTGCATTTCGCGAAACGCGCGGCTGGCCACGATAACGCCCCAGAACAACAACACTGCGCCGAACCAGCCGTCGTACATCCCGCTCGAGCGTTCCGCATAGGAATCAGTGACGAGGCTTTGCAGCAGAATGAGAATTGCGATGGCCGCGAATGGCGTCAGCATGCTCCGATATTCCGAAACCACGTGATTGCGCAGCAGCAGACGTACGCGATGCATGGATAAGCCGTTCATCAATTCTTCTCCCCATCGCGCTGCAACTGGCGCGCGAAACTCTGTGGCCGTGCGGTGACGGCGTTGAATAGCAGTTCGAGATCTATCTGCGCGTCGGTGCCGGTTGTGTCGGCGTAAACCGCACGGAAGCCGCCGACCGCGGGCTCGGCGTACAGCAGGCCCGGCGTCGCATTGTCCGGGCGGGTGGCGGATTGTTCGATGCGGATGCCGGCGCCGATGTCCCCCAGCGCGTGGTTCAGCAACACACGCCCTTCATGCAGGATGATGAGCGGGTCGATCAGTGATTCGACATCGCGTACCTGATGGGTGGATATGACGACGACGCGGTCGCTGCCAGCGCATTCCGCGACCAGCCGTCGGAACAGGCCTTTGGACGGGATATCCAGGCCATTGGTCGGTTCATCCATGACCAGCAGGCGCGCGTTGCAGGCAAGGCCGAAAGCCAACAGAAATTTCTTTTTCTGACCCAGCGACAGATTGCGTAACACGCAATTGCGCGGCACCGCCATCTCGTTCTGGTAGTAGGCCAGCGCGGCGTGGTCAAAGCGCGGGTAGAACGGGGCGCGGATGGCAATGAACTCGCGGTCCGTCACGTTCGGCATATTCATTTCTTCGGGCAGTACGAAAACGTCCGCCAGGAAGTCGGCGTCACGCCTGGCCGGGATGTGGCCCATGCAGTTGATCCGGCCGCTGTCGGGAAACAGCAGACCGGTAATCAGCTTGAGCAAGGTCGATTTGCCCGCGCCGTTCAACCCCAGCAGGCCGTAGATATTGCCCGGCTGCAGGTTGAGCGCCAGGCCGGTGAACAGCGGCGCGTTGTTGTACGCAAAATTGAGCCCCTGGATGTCGATCACGGCTGCACTCCTCAATTACTGTACTAGGACAATAGTACAGTAGTGACGTGGTTGCAACCCCCTCGATACATCTTTTTATGTATCGGGGGATGAACGACTTCGAATCAGGAGATGTCCCGCGCTGCCAGGTGCTCGATGATGCGGCGCATCATCAGCGGCGCGCGATCATGAACGATGGTGTTGATGGGGGCATCGGGATTCAGCTTGATACTCCGCTGTTGCGCCTCGATCATCAGGCGATCTTCTTCGAACGCAGCCTTGGCCAGCGCCAGCATATCCAGCACCAGCTGTGGATTGGCCTGATGTTCGCTGGTGCGCGGTCCCCAGCTGTAAAAGTAGCGCGTGGTGTCATCGGTCATCGGCGTCACTGCCTGTGCGGTGAAACTGGCGTGCAGCGGCTCGCCGTCGGGTACGCCCAGGTTGCAGCGCTGCGCGGTTCCCGCCGGAAACACCTTTGAATGCATCAACAGGATTCCGGGTACGAGATAGTCGTAACTCATCCAGGTGTCGACCAGGCCCGCCGACGCGGCGCCGCTGCCGTAGTTGCCGCCCCCGACCGTTGCTTCCACCCAGCGCGAGATGCGCACACCGCGTTCCAGCGCCTCTATGGTCGGGGTCTCGCGCGCCAGATCATCGCGGCCGCGCGCGAATGTGTGCTCGTGGGTGTACGCGAGATGCGAGAAGTCCGTCAGGTTGTCATTGATAAGCTGGTAGTTGGCGCGGTAATCCAGAAATCCGGGGCGCAGCGCGAATGCGTCGTTGCTTAGACTCATGGACGTTGGAATCAGCGCTTCATCGGCAAGTTCCGGATCGCCCATCCAGACCCAGACCCAGCTGTGGGCAATGACAACGGGAAAGCGATGCACACGAAACTGTGCGGGAATATCGCTCTGGCCGGGGATATCGATGCACTGGCCTTCATCATTGAACTTCAGGCCGTGGTACATGCAGCGGATATCGTCGCCTTCGCGGCGACCGCGCGACAATGGTGCAAGACGATGACAACACTGATCCGCCATTGCAACCGGCGCGCCATCCTCACGGCGATACAACAGCACGGGTTGGTTGATGAGGGTGCGGCTGAGCAGATCCCTGCTGTGCAGTTCATAGTCCCAGCAGGCTACGTACCAGGCGTTGCGAACGTAGACGGGGGCATCGAGTTCGCGAGGGCGATTTGTCGCCATTGACGGATTCTCCGGAGTCGAATGTGGCGGCGCTGAACCAGCGCCGGGAGGGTGGAATTCTGCCGCTGCCGGTAGCACGCCACAAGCCGCGCGATTGTTGACTGCGCACAGTGGCATTCCCCCCAACGCTGATGTAAGGTGGCGCGAAATGAGCTCGCCTGAACGAGCCGGCCCGGATCAATAACAACAACTTCCATCGCAGATCCGCCAGGTGAAAGGAAAACCATTGCGCATACTGCTTGCATCCGCCTGCCTGCTGTTCGTTGCAGCAGCACAGGCGCAATCCGACGCCATTCCCGACCTTAAATTCACGGTCAACGGCTTTACCGTCACCGGCGAAAACCCGCTGACGCCGGCTGAAACCCAGGCCGTTCTCGAACCGTACGCCGGCGAATATGCCGGGCTCGAAGGCCTGCGCGCGGCGACCGACGCGTTGGAGCAGGCGATGGCGTCGAACGGCTTCAGTTTTCACCGCGCCGTACTGCCGCCGCAGACATTGGATGGTGGAATTGTCACATTGCGTGTCGTGACTTTCGGCATCAATGAAGTCCGCGTCATAAACAACAGTTATTTCAGTGATGACGCGATTCGCGCGAGTCTGCCGGTGCTGACACCGGGCTCGCCGCCGAATCTGCTGCAGGTTGATCGGGCGTTGCAGGTGGCCAATCAGCATCCGCGCAAGGCATTGCGGGTGAACTTCGCGCAAAGCGAACAGGTTGATGCCATCGACGCGGTGATTGACGTTCAGGAACAGCGTCCATGGCAGGTCTTTGCCGGCGTCAACAACATCGGTACCGAGGAAACCGGCTATACACGTTTCACTCTGGGTGCGCAGGTGGCGAACCCGCTCGCCAAAGAGCATGTCATCACGGGTACGTTCACCAGCTCTATCGATAACTTCGACGACGTGAGCCAGTACGGACTGGTCTACCAGGCCCCGATCTATCGCCTGTCATCCTGGGTCACCGGCTTTTTTGTCGATTCCTCGGTCGATATCGGCGGCTTGCAAGGCGTGTTCGATGTGGCCGGCGCCGGTCGTTTTTATGGCGTGAATTTCCAGCATCGCATGTTGCCCATCGGCAGTTACGACCATACCGTCAGCATCGGCATCCAGGATAAGGAATTCGATCGGTCGGCAGCTTTCATCAGCAATGGCAATGTATTTGCTGCGAACAAAGTACGTTCAAGGCCGTTGATGCTGCGTTATGACGGCGTCTACAACTGGTTGCGTACCGCGGTCTCGTTTTACCTCGAGTACGCGGTCAATCTGAGTTTCGGCGGCTTCAACCGGTTGCAGAATTACGAAGCGGAGCGCAACGGCGCTACCGAAAACTGGGATGCCTATCACGTCGGTGCGGCCATCATTCACCGGCTGGAGAATGACTGGTCGATTCACGGTCGACTGGAAGGCCAGTACTCCGGCGAGCCACTGATTCCCGGTGAGCGCTTCGGTATTGGTGGTGAACGTTCGGTACGCGGGTTCAATGAGCGCGCCGTTTCCGGCGATGACGGCCTGTTCGCGTCGCTGGAATTGTGGACGCCGCCGCTCAACTTCCTGCCGGGGCTGCGCGCGCTGTCGTTCGTTGACTTTGGCTACAAGCATTTGCAGGAGCCTCTGGATCTGGCATCCAACCAGATTGCTTCAGACACGCTGGCCAGCGCAGGTTTCGGCCTGCGCTACGACTGGGAACAACACCTGGTGGCATCGTTCGACTGGGGCATCAATCTGCAACATGCCGACGGTGAAGCGGCCGAGCGCGGCCGTAACAAGTGGCACATCAATCTCCAGTACCGGTTCTGAACCGCCATGCATACAGGTCGCCGGAATATGAATAACACGCAAATACAGTCCTCCCTCCGGACATTCACGGCACGCGCAGCATTGAGTGGATTCGTCCTGCTGCTATCAGCGACGGCCATGACAGACGCGCTGGCGCAGTCAGCCGTAGGGACCGCCGAATTCACCCGCGGTATCGCCACCGCCCAGCGGGCCGGATCAGCGCCGCGGTTGATTGGCGAGCAGGCGCCAATCTACGAAGGCGATGTGATCCGCACGGCTGAACGCAGCGCCACGGTCCTGGTAATGAAAGATGGAACCCGCATCGTGTTGAGGCCGCTGTCGGTGTTCCAGATTCAGACCTTCCGTGATGAAGCCAACAATGAAAGTGCGTTGATGCGGCTGTTCCGCGGCGGCATGCGCGCGGTGACCGGCAGCTTGAGCAAGCGCAACCGTGATGCGGTGCGCCTGGCCACGCCGGTGGCGACGATTGGTATCCGCGGGACCGAATTCGATGTCCGGTTGTGCGATGGCGCGGAGTGTCAGGATGACGCCGCCAAAAAGCCATCTCCTGCGGGTCGGGCAGGGTTCATCCGCGGCACCGTAAGCACCCGCACCGCCGGCGGCGAACTGCGTGGTCTGGCTGTCGGTGAGGCTGTCTACGCCGGTGATCGGGTCGTCACCGATTCGGGCTCTCTTGCGGTACTGGCGTTGCGCGACCAGTCGCGTGTGACCTTGATGCCCAACAGTGAATTCCAGATCAAGCAACTCGATTACAACCCGGATGAGCCACGCACCGGCCGTGGTGTGTTCAACCTGTTGCGTGGTGGTCTGCGTACCGTGACCGGTCTGCTCGGTGGGCGGCGGAATGCGTACGCAATGCAGACGCCGGTGGCCACCATCGGCATTCGCGGCACTGGCTACGACCTGCTGTGTCAGGGTGCGTGTGAAGCGCCGGGCGGTGTGCAGGATCCGAATGGCGATGGCTTGTTCGCGTCGGTCTGGCAGGACGGACCAATCGATTTCAATGGTGAGAACCCGCTGTACGAGGGGCAGTCGGCATTTCTTGGAAACGCCGCAACGCCTTGGGTCAGCGTGCCGGGCATACCACTGCCCGGTGACGTACCGCTGCCGACGGAGACGCCGTTACCGCCGAATGTCACGCAGCCACCACCGCCGCCGGATGCACCGGCCGGCATGTACGTCACCTGCAATATCGGCAACTGCGTGGTGACGACGGATGAGAACGAGCTCAGCCTGCAAGCAGGTGACGCCAGCTTTGTCGGCGCTGCGGGTGGCGAGGTGATGGCGCTGGATGAAGGTCCGGCGTTCCTGGTGGAAGACGAGAATTTCCAGATTCTGGCGGCGGGCGGTTCGGCGCGCAGCCTGTTGAGTGATGAAGTATCGGCGGGAGGGAGCTTCGAATGCACCGTCGCACAATAAGAAATTTCGCCCCACGGCGGACACTGTGCAGCCGGCTGGTGGCCGGCGCACTGGGCCTGTTCTGCAGCACCGGCGCCCTGGCCAATCCGCAAGGCGGCCAGGTGGTCTCCGGCAGCGCGCAGTTTGCAACGCCGAATGCAACGACGCTGGAAATCAGCAATTCCCCCAATGCGATCATAAACTGGAACAGCTTCAGCATCGGCCAGCACGAGACGACGCGCTTTCTGCAGGAGTCCGCTGCGAGCGCGGTGCTGAACCGTGTCACCGGTGGTGACCCTTCCGAAATTCTCGGGCAGATGGTCTCCAACGGCCGTGTGTTCCTGCTGAATCCCAATGGCGTGTTGATTGGCCAGAACGCGACGATTGATACCGCCGGTCTCATCATGTCCACACTGGACATTGCCAACGAGGATTTCCTCGCCGGTAAACTGGCATTCAGCGGCGACGATAGCAGTGGCGGCATCGTCAACCATGGCTACATCAAGGCCGGCCCCGGTGGCGAAATCGTGCTGCTGGCACCGAGCATCACCAACGCACCGGTGGATGGCAATGATCTGTCCGGCATACTCGAAACAGACGGCGGCCAACTGATTCTGGCCGCGGGCCGGGCGATCACCATCACCAGTCTGGACAACGCCGAGATCTCGTTTGAGGTTCAGGCACCGACGGACGCCGTCGTGAATCTCGGTGCGTTGTTGGCCAAGGGCGGAACCGCGGCGGTACTTGCCGGCACGATTCACCATTCCGGTGAAATCAACGCCGACAATATCAGTGTCGATGCGACGGGCCGGATCGTGCTCGGCGCAACAAGCGAACTGACTGTGGCTGCCGGCAGCACCATCAGCGCGGCCGGCGGTCGCATTGAAATATCTGCGACCAATTCAGATGGCGATGCCATTGCCGCGGTCAGCGGCATGGTCACTACCAGCGATACCACCACTGGTGGCGTGGTCAGCATCACGGGCGATACCGTCGCCTTGAGTGGTGCAACAGTGTCGGCGGACGCCGTTGATGGCAACGCCGGCATCGTTCAGGTTGGCGGGAGCGCACAGGGCACCGCGCTGGCGCTTGACAGTGCGACTACCGTGACTGTTGATTCGGCGTCGACCGTGTCGGCGTCGGCACAGCGCAGCGGTGATGGCGGCGAAGTCGTGGTTTACGCGAGCGCAGATGTGGATTTCGCGGGCACCGCGCTTGCGCGCGGTGGACTTGCCGCTGGCGATGGCGGCTACATTGAAGTATCCGGCACGGGCGATGTCTTGTTCTCCGGTACTGTGGATGTCGGCGCGCCAGGCGGTACGCCCGGTTCGCTGCTGCTGGATCCGAAATTCATCTTCATTATTCCTGGTCAGGTCGTCGATGGCCCGTTCCAGGATCCGACGCCGTTTGCCGGCGATGGCTTCGGCGGCAACGGGCTGAGCGTCCTCAGCAACGGCAACATACTCATTCTCAATCAGAACGCGGACGCCACCGGCGCTACGGACGCCGGCGAGGTATTCCTGTTCGGACCGGCGGGTAATCTGCTGGGCTCGATCACCGGCACCGCCAACTCGCAGCGTCTGGGAGCGTTCGGCTTCCGCAACATGAGCAGCGGCGATGTATTGATTGCTGACCCGAACGCAACGGTCGGTGCCAACACGCTGGCCGGCACCTTGCACCTGCTCGACGGTACGACGGGGCAGGTGGTCGGGCAACTCAATGGCGGCGCCGCGAACGATCAGCTTGGCCTGAGCTTCTTCAGTGAGGTGGCCTACGGCTCTTTCGGGCAGGCGCCTACCGGCAAAATGATCGTCAATAATCCGCGCGCCGATGTCGGCGGCCTGGTGGATGCCGGAACATCGTTCCTCGTCAGCGAAGCCGATCTCTCCATCACCGGTCAACTCAACGGCCAACACACGGGCGATGCGTTGGGTAATGTATTTCCGACCATGTTGAATAACGGCAACTACGTGATCACCGCCCGTAACGCCGACGCCGGTGGTATCACCGATGCCGGTTCACTGTTCGTTGTTGATGGCTCCACAGGAACTGCAGCATTCCAGCTGGATGGCAATACAGCGAGTGAGTTCCTTGGCAACAGTGTTGATACCTTCACGCTCGGCAACTCCGTCGTGATTGTCCGTAACGCGCAACACAGCAATGGCGCCGGAGCGGTATTTTTCCTGTCCAGCGCGGGCAGCGTGATTAATTCCGTGGTCGGTGCAACCGCGGGCGATGGTGTCGGCTCGTTCGGCCTGACCAATCTGGGCAGTGTCCTTGCGCTTCTGGTGCCCGATGCCGATGTCGGTGGCAATGTGGATGCGGGACAAATCTATTTTCTGGATCGCAATATCGCCACTGCCGGGCAGGTGCTTGGAAGAATTGACGGCAGTGCGGCTGATGACAGTGTCGGCCAGCTTTCCGTGACGTTGTTGCCCAGCGGCAATGTACTGGTGCCGGTGCCATATGCTGATGTCGGTGGCAACATCGACGCGGGCCGGGTGATGATCGTGAGTCCCACTACGACCAACAATCCGCTACTGAATATCACGGGCGATACCGCGTTTGAAAATCTCGGGTTTGATATTGATCGCTTCACGCTGGGTACGGCATTCCCGATCATCATCAGCGCAGCCCATGGTAACGATACCGGAGCGATCTTCTTCACCGACGATGGCGGCAACCTGCTGAATACCGTCACCGGCTCGGCCAGCGGCGACCGGCTGGGTGACTGGGGCGTTGATTATTACGGTGGTTCCGAACTGGTGATTGCGGTCCCGGATGCCAGTCCCAACGGGACTTCCGGCGGCGGTGAAATCCGCTTCGTTGATCGCACGATCGCGACCGTCGGCCAGGAACTCGGCCGCATCTCCGGCGTTTCGGATTTCGAGCAACTGGGCAGTGAATCGATCACCCGCTTGTCCAACGGCAACTATCTGGTTGCGTCACCGTTCGCGTCGACGCAGGGGCTCTCGGAAAATGGTCGCGTATTCATCACCGCACCGACCGCCACCGACTCGCCATTGTTCGAACTCGCCGGTGATACGGATTTCGAAAACCTCGGGTTTGATCTGCAACCGTTTGAGATCAGTATTGATACGCCGGTATTGATAAGCGATCAGCATGGCGGCGGTGTGGGCGAGATCTTCTTTATCGACGCCATCAATGGCGCTGTCATCAATTCGGTCGCTGGCGACGCGAATGGCGACATGGCGGCGCAGAGCCTCGAGCACTTCGGCAGTGAAATTCTGCTCCGCCTGCCTCTGGCCGATGCAGCCAACTTCACCGACGCAGGACGGATAATTTTCCTCAGTTCTGATCCGGCGACGCTCGGGCAGGAACTCGGGCGCATCGAGGGCATCAGCACCAACAGCCGCCTGGGCAGCTATTTCCCGATCCAGCTTACCAACGGTGACTACGTCATCAAGGAACCCAACGCCAGCATCGGCGGGCTGACCAACGTTGGTCGATTCATGATTGTGGATCCGAATACGACCAACGCACCCACGGTGACGGTGGTCGGTGATACGGCGGGCGAACTGCTCGGCAGCGACTATGACGAATTCAGTTATGGTGATTCGCGTCCCATCATTTTCAGTCCGCAACATGGCGGTGGCGCCGGCGCGATCTACTTCATCGATGGCTTGAACTCCACCGTGGCATCAATATCCGGTAACACGGGTGATTTGCTCGGTAACGGTCCGTACGACGTACTCCCGGGAGGCAACCTGTATATTGGCGTGCCGGATGCAGGTCCGAACAACGAAGGCCAGGTCATGATCATTGACCCGGCGACGGCAACGGATCTGACCGGTGGCTTGCTGGTTGGCAACGCCGCCAACGAGCGCATGGGCGCCAGCTTCAGCGATTTCGATACCTTCACGTTGGGCTTTACGGATAACTTCATCGTCAAGTCCGATTTGCACGGCACCGACCAGGGCGCGCTGTTCTTTGTCAACGGCGCCGACGGTTCATTCCAGACCTTCAATGGCAGCGCCGGCGATTTCCTTGGCCGCGGGCAGCTGTTCGGATTGTCGAACGGCAATATCGTTGTCACGGTGCCCGATGCCGGCACCAACGCAAGCGGCAAGGTATTGTTGCTTAATCCCACATCGATGACCGAATTGACGGGCGGGCTGCTGGTGGGTAATACCGCCAACGAGCGCCTGGGCACCAGCGGTAACGTCAACACCTTCACGCTGGGCGGCAATAACTTCCTGGTGACCAACACCCAGCACGGCAGCCAGGCAGGCGCGATGTTCTTTGTCGATGGCTCGACCGGCACCTTCAATCTGCTGCAGGGTGAAAACCCGGGCGATCTGCTCGGACAATTCGGCCTGTCGCAACCGTTTGGCGCGACCAACTATCTGGTGCGTGTCCCGGCCGCAGATCCGAACGGCCTGGTTGACGCCGGAACATTGTTCTTTATTGATGCCACTGGCGGGATCGTCGGCCGGGTCGATGGCAGTGCCGCGGGCGACAACCTAGGTCAGTCGATCAACGAATTTACCGTTTCCGGCAGCGTGCTTGCTTTTGTTCCCAATGCCGATGTGGGGCTGCTGACCGATGCGGGATCGTTGCTGCAGATTGATCGCGCCACGGCGACTGTGGTCCAGCGGATTGATGGAACGAGCGCGGGCGAACGCTTCGGTGCCAGCACCAGCCTGTACAACATCGGCGCAGGCAGGTATCTCATCCCCAGCACGTTGGCCGATGTCGGCGGTGCGACAGATGCAGGTCGCTTCGTGTTGTTCGACCCTTCGGCAACTGGTGGCAACCAGAGCACCGATTTCACCTTCAGCGGAAACCCGAATGGATCGCTGACGCTGACCAACCTGCAGATACAGGATTTCCTGAACGGTGGCGCGAGTCTGTCGCTGGAGGCGAATACCGATATCGTTACCTCGGTCGGCGCCGATATCAATGCTACCGGCGGCAGTCTGTCCTTACGCGCCGGGCGCAGCATTCTCATCAATTCGAATATCTCGGTACCGTCGTTGACGCTGGCGGCCAATCTGACGGCCACAGATGGCGTCGTGAGCACTTCGCGTGATCCCGGGCCGGGCGAAATCTGGTTGCTGGGCGCGCTGCTCGGTGGCAACAGCATTTCAGTGGGCGGCGAGAACATCTACCTGCAACCGACGCTGGTCAACGGCGTCGCAACCGTTTCCGGAATTACCGCGCAGGGGGCATTGAATCTGAGTGCGACCGGTGACGTGGTGATCGATGGTGCCGCCGTCTCGGGTGGAACGCTCGACGTGACCGCAACCAACATTATGTTCAGCACGTTGAACTTCAACGGTGCCGACTTCGAATCGGGCGTGTCGTCCGCCGGTGCGATAGCGATGACGGCATCCGGTGATATCGCCCTGGTGGGGAGCACTGTCGCCGGCGGCAGTGTCGACATCGAAGCTGCCAATGTGTACCTCGACGGCCTCGATCTCAACGGTGTCGGCTATGCCGCCCGGGTGAATACCCAGAACGACCTGACCATCAATTCTCCCGGCGATGTGCTCCTGATCGGCGGCAACGCAATCGGCGCCTTTGCGGAACTGAATGCCGGCGGCAGGTTGACAGTGAATGCGGCGAATTTCGGTATGTACGGCGGTACCGCGCTCGATGTCCCTCCGGGAACACGGGTTATTGATATATTCGATAACTTCCAGTTGGCCGAGTCGATCAACACGACGCAGCTGCCGCCCATCGCACTGGTGTATGCCGGCGGTGAATTGACGGTGAACGCCACCGAGTCGGTAACCTTGCAGGCAGGCGGCTCGGCGGATGCCGGCGTGTTGTTGATCGGCTCCGACGTCATCACCGTGCATGCACCGCTGATGGCGCTGCTGACATCCGACCCCAACGCACCCAGCGATCCAACGCTGAATGCCGATGCATTGATTGTCAGCCTCGGTGGTATCCCACCGGCTATCGAAGTTGCGGACTGCGTGGGTTGCGAGGACTTGTTCGGCGATCCGTTGGGTGACGGTACGGGCCAGGGCGGTATATACGTTGTCGGCGGCATTCAGGACGACAGCACGACCGATGCAATTATTGCGGCAGCAACGTCAGCCGCCGAGGAAACCCATGAGACGGCCGACGAGGCAATTGCCGATGAGGACGACGATGACGAGGACGAAGAGGAACAGGGCGCGGTAGGCGAATGCAGTTGAAGCTGAACCGGCACAAAGCTTGAACAAGAACCCGGGCCGATGCCCGGGTTTTTTTTGGCGAGCAGCGCTGGTGCTGAGCCGCTACGACTGCGGTGGCGATACCCGGCTGAAAGCAGGAATGCGCTTGCCAGCCGTTACCTGGTACGCAATGCATGTGACACGGCCAAGATGCCAAGTGCGAGACCGACCTGCGGAAAACAACGCCGCCGCCGCCCGACCAAAGCTGGGCAACGCGACTCGAAGCCGTCATTTTTGAAAAGTCCCGCCCGGGCGGGAGATCGAGCAAATACCAGTTCAAGGCCGGTTGAGGGCGGCCCTGCGCAGAGGCGATGTTCGTCACCCGGCAGCCGTGGGTTAGGCAAGCTGCTCCAATCGGAGTCAGAACTGGCTGGGGCCGGTCCGAAGTTTCACAACTGAATTCGAAACTCCATCGGCTCTGCGTTACATCATGCGGGAGCAAGCTCTCACGCACACTGGTAAGTTTAGATGACGACGTGAGCTTTGCCAGTTTTCAGTGCGGTGAATGTTAGATCGATTTCGTCTTACGTTCCCTGCTCGCCAGCGGATGTTTCATGAAAACTGCGGGCGCCATGCATTTGCAGTAGCGCAGCGGTTTCCGGATGGGGCGCCATATCACCTTGTCGCAACCTCATCGAAGAAATCACCTTGCCCAATGCATAATCAAGTGCAGTATTACCTTCATTGTCCTTTGCATTGATTTCAGCGCCATTTTCCACGAGGAAGCGGGCGAATTCCGTCCAGCCCCAGAAGGCGGCGGCGTGCAGCGCGGTCTGACCGTCATTGCGTCCACCGTTGACGTCGGCGCCGGCGCCGAGCAGCAGTTGCGCCGCGGCGATACATTGCGCCTCATTGCGGAAGCGGGCCCGGATATCAATCAAGGTGGAACCGAGGCCGGCGGCCGACATCATCGGCGTAATCCCGAGCGAGTTCGGCAGATTCGGCAACGCGTTGTATTCGAGCAGCAGTTTGATCGAATCGGTATCGCCGGCCTTCGCTGCGCGAATCAATGGGGTGGTGCCGATGGTCAGCATGTTGTCACCCCCGCGATCCTGGCCCAGTGAGCGGTAAGGCGGAAACAATTTGAGCTGCATGTTGGGGTTGGCGCCTTTGGCCAGCAGTTTCGACATGACTTCCAGCGGCGTCGTGTCATCCCATGATGGCCGATCAGGGCGGCCGCCGCGTGGCACCGTGTTGTAGTCGACCGTGGAGTACAGCGGCGCACGGCCCCAGGTATCCCACTTGTTGACGTTGGCGCCGGCATCTATGAGATACGCGGCGGCGTCCCAACGTGCGTTGAGCGTGGCCATCAACAAAGGGGTGATGTTATCGGGATCCGAGAGGTCGATGTTGGCGCCGCCTTCGACCAGTGCGCGTGCGCAACCCGCGCAGCCTTCACGGGCTGCCAGCAGCAACGCCGTCAGGCCGCCGGAGGGACGGTTCTGCGGTCGCGGCTCCGCGGTTACCTGGCGTGGCCATACCTTGATATCACTGCGGGCGTCCACCTCGGCGCCCCGCTGCACCAGCAATTCGGTCATCGCCGGCTGGCTCTGCGCGGCGGCCCACATCAATGCCGTCTGCCCACGAAAGCTGCCGCGTGCATTGACATTGGCGCCGCGGTCGAGCAACAACCTGGCGGCGTCGACATGACTGGTGCGCGCAACGGTCATCAATGCCGTCTGCCCTTCCAGGTTGGCCGATTCAACATCGGCGCCGGCATCCAGCAGCCGCTTGATGATACGGACGTTGCCGTGCTCGCCTGCTTCCAGCAGGGGCGAGGAGCCGTAGTCGTTACGGGCGTTGACGTCGGCGCCGGCTTTGAGCAGTCGTGTCACCAGTGCTTCGTCGTCGTTGTAGACGGCCCAGTGTAAAGCCGTGGTGCCATCGCTCATGCGCTCGCTGGCATCCGCGCCTTGCTTCAGCAACTCAAGGGCCTGCCCGGAGTCGCCCGCACGAGCCGCGTCCATCAGCGTTTGCGCGCAAATCGAATGTGTCATCACCGTGGCAATGAAGGCCGCCAGTAATGCTCCCCGCCGGCTTGCCATATCAGATCTCCGAAAACTCACCGGTACTGTCACCGAACGAATCCATCGGGATACCGACGCGGTTCAGTAGCGTCAGGTGCAGGTTCGCCAGCGGCGAATGGTCCGGGTAGCGCAGGTGCTGGCGACCCTTGATGGTGCCGGCGCCTCGGCCGACGATGGCCGTCGGCAGCGGGAAGTGATCGTGCAGGTTACTGTTGCTCATGTTGCTGCCGAACAGAATCGTGGAGTTGTCGAGCATGTTGCCGTCACCATCGGAAGTTTCCGCCAGCTGCTTGACGAAGCGGGCGAATGCCTGGGTGTTGTAGGCCTGCACGCGCGCCAGCCGTTCCAGCTTGCCGGCATTGTTCTGGTGGTGAGACAGCGGATGGAACGCATCGGAAATACCGATATGCGTGTACGCCTGGTTGCTGACCTCGGCGGCCATCATGAACGAGACGATACGCGTCATGTTGGCGCGGAACGCCAGTGCGATCATGTCGAACATCAAATCAATATGATCACCGAACGCCGCGGGAATGCCCGACGGTGCGTCAGGCAGATTGAGCTGTGACATGTCGCGCGCCGCCAGCCGTTCCACCCGGCGCTCGATTTCACGCACGGTTTCCAGGTAATCATCGAGCACGGCGCGATCGCGCGCACCCAGGCGCTTGCCCAGTGTCCGTGCTTCTTCCGAAACCATATCCAGCAGGCTGTTGTTCTCCAGCGCAATCATGTCGCGTTCTTCCGGCGTGTCGCCGGCGCCGAACAAGGTCTGGAATAATTTTCGCGGATTGTGTTCCATCGGCAGCGGCGTGGAGGGTGTGCGGAAGGAAATTGTCTTGCCGTAGCTGCAGCCGTAATTGCGATCGCAGGATCCTTCGCCACCATGCTCCTCGGTAGCGACTTCGAGCGAGGGCAGGGGCGTGTCCTGGCCGATGTGTTGGGCGGCAATCTGGTCCACCGTGGTGGCGCCCAACGGATCATGGCTGATGCGCGGCGGCACACAGCCCAGCCAGGTGCCGGGTGTGATGGCGTGTACCGGGGCGGCGACGGCGGACTTGTTTTCCAGCCCGCTGATAATGGTGAGGTAGTCCTTGTACGGATCCAGCGGTGCAAGGATCTGCGGCAGTTCGAAATCGCGGCCTTCGCCAGTGGGCGTCCACTTGTTCATCACCGCACCGTGCGGGAAGTAGACAAACGCCATGCGGGGTTTCGGCGCCGCCGCAGTGTTTGCCAGCGCAGTGCCGGCGGGAATCATCGCATCGAGTAAGGGCAACGCGACCGAGGCGCCCACACCACGCAGGAATGTGCGGCGGGCAATGTGTTTCTTGGTCAGGAACATGGTCATCAACTCCTTATCGCAGTTGCAGCGTCAGTCGGTGGTGGTGGCAAGTGGCGGATGCCCGGCGGCGGCAATGGCTTCACCCTGGTCGGGAATCCGGTCCATGCGGAACGCGGGACTCAAGACAATGCCGTTGATGATGGCGGAGAGCCGGTAATCGTCACGCGCCGCATCGCGTACGATTCGGCGGACCGTGGGCATGTCGTAATAGCGGACGCTGCGGCCCAGCGCGAATGTCATCAGCTTCTCGGTAAACGTCTGGGCGAATTCGTCTGACCGGTCAACCAGCGCGTCGCGCAATTCATTGACGCCGTTGATCGGCGTGCCGTCGGCCAGTTGTCCGGAGGCATCGATGTCGGTGCCGGCATCGCGATCCCGCGTGCGCCAGCGCCCGATGGCGTCGAAGTTCTCCAGCGCCAGCCCCAGCGGATCAATTACGCCGTGGCAGCCTGCACAGGAAGGCGCCGCACGATGCTCGGCCAGCCGTTCGCGGACGGTCAGCGGCACCGCGCCTTCCTGGGTTTCCGGGAAGGCTTCGACATTCGGCGGCGGCGCTGCGGGGGGCGTGCCGAGGAATTTTTCCAGGATGTAACCACCGCGCAGCACCGGCGTCGTGCGATTGGCGTATGACGTCGCCATCAGAAATGCGCCTTTGCCAAGCAGTCCGCGCCGGTAGTCATGGTCGAATTCCACGCGCTGGAAGCGACTGCCGCGGATGGACTTGACGCCGTAATGCACGGCCAACCGTTCATTGATGAAAGAGTGTCTTGCGGTCAGCAGGTCGATGATGCTGGCATCGGCAGCGAATACACTGCCGATGAATAACGCCAGCTCTTCCTTGAAGTCTTCCACCAGATCCGCGCTGTACTCGGGAAACAGATCCGGGTCGGGTTCGACGATATCCAGGCCTTTCACGTTCAACCATTGAAAGGCGAAGTTGCGCACCAGTGCGTCGGCGCGCGGATCGGCCAACATGCGCTTGATTTGCGCTTTCAACGCGGCATCGTTGTGCAGCTCGCCGGCTTCGGCCACTTTGAGCAGCGCTTCGTCGGGTGGTCCGCTCCAGAGGAAGAACGACAACCGCGAAGCAAGATCAAGATCGTTCAGCGCGAACATCGAACCCGGCACGGCGTCATCGGGCGGCGTGTGCGCGCGATACAGGAAGTTGGGGCTGGCGAGTATCGCCATCAGGCCCTTCTGGATACCGGTATCGAAATCGCCTTGGTCACGACCGCGCTGGTAAAACGACATGGCGTGGGCGATGTCGTCACGGCTGACCGGGCGACGGAACGCCTCCCGGGCGATGCGCAACAGGATTTCCTCGGCACAGGCAGTTTCTTCCGCCACGACCTGCGGCCGGCAACTGAACAACTTGTGCCGGCTCGGCGTTTCACTGACGCCGCTGACGGTCAGCGGCCCTTTGATCTCGACGTTGGCGATGCGCGGTCCGTCAGAGTTGCCATCCACATGCCGGCCCATGCCTTCCACCGGCAGAAAGCCGTGCAGAATTTCATTGGTGACGGCGGCTGTCTTCGCAACAAAGGTGATGCCTATGCGATGCGTGCCCGCCGGGACAAACGCACGGATATCGCGAAACCGGCTGTTGATCTCGCCGACGCCCGCGGCCTGTTGCAGTTCGACCAGGTCGAGGTCATGGTCGTTGCCCAATTTCTGCTCGAACACCCGCTTGTCATCTACGGTAACGATCAGTGTGTTCTCCCACATCACGCCCCACAGATAGCCGGCACCGACCAGCCCGGAGATGTTGAATTCGTATTCGCCGTCGGCGGGAAAGTAGTGTTCGATGAGCATGCCACCGCGGGTACCGAGCGGCAGCCCTTTGACATGGACGTACTGGTTGGATTCGGGCGTTCCGGGATAGAACCGGCTCTCAGTGCGGGCGTTGGGTTTGCCCAGCGCCATGACGCTGACCTGGCGGGCCGCCGACAGGTACTGTTCCATGAATGCCGGCGACACCTTCAGGACTTCGGCGATGTTATCAAAGCTGTCGGATTCATCATCCCGCGGCAACAAGGCGCTGACATCGATATCGAGGTCGAGCAGCTGGCGGATGGCGTTGGCGTACTCGGTACGGTTCAATCGATGCAGGCCGACGGTGCCGGGATCGATATTCTGTGCCGCCGCCATATCCAGCGAGCGCTCGAGTGTGCGCATGAAATCGACCATGACCGCGCGGTCAGGTTTGTCTTCACCGGGCGGCGGCATCTGCGCGCCGCGCACCTTGCGCACCGCTTCCTCCCAGATTTGGGCATCGGCGGCGACGTTCGCAGGCTGCAACGTATCGAAGGCGACGCCGCCCGCCCAGTCTTCGAAGTTATGGCAGCCGATGCAGTATTCCTCCACCAGCGGCCACTGCTCCGCCAGGATGGCGCCGGCATCCTCGGCCGCGTGGGCCGGAACCAGGAAACATGCGGCCGAACCGGCCGCGGCGAGGTACCGCATACGAATCATCATCGACTCCCGCGCTGCAGATAGCGGCGCACTTCAGTAATGTGGCCCCACACGCCTTCATAGGCGTTGTGGAGGAACTGCCGGGGTTCTCCCCATAGCGCGTCATGGTCGCGCGTCGGCAGTGAAATCAGGAATTCGGCGTAGCTTTCGCCCTTGTAATAGCTGTTGCTGATTTTCGTCAGCACGTCTTCACACATGGCCCGTTGGGCTTGCAGGTGTTTGCTGTCGACCGGCGTGCCGTGTGCGGCAATCACGATGGTGTTGTCATCGCAGATCTCAAGCAGCAAATTCAGGCTGTCGATCATGCCGCCCAGCCAGCCGCCCGTGACGTAGTCGGGCAGCGGGTAGCTACCGTCGGTAACCACGCCGCCGGCCACGATGACATTCCGCTCCGGCAGGTGAACGTACAAGTCACCGTCGGTATGGGCCTGGCTGAGATAACCATAGCGTAGCGCGTCCGCTCCGACATCGAGTTCGTGCACGCCGTAATAAAACGTGTCGGTGGGCCAGAAGCTAGTGGGGCGCGGGGGGTAAACCCGGTTGTTCCAGGTCGAGTTGATGTCCGTGGTCATCCACAGGCGTGTATTCTCATGGGCGATCACCGGCACGCCGCGCGCGGTGAAAACATCGTTGCAACCGGTATGGTCGAGATGCCAATGCGTATTGAAGACATGGCTGACAGGCTTATCGGCGCGTTTTGTGGTCAACCAGTCGTTGAGCGGACCGGCATCCACATCCGCACCGCAGTCCACCAGTACCACGCCGGTAGCAGTATCGATGGCGGTAATGTTGCCGCCCGCGCCGTGCAACAGCGTGACGCCGTCGGCGACAGTGGTTGACGTCAGCGGCCCCGTCGCCGCCCGCGCCAGATATGGCCAGGCGAGTTGGGCTGTGCCGGCGACGGCGGCGCCGAGCAGTGAGCGGCGGGTGAACGGGGCTTTCATATCAATCTCAGTCAGTTACCACGTAAAGCAGGCCACTATAACAGCGCAGGCGCGGCCGATCAGGTTGACCGGTCATTGCGCGGTTTCCCACGCGGCGCGCTGTGTCGCGAGAAATTCGTACAGTCCCGTGGCCGGACGGCCGGTCAGGCGACCGACGGCACTGTCAGGTTGCGCCAGCCAGAGCGAATCCAGTTCCTGACCCAGCCCGACCCCGCCGCGCGCGGCGCGTTCAGGTACCCCGGCGTCGATTTGGTGCTGGATATAGACTTCCTGCGTCATGGCTTCAACAGCAACCGGACGGCCGCTCAGCAATGCCACCGCCCGCCCGAGTTCCACCGCGCCGACGGCCTGCGGACCGGTGATGTTGTAGGCAGTGTTGTCATGGCCAGGCGTGGCCAGCACCGCCGCCGCGGCCGCCGCGCAATCCTCACGGGTCACATAGGCGACCTTCAGGTCAGGCTGCCAGGTCGTCAACGTTCCGGAGCCCGCCGCTTCACGGGCGGCGGCAAGCTGGCCGTTCATATAAATCTGGTTGCGCAGGAAGGTCCACGCCACCCCGCTTTGCTCCAGAATCATCTCCGTCCGGCGGTGATCCTGCGCCAGCAGCGATTGTGTGTTGCGATCAGCATTCACATACGATGTGTAGGCAATCTGAACGACACCGGCCTGCTTCGCGGCGTCAATGGCGTTCTTGTGCATCGCCGGGCGATCCAGTCCCATCCCGGAGATGCTGATCAACAGCATGCGTCGGCCGCCGGCAAACGCTGCCGGGAGCGACGCCGGTTGGGTGAAGTCACCAAATCTGACGCTCGCGCCCATTTCCGCGTAATTCTCCAATTCGTCCGGTGAACGGGAAACCAGAATGAGGTCGGCCGCCGGAACCTGGCGGGCCAGGAGTTCCTCAACGACCAGCCGACCGAGCTGTCCGGATGCGCCGGTAATGATGATTTTTTCGCCATCTTCCGCCGCAGCTGCATACACCGGCGCACTGACCGCACCCAGGCCGGCCATGGCCAGCAGCAACGCAAGGCATCGCCACTTCATCCCGCGGGTGAATCCTTGAAAGCGCTGCTCAAGCATTGAATTTCTCCAGCTAAAAAGACGTCAAATCGCAACCACCGTGTGACAGATGATTAAGGGGATAAATCCCACAGAAGAGCCGGTGAACGGCGAGCTCTGGATGTTGCGATGCAGCGAATTCAGTCGTCCTTGATGAAGGCGCCGAATAATTCCAGAAACTCGGCATTGCCGACCTCTACATCCTCGACATTCAGCATCACCGGATTTTCAATGGTATGGCGTACGTGCTGGTTGACGATGGAACAGTCGCGGCCAGGGCGGTCGGCCATTTTGAAATCGCAGATGGCCAGTCCCGTCAGACCTTGTGTGTTGTCGATACAAAGCGGCAAGACCACCGGGACCATCTGACAGTCCATCATCATACGCATGCCGCGGTAGACACTGCCGCAGAACGTTGCGAGCGGCACCGGTGGGAGCTGAAGCATTGCCTTGTGGCGTTCGCGCGCTTCCGCGATTTCGGCCGGGAATTTGCAGCTGTTGAGGCCGAGCAGCGTGAGACTGCGCCACTCCTGCTGCGGCAGATCGCAGACGACGCCGACAATCCCGATATCCCAGCAGCGGGATACCTGCTCAGGCGTCAATTGACTGAGCAACCCCCGATCCCGCACTACGCTGGTCCCTTTGTCCCGCACCAGGTTACCCAGCACGATATTGTCGTGATAGCGGGCGACCATCAGCAGTTCGCCGAGACCGCGGTCCATCAATTCGAGACAAATCCGCTCCAGTTGTTCGGTGCGTTCTGTAGTCATGGATCGGCCTGCATGAGTGCGTGGGCGCATAACCTACAATAACTGCGGCGCTTGTTAAACGGTGCTTCAGGGCCCATATCAGGGATTGAACTACCGGTATTGCTTATGGCCAAAGCCATGGGCCTGTTGAATAATGGCCCGTTTATCGAATTCATAGGGTTATGACGAAAATCAGCATGAGCCTCACGCGACGCAACATGATGGTAAGGACCGCCGGCGCCAGCGCCGGGCTGATGCTCGCGGGCATCGGTCCGCGGCGCGCCGTGGCACAGGCAGTTGGCTCTGTTTCCATGGCGGGCGATATCCATTTGCTGCAGTCCGGTGGCGTTAACGTTCTGGCCATCGGCGGCGCTGATGGCATCACGTTATTGGATGGCGGGCCGACCGAACAGGCGGACGCATTGCTGGCCGAAGTCGCCAGGTTGTTTCCGGGCCATCAGGTTCGCACGCTGTTCAATACCCATTGGCACCCGGAGCAGACCGGTTGCAACGAGCGTCTCGGAGCGCAGGGCGCCCGCATCATCGCCCACGAAAACACCCGCCTGTGGCTGACGACGGATATCGAGCGGCCGTGGGAGCAACAGCGGTTTGCGCCGATGGCCAAGGCCGGTCAGCCCAACCAGACGTTCTATGACGCAGGCGAATTTTCCGCCGGTGCAACCGCCGTCCAGTATGGCTATCTGTTGCAGGCGCATACCGATGGTGACGCCTATGCTTTCCTGCCCGAGGAAAACATTCTGTTTACAGGTGGTGCGGTAACGTCGGATCGCTGGCCACTGGTGGATTGGTGGACGGGCGGTTGGATCGGTGGTCTGGCGGCAGGTCAGAAGCAGCTGCTGGAAATCGCCAACGAGCAGACCCGGATCGTGCCGTCCAGCGGACCGGTGATCACCAGGGCGGAACTGGCGGCTCAGCAGGAAATGTATGCGGCCTTGTTCGGCCAACTGCGACAGATGATGTTCAAAGGCCGCGCCCCGGCCGACGCGGTGGCGGCCGCACCTACCCGTGACATGAAACCGGAGTGGGGCGATGCGACGGCGTTTGTCTCGCGCGCATTCGAGAGCCTGTGGGGTCAGCTGTCGCCAGACGCATGAGCAGGCGGTATGGCAAATGCCAGGCTGTCATTAAATTTGTTTCACCCGGTGGTCCGCCCAGGACCGCTGGTATATCAGGAGACCGACCGGGATGTTCAAGTCGATGAGGATCTATCCTGCGCCGCTGGTTGCCGCACTTTTCGTCATGCAGGCAGACAGCGCCACGGCCGCGGACGCGAGTTTCGCCGCGCTTGCCGATGCCCCCAAGCACTGGACCCTGCTTGAGCAATACTGCACGGATTGCCACAACTTCGAGGATTGGGCCGGTGGCGTCGCGTTCGACACCATGCGGCCTGATGCCATTCCCGCTGACGCTGAAGTCTGGGAGCACACGGTACGCAAATTGCGCGGCCGCATGATGCCACCGCCAGGACAGGATCGCCCCGACGAGAAATCCACCAACGAATTTGTCGCCTGGCTGGAGGGCTACCTCGATGAAGCGGGCACGGTTGCACCGGATGCCGGTCGGGTCGCGCTGCATCGATTGAATCGGAAAGAGTATGCCGCGGCGATCAAGGATCTCGTTGCATTGGATGTCGACCCGGCGGCGCTGTTACCGCGCGACGATGTCAGCGATGGCTTCGACAATGTGGCCAATGTTCTCCAGGTTTCGCCGTCCTTCCTCGACCAGTACATTGGCGCCGCGCGCATGGTGGCGGTGCAGGCGGTCGGTGAAAAGAATCCCGTGCCCGGTGGCACCCAGTATTTCGCCCGTGATTCCGGCTCACAGCGTTTCCACATCGAAGGTCTGCCGCTGGGTACGCGCGGCGGCATGCAGGTCGAGCACTGGTTCCCCGCCGACGGCGAGTATGAGATCAACATCGCCGACATGGCCCGTGCGCTATGGGTCGTGAATATGGAATTCGAAAACACCGTGCTCGTGGCCATTGATGGCAAGCGCGTTTTTGAAACCACGCTGGGCGGTGATGAAGATATGCGCGCCATCGACCAGGATCAGGATCCCGCGGTCGATGCCATCAATTCCCGCCTCAAAGGCATCCGCTTCAAAACGACCGCCGGACCGCACCGGGTGGCGGTGACATTCCGTCAGCGCACGTTCGCCGAGTCCGATGACCGGATGCAGATCCAGGTCGAAGGTGGCGGACAGGATCGCATCCTGACGCTGGCGTCATTTGAGATTCGCGGCCCGTATGACGTTACCGGGCTGAGCGAAACCCCCAGCCGCCGCGCCATCTTTGATTGCTATCCGCAGCAGGCTGCGGAAGAGGAGGCCTGTGCGCGTTCAATCATAGAACGGCTCGCGCGCAAGGCATTCCGGCGCCCGCTGTCCGCTGAGGACGTCGACGGCCTGATGGTGTTTTATCGGCAGGGCCATTCCCAGGAGGGCTTCGAAGGCGGCGTCCGTCGTGCGCTGACCGGCGTACTCGCCAGCCCGTTCTTCCTCTATCGCTTCGAGCAGGTGCCCGATGACGTGGCGCCAGGTTCGGCCTTCGCGTTGAATGATCTCGAACTCGCATCACGCCTGAGCTTCTTCCTCTGGAACAGCGTGCCGGATGACACCTTGCTGAAGGTCGCGGAAGCCGGAGACCTTCGCAAAGGCGATAACCTGCGCAAGCAGGTGGAACGGATGCTGGGCGATTCTCGCGCGAAGTCACTGGCATCGAATTTTGCCTACCAGTGGTTGAACATCGGCAAGCTGGATGAAGTGGTGCCGGATCCGAATATCTATCCGAACGGCACTGGCGCCGGTGACCCGCGCGCGGATTTCAAAACCGAGATGGTGCTGTTCGTCGACAGCGTGTTCCGCGAGAACCGCAGCGTTCTCGACCTGATGACAGCCGATTACACCTACCTGAACGAAGCGCTTGCCATCCTTTACGACGTGCCGGATGTGAAAGGCGATGAGTTCCGCCGCGTGACGCTGAAGGACGCCAACCGTTGGGGCATTCTCGGCAAGGGCGCGATGCTGATGGGGTCCTCCTATCCCAACAGAACCTCGCCGGTGCTGCGCGGTGCGTGGATTCTGGAGAACATCACCGGCACACCTCCGGCGGCGCCGCCTCCCAATGTTGAAGCCTTGCCGGAAACCGTGGCCGGCAGCCGCCCGCTGTCGGTCCGTGAGCGCATGGTCAAACATCGGGAAAATCCTTCGTGCAACGGCTGCCATGGTGTATTGGATCCGCTTGGGTTCGCGCTGGAGAATTTCAACACGATTGGCGAATGGCGCGATTTCGATCGCTTCGCCAAGGTGGATATCGATACCACTGCTGATATGCCGGATGGCACCAGCGTCAGTGGCCCGATTGAGCTGCGCAAGGCGCTGCTGAAGCGGCCGGATCAGTTCGTGCAGACCTTGACCGAAAAACTGATGACCTACGCGCTGGGGCGGACAGTGGAATACTACGACATGCCTTCGGTACGTCAGATCGTGCGCAATGCGGCACAGGACGACTACCGCTTCCAGACCATCGTAATGGGCATCGTCGACAGCGATGCCTTCCAGATGCGGCAGGTGGCCTCGGGCACCAGCCTGATTTCAGATTCGGGTAACGACTAGAGCAGCAAGGCAATCATGCCAGTGCAATGCACGCGGCGCCGAAACATTCGAGGAGTCAGAAGCAATGTTCATCAGCAAAAAACACCTTCCGCGCAGAACGTTTCTCCGTGGCATGGGGGCAACCATCGGGTTGCCGCTGCTCAACGCCATGGTGCCTGCCGGTGTCGCGCTGGCCAACAGCGATGCGGCGCCCAAACCCCGCATGGGCTTCGTGTATTTTCCGCACGGCGCATTGATGGATCGCTGGTCACCGGCCACCACCGGCCGTGACTACGAAATGACGCAGATCCTCAAACCGCTGGAGAAGTATCGCGACCAACTGACGATTGTCAGCGGTCTGCGCAACAAGGCCGGCGAAAGTGCGACACCGCATGCCATCATGGCCGGCACCTGGCTGGGTTGCGTGCCACCGGCCGTCAGCCATGACCCGCAGGCCGGCACCACTATCGACCAGGTGGCGTCCAAGGTCATCAGCCAGGACACCCCGTTCCCTTCGCTGGAATTGTGTGGTGAAGGTGGCGGCGGACCCTGCGATCCCGGGTATGGCTGCAGCTACGGCAATACCATTTCATTCCGTACGCCGAACCAGCCGCTGCCGATGGAAAACAATCCACGCAAGATTTTCTACCAGTTGTTCGGCCAGGGTAATTCGGACGAAGAGCGTCGCGCGATCGTTGACGAGACCGGCAGCATTCTCGATCTGGTGATGGAGCACACCGCACGTCTGCAGCGCCAGATCGGCGCCGAAGACAAGGTGATGCTGGGCGAGTACATGGAATCCATCCGCGAGGTCGAGCGCCGCGTGCAGAAGATGAAGTCACGCGATAACTCCGATCTGGCATTACCGGATGTGCCGGTCGGCGTTCCCGATGATTTCGGTGACCAGTTGAGCATCATGTTCGACCTGATCGCCCTGGCCTGGCAGGCCAACCTGACGCGCATTTCGACTTTCATGATCGCCAAGGAAGTCAGCATGCGCACGTACACCAATCTCGGCATCTCCGAAGCGTTTCATCCGCTGTCCCACCATCAGAACAACCCGGCCAAGATGGACAACCTGGCGAAGATCCAGGTCTATCACACCCAGATGTTCGCCCGGTTCATCGATCGACTGGCGTCGGTGCAGGACGGTGATGGCACGTTGCTGGATCATTCCATAGTGCTATACGGCAGCAACATGAGTAACAGTGACAAGCACAACAATGATCCGTTACCGTCGGCCGTACTTGGCCGCGGGTTCGGTCGTATCAAGGGTGGGCAGCATCTGCAGTTTCCGCAGGACACACCGCTGGCCAACCTGATGCACACGCTGCTGGACCGCGCCGGCGTGCCGGTCGAAACCTTCGGTGACAGCACCGGCATCATGGCGGAGGTCTGAGGCATGGTCGTACGTCGCGGAATTCTGCTGCCTTCACTGCTCGTGATGGCATCGGTGCTTGGCTGGCAACAGAGCCAGGCGGCGGATGACCTGACCCTGGCCGATGCCATACGCATCAAGGATCGCGCCGCAGCGCTGGCGCTGGTCAAGGCGGGAGCCGACGTCAACGCGATGGAAGCAGACGCGACCACGCCGCTGATGTGGGCGGCCCACCATGGCGACGGGGAACTTGTCAAACGGCTGCTCAAGGCCGGCGCCGATGCAAAGCGCGTGAATGATTACGGCGTGACGGCGATGAGTGAAGCCGCTGCCATCGGCAATACCGAAGTCATCAGCGCCTTGCTCAAGGCCGGCGCTGATGTCGAGTCGAGGAATCCGGAAGGCCAGACCGCACTGATGGCGGTTGCACGCACAGGTAATGTGGACGCGGCGAAGTTGCTGGTAAAAGCCGGCGCTGACGTCAATGCCACCGAAGGCTGGGGCGGACAGAGCGCGTTGATGTGGGCGGCAGCACAGCAGCAGCCGGCCATGGTGGCTTACCTCATCAAGGCCGGCGCGGATGTGAATGCGCGCGGCAAAGTGTATCAATGGCAGCGTAAGGTCACCGCCGAACCGCGCCCCAAGGATATGAACAAGGGCGGCTTCACGCCGTTGCTGTACGCGGCGCGTGAAGGCTGCACCGAATGCGCCCGTGCACTGGTGGCTGGCGGCGCTGATATGAACGCCACTGATCCGGATCGTGTAACACCACTGGTGCTGGCGCTGCTCAATCTTCACTTCGATTTTGCGGCCTATCTCATCGAGGCCGGCGCCGACGTCAACAAGTGGGACCTGTACGGGCGCACTCCCGTTTACGCAGCAGTGGATTTGAATACGTTGCCGGTCGGTGGGCGCACCGATGTCCCTTCCCAGGATCGCACGACCGCGGTCGACGTGGCTTCAATGCTGCTCGCGGCCGGCGCCAACCCCAATATTCAGCTCAAGCTGCGGCCGCCGTATCGCAACGTGCCGTTTGATCGGGGTGGCGACCAGGTGTTGTCAACGGGTGCGACGCCGTTGCTGCGCGCGGCCAAGGCCAGTGATGACGCGATGATCGAAGTGTTGCTCGCGCATGGCGCGCTGGTTGATTTGCCCAATGCCGAAGGCGTCACGCCACTGATGGTGGCGGCCGGGCTGGAACATAATTTCAATCCGACGCGCGGCCGCTACAAGACCGACGAGCAAGGCGTTGCGACCATGCAGCTGCTGCTTTCTGCAGGCGCGGCCATTGATCGTGCGGACAAGCGCGGTCGTACCGCGTTGCACGGCGCAGCCAAGAAGGGCTGGACCAATACCGTGCGGTTCCTGGTGGAACATGGCGCAGATCCGCTGTCGCCGGACGCCAGTGGTCTGAGTGCAATGGATTATGCGAAAGGCAATTACAAGCCGGCGTTTCTGGAGCCACCGCCACAGCCCCATGTTGAAACGGTGGCTGTTCTGCAGCAGCATCTCGACGCCGCCGGCAGCGGCGCCTGATTCCCCTGAGCAGTGCGTCCGCCCGGACGCACAGCGCTTTAATCGACTGCCCGCGTTCCGGTCAATCCCGCCAACCGCGTCCCGGTCGCATTTGGCGGCAGCATGCTGAAAGCCTTGTCGACATAGGTGTAATCGTAGTAGCCCATACGTGCCAACGGCTTGATGCTGACCACATCGATGCGACCGTCTTCGGTGATGAACCTGTCATCGATATGAATCTGCACGACCCTGCCGATAACCAGATCGCAGGTACCGGTCTTGCCTTCACCGGGCAGACGCACGGTCTGGACGTGGCGGCATTCGAACTGAATGGGGGATTCAGCAACACGCGGCGGCCGAACCTTCAACGATGGCGCCTTGGTGACACCAGCGACTTCGAATTCGTCGATTTCCGGGGGCAGCACGGCCGATGACAGGTTGACCGCTTCACGCAGATCATACGTTGCCATGTTCCACACAAACTCACCGGTCGCCTCGATATTCACGACGGTGTCCTTGCGCTGGCCGTCGAAGGTCTGATTGGCGGCAATCATCACCATCGGCGGATCGAAGCTGAGATTCTGAAACTGGCTGTACGGCGCCAGGTTGTCGATACCGGTGGCGCTGGTGGTGGAAATCCAGCCGATCGGGCGTGGCACCACGCATGACTTGAAGGGGCTGTACTGGAAACCGTGATCTTCCTTGTCGGGATCGTAGTGCATGGAGGGCGCCTTTCAGATTTTTGTCACGTGCGATTGTTTGCGGCCAGGTACGGTTCTCATCAACCAGAGGTACATCGCGATTCCGACGACCATGATGCCGGCCGCGCTGTGAAAGCCGGTGGCGAGATCGGTGCGGTCGGTAATTGCGCCGATGGTCATCGGGCCGACGCCGCTACCGAATTGCATTGCGCCAAGTGATACCGCCATGGCCGTTCCCATGCCGTGAGCCCGACCGCGTTCGACCACGTAGGCCGACGTCGCTGGTTGCGTCAGGACCATGCCGAAGCCGAGCACAACGTTGGCGGCGAACAAGCCCCAGAATCCCGCGGCGGCCGGGAACAGCATCAATGCCGTGATCGCGAGAATATGGCCCGAGGTTGCCTGTACCTTGCGGTTGTGGGAATCGGCGAAGCGTCCGGACCAGGTTTGCAGCAGCGTGATCGGGCTGCGCGATGCGAGCAGCAGACCAATCAACGTCGTGCTGAGTGCGAGGTTGTGATTAGCGAGAATCGGCAGAAAAGTCATGCTGACGCCCATCGACAGACCGGTCATGACCTGCAGCGCAGCGGCGCCACGCATGACCGGGTCCCCCACCAGTGCGCGGAAGTTCAGCCGCGGGACCTCGGCATGGGTTCGCGAAGGGCGGTCCTTGAGCAGGAACACCGCCGCCAGAAAGCTCAGTGTCATGGCGACTCCCGAAGCGCCGAACAGGAATTGCATGCCAAACAAATCGTTCAACGCGCCACCGAATAAGGGGCCTGCGCCGATGCCGGCAAACATCACCGCATTGAACATACCCATCCATTTGCCTTCCTCACCATGCGGAATCAGATCGCCGAGGAACGCCTGCGCGACCGGCAGATGCAGGCTGAAACACAACCCCTGCATCCCGCGCAAGACAATCAATTCGGTTGGCGAATCGGCCCACATGAAACAGAACGCGGTGATTGCCAGCACAAACAATCCCAGCGCCATGAACCGCTTGCGCCCGTAACGGTCGGACAGCGGGCCGATGAACGGCAGCGTCAGCAGGTTCGAAAAGGATGTCGCCGCTGCGATCATGCCAAGCTCGGCACTGCTGGCGCCCAGCGTGGAACCGAAAATCGGCAGCAAGGGCATGACAACGCCAAAACCGATCATCGAAATGAACATGGTCCCGGAAAGGGTGGCGAAGGCGAGTTTATCCATGGGCGCGATGGCGTGCAGTCATCGCTGGTCCTTCAGCCAACCCTTGCGCCAGAACCAGACCAGCAGCGCCAGCGCGGCCAGCGCCATGACGCCGATCACAGTGATATAGCCGTAGCGCCAACCAAGTTCCGGCATGTTCCATGGAGAGACCTCGCGATCGAAGTTCATGCCGTAGAGGCTGGCGATGAAACTCAACGGAATGAAGATGGTGGCGATGATCGTCAGCACCTTCATGATTTCATTGAGCCGGTTGGCCTGATTCGACAGATGCAGTTCAAGCAGGCCGGCGGCAATTTCGCGGTAGGTTTCCAGCATGTCCAGAATCTGCACCGCGTGATCCTGGCAGTCCCGCAGGTAGACCTCGGTTTCGCTTTGCAGAAAGGAATCGCCGAAGCGCATGAGCGAATTCACCATTTCGCGGTGAGGCCATATCGTACGCCGCATATCGATCAACATGCGCCGGACTTCGTGCAGTGGCGCAAAACCGGCCGGTTCCTCGCGCTTGAGTACCTGGTCCTCGAGTTGCTCAAGACGATCCCCCAGCTGTTCCATGGCCGGAAAATAGCTGTCGAGAATGGCGTCAAGCAACAGGTAGGTGAGATGTCCGGCGGACATCTGACGCAGCGATCCGGTGGCGCACAGCCGCGTGCGCAACTGGGCGAACGAGTCGTCGGGGATCTCCTGAAAGGAAATGACGAACTGCTTGCCCAGTACAATGGATATCTGTTCGGAGCGGAACTCCTGCTGAATCTGCATCAGGTGTGCGACGACATACAGTTCGCGGCCGTAATCCTCGGTCTTCGCGCGTTGGTGGACATTGACGATGTCCTCGCGCACCAGCGGATGGATCTCGAACATCCGCGCGATGGTCTGCAACATGTCGACATCGCGCAAACCCATGACGTCCAACCAGATCAGATGACCTTCGGCAATGACGCGCTCTACCTCGGCAAGGCTCGCGACCGGATGTTCGTGCGTCCCCTTGGCGTCGAATGTGGTGAGCCTGAATGTCGTCGGATGCGCATTGGGATCGGGCAGGAGCTGTCCGGGCGCGCTGCCGGCGGCAGTACGTTTGACGAAATGCTTGCGCCGGCTGCCACGGCGGCGCGCCGGCTCTCTTGGCGTTGTGTCAGTCATGGGAACCGCGTCTCCCGGGCAGATATGCCCGGAAATCGGTGACTTTCAACCTCTCGCATAGTCTGGGGCCGGGAATCGACGGGACCGCCGATGGCGCACTTCATGGCAACGCACATCTGGCCCCGGGTATTTAGTACCATCCTAGTTTACGCAATGCGGCGTGCGCTGTCAGGACAGCACGCGAAGCCTTGAAGTTGGCGTGGCAACGAATCTGGCGGGATAACAGGGGGACGGGCGTGCGAGAAAGATTGTTGGCATTTCTGCGGATTTTCGGCCCCGGTATGCTGGTCGCTGCGACGGGTGTCGGCGCTGCGGATCTGGCCACGGCTTCGTTCGCCGGCAGCCATTACGGCACGGCGATCCTGTGGGCGGTCGTTGTCGGCGCGTTTCTCAAATTCGTGGTCAATGAAGGCCTCGCACGCTGGCAGCTCGCCACCGGTACCACGCTGCTGGAGGGCGTGGCGATGCGGCTGGGTCGACCGACCATGTGGCTGTTCATGCCGTACCTGGTGTTATGGTCGTTCTTTACCGGCACCGCCATGATGAGTGGCTGTGGCGTGACGCTGCACGCGTTGATTCCGGTGTTTGATGATCCAGCGCATGGCAAGGCATTTTTCGGCATCGCCGCCAGCGTCATCGGCTACGGCTGTGTCTGGTACGGCGGCTACCGGTTATTCGAGAAGTTGATGGCGGTCTGCATCGGCATCATGTTCATCACCGTGGTGGTCATGGCCATTGTGCTCTGGCCGGGTATCGGCGAGATCGCACGCGGCCTGTTCATCCCTTCGATCCCTGATGACGGCGGTCTGGGAATCCAGTGGACGGTGGCTTTGATCGGCGGTGTCGGCGGCACGGTCACGATTCTTTCCTACAGCTACTGGATTCGCGAGGAGGGACGAACATCACCCGCGGCGCTGACCGATTGTCGTATCGATCTGGCTGCGGGCTATCTGATGACGGCGTTGTTCGGACTCAGTGTGGTCATCATCGGCAGCACCGTGGATATCGCCCGCAACGATGCCGGCATGCTGGTGGCGCTGTCGGACCAGTTGCAAACGCATCTCGGGCCGATAGGTCGTTGGATGTTCCTGCTGGGCGTGCTCGGCGCCGTATTCAGTTCACTGCTTGGCGTATGGCAGGCAACACCGTACATCTTTGCCGACACGCTGGCCTTGATCCGCGGCCGTGACGCCGGTACGTCACTGTCGACTGCCGCGCCAGCGTATCGCTGGTACCTGTTCGCGATGGCCACCCTTCCAGCCATTGGCCTGTTTCGCAGTTTTCAGGATATCCAGCGCGTCTATGCCGTCGTCGGCGCCTTCATCGTGCCGTTGTTGGCGTTGGCCTTGATCATTCTGAACAGCCGGGCGGCATGGGTAGGCGCGGAGCATCGCAATCGCCCGTTGACCGTGCTGATCCTGGCCGCAACACTGGGATTCTTCGTCTGGATTGCGGTGAGATGATTCCTGCATCACTGAGCGCTTCACGCGCGGACTAGGCGAAGCCGCCGAGGACCGTTACAATCCGCGTCCCATGTTAGAGCTAAATCCACTATTCGCGCAGGTCGAGGACTTGCAGGGCCGTCTGGATGCCCTGAGGGGGTACCTTTGACTACGAAGCCAGAAGCGAACGGCTGACCGAAGTCGAGCGTGAGCTCGAAGAACCTACCCTGTGGGATAACCCCGAGCGGGCCCAGGCACTGAGCCGGGAACGCGTCGCGCTGGAACGCGTCGTCGCCGGTATGCGCACGCTGACCGCCGCCCTCACCGATACCGCCGAATTGCTGGAAATGGTCCAGGCGGACGACGACGCCGAGGCGGCGGAAGTCATCCGGGGCGATCTCGCGAAATTCGAAAAGCAGGTGGGGGAGCTGGAGTTCCAGCGCATGTTCTCCGGCGAACTCGATCCCAACAGCGCCTACGTTGATATCCAGGCCGGTTCCGGTGGCACCGAAGCCCAGGACTGGGCCGAAATGCTGTTACGCATGTACCTGCGCTGGGCCGAGGATCACGAATTCAAGGCCGAGCTGATGGAAGCCTCCGCCGGTGAAGTGGCGGGCATCAAGAGCGCGACGGTGCATATACAGGGCGACTACGCGTTCGGCTGGCTGCGAACCGAAACCGGGGTTCACAGGCTGGTGCGCAAGTCACCGTTCGATTCCGGTAACCGCCGCCATACCTCGTTTGCGTCCGTTTTTGTTTCGCCGGAAATCGATGACGAGATCGAAGTCGATATCAATCCGGCTGACCTGCGCATCGATACCTACCGCGCCAGCGGCGCCGGTGGTCAGCACGTCAACAAGACCGATTCCGCCGTGCGTATCACGCATGGCCCGTCAGGCATCGTCGTCCAGTGCCAGAACGAACGCTCACAGCACAAGAACCGCGACCAGGCGATGAAGCTGTTGAAAGCCCGCCTCTACGAAATGGAAGTGCTCAAGCGCACGCAGGAAAAGCAGGCAATGGAAGATGCCAAGCTCGATATCGGTTGGGGCAGCCAGATCCGTTCGTATGTGCTGGATCAATCCCGCATCAAGGATTTGCGCACCGGCGTGGAGAATACCGATACCCAGCGCGTGCTGGATGGCGACCTCGATCGATTCATCGAAGCCAGCCTCAAGAGTGGTCTGTAAGGAACCTTGCCAGTGACTGACGAAAACCAGCAATCCTCCGAATCGGAAATCATTGCCCTGCGGCGGGAGAAGCTCGCCGGGCTGCGCGCCGGTGGCATCGCGTACCCCAACGATTTCCGCCGCGATGCACTGGCGGCTGATATTCATGCCCGTCACGGCGAAGCCGACGACGCGGCGCTGGCCGAACAGAACGTAAGTTACGCGGTGGCCGGCCGCATCATGACCCGTCGCATCATGGGCAAGGCCGCGTTCGCGACGATTCGCGACATGAGCGGTGCGATCCAGGTCTACGTCAAACGCGATGAATTACCCGAAGGTGATTACGATGCCTTCAAGCATTGGGATCTGGGCGACATCATCGGTGTGCGCGGCCGCGCATTCCGTACCCGCACCGGCGAGCTCTCACTGCATGTCACCGAACTTCGCCTGTTGACCAAATCACTGCGGCCACTGCCGGACAAGTTTCACGGCCTGACCGACCAGGAGGCGCGCTATCGTCAACGCTATCTCGACCTGATGGTAAACGACGAGGCCCGCCGAACCTTCGCCGTGCGCAGCCGCGTGGTGGAATTGATCCGCGCCTTCTTCCGGCAGCGTGGTTACTTCGAAGTCGAAACCCCGATGATGCAGGTGATTCCGGGCGGCGCCGCGGCGCGGCCGTTCATCACCCACCACAACGCGCTCGACATGCAGTTGTACCTGCGCATTTCGCCGGAGCTGTATCTCAAGCGGCTGGTGGTCGGTGGTATGGAAAAGGTGTTCGAGCTGAACCGCAGCTTCCGCAACGAGGGTTTGTCCACCCGGCATAACCCGGAATTTACGATGCTGGAGTTCTACGAGGCTTACGCGGACTACCAGGATCTGATGGTGCTGACCGACGGCCTGATGAACGAGATCACCACCGATCTGTTCGGTGATGCAAAGGTCACCTGCCAGGGCGTAACCTTCGATTTTTCACAGCCCGCCCGGCGCCTGACGATGCACGACGCCATTCTCGAACACAATCCGGGTGTGGCGCCGGCACAACTGGCAACACTCGAGGCTGCGCGCGAACTCGCCGACCGGCTGAAGGTGCCGACCAAGGATGATTACGGTCGTGGCAAGGTCTGGGTCGAGATCTTCGAAAAGACCGTTGAAGCCAATCTCATCCAGCCGACGTTCATTACTGAGTTTCCGGCGGAAACCTCGCCGCTGGCGCGACGCAGCGATGCTGATCCGTTTGTCACCGACCGCTTCGAGTACTTTGTCGGCGGACGCGAAATCGCCAATGGCTTTTCCGAGCTCAACGATCCGGAAGACCAGGCCGAGCGCTTCCGCGCCCAGGTTGAAGCCAAGGACAAGGGCGACGCCGAAGCCATGCATTACGACGCCGATTACGTGCGCGCGCTGGAATATGGCCTGCCGCCGACGGCCGGCGAGGGCATTGGCATCGACCGGCTGGTGATGTTGCTGACCGATTCGCCCTCCATCCGCGACGTGATTCTGTTTCCGCACATGCGCTTGGGCAGCGACAGCTGAGCGCCTGGCGCCGGCCGGTCGCTCGTGCCGGAGCCTGTTCGGAAAATCTCGCCTGCTCAAGCGCTTGGCAACGTCCGCCGATAATGCGGAAGGTTACCGCACCGATCCGCCCACCGGATCGGCCACCCCGGTTCAGCACCCGTAAGGAGAACATTGATGGGTGAATCCCTGCCGAAGTTTCTGCTCGTTTCGCTGGAAGTTGTCACCGCGATACTGCTGCTTGCGATCATCCTCGGTGTCATCGCGGTCGCGGTGATGTACGTGATCGACGTCACGCAGACGCGCCACGCGGTCCGACGCAACTATCCCGTCATCGGCCGCTTCCGCTACATGTTCGAACACCTGGGCGAATTCTTCCGCCAGTATTTCTTTGCGATGGACCGTGAAGAGATGCCGTTCAACCGCACGCAGCGTTCCTGGTGTTACCGGGCGGCGAAGAATGTCGATACCACGGCCGCCTTTGGTTCGACCAAGGATCTGCGTTCGCCCGGCACAGTGATGTTTGCCAACACGCCGTTCCCGACGCTCGATGGTGACGCGGCCGAATGCCAGCCAATGACGGTCGGAGCGCAATGCCGGACCCCTTTCAACGCGCGGTCGTTCTTCAATATCTCGGCAATGAGTTACGGCGCGATCTCGCGGCCGGCGGTACTCGCGCTGTCGAATGGCGCACGCATGGCGGGTTGCTGGCTGAACACCGGCGAGGGCGGCCTGTCGCCGTATCACCTGGAAGGCGGCGCTGACATCGTGTTCCAGATTGGTACCGCGAAGAACGGTGTGCGCGATCTCGATGGCACGCTCAGTGAGACGAAGCTGCGTGAAATCGCCGCGCATGAACAGGTCCGCATGTTCGAATTAAAGTTGAGCCAGGGCGCCAAGCCGGGCAAAGGCGGCATTCTCCCGGGCGAAAAGGTCACCGCGGAGATCGCGGCGATTCGCGGCATCCGCATCGGAGAGGATGCCATCAGCCCCAACCGCCATCCTGAAATTGCGGATAACGGCGCATTGATCGACATGATCAATACCATTCGCGATATCACTGGCAAACCTACCGGTATGAAGTTCGTGATGGGAGATCACTACTGGCTGGACGAGCTTTTCGAAACCATCGTCAAGCGCGGTGTGGCCAGCGCGCCGGATTTCATTACGCTGGATGGCGCGGACGGCGGCACTGGCGCCGCGCCACTGCCATTGATTGACGAGATGGGATTGCCGCTGCGTGAGTCGCTGCCGTTGCTGATCGACAAGCTGCGCGCCTACGGTTTGCGTGACCGGGTGAAGGTGATTGCCTCAGGCAAACTCGTGACGCCCGCCGATGTCGCCTGGGCGCTGTGCATGGGCGCGGACTTCATCAATTCGGCACGCGGCTTCATGTTTGCGCTGGGGTGTATTCAGGCCATGCAATGTAACAAGAACACCTGCCCGACCGGCGTCACCACGCATGATCCCGATCTGCAACGCGGCCTGGATCCCACCGACAAAGCGGTGCGCGTGATGAACTATTGCAAGAACCTGCAGCACGAAGTCGGCATCATCGCGCATTCGTGCGGCGCGCAGGAACCGCGGCAATTGCGCCGCCGCCATGCGCGTGTGGTCACGCCGTCCGGTCTCTCGATCTCCCTGGCAGACCTGCATCCGGAAAACGTGATTGGCTACGGCCAGCCGATTCCGCTGGTGAACCGGCAGCCGCCCGCACTGCAAGTCGCTGCCCAAGTCGGTCAGCCGCAACGCCAGCAACACTGAAAAAGAAAACGCCCCGGGGACCATGGTCCGCCGGGGCGTTTGCAGAACGACTGGCGACGCTGGCACGCAGCGTCGCGTACACCGATTACTTGTTCTGGTCGCGCATCGCCTCGACCCGCATGCGCAAGGCGTTCAGGCGGATGAAACCACCAGCGTCGGCCTGGTTGTAGGCGCCGGCGTCGTCTTCAAAAGTTGCCAGCGAGGCGTTGAACAGCGAATCGTGCTCAGCGCGGCGACCCAGCAGCATGATGCTGCCTTTGTACAGCCGCAGCCGGACGCTGCCATTTACATGTTCCTGCGAAGCGTCGATCATCTGCTGCAGCATCAGGCGTTCCGGGCTCCACCAGTAACCGTTGTAGACCAGCGACGCGTAACGCGGCATCAGTTCGTCCTTCAAATGCGCGACTTCGCGATCCAGCGTCAGCGATTCGATGGCGCGATGCGCTTTCAACATGATGGTGCCGCCGGGCGTTTCATAGCAGCCGCGTGACTTCATGCCAACGTAACGGTTCTCGACGATATCCAGCCGGCCGATGCCATGCTTGCCGCCAAGCTCGTTCAGCTTTGCCAGGACCTGTGCCGGTGACAGTGCTTCGCCATTGATGGCAATGATGTCGCCGCGCTGGTAGTCGATGACGATGTCTTCGGCCTGGTCAGGCGCTTGTTGCGGCGAGACGGTCCAGCGCCACATCGACGCATCCGGCTCCGTCCACGGATCTTCCAGTTCGCCGCCTTCGTACGAGATGTGCAGCAGGTTGGCATCCATGGAATAGGGCGACTTTTTGCCTGGATGCTTTTCAATCGGAATGTCGTGGGCATCAGCGTATGCCAGCAGGCGCTCGCGCGAGGTCAGATCCCATTCGCGCCACGGCGCAATGATCTTGATGTCCGGCCGCAGTGCATAGGCGCCGAGTTCAAACCGGACCTGATCGTTGCCCTTGCCGGTTGCACCGTGCGAGATGGCGTCGGCGCCGGTCTCATTGGCGATTTCGACCAACCGCTTGGCGATCAGCGGGCGCGCAATGGAGGTGCCGAGCAGATACTCGCCTTCGTAGATGGCGTTGGCGCGGAACATGGGGAAGACGAAGTCCCGGACGAATTCCTCGCGCAAATCATCGATGTAGATTTCCTTGATGCCGAGCTTGGTGGCCTTGGCGCGCGCCGGTTCGAGTTCCTCGCCCTGGCCGACATCGGCGGTGAAGGTGACGACTTCACAGCCGTACGTGGTCTGCAGCCACTTGAGGATCACGGAGGTGTCGAGACCGCCGGAATATGCCAATACCACTTTCTTGAACTGCGCCATTACGCTCTGGCTCCTGGTTACCTGGGGTGGAAAAGTGGGCAATTTACTGGATCACGGACAGGGTTGCCACAACGGGCCGGGAAATCGGTGGAACGCGTGCAGTGTAAGTCGGCGAGGTCTGTGTCACAGCGGGTCGGGGCGGGAAATGCCCCGGTGGCACGTCACCGGCGGGCGTGGTGCGACGGCGCCGCCTGGCCGGGCAAGCACGGTCAGTTGCAGTAAGTGCGGACCTGCGCCTGGGCGTTCGCAATGGCCGCCCGATGCTGCTCCTCGCCAAGCACAACCCGATTGCCCTTGCTGTCGAGTTCGTAGACCCCGCGCGCCTGTTGATATCCACGCAATTGGTCGCGGGCTCTGGCACAGTTGCGTTGGCGCTCGGCCGCTTCCTCCGCGGCCTTGGCGCGCTGCTCGGTACGTTCCTGGCGCGACTGCTGCAAATCTTCGAGTAATTGCTGACGACGGACGTTACGCAGGTCCGGCCCGGCGTCATTCGCATCTGTGGACGGCGCGCGGGCGGGCTTCAGCGTCCGCACATCACGCGCATCGGCCGGCGGCTTGTCGCCGAACGCAGTGTTACCGTCAGCGTCCTTCCATTGATAGACCTGCGCAGATGCGGGGAGTACCAGCGCCGTGGTCGATGCGAAAAACGCGAGAAGTCGCATTAATTTTCGGATGCCTGCGTCCTTGCCAGTCCTCATAGTCCCAACTCCTCCGCGAGATGTCCCCCGAGATCGGCCGCAGTCGCGAACACCCGATAGATGCCACGCCGACCGGCGACCGCATCGACAATGCGGCTGCGCGAGGCGATGGTCATCGGCGCCGGCAGTGCCATTGGATTGCAGAACGCGAATTCGGCGATTTCATCGTCGGGCTGCCATGGGTGGCGATGGAGAACTTCGCCGTAGAACGCCATCACGAGGTCGTCCTGAAACGGCTTCGCATAAACACCGATCAGAGGCCCGGGTGCGATTTCGAAGCCGGTCTCCTCCCGCACTTCGCGCCGCAGTGCCTCGATGGGCGATTCATTCGGCTCAACGCGGCCACCGGGCGTCGTCCAGCGCTGCTCGCCGTAGGTGGTGCGCACGCACAGCACATGGCCGCGGTCGTCGAAGATGATGGCAAATGCGCCCAGCGTGGCCACGGTCAGACGTCGCCGGTACGATCGAGAAAGTCGTTCAGCACTTCGAGAAATGCAGCGGGCTGCTCGGTATGCGGCAGGTGGCCGGCGGTCTCGATGGTGACGATGGAAGCGTCAGGAAAGTGGCTATGAATCGCCTCGTGATGCCGGGGGGAGACGGCCGGCGACTGACCGCCGCGGATGAACAGCGTCGGCGCGGTGAAGGTGGCGGCTGCGGTATCTGCAGGCATGCTCATCAGATCGGGCAGGGCGGCACGTATCGCAGGCAGGTTGACGCGCCAGCTGTAACGCCCGTCCTCGAACGCCAGGTTCTGCAGCAGAAACATGCGCAGAAACTGGTCTGGAATCCTCGCCTGCAGGAATGCGTCGGCTTCGCTGCGCTTTTCCAGGCTCGCCAGCGGTACACTCTCCATGGCGTCGATCAGATCGACGAAGCGCAACGGGTAATCGACCGGTGCGATGTCGACGACCACCAGTCGATCGATGAGGTCGGGTGCGGTCAATGCCACCCGCATTGCGGTTTTGCCGCCCATGCTGTGGCCGAGCAGCGTTGGCGATTCAAGACCGCGGTCCTGGATCAATTGCATCACGTCGTCGGCCATCACCGGGTAATTGATGGTGTCGTCGTGAAACGAGCGGCCATGGTTGCGGGCATCAACACTCAGCACGTGATAGCGGTCGGCCAGCTTGTTGGCGACGGATTGCCAGTTCCGGCCGGAGCCGAACAGCCCGTGCAACATCACCAGCGGCGGCCCACTGCCGCGTTCGTCGACGTTCAGCGGCAAGGCCTGGCCTCGTCTGCGGCACGCCGTACGCGCAATGCCTGGTCGAGAATATCCTTGTTCAGGCAGGTGCGCGGCCAGATGCCGAGCATATAGATGTTTTCGTCGGTGCCGGTCATCACGCTGTACTTGTGAAAATCGGCGGCACTGACCCAGTTCGACTGGGTGTGTTCGTGATTGAGCGTGACGTTGCCGGATAACCAGCGTATGTGAAACAGGTGAATCTCATAGACGCCACCGTAGAAGATGTCCCGGATGGGCGGCAGCGAGCGCACGATGTTGTATTGGCAATCGGTACCGATCTCTTCGGCGAGTTCGCGGACGATGCAATCGCGGGCCGTCTCTTTATCTTCCAGGTGGCCTGCCGGGAAGGCCCAGGTGCCGGGGCCGAGCACCGCACCGGCGCTGCGCTTGAGCAGTAGCAGGCAATTGGCCTGGTTCTCGATGACGGCAATGGCAAAACGCGCCTGGGGCGCGCTTTGCCAGTTTTTCACGATGGCTTCGGCAGCTGTCATGTCCACTGTGTCGTGCGGTACTGGCCGGTGGTCAACCGGCGTCTGACTCAGAGCAGGATATTGCGCATATCGCTCAGCGCTTCGCGCAGGTACTCGGTGAACATTGCGCCGGCCACACCGTCGACCACGCGGTGATCATATGACAGCGAGAACGGCAGCATCAGCCGCGGCACGAACTGGCCATTCTCCCAGACCGGTTTCATCGAGGAGCGCGACACGCCGAGAATCGCGACTTCCGGTGCGTTGACGATCGGCGTGAACTGCGTGCCGCCGACGCCGCCCAGGCTGGAAATCGTGAAGCAGCCACCGGACATGTCTTCCATGCTCAACTTGCGCGCGCGGGCTTTTTCGCTGGCGACGCCCAAATCACGTGCCAGATCGAACAAACCTTTCTTGTCCACGTCGCGAATCACCGGGACGACCAGGCCATGCTCGGTGTTCACCGCCACGCCGATGTGGAAGTACTGCTTCAATATCAGCGATGCGCCATCCGGCGACAGTGATGAATTGAAATCGGGGTACTTACGCAGCGCAGCCACGGCAGCCTTCATCAGGAATGCGATCATGGTCAGCTTCACGCCGGCCTTGTCCGCTTCCTTCTTCCTGGCGACACGGAAGGCCTCCAGATCGGTGATGTCGGCTTCGTTGAACTGGGTGACATGCGGCACCGTCAGCCAGTTGCGCGACATGTTCTGCCCGGTTGAACGTTTGATCTTGTTCAGCGCGCGGGTTTCGATCGGCCCGAACACCGAGAAGTCCACCGCCGGCATGGCCGGCAACGCGAACCCGCCGCCACTGGCAGCAGCAGCCGGCGCGGCGCCGCTGGTATGTGCCTGCACAATGCCTTTGACGTAGTTGTTCACGTCTTCGCGCTGAATACGGCCTTTGCGGCCGGTGCCGGGGACTGCGCCGATTTCTACGCCAAGCTCGCGCGCGTGCTTGCGCACCGATGGGCTGGCATGGGCCGGCGTTCCCTTGGGCGCAGGTGCTGCCGGGGCGGCAGGCGCTGGTTTTGGCGCGGGTGCGGCAGCGGCTGAAGGGGCGGGCGCCGGTGCGGCCGGTGCGGGTGCCGGAGCAGCCACCGCCGCAGGTGCTGCCGCGCCACCACTGATGGTCGCCAGCACCGAACCTTTGGCCACGCGATCGCCGACCTTGACGCTGACTTCACCGATGGTGCCGCTGACAGGGCAGGGTACATCCATGGTCGCCTTGTCGCTTTCAAGCGTGACCACCGGGTCTTCGGCGTTCAGTGTATCGCCCGGTTTGATATGGACTTCAATGACCTCGACGCTGTCGAAGTCGCCGATATCCGGTACGACAACCGGTTGTGAAGCTCCCGCGGCTGGCGCCGGGGCGGACTGTGCAGGCGCTGCCGGTGCGGCGGCGGGTGCTGCCACCGGAGCGGGCGCAGCTTCTGCGGTTGTCGGTGCGCTGGCCGTGTCGCCCGCCGCTTCGAGCAGTGCGATTAACGTGCCTTGCGAAACCTTGTCACCGACCTTGACCTTCAACTCCGCGATCCTGCCGGCGAACGGCGCCGGTATATCCATCGTCGCCTTGTCGCTTTCCAGTGTGAGTATGGGATCTTCCGCGGCGACGGTATCGCCCTGGGCCACCAATACATCAATGACTTCGACCTCATTGAAATCACCGATATCCGGAACCGTAACTTCGCGCATTGCGTTTGCCATTTAAACTGTAATCGGATTGGGTTTATCAGGATTGATACCGTACTTCTTGATCGCTTCGGCGACCTTCTTCGCCGGTACCTTGCCGTCGTCTGCCAGCGCCTTGAGGGCGGCGACCGTGACGTAGTAGCGGTTGACCTCGAAGAATTCGCGCAGCTTCTCGCGCGTGTCGCTGCGGCCGAAACCGTCCGTGCCCAGCACGATGAAGCGCTGCGGAACGAACTCGCGGATACCGTCGGCGTACGCCTTCATATAGTCGGTCGCCGCAATCACCGGGCCGGCCTGATCCTTCAGACAGCTTTCGACGTAGGACAACTTGCGATTCTCCGTCGGGTGCAACATGTTCCAGCGTTCGCAATCCAGCCCTTCGCGGCGCAGCTGGTTGAAGCTGGGTGCACTCCACACGTTGGCGGTGATGCCCCAGTCCTGCTGCAACAATTCCTGCGCGGCGATGACTTCGCGCAGAATCGTGCCCGAACCCATCAGCTGCACCTGAGCCTTTTTCTGCTCGCTCAGCAGGTACATGCCTTTGATGATGCCTTCCTCCGCACCTGCCGGCATTTCCGGATGGGTGTAGTTTTCGTTCATCACCGTGAGGTAGTAGAAGACGTTTTCCTGGTTCTGCACCATGCGTTTCAGGCCGTCGTGGATGATCACGGCAAGTTCGAACGCGAACGTCGGGTCGTAGCTGATGCAATTGGGAATGGTCGCGGCGGCGAGATGGCTGTGGCCGTCCTCGTGCTGCAGGCCTTCACCATTCAGCGTGGTGCGACCGGCGGTGCCGCCGAGCAGGAAGCCGCGCGCCTGCATATCGCCGGCGGCCCAGGCGAGATCGCCGATGCGCTGGAAGCCGAACATAGAATAGAAGATGTAGAACGGAATCATCTGCAGGCCATGATTGGCATAACTGGTTGCCGCGGCAATCCAGGATGAAATCGCGCCCGCTTCGTTGATGCCTTCCTCCAGGATCTGGCCCTTGGCGTCCTCGCGGTAATACATCAGTTCATCGTGATCGACCGGCTCATACAGCTGGCCGACACTGGAATAGATGCCCAGTTGACGGAACATGCCTTCCATACCGAAGGTACGCGCTTCGTCAGGTACGATCGGGACGATGCGATCCTTCAGTGACTTGTCGCGCAACAGCGCGGACAGGCAGCGCACGAAGGCCATGGTGGTGGAGATTTCGCGGTCGCCGCTGGCTTTCAGCAGCTGATCGAAAACCGAAAGTTCGGGCACCTTGAGTTCGTCGCCACGGCGGCGCCGGCTGGGCAGGAAACCGCCCATGGCCTGACTGCGCTGGCGGACATACTGCATTTCCGCGCTGTCATCGGCCGGCTTGTAGAACGGGGCCTTGGCGATCTCGGCGTCGGAGATCGGAATGCTGAACCGATCGCGGAATTTCTTCAGTGCTTCCTCACCCAGCTTTTTCTGCTGGTGCGAGGGGTTCTTGCCTTCGCCGGCTTCGCCCATGCCGTAACCCTTGACCGTCTTGGCCAGAATTACCGTGGGTTGGCCTTCATGCGTGGTCGCGGCATGGTAGGCGGCATAAATCTTGTGCGGGTCGTGGCCGCCGCGATTCAGGCGCCAGATGTCCTCGTCGGTCATGTTGGCGACCATTTCGCGCAGCTCGGGATACTTGCCGAAGAACTGTTCGCGGACGTAGGCGCCATCCTTGGCCTTGAACGCCTGGTATTCGCCGTCGACGGCTTCTTCCATGCGCTTCTGCAGAATGCGTTTGCTGTCGCGGGCCAGCAGCGGATCCCAGTAGGAACCCCAGATCAGCTTGATGACATTCCAGCCGGTACCGCGGAAGTTGCCTTCGAGTTCCTGGATGATCTTGCCGTTGCCGCGCACCGGGCCGTCCAGTCGCTGCAGGTTGCAGTTGATCACGAACACGAGGTTGTCGAGCTTTTCGCGCGCGGCCAGTGCGATCGCGCCCTGCGATTCCGGCTCGTCCATTTCGCCGTCGCCCATGAACGCCCAGACCTTGCGGTTCTGTTTCGGAATCAGTCCGCGCGCTTCCATGTATTTCATGAAGCGGGCCTGGTAGATCGCCATCAGCGGGCCGAGACCCATGGAGACGGTCGGGAACTGCCAGAAGTCCGGCATCAGCCAGGGATGCGGATAGGACGACAAGCCGTTGGGTTCAACTTCGCGGCGGAAACGATGCAGGTCATCCTCGCTGAGAATGCCTTGCAGGAACGCCCGCGCATAAATGCCCGGCGCCGAGTGGCCCTGGAAGAACACCAGATCGCCGCCGAACTGGTCATTGCAACCGCGGAAGAAGTGGTTGTAGCCGACTTCGTATAACGTCGCCGCCGATGCGTAGGATGCGATATGGCCACCCAGACCGTCGAATTCGCGGTTGGCCTGCACCACCATGGCCATGGCATTCCAGCGGTTGATGGAGCGGATGCGACGTTCCATGGCCGCATCGCCCGGTGAGCGGGCCTGGGCCTGGACTGGAATGGTATTCAGGTAGGCCGTGGTCGCGGTGAACGGATAATTGCCGCCGCGCCGACGGGTGGCGTCGATGAGCGTTTCGAGCAGGTAATGGGCCCGATCGACACCTTCGATCTCCAGAATCGCTTCCAGCGACTCAAGCCATTCCTGTGTCTCTTGCGGATCTATGTCTTCAAGCGCTGCCATGTGTATTCGATTTCACCGGTTAGTCATGGATTAGCAGGACAGACGGCATTTTCTGGGGCCGCCGCGAGCGCCGCATTATACCTTCATTCAACCTGCGTTTGGGCTTACGAAAGCCGGGCTAACTGCCGCTTGCTGATGGTTTTTTCGCCACCCGCCTGAATGCCCCAGCACGGGGCATACTCGTGTTGCGCCGCGTCAGCGCGGGGATCAGGCCAGGCCCTGGCTGCTACGGAAATCGAACCGCTCGCGCTCGAACAAAATGCGCGCGACGATCAAATCGAGTATGGAGTGAACCCGCTGTTCCAGCAGTTGTCCGGCGCGGTAGTCCGCTGGTGCGAAATAATCGATACGGTTGGCATCGGCAAGCTCGCGGCAGGTGGCCACCGTTTTGTCGTCATCGGGCTTGTGCACGGCGATGGCGAAGCCGCCGTACTTCTTGGTCACCGTCATGCACGGGACATCGGTCATGCCGTCGCCGATATACAACATGTGTTCGAACGGAATGGGGCGGGCAGTCTCCGGCATGTAGTCGTTGATCGATTCACCCAGCCCTTCGCGGCCCTTGTTGATCTTGAACAGGTACTGGGTCTTGCCGGTATCGTTGATTGCGATGGTCGGGAAGCGGGCGACTTCGTGATGATCGAAAAAATACTGCGAGGCGTAAATGCGCGTGAAGTGATCGCGGATGCTGATGCCGGCGAGAATTTCGTCCAACCCGGCGGAGATGATGTAGTGGCGGACTTCAACCTCGCCTTTTGATTTCGCCTTGACGTACTTGTTGATGCGGGCGAACCATTCCTCGACACCTTTGAAATATTCAATGTCCCGCGCCAGCGAGCGTAATGCTTCGCGGCTGAGGTGTTTCTTGTTGGCCTCGATCTTTTCGATCAGCAGGCGCATGTAGGTGAGGATCTGGTCGCCACCGGTGGCTTTGACCTGACGTCCCACTTCATCCCAGAACTCCTGCGGGTCGAGGCCGAGCTCGGGCAGCACTGTGTATTCCTGCATGGGTTGCGGCGTCAGCGTGCCGTCAAAGTCATAGATCAATGCGAGAACATTCTGCGCGAACGGGGGTTTCTTGCGCGGCGCCATGGCGTTTCAGACCAGCGAGTTCAGCAATGCGATGGCCAGCACCACCACGACCAGCCAGTTCAGGTGGGCGCCCGAGCGGTGCATGCGCGGGCCGATGAACGCCTGATTGATTCCCGAGACATGCATGACGCGCGCTATCACCATGACCAGGCCGCACAGGTGCAACAGCCAGGCAGTGCCGCCGCGCAGTTCGAGCAACAACATCAATACAAGCGTCAGCGGAACATTTTCCAACGCATTGCCGTGGGCGCGAACCGCGCGTTCCAGCGTGGAGTCATTACCGACGCCAAGGTAGCGATGCAACCGATGACGCAGGTAGGTGATGCGGACGGCAAGGCCGACCACGAGCAAGGCGACCAATGCGGCATACAGCGAAGTGACGGGCGCGAACATTTTGACGGGCTACTCCTGTCGCTGGGCGATGCTGACGCCCTGGGGCGCCGGCCGGAACGCCGGCAATTATACGCCAACGCGTCAGGACACAGCAGGCTCGAAGTGCCCGTCACGACAGGCTGCCAGCAGTGCCGGCAACGCATCATGCAGTGAAGGCCATACCGCGTGACAACGTTGCCGCAGCGAGGCATCCGGTTGCTTGAGGTCGGGCACCATCCATGCGCGCATACCCGCGGCCACCGCGCCGGTGATGCCGGCGGCGGAATCCTCGATGACGATGCAGGATCCGGGCGGCACAGCAATGCGCGATGCGGCGGCGAGAAAGATGTCCGGCGCCGGCTTGCCGCGGCTCACCTCGTCGCCGCCCACGAGCAGTGGAACGCTGGCATCCAGCCCACCCGCGCGCAGACTGCGCCAGGCACGTTCACGTGGCGTCGATGTGGCGACCGCAAAGGGAATCTGGTGGGCCGTCAATTCCGCCAATGTGTCGTGGACACCGGGTTTGACCGGCAGGCCCTCCGCAGTGACCAACTGCTGCCAATGGGCCATGAAGTCGTTACGGAAATTGTCGGCGATGAACTTCGAACCCAGCAGGCTACTGAGCGCAGTGAGCACATCCGGTCCCGGCAGTCCGATCAAATCGGCGTACTGGCTGTCTGTGATGCCGCAGCCCATCGTTGCCAGCGCGCGTCGCGAGGCTTCGCGGTAGACCGGCTCGGAATCGAGCAGCACCCCATCCATATCAAAGATGACGCCACCGACGGCCATCGCTTCAGTCGGCCTGGGCTTGTTCGCGCACGGCCACCAGCAGGCGGTCGATCACCCGGTCGGCATCGGAATCCACGATCAGGTGATCGATCTGATCGGGTCCCAGGTAACCCTGGGCGACGGTGTGTTCGAACAGGGTCAGCAGCGGCGCGAAATAGGCGTTGATATCCAGCAGTGCGACCGGCTTCGGGAGTTGTCCCAGCTGACGCCACGTCAGCACTTCAAACAGTTCGTCGTAGGTGCCCATGCCGCCGGGCAGGGTCAGGAATGCGTCCGCGCTGGCCATCATGTCGCCCTTGCGCTGAAACAGATCGCTGACCACACGCCGGTCGCGGACACCGGTGTGCTCTATCTCCTGGCTGCGCAGGTAGTCGGGGATGATCGAAATCACCTCGCCGCCGTGGGCAAGCGCCGCGTTCGCGACTTCACCCATCATGCCGACCTTGCCGCCACCGTAGACCATCGTGCAGCCCCGTACGGCGAGCAGCGTGCCGATGCGTCCGGCCGCCGCCATGTACGCGGGGTCAACGCCTGGACGGGCGCCGCAGAACACGCAGATTCGATAACTTCGTTCCGCCATGTCAGTCAGCCGGCGGCGGTTCAGGCGCCGGTCGTTCCGCCGGACCCGCCAGCCATACCAGGTAGCTGGCCTGAACGTGCCATTGCTCGGTGTCATCGCGGGAGAGGGTCATCAGACGCCCGGCGCCGCATTCGCTGCCGCAAAGCTGCTCCACTGCAACCAGCGCGGTGTGCGATTGGGCGTCGAAGCCGACCCGTGAGAATCGAAGCACGCCCGGGGCGGTGGGGTATTTGTCGTAGAAGCCCGGCCAGCCGCCTGCGGCCAGGACGGCATTCAGGTCCGCTTGCGAGAGCAACTGGTATTCGATATCGAGTGGGAGCCGCGCCTCGAGTCGCGTCTGTTGCTGATTCACCAGCAGAAAGTCGTCAATGAGCGGGGCGGAGGGCGTTTCATCGCCGAAGTAGTAATGCGGATCACTGGCAAGATTGGCCTGCACGCGCCGCTGCACCTGGGTGTCAGCCGCAATCACCAGCCGCAGCGTGTCGGCATTCAAACCATGGTCCAGCACCGCGGCCAATACTTCGTACTCGCCGTCGTCCAGCAGCACCCGGTCGAGCGCGGCCTGCGCGCTTGCGCACGTTGGATGGCCGAAGTAGCTCAACATTACGGCCAGCAGGGCGGCAAGTTGGCGGGTAGGGGATTTGATCCACATGTCTCGGATAGGCAATTCAGGGGTACGCGGGATCACGGGCACCGCGGGAGAAGGCGCCATTTTCATCGACCGGGGAAGGGGTGACAAGTGCGACTGTCCGGCGTTGGGCGCGGTGCCCATTCCTGCTAATATTCAGCGCACCCGGGAGCTCCCCGTGGCCAATCTGAATCAAGCAGTTTCCCGGCGACCCGGCGTGAACAATCCCTCTGGCAAATCAAGCAAGTCCATCACCGCGACACCCGCGTTCATGTGCCGGCAAGGCGGTGTGCGACGGCGCCTGTTTCTGGCCGCGGCTGGCCTGACGGTCGCTGTCAGCACGGCCGCGAAAGTCTTCGATGAACCGGAGAACTGGGGCATGTTGCTGTTCGAATCGTACACGGCCGAATTCGCCATGCCGAAGATCACGCGTTACATGCCCGAGGCAACGCTGGAAGACGCGATGGCGATTCAGAATGATTATGTCGCCCGGCGCGTGCATATCGAAGGTGTGCTCGGCTACCAGGCGACACTGATGGACTACCCGGCACAACGCCGCTTCGGCGTGCGCGAGCCGGTCACCGGCGCCTTGCTGCAAGGTGACGAGGTGTTGTCGGGTTCTGCAATCGATCCGGACCCGCGCGCCAACCAGTGGGCGGAGATCAATCTCGGTTTCGTGCTCGACCGCGCGGTACATCTGCCGGTAAACAGCGACGAGGATGCCGCCGCGTTGTTTCATGAAGTGGTACCGGTGATCACCATCAGTCGGCCGTCCTACGACGCCCCTGGTGCGAACGATATCCGCGACCTGCTGGCCGTCAATCTTGCTTTGCGCCATGTGATTCGCGGCGCGCCGCTACCGGCAGTGGATGCGGCCGCGCTCAACGGCGTGTTCGTGGAGTTCTATCGCGACGACGTGATAGTCGACCGTGGCAAAGGCGCCAACGTCATGGGCAATCAGCTCGCGGCGTTTCGCTGGACGGTCAACGCCATCCTCGAACGCGGCTGGTCGCTGCAGGCCGGGCAGTTGATTGTGACCGGGGGAATGGGTGAACCGGTCGCGGCATTCCCCGGACATTACCGCGTCGAATTGCGCGACATCGGCGCGGTCGATTTCACAGTTGGACCGCACCGAGATCCCGAACCCTGACAACCTCCATCGCGGCTCCAGGTTTTTCATCCGTCGTTCCCGCGGCTGCAGGCTTTTCATCCGTCGTTCCACGGCTCCAGCCCGTTCATCGGCCGTACCCACGGCTCCAGCTTTTTGATCCGTCATTCCAGCGGTTCCAGCCCGTTCATCCGCGGTCCCCACGGCTCCAGCTTATTGATCCGTCATTCCCGCGAAGGCGGGAATCCATACGGCTTCGAACAATGCCCTATGGATTCCGGCTCACCGCTGCGCGGCGTCCGGAATGACGGAAGCTGAAAATCGCCGTGTTGCCGGAATCACTGCCACTCGGTCATAACCACAGCCCAGCCCTTTCAACCGTCGTTCCACGGCTCCAGCTTTTTCGTCCGTCATTCCCGCGGTTCCAGCCCGTTCATCCGTCGTTCCGCGGCTCCAGCCTTTTCATCCGTCATTCCCGCGAAGGCGGGAATCCATACGGCTTCGAACTAAGCCCGATGGATTCCGGCTTACCGCTGCGCGTCGCCTGGTACGATATGCGGATGCCAACCGCTTCCTACGTATCGCGCCGATGCAAATCCATATCGCGCACGATCGTCGCGGCGATTTCCTCGATCGAGATTGTCGTCGTATCCAGGTAGCGAATCCCTTCCTTGCGGAACATCGCTTCGGCCGCCTGCACTTCGGCGCGGCACTGCTGCAACGTGGAATATCGACCATGGGCGCGACGTTCACGGCGGATCCGGCTGAGCTGTTCCGGAACGATCGTCAACCCGTAGAGCTTGCTTTTGGCCGGCAGCAACACCTTGGGGATGCCGAGGTGATCGAAGTCATCGTCGGTCAACGGATAGTTGGCCGCTTTCAAATCGTAATGCATCGATAGGTAGAGGCAAGTGGGCGTTTTTCCACAACGGGAGACGCCCAGAATGATGACGTCGGCCTCGTCAAAGTCGCTGGCTTTCAAACCATCGTCATGACTGAGCGTGAAGTTCAGCGCATTCAGTCTGCGTTCGTACAAAGTCACATCCACGATGCCGTGCATGCGGCCCACGCTGTGCGTGGAAGCTTCGCCCAATGCATTCTCCAGCGGCCCGATGAACGTTCCGAACAAGTCGAACACATTGTGGGTGCTGGCGGAAATCACATGCTGTATGGCGTTGTCCGTCAGTGTGCTGAACACCAGCGGTGGGACTTCATCCTGCTCATGCGCCTCGCGGATACGCGCCGCTGCGACTTCGGCCGCAGCCAGATTGTCGACAAAAGGAATGTGTATGCGACGAAAGTTTGCACCAGGAAATTGCGTCAGCAGACTCTCGCCAAGGGTCTCGGCAGTAATACCGGTGCGGTCGGAGACGAAGAACACGCGTCGTTTCATAATTTTATGCTTCCGTTTTCCCCAGCCGGGTGGTGTCCGGTAGAATCCGCGCTTGGCGTCAACAGCCATACTCAACCTGGAGCGGATATGACTGATTATATCGTGCCACTCAATGCGATAGGCATGGATGACATCGAACGGGTCGGCGGCAAGAATGCTTCGCTGGGCGAAATGATCCGCCACCTCGATGCCGCCGGGGTAAGAGTGCCGGGAGGTTTTGCCACCACGGCCGAAGCGTTTCGCGAATTCCTGCGTCAGGATGGGTTGGATGAACGCATCATGCAGCGGCTCGCGACCCTGGATGTCGATGATGTCAACGCGCTGGCCCGCGCCGGCCGCGAAATCCGCGATTGGATCAGTCACGCCGAGTTGACCCCTGGTCTACTCGATGGCGCCCGCAAGGCGTACGCTGCGATGGAAGCCGAATATGGCCCGTCCTGCGCGGTGGCCGTCCGCTCGTCGGCCACTGCCGAAGACCTGCCATCAGCATCGTTTGCTGGCCAGCAGGAAACCTACCTGAATGTGCGCGGCATCGATGAAGTCATCGAACGCATCAAGGAAGTATTCGCCTCGTTGTTCAATGACCGCGCGATTGCCTATCGCGTACACCAGGGTTTCGATCATCACCTCGTGGCGTTGTCCGCCGGTATCCAGCGCATGGTCCGCAGCGACATCGGCGCCAGCGGTGTCATGTTTACGTTGGACACGGAATCCGGCTTCCGCGATGTGGTGTTCATCACCGCCAGCTATGGTCTGGGTGAACTGGTGGTGCAGGGCGCGGTGAATCCCGATGAATTCTATGTCTACAAACCGGGCGTCATTGCCGGGCGGTCGGCCATTCTGCGCCGTGGCGTCGGCGCCAAACATATCAAGATGACGTATGCCGAAGGCGGCGCGGGCGTGCAGACGATCACCGTCAGCGATGAAGACCGCGCCCGCTTCTGTATCGATGATGACGACGTGGCCGGGCTGGCCCGCATCGCATGCGCCATCGAAGCGCATTACCAGCGCCCGATGGACATCGAGTGGGTGAAGGATGGCGACGACGGCAAACTGTACGTCGTACAGGCGCGGCCGGAGACTGTGCAGAGCCAGGGCCGGCAGACCATCGAAAGATTCGTGATGCGTCAACGCGGCGATATATTGACGCAAGGCCGCAGTATCGGCAGCCGTATCGGCACCGGCGTTGCGCGCATCATCACCGACCTTTCACAGATGGACCAGTTGCGCGAAGGTGATGTGCTGGTCACCGACATGACCGATCCGGATTGGGAACCGGTGATGAAGCGGGCCGCCGCCATTGTCACCAACCGTGGGGGGCGTACCTGCCACGCGGCAATCATTGCGCGCGAAATGGGTACGCCGGCGGTGGTCGGTTGTGGCGATGCAACGGTCAATATCGTCGACGGCAAAGCCGTGACGGTCTCCTGCGCGGAAGGTGATACCGGCTACGTTTATTCCGGCATTCTCGATTACGATTACCAGACCTTCGAGTGCTCGAAGATGCCGGATCTTCCTGTGAAGATCATGATGAATGTCGGTAATCCCGAGCGGGCATTTGCCTTTGCCTCGATTCCGAATGAGGGCGTGGGTCTGGCCCGTCTGGAGTTCATCATCAGCCGCACGATTGGCATCCACCCGGCGGCACTGCTCGACTACGACAAGCTTGCTCCGAAAATCCGCGCGCAGATCAAACCGCTGATTGCCGCGTATGACGATCCGGTATCGTTCTATGTGACGCGTCTCACGGAAGGCATCGCGACCATCGCTGCGGCATTTGCGCCGAAACCGGTGATCGTGCGCATGTCGGATTTCAAATCCAACGAATACCGCAACCTGGTCGGCGGCAGTGAATACGAGCCGATTGAGGAAAATCCGATGCTGGGTTTCCGCGGCGCTTCGCGGTATGTGGATCCGGCGTTCGAGCGCTGTTTCGAACTGGAATGCCAGGCCATCCGCCGCGTGCGCGATGAGATGGGCCTGACCAATGTCGAAGTGATGATTCCGTTCGTGCGCACCGTGCGCGAGGCGGAAGCCGTCATCGAAACGCTCGCGCGCTATGGCCTTCGCCGCGGCGAGAATGGACTGCGCTTGATCATGATGTGCGAGATTCCGTCCAACGCGCTGCTGGCAGACAAATTCCTCCAGCACTTTGACGGCTATTCGATTGGTTCAAACGATTTGACGCAGCTGACGCTGGGATTGGACCGTGACTCCGGCCTGGTGGCGGAATCCTTCGATGAACGCAATGATGCGGTGAAAGCACTGATGGCCTCGGCAATCAGCGCCTGTCGCGCACAAGGCAAGTACGTCGGCATCTGCGGTCAGGGGCCGTCTGACCACGAAGACCTTGCGGAGTGGTTACTGGACCAGGGCATCGCGTCGATCTCGCTCAATCCCGACACCGTTATCCAGACCTGGCTGGATCTGGCAAAGCATTCGCGGGCCTGAGATACAAAACGGGATCTGCTCTTCCCGGCCGCACTGTAAACTCACTTCGCGCAAACCCACACCCCCGTCATTCCGGCCGCCGCGTAGCGGTGAGCCGGAATCTATCGGGCCTTGTTCGAAGCCGTATGGATTCCCGCCTTCGCGGGAATGACGGGAGTGGATGTGGTCGGATGACAGAACAAGAGGTGGCGCCAACCCACCCCCCGTCATTTCCGGCCGCCGCGCAGCGGTGAGCCTTCGGCCTTGTTCGCGCATGGATTCCCGCCTTCGCGGGAATGACGGTGGATGCGATGTGGTCGGATGACTGTTAAGGCTGGTCGCCAACCCACACCCCCGTCATTCCGGCCGCCGCAGCGGTGAGCCGGAATCTATCGGGCCTTGTTCGAAGCCGTATGGATTCCCGCCTTCGCGGGAAGCGATGCGAGTGGTCGGATGGCTGTTAAGGCTGGTCGCCAACCCACACCCCGTCATTCCGGCCGCCGCGCAGCGGTGAGCCGGAATCCATCGAGCCTTGTTTGTTCGAAGCCTTCGCGGGAAATGACGGAGTGGATGCGATGGATTCCGCCTTCAGCGGGAATGATCGGAACGACTTCGCGGGAATCGCGCTGGGATCGCCGCGCAGCAGTGACGACGCATCGCAGGATCGTTTGACCCTTCGCGGGAATGACGGATCTACGCTTCGAAGGGTCGCTTAACCTTGGCGGGGATGACGGGGTAGGTTTGGCCCTATTCCTCCGCCAGGTTTTCCAACTGCGTCAGCAGCATTGAACGCTCGGAGGGCGTGACGTCGGGATCTTCCAGGCGCTGTTCAATCAGCTCGCGCGGCACATAGCCGCGTGCGATCAAGCGGCGCTTCTCTTCAGGCAGCAACGTGTTGCGAAAGAACAGATCGCCTATCGGTACCAGGCGATGCTCGGCAATCAATGCGGTTTCGTTGAGCAGGGCACGGAAGCCGCTGTCCATCTGCCTCAAGCGGAACTCGACGAAATCATTCTGGGCGATGCCGCTGCTGTAAATCGCCCGCATCTCTTTCTTGTACCGTTCAATCAGAATCGAATTGACCGTTTCCTCAACGCGTTCCTCGATGCGAGTGATGCGCGCCACCAGCAGGTGCTGCATGATTTCCAGCAGACGCATGTCGTTGGCGACGTGAAGATATATCGCGAGTACATCGCGCATGCCCAGTTCGCGGTAAACATCCTGGGTGAAGAATTCATCGCGCTTGCGTGCAAGCCCGTCGTACGACTCATAGCCCAGGATGGAAATCACATCGGGCAGGTCGGGCAACTGGCTGTTGAAGCCGAGCGCACAGATGAGTTGACCCTGGGTGAGGCCGAGGCGGCCGGCGAAGCGGGTGCGCGTGGCGGTACCGGTGTCGCCTTGCGCGCTCCGGTAGAAGGCCTTCAGCAGCAATTCTCCGCTGCCATTGAGGATATCTTCAAACGCCGTCACAACTGTTTCCGCACTCTCTACATCTTTCGGCACATACGTGCCGGTTTCTCACGATATCGGTGGTTCGGCCTCCGTGCTTTATGCAAGTTCAACCATGGGTGCCGTCGGCGACGGGTTCTATGCAGCGGGCGTCGTCATTGCGCGGCGTATTGACCATTTTGCTGACCGCGACAGGCGTTAACCGATCGTCGGCGACGGGCCCCAGCAGGGGCTTCAATGCCTTGCGGTCCGTGCGCGGGTCCAGCCATGTCTGCCAATTGTCCGGTTCGATGATGACCGGCATACGATCATGAATGAAGCTCAATGCATTGTTGGGCGCACAAGTCAGTAAGGCGGCAGTATCGAGCTCGCTGCCGTCCGGGCTGTGCCAGGTCGAGAACAGACCCCCGAACGCCATCAGCGGACGGGCCGGATCGGCGGGCGTGATGTAGTAAGGTTGCTTGCCATCGGGCCCCGTGTGCCATTCGTAGTAACCATCTGCGACAACCAGGCAGCGGTGATGGCGGAACGACGCGCGGAACGATGGCTTCTCATCCACGGTTTCGGCCCGCGCATTGATCAGCTTGTTGCCGATCGAAGCATCCTTGGCCCAGAACGGCACCAGCCCCCAGCGAAAGAACGTCGCCACGCGGCGGCCCATCTCGTCCAGCCGGATTCCAAGGATCGGTTGGCTGGGGGCAATGTTGTAGCGGGGTGCGGTCTCGTGCTCCAGCGTTACGTCAAACGCCTGCGCGATGATGTCGCTGGCGGTGTGTAACGTGAAGCGGCCGCACATCAGGCGATGCGCATCGACAGATCGATGGCCTTGACGTGCTTGGTCAAGGTGCCGACCGAGACGTAGTTGACCCCGGTGGAGGCGATGGCGCGCAAGCGATTGATGTCGACATTGCCCGAGGCTTCCAGCTCGATATGTTTGGGCACGTTGCGACGCGCCTGGGTCATCAGTTCCAGCGAGAAGTTGTCGAGCAGCAACATGTCGGCGCCGGCAGTCGCCGCTTCCTGTGCCTCGGCCAGCGTTTCCACTTCGCATTCCACCGGCACGCCCGGATGGCGCTGATGACATTGGGTAATCGCCGCTGTGATACCGCCTGCGGCCGCGATATGGTTTTCCTTGATCAGAATGGCATCGAACAAGCCAACCCGATGGTTGTGCCCGCCGCCAACCTGAACCGCGTATTTCTGGGCGCGGCGCAGACCCGGCAGTGTCTTGCGGGTATCGAGCAGGCGGGTGGCGGTACCCTCCAGCACGCGGGCGAAGCGGCGCGTCAGCGTGGCGGTGCCGGAGAGTGTCTGCAGAAAATTCAGCGCGGTGCGTTCGCCGGTCACCAGCGGACGGGCCGGACCAGCCAGGTCGCAGAGCACACTGTTGACCGGGATATCGTCGCCATCCTTGAAGTGCCAGGTGATCTGGATATCCGGTGACAGCCGGGCAAATACCCGGTCGAACCAGGGCGTGCCACACAACACGCATTGCTCGCGCGAGACCACAGTGGCGGTGGCATGGCTGGCTTCGGGAATCAGGTCGGCGGTCAGGTCGCCGCTGCCGACATCTTCGGCCAGCGCGAGTTGAACGATGGCTTCGATATCGACCAGCAGGTCGGTGGCGTCTTGGCGAATGGATCCCACGGGCTACTCCGGTGGACAGAACGTTGTTAAGCCATTGTCGCATATCTGCCTTACCTCGTGGCTGCCGTTGCGCTAGCATGCCGGCCAGTGGGCGGGCCGCGGCGGCGGCACACCATGCGGTAACGATAATTTATTTGTCGGGCAGCAGGGCGATGATTGAAAAATATGCAACCTTGGCAAGACACCGGCCAGCCCGCGACGGGGGGCCATCGCTCAACCTCACGATGGGCAGCGTTGACTGCGCATGACGTTCGCCTGCGACACCACAACCGGGCTCGTCGGCGGGGCGCAGTTCATCCCTTCGCCGAACTTCGACGAGCGGCCGCCTGGCACAGACATCGACCTTCTGGTTCTGCATGGAATCAGCCTGCCGCCGAATGAGTTTGGTAATGGCTGCGTGGCCCGCCTGTTCACCAATTGCCTGCCGTGGGAGGCGCACCCGTATTTTCAGCAGATAGAAGGTATGAAGGTTTCCTCGCACCTGTTCATCAC
>JACKNH010000019.1 GCA_024234975.1 Gammaproteobacteria bacterium
GAGCCAGCTGCCAACCTCCGCACAGCGGTTCCGGCTACTGCTCAAGACCGCGATATCAATCAGCGTCTGTCCGATCAGGCTATTTCGCTTTCGTCTTGCTCAATCGCGCCACTCAAGTCAGCTTCTACGATGGCTGTGAGCGGGAAGCTGCAGTGGAAGGTACTGCCTTTGCCGAGTTCGCTGGTGACCGTCAAGGTGGCCTTGTGACGTTGCAGAACGTGCTTGACGATGGCCAGCCCCAGACCGGTGCCACCATGGGCACGTGAACGCCCTTCATCCACCCGATAAAAACGCTCGGTGACACGCGGGATATCGTGCGGCGGAATGCCGATGCCGTTGTCCTGCACTTCCATGTGCGCACCTTTATCATCGCGATACCAGCGGATTCGGATGACGCCTCTTGGCGGCGTGTATTTCACGGCATTGAAAATGATGTTTGAGAACGCGCTGAACAGCTCTTTTTCTGCGCCCATGATGCGGAACTTCGCATCCAGTTCGAGCGAGAACAGGTGCCCCTGGTCGCCACTGAGGTCCTGGGCCTGCTGTTGTATCGACGTCAACATCGAAGACACCTGTACCGGGGCCATTTCGGCCGGCACCGCCTGACGTTCCAGACGCGACAGCAACAGCAGGTCCTCGATGATGTTCTGCATCCGTAGCGCGTGCTCAGACATGTGCGAAAAGGCGGTATGCCATTGTTCGGGCATCTGGTCCTGCTGGCTGCGTAACGCCTCAAGATAACCGCGGAATACGGTGATAGGGGTGCGCAGCTCGTGCGAGACGTTGGCGACAAAGTCACTGCGGGCCTGGTTTGCGCGTTGCAGATCGGTCACGTCGCGCGCGACCAGCAACCAGTCCTCGGCGGCGATGGGCACCAGGCGCAGGCTGAGGTAGGTGAGATCGTCGATGGGCGACACCAGATTCAGGGACGAATCCGGTTCAAGGTGTTCGATGAAGTTTCGCAGTTCGGGACTGCGTACCAGGTTGGTGAGGCGCTGGCCGTTGTCTGCCGGCCAGTTGACGCCCAGTGTGGCGCCTGCCGCCTTGTTGGCCCAGCGCACCGTGCCGAGGTGGTCTATCACAATGGTCGCATCGGGCAGCGCCCGGGTCGCGTTCTGGAAATCCTTGATATAGCGCGAGAGACGTTTCTTGCGCCGCTTGTGGCGATCACGCAGGCGATCGATTTCGAAGCTGAGTTCTTCGAATATGCCAGGAACTTCGGGCGGTTCAAATTGTTTGCGCTGTTGAATCCAGTGCAGCAATCGCTTCTGCATGATGGATTGCCATACAAGGTATCCGCTCACCGCGATGAGCAGTGCGAGCGTGATATTGCCTGCAAGCAGCCCGGCGACCAGCGCGAGCGCCAGTACGACCGTCAACCGAAACAGATCGAACCCTAACATCGTATCCAACGCCTCCGGGGCAGACTGTGCCGCCGCGTGGTCTGCTCAGCGCCGCATGATACAGGCAGGCCCGGAATGCCGCAAAACACGAATATGGTCAACAGGTTGGAAGAACCCGGCAGCCGCAAGCCGTGTGACTCAGTGGGTGGTGGGTGAAAACCGGTAGCCGACGCTGCGGACGGTCTGGATATAACTGTCGGCATCGGCCTGACCCAGGACCTTGCGCAATCGTCGGATGTGGACGTCCACCGTGCGCTCATCAATGTACGCATCGTCGCCCCAGACCTGGGTCAGCAACTGGTCGCGGGAGAACACCCGTTCCTGGTGAGTGGCAAAAAAATGCAGCAACTTGTATTCGGTGGGACTCAACTGCAGTGTGCCGCGAGCGCCGGTCACCCGGCGCGTTTGATGATCAATCGTCAGTGTGCCAGCGGTAACGACTTCATCGGTGGTCGGTTCGTAGGTGCGGCGGAGGACGGCACGTATGCGTGCGATCAACTCCTGGACCGAGAACGGCTTGGTGACGTAGTCGTCGGCGGCGATTTCCAGGCCGCGGATCCGGTCCTGTTCGTCCGCGCGGGCGGTGACCATGATGATCGGGACCTGCGCGGTGGTCGAGTCCTGGCGCAGGCGGCGGGCGAGTTCCAGCCCGGACAGGCCCGGGAGCATCCAGTCCAACAGCACCAGGTCCGGTTTGCGTGCTTCCATGCACTCTGTCGCCTGGCGGGTGTCTTCCGCTTCCGCGGTATCAAAGCCGGCGCCGCGCAGTGCGAACGCGGTCATTTCACGTATCGCGGCTTCGTCTTCGACAATGAGTATGTAAGGTTTTGCGGCCATGAGCTCGTATCAAGTCTGCGCGCATTGAAACGGCTCAATATTACAGGAATATGACCGGCGGCCGGCGCTTCACCCACCTGCGCTGCAGGCTGCAACACTGTCCACAAATGATTGCGTGCGATCACGCAGTCGCGGTCCGGCCTCCAGCAGGCTGCCACCGATCAACAGCATCGTGTCGGCACCGTAAGTCGCCAGCAACTCCGGTACCCGTTCGACCGTCATGCCACCGGCAGGCACCGGCATGGCCGGCGCAATATTACCCCACGGAGCGCGTGACGCAGCCGCCAGCGCCGTGCACTGCGCCAGCGAATAGCTGAATCGGCCGCCGTAGTTGGTGAAGATGATGCCGTCGGCGCCCACCAGTCGGAGCAGTTTGCCGAACAACAGTTCCGGCGCGATTCGGCGGGCGCCGGCAAAAGTGGGATGGGCGAGGATTGGAACGTCACACTGCTCGACCAGCGCGTTGAAGTTCGCCGGACCCATCAACATGGGAGGCGCCATGACCATTTCCACGCCTTCGTCCCGACACAGCTCGAGCTGCTTCAGCATGTTCAACAGATCACCGGAAAGATTCGGCGCGTAGATCACCTTGTGGCCGGTACGCGCTGATACTTCGCGTACGCAGCGTTGCAGTGCCGGCACGCGCTCGGCAAACCGGCAGTGCGGATATTGATCAACGATTCCGTGGTCATCCTTGATGATGTCGATACCACCCTCTGCCATGGCCTGACACAACTGCAGCAGCTTGTCGGTCGTCGACCCTTGCGGTTTCAAGGCCGTGGCGGTGATGGCCCGTCGTTCTACGCCAAGCAATTTGCGAATACCGTTGATGCCATGACGTGGCCCGCGCAATCGTGCCAACAATGCGGGCGGCAGTTCCACATCGAGTATTTCGACACCGGGCAGCATGGAGCAATTGCCGAACAACACGTTGAACAGTTGGCCGACGTCATCACCGACCGTATCCACGCCGTAGTCGATACGTGCCTTGAACTGGCCATGGTTGAGTGCGACGATCTCGCCGACGCTGGCAATGACATTCTCCAGCACGTAAGCATCATCAATCGGCGCCAGCGGCATCTCCACGCTTTGCTCCACGGCGATGGCCTGGGCCTTGCGCTCGACATCGGCGGCGTCGGATTCAATTCGGTAATAGGCCTGGATACGTTGCATAGCCTAATGATACCAGCAGGCCCATGGACTTGGGCATGCGGAAACTGCCCAGGAAGGTATGGTACGGATCTCTTTGTCTTCTATGCCGGAACGGCTTCCCATATCGGTATTTGTGATCGCATTGAATGAAGCGGATCGCATCGGGCGCACGCTGGCCAGCGTTGCCGATTGGGCGGACGAGGTCATCGTGATCGACAGCGGCAGCACCGACGGCACCTGCGATATCGCCAGGGCTGCCGGGGCGCGGGTCATTAGCCATGACTGGCCCGGTTATGGCCAACAGAAGATTTTCGGTGAACAGCAGTGCCGCAACCGATGGTTACTCAACCTCGATGCGGATGAGGTCGTCAGCCCGGCGCTGGCAGATTCGATCCGTTCATTCATTAACGGCGACACAACAGGCATCGGCGCCGCGGCCTTCCGCTGGCAGATGGTTCACTGGCGTGATCCCAAGCCGCGACGACTGGCGCCATCACACAGGTTTGTGCGGCCTTTATGATCGGCAACAGGCCGGCTTCGCGGACAGTCCGGTACACGATTCGGTGGCGGTGACCAGCGGCGAAATCGCCGATCTCACGGGCAGGTATGGCACCACAGTTTCCGATCACTGGCACACTTCCGGGCCAAGTTGTTCAACTATGCCGAATCCCAGGCCAGCGATATGGTCGCACGTGGCCGGGTGCCGTCGGCCTGGCGGATTGGGCTGGAACCGTTGCTGGGATTCCTCAGGTTGTACATATTGCGGCGCTATTTCATTTTTACGGCATGGACGGAATGACAATGTCGCTCGCTTACGGCAAGGCGCGCTTCCTGCGGCTCAAGCGCGCCCGTGAGAAATTCATGGGTACGGCGCCACCGCCATCGAACTAGCCCCGGACGCGAACGACGCCGATGAGCAATACATTGAAGTTATCCATTCTCGACCAATCGCCAATTGCCGAAGGCAATGACTTCGCCAGCGCATTGCGCAATACCATCGCACTGGCCCAGTTGGGCGATAGGCTGGGATACCGGCGCATCTGGATCGCTGAGCACCACGCGATGGGCGCACTGGCGAGTCCCGCACCGGAAATTCTGCTGGCGCGGTTGACGGGCGAGACCGATCGGATTCGCCTGGGAAGTGGCGGCGTGATGCTCCCGCACTACAGTCCCCTGAAAGTCGCGGAAGTCTTCAGCATGCTGAATGCGATGGCGCCCGGACGAATCGACCTGGGGGTTGGGTCGCGCGCCGGGCGGCGGAGCGATCGAAATGCTCGCCTTGCGCCGTGAACGCAGCCGTTCACCGATGCCGGATGACTTTGTCGAACAAGTCAGTGAGTTGATCGCCTACCTGGAACGGCGCTTTCCCGGTGACCACCCATTCGCAGGCATTCCCATGGCGACCCATACGCCGCCGGCGTCGATCATCTGGTTACTCGGCTCCAGCATGTGGAGTGCGCAGGCCGCGGCACAGTGGGTATCCCATATGCGTTTGCCCATTTTTTCGGGCGCCAGTGATACCACGGAAGCGATTGCGACCTACCAGCGTTATTTTCAACCCTCGAGCTGGCAGATCCGTCGCCGCAGGCGATGGCCGCGGTGGGTGTCATCTGTGCCGAGACCGACGCTGAAGCACAGCATCTCGCCGCCAGCGTGCGGCTGCTGCGACGCCGCTTGCGGCAGGGCAAGCCGCTGATAGCACCGCCGGACGCGGCGCTGGCGGAGCTTGGTCCACAAGCTGTCACCGCACCCGGCGAGCGTACCCGCTGGCCGACATACTTCATTGGCCGCCCTGATGATGTTCGCAGTCAATTGCAAGGCGTTTGCCGAGGCGCTGGGCATCGAGGAATTGATGGTCGTGACGGTGACCCACGATCAGGCGGCCAAGCATCGCTCGTACGAGTTGCTTGCCGATGCATTTGGAATAATTGATGGAGGAAGCCGGAACCGCCGCGTTTGGCGCGCATGCGCCGCCGCCCGTGCGACGCACATGCCGCGCGCTGGCGGCGCGGTTACCTGCACACGGACCATTGCGCTGGCTGACCTTCCTGCTGCGTCGGCTCGCCGGCGCCAGTCTTGCCGGCCCGTTGGATGTGATCCTTTTCGGCCATCAGCGCGCGCGCCTGTACCCGGCGCGTAACCTGTGTGAGAAGCGGGTTTACGCAACTCCGCAACTTTGGGACGCCGATGAGCGAGAACTGCTGGCCGCACATATCCACGCCGGCAGCGGGCCATTCCATTTTGTGGATGTAGGCGCCAACGTCGGCCTGTATACATTGTTTGTCCGCGAAATCTGCCAGCGCGCACAGCGTCCCCTGGTCGCGATTGCCATCGAGCCTTCGGCGCTGCTGCGCGGCCGTCTGTGTGACAACCTCGCGCTCAACCGGGCAGAGGAGGTCGCTGTGGTTGCCGAGGCGGTCGCGTCCGAGGTGGGCCAGGTCCGGCTTGCGCACGCCGTCGACAATCTGGGCCAGACTTCGGTGGTTGCCGATGGTCCCGGTGACGTCGTGTCTGCCAGGCCATTGCTGGATATCGTTATGCGTTTTCCCCTGCCAGCGTTGGACGCGCTGAAAATCGACATCGAAGGCGGTGAGCATGCCGTGCTCGAACACTTTTTCGCAACGGCTACGCAGGATTTGCGACCTCGAATGATCATCACCGAGACGGCGACGCCGGAACAATCCACGGCGCAAGCGGCATTGATGTCCGCCAACGGTTATCGCGTGCTAGTGACAACAAGGCTGAATTCGGTTTACGTCAACGGTTAGTTGAACGGCGGTGGGGGAAACCGCTCTTCGCCACGCCGTGAGGTTTGCAGTTGGATATGTCCGCTCAGGACCCGCTGTGAATACATCCCTGTACGCTCGGGCTCGGCATCCATGCCTCGCACGGTCCTGACCAGACATATCCAACTGCAAACCACGCAGCCACTTTGCGTCGGACGTGGGTTCCCGTAACGTGATTCACAGAACAGGCGAGAACGCGCTCCGCAATGCATCGCATCGCTCTGCAATCCTTGCCGTGCTTACCTGCGTGGCGAGGTCATACAGAGCGTCCATGCTCAGCGTCGCCAACGTCTCCGGGCGATGGCAGACCATTTTCGTGTCCACTGCGCCGAGGGCGTCGGAAAATTTCCACGGGTGTAATCCGCGCCCGCTGTCCGGTGTGCACCAGATGGCGGGAATACCCAGCGCCAAAGCGCCCAGTAGACCGTGCAGACTGCTGGAGATGACCAGCGTCGAAGCCTTGATCGAGGCGCACACCGAGTCGATGTCGGCGCCAAGATCAATCAGGCCGGCGCCGAGGCGAATGGCGAGATTACGCATTTCCCGGTCTTGCGCATGACTGATATGCGGAATCACGTTGATTTTTCGGGTGGTGGGCGTAGCAAGCTGTAACTCCGCCAGCAACCAGACCGGGTCGCCCAAAGGCAGTTCACCTTCGGCACAGCCACACCGCTGTGCTGTCGAAGGCCCACGCAGCGCGAGCAGACGTTGTCGTGGATATTGGATGAGGGGGCCGGGCCGTGCAGTGCCGGTTCCCCAAAGGTAGGGCAATTCAAACTTCCCGTGCAGCCAGCGGCGCCAACGCCTGGACATCACGAGATCGAGAACGCTGCCGGCGGCAACCAGATCACAGTCGCCAACGTCCGCAGCGCGCGCGGGTATGTCGAATACGCGTTCGATCAACCATGGCGAAATCACGTCCCCGAAGTTGCCGGCGGGGAATCGACGGCTGCGATAGGTGTAGACGCGCAACGGCATTGTCAGTTCGTTCCAGTCAGCATGTCCTGCGCATCATGGGTGGCGGCAAACGCCCGCAGTTCCTGAATCTGGGCGCCGTTCAATCGCTGTCGCCAGTCATCGTCACGCGATCGATTGGCCAGTGGTGGATGAAAATCCGCCGTTACGCCGAGAAATGCAGCAAGGTCGAGCGTGCATCGAAAGGGATCGAGTAGCAATCGGGAGTACTCGAGCACCAGCAGCCGATCCGGATACAGCTGCTGTAGCCGGGCGATCTCCCGGGTGTGGCAAATCACCCGCCATGTACTGCGTTGTTCCAGGCTCCAGGATATGTATTGTTCGCGATTGTCCGCTGTGATCCCGAGCAACAGGTTGGGTATCGGATACTGCTGCCAGTTTTCCATCCAGAAGCGGACGCCTTTATGGCGCAGCATGCTGGCAACCGTCGGTTCTATCTCCCGCGTGATGGCGATGAACCGGGCGTGAGCGAAAGCCGCCATCAGCGGTTCCATCAACCACAGGTTGGGATGGCTTTTGTCCGCATAATGCAACGGTGCGAAGCGTCGGTGATAAATGTCATAGCGATGGACAAGGCGCGGCAGCAAGCGGCTGCGCTCAGCCGGGTCCAGCGCCATTCGGGTGACCCAGCCGAATTCCGGATTGCTTTCAATGGCGACGTGAACCATCGGGTGCGACCCAAGCGTCTCGCCCAACCAATGGGTACCGGAACGACCGGTGCCAATGACAAAAATCTTTTTCGGCGCGTCCGGAGTATCAGGTAGTGCGCGGGTCAGATGTCCGCGCAGGTAGTCGAATTCATGAACCAGGCGCTGCAGCTTTTTGCGCATCAGGCCGGTAACAGGATGCCAATCACGGCGGCGGTCATCGAGGTGGCCAATGTGCCGGCAGCGATGGAGCGCATACCAAGGCCGATGATTTCCACCCTACGCGAGGGAACCATCGCCGCCAGCCCGCCGATCATGATGCCCAGGCTGCCGAAATTGGCGAAACCGCATAAGGCGTAAGTCATGATGTAGGTGCTGTGGGCACTCAATGCCCCCGGCGGAAGATCGGCCAGCCGCGCGTAGGCGATCAATTCGTTCAGCACGGTTTTCACGCCCATCAACTGGCCGGCAGTGGTTGCTTCGGCCCAGGGAATGCCCATACACCAGCACAGGGGCGCCATGATCCAGCCAAGCATGCGTTCCAGAGTGAGCGGTGCGCCTGCGAAATCAGGTAACAGGCTCAACGTGGCATTGACCAAAGCCACCAGCGCGACCAGTACGATCAACATCGCGGCAATATTGAGCACCAGTTGCAGTCCGCCCAGTGTGCCGTTGGCAATGGCATCCATCGTGCTGTTCGCACCGCGTTCCGGTACCCATTCGGCACTGGTCTGCGTGGTGGACTCCGGCACCATGATCATCGCGATGCCAATCGCGGCCGGCGCGGAGATTACCGAAGCAATCAACAGGTGCACGATGGCGTCGTCGATCAGCGGCGCCAGTATCGTGGCGTAAAGTACGAGCACTGTGCCGGCGATCGTGGCCATGCCGGTTGCCATCAGAATGAACAATTCCGCATGGCTGATCCGCGAAAGGTACGGTTTTACAAATAACGGGGCTTCGACCATGCCGACGAAGATGTTCGCTGCGGTGGCAAAGCCCGTGGCGCCGCCGAGCTTGAGCGTACGCTGCAACAGCAGGCCGAAGCCGTGGATGATTCGTGGCAGCACGCCCCAATAGGTAAGGACAGACGTGATCGCACTGATGACCAGCACCAGTGGCAGACCACGGAAGCCGAGTATGAACTGCGCACCGGGGTCAGTCACCGTAAACGGCGCTGCCGCGCCGCCGACGTAACCGAGGACGAAACTGGTTCCAGCCAGAGTGGCGTCCTGCAGCGCATTGACGGCGGAATTCAGCCATTCAAATACGACACGCGAACCCGGGAGGTACAACAACAGCGCGGCGAGCACGAATTGCAGAGCGATGGCGGATATCACCAGCCGCCAACTGACCGCCCGGCGGCTTTCACTGAAAATCCAGGCGATCAGCACGAACACGGCGATGCCGACAAGCCCCTGGACCATGGCAGACCATTCCCGCTCCATTGATTGGTCGATGATGATACGGCCCGGTGACGGTGATTGTCACCTGCGGCGCGATAGGGCTTGCGCTATACTCGCGCGGCCATGCCCCCAGGCCATATCGAAAATCGCCCGAAATCGCGCAGCATCCGACCGCTGCGCGCACTGTTGCCGTATCTGCGTCCGTACCGGCTGCAGATCACCTTTGCAATATTTGCGCTGCTGGTAGCCGCGGCTGCATTGCTGATGTTGCCCATCGCGTTGCGCTATGTGATAGATGCCGGAATCGCCTCGGACGATGCAGGGACGATCAATGGTTATTTCATTGCGCTGGCGGGGGTGACGCTGTTGTTCGCCGTCTTTGCCGCCTGGCGCTATTACCTGATGACCTGGATCGGCGAGCGGGTGGTGGCGGACTTGCGGCGCGCTGTCTTCCGGCACCTGATGCGGCTGGACCAGAGCTTCTTCGAGACCACCCAGTCCGGTGAAGTGTTGTCCCGGCTGACCACCGACACCACGTTGGTACAGTCAATCACCGGTTCCGGATTTTCGATTGCGATACGTACGGGGCTGCAGCTGGTCGGTGCATTGGCGTTGCTCGCGATCACCAGTCCCGCGCTGACCGGATACATTCTGGTCACGATACCGGTTGTGCTGGTGCCAATCATTCTGATCGGGCGGCGCGTGCGTGGTTTGAGCCGCGATTCGCAGGATCGCATCGCCGATTCCAGCGGCCTCGCGGGTGAAACGCTGAATGCCATGGCCCTGGTCCAGTCATATACGTTGGAGTCGAAGCAGTCCGAACGTTATGGCGGTTCGGTCGAACAGGCTTACGTTGCCGCTATCCGCCGGGCCCGGGTGCGTGCCTTCCTGACTGCATACGCGATTTCGGCGCTATTTCTCGCCATCACTTTCATACTCTGGTTGGGCGCGCACGCTGTCATCGATGGATCGATGTCGCCCGGGCAGTTGGGGCAGTTTCTGTTGTACGCAATATTCGTGGGGTCCGCGGCGGCCGGTTTGTCAGAGCAGTGGGGCGAGTTGCAACGCGCGGCGGGCGCCATAGAAAGGCTGGTGGAACTGCTGCACCAGGAACCGGCGATCCAGGCGCCTGCTGTACCCAGGGCGCCCGTTCTGGGCAGTGGTACCGCGCTTATATTTGATGATGTCCGCTTCAGTTATCCCTCGCGGCCGAATACCAATGCACTGGATGGTTTCACCTTGCGCATCGCCGAAGGGGAGACCGTGGCGCTGGTTGGTCCTTCCGGCGCCGGCAAGAGCACCGTGTTCCAGCTGTTGCTGCGTTTTTATGATTATCAGAGCGGCGACATCCGGGTCGGTGATACGGTGTTGCGTGATATGGACCCGGTTGCGCTGCGCGGGCTCATCGGCGTCGTTCCTCAGGACCCGGTGATTTTCGCCGCGTCTGCGCGTGAGAACATCAGGCTCGGTCGATTGAACGCGACCGACGTGGAAATTGAGCAGGCGGCGCAAGCCGCGGCAGCCGATGAATTCATCCGCGCGTTGCCTGAGGGCTACGACACGTTTCTGGGCGAGCGCGGCGTACGCCTGTCGGTCGGTCAGCGCCAGCGTATCGCCATTGCGCGGGCCATCCTGAAGAATCCTTACCTGTTGCTGCTCGATGAAGCCACCAGCGCGCTGGATGCACAGAGTGAGCGACTTGTACAACAGGCGATCGAACGACTGACAAGTGATCGCACGACACTGGTCATAGCGCATCGCCTGGCAACCGTGCTCAAGGCGGATCGGATCGCATTGATTGACCACGGCCGCCTGCTCGATGTGGGCACGCATACGGAACTCATGCAACGGGCGCCGCTGTACGCCCGCCTGGCCCGCCTGCAGTTCATCGATGGCCAGATTCCCGTCGACGTCGACGCGAATTGATTCGATCCCGTCCGAGCGCTACGCCGCAATCCCGCCCCGCGCCGGGTGCTGCCGGCCACCCCCGTCTGACGCCCGTAAGTACCGGTCACGGGGCATTTTTCCACGCCGACGGTCAAACCTCCTCGCCGATCGTTTACAATGGCGACCGGTGGCAACGCCGGTCCCCTCGCGACGTGAAGTTGTGAACCCCGTCAGGCCCGGAAGGGAGCAGCGGTAACAATGGATACGGGCGCCGGGGTGTGGCTGGCGGGGCCACTTTTCATTTCAGGTGGTCGCAAAATTCCGCGGATGAAATTTGTCTTGGTGGGCGTTGCTCGATGAGTTACCAGGTTCTGGCAAGAAAATGGCGCCCGCGCCGGTTTGATGATGTGGTCGGCCAGACCCACGTCGTCCGCGCGCTGCGCAATGCACTCGACAGCGACAGGCTGCACCACGCCTACCTGTTTACCGGGACCCGGGGTGTCGGCAAAACCACCATCGCCCGGATTTTTGCCAAGGCCATCAATTGTGAGGCCGGCGTCAGTGGCAACCCCTGCGGTGAATGCGCCACCTGTCTGGAAGTGGATACCGGGCGTTGTGTCGATCTGATTGAAGTCGACGCCGCGTCGCGTACGCGGGTGGATGAAACCCGCGAGCTTATGGATAACGTGCCTTATGCACCGACCCGTGCCCGCTTCAAGGTTTACCTGATCGACGAAGTACACATGTTCTCCAACCATTCCTTCAATGCGTTGTTGAAGACGCTGGAGGAGCCGCCCGAACACGTCAAGTTCCTGCTCGCGACCACTGATCCGAAACGCTTGCCGATCACCGTACTGTCGCGCTGCCTGCAATTCAATCTGACGCGGGTACCGGTCCATGAAATCCGCAGCCATCTCGAGCGGATTCTCGTTGCGGAAAAAATTCCATTCGACATCGATGCGCTGGACCTGATTGCGCGGGCCGCCGACGGCAGCGTGCGCGATTCGCTCAGCCTGCTGGACCAGGCGATTGCCTATGCCGGTGGCGTACTGAAGACCGGCGAAGTTGCGGCCATGCTGGGAACGGTCAGCGGCACGGATCTTGGCGCCATGGTGGACGCCTTGTTGGCCGGCGACGGCGGCCGGTTGATCAATGCCGCGCGTGAACTGGGCCAGGGCAACGCGAATTTTCACGATGTCCTCGGCGAACTGCTGGCATTGCTGCAGCGGATCGCCGTCTGTCAGGTGTTGGGCGAAGCCGCGGGCGGGTTGGAAGATGATGCGCGCGTGGTTGAGCTGGCCGGACGCATGAGTGCAGAAGATTGCCAGTTGTATTACCAGATTGGTTTGACCGGTCGTCGCGATCTGCCATTGGCGCCTGAGCCACGCATCGGCTTCGAAATGGTCTTGCTGCGAATGTTGGCGTTCCGGCCGCTGGCCGCGCCGGGATCTGTCCCGGTCTCGCCGGCAGTCGCTGCGCCGGCGGCGCCTGCGCCCGGCGGCAAACCCGGGGGTGCGATGGCGCGTGGCACGCAGGCATCGTCCGTCTCTCAAATGCCCCCATCGGCAACACCGGCACGGGATGCCATGCGCGCCGTCGCGCAGCCACTACGTCCGGAGGTGGCGCCGCCGGCCGTTGTCGCGAATGAAGACCCGGCGCAAAGCGTGAATCCGGCACGCCCGGTCGATCCGGAATCGTTGAATGCGGATGATTGGCCGCAGCTTATTGATGAACTCGAAATTACCGGCCTGGTCCGCCAGTTGGCGATCAATTGCGCCTGGCTCGGCTTTGCCGGCGGAGAGATCAGGCTGGCGCTTGATCCGCAGGTGGCCGGTCTGGGCAACAGGAAGTATGAAGATCGCCTTGCCGAAGCGTTGACGTCGAGATTGGGTCGGCCGATCCGCCTGGCCATTGCGACCTCCGCGGAAACCGCCGCGCAGACACCTTCGGCGCAACAGGCTGCGGCGGCCAAAGCCAGACAACAACAGGCCGAAGCCGAGATGGCGGCGGATGAACTGGTGCAGGCGTTGCAGTCGAACTTCAACGCCAACCTGCAGGAAGTCAGAGTGGAGCGGCATTGAGCCGGCTCCAGGTAGATAGTCACAGTCAATATGCATTCGGGAGTGAAACCGTGAAAGGTGGAATCGGCAACCTGCTGAAGCAGGCTCAAAGCATGCAGGCCAACCTGCAGAAAGCACAGGAACGGTTGGCTGCCATGGAAGTCACCGGTGAGTCGGGTGGTGGCATGGTCAAGGTGACGATGACCGGCCGGCATGACGTACGCCGGGTTCAGATCGATCCGCAGTTGCAGGGCGACGAGCTGTCCATGCTCGAGGATCTGATCGCGGCAGCGGTCAACGATGCGGTACGTCGTGTCGAGCAGATGACCCAGGAGAAGATGGCGGAGGCGACCGCCGGCATGAATCTTCCTCCGGGCATGAAGCTGCCGTTCTGAGGCAAGCGTTTATGCCGCAGGTGCTCGACGCTTGACCACACCATCACTGCTGCAGAAGCTGACGGACGCGTTGCGCTGTATGCCCGGCGTGGGGCCGAAATCGGCGCAGCGCATTGCCTATCATCTGCTGGCGCGGGATCGTGCAGGCGCGAGCCGGCTCGGCGAGATCCTGCAGGAAGCGGTGGAGAAGATTGGCCATTGCTCTGTCTGTCGCACGTTTACCGAGCATGAGGTCTGCGAGCTGTGCGCATCACCCAGGCGCGATGACAGCCAGCTGTGCGTTGTTGAGGGTCCGCAGGATATTCTCGCGATCGAACAGGCTACGGATTACCGTGGGCGCTACTTTGTCCTGCTGGGAAGATTGTCTCCGCTGGATGGTATCGGACCGGAGAATCTCGGCCTGGACCAATTGACACGGCGGCTTGATGAGCATGTTGTCAAAGAATTGATTGTCGCCGTCAGTACTACCATGGAAGGTGAAGCTACCGCGCACTACCTGCGTGGCATTGCCCATGATGCCGGCATACGTATCACCCGCATTGCCTATGGCGTACCGATCGGCGGCGAGCTGGAATTTGTCGATCGTGGTACGTTGTCGCACGCCATCGCCAGCCGCAGAGAGCTATGACCATGACCGCCACCGTGGATGAATCCGCCAACAGACTGATCTGGATCGACCTGGAGATGACCGGTCTGGATCCCGAGCGCGAAGTCATTATCGAAATCGCCACCGTCGTCACCGATGCCAACCTGAACGTGTTGGCGGAAGGACCGGTGCTCGCCATTCATCAGCGTGATGATCTGCTGGCGGCAATGGATGAATGGAATACCCGTCAACACGGTGAAAGCGGCCTGACCGAGCGCGTGAAGCAAAGCAAGGTCACGACCGCCATGGCCGAGCAGGCCACACTGGAGTTCCTGCGCCGCTATGTCGGTCATCGTCAGTCGCCGATGTGCGGCAACAGCATCTGCCAGGACAGGCGTTTTCTCTACCGCGAAATGCCCGAGCTTGCCGAGTTCTTCCACTACCGCAACCTGGATGTCAGCACGCTGAAGGAACTGGCACGTCGCTGGCGACCGGACGTCGCGCCGTTCGCCAAAGTCTCCAGTCACCTTGCACTCAACGACATCATGGATTCAATCGCCGAGCTGGCGTATTACCGCACCCATCTCTGGCGCGAGTCGTAGCCATGGCCGGCGGAGCACAATCCGCTGCCGTATTGGACGTCGCTGCTGTTCGCGCGGTGGAACGCAAGGCGATTGAACACCTGAATATTTCCGGCCTTTCGTTGATGCAGCGCGCAGGCGCGGCTGCCTGGACGACGCTGCGCAGTCGATGGCCGGATGCGCGCTCCGTTGTTGTCGTCTGCGGTCCGGGAAACAATGGCGGCGACGGCTATGTCGTTGCCCGCCACGCTGCCGCAGCGGGTATGACAGTGACCGTGCTCGAGGTAGGGAAGCCGGTAGCTTCTGGCGACGCCGCTGCCTGTCGTGACGCGATGCTAGCGGACGGCGTTATGCCGCTGCCGTTTCAGAACGGATCGTTGCCGGCGGCAGACATCATCGTCGACGCGATTTTTGGCATTGGTCTCGCGCGGCCGCCGGCCGGAGATTTCGAAGCGGCAATCATGGCCATCAACGCCGCGGATGCGCCGGTATTTGCCATAGACCTGCCGTCGGGACTGAACGCAGATACGGGCGCTACGCCGGGCGCAGTCGTCCATGCGGCATGTACGCAGACATTCATCGCCCTGAAACCCGGGCTTGTCACCGGCCACGGTCCGGCGGTCTGCGGTGAAATCGTCAATGCTGACCTTGATATTCCGGCGGCAGGTTACGACGGTGCAGCCATTGCCGCGCACCTCATTACATCCACACGGATCGAACAGCTTCTGCAACCGCGGCAAAGGGTGAGCCATAAAGGTGACTTCGGCCACGTGCTGGTCATCGGCGGCGCGCCAGGATTTGCGGGGGCGGCGCTGATGTCCGCGAGTGCCGCGGCACGCACGGGCGCCGGACTTGTCAGTGTCGCCACCCATCCGGACCACGCGGCACAGTTTCTCGCTGCCCAGCCTGAATTGATGGTCCACGCGGTCGCGGAAGCCGGCGCCTTGCGCCAACTCCTGCCGCGCGCAACTGTCATCGCCGTCGGACCGGGACTGGGGCAGGGCGCCTGGGCGCGAGGCTTGTTGGCTACCGCGCTGGAAAGCCAGCTGCCCATGGTCATCGATGCCGATGCCCTCAACCTGCTCGCGCAACAACCCGGTCGCCGCGAGAACCGCGTGCTGACACCGCACCCTGGAGAAGCGGCACGGCTGCTGGGGGAGTCGACCGCGCAGGTGCAGCAGGATCGCCTTGGCGCCGGGCGGCGGCTGGCCGACCGCTATGGTGGTACGGTGGTTTTGAAGGGCGCGGGCAGCTGTATCACCACGAGTGAGGGCAGGACATGGATCTGCCGAGCCGGCAATCCGGGCATGGCCAGTGGCGGTATGGGTGATGTGCTGACTGGCATCATCGCTGGTTTGATGGCGCAACGGCTGGGGCCGGATGATGCTGCAATTGCCGGCGTCTGGCTGCATGCCACCGCGGCCGATTGCGCAGCGGCGGCAGGCGAACGCGGATTGCTGGCAACCGACCTGTTGCCCCATGTTCGACGCCTGGTGAACCCTTGAACGAAGCGGGTACACGGGCGATCGATTGCCCGGATGAAGCCGCCACCTTGCGCCTTGGCGAATGCCTCGCGCGGGCAATCGAACCGCCGTTCATTATTTTCCTGCAAGGCGATCTCGGCGCCGGCAAGACGACGCTGGCGCGTGGATTAATCCGTACGCTGGGTGTCCAGGGTGCCATCAAAAGCCCCACGTTCACCCTGGTAGAGCCGTATCAGACGGCGCGGTTTGCGGTATACCACTTCGACCTGTATCGAGTGGCCGACCCGCAGGAGTTGGAATTAGCCGGTTTGCGTGACTACCTGGCGGAAAACGCCCTGATACTTATTGAATGGCCGGAACGTGCGGCGGGCCTGAATCTCGTCCCTGACATGCAGCTGTCCCTGGCGCCGTCCGCCGTGGACGGGCGCTCGGTGGAAATCGCGACATCGACACCCGCCGGCGCCGCAGTGCTGGCGCGGTTGGCGCCTTGCCTGACGCAACACCAAGCGCTCGATCGGTCCGGAAAACTGACGTAATTCATATAAATAACGCGTTTTTCACTTAAAGCTCTTGAATTAAAGCAGGTAACGATTACAAAATACGGGCAATTGTCGATATCGCTATTCCAACGGCGAAGGGGCTTGGGGTTGAGACGCAAGTTTCAAATCTGTGCAACCAGCTTGATGACAGCTGTCCTGTGTCTGCTGGCGCAGTGCGCGTTTGCCGCCGATGTGGTGGGTGTCCGCATGTGGCCGGCGCCCGGCCAGACGCGTGTCGTCCTCGATATCAGTGACTCCGTTGATTACGAAGTCTTCGCCATCCAGAATCCGTCGCGCATCGTTTGCGACATCAAGAACGTCCGCAATATCGCTGATCTGAAGCTGCCAGGCGTGGACCCGAACATCATTTCCGGTTTGCGCTACGCGCGGCATGGCGCGCACGACCTGCGGATCGTCCTCGATTTGCGCAAGGATGTTGAAATCCAGAATTCCCTGCTGTCGCCACACGACAAGTTTGGACACCGCCTGGTTCTCGATCTGATCGACACCGCACCGCCCCAGGTCGCGGTCGACAAGCCAGCCCCTGTTCGAAGCGGACAACCGCGTGATCTGGTGGTCGCGATAGACGCAGGTCATGGCGGAGAGGATGTGGGTGCCATCGGACGTACCGGCAGCTATGAGAAGGTCATAACCTTGGCGATGGCTCGGGAACTGGCCCGCCTGGTCAATGCGGAACCCGGTATGCGCGCGGTGTTGATACGCGACGGCGATTACTATGTCGGCCTGCGCAAGCGGAGCATGCTGGCGCGTGAGCACAAGGCTGATCTTTTCGTATCGCTGCACGCCGATGCCTTCCGTGATCCCAACGTCAGCGGCGGATCCGTCTATGTACTTTCCCGTTCCGGGGCGAGCAGTGAGGCCGCGCGCTGGTTGGCGGAGAGTGAGAATTCTTCCGACCTCATCGGCGGCGTCACCTTGGGCGACAAGGACGAGATGTTGAAGACGGTGTTGCTGGATCTGTCGCAATCGGCGGCCATCGACGGCAGCCTCGATGCGGCGGAACATGTCCTGGGCAAGATGCGCACAGTTGGCAAGGTGCACAAGCGCAATGTGGAGCGGGCCGGGTTCGCGGTGCTGAAGTCTCCGGATATCCCGTCGCTGCTCGTTGAGCTTGCGTTTATATCGAACCCCACCGAGGAACGTCGTCTGAACGACACCGCGTTCCGCCGCCAGATGGCACTTGCCCTCAGAGACGGCATCCGTTCCTACTTCCAGACCCATGCGCCGCCCGGCACGCTGGTGGCCGCCCGGGAGCACAAGGTCGCGCCGGGTGATACGGTATCCGGGCTGGCCCGGCGTTATGCCGTACAGGCATCTGACATCATGCTTGCCAATAACATGCGTGGCGACACATTGCATGTAGGCGAGGTCTTGCGCATACCCTGAAGTACACGGCGGTTCACTGGCCTGACGCCGGGGCACACGACATCCGCAGCGTTCCGCGTAAAATGCCGGCATGGTTGAAGCCGCGCACGAAATCCGCTTGTTGCCCGATCATGTCATCAACCAGATCGCTGCTGGCGAGGTGATTGAGCGGCCGGCATCCATCGTCAAGGAACTGGTCGAAAACAGCCTGGACGCCGGCGCGCGCCAGGTCACTGTGGAAGTCACCGGCGGTGGCATCGACAGGATCGTCGTCACCGATGATGGCTGCGGCATTGAATCCGCACAGCTGCCCCTGGCGGTCACACGCCACTGCACAAGCAAACTTATCGACGCCGATCAACTCAGTGACATCGCAACGCTCGGGTTTCGCGGCGAGGCCCTCGCGAGCATTGCCGCAGTGGCCAGAATGCGTGTCCAGTCGCGTCCGGCGGACCAACCCCATGCCATGGAAATCACGGTGAACGGCGGGGTTGCCGGTCAACGACTGGTGCCGGCGACGCTGACGCCGGGGACGCGAATCGAGATCAATGATCTGTTCTTCAACGCCCCGCCGAGACGGCGATTCCTGAAGCGGCCTCTGACCGAGTATCTGCATGTCGAGAAGGTAATGAAGCAGATGGCGTTCTGCCATCCACAGGTGCGATTTACATTAATCAACGATGACAAGCCTGCTTTTACCCTGCTGCCGGCAACGGACGATAAATCGCTCGCCCGACGGTTCAATGCCCTGTTCGGCAAAGGGGTGGTGCATGAGGCGCGTACCTTGTCTGTGGTCGCGCCGGATATTGCGATAACTGGCTGGGTCGGAACCGCTTCGGCCGCGCGCTCGCAGAATGACGTGCAGTTCCTTGCCGTGAATGGCCGCGTGGTGCGCGACCGATTGCTCAGTCACGCAGTACGCATGGCCTACGGTGATGCCATTCCCGTGGGTCGCCATCCTTGCTATGCGTTATCGTTGTCGGTGCCCGGTCCTCTGGTTGATGTCAATGTTCACCCCACCAAGGCCGAGGTGCGATTCCGCGAACCGCGCCAGATTCACGATGCCGTACTGGCAAGTTGCAACCGGGCGTTGCAGGAAAACGTGACGCCCGCTGCGGCCCAACCTGTCGCCGAGCCGCGCGGCGGTGCGAGGTACCGTTTCGGACGCAGTATCGATGCCAATGGCATGGATGCTGCCGACATCCGCCTGTTTGACCAGCGCTGGTTGGTGGAACTGGCGGGTGACGGTATCCGGATCCGCGATGCCAGGGAAATCATCCGCCGTCAGGTCATGCAGTCATTGTGGGCTGTGGTGGCGGACGCGGGACCGGTGGCAATGCGACCACTGTTGATACCGCAGCCGGTCCGCAACAAGCGGCTGGCTGGCCTGGTCGAGCCGCTGGCGTGGCGCGGTTTTGATTTTTCCCAGCTCGGTCCGGGCCAACTCGCCTTGCGCCGTGTACCGGTGCGCATGCCCACTATCGATTACAAATTGTTCTGCAGTCTGTTGTCACAAATCGACGATGTCTGCGAAGCGGAAATGGACACCGTCCTCGCCGACACCATCGCAGCCGCCTGGCGGCCGCCGGACACCCCCGGCGGGCTGCGTACCTTGCTCGGGATTGCGGCGACGCTGGCGCCACCGGTCGCTGTCACGGAACTCGGCGCTGACTGGCCGGAACTGCTCATCAACGATCATGGATGAGCAACGTGCAGTCTGCATCATGGGGCCGACCGGCGCCGGTAAAACCGATCTCGCGCTGGCGCTCTGTGAATGCGGGCCATTCGAAATCATCAGCGTCGATTCGGGGATGATTTATCGCGGTCTGACCATCGGTACGGCGAAACCTTCGCCCTCGGTGCTGGCGCGCGCTCCTCATCATCTGATTGACGTCGTCGATGCCGACAGGAGCTATTCCGCGGCCGCATTCCGCGCGGATGCCCAGGCATTGATGGCGGACATTGCAGGTCGTGGCAGGATACCGTTGCTTGTCGGCGGGACGGGCCTGTATTTCCGTGCGCTGATGGACGGGCTGGACGTTTTGCCTGCGGCGGATGTCACCGTTCGGCAGGGGCTTGAAAGTGAACTTGCCGCGAACGGCTTGGGGGCACTGTACCAACGTCTACGCGAGGGTGATCCGGCGACGGCGCGGCGCCTGCACCAAAACGATACTCAACGCATTCTGCGAGCATTGGAAATTTTGCAAATCACTGGCAGACCGATGTCCGAGCATTTGTCTGATTCACGGCCGCAAGTTTGGCGTCCCACGGTGGCGATGGCCGTTGCACCGTCAGACCGTGCTGTCTTGCATGAGCGAATCTCGCGTCGTTATCACGCGATGCTTGACCGTGGATTAATCAATGAAGTGCGCTGGATTCGCGAGCGATTTGGCGACGTTAAAACACTTCCCGGACTCAAACTGGTCGGCTACAGAAACGCGGCCGAATATGTCGCTGGCGCCTGTGATTGGAATGAAATGATTGCGCGCGGCATCGCCGCCACCCGCCAGCTTGCGCGCCGTCAACTGACCTGGCTGCGCGCTGACGAGACTTTGACCTGGGTGGACAGCAGCGCGGCCAATCACGTCGAGATGGCCATTAAGCGAATTTCTTCCGCGTTATTTTGCGATTGAAATTGGTTATACTTTCAACCGTTCGGTCGGAGTTGAGGGTACTCGTGGTTTGACCGGACCAATTCCAGTGACATAACGGAACTCGACGTGACGGTGCGTGCCTAACACGGCAATTAGAAAGCGCCGCGGCCAGCAGGTGTTGACGTCCGGAACCGCCGTTTTCCCTGGACATAATTCAAAAATTAAAATGGGGGGAAGACCCATGAGCAAAGGCCAGTCACTTCAAGAGCCATACCTGAACGCGCTGCGCAAGGAAAGAGTTCCAGTTTCGATCTATCTCGTAAACGGCATCAAGCTGCAGGGCCAGATTGAATCATTCGACCAGTTCGTGGTTCTTTTGCGGAACACTGTCAGCCAGATGGTTTACAAGCATGCAATTTCCACCGTTGTTCCGTCACGAGCGATCAAACTTCCGAGGTCGGACGAGGATGCGGGTGACGATGTATCTCCGCCCGGAGACGGTTGAACCACCAAGGGGCACGCAGTCTGTTATTTGAACGTCCCCAATCAGGCGAGCGCGCGGTACTGGTGCATGTGCACGAGAGCGGGCAGGCAGGTACCGAGGAACTTGCGGAATTTCGCGAACTCGTTGCCGCTGCGGACGTTGAGGTGCTCGATGTCCTCGATGCACCGCAGAGACAGCCGCAACCACGCTACCTGATTGGCAGCGGCAAGGTCGATGAGCTTGCCGCGGCGGTCAAGGCCATTCAGGCCGACGTAGTCATCTTCAATCAATCCCTGTCGCCGGCGCAGGTCCGGAATCTCGAGCAGCTGTGCAAGACGCGGGTTATCGACCGGATCGACCTTATTCTCGATATCTTTGCCCAGCGTGCCCGATCGTTCGAAGGCAAGCTGCAGGTCGAATTGGCGCAGCTCGAACATCTTGCCACGCGCCTGGTACGCGGATGGACCCACCTTGAGCGGCAACGCGGTGGTATCGGTCTGCGCGGTCCGGGTGAAACCCAGCTCGAAACCGACCGCCGCCTCATCGGCCGTCGGATTCGCCAGATCAACGACAAGCTTGCGAAGGTCAGGCGGCATCGACAGGACAGCAGCCGCGCCCGGCGTCGCGCCAACCTCTCCATCGTTTCGTTGGTCGGTTACACCAACGCCGGCAAATCAACACTGTTCAACCGGCTGACCAATGCCGGAGTCTTCGCGGCAGACCAGTTGTTCGCCACCCTGGACACCACGCTCCGAAGATTGGAGCTGCCGGGTGAGAACCCGGTGTTGCTCAGCGATACGGTCGGCTTCATCCGCGATCTGCCGCACGAGTTGATCGAAGCCTTCCAGGCGACTCTGGAAGAGACCCGCGAAGCCACGTTGTTGCTGCATGTCATCGATGCCGCGGCTGAAGAACGGGATTTGCGTATCGCTGAAGTCGAAACGGTTCTGGAGGCGATTGGTGCTGCCAGCATCCCGGTCGTACGCGTTTACAACAAGATCGATTGTCAGCCGGACACTGCTGCCCGCATGGAACGTGGTGCGGATGGTCTGCCTTCAGCCGTCTGGGTATCCGCCGTCACTGGCGAAGGAATGGACCTGCTGCGGGATGCCGTCGCCGAACATATCAATCAGGCGAAACTTCAATGCTGGGTGAGTCTGCCCGCGTCAGCCGGTCGGCTGCGTGCGCGTCTGTTCGAGATTGGCGCGGTGCTGGACGAAGCAGTGACTGCCGACGGGTGGCTGGTGGAGGTTGCGTTGGACGCTGGTCGGGCAGCCGCATTGTGGCAATCGGCAGGTCTGGCGCCGCCGGAAATGCATTTCGGACCGTTGCCTGACCCACTGCCGATGGAGTCCACCGACGCCTGACCGCTCCGGGTTGCAGGTATCCCGGTTTCCTCTTAGAATTCAAGCCTCTACGCCTAGCGCAAACGCTGGCAAACCGCCTCGCATCAATGACTTGCAGGAGCCCTGTCACTTGGCCTGGAACGAACCAGACGATAACGAGCGTGACCCCTGGGGTCGCCGACGAAACGAGCAAGGTCCGCCCGATCTGGACGAAGTGGTACGCAAACTTCAGGATCGTCTCCGCAGGCTGTTCGGTGGCCGGAAAGGTGGCGGCGGCGAAGGGCGTGTGCCCGCTGGCGGCGAAGGTGGCTTCGCGATTGGCTTTCTCGTCATCGCCGCGATCCTGCTGTGGGCTGTCGTGGATTCGTTCTACCGCATCGAACCGGCCGAGCGCGGCGTGGTGCGCAGGTTTGGAACGTTTGTCGCCACGCTGCAGCCCGGCCCGCATTTCCGGTTCCCGCGGCCGATTGAATATGTCGATAAGGTCAACGTGGATGCGTTCCGTCAGTTTGCGGTCGAGGCGACCATGCTTACGGGCGATGAGAACATCGTCAACGTACATGTCGTCACCCAGTATCGAATCAATAACGCCGCGGATTACCTGTTCAAGATTGCCGATCCGGATGATACGGTCCGCCAGCTGACCGAAAGTTCGATTCGCGAGATCATCGGCACCAGCAAAATCGATTTCGTGATGACCGAGGGCCGCGGCGAGATTGCACTGAGAGCGCGTGACCTGTTACAGCAAATCCTCGAAGGCTATTCGGCCGGGATCGAAGTGACCAGCGTCAACCTGCAGGAGGTCGCGCCGCCGGAAGCCGTCAAGGCAGCGTTCGACGATGCCATCATGGCGCGGGAAGACGAGCAGCGTAAGATCAACGAGGCCCAGGCGTACCAGAACGAAGTCATCGAACGCTCGCAGGGTGAAGCTGATCGTATGCTGCGCCAGGCGGAAGCCTATCGCGAACGGGTGGTGGCCAACGCCACGGGTGAATCCAGGCGGTTCGAGCAATTGCTGACGGAATACAGCAAGGCGCCCGAGGTCACACGCAGACGACTTTATCTTGAAACCATGGAAGCGGTTTTGTCCGCCACGTCCAAGGTCATTATGGACAGCGATAACTCGAATAATCTGATGTATCTGCCGCTCAACGAGGTTATGCGCAATGCCATGCCGCGCGGTCGTGTCCAGATCGGAAGCGATACCGTGGGCGGTGGGCCGCTGAATCCGTCCTCGCAGTCGTCCGCCGGTGGCGGTAACCGCGGCTATGATCCGCGCGCCAGGGAGACCCGTTGATCATGACCCGTCTGGCAATAATCATAGCTGTCGTCCTGCTGTTCATTTCCACGGCGGTATACCGTGTGGAGCAGCATCAGATTGCGATACTGCTGAAGTTGGGCGAAATCGTGAAGGATCGGGTTGAGCCGGGGCTGCATTTCAAATGGCCGCTGATCAACAACCAGGCGACTTTCGACATGCGGCTGCAAACGCTGGATTCGCGGCCACAGCGATTCCTGACCCTGGAGAAGAAAGATGTAATCGTGGATTCGTTCGTCAAATGGCGGATACGCGATGTCGTGAGATATTACGTTTCGACCGGTGGTAACCCGGAACAGGCCGGCATGTTGCTGTACCAGAAGATCAACGACGGTCTGCGCGACGAATTCGGCAAGCGTACCGTGCGCGAGGTGGTATCCGGTGAGCGTGGCACGATCATGGATATCGTGACGACGACCGCCAACGAACGTGGCGAGGAACTCGGTATCCAGATCGTCGACGTGCGGCTGAAGCGTATCGACCTTCCCGACGAAGTGAGTTCAAACGTTTACGATCGCATGCGGTCCGAACGTGCCCAGGTCGCGCGGCAATGGCGCGCCGGCGGTGACAAGGAGGCCATCCGCATCCAGGCCGAGGCTGACAAGGATCGGGAAGTGATTCTTGCCAACGCCAATCGGGACGCAGAGACGTTGCGCGGTGAAGGCGACGCGCTGGCCACTGAAATTTACGGCAAGGCGTTTGGCCGTGACCCCGAGTTCTACGAGTTCTACCGCAGTCTGAATGCCTACCGGCAAAGCTTCAATGCCGGTCAGGACGTCATGTTGCTGGGGCCGGACTCGGAATTCTTCAAGTATTTCAAGGAATCGGGCGGTTCCCCTTGAAGTCACGACCGCCGCGTCGCTGACGGGCAAACTTAATTCCGGTTACTCAGGCAGGGCCGGCTGGTTCAACCAGCGGCCCTGACTCGCGGGTTCGATGGAGATATGTGGCAAGATCTGTTCGCTGCGATTGGCCTGATGCTGGTACTGGAGGGCATTCTGCCTTTCATCAGTCCCGCCAGATGGCGTGAAACGATGTTGGCGGCTGCGTCGCTGCCGCAAGGCATGCTTCGAGGGCTTGGCCTTGCCAGCATGCTGGGTGGGCTGGCCTTAATTTATCTCGTCAGGTAATACATGAGTGTGAACGATAAGTGGATGTTGCCGGAAGGCATTGACGAGTTGCTGCCGGCGCGCGCGGCGGGGCTCGAAACATTGCGCCGGGATTGTCTGGATTACCTGGCATCCTGGGGATACCAGCTGGTCGAGCCGCCCTTGCTGGAGTACCTCGACTCGCTCCTGTCCGGTATGGGACAAAGCCTGGATCTGCAGACCTTCAAGCTGATCGATCAACAGTCCGGACGGATGCTGGGCCTGCGCGCCGACATGACATTGCAGGCGGCGCGTATAGATGCCCACCGTTTGCAGCGGGACGTTCCGGTCCGGCTGTGTTATTGCGGGCCGGTTCTGCACACGCTGGCGGAAAAATTTGCGGGTTCCCGTAATCCCTTCCAACTTGGCGCCGAACTGTATGGCAGCGCTGACCTTTCGGCTGACGCGGAAATCATCCGCGTGATGTTGGGCGTGCTGCAACGGGCATCGCTCGGACAGGTCTGGCTTGAACTGGGCCATGTGGGTGTTTTCAGAGCTGTCGTGGAAGCGGCTGGACTGGCTGCGGCGACTGCCCTGGACGTCTTCGCTGACTTGCAGCGCAAGGATCCGAGTGCGCTGGAAGCCGCCATCAGTGACGGTCAGGTGTCAGCAGAGTTGGGCGCCCGGTTGCTGTCGCTGCTTGAATTGAACGGCGATGCGTCCGTGCTGGCACGGGCACGGGCCCAACTGGGCGATCTCCCGGACGTTGCCGACGCGTTGAACGACCTTGAGCGCCTGGTCGCCATGATCCGGGCCTTCGATGGTGGCTGCCAGATTCATATCGATCTCGCGGAAATCACCGGCTACCACTACTATACCGGGCCGGTCTTCAGCGCCTACATCGAAGGCCAGGGTGATGCCATTGCCAAAGGCGGCCGCTACGATAATGTCGGTGCCGCGTTCGGGCATTCCAGGCCGGCAACCGGATTCAGCACGGACCTCAAACATCTGACGGGTATTGTCATGCCGCCCTCAAAAGCAGCGGTTCGGATCTATGCGCCGGCGCTGGACGCAATCGACGATGAACTTGCGCAACGTTTGAGTGCGCTACGGGCCGAAGGTGCTGTCGTCATTCACCGTCTGGAGGGTTCGTCGGCGCAGGCAAGGGCGATGGATTGCAGTCAGGAGATCGTCCGCCGGAATGATAGCTGGTCAATCATCAACGTAATCGAATAGCAGAGGCATACTGTGGGTAAGAACGTAGTCATTATCGGTACCCAGTGGGGCGACGAAGGCAAAGGCAAGATCGTCGATCTGCTGACAGAGAATGCTGCTGCCGTGGTCCGTTTCCAGGGTGGTCACAACGCCGGCCACACGGTGGTCATCGATGGTGAAAAGACGGTGCTGCATCTGATTCCTTCAGGTGTTCTGCGTGAAAACGTGCAATGTCTGATCGGCAACGGCGTGGTCGTGGCGCCAGACGCGCTGCTGGAAGAAATTGCGATGCTGGAAAGCAAGGGCATTCCTGCGCGCCAACGTTTGTTGATAAGCGAAGCCTGTCCACTCATCCTGCCGTACCATATTGCACTGGACCAGGCGCGCGAGCTTGCGCGCGGCGCCCAGGCTATCGGCACCACCGGCCGCGGAATCGGTCCGGCATATGAAGACAAGGTAGCCCGCCGTGCCTTGCGCGTGGGCGATCTGGCGCATCGCGAGCGCTTTGCGTCGAAACTCGGCGAGGTGCTCGATTTCCACAATTTCGTTCTGCAGAACTACTACCACACCAAGCCGCTGGACTTTCAACAGATCCTTGATACGTCGATGGCGTTGGCACAGGACATCACGCCGCTGATCGCCGATATCCCCGAACGCATCGATGAACTGCAACAGCTTGGCTGCAACCTGATGTTCGAAGGCGCACAGGGTACACTGCTGGACGTCGACCACGGTACATATCCGTTCGTCACTTCGTCCAACACGACAGCAGGCTTTGGCGCTACGGGCGCTGGCGTTGGTCCGCGTTGCCTGGATTACGTATTGGGAATCACCAAGGCTTATGCCACCCGGGTCGGATCAGGTCCGTTCCCCACGGAACTGTCCGACGCCATGGGCGAGCACCTTGCCCGACGTGGACACGAATTCGGCTCGACGACAGGACGTGCCCGTCGTTGTGGCTGGTTCGATGCAGTTGCGCTGCGGCGGTCCCGGCAGATCAACAGTCTGTCAGGCTTGTGTATCACCAAGCTCGACGTCCTGGATGGCATCGATGTAATTCGTGTCTGCGTAGGCTATCGCACCGAGGGGAAGGTGTTACGCGCGTCGCCAGTCGGCGCCGAAGCCATGGCGGTGGTGGAACCGATCTATGAGGATTTGCCAGGATGGGGTGAATCAACGGTGGGAATCCGCGCCTATGACGAACTGCCGGCGAATGCAAAGTCCTATCTGAACAGGCTGAGCGAGTTGACCGAATTGCCAATCGACATGATTTCGACCGGGCCCGATCGGGCCGATACGATCGTGCTGAAGGATCCGTTTTCCTGAACGAGGCCGGGTCGGGAGCTATTACGGTTGGTCTGGATGTTGAGGTGGTTGTCTCGCCGCGACGCACCACCAGGGGAAGTAGAGGACTCAGGGAGGGAGTTGCAGTACATCGCAGCGAGACGATGAGAGCATAGCCCAGCCCTGGGGCGGTTACCGTGGCATTTTGTAAACTCTGCCATTGACATCCGTCACAGGGATGGGGCCCGCGGTAACATATCTGATATTGCTGTGCAATAAAGATAATAACGAGATAGCCGCGGCACCACTGACAATGCTCGAACAGGACAAGCGCAAGTACGCCGCCGCAAGTATTTTGAATCACGATCCGGCATCCACCGGGTTGCTGCGTCGGATTTATCCGGTGACCGGCCTGCTGATTCTCGCCGCGCTCGCCATCCGCCTGATGGTTGGCGTTCCTCACCCGATGGTCGTTACCTGCGCGCTGTTGCTGGCTTTCCTGCTGATGGCCGCGCCATTGTCCACGCGTTCAAGATTGCTCAGCCGTTACAGTGACTACATAGGCATGTACGCATTGCTGGCTTTGCTGGTTATCTGCGGATGGTATTCCGGGGGCATCGCGGCGCCAGGTATGGTTGGTTTGCCCATCATCCCGATGTTTGCGCTGTTCACGCGACGAAACACCACGGTGAAGGTCGGTGTTGTATTGGCGCTGCTGGTGCCGATGGCTTTCGTTCTGATGCCGATCATCGGCGTGCAACCGCACGCGACAACTGCAGCGCCGGCACAAGCTGATTTGGCCCGGGGTGGCATCATCGGTCTGGTCTGCATCTTCTTCGTCATTTCGGTCTACTACCACAGCAAGTATCTGCACGAGCGCCAGCAATTGCTTGGCGACCTCTCGCGCAAGGATTACCTGACGGGCCTGACCAATCGCATGCACTTTGACCTTGCGCTGGAGAAGGAACTACGACGCGCAGCGCGCAACGGTGCGCCGTTGTCGCTGCTGCTGCTTGATTGCGACCATTTCAAGACACTCAACGACAGCTACGGCCATCAGGTGGGCGACGATTACCTGGTGAGCCTGAGCGATGTATTGACCCGCACACTGCGGCGCGCCGGTGACATGGTGGCGCGCTACGGTGGTGAGGAATTTGCGATTCTACTGCCGGATACCGGATTCAATGCCGCAATGCAGGTCGCCGCGAGCTTGCAGAATGCAGTTCGCGAGGCACCGATAGCCCACGCGCCCGGTACTTCGAAGGTGACTGTCAGCATCGGCCTGACGACCACCACGGTTCCGGTAGAAATCACTTCGCGTGAACTGGTGCGCCAGGCAGATGACGCGCTTTATCGAGCAAAGCGTCAAGGTCGTAATCGTACCGTTGCATACGCGGACCAGATCTTCCCGAACGATCCGGCGCCGGCAGCAGACCAGGCCTAACCCGCATCAGGAAAGAAATTCAATTCGATTTTGACGCCGTTGGGATCATCAAGGAATAACTGGCGCAGTCCGGTAGGCGCAATGCCATTGCGGTGAAACCTGATCGCGGCGCGTTCCAGCCGCGAGATCATGCCGTCATAGTCGTTACCGGTGAACGCGATATGATCGAACGCGCCGGTCGAATCGCTTTCCCTGGTGACTGGAATGCCAAGCGCATTCGAGTGCCGCGTGTAGGTATGCCATTCGGCGATGTGCAGACATGGAACGTCGCCAAGGTACAGCCAGGCGCCGGGAAACCCGAGGTCAGGCCTGAACCCGTCAGCAAGCCCGAGCACGTCACGGTAGAATGCATGCGTTGCAGTGAGATCATGGGTCAGCACGAGGTAATGCTCCATTCTCAACAGTGCCATTTCAAGCGTGCTCCAATGTCATCAGATGCGGAACAGGATAGCGCGAATTTCGCGCACGAGGTGGCTTTACGATTTGCGGGATGGTACGTGCTACGAAGTCAGAAGGGCATTTGAAGCCGGCTTTGCAGTTTCAGGAATGTACACTTACATTACCGTCTGATAAGGCAGCTTCGGCACCGTGAATTGAAATATGCATGGTTGCATTGTTCGTGGTTCCGGTCGCCGATTGCCGGACCTTTCCCGACAGGCGCGGACATGTCCGCGCAGCAATGGTGGCATTCCAAACCTGCAATGCTTCGTCCAATCGGCGGAAATCAATCGAGGAGGAGTGGATGTCCGACATCAACGAGGCGGTACTGGACGAACTTTTTCGCACCGCCCGCAGTCATCACTGGTTTACCCGTCAACCGGTCGAGCAATCGACTTTGGAGGCCGTGTACGACTTGATGAAATGGGGCCCGACGAGCATGAACTGTTGTCCGGCGCGGATCCATTTCTGTATCAGTCAGCAAGCGCGGGACCGGTTGTCGGCTTTGTCCATGGATGGTAACAAGGAAAAAATTGCATCTGCACCGGTGGCGGCGATTTTCGCTAACGATGCCGCGTTCTACGACCGGTTGCCGGCCTTGTTCCCGCCTGTGCCGACAGCAAGGGAGATGTTCGCCAATAACCAGACATCTGCACAGGCCACAGCGATGCGTAACGGATCATTGCAAGGTGGGTATTTCATCATTGCAGCCCGCGCGTTGGGATTGGGCGTCGGCCCGATATCCGGCTTCAACAACGCAGCGGTCGATGCGGAATTCTTCGCCGGCACGACGTTGAAGTCGAATTTTCTGTGCGTTCTCGGATATCCGGATCACAGCCGGACATTGCCACGCCAGGCGCGGCTGGCGTTCAAAGACGCCTGCCGGATTTTGTAGGTCGCGCTGTTGTATCGATTTCGCATTCGCTGCCGGTTATAGTGAACGGCAAGCCGCTGCAACCGGGGGAAAGTGATGGCTGAGCAGGAAATTCCAGGCATCGAACTCGAATACGTATTTTCGATCCGTATCGATTTCAAGGAACGTATCAATATGCAAGGGCCGCGTCGGGACCGCGTGTATGTACCGCCGATCGGCGGTGACATCTGGGGGCCGAAACTGCAGGGCAGGGTAGTGCCATACAGCGGCGCGGACTTTGCCTCCGGTGGCCTGTTGAACGCGCACTACATGCTGCAGGCTGATGACGGCACCTGGATCTACATCAACAACATGGGCTATCTGTACGCCCGCGACGGCAGCGGCACGCGCCTGGATGATCCGAGCTGGGGTGGAGATCGCGATTACTATTTCCGGCTGACCCCGTATTTCGACGCGCCACATGGTCCGCATGAATGGTTGAATGACACGGTCATCCTGGGCACCGGCCAGCGCCACGCCAATCCGGACCACACCATCTTCACGTATTACGCGGTTTTGTAAGGGGCACGCCGATGGCTGAGCAGATACCGGGTATCGATCTGGAATATGTTTTTTCGGTGCGGATCAATTTCAAGGAACGCATCGACTTTGTCGGGCCCAAAGGAGGGCGCGGTTACGTGCCACCAGCAAGTGGCGACATCTGGGGCCCGCGACTGACCGGCCGCGTCGTGCCTTACAGCGGTGCCGACTATGCAGTGTTCAACGATATCAGCAAGGGAATCCGGGTGAACACGCATTACCTTTTGCAGGCCGATGACGGTACCCATATCTACATCCGCAATATGGGTTATCTGCATCGCAAACCGGATCCAAGCAATCCCGGCCAGTCCAGGCTGTATTTTCGCTTTACACCGTATTTTGATGCGCCGGTCGGCCCGCATGACTGGCTTACGCGGACGGTGATCGTCGGCACCGGTGAACGCCGCAGTAACCCTGACCATTCGCTATTCACGTACTACGCAGTAAAATAGGCGTCGCCGGAAACGAAAAACCCCGCGCACCATTCGGTACGCGGGGTTTGAAATTTCGCAAATGCGCCGAAGACCTTGCTGACCAATCGTTCGCCTTCAATGCACCTGCAGATAAATGGTGCCGAGAAGAGGACTCGAACCTCCACGGAGTTGCCCCCACTGGCACCTGAAGCCAGCGCGTCTACCAATTCCGCCACCTCGGCAAGGCTGCGCAATTTAACCATCCCATCAGGAACTGTCAATGAAAAAAAATTACGGGCGGGGCAAATCGGGTAAACCGCGTGCTACCGCCTCCCCGCGACTGGAAATTCCAAGTCGTGAAGATGTACTCAACCTGCTCAAGCGCGCTGGCGGCCCGCTGCGTATCCGCGAAATCATGCGCGCCGCCGGCGTCAAGGAAGCTGATCGCGTCGATGCACTTGAACGTCGCATTGCCGCCATGGAACGCGACGGGCAGCTGGCCCAGACACGCGCCGGCTACGGCCTGGCGTTCAACATGGAATTGAAGCCGGGGCGGGTGAGCGGCCATCCCGACGGCTTCGCTTTCGTCGTCCTGGATGAAGGCGGAAATGATGTCTTTCTCGCGGAGCGTCAGGCACGTCGCGTACTCCATGGAGACCGCGTCCTCGTACGCATTACCGGCACTGATCGACGCGGCCGACCGGAAGGTCGGGTCGTGGAAGTGCTCGAGCGTGCGAACCACGAAATCGTCGGGCGTTATTTCACCGAAGGTAATATCGGTTTCGTGGTGCCGGACAACCGCCGCATCAATCAGGACGTGCTGATTCCGATCGAATCCGCGGGCGACGCCAGCCATGGCCAGATTGTGGTTGCGACGATCGTCAGCCAGCCGGACCAGCACCGCCAGCCTATCGGATCGATCAAACAGGTTCTGGGCGACCATATGGCGCCGGGAATGGAGATTGATATTGCGATTCGCGCGCATTCACTGCCGTACGAATGGCCGGAAGCCGTGCTCGACCAGGCCGGCAACATTCCGATGGCGCTGCCGCAGGACGAGGTTGCACGGCGAATCGATCTTCGTGACATCGCGTTTGTCACGATCGATGGCGAAGACGCGCGGGATTTCGATGATGCGGTGTTCTGCCGGCGTGAAACGGGCGGATTCCGCCTGTTCGTTTCAATTGCGGACGTCGCGCACTACGTGACGCAGGGCTCGCCGCTCGACCAGGAGGCGTATCGCCGGGGCACCTCGGTTTACTTCCCGAATGCAGTTATTCCGATGTTGCCGGAAGTTCTGTCGAATGGCTTGTGCTCGCTCAACCCGCATGTCGATCGCTTCGCCCTGGTCTGTGAAATGGTTCTGACAGACGCCGGCGTGGTGAAAGATGCCTGGTTCTACGAAGCGGTTTTCCGCTCGCGGGCCCGCTTGACCTATACCGAAGTGGCGGGCCTGGTCGACGGTACTGCGCCTGCACCGCAATCGGCGATTACGGCGGTGAAAGACGAAGTGAAGGTAATGCACGATCTGTATCGTCGCATGCGCCGGCAGCGCGAGCAGCGCGGCGCGCTCGACATCGATGCCGCCGAACCGCGAATCATCTTTGACGAGCAACGCAAGATCGCGGCAATCGTGCCCGTCTACCGCAATGATGCCCACAAGATGATCGAGGAGTTCATGATTGCGGCGAATGTGTGTGCAGCCGAATTCCTGCTGGGTGAGAAGATCGGCGCACCGTTCAGAATTCACGACAAGCCGGATTCAGAGAAGGTTTCAGCACTGCGACTGTTGCTGACTGATATGAAACTGCGTCTCGCGGGCGGTGAAATTCCACCGCCGGGCGCGTTCGCGAAGTTGCTGGAAAGTGTACGGGGCAAGCCACATGCAAGGCTTATCGAGACCGTGGTGTTGCGGACGCTCAAGCTGGCAGTTTACAGCCCTGAGAACAACGGTCATTTCGGCTTGGCGGTGGAAGCCTATGCGCATTTCACCTCACCGATTCGGCGCTACCCCGACCTGATGGTGCATCGGGCCATCAAATCGGCATTGAACGGCACGCAATTCGACCCCTACCCGTATTCGGCCACCGACCTGCTGAATATCAGCGAACACAGCTCAATGACCGAACGCCGCGCGGACGATGCGACGCGCGATGCGATCAACTGGTTGAAATGTGAATTCATGGAGGACAAGGTCGGACAGCGATTTCGCGGCGTGATCACCTCGGTCACGAGTTTCGGCCTTTTCGTGGAACTGGACGACATCTTCGTCGAAGGTCTGGTCCACGTCTCAACCCTGGGCCGTGACTATTTTCATTATGACCCGGTCGGTCACTGCCTGGTCGGTGAACGGAGCAAGCGCACCTTCCAGATAGCACAGCGCGTCGAAGTCTACGTCAGCCAGGTGTCATTGGATGATCGTCGAATCGATCTGGATCTCGCATGAGTACGGCGATCACCTGTTGGGGGTTGCACCCGGTTCGTGCACTATTGCGCACGGCCGCTGACAGCATTCTCGAAGCCTATAGCGACGCCGCCGTTCGCAGCACCGAACTCGAGCAGTTGCGCGCGGAACTTGGTAGCCACGGGGTCAAGGTGCAGCTGGTGCCGCGCCAGACCCTGGAGCGCCTGGCCGAAGGTGGACGGCATCAGGGCATCGTGGTCAGGCGGCGGCCACTGCCGCCGTTGTCATTCGACGTTCTGCTGGACCGACTGTCGGCATCCACCACCCCGGCGCTGTTGCTGGTGCTCGATGGCGTACAGGACCCGCAGAATCTCGGCAGCTGCCTGCGGGTGGCGGATGCGGCCGGCTGCGCCGCAGTCATCGTGCCCAAGGATCGTTCGGCGGGAATGTCTGGCGCCGTGGTCAAGGCCGCCAGCGGGGCGGCGGATACCATGCCGCTGGTGACGGTGACCAACCTGTCGCGCGCTCTGGAAGCCTTGCGCGAAGCCGGAGTCTGGACCGTGGGCACCACCGGAGAGGCCTCGGATGCGCTGTACGACGTTGATTTGACCGGGTCGGTAGCTATCGTCATGGGTGGCGAAGCCAAAGGTATCCGTCAGCTGACCCGCGACCATTGTGACTACGTCGTCCGCATACCAATGGCCGGTTCTGTCGAGAGTCTGAATGTCGCCACCGCGGCGGCAATTTGTGTATACGAGGCGGTCCGCCAGCGCTCGGCCGGGAAAAGTTGAAGTTTGACGGATACTTGCCTATGATACGCGCGCTTTAAACGGGGCCTTCCGGGCGCCGTCATCTACAACTCCTTGTCGCACCGTGAACCGGGCGACGTTAACCCGTAAGGAGCAAGTCTCTTGCGACACTACGAAGTGGTGTTTCTGGTCCACCCTGACCAGAGCGAACAAGTTGGTGCCATGGTTGAGCGCTACCGCGCCATGATCCAGACCGGCGGCGGTGTGATTCATCGTCTCGAGGACTGGGGCCGCCGTCAGCTTGCCTATCCTATTGCCAAGGTTCACAAGGCACATTACGTGCTGATGAACATCGAGTGCGATGAACCGACGCTGAGCGAACTGAAGAGCGCTTTCCGTTTCAATGACGCGGTGCTGCGCGAGCTGGTTATCCGTCGCGAGAAGGCGGATACCGAGCCGTCTCCGCTGGCCAAATCCGCGGATGATGGCGACGATGACAAGCCGAACCGTCGTGGCAACCGCAACGAAGAGTCATCCGCACCGGCGCCGCAGCCTGAAGCTGCCCCGGCCGCTTCCACGCAAGGAGAGGGTTAATCCATGGCACAGCGTTTTTTCCGTCGTCGCCGTTATTGCAAATTCACCGCCGAAGGCGTGGAAGAGATCGATTACAAGGATCTGAACACGTTGAAGGCTTACGTTGGTGAGACCGGCAAGATTGTGCCGGGTCGGATTTCCGGCACCAAGGCCCGTTACCAGCGCCAGCTTTCAACGGCGATCAAACGGGCTCGCTTCCTGGCCTTGATTCCATACAGCGATTCGCATTAATCGGGTCTCCCGCAGCCGGAATCCGTTCCGGATCTGCGGGAGAGTCCTTGCGACTTGAAGCCGGGCTGCCAGCAGGGCTTCGCTGGCAGTGGCGGGTCGTATGAAGGTAAGTCCGACGACAGCACCCTATGCGCGCCATCGCCCAATTGATCATGCGCAGCGCCGCCCATGCCGGCGGTGTAGCGGCAGTCACAGGTCTTACAGGTTTGATTCTGCCACCGCTGGTCATGGTCAGCGGGGCCGCCGTCGCGCTGTACACCTTGCGTCGCGGGGCGCGGGCCGGTATGCAGGCAATTGTGGTGGCGATTCTCGTTCTGGGCATCGTCGCGCTGCTGGGTGGTGGATTGATGCCATTCGCAGCCTTGCCGGTGGGCACGTGGTTGCCCGCCTGGCTGCTGGCATTGGTATTGCGGTCCACCGCGAGCCAGAGTTGGATGGTGGTCGCCGCAGGGCTGCTCGGGGTGATCTACCTCGTAACTTCGCAGCTGGTTCTGGGTGATCCGGTCAATTGGTGGCAGACGTGGTTGACCGGCATGGTGAACGAACTCGCGGCGCAGAATCCGGAGTTCAATGTCTCAACCGTCAAAGTTGAGGTGATTGCATCGCAGATGCAGAGTCTGCTGGCCACGGCCATCGTGTCGACGCAGACGCTGACCATGCTGTTGGCACGCTGGTGGCAGTCGCAATTGTTCAATCCGGGCGGGTTTCGCGCGGAGTTCGTGGCGATGCGTCTGCCGCGAATCGTGTTACAAGGGGTTGCCGTACTGGCCGTGATCCTGTGGGTGATCTGGCACGGCGATGCCCGCAGCGAAGTCCTTGCCGGCTACGCGCTGGTGCTGGTGGTGATGTTCTCCATAACCGGGTTGGCGCTGACGCACTGGACCATTGGTCATCAGCAATGGTCGGTATGGTGGTTGGTCGTGGCGTATGTGGTATTCCTGCGGTTGCCGGCCATTGCAGCGCTGGTCGGCGTGGTGGACACCGTGTTTGATCTGCGTAAAGTGTTGGTGCGCAGGCAGTGAACTGAAGTTGTACGGAACTTAAAGACTACTAGTAGCAAGAAGAGAGATATCCGATGGACGTCATACTGTTGGAACGAATTCGCAACCTGGGCAACCTGGGCGAGACTGTCAAAGTGAAACCCGGTTTCGGGCGCAACTACCTGATCCCGAATCGCAAAGCGGTTCCGGCGACGCCCGAGAACGTCGAAAAGTTCGAAGCGCAGCGTGCCGAACTGGAGCGCCAGCAAGCCGCTTCGCTGGGCGAGGCCCAGACCCGCGCTGCGGCAATGGAAGGGCTGTCGGTGACCATCGGCGCCCGCGCCGGTACCGAAGGCAAGCTCTATGGCTCGATTGGTACTGCGGAAATCGCCGATGCCATCACCGCTGCTGGCCATGAAGTGGCCAAGCGTGAGGTCCGGCTGGAAAACGGCGCTCTGCGGTCGACTGGTGAATACAACATCGGCCTGCAGCTGCACCCTGACGTGCTGTTCGACGTCACCGTTATCGTTGTAGCGGAAGCCGCAGAAGGCTGATCGCGGCTGCGATGCGCTGATGGCGCAAACCGCCAGCCATTCCGGTAATCGGGCGGAACCGGCAGCCGATGCACTTCGGCTGCCGCCGCATTCGATTGAAGCCGAACAATCCGTGCTCGGCGGGCTGCTGCTCGACGAGGAATCCTGGTTGCATGTTGCCGACCGTATCGGTGAAAAGGATTTTTACCGGCACGACCACCAATTGATCTTCCGCGCCATTGCCGCGCTGGCCAATGAAGCCAAGCCTTATGACGTGGTGACAGTGGCGGAGTGGCTCGAAACCCAGGGTTCATTCGAGCAGGCGGGCGGGCTGGTCTATCTCGCACAGTTGGCGGAAAACACGCCGTCGGCAGCCAACATCATCGCGTATGCGGACATTGTCCGTGAGCGTTCCGTTCTCAGGCAGTTGATTCAGGTCGGCACCTCGATCGCTGGCAGCGCCTACAAGACTGAAGGTCGCACCAGCGAAGAGCTGGTAGACGAAGCCGAGCGCTCCATCTTCGCCATTGCCGAGCAGGGCGCACGCGGCAAGCGCGGCTTCACTTCGATCAAGGACTTGCTGGTCACCGCGCTCGACCGTATCGATGCGCTGTATCAGCGCGACAGTCCCATCACCGGTGTGCCTACCGGCTATGTCGATTTCGATACGATGACGTCAGGCCTGCAGCCGTCGGATCTCGTCATCATTGCGGGTCGGCCATCGATGGGCAAGACGGCATTCGCGGTCAACATCGCGGAAAACGCCGCCATCAAGGATGGCCTTGCGGTCGGTGTTTTCAGTATGGAAATGCCGGGCGAACAGCTGGCTATGCGTTTGATGTCCTCGTTGGGCCGCATCGATCAACACAAGGTACGGACCGGGCGTTTGAACGATGACGATTGGCCGCGACTGACATCGGCTGTCGGCATGTTGTCGGATGCGCGATTGTTCATCGATGACACGCCGGCGTTGACGCCCGGTGAAGTCCGCGCGCGCTGTCGTCGTATCAAGCGTGAACACGGGCTGGACCTCGTGGTTATCGACTACCTGCAGCTGATGCAGGTGCCCGGCAACAAGGAAAACCGGGCGACGGAAATTTCCGAAATCTCACGCTCACTGAAAGCACTGGCGAAGGAATTGCAAGCGCCGGTGGTCGCCTTGTCGCAGCTGAATCGCGGCCTGGAACAGCGGCCGAACAAGCGCCCCGTGATGTCCGATTTGCGTGAATCGGGCGCTATTGAACAGGATGCGGACGTCATCATCTTCATCTATCGCGATGAAGTGTATGACGATGAAAGCCCGGACAAAGGTATCGCCGAAATCATCATCGGCAAGCAGCGAAATGGCCCCATCGGTACCGTCCGTCTGGCGTTCCGTGGCCAGTACACGCGCTTCGAGAATCTCGCCTCCGACGCCTACTCGCAGCGCCCCCAGGACTGAGCGAGGACTTTGCGTGGCGCGCGGCGGCCGCAACACGATCTACCAGTGCCAGTCCTGCGGCGGTCAGAGTTCCAAGTGGTCCGGCCAATGCCCGGATTGCGGCGCGTGGAATACGCTGGTCGAGACGGTGGCTGCCGCGCAGGTCGGCAAGCCGGTCGCCCGCTTCAAATCCTATTCCGGTGAAAACTCCGGCATCGTCCGGCTGACCGAAGTCAAAGCCGACGTTGAAACACGCAGCAGCATCGGCATCGGCGAGCTTGATCGCGTCCTGGGCGGCGGCCTGGTGGCGGGTTCCGTCATTCTCATTGGTGGAGATCCCGGCATCGGTAAATCCACATTGTTGATGCAGGCCATGGCCGGTGTACAAGGCAAGGCGCTTTATGTGAGCGGTGAAGAATCCGCTGCGCAAGTGGCGATGCGCGCGCGCAGATTGGGCGTGACGACGGACAACGTCGCACTGCTGACTGAAACCCACCTCGAGCAGATCCTGGCCGAAGCTGCCACATTCCGCCCCGACGTGATGGTCATCGATTCCATTCAGACCTTGTACAGCGGCGAGCTTGCCTCCGCGCCCGGCGCCGTCGGCCAGGTACGCGAGTGTGCAGCTCATCTCGTACGCTACGCCAAGGCGCATGGTACGACGGTGTTCCTGGTCGGCCATGTCACCAAGGAAGGCGCATTGGCCGGACCGCGTGTACTTGAGCACATGGTGGACGCTGTCCTGTATTTCGAAGGCGACCATGGCAGCCGCTATCGCGTCGTCCGCGCAGTCAAGAACCGCTACGGCGAAGTAAACGAACTCGGCGTGTTCTCGATGACCGATCAAGGGCTGCGTGAAGTCGCCAATCCGTCCGCAATTTTTCTTGCCCGGCATGAGAAGCCGGTGCCGGGCAGTGTGGTCATGGTGACCCGTGAAGGCACGCGGCCGCTGTTGGTGGAAGTTCAGGCGCTGGTGGACGAAAGTCAGATCGCCAATCCCCGACGTGTGACCGTGGGGCTGGAACACAATCGACTGGCCATTCTATTGGCGGTACTGCACCGGCATGCCGGCATCGCCACCGGTGATCAAGACGTCTTCGTCAACGTGGTGGGTGGCGTGCGTGTCAGCGAAACCGGTATCGATCTCGCGGTATTGCTGGCGATCCTGTCGAGCTGGCGTAATCGTCCGTTGCCGCACGACATGGTGGTATTCGGTGAGGTCGGCCTGACCGGTGAAATCCGGCCCGTTCAAAATGGCCCCGAGCGTTTGCGGGAAGCCTCCAAGCATGGATTCAGGCGCGCCCTGGTGCCGCAGGCCAATGCGCCGCGTGGTGGTGTCGAGGGACTTGAGATCACCACGGTCACGCACCTGAAACAGGTGCTGGATCACATCTAGATCCAGTCTCAAAATTGCTGCACGCCGCCGATACCGCGTTAAAAACGGCCTCAAATGCTCACGTACTGCGTGTACGCTGCGCGTTTTCGGCTGGTCTTGCCTTGTCTGGGCGACGTTCGCAAATTTTGAGACCGGTTCCAGTTACGTATTGCCGTTGCCGGGCATGTCATCAACCTTGCACAACCGCGCGGTGCGCACGGCCTGGTCAATCACGCTGGTCACTTCAATCACGTAGTCGCCCACCCGCAGGCTGGTGCCCTGGTCCGGAATGCTCTCCAACTGCTCCAGCACGAGCCCGTTGAGCGTCTTCGGTCCGCTTTCAGGCAGGTCCCAATGGCAGTGGCGGTTTATCTCGCGAATGGGCGTGGTGCCATCAATCAGATAAGTTCCGTCCGCCTGGTGGTAGATATCCAGGTCGAACGCTTGCGGATGCGTGGTGAACTCGCCGACCACTTCCTCCAGCAGATCGTCCAGCGTCAGCATCCCTTCGATTTCACCGTATTCATCGACGATGATGCCCATGCGTTGCTTGCGCCGCTGAAAATGCAGCAGCTGCTTGTTGAGATCAGTACCGTTGGGAATGAAATACGGTTCTTCCAACAGTGGCCGCAGGACGGCGGCTGAAATGTCCTCGTTGGCCGCCAGCAGCCGCATCACCTTGCGCATGTGGAGGATGCCCAGCAGATTATCGATAGAGCCCTCGTAGCACGGCAGGCGGGTGTGGCGGGCCATCATCAACTGGTCACGCAGTTCCGTCGGCGGCAGGTCTAGATCGAGCGCATCGATTTCGCCGCGTGGCGTCATGATGTCCTCGACCGTCACCCGTTCGAGATCAAGTACGCCAAACAGCATTTCACGGTGTTTGCGCGGAATCAGCGAACCGGCTTCCTTCAGAACGGTACGCAGTTCTTCACGACTCAATGCCATTTCGGCACTGCCGCTGACGCGGATACCGAACACGTACAACACCGCGTTCGCCAGCATGTTGACGGCCCAGACGATGGGATAACAGATCCACATCAACGCCTGCAGTATGGGCGCCGAGCTGAACGCAACGCGTTCCGGGTGCAGTGCGCCGAGCGTTTTGGGCATGGTCTCGGCAAAAATCAGCATGAACACGGTCAGAGTGACGGCGCCGACCACCGGGCCCGAATCGCCCAGCAGACGCGTACTGATAATGGTGACGATGGTGGCGGCAGCGTTGTTGACGAAGTTATTGCCGGTCAGAATCAGGCCAATCAATCTGTCCGGCGTTTCCAACAGGCGTTGCGCGCGCCGCGCACCGGGTTCGTTCTGCTCGGCCAGGTGACTCAGGCGGTAACGGTTCAGCGCCATCATGGCGGTTTCCGAGCTTGAGAAATAGGCCGACAGGAACAGCAGTACGAGCAGAATCAGTAACAGCGCGGCAGTGGAGAGTTCCAGCATCGGGCAACGATTCCTGGCTATCGATTCAGGATCAATTCGAGCACTATTTTGCTGCCGAAGTATCCCAGCCCCAGCAGCACGGACCCTGCGATCACCAGCCGCACGGCGCGGGAGCCCCGCCAACCATAGCGCCAGCGTCCCCACAGCAGTACCGCGAATACGCACCAGGCAAGCACGGAAAATACGATCTTGTGGGCGAGGTGCTGGTCCATGACGTCGCGTGTATACACACTGCCCAGGGCCAGACTGATTGTCAGCAGTACGAATCCGATGGTTGTGACCTGGAACAGAATCTCTTCCATGGTCTGCAGCGGCGGCAGGAAGTGCATGATGGGGTGGTGGTGGCGCAATTTGTATTCAGCGAGTGCCAGGAACACCGCCTGAATGAACGCGATGGCAAACAAGCTGTAGGCGACAATCGCAATGGCCACATGCAGTTCGAGGCCGATAGGCGAATTTTCCGGAAAGATGCGCACACCGGGCATGCCCATGGCGACAACCAGCGTCAACGCCGCTGCGGGTAGCAACACCGCGGCAAGACTCTCCACGGGGTAGGAAATCAGGATGACAGTCAGCGCCAGTGCTATGGTCCAGGTCACCAGCGATGCGGCATTGGCAACGCCCAGATTGAATCAGCGGCGCCGAAAATCGTGTCGTGCAAGACCAATGCATGGAGAAGAACTGCCAAAGCTGCCAGAGCCGCTGCCTGCAAGCGGATGCGCCGGTTGGCGACCGGGCGGAGTTGGTGGCCGAGCAGCACCCGGCCGGTTGCCGCCAGGTACAAAATCGAGGCCAGAACGCCAAGCAGTATGTTCGACATGGTGGCATAATTCTAACAGGTTGTTGGGGTGCTGCCGCGAGGGGTTTTGCCTGATACAGATCGTGTCATGCCTCGTTTTGGCGCAGCAGCGTCCTCCGTTACGAGTCCCGGATACAGGAATATTTCATGTTCGAGAATTTAAGCGAGCGGCTGGGCAAGGTCATCAAGAACCTGCGCGGCCAGGCCCGGCTGACTGAAGAAAATATCGACGCGACGCTGCGCGAAGTGCGCATGGCGCTGCTGGAAGGCGACGTCGCGCTGCCCGTCGTACGCAAATTTATAGACCACGTTCGAAGCAAGGCGCTGGGTCAGGAAGTCATCGGTTCATTGACGCCAGGCCAGGCGCTTGTCCGCGTGGTCCGCGACGAATTGACGGCGTTGATGGGCGAGGCGGCAGTGCCCCTGAATATGAACGCCGAACCGCCGGTGGTGATCCTGATGGCCGGTTTGCAGGGCGCGGGCAAGACCACCTCGGTCGCCAAACTCGCCCGCTTTCTCAAGGACCGCGAACACAAATCGGTCGCGGTGGTCAGTTGCGACGTGTATCGCCCTGCAGCTATCGAGCAATTGAAAGTTCTCGCCGGCGAGGTGGATGTCACCTTCATTCCCAGCGAAGCCAGCGAAAAACCGCTGGATATTGCCCGCCGCGCGGTCGCGGACGCGCGCCGCACCTTCAAGGATGTACTGCTGGTTGATACGGCAGGACGCCTGCACATCGACGAGCAGATGATGGCGGAAATCCGTGCGCTGCATCAGCAATTGCAGCCGGCGGAAACCCTGTTCGTGGTCGATGCGATGACCGGTCAGGACGCGGTGCAGACCGCCAAGGCGTTCAATGACGCATTGCCGCTGACCGGCGTTGTGCTGACCAAGACCGACGGTGATGCACGCGGTGGCGCGGCATTGTCCGTCCGGGAGGTCACCGGCGCCCCCATCAAGTTTCTCGGTGTCGGCGAAAAGAATGACGCGCTGGAAACGTTTCATCCGGATCGGATGGCATCGCGCATCCTCGGCATGGGCGACGTGTTGTCGCTCATCGAGGAAGTCGAGCAGAAAGTCGACCGCAACAAGGCCGAACAGTTCGCGCGCAAGGTGGCAAAGGGCAAGGGCTTCGATCTGGAGGATTTCCGCGACCAGCTGAAGCAGATGCAGAATATGGGCGGACTGGATTCGCTGCTCGACAAGTTGCCAGGCATGAATCAGGTCCCTGCCGAGGTGAAAGGCCAGCTCAATAACAGGGAATTCGTCAAATTGATCGCCATCATCGATTCCATGACACCGCACGAGCGTCAGTTTCCTGCGGTCATCAAAGCGTCACGCAAAATTCGCATTGCCAAGGGGTCCGGCACGCAGGTGCAGGACATCAATCGCATGCTCAAACAGTTCACGCAGATGCAGAAGATGTTCAAGAAAGTCAGCAAGAAAGATGGCCTGAAGAACCTGATGCGCGGCATGGGCGGGAAATTTCCGGGCGGTATGCCATTTCGCTGAACCTGTGTTGCACGGGTTCAGCATCGGCGACGCCGGAACACGTCGGTGTTCCTCGACTTGCGGTACAACAATTCTGATTTGACAGCCGGTTGCAACGGCGCCGGTGCACTGGCGAAGTGGGGCAGGAGGAGTGGATATGAAAGAACAATTCGAAAAGCAGGCTCTGGAATACCATCGGCTGCCGCGTCCGGGAAAAATCGAGATTGCACCGACCAAGCCGCTGGCCAATCAGCGCGACCTGGCGCTGGCCTATTCACCAGGTGTCGCCATCCCGTGTGAGAAGATTGCAGCCGATCCCGGATGTGCCGCCGATTACACCAGCCGTGGCAACCTGGTTGCCGTCATCAGCAACGGCACTGCGGTCCTTGGGTTAGGCAACATCGGGCCATTGGCGGCCAAGCCGGTGATGGAAGGCAAGGGCGTGCTGTTCAAGAAGTTCGCCGGTATTGATGTGTTCGACATCGAAATCAACGAACTCGACCCGGACAAGCTGGTCGATATCATCGCCAGCCTCGAACCGACGTTCGGTGGCATCAATCTCGAAGACATCAAGGCGCCGGAATGTTTTTACGTTGAGCGCAAACTCAGCGAACGGATGAAGATTCCGGTATTCCACGATGACCAGCACGGCACGGCGATTATATCGGCCGCGGCGTTGATCAATGCGCTCAAGCTGGTGGAGAAGGATATCGGCGAAATTCGCGTCGTCTGCTCCGGCGCCGGCGCAGCTGCCACGGCTTGCCTGAACCTGTTCATCACGTTGGGACTGAATCCGCAGAACATCATCGTGCTGGACCGTCAGGGCGTATTGCACAGTGGGCGGAATCTCGCTGGCGATCCGTTCAAGGCGCAATTTGTCCGTGATACCCCCCATCGCACGCTGGCCGATGCAATGCACGGCGCGGATGTCTTTTTAGGCCTGTCAGTCGCCGGCACGCTGACCGGCGACATGGTCAAAACGATGGCGGATAAACCGATCATTCTTGCGCTGGCCAACCCGGTGCCGGAAATCATGCCCGATGAAGCGCGCGCGGCCAGGCCGGATGCGATCATCGCCACGGGACGCTCCGATTATCCGAACCAGGTGAACAACGTCCTCTGTTTTCCCTATATGTTCCGCGGTGCTTTGGACGTTGGCGCAACATCCATTACCGAGGAGATGAAAATCGCCTGTGTCCAGGCCATCGCTGAACTGACCATGCAGGAAGCATCCGATACCGTGATGGCGGCCTATGCCGGTGAAGAGCTGCGATTCGGGCCGGACTACCTGATTCCGAAGCCGTTCGACCCACGCTTGATTCTGTCGGTGGCGCCGGCGGTGGCCAGGGCGGCAATGGAAAGCGGCGTCGCCACCCGGCCACTGGCAAATCTCGATACCTATCGCGATGAATTGAGTCGCTTCGTCTTTCAATCCGTGCTGGCGATGCGGCCGATGTTCACCCGCGCCAAAAACAAGGAAAAGCGCCTCGTCTATGCCGACGGCGAGGAACCACAGATCCTTCGTGCCGTACAGGCGGTGATCGACGAAGGGTTGGCGCGTCCGATTCTTATCGGCCGGCCAGCGGTCATCAAGCGCCGCGTCAATCATCTGGGGCTGCGTATCCGGCAGGATGAGCACTACGAAGTGGTCAACCCGGAACGTGATCCGCGGTACCGTCGCTATTGGGAGGCCTACCATCAATTGATGAAGCGCAAAGGCATCACCATGGATGAGGCCAAAATGCGCTTGCGCACCAATAACACCGTCATCGCAGCCATGCTGGTCCGGCTGGGTGATGCGGACGCCATGCTGTGTGGCTTGAGCGGCTTGTTCCAGTCGCACCTCAAGCACGTTGAGCAGATCCTGGGCACCCGCGACGATGTCCGCAGTCTGTCGGCGCTGAGCGTGTTGATCATGCGCAAAGGCACTTTCTTCATCAGCGATACTTACGTCAATCCGGAGCCCGGTCCTACCGAAATTGCGGAATCGACCTTGCTTGCGGTGGAACAGATGCGCCGTTTCGGCATCACGCCGCGGGTTGCCCTGTTGTCACATTCGGACTTCGGCGAAGGCAATACCGCTAGCGCGGCGAAAATGCGCGAAGCATTGGCGATACTGCAACGAACAGCGCCAGACCTTGAAGTCGACGGTGAGATGCAGGCCAATACGGCATTGAGTGATGCCATCCGCTTGCGCGCCATGCCGGATTCGAAATTGACCGGGCCCGCCAACCTGTTGGTCATGCCCGATCTCGATAGTGCCAATATCGCGATGAATCTGCTGGCGGTGCTGGGCGAGGGGGCCACCATCGGGCCGGTATTGCTGGGAGCACGTTATCCCGCACACATCCTGACGCCGAATTCCACGGTGCGTCGGATCACCAATATGAGCGCAATTGCGGTGGTCGATGCCCTGGGTATGGAAGAGCGCCTGCAGGCCGGCGGCGATTGAATTCGGTTCGGTCCAATCGCGCGGACGCGCCTGCCTCAGCGTGACATTGGCCGCCAGAGAATGCGAAGCAGGGTAATGGTGATGGCGGCAAAGCAGATCACCGACCATTCGGCAATGGACAGACCGAGGAAACGCCAACCCACCTCGGCGCATTCGCCAGTGCCTTTCAGGGCCTTGGCAATAACTTCACCCAATGGATAGGCTTCAAGCATGAAATCCAGCCCGGGGCCACATTCCGGCACCTGATCCGGCGGCAGATGCTGCAGCCAGGTCTGACGCGCGGCGATTCCGCCACCGATGACTGCCGGGATCAGCGCAAGGCCGCCATAGATCCGCGTGCCCATGACAGCAGGCCCGTGGACAGTCGCGACGAGTGCAATCAGTGCTACCGCGAAATATGCCAGCCGCTGGAAGATACACATCGGGCACGGCTCCTGGTGCTGCACGAACTGCAGGTAGTAACCAAAGCCCAGCAGCGCGGCGCAGCCGAGCGCGATGGCGAGGAACAACAAGCGCGGAGTGATTTTCATGGCGGGAGATTCTACAAGCCGTATTTGAATTGGTAAAACCTGAATGATTCAGGGCGTTTCGCTAATGGATTTTCGAGTCGCGGATACATCCGCTCGGTTGCACAAATCCTGTAGTACGATTGCCAGAACGGTAAACCAAATTTCTCAAGAGATTATCGCTACAACGCCCCCAGGAAAAACTGTGGGATACGTTGTTCGAGCCAGTAGCCCGCGTGAAGCGGTAACAAACCCGTCACAAACCCGACGTGCCCTCCCTGCGAAGTGAGTTCGAGGCGGACTTGCGGCGGGAGTTCCTTTGTCGCAGGAATCGAATCAATGGCGACGAACGGATCGTTACGGGCGTGGATGAGCAGTGTCGACGTGCGAATCGCAGGGAGATATTGGCGGCAGCTGCTGCGCTGATAGTATTCCGCGCCGCTGGCAAACCCGTGCAATGGCGCCGTGACATGGTGGTCGAAGGCATGGAAGTCGCGTAACTGACCGAACAGATCAACGTCGACGACGGCGTGACCTTTGCCGTATTTTCCACGCAAACGGGTTTTCAGCCGCCGCAGCAGATGTGACTGGTAGACGCGAGAAAAGCCACTGGCCAGTTTTGTCGCGCACGCTGCCAGGTCGAACGGCACCGACACAGCAACCGCCGCCCGCAGCGGCGACGCCTCACCGTATTCAGCCAGCAGTTTCAACAGGACATTGCCGCCAAGCGAATACCCCACAGCGAACAGGGGTAACGCAGGTTCTCTTTTGCCCAGCAATTCGACGATGAAACGTGGGTCGCCGGTTTCGCCGGAGTGATAGTTGCGGTGCAGCCGGTTGGCTTCGCCGGAACAACCGCGGAACTGCAGCACGACGCTGCTGAATCCCGCAGCACCCAAGGCAGAAAGTTGGCCACGGATATAAGGTGATTCGATGCCACCTTCCAGTCCATGCAGCAGTAATACCAGGCCACGCGGAGATGCCACCCGGTGCCAGGCGAGATCAACAAAGTCACCGTCAGGCAGTTCGATACGTTCTGGCGCGATGTCCAGTGCAATCCGTCGGCGGACGAGGGCGGCCCACAATGTCGGCAGATGCGGGCCTGGTAACCACCAGGCGGGATGGAATGGAATTGGGCTTGCCGGGTCGTCGTTCAAACGCTGGCGGTTCAGCCGCTGGATGGCAATGTGTACGGCATCTCGACGGGCGTCAGCAACGCGCCTTCTCGGGTCAGCAACGTATCCGAAGGCGAAGCCGGCCAGGGCGCGGCCGCCAGAACGATATGCCCGTCAACACTTTCTGCGACGGCAATGATGTAGCCCTGTGTTGCTTCGATGCCGGCATGGAACAGCGGCATGTCAGAGGTAACGTGAACGTCCGGTGCAACGCGCATCAGCTGCATGCGACGCTTGAGTTGGCCGCGAGTGCGTACCCGGGTGACGATTTCCTGGCCCGGATAGCAACCTTTGGTGTGGCTCAATCCGCCGAGAACATCCAGGTTCAAGGTTTGCGGAAGATATTGCTCTTCGGCTTCGCAACTGCAGAGCGGGTCGGCGTTGTGGACCATCAATTCTCCCCAACGCTGCGTGATGACATCGTCCGCCGGTGGTGCGTCATCGGCGAATTCATCGCGGGCGACCTGCAGCCAAAGGCGTCCACCATCGGGGGTGACTGCCAGCCGGTTGTCGCCTTCGTCTCGCGACACCGTGTAACGGTCGTGGCTGGCAGATGCAGTGTCATCGACATGCAGCGCCACCCGCCACGCATTGCCTGCGCCCTTGATCTCAACGTGTGCCCGGAGCCGATAAAGTTCGAGCCGACGGCACAAGGCCTCATGGCGCGCCGTCGGTATCAGCAACAGGAACCCGTCGGCGATAGTCAGCAGCACGAAACAGAAGGCGACCCGGCCTTGTGGCGTCGCCCAGGCGGTGACCATCGCGCGCTCACGGGTGAGTTTTTCGACATCTCCGGTCAGCAGATTCTGCAGAAACGAGCCGGCGTCGGCGCCAGTGACTTCCACGGCTGAAAATGAGCGCAGCTGGCGGAACATGTGTTGGTGTTCAGCCGTGCAGCGTGGCCCGGTAATGCGCGAGCATGATCATAATCAGGTCGCGCGTATCGGGGTCGTCGGGCTGTGCACGCTCGGTGAACCAGGCATACAAGGTGGGGTCAGCTTCGTCGAGGAGCTTATCGAAACATGCCCGCTGGTCTATCGTTGAGGCGTCGTAGCGGCTGGCCACCCAGGCTTCCAGCACGACATCCAGCTCGCGCATGCCGCGTCGGCAATGCCAGAGCAGGCGTTTACGCGCGACGTCCATCAATGAACCCGATGCAGTGACGATGTTCAGACCGTGCGGTCAATCATCATCTTCTTGATCTCGGCAATCGCCTTCGCCGGATTCAGCCCTTTGGGACAGGTGTTGGCGCAGTTCATGATCGTATGGCAGCGATACAGTCTGAACGGATCCTCCAACGCATCCAGGCGCTCGCCGGTGGCTTCGTCCCGGCTGTCCACCAACCAGCGGTAGGCCTGCAGCAAGGCCGCTGGACCAAGATAACGGTCGCCATTCCACCAGTAGCTCGGGCAGCTGGTAGAGCAGCAGGCGCACAGGATGCACTCATACAGGCCATCCAGCTTGTCGCGGTCTTCCTTGGATTGCAGACGCTCACGATCCGGCGGTGGCGCGGACTCGGCCTGCAGCCACGGCTTGATTGATGCGTACTGGGCGTAGAAATGGTTGAGGTCGGGCACCAGGTCTTTCAGGACCGGCATATGCGGCAACGGATAAATGGCGACATCGTTCTTGACGTCATCGATGGCCTTGGTGCACGCCAGCGTATTCTTGCCGTCGATATTCATAGCGCAGGAACCGCAGATTCCTTCGCGGCACGAGCGACGGAAGGTCAGCGTCGGATCGAGTTCGTTCTTGATGTAGATGATGGCGTCCAGCACCATCGGACCGCATTTCCCCAGGTCGATTTCATAGGTGTCGACACGCGGGTTCTCGCCGGAATCCGGATCCCAGCGATAAATCTTCAGGCGTTTCTTGCGTGTGGCGCCGTCAGCAGCGGCAACGGTCTTGCCGGTCTGGACTTTGGAATTGGGCGGTAAGTTGAGATCAGCCATTGCGTGCCGCTTTCTTCATCAGTAAACGCGTTTTTTCAAGGGAACGACATCGACATCATCGCTCAACGTGTACATATGCACGGGGCGATAATCAAAGCGCACGGTGTCGTTATCGTCCAACCAGACCAGTGTATGTTTCAACCAGTTGTCGTCATCGCGATCCGGGAAATCCTCGCGCGCATGCGCGCCTCGGCTTTCCTTGCGGTTATGAGCGGACTCGATACTGACAATCGCATTGACCAGCAGGTTGTCCAGCTCCAGGGTTTCCAGCAGGTCGGTGTTCCACACCATGGAGCGGTCACTGACCTTGATGTCGTGGAACGCGGCGCGGACCTCGCGCAGCTTCTCGACGCCCTCAGCCATTGTTTCGCCGGTGCGGAAAACTGCTGCGTAGCTCTGCATGGTCCGCTGCATGGCCAGGCGCACCTTGGCGGTGGGCTGGCTGCCGTTGGCATTGCGCAGCTTGTCCAGTCGCGCAAGCGCTTTATCGTAAACATCTGCAGCCAGGCGCGGATGCGGCATATCCGGTTTGACCGTGGCGGCTGCGTGGTTGGCCGCGGCGCGACCGAAGACCACAAGATCGAGCAACGAGTTTGAGCCCAGGCGATTGGCGCCGTGGACCGAGACGCTGGCCGCTTCTCCGATGGCCATCAGGCCGGGGGCCAGATCGTCGGTGTCACCGCTGTTCACGCGGCGTGCCTGCCCGAGGTAATTGGTCGGCACGCCGCCCATGTTGTAGTGAACCGTGGGCAGCACCGGGATCGGTTCCCTGGTCACATCGACACCGGCGAATATGCGGGCCGATTCGGCGATGCCCGGTAACCGCTCGTTGATGACCTCAGGACCCAGGTGTTCCAGATGCAGGTGGATATGATCCTGCAGCTCACCAACCCCGCGGCCTTCGCGGATTTCCACCGTCATCGAGCGGGAAACGACGTCGCGCGAGGCGAGGTCCTTTGCATTGGGCGCGTAACGCTCCATGAAGCGCTCGCCCTTGGAATTGGTCAGATAGCCGCCTTCACCGCGGCTGCCTTCGGTAATCAGGCAGCCCGCGCCATAGATGCCGGTCGGGTGGAACTGGATGAATTCCATGTCTTCGCACGGCAGGCCGGCGCGCAATGCCATGCCGGTGCCATCACCTGTGCAGGTGTGGGCGGAAGTACACGAGAAGTAGGCGCGACCATAGCCGCCGGTAGCCAGTACCGTCTGGTGGCCACGGAACGCGTGCAAGGTACCGTCGTCCAGCTTCCACGCCAATACGCCGCGGCAGACGCCATCGTTGTCGATGATGAGATCCAGCGCGAAATATTCAATGAAGAACTGGGCGTTATGTTTCAGTGACTGCTGGTACAGCGTGTGCAGAATGGCGTGCCCGGTGCGATCCGCCGCGGCGCAGGTGCGCTGGGCGATGCCCTGGCCGAAATGCGTGGTCATGCCACCGAACGGGCGCTGGTAGATACGGCCGTCTTCCAGGCGCGAAAACGGCACGCCGTAGTGTTCGAGTTCGATGATGGCCGGAATGGCTTCCCGACACATGTATTCGATTGCGTCCTGGTCGCCGAGCCAGTCAGAGCCCTTGACGGTGTCGTACATGTGCCAGCGCCAGTCGTCTTCGCCCATGTTGCCCAACGCCGCGCTCATGCCACCCTGGGCGGCGACGGTGTGGCTGCGGGTCGGGAAGACCTTGGTGATACAGGCGGTGTTCAGGCCTTTCGCGGCCATGCCGAACGTTGCGCGCAGGCCCGCGCCACCGGCGCCGACCACAACGACGTCGTAGAGATGTTCTTGGATGGGATAGGACTCAGCCATGGGGCACCTTACGCCAGGGAAATCTTGAGAATGGACACGATTGCGATCAGCGCGAACAACACCGCGCCCAGGCGGACGGCAACCTGGGCAATGAGTTGCAGCGGGCGCGTATGCACGTAATCCTCGATGATGACCTGCAAGCCGAGTTGCAGGTGATAAAACGCGGCGATGACAAAACCCAGCAACAGGGCCGTCACCAGCGGTTGACTGATCCAGCCGACGACCTCCGCATGCCCGGCGTCAGCAAGACCGGCCAGCGAAAACACGACCCAGAGGGATAACGGCACCAGCGCCACGCCGGTCAGCCGCTGCACCCACCAGTGGTGCACGCCGGCCTTGGCCGAACCATGGCCGCGGGCGCGACCGAGCGGAGAACGCAGACTCATCAGCTGGCTCCTCCCAACATCAGGTAGGCCTGAATGACCGTCAACACCAGGGCGCAGACGATGACAATGATGCCGGACTGCCGGGCCGTTGCCGGCGCAAAGCCGCGGCCACTGTCCCAGACCAGGTGGCGGATGCCGTTGCACAGGTGGTAGAAGAGAGCGAATGACCAGGCCAGCAGGAGCAGCTGACCCAGGCCTGAAGCGAGGAATTGGCGCGCGGATTCATAATAGCTGCCGCCGGTGGCCACTGCGGCCAGCCACCAGGTGACCAGCACCATGCTTGCAGCCAGCGCACCGCCGGTGGCCCGGTGGACGATGGACATCACCATCGTCAATTCCCAACGATAAATCGAAATGTGCGGCGAAATTGGTCTTTGAATGGCCATCGTTATCCTTCAACCGACTTGAGCGAAATCGTACCTGGGCGGCACGAGCGAATCAGAAATCTATGCAGCGTCCATTGCGTTCCCAGTCGCCGTAGCGCGTGGGTTCCAGCCCTTTCGGCCCGCCGAGTTCCCGCGGTCTGGCTGTTTCCTGCGTTGGTTGGACCGGCGCTTTGTCATCGACGGTGGCTTGCTCCCCGTCGGTTGCCGAAGGCGTTGTACAATCCTCTTCCCGCATGGACGTGGTATCAATCGTTATCCGGCATGACAAGGACCGACATTCTACAACAAACTTCCCGTGGTGATGACCGGCATGGCGCGCTGGCCACCGCTTTGCGTGTCGATATCTCCGCATCCCGCATCCTGAGCACGATTCGCTGGCTGATGGTGGGCGCGACAGTCATCATCGTCGCCAGCCTGAGCGCACCGTTATGGATGAAGTCGGTCCTGATTCTGGGCATAGCGCTGGTCGCCTGGCCACGTTCGTCGCCACTGCCGCCGGTTTCCACGCTGCATTTGTCGGCCAATGCGCGTTGGCGGCTTGCTCTGGCCAATGGCGAGCTGCTCGGAGCGAGGTTGGTACCGCCGTCACTGGCATTGCCGTGGCTGATCATTCTGCGATTCAAGTGCGCACGTGGGTGCTGCAACGTGGTGCTGTTGCCCGATAGTTGTGCCCCGGTTGCAGCCCGCAGATTGCGGGTGAAACTCCGTCTGCTGCAATTCCCGCAGACGCTGCCTGACGGGTCTGATGCCGCTTAGGCGTCGCGCCAGGTCAGCCAGAACTTGCGGAGCGGAGTCAGCGAGGTCCTTTCGCTGAGGAAGCGCGGCTGGTCATGGCTGGCGGCCGCGAGTGTTGCCGCGGCCAATTTCGCCCGATTGCGGAGAAGCCGTGTTGTGGAACCCGATGCCGGCCATTGATCCAGCATCTGCCGCAGTTGGTTTACGCGGACTGTGGCCAGCGTCTGCAGTGCGCGCTCGGCGGCCACCCTGTCCTCATGCGTTGCGAGATCCAGCGGATGGACCCCTGCCGGGCAGGCGTCCAACGGGACCGGCGAAATGCCCGCCCGTAAATGGCGATGGATATCGAGCAGACCGTAGGCGAGTTCGGTTGCGGCGACGGTGTCCGCCAGCGGCATCAATGATTCAGTTGCGCCCGCCAGGTGCAGGTGAACCCGGCAGTAATGCGCGAACGCCTCGCTGGTCGCAGCCTGCAAGGCCGCTTCCGTGGCAATTGCCGCGGCGCCAAGCCGGGCTTGCTGAAATTCGACCAGCGGCCGCAGGGCGCTGGCATCTGATGCGGCGCCGGCCGCGTGCATGGCCAGCGTGATGGGGTGCCTGGGCTGGCCTGCGGCGGTACGCGCGAGCTCATCGGCCCACCATGCGAGCTTGATGCGCGCTACGCCCGGGTCACTGGTGGTCAACGGAATCTCGCTCAATACATGCCGGCAGGCCTCCACGGCCGCGATGGCCGGTCGCTGCGCAGCCGGGGTGAAACGCACTGCGTAGTAGAGGTCGGAGCCGGGGTCGGGCGCGTAGTCGCCGAGTTGCGTCATCGTTGGTCAGGTCGCGTGCGTCACACCAGCCAGGTGAGCAGGTCTTGCGGGCGGTCGATAGTCACGTCTGCCTGCCAGGCATGCGGATCGTCGTCAGGTTTAAGGTAGCCGAACAGTGCAGCCACCGTTGCCATACCGGCGGCGCGACCCGCCTGAATATCGCGCTCGGCGTCGCCGACGTAAACGCATTGATGGGCAGCGACCCGGGTCTGGTCCGCGGCCATGTGCAAGGGATCGGGGAAGGGTTTGCTGCGGGCGGCGGAATCACCGCTGATGACACAACTCGCGCGCCGGTCCAGGCCAAGTGCCGCGACGATAGGCCCGGTGAAACGGCTGGCCTTGTTGGTGACGATGCCCCACGGGATGCGGTGGCGGTCGAGTGCATCAAGCACCTGCTCCATGCCGTCGAACACTTGCGTGTCCACGCACAGTCCCTGTTCATAGGCTTCCAGCACACGCAGGCGGAGCGAGGCGAAACGCGCGTCATCCGGGCCGATGTCGTAGCCGATACGCAGCAGGCCGGGAACACCATGGGATACGAATCCACGGACCCGGGCCAGCGGCATGGCCGGAAGACCGTCGGCGATACGGACGGTGTTCAGCGCTCTTGCCAGGTCCGGCGCCGTGTCGAGCAGGGTGCCATCGAGATCGAAAAATACCGCGGCCGCGGACCGCAGGGAAATCTGCGTCTGCGTCATTGCGGCTTGTTGGCGCACGCCAGGTAGTTGACTGCGGGCGAAGGACACAAGGTGGCGCGATGGGTAAACGGGTTGTAACGCATACCGGTGACGTCGCTTGGCGTGAGCCCGGCCGCACGCATCATCCTGGCAAGTTCGGCCGGACGGATGAATCGTGCGTAGTCATGGGTTCCCCGGGGCAGCAGACGCATCACGTACTCGGCGCCGACCACCGCCATGCCGTAGGCCAACGCCGTGCGGTTGATGGTGGAGACGAACAATATTCCACCCGGGCGCAGCAGGCTGGCGCAGGTGGCAATCAATGCGCCAGGGTCGGGAACGTGCTCCAGCAATTCCATGCAGGTGATGATGTCAAAGCGGGCCTCGTGACTGCCCGGCAAATCGTCCGCGGTACAGTTGCGATAATCGATTTCGAGGCCGCCCATGCGGGCATGCATACGGGCGGTCTCGATCAGCTCGTGGCTGCCATCCACAGCGGTGACGTGGGCGCCGGCGCGGGCCAGCGACTCGCTGAGAATGCCGCCGCCACAGCCGACGTCGAGCACCTGCCGATCCGTCAGTTCGCTGCGGCGGGTGACATAGGCAAAACGTGCAGGGTTGATGTCGTGTAATGGGCGTCCGGGACCTTCCGGGTCCCACCACGCACCGGCCAGGCTATCGAATTTCGCGATTTCTTCGGCGTCGAGGTTGCCGCTCATGAGGGTGTTTCATACCTGAAGCAGAATCCAGATGCCGATCGTACCAATGATCGCGGCCAATGCGGCAACTGCCCAGCCACGTTTACGGCGCATGCGCCGCCGTGCGCTCAGCAAGCCCGCGGGCACGGGCATTTCCATGGTGTCCGGAAATACATCGGCAATGGTCGCGGTGGCCGGTGGCGGGGCAGCGATATACGGTGTCAGGGGCAAGCGATGGAATTCGATGTCATCCAGCAACGCCTTGCGGGTCGCGTGATACTCCACCTGGGTCAGATGGCCTGCCGCATAGTCCTCGGCGAGCGTGCGGAGGCAGCGGCGCGGTTCCATCAGGCGCGCACTTCGCGGGGCGCATCGCCGCCATCGAGTTCATGAACATCGACCACCACGACGGTGACGTTGTCGCTGGCGCCGCCCGCCAGAGTCGCCTGGATCATCGCATCGGCGGCGTCGCCGGGCGTGCTGTCGAGCAGCATGTTCCGCACCTGTTCCGGCGTCACGTGACGTTCCAGGCCGTCAGAGCACAGCAGGAATCGGTCACCCGGCGCCAGTTGCTGGATATCCATGTCCAGAAACAGCGGCACATCGATGCCCACGGCGCGGGTAAGCATATGCGATGCGGGATGGGCGTGTGCTTCCTCGCGCGTGATGAGACCAAGCTGCACGTATCGTTCAACCTCTGAATGGTCGGTCGTCAACTGCTGCAACAGGCCACCGCGCAGACGGTAAATCCTGCTGTCGCCTGCCCACATCATGACGGCGTGATCGCCGTGCAAGGCCAGCGCGACCACGGTAGACCCCACTGTCTGCCGTTCCAGCATACCGAATTCGATCAAGGCTTCGTTGGCATTCACCAGCGCTGCTTCGACGGCTTCCACCAAAGCGCTCAGGGTTGGCTGCAACGGAACCAGAGCAAGGTGCTCGACAATCGTCCGGCTGGCGTGTGCGCCGGCCGCGTGTCCGCCCATGCCATCGGCGACCGCCCAGACGCCGATCTCGGGGCGCTCCAGGCAGGCATCTTCATTTTCCCGCCGAATGCGGCCGACGTCGCTGCGGGCGGCCGAGACGCATTCGAAAATTCGGGTGGCGGCGGGGGCGGTCAGGCTCATGCGCTGCGCTCAATAGTAAAGGAGACGACCTCGTGCGGTTGGTCGCGGAAGGATTTGCCCAGGCTGATTCGACCGCCTTCCGCCAGCGGCACCTCCTCGCGCCGGACAAAGGTTTCGCGGCCGTTGAAATCTATATAGGTGCCGTTGGTACTTTGATCGATGAGAAAAAATCTTCCACGTCGGCACTCGATGCGAACGTGGTGGCGGGAAGCCAGTGGTTCGGGCACCGTGAAATCCGCCTGGCTGCTGCGGCCGAGTATGACCTGGGAATGCATGACGTCGACTTTAATGGTATCGCCCCGATACGTCAGTAAAAGATTGTCATTGCCCTGAGGCTGCGCGACGACACCGGTCGACATCCGCGTGACTTCGTTCTGCTGCCATATGAGCTCATAGATCTCCATCAGCTCCTTCTTGCCTTTGACCTGCGCGGTATCGATGCAGCGGGTCGAGGCGCGGAGTATGCGCGGCATGCGGTTCACCGTCTCGCGGGTGGTGATGATCTGGTCGGCCTTGGCCAGGCTGGTCATACGCGCCGCGACGTTGACCGCGTCACCGAATACATCGCCGTTGTCACACAATGTCGGACCACAATGAAAACCGATGCGCAGCCGCATCCGGCCAGACGGCGGCGCAAGGCGTAATCGGCGATCCTCCTGCACGGCCTCGTGCAACTCGCAGGCTGCCGTTGCGGCGCTGGAAACGGTATCGAAGGTACAGAGAATTTCGTCGCCAATGGTCTTGATGACCTGGCCGTTGTTGCGCTCCACCACAGCGCTCATCAACTCGATCGCGTCGGCCACCTTGGCCCGCGCGGCGCTGTCGCCGAGTAGCTCATAAAGATGCGTGCTGCCGCTGATATCGGCGAACATGATCACTAGTTCTGCGGGATCAGGTGCCATGGGATGTGAAGCGCCGACAAGGCCTGGAACGATGGGACGATATTCGAAGTATCGCCCCGATATCACTATACTTGAAGCCCTTTCGTCCAACTCGAGGTGGCTTGCGTGCGTGCAGCAGAACTCATTGGTGGCGCCGTATTCGGTGCGGCATTGCTTGCGGCCGGCGCGGCGGCCACCCTCTGGTATACCGGAAGAAGCTCGACCACGACGCAACCGGAGGTGGCATCGGCCAGCCCCGCCGCAGCAGTCACTACCCGCGATTCCGTCAGCCAAAGCGATATCGAACAGCTGCTGTCGGTGCTCGATGCCGAGCAACGTGCCCGGGTGGTTGGTACGGCGGAACAGTTTGCGCAGTTCGTCGAACAGGAGGCCGCCAGCCAATCCATCATCCGCGCTGCGACCGCCAACAAGGTCGAACAGAATCCGCGGCTGCGCGAGTTGATGGAGCGGGCCGCAATGCGGGTACTGGGACAGGGCTATCTGAACCAGGTGATTGCGGCAAATATGGAAGCCGGCTTTCCCACCGACGACCAGATCAAACAGTATTTTGACGCCAATGCAGCGCAATTCATGCTGCCTGAACGCGTTCATCTGTGGCAAATCTACTTCCCGCTGTCAGCCGATGCCGATGCTGACGCGGTGGCCGATGCCGAGAAGCTGGCCAACTCCGTCGCCCTGGCCCTGAAACAAGGCAAAGCCAACTTCGCCGAGGAGGCTGCCAAATATTCCGCCCATGTCCAGAGCCGCCTGAGCGATGGCTATATGGGCTTGTTGAAGGTCGACGACCTGCTGCCGGAAATCCGGGCCGAAGTTGAGAACCTGGCGGAAAATGCCATCAGCAAGCCGATTCGCAGCAACTCGGGTTTCCATATCGTGCGCCGTGGCGCGGTGGTCAAAGGGCAGCCGCTGAAGCTCCAGGAGGTGGCCGGCCAGATCCGCTTGCTGCTGCGGCGTGATGCCGAGGCGAGGGTGCGGCAGGCGGTCATCAGCAAGATCCGCGAGACCTACCCGACCAGTTATGCGGCCGACGATCTCGAACGCTGGCGGGCAGCGCTTGCGGGTGCCGGGCGCTGAGCCGTCTAACAGACTGAACAAGCTGGACTTTTCATACCTTAACCGCTAGATTGTCCGGGCCATGAACGTCTCTGGACTGCCTGTCAGCATTTCCGCCGTAGGTCGCGCGCTACGCCCGGCCGGCGACGAACCCTATGCTGGCAGTCCGCGTCGTCAGCAGCGCAATGAACCCGGCGTCGAACTCGACGCTGACGGTCACCGTCCCCGGCAACGGGGGCAAAGTCAGGGCGCCGGCGCGCGATTTCAATCAGCCGCCGAATTGAAAGCCGGATATACCCGCAATGCTGCGCTGTTGAATCGCATGATCGACCAGATGGGTGGCGGGGATATCCCCAGTAGTATTGGCAGTTACATAGACATCCGGATTTGACTCAATCTCGACGATCGTCCGGTGCGCGGCTTGAACGCGGCGCTCCGTGGGGGCGGTTCGTCATAACTATTCGCAGCGGTCATGACAGGCAAAACTCTCTACGACAAGGTTTGGGATGCGCATGTCGTCAAGCAGTACGATGACGGCGCCGCATTGATTTACATCGATCGTCACCTCGTGCATGAAGTGACGTCGGCGCAGGCGTTTGAAGGCTTGCAACTGGCTGGACGCGGCCTGTGGCGTACGCACGCCAATGTCGCGGTGTCGGACCATAACGTGCCGACCGTCAACCAGCATGATGTACGTGACCCGATTGCGCGTCTGCAACTCGAAACCCTGAAGGCCAATTGCAAAGCGGCCGGTATCACCCATTTCGACGTTGGCGACGCCCGTCAGGGCATCGTGCATGTCGTCGGGCCGGAGCAGGGCCTGTGTCTGCCTGGCATGACCATCGTCTGTGGCGATTCGCATACTTCGACCAACGGTGCCCTGGGGGCGCTGGCCTTCGGTATCGGAACTTCCGAGGTCGAGCACGTCATGGCGACCCAATGCCTGGTATTACGCAAGGCCAGGAACATGAAGATCGAATTCACCGGTCTGACCGGCCCCGGTGTCACCGCCAAGGACATGGTGCTCGCGGCCATCGGCGCGATCGGCACGGCGGGCGCTACCGGTTGCACGATCGAATTCTGCGGGCCGTCCATTTCGCGCCTGAACATGGCCGAACGTATGACCATCTGCAACATGGCGATCGAAGCAGGTGGACGCGCCGGCATGATTGCCGTCGACGACACCACCATCGACTATCTGCGGAATCGCCCCTATGCGCCCACCGGCGCAACCTGGGATGCCGCGGTCAGCGCGTGGCGCGACCTTCATACTGATGCCGATGCGGTGTTCGACAAGACCGTCACGATTGACGCGACGGCGATTCAGCCGCAGGTAACCTGGGGCACCTCACCGGAAATGGTGGTGCCGGTAGGTGCGAAGGTTCCGGACCCTGAACAGGAAGCCGATCCCGTCCGGCGTGAGGGCATGCGTGCGGCGTTGAACTACATGGGCCTGACCGCGGGTACGCCGATGAGCGAGATCGCTGTCGACAAGGTATTCATCGGTTCCTGCACCAACTCCCGCATCGAGGATCTGCGCGCGGCGGCCGCGGTGGTCAAAGGCCGACAGCGCGCCGGCAACGTCAAGCAAGTGCTGGTGGTGCCGGGTTCGGGCCTGGTCAAGGCGCAAGCTGAAGCCGAAGGGCTGGACCGCATCTTTACCGATGCCGGCTTTGAATGGCGTGAACCGGGGTGCTCGATGTGCCTGGGCATGAATCCCGATCAGCTGTCGCCCGGCGAGCGCTGTGCGTCCACCAGCAACCGGAACTTCGAGGGTCGGCAGGGCCGGGGTGGACGCACCCATCTGGTCAGCCCGGCCATGGCCGCGGCGGCGGGCATCGCCGGACACTTCGTCGACGTGCGTAACTGGACTTGAGCCGATATGGATAAATTCGCGACTTTCACCGGCCTGGTGGCGCCACTGGATCGACCCAATGTCGATACCGACGCCATCATTCCCAAACAATTCCTGAAATCCATCAAACGAACGGGTTTCGGCCCGAACCTGTTTGACGAGTGGCGTTATCTCGACCTGGGCTACCCCGGTCAGGAGCAGTCGCAGCGCAAGCCCAATCCGGATTTTGTGCTGAACCAGTCGCGCTATCAGGGCGCACAGATCCTGCTCGGCCGTGATAATTTCGGTTGCGGATCATCTCGCGAGCATGCACCGTGGGCGCTGACCGACTTTGGCTTCCGCGCCATCATCGCGCCGAGCTTCGCTGATATCTTCTTCGGCAACAGCGCCAAGAACGGCTTGTTGTTGATCACCTTACCCGCTGCGGATATTGATGCATTGTTCAGCGCCGTCGCGGCCGAAGCAGGCTTTACGCTGACCATCGATCTGGAACACCAGCAGGTACGTGATGGCCATGGCCACAGTTATACATTCGACTATCCTGCCGGGTTGAAACACCGCCTGCTTAATGGTCTTGATGATATCGGCATCACGCTGCAGGATGCCGACGCGATCAAGGGGTATGAACAACGCCGTCGCGCAGAGGCGCCCTGGTTGTTCTGATCATTAATTACTCCGCGCGCAGTGCTTCCAGTGGCAGCATGCGCGCGGCGCGTAATGCCGGCGCAATACCTGACGCAAGGCCGATCAGTGTCGCCAGCAGCAATGAAGCCAGCACATAAATCCACGCGGTTCTGACCGGCATCGCCGGCACCAGAAACGCTATTGCCTCAACCACACCCACCGCGCCAATACAGCCGATTATGCCTCCCAGGGCGCCGAGGCCGACGGCTTCTGCCAGGAACAGGCCGAGAATGTGCGCACGACGCGCCCCGATCGCGCGTAGCAGACCGATTTCCGCGGTGCGCTCGGTCACGGCAATCGTCATGATGGTCAGGATGCCGACCGCGCCCACCAGTAATGAAATGCCGCCCAGCGCGCCGATACCCAGGGTCAGTACGTTCAATACCGAGTTCAGCACCTCAAGCATTTCATCCTGAGTCGTGATGGTGACATCCTCGGCGCCATGCCGTTGCATCATACGACGCTTGACCGTATCCACGATCTGAGCGACATCGGCGTCGGCGGCGTAGACGATGTCGATTTCCATCATGCCTTCCTGATCGAAGAGTTCGACCGCTTTGGCTACCGGCAGGAACAGCGTGTCGTCGAGATCAAAGCCGAGCATCTGGCCCTTGCTCTCCATGACGCCCAGTACCTGAAAGCGCTCGCCACCGACACGGATCCGCGCGCCCAGCGGGTTGTCGGCGCCGAACAATTCCTCTCGCATTTTCGCTCCGAGAACGGCGACCGATCGCCCGGTGGTGAAGTCGCCGTCTGGCAGGAACTGGCCGGAGCGTACGTCCATCTTCCACACCACCGGCATATCGTGGGTGACGCCGAACACCATCGCGCGGCGCTGGCGTCCCTCAAACTCAACATTGGCATTGCCCTGGATGGTTGGCACCACCGCCAGTACGTTGGGCAGTCTGCGCAGTGATTGGGCGTCGTCAATGGTGAGCGGGCGGACCGTGTTGATGGTGGCGGCCGATGTTCCGAATGTGTTGGATTTGCCCGGGACGACCGCAATGATATTGGTGCCGAACTGCGTGAACTCACTCATCACGAATTGGCGTACGCCTTCACCGATCGACGTTAGCAGGACGACCGAGGCGATGCCCACCGTAATGCCGAGAATCGTCAACCCTGAGCGCAGGCGGTGCGCGCTGATGGCGCCGCCGGCAAAGCCGATGAGGTCGCCGGCTTTCATGTCAACGGCGCGAAAGCGCCTGCACCGGGTCCAGCCGTGCCGCGCGACGCGCGGGCAATGTGCCGAAGGCGAGGCCGGTGGTGATTGCAACGGCGACAGCGGCAACCAGCGCCCAGACCGGCGCGTGGATCGGTAAGGTCGGCCACATCCCTCGCATCAGCCAGACCGTGAACAGACCCACGGAAACACCGACGATCGCGCCGCTGCAGGACAGAATGATGGCCTCGATGAGAAACAGCCGTTCGATGTTGCGCGAGGAACTGCCAAGGGCTTTCAACAGACCGACTTCCGCGGTCCGCTGGGTTACCGACACCAGCATCACGTTCATGATCAATATGCCGGCAACCACGAGGCTGATCGCACCAATGCCGCCGATACCATAGGTGACAGCCGACAGAATGCGGTCGAACGTGCTGACCAGTGAGTCCTGGGTGATGATGGTGACATCATCCTCGCCTTCATGGCGATCGGTGATGATACGCCGGACATCTGCTATGGCGTCTTCGGTGTTGCCGGCGGATCGCATCTCGATCATCATCCGGAACAAGCCCTCGCGATTGAATAATTGCTGAGCGGCGGCGACCGGCAGCAGCACCATGTCATTGAAGTCGATACCGACGGACACGCCTTCATCACTCAGCACACCGATGATGCGGTACTTGCGGTCGCCCAGTTGCAGCCTTTGCCCGACCGGGTCCTGGCCACGGAACAACTCGTTGAGGATGGTGATGCCGATGACACATACCGGTTCCGCGGAATAGGGATCACCGGCCGGCAAGAAGCGGCCGCGCGACAGATTCAGCGAACGAACATGTGCCATTTCCGCCGTCGTGCCCAGCACCGTGGTATCGCGGACCAGGCCTTGATCGGTGGCCGCCGAGGCGCCGCCAATAATGATCGGCGCCAGGCGTTCGACATAGGGACTGCGCGCCACGGCGAGCGCGTCGCCAAGTGTCAGGTCGCGCGGCGTGGTTCCGAGCAATGGCGGGGCGCCGCCGGTGGTTTCATTTCGACCGGGCAGTACGATGAGCAGATTGGTGCCGAGCGATGAGAATTGACCGGTAATGTAGGCTCGCCCCGTCTCGCCCAATGTGGTCAACAGGATCACAGCTGCGACACCGATGCCCATCGCGAGCAGAATCAGCAGCGTGCGGAACTTGTGGGCGATGACCGCCTGCCAGGCCAGCAGCGTGCTGTCGGCCATTTTCATCGCCGCTGATCCGAATCGATGCGGCCATCCACCAGGCGCAGCTGGCGCGACGCGCGACTGCCCATGGCCGAATCGTGCGTCACCACGATGAGTGTCACCCCGTTGGCGGCATTCAAATTTTCGATGATCTCGATGACCTGCCGGCCGGAGACCGAATCCAGATTGCCCGTGGGTTCGTCGGCCAACAGCACCTTGGGCCGCATGATCGTTGCGCGGGCGATGGCGACCCGCTGGCGCTGACCGCCAGACAATTCATTGGGCCGATGATGCGCACGGCTGCTCAAATCGAGCGATGCCAACGCCTCATTGACGCGCTCGCGCCGCTCGGCAACAGGAACACTCGCCAGGACCAGAGGCACCTCGACGTTCTGAAACGCCGTCAGCCGCGGAATCAGGTGAAAGAACTGGAATACGAAACCGATGTTTTCGCGGCGGACCCGTGCCAGCGCGTCATCATCGAATGCCGTCACGTCGACGCCATCAAACGCATAACTGCCGGCGTCGGGCCGGTCCAGCAGGGCAACCACATTCAGCAACGTCGACTTGCCCGAGCCCGATGGCCCCATGATGGAGACGTATTCGCCGGCGGCGATGTCGAGGTCGATGCCAGCGAGCGCATGGACCGTCTGCTCGCCCAGCCTGAAATCGCGGCGGATGCCTTCGAGGTGAATCACTTTGCAGCAGGGGCGGCGACGGCCCGGGCGCCATCGACGACGCCTTCGCGGCCGACCGACATCACGATTTTTTCGTGTTCGTCCACGCCGGCAACGATTTCGGTGAAATTCCAGTTGGCCAGGCCAATCGTCAATGTGCGCTGCTGCAACTGCCCGCTGTCGGTGTCGAGGATATAGGCTTTGTTGCCTTCAAGAATGGCTTCAGATGGCACGCGAATGACGTTTTCATGTCGATCGAGCTCGACCTCTATATCGGCGCTGTAACCCGGCAACAGGCCTTTGCGTTCGGCCTCGTCACGGATCTCGACTTCCACTTCAACCGTACGCGCCTGTTTCTCCGCTTCCATGACGTACGGCGCGATGCGTCGGACAAATCCGCTGCATCGCTGATCACTGAAGGCGTCCAGACTCACGCATGCCGGCATCCCGACTTCGATGGCTGGCGCGTCGACCTCGTCGATGGGGGCCGAGACGTAAATGCAATCGGCATTGATCAAATCAACCGCGGGCAACGTTGGAATGCCCGGCGGGGAAGGGGTGACGTATTCACCGATTTCGGCATTGACCTCGGCGACATAGCCGTCGAATGGCGCGACAACACGCGTCCGTTCCAGCGCCGTCTCGGTTACCGCGACCTGCGCCAGCGCCACTTCAAGATTGGCCCGGGCGCCATTGCACGAAGCTTCCCGTGCTTCCGCTTCGGTGGCAGCGGTATCCGCGGCTTCCTCGGACACCAGCCGATTGCTGCGCAGACTGCGCAACCGTTCCGCCTCGCGCCGTGCGCCGGCGGCCGCAGTACAGGATTCGGTCACGCGTGCTCGCGCGGCGGTGACCTGTGCACTTTGCAGCGCCAGCTCGGCCTTGATGTTGTCGTTCCAGATTTCCAGCAGCACGTCACCCTGCTTGACGACGGCGCCTTCGCGGACATTCAGACTGGAAACTTCGCCGCCGGAGGAGGGGGCGAGATACGCTCGACGGCAGGCCTTGACCGTCCCCACGCGCGTGTTGGAAACGGTCTGCGTCACCAGCCCACGGCCGATTTCCTGGACTTCGACCTCCAACGGCTGCGGCCGATTCAACCACCAGATTCCGGTTGCCGCCGCCACCAGTACCACCACCGCGATCCACTTCATCAGCTTCCGTCCCGTCTGCCGGCCAACCCGATGCGCACCGATCTGACGCCAGCAAGGTGCAGATGTCAAAGGGCCGGTGCCGTATAATCTGCGCGCCTGTCATCCAGTCGATAGTCACTATCCCGCAATGTCTCAGCCAACCGCCACGATCACAATCAATTTGGATGCATTGGTCAGCAATTACCGTGCGCTGTGTTCTATGGCGGCCTCAGGGACGTGTGCCGCCGTAGTGAAAGCAGACGCCTACGGCCTTGGCGTGGTGCCCGTTGCCAGGGCACTGGCGGCAGCAGCTTGTCGGGAGTTCTTCGTTGCCGACGTCAACGAAGGCGTCGCCTTGCGCGCGGTACTGCCGTCGGCGGATTTCCGGATACACGTGTTTGAAGGTGTCGATGACGCCAGTGCCGAGGCCACGATGGCCGCCAATCTGTGGCCGGTGTTGAACAGTGACCGGCAGATCGATTGCTGGCAGCGGACTGCCCGACGTGTCGGACGGGAATTGCCCTGTACGTTGCACGTGGATACCGGCATGAACCGATTGGGTATGCCGGCGCATGACGCGCTGACGCGGGCGGGACGGGCAGACGGACTGCACGGCCTGGCGTTGCAACTGCTCATCACCCATCTGGCGTGCGCGGATGACCCGGCAAACCCGATGAACGCCGCGCAGTTGCGCGCATTTGGCGATGTGACCGCCGCATTTGGCAATATCCGGACGTCCATTGCCAATTCGGGCGGACTGATGATGGCGCCGGAATATCATGGCGATCTTCCCCGGCCAGGTATTGCGATGTATGGCGGCAACCCGCAACCCGGTCAGGATTCGCCGTTCCGGACCGTGGTCACCATGACCGCCCGGGTTCTGCAGACAAGACAGGTCGCTGCGGGTGCAACCGTCGGCTATGGCGCAAGTTACTGCGCACCCGGAACGCGGACGCTGGCGACGCTTGCCGCTGGCTACGCCGATGGCTATCCGCGTGCTTTGAGTAATCGCGGCTGGGTTGCCATCAGCGGCCACCGGGCGCCAGTGGTCGGCCGCGTGTCCATGGATACGACGGTAGTGGATATCACCGATCTGCCATTGGCGGTCAGCGCCGGACTGGATGTGGCCGAATTGATCGGAACAACCATCTCGCTGGACAGCGTTGCCCGGTGGGCGGACAGCATCAACTACGCCGTTCTGACCGGCCTGGGGAGACGCCCTGACCGCCGGTATTCGCTGGTAGCCGAGGGTGCTGCCGACCGCTAGCCGCCGGTGGCCTTGCGCAAAAGGTTTAGGCACATATATCAGTCGCTTATGCGACAGGCACAGGGTCCGGTCGGTCTTGCCGGCGCAATGCTGGCGGATTGACCCTCGCCAACCACTCGAGCTGCCTCAACCAAATGATCCTTTGAGTAAATTGTAATTCCTCCCGCCATGCGACACGTGTCCGGGACGTTCAATCAGTCATATAATTACGCCTTCCGGGATGTGCGGATTCGTGTCCTGATAATCCGCGAGCGCACCGCATCGATACCCATGGTCAGCCGTTCGCTGCCGTGGGCGAAGCAAGAGAGAAAAAGTTCAAACATGTACAGCAGACTCAAACCGCTGGTTTTCGGTATCGGTATCACTTTGAGCGGCGGAGTCGGACAGGCCGCGCAAGTCGTAGACGGGCAACAGGCCGCGGCCACCTTCGACGGGTTTGGCCAGGCGCAGCAACAATTCGAGTTTCTCAACGAGTATTGCGTGGAATGCCACAACTTTGAGGAATGGGCGGGCGGAATCGCGTTCGACACCATGCGCCCTGAGACCGTGGCCGAAGATGCCGCCGTGTGGGAAACCGCCGTACGCAAATTGCGCGGTCACCTGATGCCGCCGGCGGGATCAGCGCGACCGGATGGCGCCAGGGCGGACGAGTTTGTCGGTTGGATGGAAAGCTATCTGGACCATGCGGCAACCACGAGTCCGGCCCAGGGGCATGTCGGCCTGCATCGATTGAACCGCAAGGAATACGCAAACGCTGTGCGTGACTTGCTCGGTATCGAAGTCGAGGCTGAATCCATGTTGCCCCAGGACCCGACGGTCGACGGCTTTGATAATGTTGCCGCGGCATTGACGGTCACTCCGTCCTTTATTGATCAGGCGTTGACTGCGGCGCGGACCGTCGCTGCTCAATCCATCGGTAACCCCAACGCGCGGCCGGGCAGCCGGCAGTATTTTGTCAGCGGCGTGGGCACCCAGCACCACCATGTGCCTGGAACGCCACTCGGAACACGCGGCGGCATGGCGGTAGTACATGAATTCCCGGCCGATGGTGAATACGAATTGAACATCGGCAACCTCGCCACCGCGTTATGGGTGTTCAACCAGGAGTTCACCCACACGTTGATTGCCGCCTATGACGATCGCCAGATCTTCGAACTGGATATCGGCGGAGGTGAAGACCTGCGAGCGATCGATCAGGAAGGTGATCCGGCGGTGGATGCGATCAACGCCAGACTGAAGAACATCCGTTTCCATGCGCAAGCCGGTCCGCACACGATTGCGGTCGCGTTCAAACTCCGATCCTTTGCCGCAAACGAATCAGCCCTGCAACCGATAGTGCCGGGCGAAGGTGAAAATGTCATCGCGCTTGGGTCGTTCGACGTCACCGGGCCATTCGAGCCGACGGGTGTCAGCGCGACGCCCAGCCGCGACAGGATTTTTGCCTGCTACCCTGAAACCGCAGCCGCCGAGCCCGACTGTGCACGCGAAATCATCAGCCGCCTGGCGGAGCTTGCCTACCGTGGCGTGGTCCCCGACAGCAACTTCCAGCGCTTGTTGGAGATTTACCAAACAGGCCGCGACGACGCTGGTTTTGATGTCGGCATCCGCCGCGCGGTCGCTGCCGTTCTCGCCAGTCCGCGATTCCTCTACCGGAGTGAAGTGTTGCCGGACGACGCCGCGCCCGGCGCGACGTTCGCGGTTTCCGATCTCGAACTTGCCTCGCGCCTTTCATTCTTTCTCTGGAGCAGTATTCCCGACGCGGAACTGCTTGCACTGGCCAAGGCGAACCGGCTGCACGAATCCAAAGTGCTTGAGCAACAGGTGCGGCGCATGCTGGCGGACCAGCGCGCGGAAAACCTGACGACCAACTTTGCGTTCCAATGGCTGGAGGTCAACGGCATCGACGAGCTGGCGCCGGACCCAAGGATATTCGCCGATGTCGACAGCGGCATCCGTCCGTTGTTCAAGGAGGAAATCAGACTCTTTGTCGACAGCGTGTTCCGTGCCGACCGTAACGTGCTGGATCTGTTGACGGCTGATTACACCTTCGTCAACGAGCGCCTTGCCGCGCACTACGGCATGAACGACGTGAAAGGCGATCAGTTCCGCCGCGTCACCTTGCCGGACTCCGCGCGCAGCGGTCTGTTGGGCAAGGGCAGTGTATTGATGGTTTCTGCGTATCCGGACCGTACGGCGCCGGTTCTGCGCGGCGCGTTCGTGCTGGAAAATATCCTGGGCACACCGCCAGCGGCGCCACCTCCCAACGTTGAGGGTTTGAAGGAGAACGTCGATGGCGCCAAACCGCTGACCGTGCGTGAACGGATGGAGGCGCATCGCGCGAACCCCAATTGCAACGGTTGCCACGGTCTGATGGACCCATTGGGGTTTGCGTTGGAGAATTTCGATTCCGTCGGTCGCTGGCGTGAAATTGATCGCTTCGTCGGCTCGCCTATCGATGCCACCGGCGAGTTGCCCGACGGTACGCTCATGCATGGTCCCGATGATCTGCGCAAGGCGTTGCTGCGCAAACCGGACCAGTTTGTTCAGAATCTCACCGAGAAGCTGATGCTGTTCGCGCTGGGCCGCCCGGTGGAATATTTCGACATGCCGGCAGTCCGCCAGATCGTACGTGAAGCGGCGCGGCAGGATTACCGCTTTTCATCGATAATCATGGGCATTGTCAGCAGCGAACAATTCCAGACCAAGAGCAAGCCGGTACCGGCAGACAGCAGTCTCGAGCACGTTGCCGATCGCAATTGAAACCAAGCAGTCGCCAACCCGCGACCTGCCGGAGATAACGTAAATGTTCATCACCAGGAAATCCTTGTCCCGCCGTACCGTACTTCGCGGCCTTGGAACGACGATAGCCTTGCCGTTGCTCGACGCGATGGTTCCCGCCTGTACCGCGCTGGCCAACACCGCCGCCGCACCTGTACCGCGGCTGGGATTTGTGTACGTACCCCATGGGGCGGTGATGGACAAATGGCGTCCGGCGGCAACCGGCCGCGAGTTCGAATTTGCACCGATTCTCAAACCGCTGGAAGAATTCCGCGAGCACGCGACCATCATCAGCGGTCTGCGCAACAAGCCGGCTGAAAGCCCGGATCCGCACGGCATCACGGCCGGTACCTGGCTGCGCTGCGTGGCGCCAGGTGGCACAGGCGATCCACAAGACGGCACGAGTGCTGACCAGATCGCTGCCCAGAAAATCGGTCAGGACACAGCGTTTCCATCTTTGGAACTCGCGACGGCGGCCAGCGGTTCGAACAATGGCAGCTATTCGTCCACGGTCGCATTCCGTACGCCGACGCAACCGTTGCCGATGGAGGCGAACCCGCGCAAGTTGTTTTATCGCTTGTTCGGTCAGGGCGATACCGCGGAAGAACGCGAATCAATTGTGCGGGAAACCGGCAGCCTGCTGGATTTTGTCGCCGAAGACGCCGCTGCCTTGAATCGTCAGCTCAGCGCGAGTGACCGGGTACAGGTCGCGCAGTACCTCGATTCCGTACGTGAGATTGAGCGCCAGCTACAGAAGCTTGCCGAGCAGGATTTCAGCGATATGGACATCCCCAACGCGCCAGTGGGCACGCCAGCGGCATTTCCGGCTCACCTCGATCTGATGTACGGCCTGATGGCGCTGGCATACCAGGCGAACCTGACGCGTGTGATCACTTTCATGTCCGACCGCGAAGTCAGCATGCGTACTTTCACGCATATCGGGATTTCGGATGCGTTCCATCCGCTGTCTCATCATCAGAGCAACCCCGAGAAACTCGAGCGACTGACCCGGGTACAGACCTGGTTCGCGTCCTCGTTCGCCAAGTTCGTCAAGCGCCTGGCTGACACCCCGGATGGCGATGGCAGTCTGCTGGACCATTCGATGATTCTGTATGGCAGTAACATGAGCAACAGCGATCTGCACAACAACGACCCGTTGCCGAATATCGTGGTGGGCCGCGGCTACGGTGCGTTGAAGGGTGGTCAGCACCTGCAATATCCGCAGGACACGCCGCTGGCCAACCTGATGTTGACACTGCTCAACCGTGCAGGGGTTGCCCTGGATCGACATGGCGACAGCACAGGGCTGCTGCACGAGGTTTGATCGCACGCAACCCTGCTTGCAGGCTGCATCGGTTCGAATAAAGGAAAGATGCCGTTCTGTGCGATCCACGCTGGCTGCCACTGCAGTTATGGACAAGTACATTTGATGACCAACAGCAACGTTGGCGGAAACGATCACAATTCACGGATCGTCATTGCCGCACTGTATAAATTCGTACCTTTGGCGGACTGCCCGGAATTGCGTGAGCAGTTGCTGCAGCGATGCAGCGATGCTGGCATCAAGGGCAGTCTGCTGTTGGCCAGCGAAGGCATCAACGGCACGATAGCCGGCACCCGCGAAGGCATTGACGCCGTGCTTGGCTGGCTGAGGCTGGACCCTCGCTTCGCTGACATCTCGCACAAGGAATCCTACGCTGACGATCCGCCGTTCAAGCGGATGAAGGTAAAGCTCAAGCGGGAAATCGTCACCATGGGCTTTCCGGGTATCACCGAGGCTGGCCCCGGCGGCGAGCACGCCGACTGGCGAACCTGGAACGCGCTCGTCCGTGACCCCGATGTCGTCGTGGTCGATACCCGCAATCAGTACGAATTCGACGTCGGCACGTTTGCCGGCGCTGTTTCACCGCGAACCGACAGCTTCCGCGAGTTTCCCGACTACGTGCGTCACAATCTGGATCCGACGACCCATAAGACCGTGGCCATGTTCTGTACCGGTGGCATCCGCTGCGAGAAGGCCAGTACGTATATGTTGCAGCAGGGTTTTGCGCGGGTGGTGCAACTCGACGGCGGCATCCTGAAGTACCTGGAACAGGTTCCAGCCGGGGAGAATCTGTGGCAAGGCGAGTGTTTTGTTTTTGATGAGCGCGTGTCAGTGGATGATGCGCTCAAGCCCGGGCATTTCGCGTTGTGCACAGTGTGCGGAGATCCGGTTGCCGACGCAACCAATGGCGCGCATCGATGCGCGTCTTGCGAGGTAGCCTCGGCACAGGCCAGCCCCGGCCCGGTGCCGGCCTGACGCGGACAGCCGTCGCAGCGTGCAGCCGGGAGCAGCAATCCCGCCGGCGCGAATCCAGTACCCATCCCCACCAAGCATCGTGCCAGGCGCGGTCATGGCCAAAACGCCGCCGGCCTTTATAATGCGCGCAGTTTTGAAACGAGGAAGCATCGCATGCGTGAGAATCTCCAGTTTTACATCAATGGCGAGTGGGTCGATCCGGTGGTTCCCGGGACGATCGATGTCAGCAATCCCGCCACCGAACAGGTGATGGGCCATATCTCGGCCGGTTCCGCCGTGGATGTAGACAACGCGGTCGCCGCCGCACGCAAGGCGTTTACGACCTGGTCGCAGACGTCACGGGAAGAGCGGATCGCGGCACTTGAGAGAATCATTGCCAGCTTCGAAAAGCGTGTACCGGACCTGGCCGCGGCAATCACTGAAGAAATGGGCGCGCCAAAGTGGTTGTCCGAAGGCGTGCAGGCGCCCATCGGCATCAACCATTTCAAGACGGCATTGGAAATCCTGAAGACTTACGAATTTTCCGAGGACAAGGGCTCCGCCCGCGTCATGAAAGAGCCTATCGGCGTATGCGGGTTCATCACGCCCTGGAACTGGCCGATTCACCAGATCTGCGCCAAAGTGGCGCCGGCGTTGGCCGTGGGTTGTACGGTGGTATTGAAGCCGTCGGAAGTCGCGCCGTTTTCCGGCCAGATCTTCGCGGAAATCATCGATGCTGCAGGACTGCCCAGAGGCGTCTTCAACATGGTGCAGGGCGAGGGACCGGTGGTCGGCGCGGCAATTGCGTCGCATCCGGGCGTCGACATGGTATCGATAACCGGTTCGACGCGCGCCGGGATTGAAGTCGCCAGGGCGGCGGCGGGCACGGTCAAACGTGTTCACCAGGAACTCGGTGGCAAGAGCCCCAACATTCTGCTCGACGACGCCGATTTGAAGGCCGCGATCACCGGTAGCGTGAACGCAGTGATGCAGAACTCCGGCCAGTCGTGCCGGGCGCCAACGCGCATGCTGGTTCCGAATGCGTTGATGGATGACGTGTGTCGCATCGCCAGCGAAATCGCCGAATCGTGGACGCCGGGTGATCCCAATGGCGACAGCCGCATGGGGCCGGTGGTGTCCGAAGCGCAGTGGAACAAGGTGCAGAAGTTGATCGAGCAAGGAATTGCCGACGGTGCGAAGGTCGTGACCGGTGGCGCTGGACGGCCGGACAATGTGGCGCACGGCTTTTTCGTCAAACCGACGATTTTCCGTGACGTCACCAATGACATGTCGATCGCCCGCGAGGAGATTTTCGGGCCGGTCCTCTGCATTCTCGGCTACGACGACATCGACCAGGCCATAGAAATCGGCAATGACACTGAATACGGGCTGGCCGGCTACGTCCACAGCGCCGACATCGAACGGGCTCGAAAAGTCGCCAGCCGGATTCGTGCAGGTTATATCAGCCTGAACAATGCGGGCCTGGACCTGAACGTACCGTTCGGTGGTTACAAGCAGTCGGGTAACGGGCGCGAATTCGGTGCGCACGCTTTCATGGAGTTTCTCGAACTCAAATCGGTGCTGGGCTATTCACCGGCGGCCTGAGGCAACCTGCAAACCCGGCGGAGCGGCTGTCGTTAAGCCCCTTCGTCGGGTTTATCCCAATCAATCCGCAGCCGGCAGCAACGGCTCCAGCGGCATCAGAATCCGCCCATCCTTGATCGGAATGCATTCGTCCGGATATTCCTGCGCAAATTCGTGACCGTCGTCGCGCAGTGTATGGAGGAAGCGATCCAGGTGTCGCATGGCGCCGTTCGGCAGATCATGCAGCACCAGCATGTTCCATTCGCGCGTTTTGACATCGTGCAACGCCCGTTCCATCCAGCCATCGGGATCCCGGAAATCACCCGGAACGCAATTCCACAAAACACAGGTGTACTGCCGTGCAACCAATTGTTCGACGACACTGGGATGCAGCAGGTGATGGCCAAAAGAACCGGCGCCGCCAAACGGTCTGAACAGGGGCGGCGTCTGACTCAGCCAGGACAGCGCGTTCGCGGTATCTTCAAATTCAGCCATGGCCGAGGCCGAGTCCAGCAGACCGAGCGGTGTCCTGTGATTCCAGGTGTGATTACCGACACGATGTCCGGCCGCCACTGCAGCCTCACTCAATGCCCTGCCTTCAGGCAATGAAACCTTGCGCCCCAGAACGAAAAAGGTTGCAGCTATTTCGTGCTTTGCCAGACATTCCAGTACATGGGGAGTAACAGAAGGTTCGGGACCGTTGTCGAAACTCAAAGTGATGCGCGCCACTGCGTGTGAAACCTCGTACATGCCGGTGAAATACCGGTAGCGCGATCATAGCAGGCGGCGCCGGGATTTCGCACTGCAACAGAACCCTCGTTAGCTTCTATTAGCTGTGGAAAGCGATTACCATCGCTGGACATCGTTGCAGTCACACTGCAGCGTTCCGCGAAAGGAGAGAGCCCATGTCGTTTCAAACCCAACTCGGGTCATTAGCTTCCTATAACAAAGGCACGATCGAACTGGACGACGATCTGCGAAAGTATGCGTTTTCCAACATCTTCGAGGTGGCGGCGAATTCCAAACCTTACGAGCGTGTTGCCGTCGTCAAGAATCTCAACTACGTGACCGAGGTGGTTCGAGCTGAAGGTAGCTCGCAGTGGTATGCGGCACCTCATGATGAATTCGCGGTGGTGATGGACGGCGAGGTTGAGTTCAATTTCGTGAAGCTGGATTCTGCGCCGACGCATGAAGCAGGCGCGGTTGCTCTCGGCGACAGTGCGCAAGGTAAGAAAATGGGGACGGTTCGCGCACGGCGGGGCCATCAGGTGCTGTTGCCGGCTGGCGCTGCATACCAGATGAATGCCAAGGCGCCAGCGGTCGTGATTGTCCAGACCAGCTTTGGACCGACTACGGTCGAGCGCTGGTCCGAAATCTGTGTGCTGTCGTCGAACTGATTACGCGAGGAGTTGACGCTATGGATACCAAAGTTGCAGAAATCATTGCTTCCCAGCCTGACTCAGTCCTGGGATTCCGGAGTTTCAAATTCGGAAATTTCGAATTCAAACGTGACGCCTACTTTGTTCACATCTCCTGGCCCAAGGGCAGTCACACCATGGAAATCGATCGCTTCCTGCGCTCGCTGGTCCGCGATATCGGTTGGGGTTTCTTTTACGGCTGGATCTTCTTTGATGATGTCTTCGGTACCCAGAACCATTACGGCACCGTGGACATATTCGCCGGCACCTACAGCAAGGCGCATCGTGATTCGGAAATCGACTATCTCGAGACCTATCCAACCGAAGCGGTGATCAAGGCCTTTGAGGCCATCGCCAACGACTGGATCAGTGAAGGTTATGATCCGCTGCGCGCACCGTTGGAGACCGGTTCGCCGATGGGCGCGAAGGGCGCAACACGTACCGATCCGCTGGTGCGCGGTTTCACTCCGGCCAAGCGCATGCTCGGATTACCCGGTGATGTTTCACCACGCTCGGATCAATCGGGCCATCCAATCAACCGGGCATTTGAGGATGTGCAATTCGACCAGCCGGAAATCATCACCGAACCCGGTTTCGAAGGTCAGCTGCATGCCTTCAACCTCTACGACCATATTGCTCGTTCTGACGTTACCTGGAATCCATCGGTGACGGCCGTCACTGATGCCAGCATCTGCTGCGTCACCAGTGAAGAACACATGTTGCCGTGTATCCATGGTAATGACCGCAATGAATGGTTCATCCAGCTTTCGGACGAAATTCACTGGCGCATTGCCGACAAGAACACCGGTATGCCGCGCGGTCGTATCATCATGCGCTCGGGCGACGTCTGCGCCATGCCAGCCGACATCCGTCATCAGGGTTTCTCGCCCAAGCGCTCGATGCTGATGGTGATGGAAAATGGCACGCCTGATCTGGCCGAGCGCTATGCCTCGGGTGAGTTGAAGCCCTATCCGGTGGAAGCACTCGAAAATGCCTGACAGCATCGCGACGCCGCCGTTGGAAACCCGGCTTTTCATCGGCGGCGAATTCGTTCCCGCCATTGATGGCGGGACGATAGAGGTTCTCAATCCGCACGACAATTCTGTCCTTGCCAATGTCTCCGAAGCCCGCGCGGTCGATATCGACCGCGCCGTGGCTGCGGCGCGTAAGGCGTTTCCGATATGGTCGAAAATGTCGCCTTCGGATCGCGGCCGGCTGATTTACAAACTTGCCGATGCCATTGAGGCGGACCGGGACAGACTTGCCCTGATTGAAACGCTGGATACCGGCCACCCGATACGCGATACGCACAATCTGGATATTCTGCGAACCGTACAGACCTTCCGCTATTTTGGCGGCATTGCCGACAAGGTTGAAGGTTCAGTCAAACCGGTAGACGCGGGTTTTCTCAACTACGTCATGCGAGTACCGGTCGGCGTGGTAGGCCTCGTGGTGCCGTGGAATTTCCCGCTGATGTTTACCAGCTGGAAAATGGGGCCGGCATTGGCTGCCGGCAATACGCTGGTATTGAAGCAGGCCGAGCTTACGCCATTGTCCACGCTGCGCGTGGCTGAACTTGCTGCTGAAGTCGGTTTCCCGCCGGGCGTCATCAACATCGTGCCAGGCTATGGACATATAGCGGGTCAATACCTTGCTGAACACGATGACGTGGACAAGATCGCGTTCACGGGTTCAACTGCTACCGGGCGCAAGATCGTTCAGGCATCGGCGGGAAATCTCAAACGCGTTCAACTCGAACTGGGTGGAAAAGGTGCGAACATCGTCTTTGACGATGCCAACCTGACTGCCGCGGTCAACGGTGCGGCATTCGCGATATTTCATAATCAGGGCCAGGCCTGTATCGCGGGTTCGCGGCTCATTCTGCATGAGCGCATCGCTGATCGCTTCCTGAGTGACTTCATCGCGCTCGCGAAGTCGATCCGTGTAGGTAATCCAACGGATCCCAATACCGAAATGGGGCCGCTGACTTCGCGGCAGCACCAGGAGCGGGTTCTGAGCTATTGCAAGATTGCCGAGGAAGAGGGCGGTGAAATTCTGCTTGGCGGCAAGATCCCCGACGACCCGGCGCTGGCCAATGGTTGTTACGTGCTGCCGACCGTGGTGCGTGCCGGGCTGGATCACCGGGTTTGCAAGGAGGAGGTATTCGGTCCCTTCGTGTCGGTCACTATTTTCAAGGACGAGGACGATATCGCGGCTATGGCAAATGCGACGCCGTACGGTCTCGGCGGCGGTCTGTGGACTAACGACCTCAACCGCGCACACCGGGTAGCAGGCGCAATGCAGACCGGGATGGTCTGGATCAATTGCTACAAACGCTTCCATCCAGGCTCACCGTTTGGTGGCGTCAAGGATTCCGGCTACGGGCGCGAAATGGGCTTCGAAACCATGCATGAATACACCGAAGCCAAATCGGTGTGGGTCAACGTCGACGCCAACCTGCCTGCATTCTATAAGCGTTGATAAACGGAAATGATCGGGCGCCGGTTCGATGCCGGCGTCCGGTCGAGCGATTTTCGAATATCCGTGCTACCTGCCCGGCAGCGTGACTTGCCAGCCGTAACGTAATCAAATCCCGGGAATCGTGTCCCGCAGGGCCGTGTTCAACACCCTCTCCGCACACATGACATGCCGTCGTCCACACTATTCATTGATGCGTTGAAGCTTTCGTTGGCCGACGCCCGCGAACGCTTGCGGACAATGCCACGTATGAATCGTTGGTGCGTTTGGACGGCGATTCCAGCGCTGTTCATCGGCGTCCTGCTGTTCGCGATTGGCGGCTATCACGGAGGTTTCTGGCAGGTACATGCTGTTCGTGGTGTCTTGCCAGCTCCGATTTGGGAATTGATTACGTTCCTTGGCGATGCAAGCGTTGCGGCCGGCGTGCTGTTATTGCTGGCGCGTCGCCGTCCGGACGTCCTGCTGGCGGGAAGTTGGGCGGTTTTGCTGGCAGCACTCAGCTCCCGCATATTGAAATCCATCGCCGGCACAGCGCGCCCACCGGCTGTGTTCGACAACTCGCTACTGGATGTACTCGGCCCGGTACTGCGCTTCAATGCGTTCCCCTCCGGACACACGATCACGGCGTTTACTCTGGCGTTTGTTCTATTACCCGCCGCGCGCACGACTGTCCTGCGCACAGCACTGATTGCAGGTGCTTGCGCAGTGGCCGTAAGCAGAGTCGCGATCGGCGTTCATTGGCCGGTGGATGTCAGTGTCGGCGCAGCCATTGGCGTTGCGGATGCGTATGCGGCGTGGACGCTGGCGCGGCATTGGCCGGGCGGCGCCACCATCGGTGTTCACGTGACTACGGTGTTCGTCCTGACGGGGCTCAATCTATGGGTGGTGACCGCGTTTGAGCCGGACTTTGCAACGGCCTTCTGGTTGGTCAAACCGTTGGCCGGAATTGCTTTGCTGGTCGTCGCGGTCGACTATCTGCTGCCGCTTTGCAAGCGACTGCGTTCATGAGAATGCGCTTCTTCGGTACCATCACTCAGGTCCTCAACTTCCTCTTCCGATGTGCCGGGGGGCTTGAGGTTACCCTCCGCGAGTACCGAGGATGGCACTTTGCGCAAATGCCCGATAATGCCCAACCATGCCAGTGCCCGGAGTGAGTAGTACACGAAATCGACTTCATACCAGGCGAATCCAGCGCGCGCAGCGCCCGGATACCGATGGTGATTGTTATGCCAGCCCGTCCCCAACGTGAGCAGTGCCAGCAGTGGTCGGTTCAATGATGCATCGTCAGTAGCGAACCGACGATAGCCGCCGGGGATGTTCGGCAGATGTCCTACCGAATTCACCAACGAAAAGACATTGATCAGAAGTACGTTGGCGACAAATCCGCCCCAACACATTGCACCCAGGCCACTGATGTTCGGCCCCAACCAACCCAGGCTCCCAGCCAGAAAAAGCAAAGCGGCCAAGCCGAAATACGCCACCGAATAATGGCGATTCAGCCACCGGAGTTCGGGGAATCGGGCAAACTCACGTACCTTGTCGAGGTCGGTGTCGAGGAATCTGCGATCCATGAACCAGCCGTGTTGGGCATACCAGAAGGAGTGCGAGATCGGCGAATGCGGATCGTCGTGCTTGTCAGTTTCGCGGTGATGGACATGATGCACCTGGGTCCACCACAGCGGGCCTCGCAGGCCTGAAATGGCGCCCGTCAGTGCGAGCAGAAACTGGGTGAACCTGCCAGCTGTGTATGCGCGATGGGAAAAGTATCGGTGGTAACCGGCTTCAACGCCCCACATACGCACGATGTAGCTGGCAACCAGCAACAGCGCGAGATCTGCGTTCAAAGGGACAAGAATGATGCCAGCCAGAGCGCCCGCATATGCGACCCCCAGACGTGACCACAACACCAGCGGACTGGGTGCCCGCTGAATGCCATACGTTTTTATTGTCGTAATCTTCGCAGTCACAGACTCCCCACCTGTTTCACTACGCTACGTATTCGATCTTTGTCTACCAGCCGATAACTTCTGCAGCATGCAAAACGGGTACTGCTAACACCCGCCGCTACGAATCAGCCACCATGACTGGTTCCCGGCCTGTTCCCTGTGGCTGTTCGCCACCATGGGTGAACGGCGCAACCCGTGCGCCACCAGTGTTGTGTCGTCAAAATCGGCAGGAACTTCAGTGACTGATTCGCCGACTCGAACTTCATTCACAAACTGCTGGAAATCCGTGGCCGGTTGATTTTTAATAGTGGAAATTAATTAACGCACATAACTAATTGAAATAAATGTAATTCAAGAGGCAAGTTGAAGTGCTTGCTGAAGCTTGGCGGGATAATTCTCAATGGCCTGCATTAAGCACCGATTCAGGTGGCCGAAATATGATGCGCGGCAGCCCGTGGTGGTGGTCAGTCGAGGGTCGTGATTCATGATGACTTATGTTTTGCACCGCAATACAATACGCGCACTTTCGCCGGCCGAGATGCCGTGATGTTGAATGAGCTGACTCGTGATGAAGCTGTAGTGAACGGTACCGAGCGCGTCGTCGACGGCAAAGACTGCGTTTACTACGAGGGTTACTGGATCCGTCGCTATGACATTTCCAGAAATACTTTCCGTGATAAGCGCACGCTTATCGACCAGATGACGAAGCGAGTCTTCCATCACACCGAACCCGGTATCAATACCCCCGGC
>JACKNH010000020.1 GCA_024234975.1 Gammaproteobacteria bacterium
CCATTCGTTGTACGTCAAGGATCCCAACGGCCTCATCGTCGAATTCACGCTGGATCATCCCGACGTTGAAAACATCAACGCTGACCAGCTTTCCAAGGCGCATGCCGAATTGAAGCGCTGGCTGGCCGGCGACCATACGCCGAACAACGAAGCGTTTCACCGTCACGCCGAAGCCTGAGCACCATTTGTTGTTGCTTCATTGCCCGCTATTGCAGCGGGCAATGATTGAGACAAATAGAAAAGCCGCGGCAGAACTGCATCTGCCGCGGCTTTCGTTTTACTGCCGTGTGCGCCGGCAGGAATTAGCGACGACGGCGTCCTGCCAACGCAACCAACGCGCTGCCCAATAGCCACATGGCGGGCGGCAACGGCACCGGGTCGACGTCCGCCCGCGATACGACTTCAGCACCGAACACGATGGTCCAGTACGAGCCGGATGTGACGTCCGACAACGCGAAGGAAATCACGCCGCTGCTGGGTCCGAAGAATGCATCGGTCTGATCCACGTTGGTATCGTGACCATCCGCATACGGATCGCCAATGTGGATGCCATTGCCGGGCGGGTTGCCCGCCGGGCCCGGGATGTACCATTCGCTCACCAGATCATCAAATTCGTCGTAAACCCTGGCCTCGAGGTTGATACCCCCGCTGGTATGGCCATTCTGGTGGGTTTCCAGCAGCACCGACCAGAGGGCATCCCACTCGAAATTGAGCGTCAGGCTCGACGTGTCGTCCTGGCCGTAGTAGCTGAAATTGAAGATCGTCTCTTCGCGACGGATTCCGCCCTGCTGGCTTGCGTCGGGACCTTCAGCCGTTGCACTGGTATCAATCGAGACGATGACCGGCGGCAGGCCGACGCCATAGTTCGGATACGCGTCGTACAAGGTTTGATCGTCGTACAGTGAAATTCCGTCCATGGTCTGACTGCTGTCTGCCGACGAACCGCCGTTGCCGAATGACGGAATCGAAATGAACGGTTGCTCGGCATACGGAGGGCCGCTCCATTCGATGGCCTCGGCGGCGTCGGCATCGCCGAAATCGTCGGTGGCGCCGACGTAGCCGAACTGGAAAGTGGCGCTGGTGGTCGCAACATTGGCAGCCAGAGCCGGCGCGGCAATACCAACCGCAGCCAACAGCAATGCCGGCCGCGCAAAACCTGTCTTGGTGAATTTCATTTATTCGTCCCGTGGGTCCCGAAGGTGGTAGACATTCTTCTTATTATGGTGATGTTCAGGCAGCAGGATTCGTGCCACACGGAGTCGCCTGCTCGCTGGATCAGAGACTTAGCGCCGTTAGAGCTTCCGGCCTCGGAACCATTCAGCTACAGCACCATCGACATGTAACGCTGACTGACAAAAAAAGTGTGAAAAATTACCCGGCAGGATGCCGGCCTTGCCCCGGCAGCCAGGCTTGCCGGAACAGGTTTCACCATGCCATTGGTGGTAGTCTGCGGCCAGCAGATCCACCCGGGGGGACAGATGAACCACGCAGCAAATGGACGCGGGCGCCGCCAGGCGCTGAAGACCCTGGTCTTTGGCACCGCCGCGATGGTCTCGGCAACCCCCATCGGTCGACGCGCAATAGCCGCTTCAGCGCCAGTCGTCGACGCCGGCTATGGATGGGTTCGCGGCTTTCGCAACGATGATGTCTTCACCTTTCGTGGCATCCGCTACGGCGCACCAACCGGGGGCAATCAACGCTTCCTGCCGCCGCGGCGACCGGTTTCCTGGAGCGGCGTACACGACGCCACAACCTATGGTTACAGCGCTCCGCAATCCAATCCGGACGCACCGGCCGGCACCCGGCCACCGGCGCTGAACGAGTTATTCGGCTCCTCCAACGGGTTCCGCGCGGATCCCGATGAGAATGAAGACTGTCTGTTCCTCAACGTCTGGACCAAGGGCCTGGGCACGGCTCGCAACCGCCCGGTCATGGTCTGGCTGCATGGGGGAGGGTTCGCCTCAGGTTCGGCGTCGATTCTTCTGTACGACGGCACCAACCTCGCGCGGCGGAATGACGTGGTGGTGGTTGGCATCAACCATCGGCTGAATGTGTTCGGCTACACCCATTTCGGCGACCTGGTGGGCGACGAATTCGCGCAGTCCGGCAATGCTGGTCAACTGGATATCGTTCTTGCGCTGGAATGGGTACGGGAAAATATCGCCCGCTTCGGCGGCGATCCGCACCGGGTGACGGTATTCGGCGAATCCGGCGGTGGCGCAAAGGTGTCGTTCCTGCTCGCCAGCCCACCGGCCCGCGGCCTGTTCAAACGGGCGATTATCGAAAGCGGCCCGGGCATTCGCATGGGCGAACGCGATGCTGCATCCGTCACCGCTGACATGCTGCTGAGCGAACTCGGACTCAAGCCGCATCAAATCCGTGAAGCCCAGCAATTGCCCATGGCGCGGGTTCTGGCCGCCTGTTTCGCGGTACAGGGAAAACGGCCCGCGAGCGGCCTGGGGTCTGGCGGCGGCTTCGCGCCAGTGCTGGACCCGGAGGTATTGCCGGCACATCCCTTTGCGCCGGTCGCCAGTCCGCTGGGTGCGGACGTGCCCGTCATCGTCGGTTGGAATCGCACTGAGTCGACACTCTTTTCGTTGGGCGACCCGGCAGCGTTCACGCTGGATGAGGCGGGGTTGGAAATGCGGTTGAAAAACCTGTTTGGTGACGAAGCGGGTAACGTGCACAAGGCGTTCCGCGCCGCCGGTGGCAATCCTTCGGACATCTATTTCCGCATCACCAGCCACCAGATGATGGCTGCCAATTCCATCCTGCTGGCCGAACGCAAGGCGGCGCAGAAAGCCGCCCCGGTCTATCTCTACCGCTTTGATTGGCATACCGGCGCACTGGATGGCAGGTTGCGTACACCACACGGCCTGGAGATGCCGTTCGTATTCGACAATATCGAGGAAGGTGGCGCGGTGCTCACCGGCGGCGGCGCGCGACCGCAGGCGTTGGCTGCCCGCATGAGCGCAACCTGGGCGGCATTCGCCGAAACAGGCGTTCCGGACGCGCCGGGCAGCGGTCTGCCGCACTGGCCGGCCTACGATGCCAAAGCGCGGCAGACGATGATTTTCAACGACGAATCCGCGGTGGTCAGCGATCCCCAGTCGGAAGAACGACGGGTGCTCGCGGCGACTTGAACTGCGCGTTTTGCGGCGACACAACATTGAAACACCATCGGCGGCGCGCTTGCCGTATAATCGCGCGCCCATCGCCGGTTCGCGGCATGGCCCGCACCACATGCCGTAAGGAATCGCGCTGCGGATAACACTCATTTTCGCTGCCGCAGGTACCGCAATGTCAGAGCCGCTGTCCACTTTCGCCGAACTCGGCGTCACCACCACCCGCCTCAAAGCCATCCAGCATATCGGCTACGAGATTCCGACTCCGATCCAGGCCGCCACCATTCCGCCGCTGCTTGCCGGCAGTGATCTGGTCGGCCAGGCGCAGACGGGCACCGGCAAAACTGCGGCATTCGCCCTGCCATTGCTGGAACGCATCGATCCCAAGGTTCACCAACCGCAGGTGCTGGTGCTGACGCCAACCCGCGAATTGGCCATCCAGGTGGCGGAAGCGTTTCAGAGCTACGCGCATTTCATGCGCGATTTCCTGGTCGTGCCGGTTTACGGCGGCCAGGGTTACGAAGGCCAGTTGCGAGCGCTACGTCGCGGCGCCCACGTGGTGGTGGGCACACCGGGCCGGGTGATGGATCACATGCGCCGCGGCACCTTGAAGCTCGATGGCTTGATGACCGTTGTGTTGGATGAAGCCGACGAAATGCTGCGCATGGGCTTCATTGATGCGGTCGAATGGATTCTGGAACAGACACCGGCCACGCGGCAGACCGCGCTGTTCTCCGCCACCATGCCGCCGCCGATTCGCAAAGTGGCCAATCGCTACATGCGTGATCCGGTTGAAATCACGATCAAGGAAAAGGCGCAGACCGCCAAGACCATCGAACAGCGCTACATCCGCATCAGCGGCACCGACAAGCTGGAAGCGCTGACACGCTTGCTGGAAGTAGAGCATTACGACGGCATCCTGGTCTTCGTACGCACCAAGACCGCCACCATGGAACTGGCGGAAAAACTCACTGCACGCGGTTTCGCCAGCGAGGCGCTGAACGGCGATATGCCCCAGGCGCAGCGCGAACGCACGATTGAACGGTTGCGCAACGGCAAGCTCGACCTGGTGGTCGCCACCGACGTCGCCGCGCGCGGTCTGGATGTCGAGCGCATCAGCCACGTCATCAACTTTGATATTCCGTATGACGTGGAGTCGTACGTACATCGCATCGGGCGCACCGGCCGCGCCGGCCGCAGTGGCCAGGCGATCCTGTTCGTCACGCCGCGCGAACAACACATGCTGCGGCTGATCGAGCGCACCACCCGTCAGCCGTTGATTGAATCCGCGTTGCCGGCTGCCGAGGAAATCAACGAGCAGCGCGTTGCGCGTTTCAAGCAACGCATCGTCGACGCGCTCGCGACGCCACCACAGCCCGAACTGCTGGCGCTGATGGAAGACATTCAGCGCACCGCCGGGCACAGCGCACTGGACATCGCTGCGACCCTGGCGCGCATGGTGCAGGGGAATGTACCTTTGCTGTTGAAAGAGGAACCCCGTGCAGCGCAGGCGCGTCCACCCGGATTTGAAGATCGGCCACCGCGCAAGACGCCGGCGTCCGAGAGCAGGCCGCCGAGAGAGAAACCACCGAAGAAGCGCACTGGCGATGCCGTGCCTGACCAGGACATGGTGCGCTATCGCATCGGTGTCGGCCGCAGTGACAACGTCAAACCCGCCAACATCGTCGGCGCCATCGCCAATGAGGCCGGACTCGACAGCCGATATATCCTCAATATCACCATCCACGATGACTACAGCACGGTGGATCTGCCCGACGGCATGCCGAAAGACGTGTTCAACGTGCTGCGACACACCTGGGTTTGCGGCAAGAAATTGAACCTGACGCCATTGGATGCCGAACCTGCACCGCGCGGACCGAAGGCAAAGCCGCCAGGCGCCGGCAAAACAAAACCGGGCGGCGCACCGCGCAAGCCCGGCCGGCGTCAGAACCGCAAGGACTGAACATCCCCTCCAGGAGGATTTACCGCGGGTTGCAGTACGGTACCCACTGACGGCTTCTGCCGCCGCGGCAGATGGCGCGCCGCCCGGTTGCCCGCGGTAATCCTTCATCATGAAATGTATTCCGCGCAGAATTTGCGTTTCGATGTGCACGATTTTCACTTCCTGCCACCGTGCCACCTTCAACGGAGCAGAATTCCCCGGCGATCACAGTGTTTTGAGTCTGGTACGAAATCTGCAACTCATGGTGCGCGGCTGCCAAGACGGTTGGCCGCGATGTGAATCAAAAAAGGAGATACACCATGAGTGAACGTAAATCGGAAAATCAGGGTGAAGGAAACCGCAGCGCCGCGCTGCGTTACAACCGGCAAGCGACGGAATTCGCGCAGGACCACGATACCGAAGCGCTGGCGCGTGAAGCGCTTGATGGCGAAGACATGGACGAAGTCGAAGATGCTGTCGAGGAAGGTGAAAGTCGGTCGCGGGGATTTGACCCTGCGGTCAGACGCTCCTGAGTCGTCCGGCGGATGCCGGCCCCCCCAAGTAACGTCAATTGCGGCGGCAGCTACCCCACTGCCGCTGCATTTTTTTGGTTCCTCACCCATCACCGGGGCAATCCGCACGGGCTTCGTATTAGTGCTCCGCTATTCCGGACGCGCCCGCGAAGGAAGCGCGAACCGGAATCCATGTGGCTCGGAGTGACGCCCTATGGAACCCGGCTCACCGCTGCGCGGCGTCCGCGTTGACGGAAAAAGCCATTTTTCCTGCTCTGGTTTCTGACCCGTCGCGCTACCCGTCGCTTCGTCTGCCATTGGTCTGGTGATATGACTGTGGCGGGCTTCAGCCGGAAAACCCGCACGGCATTATTTGCGATCGCCAGGGTGCGGCTTGTTTGATTCAATCGTTGCCAAATCTGTGGCGGCCTTCCATGGCTGCCCCATCCGTCCTTGATCTGCTGTTCAGCTGGGCCAGGCTCAGCCTGATTCAACCGTTGCGCGCGACACAGGCGTCATAAGCACGCTGTGCGTCCTTTTCAGCGTCACGCTGCTTTTCGTTACTATGTAACGCGCCAGCAATACCGCCGACGATACCGCCAATCGCCGCGCCCTTGGCCGCGCCGTCGCCGCCATCAGCAATGGCGCCACCGGCAGCACCGACACCGGCTCCGATCGCGCCGCCGACGACACCATCCTTCACGACCTTGCCTGAGTCACGATTAGCGCCAGCCAGGTAGACCGAGCAATCTTCGCGGACTGGCTCGCGGACGATGACACGTTCTGTGGTTGTGGTCCCCACCTGCGCGACGGTCTGCGGTTCATCGGCGGCCGGTTCGTCGTTGAGGCCGGCAACCACAACACCGACCACGGCGCTCAGGCCGATGGCGCCAAGCACGATAGCGGTGGTTTTCCAGGGATTGGATCGAGTCGTATTCATGTTCGTAGCTCCTGATGATTTTGTTCTATGTATCGGGTTGCCGTTCGATGTCGCCTGGCGATGCCGAAGGCAACAGCGCCTTCAATCAAGCTTGCGCTCGATTTCGTCCGCGGCATCTTCGAGCTGATCACCAGCGTCATTGATCGCTTCGTCCGCCGACTCTCCCAGCTTTTCCAGTGGCCCATCGTTGCTGTCGCAAGCGGCCAGCCCCAGGCAGGCCACCATCATGAAGGTTGAGATTGCAGTGCGTTTCATCTGGCGTTCTCCTGATAGTCGGGTCGAGACGGCCGCAAACGCGACCGTTATTGAAGCAGGAGCAACGGCCATGCCAGGGCCCATGAGCAAGGCCGTAGCGGCGCCCGCGCGGCATCTGCAGTCACGCATAACACGCTGATATTTCGGCCTTTGTTGAAATCCAGACACTTCCGGATTGAATTTCCGGGAAGTGCTGCCATGTTCCCGGAACGGTTCTCCCGAGCCCTGATGAGAGTAGTTTCGCGCTTGGCGGCTGTAATTATTACAATGCGCATGCCGGCGTTTCAGAACTTGTATGCGTGCTTGTCAATCACGCCGGATGGGATCGTTCCAACGTCGAAGCAGCTGGAGACTGCGTTTGCTTTACGAATTGCTATACACCAGCTTCGCCAGCCGAGATATGAGTGAAGCCGATCTGATGGAACTGCTTGAAACAGCCCGGCGCAAGAACGCGAGGTTGGATATCACCGGTATGCTGCTGTTCGATCAACAAGAATTCATGCAGATCCTGGAGGGCAGCAGGAGCGATGTCCTGGCCTTGTATGAAGAGATCCGTAACGACGACCGCCATCAATCGGTCTGCACTGTGCACGAAGGGCCCATCGCTGAACGGGCGTTCGATGGCTGGTCGATGGCATTCCGACTGTTATCAAAAAAAAAGATCGGGAGCGGGCGTTTGTCACGTTCAACCAGAACGGTACGGACATGTCGCTGACCAATGCCATTCGCGCCGTCCCCAGTACCGGCAAGGAGTTGTTCATGCTGTTGCGGGAAGACCTGGCGGCACCGCCGCCCAAAGCCGCCGGCGAGCAATGACATCGCCCCGGTGATAGAAGTCGTGCGGCGGTCACCGTATCGGCAACCACCGCACGCAACGCACGGTGAATGACAGGCATCACTGGGCAAGCATGGCTCGCAGCATCCAACCGTTCTGTTCGTGTTGACCAATCCGGTCAGTCAACAGATCAGCCGTTTTGACATCATCCGCTTCTTCGGCCACGGCAACGGCTTCGCGTAATGACTTGGCGCAGGCGTCGTTGTCTTGCACGAGCTGGCAAATCATCTCTTCGGCCGTGGGCACGCCGGTTTCCTCGTCGATCCGGGTCAGCGAGAGAAACTGCTTGAAACTCGCCGGAGCCGGTTCACCGAGGGCGCGGATGCGCTCAGCCAGTTCGTCGATGGCCGCGAACATGTCCTCATACTGCGCCTCGGTCAGCTTGTGCAGGCTGTAGAACATCGGCCCGGCGACGTTCCAGTGAAAGCCCTGGGTCTTGAGATACAGCATGTAGGTATCGGCAAGCGCATTCGACAACTTGCCGGCGAGTTTTTTCCTGTCGCCCTTGGTGACGCCGATATTGGGATTGAACGTCGGGGACTTCACATCCAGTACGGTCGTGGCGGATTTTGCGGTAGAGGTTCTGCTCATCTTCATGTCTCCTTGGTTGTGATTGAACACACCCATGAAGGGAGCAAATTACGTGCCGGCTGCGGAGCGTGCCACAGGCGGGGATTGACGCGATATGATCGGCATGGCGCGGCGAATTTGTAGCGATGACAGATTCGAAGTCGCTGATTTACAAAATCAGATCAGAGGCACTTCAGCACGTACGATTGTGCCGCGGCCGCCTGCGGGCGTATCGACCTTGAATATGCCTTGCAGCTGCTTCATCCGCTCCTGCATGCCGAGCAGCCCATGCGTCACCGGCCGATTCATGATGTCCGCGGGAATGCCCACACCGTCATCGGTTATCGTCAGACGCAGCCAGTCACCTTGCGTCATAGTGATCGAAACGTTTGATGCCTGGGCGTATTTCGCAATATTGTTCAACGATTCCTGGACAACGCGGAAGATCGCGATTGCGATATCATCCGGCGGCTGTGCCATATTCTCTGGCAACGCCGTGCGACACGGGATCCCGGTACGCTCGGTGAACTCCTCGCTGATCATTTCGATGACCGCAGCCAGGCCAAGGCTATCAAGCATCGATGGGCGCAAGCCATGGATGATCCGGCGCTTCAGATCCACCGACTCGCGCAATACACCCAGCGCCCGCTGCAGCCGGTCATAAAGCTGCGGTTGACTATCCTTGATTTTCGCCGCGACGACCGAGACGTCCAGGTTGATTGCGGTGAGATTGGCGCCGAATTCATCATGTAACTCACTTGCCAGCGTCGCCTTTTCCTTCTCTGACAGCTGAATCAGATGGCGGGACAAACGTGTCAGCTGTTCAGTGCGCTTGACCACGGCACTCTCAAGTGTTGCATTGGCCGCTTTCAACTCAGCCTCGGCTGCAGTACGGCGTTCAATGTTCCGGCGCAAATCGAAATAGAAAAGCAGTAATCCGAGCGTGGTAATGGCGCCGGTTCCAACCCCGACATAGGCAGCGATCTGGAAACTGTCGTAGGTGCGTTCATTGATTTCTGAAAGTCGGCCATGTTGACGTTCCTGCACCCGGTCGATACGTGCGCGCAACTCGTCCATGACGACTTTTCCGGCAAACGCGCGGCTCACCTCCGCCGAATCCAGCATCTGGTCGGAATTCACGACCTGCACCAGTTCATCCAGCGCCTGGTATTCACGATCCACCGATTCGAGTATGGAGGACGTGTTGTCCGCGGCGATGATGCCTTGATCACGCAAACGGATCAGCTCTGACCGGATGAAGGTCGATTCGGCCCTAGAGCGCTCCAGCGGTTCAAGAAAGCTTTCGTTGCTGCTGATCAGATAGCCGCGCACCGCCGTTTCGGCATCCACCATGTTGATGAGAATCAGATTGGCGACATTGATTGCATCCCAGGTCAGGGAGGTTTCGAGGTTGGAATCTTCAAGGTCATCGAGATTCAACCAGACACTGAGCGTGTTGAACACTGCCAGCGCGATGCACGCTGTCAACACGATGGAAAATCGAAGCGGCGTATCTGAGGTCTGCTGCGGATTCATGCGGCTAAGGTATAGGTATTCGCCCGGTCGGTAAATCGCTCCATGGGCCACCCGCAGGGTGGAATCAATTCTCCCCGTGAATCTGCGGGTTCATCCGGTCGCGCCGGAACGCTCCGATGACGGTCCCCAGCGTATCCAGCAATTTCACAGCGGTGACCGCAACGCCCAGCATGGATACGGTTTGGGCTGTCTGTACGCCGACTCCGGGTTGTGGAAATGGTGGTTCCGTCCGCTTGTGACCTGCGCCCCACCACATACCGAACAGCGCTGCACCGGCGAGTACCAGCGGCGATGCCGCCCGGGCACACACGGCTTTGCGCAATTGTCTGCGGGCGTCCTGGTTCTCCCACTTCAATGCTTGCGATTTGCATTCCAGGCGTTGCAATTCCTCGCCAATTTCTTCAATCCTCATGACACTGCGTCCTCCATATTGCAGCCTCGCAACATGCGTCGCGTCGCCGGGAACTTCAGCCGCTCGCTGGCCCAGCGTAACCGTCCAGCAAGCAACGCCAGGGCGATGAAGTTGGCTACCAGCGCCACGCCAGCGGCGCCGACGACACCGGCGCCGGCATTCCACGCGAGAAAAGCCAAGATGAGAACAAGGGTCAGCCAGGTCATTGCCAGCAACAGGCCGCCGGCGACGGCAATCGTGACCGCGCCCAGTGCACCAACCAGTGCGTACTTCGCTTCGACACCGAGAATGTCTACACGGGTGGCGAACTGCTCACGCCAGTTGGCGGCAATCTTTCCCAGCAGATCAGTCACCGACCCGGCCAGCGCCGCATTCTCGTCGTTCGCCGGCCGGGTGGCTTGATCCGCCATGGTGGATGACATGGATGACTCCGTCATGGCCGCCGCTCCATCAGATCCGCAGAATGCGGCTCACGAGGAAGCCGGTCGCAACTGCAATCCCCAACGCCTTGAGCGGATTCTTCTGCATGTAGGCCGAGCAATCGGCAACAACCTGGTCGCTGAGCAGTTTCGCGTCGGTCGCCTTCTCCGCCACACCATCCGCGGTTGAGGTCGCCGCGCCGGCCATACGATCCACGGCGTTGTGGGCCTGCTCGGTCAGCCGTTCCACAAAGGGGTAGGCAGCTTCGGCTGCATCTTCGATGCGGCGATGGGCAGCATTGGCCAGTGCCTCGGTGCGGGCCACCGCGTTCTCTTCCTGTTCCTCGATGGCGTCCATCGGGCTGCTGTTCGGCATACTGTTTGCGCTATACATGGTCGTATCCTTTCGTGAATCAGAATTGGCTGTAGCCATGTACTGAGTTGCAATGGTCATGCCAGGGGTTTGATTCGATCAATTGGCCGAAAATCAGCCAGTTGACATGACTTTGGAAGGACCACGGGCAGTGCGTGTGTAGATTCGTCCGGGAATGATGTAAGGATTACCCCGCCTGTTGGCGGCGGTGGGCAACTTCAGCCGCCGGCCATTTCCTCGACGAAGGAAATCAGCGCAGGGTAGCCCGAGACCTTATCGAAGAAGCGCTCCGCACCATAGCGCGCAGCGAGCTGACGGAAACCGGCATCAACAAAGTTGGAAAAGATGACACTGGCCGGCCGGTCGCCTGCAGGGGAACCATGAGTCGAGAAATACTTGAGTACATCGAGGCCGTTGCCGACCTTCAGATGGATATCGAGAATCACGAGATCACATGGATGGCTGCTGATGAAATTTATCGCGTCGCTCTCGGTATCCGCGTACCCGACAACTTCCACGTTCGGTATACCACCAATCTGATCGATCAGCAGTTCACGCACCACGGGCGCGTCTTCGACGACGAAGACCCGATACGGATGGCCGGTTCCGGCCGTGGAATTGACATTTCCTGTAGTAGTCACTGTCTCTGACATCTTCATCGTTCACGAGCCTTCTATTGAAGCCTGGGGATCGTGTTCTTTGAACCCAAATTATCATCCATCGAAACGGGATTTTCTGTCGGTGTTTGTCCTACATGGATCCCACCGTCTTGCGTCGCAGCGCAGCAATACCGGCTTAATCGATCAAGCCGTTCTTGATGGCGTAGTACGTCAAATCCGCATTATTCGACGCCTTCATTTTCTCCAGAATCCGCGTTCTATAAGTACTGACCGTTTTAACGCTGAGACTCAGTTTCGTCGCAATCTCATTCACCGCCTGGCCCGAAGCCAGTTCCAGAAACACCTCGCGCTCCCTGCCTGACAGTGCTTCATGTAGCGGCCGATCCGTCTGCTCATTCAGTTCCGCCGCCAGTAGTTCCGCCAACGTCGGGCTGATGTACCGCCGCCCCTGGTGAATCATTCTCACCGCGCCCACCAGCTCCGTTGGTAACGCTTCCTTCTGCATGTACCCGCTGGCGCCGTAGCGTAACAACTGTACCGCGTAACGCGATTCCGGATGCATGCTCAGGATCAATACCGGCAGCTGCGGATAATCACGTTTCAATATCTTCAAAAGTTCCACACCACTCTTGTCCGGCATGGAAATATCCAGTAACGCGACATCGAAGCTTGCTCCGCGGAGCCGTTTCAGGGCCGCTTCGGCGGATTCCGCCTCGTCGGCCACTTCAATGTCGTCACTATCGTCAAAGAACGTTTTTATACCTGCTCGTACCACTGCATGGTCGTCAATAACCAGCACTTTGATCATCGGGTCCTCTCACTGGCACGCGGTACCCGCCTGCCGGTGTGCAAAGTCCTTTCAGTGCATGGCCATCGGCAGCGCCACTTCACGCGAAAGCACTTTCATCATCGGCATGTGGCGAGCGTTGAACCGCTCGTAATCGTTGAGCCGATTATAGAGCGTTTTCAGGCTGATCCCGAGGATCTTGGCGGCCTGGCGCTTGTTGCCGGCGCAACGGTCCAGCGTGGCTATGATGAGCATGCGCTCGGCTTCCGCCACCGTGGAACCCACCTTGACCTTGATGTAGTCGCCGACAATACCGTCCGCACCTTCATTGCCGCCGACGTCACTCTCTGCTTCACCATCGTCAACGGCGTCGGTGGCGACAATGTTGAGAATGCCGTTAAAGGTCAATTCATTCTCGGCCATGATATGGGCACGCTGAACCACATTCCGCAGCTCGCGCACGTTGCCCGGCCAGGCATGCATATACAGCGCATCGCGGGCGGCGCCGGAGAAGCGCTTGCTGGTACCGCTTTCGGCGTTCAGCTGGTCCAGATAATTCTGCGCAATCAATTCCACATCGCTACCGCGGTGGCGCAGTGCCGGGAGTTCAATGGGAAACACGGCCAGGCGGTACAGCAGGTCAGCACGCAGCTTGCCTTCACTGACCGCACGATCCGGATTGCGGTTGGTGGCGGAGATGACCCGGCATTCGACCTGAATCTCTTCGCTGCCGCCGACGCGGTAGAAGCGACCGGTTTCCAGAACCCGCAGCAGTTTGACCTGCAGCTCAAGCGGCATCTCGGTCACTTCGTCGAGGAAGAGGGTGCCGCCGGCAGCGCGCTCGAACACACCTTTGTGCTCGCGGGTGGCGCCGGTGAACGCACCGCGCTCGTGGCCGAACAGTTCGGCTTCGATCAGATTCTCCGGCAGCGCGCCGCAATTGATTGCGACAAACGGCGCTGCTGACACAGCGGAACGGTTGTGAATGGACTGCGCCACCACTTCCTTACCGGTACCGCTTTCACCCACCAGCATGACGTTCGCGCGGGTCGGTGCCACACGGTCAACCATGGCGAGCAGGTTCTTCATCACCGCAGACTCACCCCACAGCGGCAGTGAATCACGTTCACTGCTGGCTGCTTCGCTCTGCGCGGTGGGCTTCAAGCCGAGCCGGAAGACCTTCAGTGCTTCAGCATTGAAAACTTCGTTGTTGCTTTCGACTTCAGCCAATCCGATTGCGTATCCCATGGTCGTGTCTCCTGGAGTCTGTTTTTCCGTGTCGCCGTGTTGCGACGTTGGAGCCATCTTCCAGGAACCGCGGTCCGCGCGGCATCGGCGGACACCGCTGCTTCGCGTAGTCCGCCCACCGACGCTTTGTAAGACATACACCGACACGCTGGCGCGGATTATTTGCAATGTTTTGCGCATTTTTTACCCGACCAACCGCAAGCGGAGAACGTCTTATCTAGATATTTCAATAACTTACACTTTGGCATGGCATTTGAACCTCTCCTGCTGCCACCGATATCGGTGTTCAACTCAACAAGGAGACAACCATGAACTGGGATATTGCGGAAGGAAACTGGCGCCAATTCAAGGGCAAGGTCAGGGAGCAATGGGGCGATTTGACGGACGATTCGCTCGATGTCATCGCCGGCCGTCGCGAACAGCTGCTCGGCGCTATCCAGGAGACCTACGGTATCGCCAAGGATGAAGCGGAACGTCAAGTGCGTGACTTCGAACGTGCACACGACTTCCATTGATGGCACTACGCGGCCGTGGCATCCGCCGCGGCCGCGTGATTTTCCTGTCCGCGCTTTTCCCCTGCAGATGTATTCCGCCACCTTGTACCAGAGGTTGGTTGTTAATCGCAGGTACGAAACATCACTACGCGCGCTCTGACGCAACGGCACCGCGCCGAATTCTTTCAACGCACGACCCTGAACACCCGAAAATGATCAGCTGGCCCGCGCCAGGGCAACCTCCGCGGTACGGCGTTCGACTTCCGCTGACCGGGCCATCACTTCACCATCCGTTGAACATGCCGGCAGGTCAATGGACAGGTCCGCAACCAGCGGCAGATGATCGGATGCATGCTGGTAGTCGACGCCGGCCGGCCGGCACAGCGATTCCACCGTGAAGTCCTCGGAGACGAAGATGTGGTCCAGCCGCAGCGCCGGATGTGAGCTTACCCAGGTATTGCGGGGGCGCCAGCCGGGCAACGCGCATTGCACGTCATTGAGCCTGGCCGCGGCATTGCGCCAGACCTGGCTGCGCGGCGTGGCATTGAGGTCACCCATGAAGATCACTGGCCCGGCGGCCTGAGCCGCACTCAGCCACAGCGCGCCCAGGAGTTCATCAATCTGCAGGCGTCGTTCCACCTTGCTGAGTCCAAGATGCGTTGTGATCACCTGCACCGGTAAACCGCGGATATCGATACTCACCCAGATCGCGCCGCGCGGTTCACGCGCACGATGCACCGGCAGCCGCCCTGTGCGTTCCACCGCCAGCGGCCATCGCGACAGTATGGCGTCGCCGTATTCCCCGCCATCGGCTTCCATCGTTGGCAGGAAACAATGGTACATGCCCAGGCGGTCGGCGATTTCGCGTACCTGATCCGCGCCGCCGGTGCGCGGGCGCCCGCGATCAAGCTCCTGCAGTGCGACGATATCGGTCCGCCAGTGGCCGATGAGTTGCGCGATGCGGGCACTGGAACAACGTCCGTCCATACCAATGCAGGCATGCACGTTGTAGGTCATGACCCGCAGTTCAAGCTTACCGGTGACCGGCGCCAGTGAACCTGACCGCTCGCCCGGCTGCACGTCACACACCGCTGCGGGTTGTTCCAGCAGCGTCAACGCGGCCTCGCGCAAGTCCGCTGCACGCACATGGTCGTAGCCGCGCGCCGGCAGTTGCGCCTGGCTGTCGAGCAAAGCCACACCATGTGTCTCGTTCGGACCAAAGCCCCCATGCGCGCCGTTTTCCCGCGCGAAGGTCAGCGGTTGATCTGTCCCGGCCCGCCAACCCGCGATGACCAGATCTCCTGCACCGGGGTGACGGCACAAGGCCTCCAGATCCTCCGGCACAAACTGGCCGAACGGATGATCCGCGCCGATCAATTCCTGCGCGTCGCGCGGGAGAATCAGCTCACGGCCGGGTACCCAGGCATGCAATACCCCGTCATCGTCGTAGCCCAGCGCCGCCGGCACCTGGCCATCCTCCACCAGGCGCTGCGCGAGCCGCGTCTTGTCGGCGAAGGAAATCGGCGTCGGCGTGTAGATAAGGCCGACCGGCCCCATTGCAACGACACGGGTACGGCTCGGGCGTTCGATTTCACGGCCGTTGGCAAATTCCGGCGCACGTGGCCGGCGTCTGTAACCAGGCACGGTCGCCGTGCGATAACTGAAATCGGATTCAGCGGCATCGCCACCTTCCGTGGCCGTTTCATCGGCGGACTCGCCCAGAATCTCCGCCGCGTATTGCGCCACCGCCTTTGAGATATGGCGGCCGGTCAGCTTGGTATAGCTGATGGATTGCTCCTGTCCGTGATCCGAATAAATCCAGACCCGGTAATCGCGCAGGGGCGAACGCTTGGCCTCCAGCCATATCCGGCGAATCGCATCATCGATCCCCTTCAATACCCAATGGGCGAACGCCGACTCCGGACCGCGGCGATGGGATTGCTCATCAAACGCCGCCAGATTCAGTTGAATGATCGGCAGCCCGCGGGCGATATCGATGCGGGAGCCAATGGTGATCATTTCACGCAGGCCGATGCACACCAGCACCCGTGCAAAGATGAACTTGGCTTCGCTGGCAATATCATGGCCGTGGCGCACACCGTGAACGAAGTCGACGACGGCCAGCACTACCTCAACCACCAGCAATGCAAGAATGCGCGCAATACTCATCAGATTGGTCAACACCAGCATGACCATGGCCAACGGATTGATGGTGCGCTTTATCGTGTCCCACGACAGCGCCGACACACAGAAATGCGCCTCGCTTTCATCCGCGCCGCCGCCGAAGATATTGCCGTATGCAGAACCACCCTGGGTCAATCCGCGCTGTTCTGACACCAGCTTCTGTTCCAGGGTTTTCGCTGCGTCAGGATCGAACAACTTGATCAGCTTGCCGCTGTCCGGATCAAGATACGAGAACGCCGGCAGCGATGTCTTGGCGCCGTAGAACAATTCGGCCTGCACCGCGGGCGTCGTGCTGGGCACACCGGCATACAGGCTCTTCAGCTCGTAGTTTTCGCGCTTGAGCAGCCGCCGGATGAATGGCAGACGACCGGCGCGCAGTGCCTTTTCGAATTGCGCATGGCCCAGACCATCGATCTGGATCAGCACCAGTCCCGGCTCGCCGCCGGTGGTAACCACCCGCGACAGCCCCAGCCATGCGACGGCCCACTCGCTGCGCGAGAAACGTCGCCGCCAGCGCCGCAGACGGGCTTTCAGTCGGCCGATCATGCCGCCTTCTCCGCCCGCTGGCCGTCATCATCGTTGTCATCGTCATCATCGCCGAGCAGCGCCTTGCCCGCCGCCGAGGCCAGACTGGAAATCAGCTGCCATTCCGCGCCGATGCGATTCAGTGTTTCGTCCCAGATATCGACGTCGCCGGATTCCGGCATCTGCTGCTCGTTGATCACTGTCTGATAGACATTGAGCGCCTTGTCCGCGCAGCGCGGCAGCGCAAACGTGCGTCCGGTGCGCAACGCCGCGCGTACAACCGCCTTGCGCGCGTCCTGCTCCAGATCGTGATACCACTGCAGGCCGTCGACAAAATGATCCAGCGATTCCTCTGCCAACAGCAGGCCGTTCCGGCCGTCGACCACCACTTCGCGGACACCTGGCGCATCCACCGCAACGACCGGCGTCCTGGTCGCCATCGCCTCCGATATGACCATACCCTGGGTTTCGGATTGCGAGGCGAACGCGAACACATCCATCGCCTTGTAGGCACTGGTCAACAACGGCTGATCCAGCACACCGGTGACGACCAGCCGATCGAGCACGCTGTGTTCGCGCAATATCTGGCGGATATCACGTAACGACGGTCCCACGCCCACCAGCAGGAAAATGGCGTCGTCATTGCGCTTGAGGAATCGTGCGACCGCTTCGCCCAGGAATGGCAGGTTCTTCTCCGGCGCCAGCCGGCCGACGTGGCCGACGACGAAGGCGTTCCGTGGAATACCCAGCGCGGAGCGGAATCCCTGCCCGCTGCCGGCAGAAAAAAACGTGTCGCGCACGCCGGTTGGTATCACGTCGATCGGCGTCGTCACCCCGCGCTCAATCAGGATGTCGCGGATACTTTCACTCGGTGCGAATACGCGTTGGGCCACGTTGGCGTAATCGGTCGACAAGGTGGACACGAAACGCTTGAGCAATTGTGAGTCACCGGGTGCGTAATGCGTGTACTGCTCGTACATCGTGTGATGCGTGAACACCAGCGGCAGGTTATGCAGACGCGCCAGGCGCTGGGCGGCTGCACCCATCAGAAACGGATGATGGGAATGGATGATATCGGGTTGGAATTTCTGCACCGCTTCGTCGAGCGTATCGTCACCGGGCATCATCACCGAGAAATCACTGCCGTTGAAATTCTGCATCGCTGCCACCCGGACGACGTCGCGTTCATCGGGATCCATGTCGTCGAATTCCGGCGCCGCCACCAGGACTTCATGACCGGCCGCGCGATACGCTGCGCTGAAGGCGGCCACGGAGCGTGCGACACCGCCGACATGGGGCAGGTAGGTATTTGTCATCATCATGATTTTCATGGCGCTACTCCCGCTCCAGCGTAATGGAGCCTTGCTGATTGTTGAGTTCAATGGATCGATAACCGGGGACGGCGATGCGCAGCGGACGTGGACCGTCGCGCCAGTCGATACGCCACCGGAGCCAGGGCGCCTCGCTGCCGCCACCCAGCGCAACGTCGGCAGTGCCGACGCGCAGCACCGTGTGCAGACAGGACGCAGTCTGACCGCCGTGCAACCACGCTGCCGGAATGCCGCTACCCATGGTTACGCCATCGGTGTCTTCACGGATAAAGCAATTGCGTAGCGCCAGCAGCCACTCCGCGGCAGCCCAGCCATGCTGACCGTCGCCCATGCATCCGCCGCCGGTGCGCGGATGAATCGCTTCCGGCCACTGGCCGGTGGGCGAGGCGAGCTTTGCGACCTTGTCCATCAGCGCATACGCGCGCTGATCGCCGGTGCGAAGCAGCACTTGCGCGAGATGCAGCGTGAGGTAGGCGTTCAATCCGGAATGGATCATCTGCTGGTAGAACGCACCGTCGACCATGCATGTGTTCAGCAGGTAGTCGACGGTGCCGGCAGTGCGAACGTCACTTGCGGCAAACAGTTGCAGGGGATAGTCAGCGACGATGGAACCGATGGCGCCTGCATCCAGCTGGCGATCGGGCGCGGCGGGCATGCCCGGGCGGCCGATGCGATGCGCGGCTTGCGCCAGACTCAAGTCCAGTGTCTGGCGCAGATCGTCGGCTTCGCGCAGGAATTCGTTCTGTTCCGCACGCATGCCGCGCGCGCCGCACAGCCGTGCCAATGCCTCCAGGCCCGCCAGGCTCCAGAAGTCATCCCAGTAGTAGTAGTCATTGGTGCCGAGATGTTCGGCGCTGAATCCGGCCGGCAACAATCCGGCGTGGCGTACGCCGCGGCCGGCTTTCATCCGCTTTGCCGCAATCCAGCGTCCACCGGCGATCAACTGCCGCAAAGTGGACAATTCCAGCGGCTCGCCGGTGGCTGCGTACAGCAATTCCGTCACCCACAGGACCTGGCCATTGGAATCCCATTCGCCTTCCTGTGATCGGTAGTAGCCGGAAGGCAGCTGGCGCGCGCCAAAATTCGCCACCGCCTGACGCGCCTGTTTCAACATACCCATCGCAATCTGCGCATGGACCATGAAGGCGGCGTCGCGGAACCAGAACCGGCGATAGGTGTACGGCCCCGGATAAACGTCGTCAGGTGACAGCAACGCCAACGTATAGCGGGCGGCATCGGTCACGCTCTGCCACAGCGGGTCCGGGACGCTGAATTCGCACACGCTCTGCATCTCCTGCGACCATTGGCGAGGCACAGGTCGTCGCGGCGGGACACCGGTGGGTTTGCGCAACGGCAACTGCAACGTCAACGAGAAATCTCCCGCCGTGCGGGCACGATAAACAGCTGCAGCCGATGCCATGCCATGTTCGCAGTTCACACTCCGCGTCGGTACAGGCAGACGTTCGGCAAGCCGGTTACCGACATCGCCGCTTTCGTAATCTGAAAAGCGTGCTTCGTCGGGCGGCGTGCCCAACTCAAGCACGGCATCGCCATCGATCCGCCATCTGGTCAGGCTGTCGTCTGTTGCAATCGAGTGGATGAACGATATGCCTTCGGGATTGAACGGCCGCAGCACCACCGCCATCGCGCCGCCCTGCGGTAAACGTGAATAGGCTCGCACAACGGTATAGGCATCATCTTCCTGCCACTGGGCTTCCACACGCAGTAGTGAACGAATGGCAGGGAATGCGTAGGCGGTTCTGACCTCCGGACCGTGGTCCAGGCACAGCTGTTGCGAAACCTGCCGCGCCTGGGTTGCGCTGTACCAGGTGCCGTCGGCCTCCTGGACAAACAGTTCCAGTGACCAGCCGTTCCAGTACGGTGTTACCAGTCCGGCGGGATCGACAATGGGATAGGCGGCGATGCCAGGCAGGCCCACGGCCGTCCAGTTGCGATGGGTGAGGTTGATATGCGTCAGTGAAAACGCCCGCGGCACGAACGATTCATCCGTCGGATCGAACTGCCGGCTGACCCAGTACGGCCACCGCCAGTCGCGATTGAACTGGATGATGCGGGCATTCAGCAATCCCCTGGCATGCATCAGCGCACCGGCACGCAACAACTCGATGGGATGATCGACTTCCGACGGCTGGCCGAACTTCGACAGCTTGTCCATCAGCGCCACAGGATCGACAAAACCACGGGAGACAGCGGCTTTGCGCAGTAGTGGTCGCCACGGCAACATCTTCATGACTTTTCCTCCGCTAAATGAGACCTGGTCCGGCTCCCATCGGCTTCGGCAAGTGCGGCACTGGCGCGTTTACGAATCTGCAAATACAGGGTCGTGGCAATGACAAGCCCGAACGCCAGCAAGGCGAGTTGCACGGGCGATTGCTGGCGGTCACCACTGAACAGTGCACCGAGGTCGCCAGTCATGGCGCCGATCATCACGTTCATCAGCGTCAGCGGAATGATGCCAATCGCGGTCGCGACAGCGAACTGGGTCAGGCTGATCGGCAGCGTGCCGAACAGGTAGTTGGAAAATTTGAATGGGAAAAACGGCACCATGCGCGACAGCAGTACGGTGCGCCAGATGCGGCCATCATCGAGCGCGCGCATGATGGCTGACAGCCGCGGTGATTGCTTGATCCGACGCTGGACGCTGTCAGTGAAAGCATAGCGGGCCACCAGGAACGACACGCATGCGCCAACAGTCGTGCCAATCACCATGATGAGCGTGCCCATCACCGGCCCGAACAGATACCCCGCGCCAAGAGTGAAGAAAATCCCCGGCAGCATGACCACCACGGCAAACGCCTGCATGACGGCGTACAAAGCCAGTCCGGCATTACCTTTGGCGTCGAACCATTCGACCGTCGCCATGGCGAAATCGCGCAGTGCATCGCCGAACAACACAATGGCCAGCGCAATCCCCGCAACGACGGCGAGGATGCCGATGATGGCGTTCCGCCTGCCGTTGGTCCTTGCTTGTATCGCTTCACTCATGGTGATTCCGCCGTCAGAACTGGTTAACAGCTGCGGTGCAATTACCATGCCGCCGGTATTTCCCTTGAAAACAGGCGGGTCCTGGAGATGGGGAATGCAGAAAGCGCCCGCAGGGATGTAAGAACTACACATCGCTCAAAAGGCATATGACGGGGTGATCACTCCACAAGGCAATGCAGACTTGCTCGACTGTGCGACGCGCACAACGAGCAGCGAGTGTCCGCAAATGACACAACGCCATGCAGATAGAGAACGCCTTACAAACCTGTGCGGAAAAAATTGCACGCCTCGCGCGGCGTGCAGGTGTGGGTTGGCCATGGCAACGAACTGACGTTGCGCGCCCAGCAACGTGATTTCGTTTGGATTATCAGCTTGTTAGTGTCTGCAGCGAACGCATTGGCACGCTTTCTGCGTAATCACCAGTGCAATTTCGCAATTCAATTCAGGAGAAGTGTCATGTTGAGCTGGGCTTTAGCATTCTTCGTTCTTGCCATCATTGCCGCTGTGTTTGGTTTCACTGGCATCGCCGGCGCCGCCGCGGGCATCGCCAAGATTCTGTTTGTGGTATTCCTCGTTTTGCTGGTTGTCAGCGCCCTGGCTGGTGCGATGCGCGGTCGACCACCCGTATGACGCAGTTGACGTCTGTCGCCAGAGCCTGTCATACATAGAGCGTGTCTGACAGGCTTTGGCGCAGATTTCAATATCCAGCCTTGCAGGTTCATAGCCGGTTCCCCGCACGTCACCTCCCTCACGCCGCCGCTTCATCATTTACCAGATAGCATTCCACCCGAGTAACTCGCCGCTGGCCAATACGCTCGCCCGTGCTCGAGTCCCGGGCCGAATATCGTTCACGTTGTCTGAATACGCCACAGTGCGGTTGACTTGCGTGAAATGCGCTGACGGAAATTTACGCGAGGGACGAACATCCGCTTACGAAAAAGCTGAAAGGCAAACGCCTGCCTGCAGCGACGAAGTGCCAGGGTACTGGGTTTGGCAGCGTCCAGATGCGACTGGCGGCTCAGGCCAACGTTGCCAGTGGTCGCCGATAGTATTTACGGCACGCCGAAGCCAGATCCAGCAGATATTGACGCGGGCCGGCGCGCTCGCGCGCAGCGACGTCCGCCACATCGGGCTGGTCGCGGGTGATCCCCAGGCAGTCCGCTATTCGCGATGGTGTACCCAGGTCCGACCAGCCACACGCCGGCACTTCGACCAACGCCAGCGACGATTCCTCGCCTTCGAGAATGTCGCGTGAGAGATCGATGGACGACAGGTTCCTGTACGTTGCATGTAGTGCCGGATGCGCTTCCGGCGTCCAGTTCACGCGACTGAGAGAATTACGAAGGTAGCGGTATGCCATCGGCGCCCGCCTGGCGAGCAGTCGCAGGATCATCGCAGCGCGGCCGCCAAAGATGAAGGTATTGATCCGGGCGCCTGCCTTGATCAGCTGCGCCGCCAACGGCGCTGCTGGCTTTTCACAGAACCGCTGGATGGGCTGCAGGCCGTGCTGCGCGGCGCAGGATGGAACAATGTAACCGAGTTCCGGATCCGCACGGTCCGGTGTCATGCCCAGCAGCAACAGGTTGTCGGTCCCGCCGGAGGCCAGTTTCGCTATCGCTTCGTCCACGCTTGTTGACAGGACGTGCTCCTGGGCGACGTAGTGATCGGCGGGCAGGAAGAATGCGACAGCATCGGGTTCACGCCGGTGGATATGCAGGGTTGCGAGCAATACGCCAATCGCCGTGCCACGGTTTTCCGGTTGAACGATCACGTTGGATTGCGGTATGCCAAGATCCAGCGCGCGCCAGAAAGCTGCGTGACTGCTATCGACCACCACCAGTATCCGCGCCAACGGCACGTGCGCGTGGGCTCTTGCAATAGCGTCGAGCAGCAGCGCTGTACGGCCGTTGATTGAACAATACTGTTTCGGAATAGCGCGTCCGCTTTCGTCGGTGGTCATTTCCGCCAGCCGGGTACCCGAACCGGCCGCAAGAACGACTGCCCACGCGTGGCCGGTCGGCAACATATCGATGCCCTGTACTGTTTGAGTCTGCAACATACCGTTCTCCAATTTCGACCCATGCGACGGGCAGTACTGGCCGTCCGCACTGCATTCATCAGTCAGCCGCTGTTGATTACTTGCGCAGGAAATCGTTGAGGCCCTGCAAGCTGGGGATCTCGCGACTGATAACATTGAATACCATCAGGATCGGCACGCCGATCAACGCACCTGGCAGCCCGAACACGGCGGTGCTGACGATGACGCTCAGGAATACCAGCGCCGGGTTCAATGCCATGGCACGCCCGAGGCTGGTGGGGGTGATGAGAAACCCTTCCAGCGCGGTGAGCAGCATGAAACTTCCGGTCAGCACCAGGATGCGCCACAACTCGAATTCAGCCAGCAGAGATGCGATGCCCAACCCCACCACGGTGATGACGGGACCGACATAAGGAATGAAATTCAGAATGCCGGTGACCAGCCCCCAGATCACCGGGTTCGGCAGGCCACAAGCCCACGCAACCAAGCCTGTCGCGCAGCCAAGCAGCGTGTTGATGATCATGATAGTACCGAGATAACGGCTCAAATCGGTATTGAGCCCTTTGGTGATCAGCACGATGCGGCGCCGCGTGGCCAAATCGTTGGCCAGCAGCGTTGCTTTTCGGGTCAGTGTGTTCTTGCCGACCAGCAGGAAGAATGCAGTGAACGACATCAGGGCGATGGTCATCAGAAAGTGCGGCGCATAGGCCATGATGCGATCCACCATGGAATCCTCATCAAGCTCCACCCGCATGACCTTCACATCATCGGCGGCGACCGGCGACAGTTGTTCCAGCGCTCTTGCCGCTTCATCCAGTTCACCCAGCGGCTCCTGCAACGTTTCGAGATGATCACGTGCCTGCGGCAGGACGGTTGGCGCCCTGCTCAACCAGTCGGCAACCGGTTCGATGGATACTGCGACAGTGCCAATCATGAGCGTAGGCACGATGCAGATGATGATGAACGCGCTGATTCCGCGGTAGACGTGATTGCGGGCCAGCTTTTCCACCAGCGGCCCGAACAGAATCGTGATGAAGAATGCGACTATGATCGGATAGATGATGTCCGCATTGAAGTGGATGAACAGCAGTATCGCCATGATGAACAAACCATGCAGCGAACAGCGCGCGGATCGCTCCAATAAGATCTGACGCGTGCGCGGAAGGCGCTCCGGCAATGGCAGTGTGTTGACGTCGCCAAGTGTTTCGTCTTCGACGATGACCGCCTGGGGGATCGCTGACATGGGTTGCACCGTTTATCGAGTGAAGTCGCTGATACCGGCAGTGTCCGCGTCAGGTCGGTCTTCGCTGTTGGCTATTTCGACACAGACGCGGCACTGCATGGCTGGGATCTGATTCCCACGTGCTCAGTCTTCCGCGGCGTGCTCAATCGCGTTGCCGGCGGACTCGATGTCTTCTCCCGCACCGGCGATGGTGTTGCAACCGGTCAGAACGTAGCCGCACAGCGCGACGGCCATCAGGTTTCGCAGCATTATTTTGATATTCATGGTGAATCTCCTGTTGTTGGTGAATCGTGCATTTCCGGTATTGCAAGAGCGGTGCCAGAATGGTTTTCCCGAGTTCATCCCGACGCCGTTCATGTTGTTGCAAGGCATTGGATCGCAAGAGACATTCGGCGATTCAAGCAGGCCGTGCAGCAGCTGATCCGGCATTCCCGAACGCGTGCCCTGTATGTAATGGATACACATGTCCGGAGGCGTTGCGCGTGCAAGGCTTACAAAGTTTGCATAACAGGCCGGTTACGACCTCGGGCCGGCAATTGCCCATGCGAGCAGTCCGATGACAGGCAGGACCAGAATCACGATCACCCAGATCACTTTGTTGATGGTCGGGACGCCGCTCTGTACAACCTTGAGGATTGCAAAAATATCCAGCACGAGAATGACGAGGCCTAACAGGCTGCCGATTTCCATTGTTGTCTCCTTTAACCCTTTGATGCCGACAATCCGGCAAACGAGGTGATTCATAAACCGTGCCAGCCATGTGACGTGATGTGCGCGGGTACGGGTGAAACTCTCCAGCGACCGACCTATCATGAGGGCCATGGATATGGATAACGCTCGCCTCAGCCTGCTCACGGTCAGTGGCGCCACCCTTATCGCCGCGACACTGTTGATCGTGCTCGGGCTGGACCTCGGATGGGTGGCGCAACACAAGCTTGAGACAACACTGATCAGTGGTGCGCTGCTCGTCACCGTCGCGACATGGGGGATATGGGCAACCTTTCAGCGCGATGAGAATGCGGCCGACGGCGTCGACCGTGTGCTCGATTCACGTAAACGCGAACTTGCTTATATCGAGCGTGAATTGCTGGTGCGGGAGGAGATGTTTGCGCGGCGCTGGATTCGCATGGAAACCGCCCTGGATACGCCGATGAGCATCGATCTGCTCGATTCACATCTCGACGACGAGGCATTGGCCCGCCTCAGTGAGCGCGACCGCGAAGTACTGGCATTGATCGAGAACGAAGCGAAGCGGGCGTTCGATGGCGTACTGGCAAATCGCTATGCAGCGGGCGACGGCGTGAACGTACCGTTGATCATGGACGACCTGCACGATTTCATCACCCGCGTCGCCCGCGTCTATCAGCCCGATGCGACAGAGCCGGTGCTGGAGACCAACATCGAATTGCTGGCCAAGGCGGTCAGTCGCGCTTGCCTGCATCTACTGGTGAGTATCGAGCGTCTGCCAATGGACTTGCAGCGCTACAACCTTGCCAAGGCCTATCGACAACTGCGCCGTGCCGCACACTATTACGGCAAGTATCGAAACATTGAACCCTACCTCACGCACGGTATGAATCTCGCGCACATCTCGCGCGTGGCGCTGGGGGCATCGCCCATTGCTGTCGGCGTGGGTTGGGTTGCCGGCAAGCTCGCGCGCTATGGCGCTTCCACACTTGCCGAGCGCCTGGTGAACAAGCAACTCGTGGTGTTGATGCATGATTTCGTCAAAGCGATCGGATTCGAGGTAGCGATCGTTTACGGTGGTCACTTCCGCTACCGCGACGCCAATTTCGTTTTCGGCGTTGAACTGGTTGAGTTGGAAAGTATCCGTGATGACCAGGCCGGTACCGCCGCGGCCATGCGCACGCTCGCGGCCCTTTCGTTGCGCAATGAATATGATCGGATTTATCTGTTCCGTCTGCTGGCCAGGCGCGCCAGCGCCACGCCCGCGCGGTTCCGTGGCGCGGTAACGCTGACCGACGTCGAACGTCAACGCATTTACGGTCAGCTGCTCAAGCATGCGCAGGATAGCGGGTTGGATATGTCCCGACCGCGCGTACTGCGCTGGCAACGCGATATTTCGCGTCGGCTGAATGTCGAAGTCGCGGATGAAAAGGCGTTGGTTGTTGCCGGCTGAAATGCGCTTGCATTTCGCCATCCGCGGGATTTTCACGCATCTGTTACACACAACGTTGTAATTTCTACCCGCTTTCGGGGCTTGCCCGGCTGCCGCCGGCAATTGCCAATCGAAAAGTTTTTTACACGCAACCCTCTGGTGAATAAGGAGTAACCACCCGTACAGGCAGTACGCTGCGCGAAGCATGGCACACCTCCTGCAACGACTCGTTATCCGCGGTGAACGCCGCGCCCCGGCCGGCACCGGGAATCCAAGACTGGAAAATTAAAACGAAGGAGTAGCAACATGAACGCGCATCTGAAAATCCTGCTGGTCGCCCCGATGGCGCTGCTGGCCGCTTGTGCCACCCAGACCCAGAAACAATATGAGAGCTGCGTCGTCGCTTCGATGGCCGCTGGCGGTGGTGCAGGTGGCGCAATCAGTGGTGGCGTCGGTGCCGTTCCGGGCATCGCAGTAGGCGCACTGGCCTCACAGATCTTCTGTCAGCAGGTGAAATCGACGCCTGAAGTGGTTGCTGCCGCACCGGCGCCGGTCGCCACCGCACCGGCCGATTCCGATCGTGATGGTGTGACCGACGATCGCGACCGCTGCCCGAATACGCCCGCCGGCACTCGCGTCGACCGCAATGGTTGTCCGCTGGACAGCGACAACGACGGCGTCGCGGATTATCAGGACAGCTGCCCGAACACCCCGGCCGGCACCCGTGTCGATGGTCGCGGTTGCCCGGTGGTCGGCGAGAAGATTGTGACGCTGTCGGATGTGAACTTCGCTTTCGACAGCGCCCGGTTGCGACTGTCTGAAGCCGAAGAGGAACTGGATGCCGCGATCGAGGCCGTCAAGTCATCGGATGTCTCAGGCCTGGACCTGGTCGGCCATACCGACAGTGTCGGCAGCGATGCCTACAACCAGGGCCTTTCCGAGCGCCGCGCCCGCTCCGTCCGTGACTACCTCGTCGAACATGGTGTGAACGCCTCCATGCTGCGAGTCGTCGGCCGCGGTGAGTCCGAGCCCACTGCGACAAACGACACTGAGGAAGGTCGCGCCGAGAACCGCCGCGTCGAGTTCATCAAGCACTAAGTCCCCCCAACCGATGCCGGCAGTAATGCCGGCATCGTCTCCAACACCACGCCGGACAACCCTGGTTGGATGGCGTGGTGCTTTCTTTTCAGGCTCTTAAAAATCGGCATTGCGCGGTCTGAGGGTACTGCACTGGTCGCGCCGACGGCAGATCCGGGGCGAGTCCGAAACGCATCCAAATCGTTGTGTGACCCGCCCCGTGAAGTAGGCCTACCCTGGTCGGTTAACGTGGTCCCAGCGCTTCTTCGAGCACGGAGTAATCGATAAATCGGGCCAGTTCCTCACGCGTGCGCGGCGTACGATTGCGCTCCTTAGCGATCCAGACCTCTTCCTTCTCCAGCACATCCAACATGTCCGGCACGATCTGGATCGGGAAGCCCTGCTCGTCCCAACCTGCCGCGATGTCATCCACGGGATAGCCAATCACCTCGGAGATCTGTGGCCAGTATTTTTCGGGGTCGGTTTTGAGCGCATCGGTTGCAACGGCAATGGCGCGAACGAATTCGACAATCGCCTTGCGGCGCGCAGGATCGGCCAGTGCTGTCGCCGTTGTATGCAGGTTGAAAACTTCGCGGTAGATGCTGCGATCCTGCAGCACGATGGCGTCGTCACCAAACTCCTCGACAGCGTCGCCCGCCTCGGGCTCCCAGATTGCAACGACATCGGCATCGCCGTTCAGCACGACGTCGGACATCATATCCATCGCCACGCGCACGTTATCGGCTTTCGGGAACGGCACGAGTTCGACATCGTCTTCGGTCAGGCCGACTGACTCCAGCATCGCCACCAGATAGTAGTTCGCCGATGTATGGAACGGCGTGATCACCCGCTTGCCTTTGAGATCAGATAACTGCTCGATACCCGCGGAGCGTCGGCCGACCAGCCGGTAGAACCCTTCCGTCACCGTCATGATGATGCGCAGGTCGGGGTTGACCAGCGATTCCCGCAACAATTGCGTCTCGGCGTTGGTTGCCACCAAGGCGTCGCCCGCGGTAATCGACCGCACCCCACCTTCGTTGACCTTTACCGGCACCGGATAAAAGTTGCCGGCTGCCACGATGACGGGTGACAGTTCAATCCAGTAGCCGCCTGAAACTGTCAGCGGCGCAAGCGGTTCTGCGGTCAGAGGCGCTGTAGGTTTCTCTGCGGGTTGCTCGGTGACCGCGGCCTGATCGGGGGCCGGGGAACAGGCTGCCAACATGACAGACACAAGACCCGGCATTACCGAGCGTGAGAACGGGAACGGTGATGATTGTTTCATGGGATTTCCTGAGTTGATTGGTTGGCTCAGCGTTGCAGGGTATGCGCGGCGGGATCAGAGTCGACTAATCACTGCGTTCTTACGCACTGGCATCCGATGCTTTGCCAGCCGCACCGCGAGATATTTGCTGTTATTCAGTGCTTGCGCCTCAATAACCACCGGGACGCCGCGAATTCCCGCCGTGGCCAGCATAACAGCCTGAAAGCGCGGACGGGCCGTCCGTTCACCGGGTGACGGCATCGGCCACGGCAAACTGCCGCGCACGCGAACTCACTACGAGCCGCGGCGGCCCATGGCGACATCAGGCTCAGGAGCGCGGTGGGGATGAAAGGAAATGGTGGCTATGGGTGGGCTCGAACCACCGACCTCAGCATTATGAGTGCCGCGCTCTAACCAACTGAGCTACATAGCCGGGTGTCGCGCTGCCGGGAAACGCAGGGTCTGCGGGACCGACAGGCTTTACTACTGCAAGGGGGCGCGATTGTCCGGTGGACGCAAGTCCCTGTCAAGTTCAGGGGCGGCTCACGGCCGCTCTTGCAGGACTGACCTCAACGTACGCCGAAGACGACGATGGTCTTGCCACTGACGCTGATGAGGTGCTGGTCTTCCAGCGACTTCAGTACGCGGCCGACCATTTCGCGCGAGCAACCGACGATGCGACCCAGTTCCTGTCGTGTAATGCGAATCTGCATTCCATCCGGGTGCGTCATTGCGTCCGGCTCCTTGCACAGATCCAGCAGCGTGCGGGCGACGCGACCGGACACGTCCATGAACGCCAGATCGCCGATCTTGCGGTTCATGCGGCGCAGGCGATTGGCCAGCTGGCTGGAGATGGCGAACAACAGGTCGGGGAAGACGGTCGACATGCTCTTCAGCTTGTCGTAGCTGATCTGCGCCACTTCGCAGGCCGTCTTGGCGCGCACCAGGGCGCTGCGGTTGGTGTGGTCGTTGAACAGGCCGATTTCGCCGAAAAAGTCGCCCGGATTCAGGTAGGCGAGCACCAGCTCACGGCCTTCCTCGTCTTCGAGCAAAACCGAGACTGAGCCCTTTATGATGTAAAACAGGTCATGCGAAGGCTCGCCCTGGCGGATGATCGTGGCCTTGGATGAAAACGTCCGACGATGGCAGTGTTCCAGGAATCGTGTGATGGCTTCATCACTATGGGGTGCCTGACGGACACGCTGAATGCTCAATGGGTTGCCCTCGGATAGCTGTCTACTAGGGGTGCCGCGGGTACTGCTCAAATCAATCGTTGCGGAATGATACGATAGTTAATCCACATCGCGAAATATCTTGCTTAAGCTGCCGGAAACGGTGACCGCGTGACTGGCGGTCCGCCGATGTCTCAGCCAATCAATAACCTGCCAGGAGCCAGTTGCCGATGAAGGCGCAGATCAAATGGGTAGACGGTGCCATGTTCGTGGCTGAATCAGAAAGCGGCCATGCCGTTGTGATTGACGGGCCGGCCGATGGTGGCGGCCGCAATATGGGCCCGCGCCCGATGGAGTTGGTGCTGATGGGTACCGGCGCCTGCAGCACCTATGACGTGGTGTCCATTCTGCGCAAAGCCCGGCAGGACATCATTGATTGCCAGGTAGAGCTGAGTGCCGAGCGCGCGGACGCCGTACCCGCGGTGTTCACTGCGATCCACATGCATTTCATCGTCAGGGGGCGGCAACTGGCTGAAAACCAGGTGGCGCGGGCGGTCAAGCTGTCAGCGGAGAAATACTGTTCGGCGTCGATCATGCTGGGTGCGGCCGGCGTCAAGGTCACCCATAGCCATGCCGTGGAGGAGGCCTGAATTGGCGTGCTTCAGCGAAAGCGGGCGCTCACACCGGCCGCATGGAGCCGCGTGGTAACTTACAACTGGCCTGCCACGCAAGCCAGATAGGCCTGCTCCATATCAGCCGCACCGTGGGCCGCGAGGAAATCCGCTGGCGCACCGTTGAACCGCACCCTGCCCTGGTCCAGCACCACCAGATCGTCTGCCAACCCGCTGATATCGTTGAGTAAATGACTGGTGAATAGCAGCGTTCCACCCGCGGCATGGTATTCCTGCAGCGCGAGTTTGATTGCCCGCCGACCCTGGACATCGAGGCCGCTCATGGGCTCGTCGAGCAACAGCAGCTTCGGGCTGGCCATCAGGCATGCGAGGAGGCCCAGCTTCTGGGCCATGCCCTTGGAGTAAGCCCCTACTGACTTCGAAAGGTCGAGTTCGCCTAAGTCCAACCTGGCAGCCATGGCCAAGACCGCGTCGGGATTGAGCGCCGTTCCCTGAAGTTCGGCGGTATAGCGAAGGAACTCGTTACCGGTCAGAAAGGCGGGTGGAATAAACCGCTCGGGCAGAAAAGCGCTGCCGGCGCGTGACCCCGGGTCACCCGGCGCGCGCCCGAAAAGCTGCACGTCACCGGCCGACGGATTCAGGAAATCCAGCAGAATCTTGATGAGCGTGGTCTTGCCGGCGCCGTTGGCCCCGACCAGGGCACACGCGGCCCCTTGGGTGACGACAAACGAAACGTCGGCTAACACCTGCCGGTCCCCGAAACGACGACTCAGCGACTTGACGGCAATGGCGTCAGGCATTCTTCGGCGTCCTGACGCAGTGGAGGTCCATGCAGAAATGAAACGGCCCGCACTCGGCGGGCCGTCGTTCGAAACCAGTCAGTGGCAGGCAGACGTCAATAGACATATACCGCGTTGCATGCCTGTTCGTTGCCGGCGATGTTCCAGATGATCGGTGTCGCCGTACCATCAACACAGGCCGCCGAGGAATGGCCGATGTTGTTGGCGGAGAACGTCGCTCCCGTGGTCAGCGCCTGCCGCAGCACGCCGGTGGTCGGGAACCCGTCATCCACCTTCACATCCAGCTCCCGCAGTACATTGACCGGAATCCCGCGCCCGAGAATCAGATTCAGACGGACCGGGGGGGTACCGGTATCGTTGGCGTAATCGTCGGTTTCAAACAGCACCAGGAACCCCTGAAACGCGTTACGAGGGGCCTTGTCGGTATCGGCCGCCGTGGGCGCGGCGCTGCCGCCGGTGTAGTTACCCTGGATGAACCCCGCCTTGGACAGATGCTCCCAGACGGCCAGCGCTTCGGTCCACGGCTGTGTACCATCCAGCCGACCGCTGCCGTCACCGCCACTGGTGACGCCGGGGATCGCCTGTACGGCATTGGCGGTCGGCCAGTCGCCGGGCACCTGGCGGTAGCGATCGATGAAGCCGTAATAGGCCGCCTGAATACCCGAATTCTGATCGGCGATGTTGCGCACCCGGGCGCTGGTAATCAGCTCCTGCCCTTTGAGGATGCCGCCGAGAAGCAGGCCGATAATCACCAGCACAATGGCAATTTCGACCAGCGTGAAACCTTTTTGTGTACGTCTAGCTGCCATCACGGCTCGCCTTGCATGAAAAATTCGGAAATTCTTATTCAGGATTCATGCCATCAGCGTAACCATCTGTTTTTAATGGTTGCTTGGTGATTGCCAGCGCATTCCGTGACGAGATATATCGAAATGTCGACAGCAGGTGTCGAAATTTCGACACTTCGTTCAGTGACTGTTGCCGCTATCGTCGGCCTGCATCTGCGCCAGACGCTTTTGCAGAAACGCCAATTCGCCTGGATCAGTGACCTCACCGCTGGCGACGAGGCCGCCCAGCATGACCCGGGCCGCCTCGATTTCTCCGATGTCCTCGAGTACAAAAATCTCCATCTGGCGCGCCCAGCCAGGCACCTTCGACGGATCGGTCGCCGCACGCAATTGCCCGGCCAATGCCAACGCCAGCGGCTTATCCTGCAATCGGTGCCGGGCCAGAAACACCGTGTGGGCCATGGCGGCCCAGCGTTGATCCGGCGCCTGGCTGAATGCGCGCCGGATGAATTCGATCATTTCCCGCTGGCGAGGTGGATCGTTCACCTCGGCGTAGAGATGGCTTGCCGCAAGTAACGGATAGGGGTTTACCGGATCGAGTTCCAATGCCAGTTGCAACCAACCGATGACCCGCTGGTAATCCAGTTGGCGGAAGGCAATGCTGATACCCGGTTGGTTATCGAATGCCTGCAGCCACAGCATCAGCCAGCGGGATGCAAGTGCCGTATCGCCCAGGCTGAACACTTTCATCGCCGATGCTGTCGGCGGGCCGGGCAGTGCTGCGGCCACCGCCTGCGGTTGCCTCTGGTGTGCACGCCAGGTCATCTGGGTGCCCAGTGCGGCAGCCAGCAGTAACAGGATGGGCCATGGTACGACTCGCCACGATCGCTCCGGCACTCGCATCACAATACCTTGCGATACAAGTCGGTCAGGCCCAACGCCGCCAGCAGCGGAACATAGATTGCCGTCTGTACCAACAGCGGTAACAGCGTTGCAAGGTCGCTGATACTGCCCACCAACCATGACGAAACTGTCATCCGTTCCAGGTCCGGCAATGCCAGTGCGATCACCCGGACGGCGAAGTCAGCCACCTGGCGTCCTGTACCGGTACCTTGCGTCAATGGTTCGGCATTGAGTAATTGAATGGCACCCATGGTTCTCGCGAGCAGATAAAACGCCGCCGTCGCCAGCACGGCGGTTGGCACCTGTTGCAATGCCAGTGCACAAGCCAGCGCAAAGGACGCGACGATCAACATTTCACAGAACAAGGATGCCGCCCACACCAGAGCGACCGGTACCGGTACTGCAAGACTCAACAGCACCAGCCCGAGGAGTGCCCATGCACCGACGACGATAGCGACCCCTGCCAGCCTGCCGGCATAGTAATGCGCGCGTGAAACCGGCCGCGAAAGCGCCAGGTTGATGCTGTTGTCTGTGAACTCCCTGACCTGGCTGCTGATCACAAACAATGCAACGACAGCGATACCGCCGATACGGAGCAAAGCCGCGAACGTCGCTACGCGAATCATATGTTGATCGGTTATCGCGATGGCGCCTGCGAACATACCCGCGGCGCCTGCGACGAAGATGGCCGCCAGCGCAAGCAATACCAGACGCGTGCGAACGGCTTCAATGACGACCAGTCTGGCGATACTCAGTGACATCAAACCGTTGCCTCCTGCTGCAACCGTCGCCCGGAACCGGGACGCTGGTTTACTATAACCGACTCACTGCAGACGAAAAATCTCGCCTATGGCCAGCGGCCCGCTGTGGAAACGCATTCTCGACCGGCGCATCGAGCACATCGTTCTTGGTGTGATGCTTCTCGCGCTGTACGTGGTGTTGCGCTCGGGCCCGGGCACTGCATTGGCGGCATCATTCATGGCTGTACATCTTGGCCTCGCTTTCATCTGGCAGCCCATCTGGCAACGCGAGCAGAAACTGGATGTCGGCTCGCTGGTCTTCGTAGTCACATTCTGTGCGCTGTTCATCGCCGCGCTGAACTGGTGGGCGCTGTTCGCCTGGCTGATCGTTCTGATCGGTATCGTCGCCGGCCGGACGATTACGACTTTGAGCGAGCGCATCGCCTACATGATCGCGCTTGCCTACCTGGTATCCGAGCTGCTGGTCACCTGCGTGCCTGCATTGTTCCAGGTCCGCAACCTTGCGCCCAACGCGGTGGAGTTATTCAGGCTCGGATTGTTGTTGTTGCCTTGTGTACTGGCATTCATCCCTGGACGCCGGGATGCTTCACCCTCCGCATTCGATATCGATTTCGTCCGTACCATCAATTTCGCATTGATAACTGCCTCACTGGCTTTCGGCAGTGTTGCGCTGACCTTCAACACCGCGCTGGATTATCCCGTCGCGCTGTTTCTGACCCTGCTGGCCCTGGCCGGATTCCTGCTGTTCATCGGCTGGCTGCTCAACCCCCGCGGCACCGCCGGCAACCTGTTCCAACTATGGGAACGTTCGCTGTTGAACATCGGCACGCCGTTCGAACAGTGGTTGACGCGACTCGCCAGCACCAGTGAAGCACATGAGGACCCGGACCAGTTTCTGGCCAACGCCGTCGAGCAGATGATCGATATTCCCTTTGTCACCGGTGTGCATTGGCGGGCAGGCGACGCTGAAGGCAGGGTCGGCGTCGACGGCAATCACCACTACGATTACAGCACGCCCGATCTGTCGCTGGTGCTGCACACCCGGCGCCCGGTGGGTCCGACGTTGCTTCTGCATTACAAGTTGCTGACTCAGCTGATCTGGCACTTCTATTCTGCGCGCCTGCGAGCGCATGAACATGCCGAGCAGGCGCATCTGCAAGCCATTCATTCCACCGGCGCGCGGCTCACGCACGATATCAAGAATCTGCTGCAGTCATTGAACACCTTGACCGGTGAACTGATGCAGATGCCGGAACAATCTTCCGATCCCGCCACCACCGAGCGCCGCCGCCGTGGCGAAGCCTTGCTCCGACGGCAATTGCCGCATATCAGCCAGCGACTGCAACTCGCGCTGGATAAATTGCGCACGCCTGAACCCGGCCCCGTGTTGATGGTGCCAGTGCGCACGTGGTGGTCGCATCTGCATCAGCGCACATTTGACCCGCGCATCCGGTTGCGCGACATGATTGGCCCCGAAGTGGAGATTCCACAAGAATGTTTTGACAGTGTGCTGGACAACCTGCTCGAAAACGCGTTGTACAAGGCGACACTGGATGACAGCGTGACGATAGTTGTCACCATGACGACCGATGTTCACGGCGCGCGGCTCGAAGTCTGCGACAGCGGCGTAGCGGTCCCTGACGACACCGCCAGCCATTTATTCAAACATGCCGTGGATTCCGCTGCGGGCCTTGGCGTCGGTCTTTACCAGGCTGGCCGTCTTGCCGAGCTTGCCGGTTACCGTCTCAACCTGCGCAGCAATGAACCCGGTCGCGTCTGCTTCCGCCTGCAGACCATCGCGGCCTTCAATACCGACTGCGGAAAATAAAATACACCGCGGCCAGCAGGCACAACGCCGCCCACAGGTAGTCCAGCTTCATCGGCTCGCGCAGATACAAGGCCGCGAACGGCACGAACACGGACAGCGAAATCACTTCCTGCAGCACCTTCAACTGGCTGATGCTCATTACCTGGTAGCCAATACGGTTGGCTGGCACCTGTAACAGGTATTCCATCGCCGCGATGCCCCAACTGAGCAACGCGGCGATGAACCACGGCTTGTGGGCGAGGTTTTTAAGATGAGCGTACCAGGCGAACGTCATGAAAACATTGCTGCAAACCAGTAACGTGGTGGCTATGGCAAATCTGTTCATAGACAGCTTTCAGGGTGCAACGATATCGTCGCCGTTCAGTGCTACACGGTTTCGGTTGTGCCAGTACTCACGCACCTTCTCACGGCCGATCTTTTCAGACCAATCGTAGAGTGTCGATCGCTCACCGACGAACTCGTATAGCGGCACCGCGAAGCCACACGAGGTCTGCACCAGATCAATGGCAAGTTCGAACAGTTGGCGCGCGCCGGCATAACTCGGAAATGCCGCCACCTTCGCCTCCCAACCCGCGTCATCTTCGGTGGTCACGGTTGCCTTGCCGTATACCCGCATAATCAGCGGGTGACGCTCGAACGAGCAGAACATCAGCGTCATGCGTGGATCGACGCGGATGTCCGCCGCGGTCTCGTTTCCGCTGCCGGTGAGATTCAGCCAGCTAATTGTTTTGTCGTCGACGATGCGCAACGTATCCATGCCCTTGGGCGAAAGGTTGACCGGGCCATGCCGCGGCACCGTGGCCACGAAGAACATGTGCTGCGCCTGGATGAACCGCTGATGATCGGCTTCGAGGCCGGGGAAACGTTCAGCCATGTAATGACTCCTGTTTGCAAGTCCGTTGGCCAATGATACTGTTTCTGCAGACCGGTACACGGTCTGCCATCGAAGGGGGTCTGGCGCGTCCGCATTCCCCGCGCTAGGATTGGTAGCTCGTGCTGTTTACCGTGGTTGTACAGGAATGGAAAAGGTCAGAACGCGCTTTGCCGTCGTGCCAGCCCCGAGTATGGAAGGGGTCATCTGGTCGACGACATATACCGCCACCCGCACGCGGCTGGTGAATGCGGGTCTTGCCACGCCTTCCCAGTTTCCCAAGGCAGCCAAGGCGCGCTCCTCCAGTAATGGCGCCCACCCGGAATCCGGCCGCTGGTACCTGTGGCAGGAAGACCCGCAGACCGACACCTGGGCCGTCACCTATTACGGTAGTTTTCTGCCGGAATTGTCGACCAGCGAGTTGTATCAGCTGGCCGCCTACCTCCGCCGGCAGGATACGCTGGCGCGCGACACGATCGATACGATCATCGTCCGTTGGGGCCAGGCGCAACAACGCGGGGACAGCAGCGCTGCGGCGGATAATGACCGCTTGAACAAGCGCGTTTGATTCCATAATCAACAATGTGGCCGCCGAAGGGGCGCAGCCACCTTCGGGACAGGCAGACTTTCAATGACGTTAGCCCAATACGACACCTCCGCGCTGATGAACATCACCGCGCGGCCGGATATTGTTTTCACGAGCGGCAGTGGCAGCTGGTTGGTGGACGACAGCGGGCGCAGGTATCTCGACTTTGTCCAGGGTTGGGCAGTCAATTGCCTCGGGCATGCCCCGCCGGTCATTGCCAGTGCGCTGGCTGCGCAGGCGGCGCGACTGATCACACCTTCGCCGGCGTTTTATAACGACAAGGCGCTGCAGCTGGCGCAAGCCATTACGGACTCGTCAGCCATGGATCAGGTTTTCTTCGCCAACTCCGGCGCGGAAGCCAACGAAGGCGCCATCAAGCTGGCGCGCAAATACGGCCGCGCGAACCGCAATGGCGCGTTTGAAATCATCACCTTCGTCAATGGTTTCCATGGCCGGACGCTGGCAACCATGTCGGCTTCCGGCAAGCCCGGTTGGGACACCATGTTCGCGCCCCAGGTCGCGGGTTTCCCCAAGGCCGAACTCAACAACATCGAGTCGGTGAAGGCGCTGGTCAGCGAGCGCACGGTGGCCATCATGCTCGAACCGGTGCAGGGCGAAGCCGGCGTGCTGCCGGCCACTGCGGAGTTCCTCAACGCCTTGCGCGAACTGTGTGATGCGCAGGGGCTGCTGTTGATTTTTGACGAGGTGCAGACAGGAATCGGCCGTCTGGGTCATCTCTACGGCTACCAGCACTATGGCGTGGTGCCGGACATCATGACCCTCGGCAAAGGGCTGGGCGGCGGCGTTCCGCTCGCGGCACTGACCGCGCTCGACCGGGCGTGTGTGTTCGCCCACGGCGAGCAAGGTGGTACCTTCAACGGCAATCCGCTGATGTGCGCCGCCGGGCTGGCGGTGATGGAAACGGTTTCCGACCCGGTCTTCCTCGCCGAAGTCCGCGCCACGGCGGATTATCTTGTCGAGCGTCTCACTGCCTTGTCCGCTGAACTCGGGCTCGGATCGGTCCGCGGCATCGGCATGTTACAGGCAATGGAGCTCGGTGCGGATATCGGGAGCCGCGTCGTTGAACTTGCCCGCGACGACGGGCTATTGCTGAATTCACCACGGCCGGCCAGCCTGCGCTTCATGCCGGCATTGAACGTCACCCGTGATGAAATCGATCAGATGCTCGACATGCTGCGTAGTGTGGTGGACAAGGCCCGCTGAGCGTTCCGCAACCGTGGGGCGAGTGATGCTGCTTCAGGGTAACCGGCCGGCCATGACCAGTCGGTTGTTCAGCACGGTGGGTGACACCAGCAACAGCAGGTCATCATAGCCGCACAGGGCAGTGTTCTCGTCGGCATCGTCGCTGCAGCCGCCCGCATCGCGCGTGTAGATGCGGGTGATGAACGTGTTGTCGCCGTCGGCGTTCTCATCTTCGTCGGTATTGATCGGCGCCGCGGCCCGCGCGATTCCCAGGTTGGATGTACTGCCCCGTCCATTACGACCATGCGAAACAATCACGGCCGGCACATCATTGGCGGAAGTCAGCAGGAACTTCCCTTCCGTGACCGGCGCCGCGGTGGCAGGGTTGTCGCCCCGGGTCTGCACGGTGATGCCGCCGGATTCGCATAGGTCCAGATCGGCGTCGGCCGCCGAGCAGATTCCGTCATCGGGCGTGGTGAATCCAGGTTCAGTCACGTGATAGCGCAGCCGGTTGCCCCAGGCATCAGCGCCGGCCGTTGCCAGCGTGGTCGAGGGCAACCAGCCATCGGCCGCGGCACAGGCCCATGGCGGCGGTCCGCTGGCAAAATCCTCCACGCCGTCTCCGGTGGTGTCCGGGCACGGCAGCCGCCCGGCGCTGACCGCGAATCCGTAGACCGCTTCGAGGGCCTCATTCATTGCGCTGGTGGTCAGCCGCCTGTCCCGCGCTTCAATCTGCGTATCGATCGGCCCGATCATGCCGGCCAGTAGCAATCCCACCACGAACACGACGATCGCCAGTTCAAGCAAGGTGAAGCCACGATTCGCACGCAATGATTTCATGGCGCCGTTCCCAGCGTTCTGACTTCATCGTTGAACGTCAAATCGTGCGCCGCGCGCTGGTAGGTGGCATTGGCGGAAACGTCGTTGTCATTTTCGTTCTCGTAATAACCCGCCAGGTCTGCTGCGGGGCGCGCGGCCCCGAGGCTACGCCCGGCGACCAGGACCACGCCGCGTTGGTTGGCGATGTCGACGGCGCCGGCCGGCAATGGTCGTTCCACGCGCAGGGTCAGGCAGTTGGCTGCAGCGATACAGTTGCCGCCGCCCCCCGGCGCATACGCGGCGGCGTAATCCACGTAAACGAGTTGATGCCAATCGCCACTGGTCAACCACGGCGGTACTTCGCCGGCATCGGCATCGAGATCGTAATTGATACCGCTGGCAACAACATTGCCAACGGTGTCGCCGTCAGCGGTGATCTGAACGTTGATCGTGTATTCCGGATAGCCGGCAAACAAGGCGTAATGACGCTGGAATATGGTGATTTGCAACGCCTGCGCGTCATCCAGCGGATCCGGATCGGCGAGATTGCTGGACTGGATCGCCCGCGTGCGCAATGTCGTCGCCGTGGGCGGCGTGATATCCGCGCCATCCAATGACGTATCGGCAAGCGAGAAAGTCACCTGGTAGGTGCGCTCCAGGCGTCCCGGCAGGCCCGGAGCATATTGCTTGATATACAACAGCGTTGGAAACGTCGCTGTGCACCGCGCGTAATTCCGCGCGGGGGGCGAATTTTCCGGGTCCGGATCAAACCATTGGCAGCTTGCTGGCACCGCTGTCGAGGTGACCAGCGATATGGCGCCGAAATCCGGATCGACACAGCTGCCATCGGTAATGCAGCCGAGAGGGAAATCATTATTGGGATCGCTGTCGGTGATGCTGACAGCGGCATTGCCAAGGCCGGTCCAGTTGAAACTCAGTGGGGTGACAAACGGATTTTCGTTGGCCCCTGGATTGGGATCGATCGCCGAATGGACTGCGAGCAGTCCGCTTGTCATGCCGGTTCGCGCGTGAAAATCCGCCAGATCAGGGCGTTGAAACGGGCTCAGCCAGGGATACCCACCAAACGCCGCATAGTAGCGTTGCAGACCACGTGCGACATCACCGGCTACGCGCTTTTCGATCGCGCCCATCAACTCGCCACGAGTGATTGCAAGCACCGTATCGTTGCCTGCCCGCGCGCTGTATGTTGTATCGGTCACCGTCGCGTTGTCGCCATCGAGGTATTGCGCAGGATCGGTCGTCGCGACAGCACGGTTCTGGCCAGGCAACACCGGGCCGGGAGCGATGATGACGGCCACTACATCATCGGCGTCGTCCACCGTAAGCTGCCCGGCGGTGTCACTGTTCAAAGGCTGCAGATGCGGATTGTTGCGGAAATTTTCGCTCAACGCGTACCACAGGCGCTCTCCGCTGGCATCGCGCAAGTCATTGACATCCAGCGTCCGCCAAGGCAGGCGGCCGGTGGTTGATGCCGTCGCAAGCGCGCATGCCGTACGTGCCGTACCGTCATTATCATCATCGGGACACGGCAGGTAACCCGGCCCGTAGCGGGGATTGATGCGATCGGGGTAAGCGACGGCATAACCCATCAACGCTTCCCGCGCTTCGCGCAATGCCTGCCAGGTTTCTTCCTGCAGTGAATAGCTTGCAGCCTTGCGATTCAGACCGCTGAATAGCAGGTAGGAAACGGCTGTGAGCACAACCAGAACGAAAGCAATCAACGCGACGCCGCGCTGCCGGCCGCGTGGCTGGGTACGGCTCATTGCCCGCTGACCACGTCCGAGATTCCGCCGGTGGCGGGGTCGTAAGTCTGTCCGGGTTTCAATTCGAAACTCTGCTCGCCGTCGGCCTGAATACGTATGCGGCCGCGTTTGAGGCCGGCGCGATCGACAACGGCCGGTATCTCCGTACTGTTACCGTCGTAAGTGCTGTTGCCATTGATCCAGGCGGTCGCGACGCCATCACTGCGGCGTACCCAGCCATTGACGGTCACTGTCTGCTGCTGTTCGATGACCGGTGGAACGATAATCCGTGATGGTTCCGGTGCCGGCGCCGCCTCATGGTGACGCAACTGCTCCAGCGCCTGTCGCTCGGCGGGTGTCAGAAACAACCGGCCCATGGCCTGTTGCGCGGACACCGAGCAGGACAACAGCAGCCCAATCAAAAGCATCGTCAACGAGGATTTCATAACTCGATATCCCGCCCACCTCGAAGCTTCAGTGTCAGCCATACCACGTCGCATTCCACAGTGACATTCGTATGCTCGGAGGAGAGGTCGAGCGTCGCCGCCGCGCGCTCCAGGACGCAATGCGATACCGTGTAGGTGCCTGGCGCGTCGCGGTCCAGCGCATTCAAAACGGCGACAAAATCTCCCTCATGTAACAATCCCGCGGATAACCGCATGTGGCTGGCGTAAAGATCATAGGTATCGAGGGCGAGTGGAAAATCGGCCTGATACAGCTGCTGGCTGTCGATGTCGTACTTGAGTTCCGGCAACCCGATGGCCTGGTCCGCTTCGCGCAATGTGGCGATCCAGTCCAGACGACGCTCCGTCCCAATGATGCCTTCGGCGTAGTAACGCTGAAATACCGGAAGGAAATCCTCGATGATGCGCGCTTCGTCGTCGACGGCAAGATACTTGCCGCTGACAAAACGGAACCGCCCGTTATTGTCATCAAAGCTCGCACGCATTCCCGCGGCGAAACGCTGGCTCAGCCAGATCAAGGTGACGCTTATCGCCAGCGCGCAGACAAACAGCACAAACGCGCCACGCAGCACTTTCCAATCGAAATCAACCCGGGCCATGCCGGACTCCCATGACAACGCGGACCGAGAAGCGTGCATTGGTGGTTCCAGAGCGCGAAGCGACTGTACCGGTCAATCGCTGATCCGAACGCGTGTTGACCGGCAGCTCCACCGTCTGGACCGAGACAATGTTCTCGCGCGCGGCCAGGGCGTTGGTGAAGGCATCAATGGCCGCGATGGCATTGCGATAGTCGCCGTCGAAAGGTTCGACGCGACCGGTCAACTGGGCAACATGGAAATACGGGAAATCCGCTGCGACGGTTTCCGCGGCGTTTGGTGCTCCCGGCCGCATGTCGATCGCCGAAGCATTTGGATCACGACTGGCGCGCCAGTCCAGGCGTTCAAGCACGATACCCGCCTGGTCCGAGAGTACTGCGCTCACTGTCTGCAGCATTGGCACCGGTGTGGACTTGTACTGCCTGACAGTATCGATGATATCGACGGCGGTCTTGATCGAGCGCGGTTCCACCGGTGTTGGCGGCAAATCGCGCCGGGCTGACTCGTAACGTTGCTGGTAGAACGCGGCCTTGCTCTGCGCATCCAGCGCCTGCTGCTTGAGCGCCACGCCACCGATGAAGTTCAAACCACTGACGAGGATCGATCCCAGCAACAGGGCAACGCTCGCACCCGTCAGCCAGGTCCGTGCCCGGTGCAACTGGAAATACTTTGTCTCGTCCTGGCTGGCGTATTGATTGGTCGGCACATGCGCGGCCAGCAAGCCGGCGAACAAGGCGTCACTGAACGGGGAGCGGATATCGGCGCTCAGCCCCACCTTGCGCCCGGCGTCAGCTACGTCGATGAGATGAAACCGCTCATCGGGACCACTCTTGCAATGATTCTCAAGTTCGGTGAGATAGTCTCCATGACTGAGAATGTAGACGTCCAGTGGCGCTTCCGGCGCGGTCATCGCGATAGAGTTCAGATAGCGCCGCAGCTTGTCCAGTTCACCCATCAGGTAGGAGCTGAACGGCGCCGACCCCAGGCGTGGAATGGAAGCCAGGCGGGACAACCTGAATTGCTGGTCGCGAAAGAACGTCTGCCGCAGTCCACTGCCAGACTGCAACGTGATCAGCAGTACGTTACGCCCGGTGGCATTGAGCTTGCGAGCCAGACGCGCGCTGATCAACGCCAGCGAATAAATCCCTACCAGAGGAATCTTGGCCAGGGAGAGGCGGGTGACCCACGGGGTAATCAGCGCGGGCTTGGTCAATGCCGTCAACAGCACGCGGTCGTCGCGGCGACCTTCCTTTTCCCTGCCCTGAACGATGGCATGACAATACGTCGTGCCGCGGAACAGGCGATTCTGTTTGCGTTCAAGTACTGACTGACGGTCGCGGCCGATAACGTGCGGCACCGTATCCTGCCGGTATTCCTCTTCGACCACATCGACCAGCACGCAGGTCGGCATGGCCGGGGTTTCCCGCAGGTAGCGCTCGAACTGCTCAAGACCATCATCGTCCGCAGCAAAAATCAGCGCCTGCGTCATCCGCCCGCCACGCGCGGTATAGACCGCTGCGCGATCAGCGTTGATGATTAACGTGCGGCGCCCGTAGGGATCAAATATCGATCGTAGTGAGAAGATCATAAAGCGGTCCAAACACCGAAGCGATCACCCAGAACAGGCTCATTCCCAACGCCACCGTCAGTACCGGCACAATCATCGACTGGATCTTGTCGATCGATTCGCGCACATCGCGCGTGTAGAAATAGGCGACGTTGGTCAGCGCGGTCTCCAACGAACCGGTGTTCTCACCGACCCGCAGCATGCGGATGACCAGCGGCGGAAACAGTCCGGAGCGGGCGAAACTCGCGCTGATGCCGCCGCCGTCAGCGATACTGCGGCCGGCCTGGTAAACGGCCTCGCGGACCTCGAGGTTGCCAACGATATCCTCACCGGCGCGGATGCAGTCCAGTACGCTGATACCAGCGGCGTACATAATGGCGAAGTAGTTGGAAAATCGGGTAAGAATGATTTTCTTGGTAATGGCCCCGGCCACCGGCAGGCGTAACAACAGACGGTCCGCCTGGCGCCGCATGCGATCATTTTTCTGGATCGATATCACCAGCGCGATGATCGCGACGACAGGCAGACTGAAGATCCACATCCAGTAGTGACCAACAAAATTGGAAGTCGCTATCAATGCCTTCGTCTGCCAGGGCAGTTCCTGCCCCATATTGTTCAGTAGTCCCACCATCTGCGGCACTACGAACATCAGCAGGAAAATGAGCACGGCGATGACAACGACGGCAACGAATACCGGATACATCAGCAGACGCTTGGTCTGCGCCACCTGCTCGTCCTGCCACTTCAGATTTTCGGCGATGCGTTCCAGCACTTCACTCAAACTGCCGCTGGCTTCGCCAGCGCGGATCAGCGATACCAGGACCGGCGAAAACACGCTGGGAAATTCCGCCATCGACCCGGACAGCGTCTTGCCGCCTTCAATCGCTTCGATCATTGCGGCCGTGACTTCGCGCAGCCGCCGGTTTTCAATCGAGTCGCGGATGTCGCCCAGTGCCTGCAGTATGGGTACGCCGGCGCGCACCAGGTGCTCGAGGTGAATGAAAAATGTGATGAGGTCGATCCGGGCCACACCACTGGTCCGCAGACGTTGCTGGGTTGAGCCACTGGCGCGGAAATTGATGAGGTCCAGACCCAGCCGGGCCAGGCGCACTTCCAGGTCGGCAGGATTGGTCGCCTCCACGCGGCCCCGTACCACCCGGCCACCGTCATTCATCGCCTTGTAGCGATAGACTTCCATCAGGAAATCCGCTCGGTCAGGTCAACCACGCGCGCGATCTCGTCGATGGTCGTGATCCCGGCCAGCACCCGCTTCACTGCGACTTCCACCAATGGCCGGAAGCCACTGCCAATCGCCGCGTCGGTCATTTCCCGCAGCGTTGCGTTACGCGAGATCAGTTCGTCCATCTGACGATCGAACTTCAACAGTTCCATCATCGCCGTGCGGCCGTTATAGCCCTGGTGTTCGGCATGACGAAAATCATCCGCCACGCGGTAGATTGCCGGCGCCCGCTCCCCGGGTTCCAGCCCCAGAATCCGCCGCTCGATATCCATCGGCTCGTAGGACTCGCGGCAGTCTGCCCGCAGCTTGCGCACCAGGCGCTGAGCGAGAATGCCGATCACGTTGCCGGCCATGACATCGGGCCGCACGCCCATGTCACTCAATCGCGGGATGGCGCCCAGTGCCGAATTTGCATGCAATGTGGAGAACACCTGGTGACCGGTCATCGCCGCACGGAATGCCATGCTGGCGGTGTCCTCGTCACGGATTTCGCCGACCAGGATGATGTCGGGGTCCTGCCGTAACATCGCGCGAATACCGCTGGCGAAATCCAGCCGCACCGTTTCGTTGATCGGTGTCTGCCGAATCATGCCCAGCGGATATTCCACCGGGTCTTCCAGGGTCATGATGTTGACCGATTCGGTATTGAGATGATTCAGCAGTGAATATAGTGTCGTCGTCTTGCCGCTGCCGGTAGGACCGCAGACCAGCAGCAGGCCTTCCGGCCGTGCCACCATGACCTTGAGCAGTTGCAGGATGTCCGCGTCCAGCCCGAGTTCATCGAGCGAGACAATGCCTTTCTGCCGATCCAGCACACGCAACACGATGTTCTCGCCATGTACGGTGGGAATCGTGGAAACGCGGAAATCAATGATGCGGCCTGACAGTGACAACGTGATGCGGCCATCCTGCGGCGCACGGGTCTCGGCGATATCCATTCCCGACATCACCTTCAGGCGGACGGAAATGGCCGACCAGTAATTCTTGTGCAGCGAGCGGATCTGGCGCAGCACGCCATCGATGCGATAACGGAACCGCAGGAAGCCGTCTTCAGGTTCGAAATGGATGTCAGAGGCACCGCGTTTGACGGCATCGGACAACAACGCATTGACCAACCGGACCACCGGCTGACTGTATTCCTCGCTGTCGGCTTCCAGACTCTCGTAGTCAATTTCACCGGTTTCGATTTCCTGCAGGATGCCGTCGACGGAGAGTTCGAAACCGTAAACCTGATCAATCGATTTCTCGATCTCGGCTTCACCGGCCAGCAGCGGCACGATTTCAATGCCCGCTCCGAGCATCGCGCTGATCTGATCGAGCGCGACAACATTGAAGGTATCGGCCATCGCAATCGTCAGCCGGTTGCGATTGGCGTCCAACGTCAACGGCAGAATACGAAAACGCCGCGCGACATCCTTCGGGATGAGTTTGATGGCTTCACTGTCGACCACGACCTTGGACAAGTCGGCCTTGCGTTGCCCGAGTGCGCCACCAAGCACGTCCAGAATGATGGCTTCGGTGGCAAAGCCCAGCCGGACCAGAATCTTGCCCAGGTGGTCCTTGTATTTCTTCTGCTCGATCAGCGCGATTCGGACCTGGTCGGGCGTCACCACGCCTTTTTGAACCAGCAGTTCGCCGATGCGAAACGATTGGCTCTGCAGACTCATGGCGCGTTCCCCATCGCTTGCAGTGCCGCGACGCGAGTGTCGAGCTGTGCGCGGTCAAAACGTGCTGGCGATTGCGCGGCCAGACTTGCGGCTCGCAGGTAGAAATCCAGCGCCACCTTGTAACTTCCCAACCTGTCCAGGCCAATGGCAAGATTGAACGCATAATCCGCATTCGTATCGTCCAGCCGGTAGGCATCGAAATAGGCTTGCTGGGCGTCGGCCCAGCGACCGCTGGCAGCATAGACGTTGCCGAGGGCGAAATGCAGATGGGCGGCGTCCGGCTGGGTAGCCAGCATCAGTTTCAATTGTGATTCGTTGGCCGCTGTATCCGCGCCACGGCTCAGTGCGAGCATGGCGCTGGCGGCCACGGTGTCGTCCGGCCAGCGGTGCAGCACTTCGGCATAGTTGGCCAGCGCGGCGTCACGCTGCCCTTCACGGATGGCAATCGCGCCCAGACCCAGCCAGGCGTCGCGGCTTTCGTGCAGGCGATCCAACGCCGCGCGGTAATGCGCCGTGGCTGTACTCAGGTCGCCACGGGTGAATGCTGCATAACCCGCGACAAGATCCGGATCGACGGATGAATCAACAGCACGGCGCGTGATGCGCAGCTGGCCCGGTAATACGTCGTCCCCCAGGGGCCTCGAACGCGGTGTCGATGTCGGCGCCGCCGCGCGGGCGGGTTCAGGTGGAACGGGCGAGGTGGGCGGTGGTTCGGCAGAGACGTCGGGGGCTTGCGCAGGTTGCGGCAACTGCGCTGCGGATGTTTCCGCAGCGGTAGACGCCACAGCGGGCGTCGGCGTTGCATTCGCCGCAAGCTGCGGCCCGGGTAGCGGCGCCGGCGCCGGCCGCGTGGTCTGCAACGGAATGTCCCGCGCGACGGGCGTCAGCTGGTAGTAATAAAGTGCAGCGCCCGCGAGCGATACAACCAGCAGTGCAATTCCTATTGCCGTCCATTTCAATGCGCGCAAGCGCGCAGAACCGCCACCGGCATCAAATACCGTTTGTGCGGTTACCACCGTTCCCAGGGGCAAAGTTGGCGAAGTCAGGTCCGTTGCGGCAGTCCGATTGAGACGGAATCCGTCGAGCGGCCCGGCCGGGGTGGTTTCACCGCTGATCGAGAGATCATTCAGACTTCGATGCACACGTTCGAAACCACTGCGCCCAGCGCTGGCCGGTGGTTCGATCTTTGTTTGATTCAGGTCTTCTGAGGTCTGGTTGAGCTCGCGCTCCAGCGTGGTCTCGCCCGGATCCAGCACCAGCGAAATGTCCGGCCTGGCCGGCGGCACCAAAGGCTCAAGTTCCAGCGCCAGTTCCCGGGGTGGCTCAGTTGCCGCTGCAGCCGCAGGTTCCGCGGCGCCGACAGTGGCGACGGGTTCCTGGGCAGGTTGTTCTGCCTGCTGTCGGCGTTTTTCCTGCTCCGCCTTGCGGAGCGCGTCCATCAGGAGGCTCATGCGGCTACCGGGAGGAGGCTGTCAGCGCAGGCTGGTCCTGCGTTCCAGCAATGGCCGGTAATCACGCAGGTCTTCGTCCAGTGAAGGGTTTCTGACGATGACCGGCCGCAGGAAAACCACCAGCTCCGTTTTCACTGTATTGTTCGCGCGGCCACCAAACACCGTCTCGCCGAGCAGCGGGATATCGCTGAGCAGGGGAATGCCACGCGTGTTCTGCTCGATCGAATCCTGAATGAGCCCGCCCAGCACGGCGATCTGGCCGTTGTTCACCCGCAAGACGGATTCGAATTCCCTGACCGCGATTTCCGGCACCTGGCTGACGATGGGCTCGGTCACATCCCGTTTCAGATCAGGGTTGGGATCGTTCACGAAACCCACGATACGGGAGATCGTCGGCCGTACGTTAAGCAGCACCACATCGCTTTCGCTGATCTGTGGCGTTACGTTCATCACGAATCCCACCGGCACCGTATGCGGCGTGGTGGTGAACGTGGTCAGACTGTTGACCTGGGACTGGGCGACGTCGGCCTGAATGGTGAAATACACGCGGTTTTCCGCCACCTTCAGTACCGCGGTCTGGTTATTGAGCGCCATGATGCGCGGGCTGGAAAGCACCTGCGTATCGCCAAACTGTTTCAACAGATTGACGGTGGCGGCGATACTCAATCCGCCCGCTGCAGGGTTGTCATAGCGGAGCACCAATGAACTCAGGTCGTTCACCAGCTCCGGCGCGGCAAGATTCAGCGTGGAGCTGACTCCGGTGTCGCCCGCCTGGCGCATCATCTGCCAATCGATACCCGCCTGAAACTGATCATTGAGTTCGACCTCGACGATGGTGGCTTCGATCAAGACCTGGCGCTGCGCGCTGTCCATCACCTGGTCGATGAAATGCTGGATTTCCGCGTGCTGCCTGGCCGTGGCCCGCACGGACAAAAGCCCCGTTTCCGGGTTTGCCACCACCAGATCGCTGAGCGGCAAATCAGTTGTGCTGCCTGCTGTGTTGCTGACATCCACCCCCAGCAACGACAAGACGTTGGTCGTCAACGTGCGCCAGAAGCGATTATTGGAAGTGGTGCGGATATCGGTACGCGAGTTGTTCAGCCCACTGCTGGCGCCGCCGCCATCGACCGTGGACTGGATTTGCGTCGCCACTTGTACTTCCTGCGTACTGTCGCGCGCGACATTCACGTAGTCGATGCGATAGACACGGATGAACGGCAGGTCGGGCTCAACGACGATGGTGCCGTTTTCAACACCATAGCGGATGGCCACCTGGCGCGAGATCCGCTCCAGAATCTGCGGCAGCGTCTGGTCCACTGCGTTCAAGGTCACGCTGCCTTCCACGCCACCGTTGATATCCACATTCATCTGCGCATCACGCGCCAGCGCAAACAACAGCTCACGAACCGGAACTTCGTTGACGACGACGGTGTAATGCTCGGCGGCGGGCGCAGGCGTTGGGGCGGGCAACGGCGCCATTTCGGTAACGACATCCGGGATAGATGCCGGCGCGGGGGAGGTGGCAACCTGCAGATGGACATCGGGCGTGGGCGCGGCAGTCGGCGCCACCTGGGCACAACCGGCCATCAGCAAGATGGCGACCGCAGCGGTCACCACGAGCGGAAACGACGTCAGCCCCGGTATCGGGTAATGGCTGTGCTCAGCGCGATCACGGTCCATGGCTGCGCATTGATCTCCTGGGTATTCGACGCGATGCCCGTTGCGGGGCATCAGTTACGATAGCACATAACAAATCGAATATTAATTATTAATTATATTGGAATTATTGCCGGCCTCGACCGGTTCCTGACGATTCGTTTCCGCACTTTGGGCAGCGCCTGGCTCCAACGCGTCCGGCGCCAGACTAGCACCCGGGGCGGGGGCTGCCCCAACCGTCGGTGACGCGGATTCCATTGGGATAACTTCCTGGTTATTCCGTTTGAAGACCATGAGTCCGACGGCAGTCAGCAGCACCACCGTGGCAACCACCGCCAACGTCATCCACCTTCCCGAATGGACATAGTCGCTATCGGCCGCCGCGCGGCGGACATGACCGCCACCGACACTCCGGGCGTGCTCGGCGAACGCCGCCAGCAATGCTTTATCGGCCAGGATGTTGACCCGCCGCAGCAACCCGCGCGAATAGCGGTGAATCGCCGCCACCGCTGCCCCTGAAAACAACTCACCGCCACGATACCCGCTGGCGTAAAGCCTGGCGTTGAGATATTCCCGCACTTCGGCCCGGGTCAACGGCGTCAGCGCGAAGCTGAAGGTGATGCGCTCCTTCAACTGCCGGATGCGATGTTGATTGAGCTTGTCATCGAGTTCAGGCTGGCCGAACAGGACCAGTTGCAGCAACTTCTCGCGGCTGGTCTCCAGGTTGCTCAACAACCGCAACTCTTCCAGGGTCTCTTCCGGCATCCCCTGCGCTTCTTCAATAAATACAATTACTTGTCGCCCATCACCGTGCTTCTCAAGCAGGTATTGCTGCAGCAGATGCATGACTTGCAGGCGCGGCGTATCCGAACTCACCGGCAGCTTGAGTTCGAAGGCGACCGCGTGCAGCACCTCGGCCGGCGCGAGGCTGGGATTGGCCAGATAGATGATCTCGCAACCGTCGGGGAGTTCCCGTTCCAGCATGCGGCACAACATGGTCTTACCGCTGCCGACCTCGCCTACGACCTTGACGATGCCCTCACCACTCTTGATGGCATACAGCAGCGCTTCCAGTACGGCACCACGGTTGCCGCCGGGGAAGAACAGCGCGGGATCGGGCGTGATGCGAAATGGGGGTTGGTCCAGGCCGTAGTGGGCGTAATACATTCAACGAAACTCAGCTGCCCGCCAGGCCCAGGCGCTGCATCTTGTTGTACAACGTGGTCCGATTGACGTTCAGCAGCCGGGCGGTTCTGCTCAGATTGCCGTCCGACATCCTCAGTGCGGTCTCGATCAGCCGCTTCTCATAGGCCATCAGACTGTCTTCCAGCCGGAAATCCGTCCGCTGCAGGACCTGCTCCACGGCAACCTCGCTGAGATCACCCGGCGCAGTCATCGCACCTGGGCCAACAACCGGCTCCAGCTCCGATGCGAGCTGCGACGCCGTCACGGTCTGACCGGGGAATTTCGCCCCCAACCGGATGACGATATTGCGCAGTTCGCGGACATTGCCCGGGAAGTGGTAGCCCGCCAGCAGCGACCGCGCGTCATCAGCCAGCTGAAATGGCGCCACGTTGCGCGCGTATTGGCGCTGGAAAGCTTCCAGCAGAATCGCCCAATCGGCGCCGCGGGCACGCAGCGGTGGCACGCTGATGGTCAGCACGGACAGGCGGTGGAACAGGTCGGCGCGGAACGAACCGGTACGCACGGCTTCGCGGAGATCGCGATTCGACGCAGCAATGACCCGGGCCTCTGACCGCCGTAGCGTCGTCTCGCCCAGACGATAGTAGTCGCCGTTTTCCAGTACCCGCAGCAGCTTGGGCTGCAACTCCAGCGGCATTTCCCCGATTTCGTCCAGGAACAGCGTGCCGCGGGCCGCTACCTCGAAGAACCCGGGCCGCTCCTCGGTGGCGCCGGTAAAAGCGCCACGCCGGTGGCCGAACAGCTGCGCTTCCAGCAACTCCGGGCTGAAGGCCGTGCAGTTGACGGTCAACATAGGTTGCTCGGAACGCTCGCTTTCCCGGTGCAGGCAGCTCGCAACCAGTTCCTTGCCGACGCCGGATTCACCCTCGATCAATACCGGGAACGGCGTGTTGGCGAACTGCGAAATCATCGCTCGCAGCGCGGCAATGCTGCTGCTGTCGCCGAGCAACAGTGCTGCTGACCCATCGGCTGCGCCGCGCTCCGGCAGCTCGGCGTCCAGAATCATCAGCTGGTGGTTCAGGCGTGCGCGCAGCAACTGCGCATCGCAGGGTTTGGGCAGGAAGTCGACCGCGCCGAGGGTCAGGGCATGCTGGATGTTGGCGCGGCGGCCCTGGCCCGACAAAACCAGGATTTTCATCGCCCGATTGAACCCGAGCAGATCCCGGATCAGGGCAAAACCTTCATCCGGCGCATGGGGCGTCGGCGGCAGCCCGAGATCCACCAGCGCCAACGCCGGGGGATGGGTCATGCTGCGCAACATTGCCACCGCTTCGGCCCGCGAACCCGCAGCGTGCACAGCGAATTCGTCCTCCAAAGCGAAGGTCACACTGTCGACGATCAGCGGATCATCGTCGATCAGAATCAACCCCGGCTTTTCGCGGGATTTCATGGCGTCGGTAGGTTGAGCGGACACGCGTTGCCAGGAACTCGGTTATGGTGGCCAAAGTGATGCACGGCAGAGTTTAAATGATAGCGACCGCCACCAACATCGCTGCAGAACAAAGCGATTGCCAGCCGCGCAGTTACCGCGCCGGGCATGCCGGCCGGAATTCGGACGGCGCTGCAGGTATGATTCATCCACGTAAAACCCTGTGCCGTGTCAACCACGACTATTGCCCGCTTATTGCGACGCGGTACAATTCGGCCCTTGTTTATCCCGCCGATGCCGCACCGGATCGAAGTCCGGCGGCGGCGCGCACTCATTAACCGACAACGACAGCAGGCAACATGGCAGATTCCGCACCGGCAGTAGACCGCCGCGAACGCGCCAACGCGATTCGCGCCCTCAGCATGGATGCCGTTCAGGCCGCCAACTCCGGGCATCCCGGCGCACCGATGGGCATGGCGGATTTCATCGAAGTCCTGTGGAACGATTTTCTCTGCCATAACCCGGCCAATCCACAGTGGTTCAACCGTGATCGTTTCGTGCTGTCGAACGGACACGCTTCAATGTTGCTTTATTCAGTGCTGCATCTGTCAGGTTATGACCTTGGCATCGACGACCTGCGCAACTTCCGCCAGCTTCACAGCAAAACCGCCGGTCATCCTGAATTCGGCGTAACGCCCGGCGTGGAAACCACTACCGGCCCGCTGGGTCAGGGCCTGGCCAATGCCGTGGGTCTGGCGCTGGCCGAGAAGATCCTCTCCGCCCGCTTCAATCGTGACGGCCACGCCATCGTTGATCACCATACTTACGTGGCGCTTGGTGATGGCTGTCTGATGGAAGGGATTTCGCATGAAGCCTGTTCGCTGGCCGGGACCTTGCAGCTGGGCAAACTGATTGCGCTGTATGACGACAACGGCATCTCGATCGATGGCCACGTGGAAGGCTGGTTCACCGATGACACCCCCGCACGGTTTGAAGCCTATGGTTGGCATGTGATTGCCGGCGTCGATGGTCATGACAGTCAGGCGGTCGCTGCCGCACTGTCGGCGGCGCGGGCCGAAACAGCGCGGCCGACATTGGTGTGTCTGAAGACCATCATCGGCTACGGTGCGCCGAACAAGCAGGGCAGTGAAGGCTGCCACGGCGCGGCGCTGGGCGACAAGGAAGTGGCCGCCGCACGGGAAATGCTCGGCTGGACCTCCGCGCCGTTTGAAATCCCCGAACATATTTACGCGGCCTGGAATGCCCGCGACCGCGGCGGCAAGGCCGAACAGCATTGGAACGCCGCGCTGGTGAACTATCGCAACGCTTATCCGGATCTGGCCGCCGAACTTGAGCGGCGCATCGCCGGCGAGTTGCCGACGGACTGGTCCATCGTGGCGGATGCTGCAATCAATGACATGCTCGCCGCCAACAAGAAGCAGGCGACGCGGCAAGCCTCACAAGCGGCGTTGAACGCGTTCGCCCCGCATCTCGCCGAACTCATCGGCGGTTCGGCAGACCTGACCGGCTCAAACAATACCAACTTCGCCGGCTCGGTCGGCGTCAGTGCTGCTGCGGCCGATGGCAATTACCTGTACTTCGGCGTGCGCGAATTCGCCATGACCGCCATCAGCAATGGCCTCGCACTGCACGGCGGATTCATTCCATATACCGGCACCTTCCTGGTGTTCTCCGATTACGCACGCAATGCCGTACGCATGGCGGCACTGATGGGCCTGCAGCAAGTGCTGGTTTACACGCACGACTCCATTGGCCTGGGCGAAGACGGCCCGACCCACCAGCCCGTGGAACATGCCAGCAGTCTGCGATTGATTCCCGGGCTGGATGTCTGGCGGCCCTGCGATACCGCGGAAACCTTTATCGCCTGGCGCCAGGCCATTGATCGACGTGATGGGCCTTCGGCGTTGCTGCTTTCCCGTCAGGGATTGGCGCCAGCATTGTCCACCGCGGCCCACGCCGCGGGCGCCGCCAATGGCGGATACATTCTCGACGACTGCGACGGCACGCCCGACGTCATTCTCATCGCCACCGGCAGCGAGGTGGAGCTGGCGCTGGCAGCGGCGAAACAACTGCGTAGCGGTGGCCACGCGGTCCGCGTGGTTTCGATGCCGTGCATTGAGGCATTCCGTCGTACACCTGCGCCTTACCAGACGTCGGTACTGCCTGCCGAAGTACGTCGGCGGGTGGTCATCGAAGCAGGCAGCACGGCATTGTGGTACCAGTTCACCGGTCTTGATGGGCTGGTGATTGGCATCGATTCGTTTGGCGAATCCGCGCCGGCTGCAGCCTTGTTCGACAAGTTCGGGTTTACCGCTGAACAGGTCTGTCAGCGCATCACAACTTATTTAAATCAGCACTGAGCAGGAGATAACTTTCATGGCAATCAAGCTTGGCATCAACGGTTATGGCCGCATCGGCCGCAATGTATTGCGCGCCCTGTATGAAGCAGGCCGTACCGGTGAATTCGAAATCGTCGCGATCAATGACCTCGGCGATGCCAAAACCAATGCTCACCTGACCCGCTATGACAGCGCCCACGGCAAGTTCCCCGGTACCGTCTCGGTGGAAGGCGACAACCTGGTCGTCAATGGCGACAAAATCAAAGTGCTGGCAGAGCGTGATCCGGCCAAGCTGCCCTGGGGTTCGTTGGGCGTGGACGCCGTGCTGGAATGTACCGGTCTGTTCACCGCGCGTGACAAGGCTGCGCTGCACCTGGCCGGCGGTGCGAAAAAAGTTGTCATCTCGGCCCCGGCATCCAAGGCCGACGCCACCATCGTCTACGGCGTGAATCACAAGTCGTTGAAGGCTTCCGACGAAGTCATCTCCAATGCATCGTGCACCACCAACTGCCTGGCCCCGCTGGTCAAGCCGCTGCACGAGAAGATCGGCGTGCTTGGTGGCGTGATGACCACCATTCACGCCTACACCAATGACCAGGTGCTGACCGACGTCTATCACTCGGACCTGCGGCGTGCACGTTCGGCCACCCAGTCGATGATCCCGACCAAGACCGGCGCGGCCGCTGCGGTCGGCCTGGTATTGCCCGAACTCAATGGCAAACTCGATGGCCTCGCCGTCCGCGTGCCGACCATCAACGTGTCGCTGGTTGACCTGTCGTTCAACGCCGCCCGCGCGACCAGCGTGGAGGAAATCAACAGCATCCTGCGCGAAGCCGCCGACGGCGAACTGAAAGGTGTGCTCGCCTATAACGAACTGCCGCTGGTCTCGATCGATTTCAACCATGACCCGCATTCATCCATTTACGAAGCCAGCGAGACCAAGGTCATTGGCGGCACGCTGGTGAAGGTGTTGTCCTGGTACGACAACGAATGGGGCTTCTCCAACCGCATGCTGGATACCACGGCTGCACTGATGAACGCGAAATAACGCCTGAAACGGATGGTGGTGTGACTATGCTTTTCCTTCGGGATTTTTCACTGTACGACAAGCGGGTGCTGATTCGGGAAGATTTGAATGTCCCGATGGTGCATGGCTCCATCAGCGACGATACCCGGATCAAGGCAGCCGTCCCCACCATCAAGTACGCATTGGACCAGGGTGCGCGGGTGATCATCGCCTCGCACCTCGGTCGCCCCACCGAAGGTGAGTTCGACGAGCGCTACTCCCTGTTGCCGGTTGCGCAGCGGTTGTCTGCGCTGCTCGGCAAGAAAGTGGAGCTGGTGAAGAACTGGCGTCAGGGCGTCGACCTCGGGCCGGGTGAATGCGCATTACTGGAAAATATCCGCTTCGAGGTGGGTGAAAAGAAGAACAACGACGATCTCGCAAAGGAATACGCGGCGCTGTGCGACATCTTCTGCAACGATGCATTCGCCGCTGCCCATCGCGCCCAGGCATCCACCCACGGCGTCGCCAGGTTCGCACCGTCTGCCTGTTGCGGGCCGTTGCTCGAACGTGAGCTCGAAGCATTGCACAAGGCGTTGAAGGAACCAGCGCGTCCGGTGGTGGCGATCGTTGGCGGCGCGAAGGTGTCGACCAAGCTCGGCCTGCTGGAATCGCTGGCTGACAAGGTGGATCAGCTTATTGTCGGTGGTGGCATTGCCAATACTTTCATGAAGGCTGCCGGTATGCCGATCGGCAAATCGCTGTGTGAAGACGAGATGCTGGATGTCGCCGGCCGACTACTGGCGCGCGATGACATCAATATCCCGCTGCCGACTGACGTGGTCTGCGCCTATGAATTGGCCATGGATGCACCGGCGCACATTATTCGTGCGGACCAGGTCAAGGAAGATGACTGTATCTTTGATATCGGTCCGGACACGGCGGAACACCTGGCGCAGATGCTCAACGGCGCCGGCACCATCGTCTGGAACGGACCGCTGGGCGTATTCGAGTATTCACAGTTCAGTCACGGCACCGAGGTGCTTGCGCAAGCCATTGCGAAATCCACGGCGTTCTCCATCGCCGGCGGCGGTGACACCATCGCCGCGATCAAGAAGTTCGGCGTTGATGATGACATCTCGTACATATCGACAGGTGGTGGCGCGTTCCTCGAATTTCTCGAAGGCAAGGAACTGCCGGCCGTAGCGATTCTCGAACAACGCGGATAACTTCACACGCGCGATCAGGTATAGTTGCGCGCTAGAAGTCGTGAACTGAAACACCGGATCGCCGGCGGCCATACCTGTTGACGCAACTCGCGTCGACGTCCGCCTCCGGCAGTAGGTGGATTACCTTGTTTGGGTCTCCCCGATGATACGTCGTACCAAGATTGTCGCCACGCTGGGTCCCGCCAGCGACAAGCCCGCGAATCTGACCGCCATGATCGAAGCCGGCGTCGATGTCGTGCGCGTCAACTACTCCCACGATACGCAGGAGTCACATGCCAGGCGTATCGCGACGGTGCGTAAAATCGCCAAAAAGCTTGGCCGCGAAATCGCCATCATGGCGGACTTGCAGGGCCCGAAGATTCGCCTGGAAGGCTTCCGCCACGGCCCCATCGAACTCGAGGAAGGCGATGACTTCGTCATTGATGCCACGCTGGCGCCCGATGGCGGTGACGAGCGCCATGTCGGTGTCACCTACAAGGATCTGCCTGGTGACGTGAAACCCGGCGACACGCTTCTGGTCGACGACGGCCGCATCATGTTGCAGGTCGATCGGGTGCGCGGCCCGTGTATTGAAACCGTGGTCATGATTGGCGGCGAATTGTCCAATCACAAGGGAATCAATCGTCAGGGCGGCGGACTGTCGGCCAAAGCGCTGACCCGCAAGGATCGGGCCGATCTGCGGCACGCCCTCGAACAGGGCGTCGATTACATTGCCGTCTCGTTCCCGCGGTCCGGGGAAGATATCGATACCGCACGCAAGCTGATCCAGAAGGCTGATAGTACAGCCGCCATCATCGCCAAGATCGAGCGCGCGGAAGCGGTGGAAAATGCCGAGGAAATCATCCGCGCCGCCGATGGCGTGATGATCGCGCGCGGCGATCTGGGCGTGGAAATCGGCGAACCGGCATTGCCACCGGTGCAGAAGCGCCTGATCCGTCTTGCGCGCAGCCTGCATCGTACGGTCATCACCGCCACCCAGATGATGAATTCGATGATCGACAACCCGATGCCGTTCCGGGCCGAGGTGTTCGACGTCGCCAATGCAGTTTTGGATGGCACCGATGCAGTCATGCTGTCCGGTGAGACCAGTGTCGGCAAGTATCCGATCGAAGTCGTGCGGGCCATGGCGCGGATCTGCGTCGGTAGCGAAGAGAAGTGGATAGGCGGCAGCAATCGCGGTGTGCCCGACGACCATTTCGACCGCGTCGATCAAGCCATCGCCATGTCGACCATGTATTGCGCCAACCGCGTTGGCGCCACGGCGATTGCCGCGCTGACTGAAACCGGTTCGACATCGCTGTGGATGTCGCGTATGGACTCCACCATTCCTATTTTTGCCTTGTCGCCGAACACCGGTACCTTGCGCAAGGTCGCACTGTACCGCGGCGTGCATCCCGTGTACTTCGATTCCTCCAAGGTTCCCTATACCGAATTGACCGCGATGGTATTGAACGAACTCAAGGCCCGCGGTGCGGTGAAAGCCGGCGACAAAGTGATCGTGACCAAGGGTGACCTGATGGGGTTCTCCGGCGGCACCAACGGCATGAAAATCGTCGTCGTCGACCAGTTCGTCGAGCACGTCGGTTAAGCCGTCGACCAACACCCGGTCATTTGGAGAATCGTCAGCGTGACAACTTCTGCGTTGTTCGAAACCACTATCACCAGTCTGCCGCTGCTGGCCAGGGGCAAGGTGCGCGATATCTATGCGGTCGATGATGACCACCTGCTGATCATCACCACTGATCGCCTGTCCGCGTTCGACGTCATCCTGCCTGATCCCATCCCGGGCAAAGGCATTCTGCTGACGGCAGTATCCAATTTCTGGTTCAACCGGTTTCGCGACATCATTCCCAATCACCTGACGGGAGTCGATCCTTCCGAGGTGCTGAAGACCGATGCCGAACGCAGCCAGGCCGCCGGACGCGGCATCGTCGTGCGGCGCTATCAACCGTTACCGGTGGAAGCGATAGCGCGCGGCTACATCATCGGTTCGGGCTGGAAGGACTACCAGGCCACCGGTCGGGTCTGTGGCATCGAACTGCCGGCAGGCCTTGGCCAGGCACAACAACTGCCGCAGGCGATTTTCACCCCGTCGACCAAGGCCGCAACTGGCAGCCATGATGAGAATATCGACTTTGCCGAAGCCGAACGTCTGCTGGGCGCGGCACGCGCGACCGAAGTACGCGACGCGACGTTGCGTATCTACTGCGAAGCCGCCGAATACGCACGCACGCGCGGCATCATCATCGCCGACACCAAGTTCGAATTCGGCCTGGATGATGCGGGCAGCCTGTACCTGATCGATGAAGTCCTGACACCGGATTCCTCACGTTTCTGGCCGGTTGAAGGATATCGCGTCGGCATCAGCCCGCCGAGTTACGACAAACAGTTCGTGCGCGACTACCTGGAAACACTCGACTGGAACAAGACCGCGCCAGGCCCACACCTGCCGCCGGACATCATCACGCGGACCGCCGAGAAATACGCCGAAGCCAAGCGACTGCTGCTGGGACAGTAAGGGCCGGCTCAGGCCGTCCCCCGCGGGCGCCGTGCGAAGCGCGGCAGGTCACCTTCCATTCCAGAAGTTCTCGCGATCAACGCACGTTTGAGCGGGCCGGCCCCGTCGAAGGCCATCATGCCCGCGCCACGCAACCAGCCCAGCCAACGCCGGTGGTTACCGAACAGGTGCTTGAAACCGTCCATGGTCCAGGAAGTGAGCAGGTTCTCGCCCTTGCGTTTGCGTTCATAACGCCGCAATACCCCGCGCGCACCGATGTCGCGGCCGTCGGTTCGGGCGTCCAGTACAGTTTCGATCAGGCACGCGGCATCCATGATGCCGAGGTTGAGGCCTTGTCCGGCCAACGGATGCACGATATGCGCGGCATCGCCGACAAACGCGACGCCACGCTGCACGTAATGCTGCACATTTGCACGCAGCAACGGGAATCCCAAACGCACGGTGGGCTCGCTGATCTCACCAAGACAGAACTCGGTGGCCTCGCCCAGCGTCTGGCAGAACTGCGCATCCGGCATCGCAATCAGATCTTTGGCAGCCTGTGGCGTTGTGCTCCAGACCATGGCGCAGCAATCTGCCGCCGGCAATGGCAGCAAGGCCACCGGACCGGTGGCGAGAAACCGTTGCCAGGCGCGTTGCTGATGCGGTTGGGCGGTGCGTAAATTGGCCACCACGGCGTGCTGCGCATAGTCCGCTCCCGGCATTTCAACATCGAGCAATTCGCGTATGCGGGAATTGCGTCCGTCGGCTGCGATCACCAGTCGGGCACAGACTTCGCCGTCGTCCAGCAAGACCCGCAGCGGGCGATCCTGAATCAAACCGGTGACAGCGTGACCAGCCAGCCAGGTGAGCGCCGGCAAAGTCCTGGCGCGAGCTTGCAATGCCTGCATCAGCGTGGCGTTTTCCAAAACCACGCCCAGCGCCGGCGCTCCGATATCCATCGCATCGAAATGAATGCACCCACGGCTACCGGCATCCCATACCGTCATCGCTTCCAGCGGTGACAACCGACTGGAGGGCAACAATGCCAGGCAGCCTGCCTGCGACAGCACTTCCATGGCGGCGGCGGTCAACGCGAAGCTGCGCAAATCGAATTCGGCCGGCATTGTTGCCACGGTCGCTGCAGGCCCGGCAGCGGCTACCACTGGCTGCTTTTCGATGACGACCACGCGCAGCCCTGCCTGCGCGGCGAGAATCGCCGACAGCATGCCGACGGCGCCGCCGCCGACCACCGCTATATCCGTTTCAATCATCATGCTCAGCGAATCAGCCGGGCACCGCGCGCCAGCCGTGGCGGTCTGCCGCCCAGGCCCATCGCATTGCGGACCAGCTTCGCCTTGAGCGCCGGTATCGCGGTCACGCCCAGCATCACCGCGTGGCGTGCCAGTCCGGCGATGGCAAGATCGCTGGCGAACAATCGCGCGAGGGTATCGGAGAAACGCACGGTCGCCTGGTGATCCGGCAGCCGCTGTTCGCGCCAGACGTCGATGACATCGCTGCACCCGGCATCTTGCATACCATGGACTGCGACAGCTTCCAGCAATGCCGCAACATCGCGCAGCCCGAGGTTCAAGCCCTGCGAGGCGTTGGGATGCACCGTATTGGCGGCATTACCAATGAGCACGGCACGTGGCGCGGCAATTTCGTTGGCGCGAACCAAACGTAACGGGTACACCTGTCGCGGCCCTGGTTCGCTGATCGTGCCCAGCCGCGTACCAAAGAATTCGTTCAGGCGCTGCGTATAGTCGTCCCCGGGCATCGCCTGCATGGCGCTTGCAGCGCTTGTCGCCATGGTCCAGATGGAGACGTAACGCCTTCCTCCGAGCGGCAGCAGCGCAACCGGTCCAGCGGTATCGAAACGTTCGAATGCGGTAAAGGCCTGGGGGCGGGCGACGCTGACATTGGCGACGACGGCGCTTCGCTGGTAATCATGAACCGCGGCGCCGATGCCGAGTAAATCGCGCGTCGCCGAGTCAACGCCGTCGGCCGCGACCACCAGCTTTGCAGATATTTCGCAGGTCTGGCCGCCGTGTTCAACGACCAGTCGGCGACCCTCGGGCTGCAATTCAAGCGCCGTGACCCGTGCCGGCGCCAGTCGGGTGACGCCTGCCAGATCCTGCAAATGGCGTTCGGTGACGGTGGCGAGTCTAAGCGCGGGACAGACATAGCCCATCGCGTCGACCCCGGCATCTTCGGCGGTCAGCGTGGTGACGCCGAATCGACCGCGCTCGGTGATGTGAATCGAGCGTATCGGCGTGACCTCCGCGGCCAGCGGCTGCCACATGCCTAATGCTGACAAAATCTTCCACGACGCATGCGCAAGCGCCAAACCGCGCTGATCGGGCGTATCGCCGGCAGTTACGGCCAGCGGCGCCCGCGCTTCAATGACAATGACGCGCAAGCCGAGCTGTGCCAGACCGGCGGCCAACGTGGCGCCGGTGAATCCGGCGCCGATGATGGCGCAGTCACAGGTCTCGTTCACGCCGCCCGCGCCATCAACGCTTCTATCTCGGCCACCGACTTGGCCAGCGCGCCGGTCAGCACTTCGTTGCCGCTGCTGGTGACCAGTACGTCGTCCTCGATGCGGATGCCGATGTTCCACCAGCGCTTGGCCAGCCCCTTGGTGCCGGCGGGCAGATACAAGCCGGGTTCCACTGTCAGCACCATGCCCGGTTCGAGCAGCCGCCATTGCGTACCCACCTTGTAGTCACCCACATCATGCACGTCCATCCCCAGCCAATGTCCCGTGCGATGCATGTAGTACTGCCGGTATGCGCCTTCCTTGATCAAGGTCGGCACACGCCCTTTGAGGATATTCAGCTCGACCAGGCCTTTGGTCAGCACTTTCACCGCCGCCTCATGTGGATCATTCCAGTGGTTGCCGGGCTGAACCTTGGCAATGGCCGCGGCCTGGGCCGCCAGCACAACTTCATACACGTCACGCTGAGCACTGCTGAACCGGCCGTTGACCGGGAAGGTCCGGGTGATATCTGATGCATAGTGGTCGTATTCAGCACCGGCATCGATCAGCAACAGTTCGCCGTCATTCAACACCGCGTTGTTTTCGGTGTAGTGCAGGATGCAACCATTCTCACCACCGCCGACGATGGATGGATAGGCCGGGGAACGACTACCGCCCTGCATGAAGGTGTTCAGCAACGCGGCCTCAACCTCGTACTCGCGCAAACCCGGCTTGCAGGTACGCATGGCCTGCTCATGCGCAAGCACGGATATTTTTGCCGCCTGCTTCATCGCCGCGATTTCCTTGCGCGACTTCACCAGCCGCATTTCATGCAGGTGGTGCGCCAAGGAAACGATTTCCTCCGGACTGTGTACGCCGGCGCGCTTGCGGCCACTGACTTCGGCAACCCAGGCCAGGACGTGTTGATCGAATTCCGGATAGCGGCCCATCGTATAGAAGATGCGCTCCTTGTTCTCGATCAGGCCGGGCAGGATTTCATCGATGTCGGAAATCGGGAACGCATCATCCGCGCCATAGAGTTCGCAGGCGCCTTCGATACCTGCCCGGCGCCCGTGCCAGGTTTCCGCGGCAGGGTCCCGTTCACGACAGAACAACAGGAATTCGCCCTGCTTGCGGTCCGGCACGAACACCGCAACCGCTTCGGGCTCGGCAAATCCTGTGAGGTAATGAAAGTCGCTGTCGGCGCGATGCGGGAACAGTACGTCACCATTACGTACATGTTCGGGCGCTGTCGGCTGAATCGCGATCCCGCCGCTGTTGACGATGTCCATCAGGCGCTTTCGGCGCCGGGCGAATTCCTGTTTATCCATAGCGTTGTGTCAGTTGCTTTATCTCAGTGCAAGGTGGGCGCCGGCTCGTCAGATGCGCCGGAATCATCAAATCGCGTTTCCTCGCGCAGCATCAGCACCCCGATGCGCACGTATTCCACGATTTCCTCGAACGCGCGTTCGTTGTCTTCATCCAGCGCTGATTTTTCATCGGCCTGCGAAATCTGTTTCAGGTCTGAAAGGAAGCCACGGCAGTCCTCGCTCAATACGGATATATCGACCACGCCGGCAATGCCGAACCCGACCAGAAACCCGCGGCACCAGTTGGCGACCGAGCGGACGCGGCGGGTGAACTGACGGTTATCGTCGACCAACAGCAATCTGAATGACAGCTCTTCATCGACAATCGCCGACCGGGTTTGCCGCAGCAGCGCCCACAGCACGCCGGCCTCGCCGCCGGTGCTCACCGGCGGTGCATCCTCACCAACCACCTGGCGTAACCAGAGCTGCGCATCGAAGGTTTCCGGGTTGCATAACATTCCGCACAGCATGCCGTGGCATTCGGCGGCATCGAGATCCGAATCCAGGGCGGACAGTGCGCGATCTACATTCTGATAATCAGCATCGACTTCCATGCCGGGTATTATTTCATGGCCTATCCGGCAAGGCCTAATGCCGTGCGACGACGATGACGGTGAGCGCGGTCACGTCCCTCCACATCCAGTGTTGACCATGGGTGATCGGCACTCTATATTGCCGTGGAATTCGACTGCGCCCGGGTGCCGGCATCGTCCATGAGCACAGAAAATCGTGAAAAGCTTGAGCTGGCTGCCCTCGAAAACCGGGTTGATGAATTGATCAAGACGGTGGACAGTCTGGCAAACGAAAACCAGGCCTTGCGCCACCAGCAGGCACAGCTCACCGCCGAACGCGCCGCGCTGATCGAAAAGACCGAAATGGCACGCAGCCGTGTCGAATCGATGATCGCCCGGTTGAAGGCGATGGAAACCCGCTGACTTCGCCAAAGTCCCAGGAAGCCCGAACATGAGCGCCAATCCGCAACCTGTTACCGTGACGATATTCGACAAGGACTACATCGTCGGCTGCACGGAGGAAGAGCGCGAGTCATTGATGAAGGCAGTGACTTACCTGAACCGCAAGATGCAGGAGCTGCGCGACAAAGGTAAAGTCATCGGCACCGAGCGCATCGCCGTCATGTCGGCGCTGAACATTACCCACGAATTTCTTGAATACAAACGCAGCAACGAGGAGTTTGCCAGCGTGGTCGGCAGCGGGATCGAACGGATCCAGGCAAAGATTTCTCACGCCTTGACCCGCGGCCAACAATTGAAATCAACCGATCTGACCGAACATACCTGATCGCATGCCACCCGGCCGGGTGGCGGCTTCATCCCCGGGCAATATTGCCGATATACACTCTGCGCGGTTGCGCATGATGAATTCTCTGCCGGGAAGTATGTCGCGCCATGCTGGTAACAGCGGGCGCGGTTAGTTCACAATATGCAGTCTGCTATGGTGTCCTCTGCGGTGTTCGCGCCGGAAGCGATTACCCCTTGAGCCTATGTTAATAAGCTAAGGGATTGATCTGGTTCGCGATGTTGTGCACGGCCGCACTCCGGCAAGCCTGATTCGCGCCGAGAAGTCCCACCTTGAACCCCCGGTTCAAGGACAACTGCTTCTGAAACGGCATCGGCGGAGGACACCGCCCTTAACTCGCGCGGCCCGATGATCCGTCGGGCATGGCGCCTGGCGACACAGGTGCAAATCCGTGAACTACTGGCTGATGAAGTCCGAACCGGACGAGTTCAGTATCGATGCATTGAAAGCCTCACCCCGCCGCACGGCGACCTGGGATGGGGTACGCAACTACCAGGTGCGCAACATGATGCGCGATGAAATGCGCACCGGTGATCTCGCCCTTTTTTACCATTCGAGCTGTCCACAGCCTGGCGTTGCCGGTGTCATGCAAATCAGTGGCAAGGCTTTCATCGATGAATCCGCCTTTGATCCGGCAAGCGACTATTTCGACGGCAAGAGCACCCGCGATAACCCGCGCTGGTATGCAGTCAAGGTCCGTTTCGAACGCAAGTTTGACGAGATCATTCCGCTCGAAGCCTTGCGCACAGTACCAGCACTTGCTGACATGCTGATTCTGCGGCGGGGCAACCGCCTTTCAGTCACGCCGGTCACGCCTGCGCAGTGGAAAGCCGTACTAAGCCTGGCCGGCCCGGCATGAATCCCTGAACAACTGTCCATGCCGCAGCGCGAATCGTTGCGCACGTGGCGCGCCAACGCTGGAACCGTTGTACTATTACAGTTTGTCACCTGTAAAACAGGCGGGGGATTGTATGCGCGGTGTACTGTCTTTGGCTATCACGCTGACCGGTTGCCTCTGCCTGGCCGCCACTGCCAGCGCCGGTGACGGCGTCGGCGCCGGTGCGCTCGTTGTGGAGCCGCCCACGCTGCGCTCGCTGGGGTTTGAATGGCGCATCGAGGGCGACGACAACCGTAACGCCTCGGTCGCCCTGACCTACCGACTGTCCGGTTCCGAACAATGGCGGGAAGGGTTACCGCCGCTGCGCCTGCACGGTGAACGCACGGTGTTCTGGGGTTCCCTGGATTACACAGCGCCAAACATGTTCGCCGGCAGTGTTTTCTATCTGGAGCCCGGCGCGACGTATGACGTTCGCCTGGTATTGCAGGATCCCGATGGCGTCAGCGGTGAGGCGACCCGCATCGTCACCGTCACTACCCGCAGCGAACCCATGCCGGCCACCGGCGGCAACACCTATCACGTGTATCCGCCGGGTTACGAAGGGCAACAGCAGCAACCCGCTTTCCAGGGCTTGCTCGCCGCGTATTACACCGCCGCGCTGGGCGGTGACTGGAGCCGCGCCTCGCCGCCCAGGGTCAAAGCCGGGGACACCATTCTCGTGCACGGCGGCGTGTACAAGGATTTCAATCGCCATAATTACAGCCACGAAATACAGTCAGGATTCACCACCTGCTGCGGCACGCCATTTGACGGCACCTATTTCCTCACGGCTGACGGCACACCCGACAAACCCATCGCCATCAAGGCCGCGGGTGACGGTGAGGTGATTTTCGATGGCGATGGCAACAACGTGTTGTTCAACGTCGTTGGAGGTGATTACCACTATTTCGAAGGCATCACGTTCCGCAACACGGTTACCGCGATTGAAGCGGGTCAGAAAGGGATCGCCGGCACGCGCGGATTGACCGTCAAGCGCAGTCGATTCTTCGATGTCGGCATTGCCGTGCACACTGACTGGTCCGGGTCCAGCAACTTCTATATTGCCGACAACGTGATGATCGGCCGTCAGAATCCCGACGAACTGTTCGGTTGGTATAACGTTGCGCCGTGGAACCAGCTACCTGATTTCGAAACCCGCCGGCTGATTCACTCGTATTACGCTGTCGCCGTTTATGGTTCGGGGCATGTCGTTGCCTACAACCGCATCAGCGGATTCCACGACGCCGTGGATCACGCCACCTATGGCATGCCTGACGATTATCCGAACACCCGGCGCGACCGCATGCCGGTATCCATCGACTTCCATAACAACGATGTTTCGAACGTCGATGACAATTGCTTTGAGGCGGACGGCTCCATGCACAACATCCGCGTGTTCGACAACCGCTGCTTCAATGCCGGCGTCGGCGCGATGAGTCCGCAGCCGGTATTCGGCGGGCCGGCATATTTCATCCGCAACGTCGTCTATCACAGCCCGTTCGGACCGGTGAAGATCCATGGCGATCCTGCTGGCGCGATCTATTACCACAACACCTACATCGGCGAGGTCGCGCAGCTGACACCGGCTTCCAACCTGCATTTCCGCAATAACCTGATATTCGGCCAGGGCCGTCGACCGGCAGTATTCGCAGTGCAGACCTACACCAATTACAGCTCCTCCGATTACAACGGATTCCGGCCCAACCCGGAATCCGACACCGCCTTCGAATGGCATGCGCCGCCGAAGGACATTCCGGCCCGCTATGACCAACCACCGGTGGCGCAACGCTTCAAATCGTTCGCGGCATACCGCCGCGCCACCGGACAGGATCAACACAGCGTATTGCTCGACTATGACATCTTCGTCAATGCCCGCATGCCTGACTTCAATGATCCGACCCGGTTGTACAAACCGGACGAGGTTGATCTGCAACTCAAGGCCGGCGCAGGTGCGATTGACGCCGGCGTTGCACTACCCAATATCAACGACGGATTCAACGGCAGCGCACCCGATCTCGGCGCGTACGAATACGGCCAGCCAATGCCCCACTACGGGCCGCGCCCCTAGCGTCTGAAGCAGGACGACCATCATGAGCCTGAAGCTACGCGACGACGAAAAAGCCATGCTTGCGGGAGACTACGGCCCTGCGCGGCAGAAGGCCATGGCGTTGCTGGTTCGCTACGCCGAGGCTCTCGGCGTTGAGCGCTTCGTTGATACCACGAACGTCGCTGGCGTTCCCGGCAGCATCACGCCGTTCCTGCACCAGTACTACGGCGCTTACGGCAGCGACTACAACACAATCTTTTCATTATTCGACCTCGACGCGGACGAAGTCGTCGAGGTCCCGAGAGTCTCGGGTCATTCCTGCATGCTGCAAGGAGGCATCGACCCGGAGAATTTTGAGGTTCTGGGCAAGACTGCCGAAGCTCTGGCGCTTGATCAGGCAGGCGAGCAGGGTGCTGCCGCGCGCGATATTGAGGTGCTGCGGACGTGCACACCCTACCTCGTTGGCAATGTTCCCGGGCGCGGAGAGCACTGCGCCTGGATGGAATCCTCAGCGGTGGTCTACTGCAATTCGGTACTGGCTGGCCGGACCAATACCGAAGGCCGCGAGAGCACCAGCGCCGCGATGCTGACAGGCAAGATCCCCGACTTCGGATTTCATCGCGACGAGTACCGATTCGGGACGCATCTGATCAAGGTGGAAACACCGGTGGAGACCATTCTGGATTGGGGAATGCTCGGGTATTTCACCGGCCAGTGTGTAGGCGAGAAAATACCGGTGCTCACCGGCAGCATTGGCAAACCGCAGGTCATACTGCATAAACATTTCGGCGCGGCCGCGGCATCCTCCGGTGGCGTCGAGATGTATCACATGGTTGGCCTGACTCCGGAAGCTGCCACCGAAGAGATGGCCTTCGGTCCCGGTCGACCGAAGGAAGTCTTTGTCTACGACGCCGCTGCACGTCAACGTATCTACGACGATTTGAATGCCAACGGCCGCAGCCGTGACGTCGATTTCGTCATGTTGGGTTGCCCCCATGCCGCACTGGAACAGATCGAAGAGGCGTGCAGGCTGCTCGATGGTAGACGTCTGAGTGAAAACACCCAGCTCTGGATATTCACCTCCCGCGTTGTGCGGGCGCAGGCGCAGGCAAAAGGATATGCGCAGCGGATCATTGCTGCGGGCGGCCACATCATTACCGATACCTGCTCCGCCATCGGCCAGGCGATTCCGCCGGGCACGAAGGTCGCGGCACTGGATTCGGCCAAGCAGGTGCATTACCTGCCTGCCATCATGAATATCGAAGCCTGGTTCGGCTCCACCGCGGATTGCATCAATGCCGCGTTGACCGGCCGCTGGCAGGGCGAACTCGTATGAGCGACTCCGTCGGAAAAATCGTACTTACCGGCCGCAAGGTCGTTGCCGGATGTATCGAGGGCGAAGCGCTGGTCACCCAGGAAACGATTTCCGGTTGGGGTGGCGTGAACCCGGTACAAGGCACGGTGATCGAAACCCGGCATGAGTTACGTGGCGTCAGCTTCAAGGACAAGATCCTGGTGTTTCCAGGCGCCAAAGGTTCGTCCGGCTGGTCGGCGATGTTCCACCACTGCCGGCTGTACGGCACCGCACCCAAGGCGATGCTGTTCACCGAGATGACGACCAAGGTCGCACTGGGCGCGGTGGTGATGCGCATCCCGACCATGACGGATTTTGATCGTGACCCCCTGACCTTGATTCGTAATGGCGACTGGGTAAAAGTCGACGCCGACAACGGCGTTGTGGAGATCACGCCTCGCAGCTGAGCCCATGCAACCAATCCGCACGGGCGTTGACCAAGTATCTATCGTTTCATCGCAGTCAGAGGTCGCCGATTCCGGATCCGACTTCGTTCGCAAACACGGGGAGCCAACTTATGACCGACTTTTCCAGCGCAGATATCATCCGTCGCCGCCTGCTTGCCATCGCCGCGGGTTTGCCGGTCGCCACCACGCTGGCCGCGATCGGCGGTCGCAAGGTGATGGCTGGCGAACCGACGACGACCCCCATGCGGATCGGCATCATCGGCACTGGCAACATCGGCAGCGCGCTGGCGGAACTCTGGGTAGGTGCCGGTCATACCGTGTTCATGTCATCACGGCATCCGGAAGAGCTTGCGCCGCTGGCCGAACAGTTGGGCGAACGCGCTCAAGCCGGCACGGTACAAGAGGCAGCGGAATTCGGCGACATCATCCTGCTCTCGGTCCCGTACGCGGCGACACCGCAGATCGGCCGCGACTTCGCCCGCGAGCTCGCGGGCAAGATTGTTGTCGATACCGGTAATCCCGTGGCACGCCGCGACGGCGACATGGCCGGCCCGGCGCTGGCGAAGTCGACTGGCGTTTCCTCGCAGGAGTTCCTGCCACGGACACGCGTCGTGCGCGCATTCAACTGTATCGGTTTCCGAACCTTGCGCAGCGAGGCGCATCGCAAAGGCGAGCGCATCGCGATCCCGCTGGCGGGCGATGATGGCTACGCGCTGGCCATGGCGCAATTGCTGGTGACCGATGCCGGATTCGATGGTGTCATTGTCGGTGGTCTGGCAAGCTCACGGCTGTTCGAACTTGGCAAGCCGTTGGCTGCCGGCGATTTCACCGCCAGCGAAATGAAGAGCATGTTGAACGAGTATTACATCAACAACCAATAACCCGACGATAACGCCGACATTGGCACCCGACCGCTGACAACTTCTGGGACCTGGAAAAAATTCATGGACTGGATCAGTTTTCCGGCGGCGACGCCGTCATCGCCGCCAGGTCCTCGGCGCTGATGCATTTATCAAGCGGTCCGTAATGTGACCAATGAATGTCCGGGCCGCCGGGCAGCAGCAACAGTCGCCCGGTAATCACCCGGTCAGGGTGTACTTCCCATGGTCCTTCGGGAAATGCGCTGTTTTGTTGACCACTGAAATATGATTTCTTCGGCGCGTAGCCACACACTTCAATGGTATCGCCGGGTTTCAGCGTGTCGCGGGTGAAGCCGCGACGCTGAAGCACCGCAATGGGGGGCGAACTTTCCACTGCCCATTTCACCATTGCGCCATCGGCTGGTTTCTGCTCGAGAAAAATCACGGCATGCGGTTCAACGAAGTCGACCCTGACGACATTACCCTTGACGCGGACGGGTGTGGTCGTGTCGAACACGCCGACGGAATGATGGGCGACCGAAACACCTGCATACATCGCTGCCAGCAGCGCCACACTACCGGATTTGACACACCTGCTGAACATAGCGCCCTCCGATCGCCACCGGGAGAAGACGGGACATGCGCGCTTTCCGTGAAACCGAAGCCTGACAGCTAGAGCAATCTCCGAAGATCAGACGTTGATCACACGTTGATCAGGAAAAGTGGCGGAAAACCCAGGGCTACAGCGGTGTTTCCGCCATTCATCGCCTGTCGATCTCGCAAAAATACCCCCTTTTGTACCCCCAACGGCAGTGGCTGTCGTTGTGCGTCGCTGGAAGTCGGCGGCACTCGTCGGGGTCGTGTCCCAACGCATGGTGTAAGTCCACAGCCCGGAAGAGCTGAGATGCGCGCTACTCAGCGGGCCACTGCGGACAGCCGAGTGGGCACAGTATCGCTGAGTGTCTGCAAGCCCTCGAGCTGCATGTAGCGGCGGTTGAGCGACCATTCGTCGTTTTGCTCGAGCATCATCGCGCCCACGAGCCGCACGATCGAAGCGTCGTTGGGGAAGATGCCCACGACGTTCGTTCGCCGCTTGATCTCGGCATTGAGC
>JACKNH010000021.1 GCA_024234975.1 Gammaproteobacteria bacterium
CTGGAAGGCTGGGGGATGACCGAAGGTGCGCCATTCTGTCTCAATCCCTACGACGGTGTTCGCAAGATACTGTCTGTCGGCATGCCCGTGCCGGAAACCGTCGTTGATGTTGTGGACGTTGAGACCGGCACCCAGTCACTACCCGTGGGTCAGGCCGGAGAGTTCCGCGTTCGCGGGCCACAAGTCACCAAAGGCTATCATCACAATCCCGAAGAAACTGCGTTGGCCATTCGCGATGGTTGGTTGCACACCGGCGATATCGGCTACAAGGATGATGACGGCTATTACTTCATTGTCGATCGCAAGAAGGAAATGATCATCGTCGGCGGCTACAACGTCTATCCGCGTCAGGTCGACGAAGTGCTTTTCAGTCATCCCAAGATCCAGGAGGCCGCCGCTGTAGGCAAAGCAGATCCTGAACTCGGCGAAGCCGTTGCCGCATTCGTGGTGTTGAAGCACGGCGAAACGATGTCTGAACAGGAGTTCTTTGATTTTTGTAAAAAGGAAATGGTGAAGTACAAACGCCCGGTGGAGGTTCATTTCATTGATGCATTACCGCGCACCGGCGCCAACAAGATCAACAAGCTGCAACTCAAGCAACGCCTCAAGGACAACGCGGGCTGAGTGCCCCGGTTGTTAGTACAAACCGAGCGCGGCATCGTCATCGGACTGGTGAGGATGCCGCACCTGTTTATCGCAAAATACACTTCTGACGATACTTATTGACCCGATTCGGGTCAGATTCCTGCTTTCCACCACCCGACGTCAGGTCGGGAAACATTCTTTCTCAATCAAAATTCCCGCCTGAACACGCGCCGGCGGCGGTGCTAACCGCCTTATTCGTAAACGGAAAACATTCAGGGTGCGTTAATACAACACTTGATAAACAGGCATCGTCGGGATTCCGGCGTGGATATTGCCAAGTATTTTTGTGACAAGGCGCACGAAAGTCGGCATGATTGCGCCCGGTCGCGAACAGCGGACTGGAAGATGCATTTGAATTTTCACACTCGAACAGCTCGATACCTGCAGCGAACAAGCCTCATCGCATTCGTTCTGGGCTTTGCAACTCTGCTGTCAGGCAGCGCCACGCAGTATTCGAAACTCGAACAGATCAAAGCCGCAGGAGTCCTGCGCGTAGCAACAGTCAATTCGCAATTGACTTACTACATCGGTCCGGACGGTCCTGAGGGATTCGACTACGAACTCATCCGTGGCTTTGCCAACGACCTCGGCATCAATTTCGAACTTACGGTACCGCCCACTATTGATGGCGTGTACGCCGCAGTTGAAGGCGGCCATGCTGACGTTGGTGCTGCACATCTTCCCGTTGAATTACAGCGCGCCGACGACGTGTCGTTCAGCGCTCCATATTCCGAGTACGACTACTACGTGATTTACCGCAAAGGTGATGAGCGGCCGCGCAAGGTCACAGATCTGGCTGACAAGCAAATTCACGTCAGAGCAAAGACCGCGACCGAAGACGACGTAAGTCTCGTCATTGCTGCGCACCCGGACCTGCAATGGATTACGCATGAATCGATGATGGCCAGCGAGCTCGTTGAGCGTGTGGCGGTTGGTGATATCGATTACGCGGTCGTACGTTCATCGGCATACACATATGTACGACGCATGTATCCGAATCTCGGCGTTGCGTTCGTCATCGGCGATTCCGTCAGGGTCTCGTGGGCATTTCCTGCGGATTCGGACGACTCGTTGCGAACGGCATTCAACAACTATCTGCAGCGATCACGTATGAATGGCGAATTCGCCGCCATCTGGGATCGGCAGTTCGGTCGCACCAATGTTTTTGAGCATGTCGACTCGCGGACCTTCATGCGGCATTTCAAACGTCGGCTGCCCCGGTATCAGAACGAATTCCAGGCGACAGCAGAACGCTACGGACTCGATTGGCGCTTGCTGGCCGCACTGTCCTACCAGGAGTCCCATTGGAATTCCAAGGCAGTGTCCCCCACCGGAGTCAAAGGCCTGATGATGCTGACGAGCAATACCGCGAGCAGCCTTGGCGTTGATCGTCATGACGCCAGCCAGAGCATCGACGGCGCTGCCCGCTATCTGGTCAGGTTACAAGCCCGGATGCCATCGCGCATTGCGGAGCCGGATCGAACGTGGTTTACGCTTGCCGCCTACAACGTGGGCTATGGCCATCTCGAGGACGCTCGCCGGCTGACCCAACAGCATGGTGGCAACCCGGACCACTGGGCTGATGTGGCGCGCAATCTGCCGCTGCTGTCGCGGCCTGAATGGCACAGCAAGACGCGCCACGGCTACGCCCGGGGTGGCGAACCCGTTTATTTCGTCCGGAACATCAGGCAATACTACGATGCTCTGGTCTGGTTGGACTACCGCACCGCCCGCGGCGACCCTGCCAACCGCATGCTGGCCGTCACCGACAGCGCGACTTCCAGCGTGATGTAACTGTTTCGTGGCCGCAAGGCGGCCGCGAACGCTACCTCCTGAGTGAGTCCTGTCGTGCCGGGTTCAACCTGACTTGTTGACTGGCCGGGCCTAACCCTGGGGCGCACGATGCCTGCTGCCGCACCCCTGCCGCCCACCGCACCGAATTCCGCCCCGTAACGCAGTTGCATGCACGGATAAAGCCTCCCGCCCCGGCAGCCGCTAAAGAGCACGTAATTGCCTTACCCGGGGACCGATGCATGGACCTTCAGTTGGATGATCTGATAGCGGACGTGGTTGACCTCGTTCCGTTACCAACAGCATACGTCAAGATTCGCGAACTGATTCAATCCCCTGACTCGGCATTGGCGGACGTCGCGGCGGTCATCACCAATGATCCGGGACTGACCAGCCGGATCCTGCGGATGGCGAACAGTGCCTATCTTGGCCTCGCAGCCAAAGTTGATACTGTCGCCCGCGCGACCCAGGTATTGGGCTTGAACCAGGTCCACGACCTTGCGCTCGCCACATCGGCGATTGGCGCGCTGGCTCGCATGGATAACCCGGTGCTTGATATGCACATGTTCTGGCGCCGTAGTATTTATGCTGCGGTCTTTTCCCAGACACTCGCGGCGCACACACGTAGCTGCAACCCGCAACGGATATTCGTCTGCGGACTTTTACATGACGTGGGCCATTTGATACTCGCCGCGCGTGCGCCGAAGATACTGCAGGAACTCCATACGCTGGCCTCGCATTCTCATCGTGGGCTCGATGTCTGTGAACGCGAGCAGCTCGGTTTCGACTACGCTCTCATTGGCGGCGAACTCCTGCGAAGCTGGCAGCTGCCGGATGCAATCCATATGCCGGTGGAATTTCACACCAGCCCACGGGCCGTTCCGGAACCGGAGCACACCGATGCCACCCGTCTTGTTCATATTGCCGCCGTCGTCTGCCGGGCCGTCTTGTCCCAGTCCGCGGAGGCCGATCCCGCACCGGAGTTCGATCCGGAGGTCCTTTCGGCCGTCGGACTCGATGCCGACACGCTGGGATTGCTGATGACAGAAACCGACGCAAAAGTGGCCGAGGCCTACCAATTGCTGTTGCCGACCAGTGCCGCACGTCCGACCGCCAGGGTCATGGCATAGCCGAGAAAAGCTTGGCGCGGACCGCACTGCGGAACTCACGCGGACTGACGCCTTCGCGCTGCCGGAAAATTCTCGCGAACTGGCGTTGATCGGCAAATCCCACCCGCCCGGCAACTTCACCAATCGCAAGATTCGTCGCCTGCAACAACCCTTTCGCTACGTCGAGCCGCTGGTGCTGCAAATAGCGACCGGGAGTCGTCGATGTCGCTCTTTCGAACCGCCGCAGCAATGTCCGGGTACTGACGCCAAAACGCCCGGCGACCTCTGATAGCCGCAGTGGCTCGCTAAGGCGGTCAGTCAGCCACGACTGCACCCCTGCGACAAGTTCGTCGGAGTGTTGCCGTGTCTGTCCAGACAGATAGCCGTATTTCTCAAACGGTCGTCGCACTTCGTAGGAAAATTGGCGCTCCGTATGGGCGGCAGTGGGATAACCATAGAAGCGCTCGATCAAATGTACCGTTACGTCGGCAAGCGCGTTGATGCTGGCGGCGCAGTACAAGTTGTCGGCCTGGGTGATGAAAAAGTCCCGCTTGAGCTCGACAGCCGGGAACAACCGCTCAAAGCGGTCAAAGAAGTGCCAATGTGTGGTCGCGGCGCGCCCGTCCAGCAAGCCGGTCTGCGCCAGCAGCGTCGCGCCGGTGCCTACCGCCGCGATAATGGCGCCGGCCTGATAGCGAGTCCGCAGCCAGGGAGTCAGCGCGCGCGCGTGCCTTGCAGACTGTATCGGATTGCGCCAAAGCGATGGCAGATATATGACCGCATATTCGTCTGCATCCCGAACGCTCCGATCCGGTATCAAATGGCGCCCGGACTGTGTTTCCACTGGTGTCGAGTCGAGGCCGACCAGCGCCGTATTGAGGCGGCCCGCCCCGCGGGACCTGCTGGCCCACGCCATGTCCGCCGTGTGCCACATCTCCAGTGGCAACAGCGTTCCCGTCGCCATCATCTTGTCCGTGATGACCAGCGCGATGGATATCCCGGATCCGGGCTCACCGGTGATGCGAGGCATATCTTTGGTTCACACTTTGATTATGATGGCGATTTTAGCTCCATAATTGGCGTTATACTCCTGATATTGCGTTGCACAGACCATTAAACTCCGCCAACTCGAATAACTTTCCCGGCTCTGACCAAGTGAACGCTCACCTTCCGTGTATCGTCGGATTTGGCGGATTGAACGCCGCCGGACGCAGCTCCATGCATCACGCCTACCGGCGCATGGTGCTCGAATCGCTGCCGGAACAGGCGCGCGCGGAAACCATCACAGCCCTTGCTGTGCTGATGAACCTGGTGGAAGGCAATAGCAGCGGGTACCACGATAACGCAGGCAACAGCATCAAGTTCGGCGATATCGCGCAGCATTTCGGTGTGGCGGTCAACGAAGGGACGCTGGTCCGTCGGCTACGCAGGAACGAACGGATTCACAACGTCAACCAGAGCGTGAGGATCGACGCCAGTAGCGATAAGCCGTTGACCCTCAGACTGCATCGTAATGATGTCCCCGATCCGCTGCCGTCTGGCTGGAAGGTATCGGGGGACGGCAGCGCAACCGTCGAGATTGAACTCAGCAGCGCCATTGATTGCCAACTTGCCTCGACACGCACCGTTGCCGCTCAGGCCGCTGGCCAGCTGCCGGATGGATTCGACCCCGGTTCGCTTTATGCGTCGCGCTTTCATCCGCGCGGCTTGCAGATGGCAATTGTGGCCGTCAGCGATGCGCTGCGCATGATCGGGATTCCCTGGGAAACCGTACGCACCACCGTGCGCCCCGAGCAGATCGCCGTCTACGCCAGCAGCAGCATGAGCCAGATGGACGAATACGGAAACGGCGGCCTGCTGCAGGCTAGATTGCGAGGTAAACGGGTCAGCGCCAAGCAGTTGCCCATGGGCTTCAACTCGATGCCCGCGGATTTCATCAACGCCTATGTGCTGGGCAACGTGGGTCATACAAGCGCCATCACCGGCGCGTGTGCAACTTTTCTATATAACCTCGATGCCGCGGTACGCGCCATCCGCGCCGGTCAATGTCGCGTCGCTGTTGTGGGTAACGCCGAAGCGCCACTGGTACCTGAAATCATTGATGGTTATTCCACGATGAATGCGCTGGCTACCGATGCCGACCTTTGCCGTCTGGATAACACCACGACGCCGGACTATCGCCGGGCGTGCCGACCATTCGGCCATAACTGCGGTTTCACCCTCGGCGAGTCGGCGCAGTTCTGCGTGCTGTTCGACGACGCATTGGCGCTTGAACTCGGGGCCGAGATTTACGGCGCGATACCCTATGTGTTCGTCAATGCGGACGGTTACAAGAAATCGATTTCAGCCCCCGGCGTGGGCAACTATCTCACGATGGCGCGTGCGGTGGCCTCAGCGGCCAGGCTTTGTGGCGACGATGCGGTCCAACATCACAGTTTTGTCCAGGCACATGGTTCGAGCACGCCATTGAATCGGGTCACCGAATCGCGGATTTTTGATCGCGTCGCCGCCACTTTCGGCATCTCGTCCTGGCCGGTGACCGCAGTCAAGGCCTATGTTGGCCATTCGCTGGGGCCGGCCAGCGCCGACCAGTTGGTCAGCACGCTCGGCACTTTTGCCTACGGCCTGTTACCCGGCATAAAAACGATTGAACATGTCGCTGAGGATGTGCATACCAGCCATGTCTCGATCGCCAATAAGGACCGTGAGCTCGAGTCACCTGCGATCGGTTTCATCAACTCCAAAGGCTTCGGCGGCAATAACGCCTCCGCAGCCGTCCTGGGCCCGGAACTGACGCGACGACTCCTGGGCAGGCGCCACGGGACAAGAGTCCTGTCCGCATACAGGGCGCGCAATGAACAGGTGCTCGGGCTGAGGGACTCGCTCGAAGCACAGGCAATGCAGGCGAACCCTGCGCCCGTCTATCATTTCGGCGAAGACCTGATCGACGAGGATCTGATTCAGATTACGCGTGAAGGCATCAGACTTCCCGGCGACGGTGGCACAGTGGCGCTGGATACTCCGGACGATTTCGCTGACCTCGGGAATTGACACTTCCCGGAGCAACCACAGGAATTCGGCAGACTATTTTTCCGGGTTGGCCCCGTCAAGGCCGAACAACGCATCCAGTGCCGCCCGCGTAGCCTTCGCGGGCGACGCCGTTGAAGCATCAGAACGCTCAGCGCTTTCCTCGCCGAACAGCGCGGCCAGCTCGTTCTTCGCCAATAAGGCTTTTTCACGTTGCTGATCCGCAGCTTTCGGTGGCCCCAGTGTGAAATACCCACAGAAGTTGGCGCGGTCCTTGTCTTTTACCGGGTCGGCCACTGGCTCGCGGCACTGGTTTGCCGACGCCGGGTCGAACCAGGTGCACATCCGGCATGAATGCAGATAGGCATGACAGTTCGGACATGTCTGTTCGCGGGCAAGAGGCAGCAAGTCCTCTGCAAGTGGCTCCCCACATCGAAAGCATGCGATAGCGTCCATGGCACCAACCTTTCAGTCCGATAGCGGGTCGTTTGTCGTACGGCTATGCTGCCACCTCTGCAGGCAAGGGGAAACCACGTGATCATTGAGCAGCACGATATTGAACAAGCGCTCAACTGCTACGGAATCGAACCCGGCGACATTGAACGTATCACCATCGGCTTGATCAACGCCACCTGGCGGATCACTTCCGCGACCGGCGACGTTTATGCGTTGCAGCGCGTAAACCCGCTATTCCCACCGGAGGTCAACGACGACATCGCAGATGTGACGGCGCACCTTCGCAGCAAAGGCATGGCATGTCCTCGCATCCATCCCGCACGAAATGGGAATTTCTCCGTATCCGTCAACGGCAGAGTATTTCGCCTGCTCAGCTGGCTTGATGGCCGCATACATTCCTCTGTCGTTGACACCGCTACTGCAGCGGCTGCCGGAGCAGTCCTTGCCCGCTTTCACCTGGCGTTGCGGGATTTTCCACGGGAGTTCCGCCGCACGCGAGCCGGTGTACACGACCTTGCACGACACTTGCGCACGCTACGGGAGGCGCTGACAGAACACAGGAACCACGGGCGGTACGGCGTGATAAAACCGTTCGCCGAGCGCATTCTTGATGCCGCATCCCGGCTGCCGCAGCACCAGTATGGGCCCCGCTTCATCGTTCATGGTGATCCAAAGATCAACAACGTCGTTTTCAGTGTTGCTGGCAATGACGCAATTGCGATGATTGATCTCGATACCGTCGGACCGGGAATGTTGTTCGACGAGTTGGGAGATGCAGTAAGGTCCTGGTGCAACCCGACGGGGGAAGATGATCCGGATGCAGTGTTCGACTATCCGCTGTTCAAAGCCGTGATAGCGGGTTATCGCGAGGTCGCGACCGGTGTAGAGGAATTGACAGAGTCTGCCGCGCTGGCCGCCGGCGTGCGCATCAGTGTCGAGCTCTCAGCCCGCTTCTGCGCCGACGCCCTGAACGAATGCTATTTCGGCTGGGACAGCGCTCGCTTCGGAAGCGCGAGTATGCATAACGAGATTCGCGCCCGCAGCCAGTTCAATCTGGCCGCGGCCATGGAACAGCGGCTGCACGACGCGCGTTGAACCCTGAATCTGCATCAAACTACAGCGAAACAACGTTGGACGGTGGCTCCACAGTCGCAGCTTCCACGCGATTGCGTCCACTTTCCTTGGCGCGGTACAGTGCCTCATCAGCCCGGGCCAGCCCGAGTTCGACATCCTCGTTTGGCAGCAACTGGGTGACGCCGATGGATACCGTTACGCGCTGCAACTCGGTACCCGTCTTCGGATTGAATATCCGTCCACTCTGTATGGCATTGCGTACATTCTCTGCAACCGCGATCGCACCGTTCAAACCGGTTTCCGGAAGCAGAATCACGAATTCCTCGCCGCCGAACCGCGCAGCAAGATCCTTGCCCTTGATCACTTGCTTCAGCGCCTGTGCCACGGCCTTCAGTACGCGATCGCCGAACAGATGGCCATAGGTATCATTGATCGACTTGAACTTGTCGATGTCTGCGATCATGACCGATGTCGTCATGTCGCCGCCCTGGTCGGCGATTTGTTCCATTCGTTCATCGAACGCCTTGCGATTGGCAAGGCCGGTCAGCGCATCCGTGGTAGCCTGGACCTTCACGGTTTCAAGCTCCTGACGCAACGTATCGATTTCCCGCCGGCTTTCATCCAGACTCTGCTGCAGGGTTGCGCTGGACGCCGTCACGACGGATGTGCTTTCGGAGAGTCGTTCAACGACGGTCTGCAATTCAACAGCGGTCATATCTTCGCTGATCTGGTCAGCGCACTCGCGTAAAGAACCTTCGTAGGCCTTCGCTTCGCCGTTTGCTTTCTTGATGCTGTCCACGACCGCCAGGACCAGCTTCTTCAGGTTGTCCTGAATCTCCTCGTAGCGATTCGGATCCGCCGCATCGATATAGGATCGATACAGCCTCGCCACATCGTCAGGGGTGATCTCGACTGCGCGCTGGATGCGCTCATCGATATCTTTGGTCAGCGATGCGTTGCCGCCGGCCACGTACTCGTACCAGACCGCATAGTTCTGCGGTGTCACCGGGATCCTGTACTTGGTCATCAACGGCAGGGCAAGCCGGAGATATTCCCCTGTTGTCGTCAGTGAAACTTCAGATCTGCTCATGCATCTTTCCTGTCTGATCGCATGTGATATTGCGTAACAATCGAATCCGCCAGAAGTTGACTGAAGCGTCAGTCATTTCCTGCTGCCGGTTCCTCCGTTGATGGACTTGATCCTCATCGGGGCACATTCCGGAAAATCGGGCAGAATCATCCGGATGGGTGGCGCTCAAACCAGTTATCGGCATAGCCCGGGATTCCTCCATAGCGGGTCACTGAATTGGTCGATTTTTCAGACAGTTAACCCTTTATAGTGACGGTAGAATTCCCGCTATACTTGAGCGCTTGAACAGTATCGGGACAGGGGTCAGAACATGTTCGAGACAGTCGAAATCGGTCAGCACATGAGCAAGGCGGAGTTCGAGAGCGTACGGCCGCAGTTGCAGGTCGCCCTGCTTGCCGCCCAGCGTTCACTTCGTGATAGCCAGGTGCCCGTCATTATTATCATCTCCGGGGTCGAAGGTGCCGGCAAAGGTCACGTAGTCAGTCGCCTGCATGAATGGCTGGATGTACGGAACCTGGAAACAGTGACGTTCTGGGACGAAAGCGACGAAGAACGCGAGCGTCCGCGCTACTGGCGATTCTGGCGCACATTGCCGGCCCGCGGCACCATCGGCATGTTATTCGGCTCGTGGTACACCAAACCGATCATTGATCGGGTGAACCGTGACATCAGCAGTTCGGAATTCGACCGCGAACTACACCGTATCGCCGAATTCGAGAGACTGTTGAGCAACGATGGCGCGCTGATCATCAAGCTATGGTTCCATATTGCGAAGGAGGTGCAGCAGGAACGCCTCAAAGAGGACAAGAAGAAGCGTCCAGGCGGTACATCGTCCTATCTGAAAATGTTTGCGAAGCTCTATGACCGTTTCCGCACTGTATCCGAACGGGCGATTCGACTCACGGACCAGGGGGAAAGTCCCTGGCATATCATCGAAGCAACCGATGACCGCTACCGCGACATCACTACCGGAATCACGGTTCTGAACGCCATGCAGGAAAAGCTGGACGCGCTGCGCGCACCGACGCCGCCATCGGAGGGCACCGCGATCGAAACTACCTACCCGGGTGAACCTGACCCTCTGACAGTCCTTGACCGCGTCGATCTGACTCAGAAGCTGGAGGATACGGAGTATCGCAAGGAACTTGAGCGCGCGCAGAATCGCGTTTTCCGTGCAGGTTGGAATATGCGCAACGCGCGGCGGAATTGCGTTCTGGTATTTGAGGGTTGGGACGCAGCGGGCAAAGGCGGCGCGATTCGAAGGGTGACCCAGGCACTCGACGCACGACTATATCGGACAATACCCATCGCAGCGCCGACCGACGAGGAGCGTGCCCACCATTACCTATGGCGATTCTGGCGTCATATTCCGCGCGCCGGACGCATGACGCTTTATGATCGATCCTGGTACGGTCGGGTTCTTGTCGAACGGGTTGAGAATTTTGCGCGACTTGACGAATGGCAGCGTGCCTATAAAGAGATTAATGATTTCGAAGAACAGCTGACGGAACATGGCATCGTGTTGCTGAAATTCTGGCTCCATATAGATCAGGCAGAACAGGAACGCAGATTCCGCGAACGCGAAACCATCGCCTACAAACAACACAAGATCACGGCCGATGACTGGCGTAACCGCTCCCGCTGGCGGGACTATGAAATAGCCGTCAATGAAATGGTCGCCCGTACTTCCACCAATTTCGCACCCTGGACCCTGGTTCCGGCGAACGACAAGAAGTTCGCGCGAGTAAAAATCTTGACGACCGTGGCCGATGCGCTGGAGCAGGCGCTGGATTAGGTTGGCGGAGTCGACTCGCCTGTGCTGGTCAAGGAGCGAAGTGCTTCGGGTGTATCAAAGTCGCGCAATATCCCTTCGTCATCCAGCGCAACCTCGATGACATGCTCGGCATAGGCGTCGAGTAGTGCCCGTGCGCCGCGGTCACCTCGCAATAACTCCAGTGCGGGAAGGAAATCACGTCCCCAACGCACCGGGTTACCACGGGCCCCGGCATGTACGGGAACCACGATTGTGCCCTTCGGGTTCGGCACAGCAAGAATGGCATCGATGGATTCGACGGCTATCAACGGCATGTCACCCAGGCAGATCAGAACGGCCGCGGATTGCGCCATGGCTGCTGCCACCCCGGTCCGCAGTGAGGTACTCATACCCTCGGCATAGTGCTCGTTGTGTACGAAGTTGATGGTCTCGTCGTCGATCGCGCATCGTACCGCCGTCGCGTCATGACCGGTCACCACGACGATCCGATCCACATCCGCTTTGCGCAAGGTCGAGACCACACGTGCCACCATAGGCGAGCCACTTACCTCAGCCAGCATCTTGTTCGCCGTACCCATACGTCGGGATGCGCCACCCGCCAGTACGATCGCTGTAACCTCATCAGATTCGACGGCGAATTTTTCCTGGGCTGACGCCCTGCTTCCGCGCGTCAGCAGCCCTCCCACCCCCAGCGTTTGCAGCGCTGGACGTTCCAGCCGCTCGCCTGTCAACAGTCTGGGGACGAGTAGATCAAAACTGCTGGGCGCCGGCGAGCGCTGGGAGCCAGGCAGGATCAGCACCGGGATGCCGGTCCCTGAATAGCAAATTCCCAGCAGCGTGCCGGGATCAACAGGGACGCCCAATTGAACCACTTCACCGCCATCGGCGAGAATCGCCGCTGGAATCACATCATCATCGGCAGTCGTGGCGCTCGCTCCGGCGACCAGAATGAGTTCACACCCTGAGCGACAGAGCTCGGAAATCGCCTGTCGAACAGAATGACTCTCATGTTCCACGATGCGTTCGGCATCGATTTCAGCGTTCCATTGCTGCAACTTGTTGTGCAGTACGCGCAGCGTCTTGGCGAAGATCGCATCGCGTTTGAAGCCCACATGCGTCTGCAGAACGCCACATCGTCGATGAACGAATGGCGCGACGCTCACGATATCCGGTCGGGCCACTTGCCCAAGCGTCTCCGCAAGACTCGCTGGATCGATGGCATAGGGAACGACCTTGACTTCGCCTATCACTTCGCCCGCGGTGACTGCTGTATGCATCGGCCGCAGAATGAGATTGATACCAGCACTGTTTGCGTTTATTGCAGTGACGTCAGCATCCGCACAGGTCAATATCCCGGAAGAGTCTGCATACAGGTCACACCGGCCATTGGCTGCTGTGCCGGCGACGACGTGGTTGGATGACAACGCCATGGCAATTGCATGAGCCGCCTCATTCTCATCAATGTCACTACTACTCGTCATGAGAACGTGCACATGGGTGACGCCGGCACCGGCGAGGCGGGTGATATCGGATGGGGTGAGGCGTCGCCCTTTGTTTACCGTGCCGTCCGGGAGACGATAGCTGTGCACCAACAGGTGCCCCGTCGCGTCGGCCAGTGCAAGCGCGCAGATAGGCATCGACGACGTAACTACCAGGCCTCCATCACTTCCTCCAGCGGGAAGTGCAATCCGACGTCGTGCCACACTTCACTGACACGTTTGACAACAGGATTTGCCCGCGCGAACCACTCGGGATGCCGATCGCGCTTGTCGAATGTTTCGAACGGCTCCGGCGCTGGATTGTAGTTGCCGAAGCGGTAATAGAATGACTTGGCGAGTTCCGTCATCCGCTCACCACCGTATGCCACCACTTTTATGTCGCGGTTGGCGCTCAGGCCCGTGGTGGCCACGTAATAGTGGTACAGCTCCCAGTAGCGCAGATACGCGTCGAAATACTCCATGTTTCTCAGTGCTTCGGCATCGATGCCGATATAGGCCAGATCTCGTCGCACCCACTCCTCGATATTGCCTCGTACGGTGAAGCGACCGTCGCCCGGCATGCCGCCGGATTTTTCATAAGTCGAAATACAGGACGTCACCGGATGTCGCACGGTGAAAATGTTTTCTACCGCATCGCCGAGAATCCGCTGAAAAAATCCACCAGCATAAGACCCCTTCAGTAACTTCTTAGGTACCGGAATCTTTCCGGAATGGGGTTTGTTGCGGCCGAAGTAGATTTCAACCATCGTCAGGTATTCGGCCATGGTATTGAGACTGGTGATCCAGCTGTTCGTACCGCGCTCAAATCTGAACGGCCCGGCGTCGGGGAAACCGTCGTGAGCGATAACATTCGGTACCCTGGAAGGGTCGTAACCCAACGCGCGATAGATTTCCTTTGTCAGATACGAACCGCCATTGCGGGGAATGCCAATGATATTGATGAAGTGAAAGCGGAGCTGAATGTCCTTGATGGCTTCGACATTGCCGGTCATCAAAGCCATCAACAGTTGGTAACTGCGAGCAATCGCGCTCTGCCCGACCTGGGATGCCAGACAGCGCCGCGCGTTGTCCGGCGCCTGGGCGATGATGCGCTTCTGGTCATCGAGCATCGTCTCACTGAGCTGGTCACCCCAGACTGCGTCTTCGAACGGAATCTGCTCAACGATATGCACCAGAAAATCGACGAATACCGGCGAAACCGGTATCTCCCGGTCAGTCAGCTTCAATTCAACGCCCATGCGAATTCCCGCTTGTTGCAGTAGGTGATTTCAAGACGCTGAACCTTATTGAGTATTCAGAGGATTTTCAATGGCGCGGCACGGCGTAGCGATCCAGCAGAACGGAAAAATTCTCCAGCGATAGAAGATGGGCATGAATGGCCGCCAGCGAACCGTCCAGCAGGAGTTCACGCACCCGTTCCGCGGGCAGGCGGCGGAGCCTCGCCTCGTCAATGCGCCACATTTTCGGCAAGCGCAGTTCACTGCCGTTCAGCGGCGAAAGTACGGCGTGAAATTCCTCGAGCAATTGGAAGTTTTCCAGCGTGTGACAAAACTGCCTGGTCGCCCGCTCCGCTGCCGCGGATTGCCTGAGCATAGTCTCAACCGCCTGCCATGCCGCTGTTGGAACCCCGCCTGGCTTCATCAGGACGTCGTGATCGGCCGCCACCAGCGCGGTCTCATCGACGCATACCACTGAAGGTTCTTCGTCCGGGTGATGCGTTCTGGCGGCCAGCAGAAAAGGATAGCGGCGTATGTAGGCGGGGCAATAAATTCCTGCCGGCCAGTCGTCGCCGTTCATCAACAGGTTTTGTCCGGCAGTGACGCCGGTTACAACAACCGGAACAATGTTGCCGTTGGAATCCGGCGCAAACGCGATGGGCAGGTGGCGGGCAGCCCTGGCAAACTCCGGCTTGGTAAGGTGAATCCAGGCCAGCTCACGTGCAAACCGGGCAGCGCCTCTTGCTACGGCGTGCCCGCTGTGCCTGTTTCGGTCAAATGCAACGAGCTGCCGGTATCCAGGCGGCTGCGAATTCACGTCGGTGACTGGCTTACTCGCAAACCGCGTCCGGCAACGGATCGTTGGAAAGCGCTCCAGCCTGGCTCGCGGGAATCTTTATCGGCGGGCCGTCGCCACCGGCAAAGAAGCCGAATTCACCCTGGCCGTAGGTCGTGCTTCCACCACCAGGCGAATTGACATCAATCTCACCCTGCTTTACTCCGACGTAGTCTCCGTCTTCCACGCCCGGCCCACAATCGCCGTTGGAACAAGTCATGGCCTCGTAGTCGGTACCGCGAATACCGATGGTCGAAATTGCGGTTCTGAGTTGGTAGCCGCTGCGATTGCGGCGACCGATCAAACCGGTCACGGTACGCAGGCCACCTTTCAGCAGACGGAATACGCTCCGGTTCTGCGCCGGATCCTCGTCCATGTTGTAGTCGGTGATCTGAAACCTGGTGTTGGGACGCAGAATGACGTAGGCATCATCAATGAATTTGATGCGGACCAGGCTGTTCATGCTGGTGACGATAGTCTCACCATTTTCCACCTGTGCCCCTTTGGCAAGCGCACGGACCTGACCATCGTTGTTGGCGGCGAAAACCCTGCCCGCCATTGTGATGACCTCTCCTACCGGCGCCGCCTGCACAGTCCCTGCTGCGACAATGGACAATGCCACTGCGGCAACTGCCATGACGAAACGATTACGGCCGACCGGATGCCGGTCTGATTGGGTTGTATTACGCATCATGCGCTGCACTCCAGCTGGCCTGAACTAGTTTCTTCGCTGATCTCGGATTCATTGTCGCCACCGCTCCCGGCGACGACACCTTGCAACGTATCGTCGTCGTCATCCTCACCATCGTCTCCGTCGGTATTTTGGTCGAACTCATTCACGATGGGGATCTGGAAGTCCTCAGCAGGCTCAGCGCCCGCTATTACACCGGTAGATATCAGGTTTTCGAGTCCAACCACGGACCCGCGGGTATAGACCAGGAAATTCTGCGAGCCAATATCGATGGTTCCGTTCTGACCGATGGTGATATCGGCGTTCATTGCCGCCCCCGCATCGGCAGATGCCTCGCCGAATACGATAGTGGTTCCAGGCCACACCGCGAAATTGTCGGTATTGTTGAAACCGACAACGCCTGCTGCCGGCTCGAAAAATGCGTCTTCGATCTGAATCGAGAGTTCGGGGTTTAGCAACGAGTAGACCACCAGATAGTCTGCCCCCGTTGGACCACTGACGTCACCTATCACGATTTGATCGTTCGAGTAGAACTTGGAGAAAGGCGTGCTATTGGTGAATTCGATGCTTTCCACGGTAATTCCACCAGGCGCGCTGAGGTAGATATTCGCACCGTGCGCGGGTGGCACCAGCCCGTTCGCTTCGAGCGTGTCAAACAGGAACTGGTCGGCCGACGTAGCTGCCAGCGCATTGGAACCGACAGTCAGGTTGCCATCAATAAACAAGTTACCCGTCATTGATACCGCCTTGAAGAAGCCGGCATCAAGGAAAGATATCGAAATATCCAGGTTGCCGCCGTTCAGGATCTCGACTCCGCCAGGCGCGCTCCCTTCCACGAATGCACTTGCCGAGCCGGTATGGCTTGAGTTATCCACCATGACACTGCTGGCGCCGGCGCCGGAACTTAAAATCGACAGGGTTTCAGCGGCAGTCTTGAGATTGACGGTCTGGCGCGCGAACACCGATACATTGTCACCTGCCAGTACGCCGGTACCTGTCAACGTATTGCCGTTTACGCCAATAAATCCATTGAGACCGGTGCTCACTCCGGCGTTGAAGGTGACTGTGGAACCGGAAGTGTAAAAGGTGCTGCCCTCGCCGCTCGCGGTAGCCACTGTGGTGCTGGCATTCAAGGTGACGCTGGAGCCGTACATGAACACCGAAGCCGACGCACCCGCGCCAGTGGTCTCTGCCCGAACAGCACCGTTTACCTCTACCGGACCACCCGTACTTTCAATACTCGCAGCGTAAAGTTCGATCCGCGTGCCGCCATTCGTTGCCAGAGTCGTCAGCGTACCGTTGGTCTGTATATCTTCGGCGCCGAAGCTGATGTCGGCGAAAGATGAGCCGCGCGCAGCGACTGCACCATTGATTTCGATAGTTCCGGCACTGATCCAGACACCGCCGGAACCGCCGGTGGCGTCAACCGCTACGTCGCCGTTCACCGTCACCGTTTCAGCCGAGGCGCTGAACCAGGCATCCTGTTCGGAAACAGCCATGGCATCACCGTTGACGGTGACCGATGCGCCGGCGAGCCAGATCCCGGCCTCTGCACCAGCGCCCTGGGCATTGGCGGTCAAAGTACCGTTGGTCTGGACATCACCAGGGTTGCCCTGCCCTTCAACAAATCCGGAAACGATGATTTCCGCGATATTGGTCGAGGCATTGGCGATGACATCGCCGTTTACGACAACGTCGAAGCCTACGACACGCACTTCCGCCCGGCTCCCGGTAACGGTGACATTGCCGTTGACTTCCACCGCGGAAATAAGTGTTGGGCTGCCAAAATCTGCTCGGGCGTTCCCGCCATCGGCAACGATCACGGTTGCGCCATTTACCGTCAGTTGGTCATGACCTGAAAGGTTGAGGTCTGCGTTACCACCACCTCCTGCCTTGAGCAGGACACCGCGTGTCGGTATCGAATCGGAGCCTATGGATGGCGACGAAACGGTGTCGGTCAAAGTGACGGTATCCCCACGTATTTCAACTGCGACGTTGCCGGCAGTGTTGGCATTACCTGCTACCGCGACAACAGGTCCATGGACCGTTACGCCGCCAGCACCATCAGAGCTGAAGGTATCGCCAAACAACCAGATGGTGGCGTTGCCAGCCGGTACGATTCCTTCAACTGACGCATCGCTGGCAACGCCGACGGTGTTGCCAATCGTTATGTGATGACCATCCATGTAGATCAAACCATCAGCCGGTGTACCCGCGGCCACACTCCCTGCCACCATGATGTCGCCGGCTGCGAATACCCGGACCGTCGCGTTATTGTCAGACTCGGCGCTGGCAACGATGTCATCTCCCGCGGTGACGCTGTCTGCAACGATATTCACCTCACCAATTCCGAAGCCCTGAGCGTCCGCATCCACGCGCCCGGCGATATCCACGACGCCTGCCGCCGTGATATCGATAACTGCGTCACCGCTTCCCTCGGCCACTACGCCACCCGGCGCCACGGTCAAATCCGCGCCGGCTGAGATAATGATGTTGGCGTCACCTTCGCCGGCAATCGCGCTGATGCCACCGTTCACCGTGATGGACTCTCCGGCGGGCGTTGTCAGCGTAAGCAATGCATCGCCGGGACCGGAGACCGAAAGGATTCCGGTCGTCAAGGAGCCCGCTGTAGTGGTCAGCTGTAACGAATCCTGCGCAGAGACGTTGCCGATTACGAGGTCATCCGCCGCGGTTAACAGGAACTGGCCGTTGATTGCGAGGTTACCCAGGGAAATCGCGCCACCAGGCGCCACTACCGAGATGTCACCACCGGCGAGGTTGCCCAGCGTCACGTCACCGGCACCCGCGTTGACGACGATTTGCTGTGCAGATCCGCTGGTGATGTTGCCGGCCGTGATGTTACCGGCCGGTGTCGTCAGACTGACCTGACCAGAGGCCACCGTCGCCCCAGACAGCGCGATGCCACTGAGTGCACCAATGATGATGTCGCTGCCGGCATTCATCGAAGTAGCATTGAAGGTGCCGACGCTGGAAGCGCCGATGACACCATCGGTGACAATCGAGCCACCGGTTACCGTTGTGAGACCGGAAAACTGGATATTGCCACCAGTGGCGGACAGGCTGGGTATGTTCGCAGCGGTACCCGCATTGAAAATGATGCTGCCGGCCGTCGCCGTGATTGCCGGCGCACTGATGACGCCGGTTGTCGTCCCGGCCTCCAGGAATACCGCCGCGGCCTGTGTATTTCCCAGGCTGATATCTCCGGTGCCATCGCCGCTGCCCGCAACAACGTCCAGCAGACCGCTGATGTTGATGCCCGCTGTGGTCACGTTGCCGTTCGCCGCTTCAAGCGTCACGTCGCCACCACTGATGGCGCCAGCGACCCCAACGGAAGTCGTAGCCAGCAGATCCACAACGGCGCCGTTTACCGCACCGGCACTGATGGTCGTCGCACCTGCAATCGCGACGTTGGATACCGCGTTCATGTTGCCAACGTTTACGGCGCCGAAACCGCTGAGGACGATATTGGATGTCGTCGCCTGCAGGTTACCGGCATTGAATGCATTCACACCGGATGCGGCAATGTCACCTGCCGTCAGGTTACCGCCTTGGATGATCAGAGTGGAGTTGATGACATCCAATCCGAGGTGGCCGCCTACCGTCGCATCCCCCAGGGTAAGGTCGCCGCCCGATGCCATGAAAGAGGCGTTCGTCGTTGCGCTGACGTTTCCGACCTGAATCCCGGCGACACCAACTACGTTGATGGCGCCAGCGGTAGCAGTGATATTGCCTGTATCGACGTTCCCATTGCTGGCAGTCAATACGACGGATTGCGCGCTGACGTTGTTCGTGATGCCGATGCCATCGTGCCCACCGACCACGATGCCACCGCCGCTGGCCGTCAACGCGTTCGCATTGACCATACCGAAGGTGGAGCCGCCGTTGAGCGTGATTCCGCCGTTGGCGACTACCGCGCCGAGCGTGGCGTTACCCGTTCCGCCACTGCCGGCTACCACAGCAAGGTTACCTGTCGTGTTGACGTTGCCAACCGTTACATGCGAAGCACCGTTGATAGTGACGTTTCCGCCAGCAGTGATATTGCCAACGCCGAGCGTGTCATGGCCTGAAACGGAGACGGTACCGACACCCGATACTGTGATGTCAGCCGTATTCACCGTACCCGATGCCGAACCACCGTGTACATCGACACCCGTACCTTGCAGGATACCGATTGCGATGTTGCCGTTGGCGGTACCAGCCTTGACGGTCAGGTCGCCAGCGATGAAGAAGTTGATGCCCGACAAAGCGATATCGCCGGTGGTTCCGGGGTTGAATACGTAGAAGCTGCCCGGTGAGCAGATACCGACAAACGAACACCCGCCGCCATAGCTACCGGCAACGCTGCCCAGGGAGCCACTGGGCGTGTTGAAGCTCGTGGAGCCGATTGCGAGTGTCAGGTTACCGGCGCCGGTAGCGTTGATCGCAAAGTTGCTGGGGCTTGAGCCGTTAGCGATGACGCTGGACGCAAACAGCGTGATATCGACGCCGGCATTCAGCTGGGTCTCAATGAACCCCTTGCCGACCTGTCCGACGCTGGTCGTGCCATAGCTGACCGAAGGCGCGTTGGCATTGTTGAGGATTTCCAGGCGACCTGGGTCGATGACAACCTGGCCGCCATCGCCGACTGCGATATCTCCGTTGAGTGCCAGACTGCCATGACCACTGACTTCCACCTGGCCACCGACACCACCGTCGACGCCAGCTTCGGCATTGATGGCCGCACCTTGCTGAAAGTCCATCCTTCCCTGGGCGACGATGCGTACCTGACCACCGGCTGCGGAACCATCACCGCCGGCCTCGATGTCACTTCCGGTACGCACAGCGATGTCATCCGTACTGGTGATGACCACTCGCCCGCCCTGCTGCCCCTCAGCGCCGCTCGCATCGAGTGTACCTGCCTGGACAACATCGCCACCTGTACCACGAAGGAAAATCGCGCCGTCCTGTTCAACGATCGATTGCGCGCGAACCAGGCCTTCGTTGTTGACCGCAGTAGCAACCAGACCCTCGGCCACCTTCGCCGTCATCAGGACACGCCCGCCGTCAGCGGAGATCGCACCCAGGTTCTGCACACCTGCGAGTTCGCTGACGATTTCTTCGTCGACCGCGAAGTCGACCAGTCCGCCCGCACCCAACTCCAATGTCATTTTGCGACCGGAGGCCAACACCACGGTGCCAAGACGGCCGGTGATGACGCCGGAGTTCTCGACGTAATCGCCTGCCAGAACGATGTAGCCGTTCTCGCCGCTGTTGATCGTACCGGCGTTGATGACGCTTGCGCCGTCAGGCGCGTCGTCCGGTCGAACCAACACGTAGTTGCCGGCCATGAATTCGTCACTGCCGATATCCTGGATACTGGCCACCAGCGCACCGACATCGACCTGCGCATCCGGGCCGAAATAAACCCCATTCGGGTTAACCAGGAAAACCTGCCCATTGGCCGTGATCCGGCCGAGGATTTCAGAAGCGTCCTGACCGACGATACGGTTCAGGATGGTGGATGAAGTGCCGGGCTGGTTGAATATGACGTATTCGTTGCCGTCGACGGAGAACGTCTGCCAATTCATCACCGCTGATTGCGATTGCTGATTCACCTGCGTGGTGAACGCATCCGGGCGGACAACACTGGCGTTTCCGGCGACCAGTTGCTCACCGGACGGGCCGGCCAGCACCAGGCCTGGCAACGACGCCAGCGCACCCCATCCGATTCGGGTGCCGTAACTCGACGCGATGCGGACGGCCAACGGCTTGCGGTTGAAGTCTGAAGGTACGTTTGTCATATACGGCTAACCCGAGGTTGAACCTGCTTTTCTTATGTTGAAGTCTGACCCGATACCCACGGACCAGTGGCTTCACCCCATCCTAGGCATCAGCGGCATCTGGCCGCCACGTAAAAACTTCCAAACAGCGTGCTTATTGCGGTAACTGATCGCGCCGTTTTCAAAAATTCACACTCATGCCGAACCAGCCGCGTACATCGTCGCGGCCGTCGACAGACAACCGATCACCGAGCCGGCGCGCAATTTCGACATTGATGCCGATGCGTTCGAACAAGGTGAGATCCAGCCCGGCACCGAATCCGCTCAGACTTTCGTTGTCGGGTGTATTGAGCAGTTCTGAATCGTAGTGAAAGACGGTCGCGCTATCGGCGAACAGATAGAACTGACCGGCAAGATTCATCACGACAGGCAACCTGCGGCGCAATTCCAGCGACACTGCATAGCCCGCATCGCCCGCCAATTCCGACGACGCATAAGCGCGGACATTTTCGCGCCCGCCAATACGGTACTGTTCCAGGTCTACGAGTTGATCGAGTGCAGCGACCCCGGTGGCGCGGACAACCAGCGCCCAGTAATCGTTCAAGCTGCGGAAGTGGCCGATGTCGAAGCGGAATTTGCCGGTCTGCGCATTGTTCTCCGGCACCTGGGTCAACGGGTTGCGCACGTTGTTATCGAAGTTGGTCGAAAACGATCCACCAATGGATGTGAATGAGCGCGCGTGATTCATTGAATAGGAGCCTGACAGCACCACCAGATTGAGATCCCGTTTCTCGCGGGTGAGCGCGCTGCCGGTTTCCTGCCAGGTGACGGTGCGATCCAGGCCGAGGCTCAGATTCAATGTTCCGTTATCGGTTGGATAAAAGCGGCGGGAGAAGGTGACACCGAAATTCTCGCCATCACCGAGCAAGTTCAGGCCCTGCAGCCCTGGCGGCAGTTCAGTGCTGTCGACGTCGTAGTCGAAGCGACTGTAATACGTGATGACACGACCGTCGCCCATGCCCGGCGGCAACTGGAATCCATAACGACCGCTGTAGTAGTTGAGGTGATCGCCTTCGGCCTGCACCACACTGAAGGCCAGCCGATCACCGATTCCCAATGGCGAATTGAAGGCGATATCACCTTCCATACGCCACTCGCCGATCGACGTCCGCCCGTAATTATTCACGCGGACCGAACCCGATACGGGGTCTTCGCTCGCGCGAATCACGATGTCCGACTGACCATAGCCTGTGCCCGGCTGAATGACAGCGCGCGCCGACAGCCCTGGCAGCTGGTTCAATCCATCGAGTTCGCGATGAAGCAGGTTGTCCGTAATCACGGCGCCTGGCGCCAATCCTTGCAGTTCCTGGTTCAGAAAACTTTCGCGATAACGGCGATTGCCTTCCAGCCGGACATTCTCGACCCGCCCTTCGATCACCTCCAGGCGGACAGTGCCGGAACTGATTTGTTGTGCGGGAACGGTACAGGTCGCGACGGTGTATCCGAGATCGCGGTAGTGGCGGGTGATGACATCCGCGACATCATAGATTTCAAGCAACGTCAGTTCGCGGCCCTCGTAGGGCGCAACCAGCGCTGACAATTCATCAGGCGGCAGACTGTAATTACCGGAAATATCGAAACGCTGAATCCGTATGGCTTTGCCGCCGGGCGGCACCTGCGATGCCACCGGTGCCTGCTCGCTGGAAACCCGCGGACGTTCCTGGTCGGTGGTCGGAACCGTCGGCCTCTGCTGCCGCAGCGGATCCTGCACAGACCCAGGTGTCGGCACCTGCTGCGCAAGCGCGTTCGCTGCCAATAACCCCGCCAGACTTCCAACCACTAATGCACGATACATAGTTATTCATTCTCGCTTGTTGACGGCGCGGACCGTGCTTAATGAGACACTCCGCTGTCCCCGGGAAGCTATAGCGGGTAATTATAAATAATATCTAACTATCTACAATAACAGCTTTTTTTGGATTCTCTCGGACAACTGACCGGTGGCGCGCGTGGCGGTCACGAAACACCCGGCGGTTTATGGGCGTTGAATTGGCGACAGGCGGCAGCGTTGGCTGTGGTTTCACTGCGCCGGCACCCGGCATTCCTGCACCATGCGTAGTTCGGACGAGCGCCTGGCGGACGGGGCAACAGCCACCGCGGTTTCCATTCGCCCACTCCCTCTGATGAGCCGCTCGCCGGCGTCTCCGACAGCGACAGAAATCCGATATTATCCTTTTAAATCAGCTAGTTAATAATTAAAAGGCGAGGCTTGAGAATGCACCGGCGGCCGCAGTGACATTCTGCTTTGCAGCATAGCGTAGCGGATTTCCTGGCCAGATTGGTAAGTCGTCGCTTGCGGTGATTACTTGAAGGCAAATCGCATGCCCATGGCGGGGGCTACGACGGCACGCCCTGACGAGCGCACGACACAACGGACCCTGCACGAACCTGCGGCACTGCCCCGGGACGATAGTGACACGGCTCTCGGGCTGCGCTATTGGCTGCGAATGCACGCGGCCGCCAAGTCGGCGGCCGCGGGAATCCTGGGAGTGGAGGAGGTCTACTGCGGCCGGATAGTCATGACGGCGCACGGCGCTTCGCGAACCACCCGCTCGGCGACACTGCCCATCAACATGTGAGGCAGCCCGGTGCGACCGTGGGTTCCCATTACGATGAGGTCGACCCCTTGTTCCTTGGCGTAGTTGAGAATTTCGTAATACGGCGCTCCTTCGGCCACCACGCGCACCACGTTTACGCCTGCGCCGACGGCGGCGTCCGGAACTTCGAGCAGTGATTTCTCCGCCTGTGCTTTGACTTCCTTGCGCCATTCAACCGGCAGGTAGGCTTCGGTGACGCCGTAGGCAGCGATAGCTGCGATGTCCTGCACAACGTGCATCACATGGAGTTCGGCGCCGAAGCGTCGTGCCAATTCACAGGCAATTCCCAATGCACGGTTTCCCGACGGGCTGAAATCGGTTGGATACAGAATGCGCTTGAATTCGAGCATGGTCGTTCTCCCACTGGCGTTTGGCTAGTCTGGGCCGCAGGCCATGCCGGGGTATTGATCCTGCTCAATTGCGGATCCGGCGTCAGCCCCGGCATCTGGTCCATACGGGCCCGATGAAATCTACTACAGCCGCGGTTCGCATGCACCGTGCAGGCAGTGGCATGCCAGGGTCGCAATCTTTACCATGGACACCCTTCTCAACTGGTGAGCCCCCATGGCGCTGCAGATAGTTCCCGTCTCCGATGCTCGTGCGCTCGATACCTTCATTCGTGTTCCATGGACGGTCTACCGCGACGATGCACATTGGGTGCCACCGTTGCTGCTTGAACGCAAGGAAGCGCTGTCGAAAAAGAATCCGTTTTTCGAGCATGCGCAGTGGCAGGGATTCACCGCGCTGATGGATGGCAGACCGGTGGGGCGCATCAGTGCGCAGATCGATTCGTTACATCAGGAACGATACCAGGATGCGACCGGCTATTTCGGTCTGTTTGAATCACCCGATGATAAGCAGATAGCGTCCGCACTGTTCGCGGCGGCGGAAAGCTGGTTGCTGGATCGTGGTATGCGTGCAACTGTCGGGCCGTTAAACCTGGGCATCAACCAGGAAGTGGGATTACTCGTGGAAGGCTTCGATCAGCCCCCCAACATCATGATGGGCCATGCACCGCGATACTACGGGCCGTTGGTGGAAGCATGTGGTTACGAGAAAGCGGTCGATGTACTGGCTTACGAAATCGGCCGCAAGGAAGATCGCATCGTCGAAGCCATGGAACCGTTCGTCAGGCGGCTACCCGAAAACCTTGTTGTCCGCCCCCTGGACACATCGCGCAAGGCGGCCGAACTGGATGCACTACGCGATATTTTCAACGACGCCTGGTCTGGCAATTGGGGCTTCGTGCCATTCACTGAAAACGAATTCCGCGCCGTAGGCAATGAAATGCTGATGCTGTTGCCGCGTGATTTCATCCAGATTGCCGAAATCGATGGTGAGCCGGTTGCCTTCATCACCTTGCTGCCCAATATCAATGAAGCGCTCGCCGACCTCGATGGTCGCCTGCTGCCATTCGGCTGGCTGAAACTGCTGTGGCGGTTGAAGGTGAAGTTTCCAACCTCGGGCCGCGTCGCCTTGATGGGCGTGCGCAAACACCTGCAGCGCACCCGCCTGGGCCCGGGCCTCGCCTATGCCGTTATCCGCGAAGTCCGCAAAGCCGCGCTGGCCCATGGCCTTACCCGGGTGGAGTTCTCGTGGATTCTGGAGCAGAACAAGCCCACCCGTCACATCATCGAATTGATCGGCGGCACGATTAACAAGCGCTACCGGCTTTATCGTAAGAACCTCGGCGCAACAGTGGTCTGACGCGTTGCCAGCGGGATTCTCCACCATCGTCCTCGCCGGCGAACGTCCCGGCGGCAGCGTCTTGAGCAGATCGGCAGGGGTCGACGCCAACGTGCTCGTGCCGGTGCAGGGAATGCCGTGCCTGCAACGCGTACTGACGACATTGGCTGCCACCGCCTCAGTGCAGCCCGCCGTAGTCGTGGGGCCGGCCGCATCGATCATGAAGGCGCATGGGGAAATTGCACAGTGGCTGGCGCAGACAGGGTTTCGCTGGCTACCGCCACAACCCGGACCGGCGGCCAGCGGCCTGGCTGGCCTTGAACAGGTGTCGCAACCGACGTTATTGACGACCGGGGACCACGCGCTGCTTACCCCTGCCATAGTGAATCGATTCATCGCCGATGCGGCCGCGCTGAAGGCGGATTTCGTCGTCGGGCTGGTGCCCTACGAAAACGTCCGCGCACGCTATCCGCAATCACGCCGTACCGTACTGAGATTTTCCGATGGCGGCTTTTGTGGCAGTAACCTGTTTGCGATAATAACGCCCGCCGGGGCCGACGCTCTCAGACTCTGGCGACGTTTCGAGGCTGACCGCAAGAAACCGTGGAAGATTGCGCACGGCCTCGGCCCGGGACTGTTGCTCCGTTACCTGCTTCGTCTGGCCAGTGTCGACGACGCGATGCAGGTGTTGTCCGAGCGCGCGGGATGCCGGATACGGTGCGCGAAGATAGAAGACTGCCATGCCGCAATCGACGTGGATTCCGAAGCTGACTGGCAACTCGCCGAGAAAATACTAAGTGAACACTGATACCGATACGCTCCCTGTTCCGCCGACCGCAAAGAAACCGCTCAAGCGTCGTCTGGTGCATTACCTCGGTAAGAAATTTCTGCAGATCATCTGGGCGTTCCAGGCACGCCATTCGAAGGTCAGCACCACACCGTTTCTGCGCAACGATGAGTTCCCGTTCATCCATATCCTGGAGGACAACTGGCGGGAGATTCGCGAAGAACTCGAGCAGGTCCTCAAACAGGAACAGGACATTCCGGCGTTCCACCAGATTTCGCCCGACCAGGCCCGCATCTCCAAGGGCACCGACTGGAAGACGTTCGCGTTGCTTGTGCTGGGAGTGAAGATCGATCAGAACCGGGCGCAATGTCCGCGTACTTCGGCGCTGCTCGACAGCATTCCGAACCTGCAGAACGCATGGTTTTCGATTCTCGCCCCGCACTACCACATCCCGCCACACAAAGGGCCGACCAAAGCGCTGGTGCGCTGTCATCTCGGACTGCGGGTGCCGCAGGCATGGGAGCGCTGCTGGATCCGTGTCGACGATCAGAAGTACAACTGGCGGGAAGGCAAAGTGGTGATGTTCGATGACACGTTCGAACACGAAGTTCTGAACGACACCGACGAACAGCGTGTGGTGCTGTTCCTGGATGTTGACCGTCCGACCGACAACATCGGCGCGCTGTTCAATCGCTGGGTACTGAGGCTCATCAAGTCCAGCCACTACTTCAAGGATCCGTTACGCAACCTCGCGGCGTGGAACCGGCAGCATCCGCCGCAGACCATGGACCTCAAGAATCTTCATTGACGAACGTCGCGCGTTACGCCGGCCGCGCTATTTGGGGATGACCTGCACCTTCACCCGGCGGTCACCCGCGGTACGAAAAATACGTTTGGACAGCAGGTATTCAATGGCTGAGGCGTCTATCTTGCGGCCGCCTTCATCCAGTGCCGCCGCGCCATCGAGCCGGAGGATATTCTCGGCACGGGCATACTCAATGTGATCGCTGTGGCCGTCTACGGTGTTCCTGCCACCCGCCAGCACCACTCGAATCCTTGCCGGCGCGCCATCGACCACCACCATGTCCGGTTCTTCCAAGGCGCCGCGGAGTTCCGCATGATCGGCGGTCACGGCCCAGCGCGGCGCATTGATCCGTACGCCACCCTCGACCACGATGCCACCCCCTTCATCCATTTCCCAGGCCTCGTCCGCCCGCACGGTGACGGTGTCCGTGGTGGACAGGCGCAAGGGCTGTTCGCCAGCCCCGACTACTCCCGGCAGGCACACGGCAAGGGTCAGCACGGCCAGTGTGAATCCACGCCTGGGTGCCGGAACCGACAATGGTTGATTTAGTGGCATAGGGGCTGGATTATAGCGCCATTCACCCGCCTGCCGGCGCTCCAGGGCCCGGCTCGCGAAACTCTTTCTACGGACACGCTTTTTTGATTATCGACCGATACCTGACCCGCCAGATCGCGGTGAGCTTCGCCGCCGTCAGCAGCATCCTGGTGGTCATTTTCCTGTCCTACAGTCTGACCCGGTTCCTGACCGATGCCGCCAGCGGTGTACTGCGTGCCGAGGAAGTCGTCACACTGACCATGCTGGAGGTGCTGGTGGCACTTGAGGTACTGCTGCCGATCGCACTTTACTTCGGCCTTATTGTCGGTGTCAGCAATCTGCACGTGAATTCCGAAATCATCGCGCTGCAATCCTGCGGCATCAGCGAACAGCGCATGCAGCGTCCGATCATTGTCTTCACCGGTGCGCTGATTCTGTTTGTCGCTTTCGTTTCCACGGTGGCGCGACCCTGGGCTTACCAGAAGATGTACTCGATGGAAGCCAATGCTGAAGCGTCGTCGGACATCGACCGCATCAAGGGCGGCGAATTCTATCTTTACGACGACGACCGGCGCGTGGTCTTTGTCAATTCGATCACCGACAACGGGACCGTGCTGCACAACATTTTTGTCCGCACCCGTCGTGATGACAGCCTGGAAATCATCAGCGCGGGTAGTGGGCGGGTTGAGACCTTTGTCGATGCCTCGCGCCACCGTCTGACACTCAACAATGCGCATATCTATAAACAGGTCGAGGACGGCCCGAACTTTGCCGGGACATTCGGCAAATTGAGCTTCTATATCAAGGCCGCCGTGCCAGAAGACATCAGTCACAAGAGCAAAAGCAAAACGACGCTGGCACTGCTGCAGCCCGCGACACCCGAAGACAGCGCAGAACTGCAATGGCGGCTGTCCACACCGATATCGACGTTATTGCTGTCATTGCTTGCGCTACACATGAGCCGCAGTAAACCGCGTGAAGGACGGATGACCAAGTTGCCGTTGGCGCTGGGAATCTATGCAGTGTATTTCAACCTGCTCGGGGTAAGCCGCAACTGGGTTGAACAACAGTTGTTTCCGGTTATCTGGTGGGTACCCGGCCTGCTGGTCGCGGTATTGATCGCATGGTCATGGCTGGAACTCCGGGCAAGGCGGCGATGAACCAATGAAGACACTGGATCGTTACGTCACCGGGTATTTCGTCAAAGCGTTACTGCTTGTATCGGTCATGCTGTTGGCGCTGTTCTCGTTCGTATCGCTGGTCGACGAACTCGATAATGTCGGCCAGGGCAGTTTCACGATGCAGGACGCGATCGCCATTGTGGCGTTGACCATGCCAAAGCGGATTCTCGACCTGCTGCCGACCATTGCGCTTCTCGGCACTGTCATCGGCCTGGGCAGCATGGCGGGTAACCGGGAAATCGTCATCCTGCGGGCGCTGGGCTGGTCTCCATGGCGCATCGGGCGCCCCGTTTTGCTGCTGGTTGCATTGCTTGCCGTGCTGGTCCCGGTGACACAGCACCTCATCATTCCACCGTTGGAACGGCAGGCCGGAGAATTGCGTGCGCACTCTCTGTCTGATTCGTTCGTCAGCGCCTCCAGCAGTGAATTCTGGACGCGCAGCGGCCAGTTCCTGGTGCGGGTGGGGGCGGCGACAATGGGTGTCGCACCGGAGGACATCGAGATCTACCAGATCGACGAAACCGGCAACGTCAGCCAGGTCACGCGCGCCGCGCAGGCGGACATTCTCGAGGACAACCGCTGGCTGCTGCACGATGTGCGTATCAGTCAGCTGCGGGAAGATGAAGTCAAGGACAGTGCAATCGAATCCCTCGAATGGGAAAGCTTTCTGTCCGAAAAGCAGATGTCGGCGTTTCTCGTGCCAGCACAGACACTGTCGCTGATCGACCTGTCCCGCTACATCAAGCGCCTGACCACCAGTGGACTTTCCACCTTGCGATTCCGCCTGATTTTCTGGCAGCAGGCGGCGATCCCGCTGTCGCTGATCGCCATGACCATTGTCGGTCTGCCCTTCGTGATGGGCTCAACGCGCTCGTTCTCGGCGGGATCGCGTATTGCGGTCGGTGCGACGATCGGCATCGTGTTTTACCTGCTGCAACAGGTGGCCGGACATGTCACGCTGATTGCGGAATTGAACCCTGTGCTGACGTCGTTGTTGCCCAGTTTCATTCTGTTGATCATCGGCCTGACTTCGATGCGGAAGGTTGCGCCGCCCAACCCGCTCCGCGGCGCCGTCACCACGCAAACTGCTCCGTCGTCCTGAAGGTCGTTCCTTCGAAAGTCTTGAGCGTCATGCTGATCTGCGGTCGACCGGCGCCGGCATCGATATCGAACAACCTGTAGGACGCAAACTCCGGCCCTCTGACACTGGATGCGGATGCCGTGCCGAAGCACCAGCCATGCGGTCCCACCCGGTGTTTGCTGTCATGATGCAGGTGACCGTGAAGAACCAGATCGACATGGTGCTGTTCCAGTAGCGCACCCAGGCGCTCATCCTCAATGAGACTGCGCCGACGCGACGTCATACCCCGGAATGGCGGATGATGGAGCGCCACGCATCGCACACGCTCCCGCTTGTCCCGGTTCGATTCTGCAAGCAGCGTGGTCAGGCTTGCGAATTGCTCATCGCCAAGCCGACCCATGGCGGAGCCCGGTGCTGTTGCGCAAGCGCTGGTCAGCCCGATGACATCGACCAGCGGCAACCGCCACAGTCGGGGGTACGCCGAGCAATCTTCCGCCGGCTTCAGGTAGGCGTCCCACGCTTGATTGAAACACGGCAGCGCTTCGGATGTGTAGGCATCGTGATTGCCGGGAACCAGAATGATCGGTGCGACGGTAGCCAGTTCGTCCAGCCATCCTCGCGCAACGGCAATCTCCTGCGGCAGACCAATGTGCACGAGGTCGCCGGTCAGTACGATCGCATCAACATTCTCACGCGCGATGGCTTCCGTCACGCTATCCAGCATATGACGTTGATGTATCGCACGGCGCTTGCGTCGCCACGATAGAAATCCCAGCAGTTGCTTCAGTCCCAGCTGCCGCCACGATACCCCGTCGAGCGAAGTCAGGTGAGGGTCAGTCAGGTGGACCAGCCGCTGTCGTGCATGAGGTTCTTGTGTCATTGATACTTTGTAATTTCAGCTGCGGGCGCGGAACCCGATCGGCCATACCGGTCAAGGTGACATGACAGCACGCCTGGCGCAGCGTCGGCAAGTCACCGTCCGACAGTTATAATTCCGTCTCTTCGCCCGCGAACCTGCCATGATGAAACCACTACATGACTGCGCCATGGATTACGGCGCCCGACGACCGGAGCGCGGCGGGCCGCAGATTGGACCTCATCCATGATGGCGTTGCCGCGATTGACGGAACTGCTTGCGGCCCAGGCCCATAACGACATTGCCGCCGACGATGCTGATGTGCAGACCCTGCTGTCACTGATCATTGACCGGCATGGCAATGCCGTCCGCGCGGTGCTGCTCTACGGCTCCTACCTGCGTGGCACCCGTGGCACGTTGCTGGATTTCTACGTACTGGTGGACGATTACGCTGGCGCGCTGCCGGCGTGGTGGCAGCGTCTGGGTAATCGACTGCTGCCGCCCAACGTTTACTACCTGCAACAGCGGCACGCGGACGGACGTGCGATCAACGCCAAATACGCCGTTGTCAGTGTCCCGCATTTCGAGCACTTGCTCGCCAACGATTTCCACTCGTACTTCTGGGCCAGGTTCACCCAGCCCTGTGCGTTGATCTGGACGGCAGATTCAACCCTTCAGGGTCGTGTTGCACACGCCAGAGCATCAGCCGTCGCCAGTTTTGCCCGCCGCGTATTGCCGTTGTTCGAAGGCTCCGCACCGTTCAGTGCCGCTGAACTGTGGCGTCGGGGATTGAATCTCACCTACGGCTGCGAGCTGCGCAGCGAAGGCGCGGGCAAGGGTACTACGCTGGTCGACGCGGAGCCCGAATACTGGCAGCAGTTGACCAGCGCGCTGGCCCAGGACACCCAGTGGTTGAGCGCAGCGGCGGATGGTCGTTGGTTCGCAACGCTGGAAACCAGCAGTGAGGCGACGCTTTGGGGCTGGCGCGTGCGGCGCTGGCAAGGCAAGCTGCTTTCAGTCCTGCGCCTTATCAAAGGGGCGCTCACGTTCAATGACCCACTGGACTACGTGCTGTGGAAGATCGAACGGCACAGCGGTGTACATGTCGAACCCACGCCCCTCCAGCGCCGTTGGCCGTTGCTGTTCGCGTGGCCGTTGTTGTGGCGGGTCTATCGCCGTGGCGGCTTCCGCTGAAGCCCGTTCCTGGGCCGAGGGGCTGCCCGATTATCCGGCTGCGCCGCGAAATGCCGCCAGAATACGTTCCACCTGTTCGGTGGTATGCGCGGCGGTGATGCTGCAGCGGACGAGGCTGCTGCCATCCGGGGTGGCGGGCGGTTGCATCAGGTTGGTGTAGATGCCGGATTTCAACAATTTCTGCCAGAACCCCAGAGCCTTCGCACGCTCGACGAAGCGGACCGCGACCACCGGGCTGATGTCCGGACCCAGTTCATAACCCATTTCCTTCAGCCCGTTGTACAGGCGGGTCGCGTTATCCCACAGTTGTGTGCGCAGTTCCGGCCGTTTGCGGATCTGTTGCAGCGCCATGCGCGTGGTGGCAATGACAGAAGGACACGGCGAAGCGGTAAATATGTACGGCCGACTTGCGTAGCGGAACAAGGGCAATTCCGCATGGCGGCTGACGCAGAATCCGCCGATGGATCCGAGACTCTTGCTGAAGGTGCCGACCACGAAATCGGCCTGGTCAAGAATGCCGTCTGACTCGACCACGCCGCGGCCGTTGTCTCCGAATACGCCAAGCGAGTGGGCTTCGTCAACAAACAGACACGCGCCGTACTTGTCCTTGATGCGGGCGATTTCCGCCAACGGGGCCTTGTCGCCGAAAACGCTGTACAGACCTTCAACCACCACCAGCGTACGCCGCGCATGGTCGCCAAGGCGACGCAGGCGGCTTTCCAGGCTTTCGGTGTCGTTATGCTTGAACCGGTAGATAGCAGCGCCGGTCATCTTGCAGCCGTCGTAAAGGCTGGCATGCGCGTCGGCATCCAGCAGCACTGCATCATCAGGGCCCGCCAGGGCGACGAGTGCGCCGAGGTTTGCAGCATAGCCGGTGGAAAAGACCATGCCGTAGGGATAGCCGTAAAACTCGGCCAGCTCCTGCTCGAGCATCTTGTGATCGGAATAGGTACCGTTGGCCATGCGGGAGCCTGTCGTTCCGGTACCTTCTTCCTGCAGCGCGCGCTGCCCGGCCGCAATGCATTCCGGATCGAATGTCAGGCCCAGATAGTTGTTGGTGCCCACCAACAACGTGTGCCGGCCATCGATCATGGCTTCGGTCGGCGACAGTATTTTTTCGATCGTGATTTCAGTCGGGGCTGTGCCCTGGCTGGCCAACGCGTCACGGGTCGCGGCGTGCGCCTCGAATTTCTTCAGCAGTTCCATAGTTGCGATTACCGGTTTTGCAGACGGGCCACAACCTGTGCCATATCGAGCACGGTGTGCACATCGGACAGACTTTCAATATCGATATTGAGATCGTAATGGTCCTCAACATCGACGACGAATTCGAGAATGCTGACAGACTCCAGTCCCAGGTCGGCGACGAGGTTGGTTGATGCCTTGATCGTGCTGCCGGGCTTTGCATATTTGCCCAGCAATCCGCTCAGAACCCCGGTAATGGTCTCAATGGTGTCACTCAACTTTGTAATCTCCTGCAAAGGCGGATACGCATTACCCGCCAAACAACTCTTGCGCACCCGCAGCCAATGGCACGGTGGGCTGCCAACCGGTCGCAATGAAAAACGCGCCATTATCGCAGAGCCATTCCTGCTGCCAAAGCTCCCGGACCTTGCCCGGCGTCAGCATGGGCGCGTAGCCGAACAACCCGGACAACGTCCGGTTGATCGCGGCAACACCGGCAAGCAGTGCCCGTGGCACCGGGACCTGCACTGTGCTCCGACCGGCCAATTCGGCCGTCATCGCCGGCCAGTCGTAGCCCCCCGGGAAACCATCATCCAGCGAATAGGTCTGGCCGGCGCAAACCGCACGGTGGTCCAGCCAGCTGACGACCGCGGCCGCCAGATCCTTCACGTTCAGCAACGATATCCGCTGACCGGCCGGGCCGAGCCGCGGTTGAATACCGGCTCGCATCAATTTGAGCAGCGGCAGCATCTCCTGGTCGCCAGGACCGTAGATCGCCGGTGGGCGAAAAACCGTCCATTGCAAGCCAGGCACGTCCTGCAAGGCTTGTTCGCCCGCGCGCTTGCTCGCAGCATAGTCCGACACCTCGGGACGACTTGCCGCCAGTGATGACATCAGCAGCAGTGGAACGCCGTGTGCGGCGCAGGCGGCGGCCACATTTGCCACGCCGCGTACATTGGCTGACGCAAAGTCGCCGGGACTACGACCCCGCACACTGCCCGCGCAATAAATCGCGGCCGTGACGCCCTCCATGGCAGCGGCAATACGCGTCTGCTCATGCAATTCCGCCTGGAAGCATTCGGTATCGGCAGCCAGGCGGGAGACGTTCGGAGATCCGGCACGCACAAGCGCCCGCACCGCGTAACCGCGGGCGAGCAGGGATGTCTGCAAATGGGAACCGACGAAACCGGTGGCGCCGGTCAGCGCTATGCGCGCGACGCCACCATCATCAGCCATGGGCTCCGGCTGTGTTCGCTACCGACCACTGGGCGTCTGCAGCGCGGGCAGCCGCGACGCGCTCGATATAATCCTGCTTGGCGCGTGAGCGCGAAAGCTTGCCCGACGAAGTACGCGGCAGCGTATGCGGAGACACCAGGTCTACGTGGCACTGAATTCCGAAATGGGTGCCGATCTTGGCGGTCAGCTCGTCAACCAGCTCCTTGCTCTTGGCCGGATTGGCTTCGCGTGATTCGACCACCATGATGACCTGGTCGGCGCCGTCGTCACCCGGCACGGCGAACGCTGAAACGTTGCCGAAACGCACGCCCGGCATCTGTTCAGCGACATATTCAAGATCATGCGGCCAGATGTTACGACCATTGATGATCATGACGTCCTTACGGCGTGACGTCACCACGACGTGTTCACCAATTCGGTAGCCGATGTCGCCGGTATCAAGCCAACCATCCGCTGACAGTGACTCGGCGGTCGCATCAGCGTCGTTCAGGTAACCGCTCATGACACTCGGTCCGCGCAGACAGATGCGCCCGCAGATCCGATCACCGAGTTCGTTGCCCGCGTCATCACGGATGGACATTTCGTAACTCGGCATCAGCTTGCCGCAGTCGACGAAAATCAGTGTATTGTCGTTTTCGATATCGCCGTCGTCGGCGAGCAGGACTTCGCCTTTGGCGGACATCACGTCCTTCTTCACCGCTTCGATCGCGATACCTGTGTTGATCGGCGCGAAGCTGATGGCCAACGCACACTCCGCCATGCCATAGCAGGCCACGAACGCATTCGGATTGAAGTTGGCGGGCGCGAGCACATGGGCGAATTGCCGCAGCGGTTCAGGATTGATGCGCTCGGCGCCGACACAGGCCGCGCGCCATGCGCTCAGGTCGAACCGATCCTGATCGGACAGGCGCAGGCGCTTGGCGCACAGCGCATAGCCGAACGGCGGGCTGGATGAAATCGTGCCGCGGTTTTCCGACAGCACCTTCAACCACAGACGCGGGCGCATCGCGAACGTGCGCGGGCTGATGTAGTCCGCCGACAACTGGCTGGACAACGGCAGCAATACGAAACCGACCAGACCCATGTCGTGATAGAAGGGCAGCCACGCCACCATGCGATCCTCGCGCGTGATGTGCAGGCCTTCCCGGGCAATTTCAGTCAGATTCGCCAGTACCGCTTTCTGGGTGATGACTACGCCGCGCGGGAAGCGGGTACTGCCGGAGGTGTATTGAATGTAGGCGACATCGTCGGCACGCTGCGGCGTGAACGCCGCCGGAACGTCGGGGAGCGCAGCGAAATCCTCGGGCACGCCGGACTTCAACAGATCCAGCGGCGCTACCGCTTCATGGAGAAAGGCGACGTGGGATTCAGGCGATACGGCGACGCGCGCACCGCAGCTCTCGATCATCCGACGGATCTGTTCGACATACGCCTGGTGCGCACCCACCTGCATGCCTGACGGCAACGCCACGGGCACCAGCCCGGCGTACTGGCATGCAAAGAAAAAACGGTGAAACATCGGGTCGGTCTCGGCAATGATGGCCACCCGCTCGCCCCGCTGGCAGCCCAGCGCCAGCAGTTTGCGCGCCAGCACCATGGCTTCATCGCGCAGGTCGCGGTAGCTCAGTACCTCGGCAAGTTCGCCCCGACCGTCGTAGAAGTTGTAGCCAGTGTCGCCCTGGGCCGCGTATTCAAGCGCTTCCACAAGGTTGGCAAAGTCATCGTTGCGCAACGGCAGGTGGTGATTGAGACCGGTAGGTTTCATCATAATTTTGTTATTCAAAAGTACGAATTTCGCAAAGTAAAACAACGACAGGTTCGACGCGGGCGCCCGAAACCGGTCAAAAAGAATCAGGAATTATACCCAATTCATACACTTACGGAACATCCCAGGTTCACAGGCGGGATCTGGCCGCCGAGCCCGGGATATCCTGGCAAAGTCGGTACAAACGATGGCGTCCTGTGCCTGATGCGGGCGCCCGGCCGGACGCTTCCCCTGACGCCCCGGACCAGACCTGCGGCAAGCCGCAGCCTGCATGACGCGCAATGGTGCGTTGCAATTGCTGAACAACGGCTGAACAACAGATTAGAGTCGTTTCGGTCGCTTCGCCGCGAGGCTCCGGAGCGCCGATGAGCAGACGACTTCGAAGTCGTTGACATAGGCTTCGTGATTCTGGGCGACGGTCTTGCGGTCATAGACATAATTGACCAGCAGGCCGTAAGACTCGCGCAGTCCTTTCTCGGACCGGTCGCCCAACCAGTTCAGTCGCTCCAGGCGCGCACCGTTGCGCAGATGGAACCGGGCTACCGGGTCGCCCGGCTCTTCGCCGCGTTTGACATTCAGCAGGTAGTCCGCGCACAAGTGCATCATCAGGGGCTTGATGGCATTGGCCTTGCCCTCATCGTCGAGCCAGTGGGCGGGCCCATCTGCCAGCAACTCGCGCTCGGCATCGGACAGCGCTGCCGCACCTTCGGCGGTCGCCAGCCAGGTCTCGAGATGACGGCGGAAACCGGGGATCGGCGACAAGGTCGAGAAACGGGTGATACCTGGCACGTCGCGGGCCAGCGAATCCGTCACCTGCTTGATCAGGAAATTGCCGAACGTGATACCGGACAAGCCGCGCTGGCAGTTGCTGATGGAGTAAAAGATGGCTGTATCAGCCTCGACCTCTTCATCCGCCGCCGGCGGCGCCGAATCGAGCACGGTCTGGATCGAGTCCGCCAGCCCCTTGACCAACGCCACCTGCACAAATATCAATGGATCGTCCGGCAGCGCTGGATGGAAGAAGCCATAGCAACGTCGGTCATTGGCCAGGCGCCGTTGCAGATCGGGCCAGCCACGAATTTCATGTACCGCTTCGTATGCGATCAATTTTTCGAGGATGAATGCCGGCGTCTGCCAATCGATACGGCGCAACGTCAGAAAGCCCCGGTTGAACCATGACAGCAGCAGATGTTCGATATCGCGGTCGACCGGCGCAAGCTGCGGATGCTTGCGTAATACCCGCAGCAGATGCTCACGCATTTCGATCAGCGCCGCCGTGCCATTGGGTGCTGTATTCAGCAGGCGAAAGAGTTCCTGGCGCGGGGCCTCGGCGGCATCGGCCAACGCCGCCGCCGTATCCGGCCCCGGGGAAGACTGGTAGTCACTGATTGCGGCGCCCAGGCGCTGTTCATCGGCGCCGAACCGGTCACGCAGCATCTCAAAGAACTCGATCCGCTCCGCTTCCTCCAGGGTTGCATACAGCTCGAGGATGCGATGCGCCAGCACGATGACCGACGCTTCGCCCTTGAGATCCAGCAGTTTTTCGCACATCTCACCCAGCTGTGCCTGGCGCCGCGTAGAGGCGACTTCGAACACCCCCCGCCCGGCGCTGGTGAGCCCGGCAATGATGTCCTTGAGACCCGTTATCCGCATCGGCATGTCAGTCGTCGGGTTTCATCACGCCGCCGCGCAGGCAGCGCGATGAAGCCCTGTGCTCCTTGTTCAGAACTCGACGACAGACCTGATCGATTTGCCGGCGTGCATCAGTTCAAACGCATCGTTGATCTTGTCCAGCGGCATCTTGTGGGTGATGAGATCATCGATGTTGATCTTGCCGTCCATGTACCAATCGACGATCTGCGGCACCTGGGTCCGGCCTTTGACGCCGCCGAACGCCGTCCCTTTCCAGACCCGCCCTGTGACCAGCTGGAAAGGACGCGTGGAGATCTCCTGGCCAGCGCCGGCAACGCCGATGATGATGCTTTCGCCCCAGCCGCGATGACAGCATTCAAGGGCCTGGCGCATGACAGTGGTGTTGCCGATGCACTCAAATGAATAATCCGCGCCGCCGTTGGTCAGACTGACCAGGTACGGCACCAGATCGCCTTCAACCTCTTTCGGATTGACGAAATGCGTCATGCCGAACTTCTCCGCCATTTCGCGCCGGGCCGGGTTGAGATCGACGCCGATGATCTTGTCGGCGCCGGCAATGCGGCAGCCCTGGATCACGTTCAGCCCGATACCACCCAGACCGAACACCACGCAATTGGCGCCCGGTGTCACCTTGGCGGTGTAGAACACCGCGCCGATACCGGTGGTGACGCCGCAACCGATGTAGCAGACCTTGTCGAACGGCGCGTCTTCGCGAATCTTGGCCAGCGCGATTTCCGGTAACACGGTGTGGTTGGAAAACGTCGAACACCCCATGTAGTGAAAGACCTTGTCATTGCCGATGGAAAACCGGCTGGTGCCGTCCGGCATCAGGCCCTGACCCTGCGTGGCGCGAATGGCCGTGCACAGGTTGGTCTTGCCCGAGGTGCACGATTTGCACTGGCGGCATTCCGGCGTGTACAGGGGAATCACGTGGTCGCCGGGTTTCAAACTCGTGACGCCGGGTCCAACCTCGACCACCACGCCCGCGCCTTCATGACCGAGAATTGCCGGGAACAGCCCTTCGGGATCGGCGCCGGACAGCGTGAACTCATCGGTATGACAGATACCGGTGGCCTTGATTTCCACCAGCACTTCGCCCGCTTTGGGGCCTTCCAGATTCACGGTCTCGATCGAAAGCGGTTTGCCGGCGGCTACCGCGACTGCGGCACGGGTCTTCATGATGCAGCTGCTCCTGTTCAAGTTGTAGATCGCGTGGCCGGTTATCTTAGCACCGCCTTTTGACGGTTGCCGTCTCCCGCGGCGTCGGCGCAAAATCCAACCTCCGCGACCAGTTCCATCAGGATGATCTCAACGCGATGATTTTCCTCTCAAACTCCGATCGACCATTTCATTTCGGCCCATATCCGCTTGAGCGATTGCCGCGCGCGAAGGCGGAACAGCAATCGGCGAATGCGGAATTGTCGCTGCCCACGGCACCTGTCGACTCACTCGGCTGCGCCCTGGAGCGTTATCGCAAGTTGTTCCTCGCCTCGCGGGAAGGACCGGTGGCGCCGGAAACTGCGCCGCTGCCTGACGACTTGATGCGTCGAACCATCGATATCAAAGGTGCCGGCTATTTCCTTGATGCCAGCCAGATGGGCATCTGCCCATTGCAAATCTCGGACTGGCGCTCAGCCCCCGCCGCGACCCACGAATTTGCCGTTGTTGTCCTGGTGGCGTATCCGCGATGCGCCGAACCCGCCAATCCCGCCAGCAATTGGACACGGCATAATCAGCACGGCGCCGCGGAAACGCGCGCAGTGGAAATCGCAGTGTGCCTGGCGCATCAAATCCGCAATATGGGTTTCGCCGCGACCGCGCACGGTATACGGGATGGCGAAGGGGATGTGGCGCCCGGGCCTCTGGTCATCCGGGCCGGTCTCGCCGTCTCCGATGCAGGCCGACTCACCAATCCTTTCGTGGGAGACGCGTTTGCCGTTGCCGTGGTCACCACGGCTTATCCGCTGATATGTGATCAGCCACTGGCCGAGGGCGCACTGCGCGCCCGCAACAGCCTGGGCTACTGGCTGGGACTCGGCGGCGCCACTTCCGGCCTGGAGCGATGGCGCCGGCAGCGACGTGCGACACACTTGAGTCGCTATCCGATGGAGGACGTAGGACGCGTAGCGCGGCCCACAACCTTGATTCTTGACGATGAAGTCCCTCGCGTCCCCAAGCGCGCCGCGTTCTTCGAACGCGCGATGCGCGGTGATCTCGACGCGCGCATGCAACGGGAACGTACGCGCTTTTCGTTCAAACATCCGCTCGCCGCCGCGATGACATCGCATATCCGCGCCATGGCGCCGTTGCAGGATGGTCCGGTGGCGCCGGCAGCCACCGGTCTCGAAGATCCGGCGGCGAACGCACGGGCGCTCAAATCACTCGGCTACTTCCTCGGCGCAGACCTCGTCGGCATCTGCGAGATTCCGCGCTACGCCTGGTATTCGCACCATGCCGATGGCAGACCGATCGAACCCTATCATCGATATGCCGTAGTGATGTTGATCGACCAGGGCTACGACACCATGGAAGGCGCCTCGGGCGATGACTGGATTTCCGGTGCGCAGTCGATGCGCGCCTACATGCGCGGCGCGGACATCGCCGGCATCATGGCGGAACATCTACGCAATCTCGGTCACGCCTCACGCGCGCAAACCAACATCGATTCCGATGTGCTGCATATTCCGCTGATCCTGTGGGCGGGACTCGGCGAACTCAGCCGCATCGGCGAACTGGTCCTCAACCCGTTTGTCGGCCCGCGTTTCAAATCCGTGGTGATGACTACCGATTTGCCGCTGCAAGTTGATGCGCCCATCGATTTCGGCCTGCAGCGCTTCTGCGCTTCGTGTCGCAAATGCGCGCGCGAATGTCCGTGCGACGCGATCCCCTACGGCGATAAGGTGATGTTCAACGGCTACGCAATCTGGAAACCCGATGTCGAGCGCTGTACACGCTATCGCCTGTCCAACCAGCGTGGATTGGCCTGCGGGCGCTGTATGAAAACCTGTCCACTGAATAAGGACACCACGCTGGACGCGCCGTTGTATATCCAGATCGCGAACTGGCTCGGCATCCACGCCCGCTGGTTGAAACCGGTACTGCCGCCGTTGGCGGCGAAACTGGATGACTGGCTGGGTTACGGCCGCCGCCTGCCGGCCAAGAAATGGTGGCTGGACCTCGAGTATACCGACGGCAAGTGCGTAACCCCGAAAGGCGTCAATCAACGCGACATCGCACCGGGCAGCGAAACCGATCCGGCCAAACACAAGGTCGCGTATTATCATGCCAGCATGATGCCGCCACCCGATGCAGGTGCGACCCCGTACCCGGTAGATCGCAAGCAAGGCATCGCTGCCGCAGACGTGGTGGAAACACCGGAGCAAGCGCTGGCACGCCGCGCCCGGGGCGAACGCGCACCGGCGCATTACCAACCCACACCGGCTGCCAACCGTGCCGGTATATCAGACTGATGACCAGCACAGAGAACGAACAAGCGCCGGCACGGCGGCTACTGGCTCCCAACCCGGGATTAATGACGGGCCCTGGCACCAACACCTGGTTGATTGGTGAGCGCGACGTCATCGTCGTCGATCCCGGCCCTGCCATGGCGCCGCACATTGACGCGATCATTGCTCAGACGGGCGGCAGTATCGCGGCAATCCTTGTGACTCATACGCATCGCGATCACAGTCCTGGCGCCGCGCTGCTTGCCGAGCGCACAGGCGTTACGGTTTACGGTATGCCGCCGCCGGACGCGCCGAATCACGATACGACGTTCCGTCCCGACATAACACTCGCCGATGGTGATCTGGTGCAAGCCGGCGATAACATCGTGCGCGCAATCCATACTCCCGGCCACGCGTCCAACCATCTGTGCTATTTGCTTGAACAGCACCGATGGCTGTTCACCGGTGACCATATCAATCATGGTTCGACGGTTGTCATCGCGCCGCCCGATGGCGACATGCTGGCCTACCTCACCTCGCTCAGGAATCTGCAGCGGATGGAACTCGCCGCACTGGCGCCGGGTCACGGTGACGTGATTTATAACGCGCAGGAGTCGATAGCAGGACTCATCGCGCACCGGCTGCGGCGCGAGGCCAAAATCATCGCTGCGCTCACAGCATTGCCAGGTTCGACAGTGGAAGGGCTGGTTCCTGAAGCCTACGACGACGTCCCCGAGCAGCTGCACCACGTGGCTGCGCAATCGCTGCTGGCCCATCTCAACAAGCTGGCAGCGGAGAAGCGTGCCAGGGAAATGGACGGCGCGTGGTTTCCGTTGAAGGCGCGCTGAGGCGCTAGCGTTTCGCCATCAACGCCTGCCATTGACGATAGCGGCTTGCGAGGGCCGGACAAGGCAGCGGTTCAACGGTTGTCATTGCCACGGGCAGGAACTCGGCGCATTCGGCGAACGCCAGCCAGGCAGTGCCGCGAGCGGTAGCTTCGTGGACCTGCGGACACATCACAGCAACGGCCGCGACACTCGCGAGGGCGTGTACCAGGTAATCTGAACGCGCGACGCCGCCAGTGACAAGCAGGCGCGATGGGGCGCCGCCACATTGGCGGATGTAGTCGAGGTTGGTGGCGATCATGAACGCGATGCTTTCCAGCACCGCCGCCAGGCGCAAGACATCATCGACGCCGGCCCCGCTGAACCATGGCTCACCGCCTTCGCACCACCAGGGCGAGCCGAGACCGCCCACCGTATTGATGAACAACGGTGGTGCAATGTGCGCCAGCGCATCGGCATTCAGTTGCAACAAGCATGCAGCAACATCGACATGCTGTTCCTCCGCCAACCAGTTGAGTGCGGATCCCGCGCCGTTGACTGCGCCTTCCATCACGTAGCGGCGCCCGTTCGCATCTGCGTGAATGACGCTGGTCAGCAAAGGCGGCGGGACGGGATTTTCAACCGGCTTCTGAATGAACGCGCCGGTACCGATATTGATATACACGGTGTCGTAATCCAACGCGCCGAAGGCATAGGGCACCGCCGATTGATCGCCGGTGACCACGGTCAGCGGCAGCTGCCTGCCAGCCGCTGACAGCGTACCGAATGACCAGGCCGTGGATACCGGTTGTGGCAACCAACGTGCTTCTATGCCAAACAACTGCAACAACTTCGGCACCCATGTACCGCTGGCGGGGGAATACAGCAATGTCCGTGACGCGTTGGCCGGATCAACCAACGACTGCCGCTCACGGGTGATACTGGCTACCAGGTAACTCGCCAACGGACCGAACGCCAACGAGCCGTCGGCGGCGGCGGCGGCCACGGCCGGCACATTGTCCAGGCACCAGCGAAGTTTACTCGCGCCATAGTGCGGCGAGAGGCGCAGCCCGGTCAGTGAGCGCACTTCATCGGCATATTCGGACAAGCTGTCGATGAGCGCTGACGCGCGCCGATCACGCCAGGAGATAGCAGGCACCAATGGCGTCAGCGTCTCGCGCTGCCAGCAGACGATGGTGGAACGCTGCGTCGCCAGTGCGCAATGCACCTGAGTACCTGCGGGCGCATCCAGGGACGCCACGACTTCGTCGACACACCCGCGCACGCTGGCAACGATCTCGTGTGCATCATGTTCGACCATAACACCGGCATCATGCGTTGCAATCGGCCGTTCACTGGCAGCGAGCATCGCACCCTGCCTGTCGAACGCGATGGCGCGCGTACCGTGGCTGCCTTGATCGATTGCAATGACGATTTCAGGTGGCGTCATTCGACGGGTGACAACCGCAACTTGTCGGTGGTGGCTACCGCGTCCCGGGAGGGTAACGAGGGTGCAATCCGCTGCAACACGTGGCTGGCGGTGGCGCGGTACCCCGTCAGTTTTCCGCCGAAGACATTGATCACGCGCGGCTGCGTCGGGCGGTCGGTTTGCAACACCGTTTCGCGCGAACGGCCGAACGCAGCACCAGGGCCGGCGGGTAAAACCCGCAATCCCGCCCAGGCTTCCAGCACATCCGCGTGCTGCAGATTGCGATACTGATGGAAATGCGTGCGACCCAGTTGCAACAGGTATTCGATTTCCTCGGCAGTGGGCGCAACGTCATCGGGATTGCCGGAAAACGCACGTTCGGTCGTGCCTACCAGCGTATTGCGACCACGCGGCATTGCAAACACCGCGCGGCCATCGGCTTGATGTTCGAGGTAATAGATCCCTTGCGCCAATACCCCGGGCAACAGGATGTGAGTGCCTTGTACCAGATCGAACGGCAAGCCTGGAATCGCCGGCGACATGCGGTTTGCCGCGCCCATTGCCCACGGTCCGGCGGTATTGACCAGTACCCGGCAGGTCAGCTCGCTTTCCACGCCGGCGGCCAGGTATCGGACCGCGACTTCCTCGCGCGCAAAATCCGCGCCGACGAAGCACGCTGGCATTTTCAGCGTCGCCCCCAGGCCCATGGCACTGGCCATCACCGCACGGGTCAGCGCCGCATCATCGGTCTGACCATCGTGATAACGAAAGACCTGCTGCAGGCCATCTGTCACCAGGCCATCCAGGCTGTCCCAGCGGGCACGGGGCACGGTACCGAAACCGGCGCCATCGGCAAAGCCCGCCAATGCGGCGTACAGGCTCAAGCCAATACGCAACTGCCATGGCCGCCGCCGTGTGACTTTGTAGACAGGCACATGAAAGGCCTGTAACCGGACCAGTTCCGGTGCGATTTCCAACAACACGGCCCGCTCATGCAGGCTCTCGCGGACCAGTGAGAACTGTGCCGATTCAAGATAACGCAACCCACCGTGGATCAATTTACTGGAACGGCTGGAGGTGCCCGCCGCCAACGCAGTTTTCTCCAAGACGCATACCGAGTGACCAGCGGCAGCCGCCGCCTGTGCTACGCCTGCGCCATGAATCCCACCTCCGATGACTACGACATCGACATCCACGTTACCCGCTCCAGAACTGAACGAATCGCCCTCACCTGCATGGTTTCTAACAGGCTGACACCGCGTGCATGCAGGTTCTCGACTTCCTGCGCGGTTGTGACTTCGTAGGCCGCCCAACGCCAGGGCCCTTGCGGCAACGGCGCGTCGCCCGCCGGCAGTTTGCGCAGATTGCAGATGACAAGCTCCGGCGGCATCCCCGCTGCTATCGCACCGATCTCGTCATAGGTTTCCAGCACCATGCCGCCCCGCCACCCGCGCTGCATAGCGGCCGCAACCAGCGCATGGTTGAATGAAATGATGACGGCTTGAGTGCGCATGCGCTCCAGTACTGGCAGCGTCGCCGCCAGCATTGCTTCAATACCATGGCGCGCGATGCTGGCGCGTTTGAGTTCGACCAGGGCGGTGACGTCAGGCGTGCGCATAAGTAGATCGACAACGTCGGCAAGGCGTGGCAGTGGCGTCGGCTGGTGACGATCGCCAAATCGCGCCGGCTCGTGCACCGATACCTCGCGCAGGGTGCTGGCCTGAGCTGTCAGCACTGCGCGCTCATCGCCGGCGGTACGCTGCAAATCGGCATCGTGGATGACCAGCGGCACACCATCGGCCGACAGCTGCACATCAAATTCCACGAACCCGCAACCGAGTTCAATTGCCGACGCCAGACTGGCGAGTGAGTTCTCCGGATAGTCCCAGGCATTGCCGCGGTGGGCAATGATGGGCAGACGCTTGGAATGAGTAGTCATCTGGAATTCGCGCGATGCGGCAGGCCCGGCCGCGGGCCCTCGCCGGGACTATAACCGTCCTCACTGTGCCACACCATGGTGCAAACAATCCTCCCGTTTTAAAGAAACCGTAACCGACCCGTCACAGGTACGTCACCTGCCACGTCGACTATCGTCGCCGTGGATTTTCCACGCTGACACCATCTCATTCGTTCGAATCCTACCCAGGGAGGATGTACCCGTATGTATAACAAGCTTGCCCTTGCCATCAGCCTCGCGCTGTCCGGCCAGGCCGCCTTCGCGGCCGGAAATACACTCTTTGACGATGTCGCGCCGAACACGGCCGCCAATGTGCCGATTCCGGTCGGTTCGCCGCTGGAAGCAACCAACCCGCTGATTCTGCCCAGCGCCACCTGGACCCAGACCACTATCGCCGAACGCGATGCCAACGGGGTTGCCGGTCATTTCTGGGACATGATTGACACCAACCGCACCGGTGTCGACGCCAACCGCTACCTGTTCATGCCGTTCGAACCGTCGAACAGCGACATCGTCGCAATGGGTGAGTGCGGTGGTGGTACAAGCAACTGCGCATCAGGCGCTCTGCGCATTGACACCTGGACCGGTGAAACCACCACGATCGTCGCGATTGGTACCGAGAACTGGCAGCGTGGCGATGCCTCGCGCTGGGCGCCCTGGGGCGGCTGGATTACCGGTGAAGAAAACTGGAGCCCGGGTTCGACCGCTACCACGCCGACCGGCCGCCTGTTCGAAGTGACCAACCCGGTCACGACCGATGGCTCTGATGTCGACTTCGTGCAGCGTAACAACGTCATCCCGCGCGTTTCGCATGAAGGCCTCGCCTTTGACGCTGACAGCGCGTTCTATTTCGTTGACGAAAACAGCAGCGGTTCCATCTACAAATTCGTTTCCGCCAACCCGCTGGCCGACAATGGCGATGACTACTTCAACGCCGGCACGACCTACGCGCTGAAGATGTCCGGCATTGGCGACGCGTTTGACTGGGTCGCGCTGGACCCGTTCAATCTCGACGGCCGTGGTGCGGCTGACGCGGTGGGCGCTGACGGCTTCAACCGTCCGGAAGATCTCGAGATCAAGACCCTCGGCGACGGCAGCCAGCTGCTGTTCTTTGCCGCGACCGGTACGCATGACGTCTGGACCATCAACCTTGGTACCAACGAGGTCTACCAGTTCGTGAGCCAGGCCACAATTGATCTGGCTACCGGTTTGGCGGTTGGCAGCGCGTTCCGTTCGCCCGACAACCTCGCGATCGACGCCGATGGCAATATCTACATCATCGAAGATCAGGAAACGCCCAACGCTGACATCTGGTTGACCATCGACGAAAACAACGATGGTATCGCCGAAGGCATCCAGCGCTGGGCAGGCATGCAGGTCACCGGCGCCGAGCCGACCGGCCTGTTCTTCGATCTCGCCAACCCGAATGTCGCCTACGTCAACATCCAGCATCCGGACAGCCTCAACGACCGTACGGTCCGCATCGAAGCCAGCCCGGTACCGGTGCCGGCAGCGGTCTGGTTGTTCGGCTCGGCGCTCGCCGGCTTCGCGGGTATTCGTCGCCGCAAAGCCTGAGTCCAGGGCTTCCCCCGGCAACGACGACTGTTGCCAACTTCGAAAGGCCCCGCAAGGGGCCTTTCTTTTTTTCCCTCATCCCGGACGCCGCGCAGCCCCCTCTTATTTCGTCATCCCGTATATGGTCTCCGGCAAGCAGAGTGGGACAGGCAGATTGCTGTATCCGGGTGGCGGGCCGATGAAGTCGCGCGATCCTGCGACACGCCGTGGCCACCGGAATGATCAGGTTGATGCGGTGACCTTGCATCGTTTACCGCTGCTGTCGTTCGTCGAAGGGGCCTCCTGAATCAACCACGCGTCTCAGACCGCCAGGCGCTTGGAAACCGTGGCGCCAGTATCGCAGATGCGCGCCATTTGTTCGCCAGGGCGATGGTCGCCCGTGATGCCGCGCTCGGCCGAGCCGCTCACCCATCGGCTGAGAGCGGTCGTCGCTTGCCGGGATCAACACGCGCGGATGGCCAGCAGGCCGCAGCGTCAGTTGCTGATGCGAGCAGAACGTCTGCCACCGCTGCGTGCGGGCACCAAGCCAACGCGATACATCACGCCGCGGAACCCGCCATTGCCGACACGCAGAACACGCGGGACTGCGGGATGCTCTGCGGGCTGGGGCGCCGTTCCGCCGCCATGCGTATCGCCGATAGCCTAATCTGCTCATCGAGCCCTTAGCTGTTGACCCTGCTCACAGACGACGAAACAAGCACTCAAACCATCGCTTCCATGCGGGTCGCGAGCGCAGCCCTGGACCAGCCACCCGCCCGCCCGCAACTTTGCCGCCGTGCGATCGGCGATGAGCTCGGATGCGCCTGCATCCGCTGCGGTCGTTGACCGCCACCCACGCATCTGCGGGCGCACCACGTTCAGCAATCGCCAGCGCATCGTTGTAGCCGTTGCCCCCAGGCCTGACGAGGGCGGATCAACTTCACCGATGCCGCCAGCTGCGGCCCATAGGACGGACGCCCATCCCCAGGATGCAGTCGAAGAACGCCGCCGCCGCCGCCTCGCCGGAATCGCCATCGTCGTCCGCTGGTTCCTCATCTTATCGATGGAAACCATCCGGCGCTACGCGTTTCAATGGAGAGACATCTCATCGACACCGCGCAGCGTGAGCAAGACTCCAGGCTTCCGCCAGATCGCGCTGCGCTTCGCGGGTCGAAAAGCGCTGCAGTAAGACGATGCCCGTGCGGATTTCCCCGGCGTTGAGTGAGGAACCCTTCTTTTTGCCCTTAGACAGGCAAGAAAAAAGCCCGCTTCCGCGGGCCTTTTCTTCACTGCTGAAACGTGCTTGCCGCTTACTCGGCTGCTTCGCCACCTGCATTGGCCTTCAACAGCTCCACTTCGAAGATCAGTGCCTGGTTGGGACCGATGGCCGGTGGTGCATTCTCGCCGTAGGCGAGGTCGGACGGCAGGTAGATTTCCCACTTGGACCCTTCGTTCATCAACTGCAGGGCTTCGGTCCAGCCGGGAATCACCTGGGTCACGCCGAATTCCGCCGGTGTACCGCGTTCAACGGAGCTGTCAAACACGGTGCCGTCGACCAGGCGCCCCGTGTAATGCACGCTCACGGTGCTCTGCGGGGTGGGCTTGGGGCCGGTACCTTCGGTCAACACCTTGTACTGCAGGCCGGAGGCGGTCGTCATCACGCCTTCCTTGTTCTGGTTTTCAGCCAGAAAGGCTTCCGAGGCGGCGCGGTTCGTGGCGCCGGCGGCAGCCTGTTTCTCCTGCGCGGCCGCCATCAGCTTCTGCTGATATTCGCCAAAGACCGCTTCAGCGTCGGATTCGGGAATGCGCGAATCCGTGCCACTGTCCTGATCACGCATACCGGCGGTGAAAGCTTCCACGTCGAGTTCGACGCCCTGCTGCTTCAAAGAATTTGCCTGATTGAATCCGATCAGGTAACTCACCTTGGATTCGAGGGTTTCCAACTTTGCGGGCATATCGGCCTCCGTCTGATTCGATGACTGGCCGCTCATGCCGCCCTGATTGCATCCTGAAAGTAACAATGCAGAGGCGAAGCCAACTGCAACCGCGCTTTTCTTCACACTCGACTCCTGAGGAAATAAGGAAAAAGTGCGCGCATCGTACCACGCGGACCTGTGAGGTGCATGACATCCACGGCAGGCACAGCGTCTGCGACCGTTGCCGGACATGCCCAAGCCAGTCTGATCGGCTACACTTGCGGGCCACCCGCCCGGCCGGGACAAACCTGACGAGAGTCCAGCGCACCATGCAGTTCAATTCCATCACCGAAATCATCGACGACATCGCCGCCGGTCGGATGGTCATTCTGGTCGACGACGAGGATCGCGAAAACGAGGGCGACCTCGTGATGGCTGCATCGCAGGTCCGTCCCGAAGACATCAATTTCATGGTCACCCATGCCCGCGGCCTGGTATGCCTGACACTGACCGAGCAGCGCTGTCAGCAGTTGAATCTGAAGCGGATGGTTGATGCCAATTCCTCGTCCATGGGCACCAATTTCACCGTTTCCATTGAAGCGGCACAGGGCGTCACCACTGGCATTTCCGCACACGATCGGGCCCACACCGTACGCGTTGCGGTAGCGCCACAGGCATCGGCGCGTGACATCGTCCAGCCGGGACACATCTTCCCGCTGATGGCGCAACCCGGTGGGGTATTGAGTCGTGCCGGCCATACCGAAGCCGGTTGCGATCTCGCCCGCCTGGCGGGCCTGGAAGCGTCCGCGGTGATCGTCGAGATTATGAATGAAGACGGCAGCATGGCGCGCCGTGGCGATCTCGAACGGTTCGCCCAGCGGCACCAGCTCAAGATCGGCACCATCGAACAACTCATCCAGCATCGTCTGGCCACCGAAACCACCGTGACCTGCATGCGGGTGCGTGAGGTCAACACGCAGTTCGGCACCTTCGAATTGCGGACCTACCTGGATACCGCGCAGAATCAATATCACCACGCGATGGTCAAGGGCCAGCCGAAACCGGACGAGGCCTTCCCCACCCGCGTGCATCTGCCATTGCCGTTGCGCGATATCCTGGCATTGACCGATCTGCATGACGCCCCGTACCCGCGGTGGTCGGCGCATGAAGCGCTGGCGTATATCGCACGCCAGAACGAAGGCGTGATGATTCTGCTGGGTTCTGCGCCGGTGTCATCGGAAACCATCGAACAGCAGCTTGTGCAACAGGTGGACGAAGGCATGCGCGATGCCACTTCACGTAACGCCGCCATCATGCAGGTTAGCGTCGGGGCTGTAAATCCTGCGTGACATCAGCAGCGTACGCAAAATGCGGCTGATACCTGGGTGGAGCGGTGAAATACACCGGTATTGCCGCCGGGTTCGATCTCGAAGTCGTCAGATACATCGCGCCGGAATGATGGCGGACGCGCGGCAGCCCTGACCATGTTTTCATCTCGATCCCACTGTCCGTGAACGTCTGATCGACCAGGGCAAACTGGTGCGCATCAATGACCAGGAGCAACGGGTATCACTTTTCGACAGTGCGCCGGGCGCAGCGACCTGCTGCTGCTCAACGTGCTCGGTCAATTCCGTTGCCGTTGGCGTAGGCGGCGTTGATATCTGCTGGTCGACTGGTACGCATTGGTCAGGTACTGCGGGCAAACGAAGGTCAGACTGGCAGCGGCGCTGAACAGGCAGGGCGGCCAGAGCTTCTTCGCCTCGCTGGTGACATCCATAGCGGTGAACAGCGTACTGGTGGCGCCACGCCTGGATCCGACGCCAGTCACTGGTGCGCGTCCGACTCCAGTTGTCTTACCGGTGATGTCTTCGGATCGCAGCGTTGTGAATGCGGTCCGCAACACTCACGCGCTCGAACGGATCGCCGCCGATCCGGCGGGCGGCATGCCCCGGTATCTATATGGCCGGACGAGGGACGCGGCATCGGCCTGTGGGCCAAAGGCTGCGACAATATCTGTTGCAGGACGCCGGTGAGAACACCACCAGAAGCGAACCGGACTGGGTCTGCCGGACGATTCGGCGTGATTTTCGCGGACGCTGCCGCACTGTTGCACTACTTCACCGGTGACCGCCAGTTTCCGATTTGCTGACCAACAGCAAGAAGAAGATTGCTGGCCTGCACGAACTCAGGTTGCATCATTTACGCCCGTCAAACGTCGTTGGTACAAGCACATTCAATCGTGAATATCTTGCGCGCCTTAAACGCGTTTTTGGGGCCACGCGCTTGACGAAGACCTCGACGACTGAACGACATCCCGGACTGATTTTAATTCTCAGTCCTGCTCTCGCGCCTTGCGTTCAGCGATACATTCTGCTCATCGTCCCTTGCGCGGTGATGACCATGGAGCCAGCAACACGCTTCACAATCCTCGATGTAGGTCTGGTCGCTGGGGCTGTGTCGACCAGCAGTGTGATGGGCTCACCGCAGTATTACACGGACAAAGCAGCGTCTACCGCATTCAACCCGACCATGTGTCAGGCGTCAGGCTCGCCGCTGAACGCGCGTTCAAGCAGGAGCTGTCAGTGACTGCGTTCGCCACCGGCGTGATGACATTCTCAAGGTTGCGGCCAACGCCGCCGCACGCGGGATGTCGTTACTGGCAAAACCCAACGCTGCGAGTGTGTCGGCGCTCCCACCAATGCAGGCAGGTCGCTGGATCCGACTGCCGCATTGCTCCGCGGGCTGACGCGTGCCAGTCGCTGCGTACCGTCGACGCGCGCCGCGCATTGCAGGCAACCGTATGCAGTAACAGCACGGCATGTGTCTGCGCGTCGGGGCAAACCAGAAACTGCCGCAAACACATGGCAAAGGCGGTGATGCAGTGATGTCCCGCCGGTCCCCCAGCGCACTGCCAATGAACACGCCGCGTACAGCGCCTGTTACGCGCGCGTCGATATCCACCAATGATGTCATGGCGACGACTTTTTCAGCAAAGCGCGCGCCATCAAACGAATCGCTTCCTCGGCATGCGAAGTTCCGGTCACAGGGTCGCGCGAAGTCGCAGTCAGGTTGACCGCCGCCTGCGCAATCGCGTTCATGCCGCTCGCAGCGGCGATCGAGCGCAAGCAAAGGGCAAGGGTCAGCTCGACGTCGTGAATCACCCAGTACCAGCAGGACCTGACGTCACGCCCGGTCTGTTTCCGGCCCTGCTCAGTGATTACCCCAAGATGTCGGTCATTTCCGATCCGGCGTAGGTCGCCAGCAACACGGTCACCAGGCAGACCAGCGTACAGCGCCAGCGCTTTTGCTAGTCAGTGGTTGAGCCGCCGCCGTCGCCACCGTGCAGTCAGCGCCGCAGCGCAAAGTGCAGCCGCTTCAGTACGATACGTCGCCAGCGGTGCGATGCGTACGTGCACCGTCGAAACGACCTGCGAGCATCGAACCGGATGCGCGGCGATTTCATCCGCAACCTGTGCCTGGCTGCCACTGGCAAGTATGAGGGGCTCGCTGAAAGCCAGGCGTGCCGTCTCATCGGCCACGCAATGCCGGCTGCCGCGCGCAAAAACGATGTTCAGGGCAGGGCCGGTGGCGGGAAATTCAGTCCAGGCACGTTGGCGTTACCGGCTAGACCCGTATCACTGTCTTCATGACTTCGCTACCGTGCGTCAGGATGCATGGGCAAACTGCCCAGCAGCTCCCGATACCTTGGCCGGTGTGCCACTTCGCGCCGTATTTGCCACAGAGATCCCGGCCGCGCGGGCAGCCAGGCTCCAGCGCATGCTGTTGGCCAGCCGTGTCTTATCTCGTAACGAGGTTGTCCTCAGTCCGGTGCGTACGCGGCCGCCGAGTTCAGGGCCCATTCGTTTCACCATCAACTGGTCACGACCGACACCGGCGCCAGTCCCGTGAAGCCCGGCAACCACTGCGCGGTTTGTGCAGATGGAACTCGAAAACTTCCGATCAGCCCGGGCATGGCGTTCCTGACCCCCATGACGAACTGCACGTGTACCGGGCTGCGCATCAAGCCGCGTTCCACCAGCTGCGCCGCTGAATAAAGCATCGACAGGTCAAACGCCTCGATTTCCGGCTTGATGTCGTACTCGAGCATCTTGCCGGCGAGTTCATCGATCAGCGCGGGGGAATTCTCGTATACGGATAAAGGGAAATTGCATGAGCCCGTCGTCAACGACGCCATATCCGGCCGGTGTTTCAACATCCCCCCGCGTTCACTGCCCGCGCCGCTGCGCCCACCGGTGGAGAACTGGATAATCATGCCGGGGCAATGTTTTACCAGGCCGTCCCGCAATGCTTTGAACAATTCAGGATCGGAAGAATTGCTGCCGTCGGGATTTCGCACGTGAACATGCGCCAGCGCAGCACCTGCTTCGTAGGCGGCGTGGGTCGATTCGATCTGCTCGTCAATGGTGATAGGTACCGCCGGATTGTGCTCCTTGCGCGGAACCGACCCGGTGATTGCAACAGTGATAATGCAAGGTAATGCCACGAGACTCCTCCCACCGCTGTGTGATTCAGGTGCCGGCATGAATTCGAACCGGCGCCCCGCCCAGTCGCGGTCAATGGCTGACCATCAGGCCATGCCGTACCAGCTCAATCCTGCGCGGATTGCCCTCTGGCGGCGATTATCCCGTGCGGTTGATTGGCACTCAACCAGGATCGCTCCACCACGCCATCAATGCCGAACCAGCAGGTCCGCGACCAGTTCGCGCATCTGGTTCACCTGGCGATCGCGGGTCCACGCACTGTACCTGTCGGCGAACGACCGTGCATTGCGGCGAAATTCAGGGCGGTTCAGCAACGCATATATTCGTTCATCCACGCGTGCGATGTTGGAGCCGGGTATCGCCAGCCCGGCTCCGAGCAGTTCGACCCGCCGCGCCACCAGATAGCGCTCGACCGATGTCGGCAGCAACAACTGCGGTACACCGGCGGCGAGCAACGCCGTCACCGTATTGAAGTTGGCATTGGAAACGGCGAGGTCCGCGACCTTGCCGGCCTCGACGAGATCGATTGGCGCGGTCGTCCTCACCACTTTGGGCGAAGTGAACAACGGCAGGTCCGCCGCCATATCAGGCGCATAGACAACCAGGCGGCAGCCACTGGCCACCAGTCGTTCCAGTACCTGAACACTGACCGGAGACTGACGCAGGTAACCCACGACACGCGGGCTGTCCCCCGCCGGCCAGCGCGGCTCGACGCAGCCGACACTATCGGCAAACGCGCCTGTCCAACGGTATCCTTCCGGTGGCCGGCCGTAGTGATCGAGCTCGGGAAATGAATACAACACGCAGGCTGTCGAGTCGAACAGATCCGCCAGCGCTTCCAGCCGCCCGCCCTCTGCCGCCATGACGGCATTGATATTGTCGACCAGCTGCTGCTCGGCGTGTACGAGACGCGCCCGGTCGACCGGCTGCCAGTAACGCAATGGTGGTACCGGCCGCTGAAGCGGGGGAACAAAGAAGCCGCTGCCCACCGTGATGCCCGGCCGATGACTGCCCAGGTTGGCAACCATCGCTGCCGGGCTGTAGTCATGTATCAGCAGATCAGGCGCCTGCGCCGTCAATATCTCGCGCCACCCGTCGACTCTCTCCCGCAGAACGTTCACTTCGGCACAGCCGCAGTCGAGCAGAATTTCCGCCAGGCTGACGACGTTGGAGCGGCTGGTGGCACGGGTGAACTTCAGTGGCGGCGCTATCACCTTGTTTATTGGCAGATCCTCGAATGCCGCCGCCAGCGCGTCCGCCCGTGAGGCCGCGAACGACACCTGGTGGCCGTCGTCCAACAGGGCCCGAATCAAGGGCGAATGGATCAACAGGTGTCCGAGGTTTGCGCCGTATTCCCAGCAGAACATGACGTGCGCCAAGCTGAGCCTCCCTTTTTTTGTGATGCTGCATAGCGCTGCCACTTCCGGCCCACAGCCATGGTTGTTACGATCTGCGGCCGAATGAAACCCGTGAAGTGCGAGACTGGAACGTGTTTGACCTCCCTGTAGTACCCCGCACCATACTGAGCACGGCCCGCGCAGGACTCTCCGGATCAATGATTGCCGCGGCGTTATTGACGTCGACCGCGCAGGCTGCCGACGCTTATCGCATCTATGTCACCAACGAGGATTCGAACACCGTTTCGGTCATCGACGGCGCCTCCATGCAGGTCATGGAATCCATCGCTGTCGGAAAACGTCCGCGCGGATTGCGTCTGTCCGCCGATGGCAGGTCATTGTACGTGGCGCTGTCCGGTTCGCCCAAATGCCCACCTACGATGCCGGACGAAGAGTGTGAGGCACAGGTCCGCGACCCGGGCCAGGATGGCATCGCCCAGATCGACACCCGCAGCGGCCAGGTCGTGCGCACCTATCCGGGGGGATCAGATCCGGAGCAATTCGATATCAGCCCGACCGCACCCCGCATCTATATCTCGAATGAAGATGCTGGCAGCACCACGGTACTGGATACTGTGACAGGAAATGTCATCGCAACGATTTCAGTCGGCGACGAACCGGAAGGCGTCAAGGTTTCACCTGACGGCAGCACGGTGCTGGTCACCAGTGAAGCCGACCACGACATCGCCGTGATCGACAGCCAGTCGCATGTTGCGCTCAAACGCATTCCGGTGGGACTACGTCCGCGCGACATCATCTTCCGCCCCGATGGGCGTTATGCGTTTGTATCTACAGAACTTTCACGTGAAGTCGTAATGCTGGACATGCAGGCTTTACGGGTAGTGCGGCGGCTGGCGGTCGGGCCGACTGCCATGCCGATGGGGCTGGCGCTGGCACCGGATGGCCAAACGCTGTACGTCGGCAACGGTCGCGACAGCACAGTGGCCGCGATTAATCTGCACGGCGAGCCCGCCGTACGCACCGTGAAAGTTGGTACGCGTCCCTGGGGCATTGCGTTGAGTCCCGACGGCACCAGGTTGTACAGCGCGAACGGGCCATCCGACGATGTGACAGTGATCGATACCGGCCGCTGGGAAGTCGTCGGTCGGATCGAAGTCGGTGAGTCTCCGTGGGGCGTGGTCAGCGGCCGCTGACGACTCCCGGTCACGGAACTTTTCCGTGGCAACGCGGCCAACGCTGAGCTGAGGCCAACGCCTGGCATCCACCGATGCCCAGAGCTGTCAACCGGTTGCCGAAGTGTTCGTTAGCTTCAATAACCAGATTTCGTGCGCGATGCCGCCAGGGCACGGCCCCTGATGGTCAGGAAAAAAAACGGTAGCCGGAAATGGACCCAGCATGTTCAAGCGATTAATCATCCTCGCCGTCATCATCGCGGCAGCCGCCGCCTGGTATTTCAGCCGCACCGGAAAGGTTGAGGAAATCACCTTCCAGACCCAGCCGGTCAGCAAGGGTAGCATCGAAAGTGTCGTCAATGCCGCCGGCATCATCAGCCCGCTGGTGACTGTCGATGTCGGCTCGGAAATTTCCGGTCTGATATCGGAATTGCACGCCGACTTCAATTCACAAGTGACCCAGGGCCAGGTCATTGCGCGGATTGACGACCGCACGATTCGCGCCCGCCTGCAGCAGAACGAAGCTGATCTCGCGGCCGCCGAGGCCAATCTGGCACAGCAGGAGGCATCGCTGCTGAAAGCCGAAGCCGAACGTGACCGCTGGGCGAGCGAGTACAAGCGCCAGAAGCAACTGGTGGAACGCAAGCTGATCAGCCAGTCCGAGCTCGATACCACCGAAGCGACCAATCGCTCAGCCGTGGCCCAGGTAGCGCTGGCCAAAGCCCAGGTGAAAGCGGCACAAGCGCAAATCATGCAGCGCAAGGCTGTCGTCGAACAATCCAGACTGGACCTGGAGCGTACCTACATCCGTTCTCCGGTTGCGGGTATTGTCATTGACCGCCAGGTGGATGCCGGCCAGACCGTGGCGGCAAGCCTGCAAGCCCCGGTGTTGTTCCAGATCGCGCAGGATTTGTCGCAGATGCAGATCGAAGCCAGCCTGGACGAATCCGACATCGGCAAGATCCGCGAAGGCCTCAACGTGAGATTTCGCGTCGACGCCTTTCCCAATCGCGTGTTCAGCGGCGAAGTCGTCCAGGTGCGCAAGGCCGCGACCACAACCGCCAATGTCGTCACCTATAAAGTCATCATCAATGCCGCCAACCGCGACCAGTCACTACTGCCGGGCATGACCGCGAATATCGATATCATTCTCGGTCAGCACGATGACGTACTGCGCATACCCAACGCCGCGTTGCGCTTCAGACCGCCTGGCGCCGAAGCCGGCGGCAATACCGGCGGTGGCCAGTTCGGCAATCCCGCACAGGCGTTCCGTGAAAACCTGAAGAAGCTTGAACTGCCGCCGGAAAAACACAAGCAGGCCGAAGAAGCCATCGAACGTTTCGTTGCGACGCTGCAGAGCAGCCTGCAAGCCAGCGGTGGCGGCCCCCGCGGCGGTGGCTTTGGTGGGCCACCGGATTTTCGCAACGGCATTCAACTGGCGCGGCAGAAACTGCAGAACGAACTGCAGGCCTTCCTGACGCCGGAACAGATCACCGCATTGATGCCTGGCAGACCGGGCGGCGGCGGATTCGGCGGCGCCGGGGGACCAGGTAACGGTGAGCAACCCGTACAGGTCACACCGGGCGAAGTCTATGTATTACGCGATGGTCAGCCGCAGTCCATGCGCATCCTCACCGGCCTCAGCGACAACGAGTATGCCGAGCTTGTGCGCGGCGATCTGAAGGAAGGCGACGAAGTCGTCACCCGCGCGGTCAGGGACACGGAATAGATTTCCGATGACCGCAAACGACGTGCTGCTGCACACACAAGCGCTGAAAAAAGCCTACCGGATGGGCGGCGACACCGTGTGGGCGCTGGCAGGCGTCGATATCGATATCGTACGTGGCGAGTTTGTCGCGGTGATGGGGCCTTCGGGCTCGGGCAAGTCCACGTTCATGAACCTGATTGGATGTCTGGATACGCCAACCTCAGGCAGTATTCTCCTCGACGGTAGTGATATCTCGCGACTGAAAGCTGATGAGCTTGCCGCGATTCGAAACCGCTATATCGGTTTTGTGTTCCAGCAATTCAATCTGCTGCCACGCATGAGCGCGCTGGAGAACGTCAAGCTGCCATTACTGTATTCGGGTGTGCCGGAGCAGGAATGGGATACCCGGGCCATTGCCTGCCTTGAGCAGGTTGGACTTGGCAAACGCATGGACCATCACCCGTCGCAACTTTCGGGCGGCCAGCAGCAGCGCGTCGCCATCGCCCGCGCGCTCGTCAACGATCCCAGTCTGCTGATGGCGGACGAACCGACCGGTGCGCTTGATACGCGAACCAGTGAAGAAATCATGCGCCTGTTCGAGGATCTGAATAACGGCGGGCGCACGGTGATCCTGGTCACCCACGAATCAGACATCGCTGCCCACGCCAAGCGACTGCTGTTGTTCCGCGATGGCAAGGTGATTTCGGATGCTCCGACCGCTGTGCGCCGTCTGGCCGAACGCGAACGGGTTCCGGCATGAGCGGTGAAATGCTGCGCATCCTGATCCTGTTTCGCGTTGCCGCCGGTGCACTGCGGGTCAATGTTCTACGCAGCATCCTCACCATGCTCGGTATCATCATCGGCGTCGGCTCGGTCATCATCATGGTCGCGATGGGCGCCGGTGCGCAGGCCAAGGTGGATACCTTCATCGAAGGCCTCGGTGGCAACGTACTGGTATTGTTCGGCGGCATGCGCGGCGGCGGCGGGCCCGTCAATCTCGGCGCCGGTGAAGTCCAGACGCTTTCCGAAAAGGAGATCGCGCTGATCGAGGCGCAGATCCCCGAGGTTGAATCCGCCGCTCCGGTGTTGTTTTCGCAAGCTCAACTGATTGCCGGCAACCTGAACTGGTCGGCGCAGATTCATGGCAGCACCAACAACTACTTCATCGCACGCAACTGGCCCGTGGTCGAAGGTCGCGAGTTCTCTGCGCAGGAAGAACGATCAGCGGAGAAGGTGATCATCATCGGCAAAACCATCGCCAAGGAACTCTTTGGTGCGGCGGACCCGATAGGACAATCCATCCGCGTCAGGGATTTCAATGCAATTGTCATCGGCGTACTGCAGGAAAAGGGGCAGGACGCGCGGGGAGATGACCAGGATGACATTGCCATTCTGCCCATCCAGACGGTGCGTAACCGACTGACCGGCATCAGCGGCCACAATCCCAAGGAAATCAGGATGTCGTTCATCAAGGTCCGTGACGGCGCCAACCTTGAAAGCGTGCAGTCTGACATCACGTCGCTCTTGCGCCAGGCGTTTCGCATTCCGGCAAACCAGGACGATGAGCCATTCCGAATCCGCAACCTGACGGAAATGATCGAAACGCGCGCCGAAACCACCCGCGTGTTCAACAACCTGCTGGCCGCTGTCGCCTCGGTCAGCCTGGTCGTCGGTGGCATCGGCATCATGAATATCATGCTGGTATCGGTCACTGAACGTACGCGCGAAATCGGCCTGCGCATGGCCGTCGGCGCTCGACCTTTCGATATCCTTTCGCAATTTCTCATCGAAGCGGTTGTACTTTGCGGCGCGGGTGGCGCGCTCGGCATAGCCACTGCGTTTGTGATCGTTTATGCCCTGGAAAGACTCATCGCATTCGAAGGCGTGATCGAAGGCCAGGTCGTCGTGTTGAGCCTTGCGTTCTCTGCCATCATCGGCGTTTTCTTTGGTTATTACCCCGCCTGGAAAGCTTCCAAACTGCAACCGATCGACGCCCTCCGCCACGAGTAGCGCCGGACAACCGGCACGCCTGTCCGCACGAGTGCCTGTGACGTGTTATCTTCCCGCTTCATGCCGCGCCGGGAGCGAGGGCTTTCCCGTCAGACATACCGAGAGCCCGGAAGCCTCGTCCGGGCAAGACTTACTTCACAGGGGAGAACCATCCGGCCGTGTTGGTGACATTGCGCAAACTGCTCGCGGCGATGGTCGGCAGTCTCCGCGATCTCGCCCCGATACTGATTGTCGTGGCGTTCTTCCAGATCGTGGTATTGCAACAGCCGGTTGAAGATATCGGGCGCATGCTGGCCGGTGTTGTGTTCATCGTGCTCGGTCTCACCTTCTTCATCCATGGCCTCGAGCAAGGCCTGTTTCCAATCGGCGAATCGATGGCGCATGCATTTGCGCGCAAGGGCAGCATCGCATGGCTGCTGATATTCGCATTCGCGCTTGGGTTCGGGACCACCGTTGCTGAACCTGCGTTGCTGGCGGTGGCCGATGAGGCCGCCTCAGTAGCAGCGGACGGAAACATGATTCCGGATTCGGATGCGGCGCGGGCGCGCTACGCATTCGGACTGCGAATGGCAGTTGCGCTGTCAGTGGGTTTTGCGATCGTGCTGGGCGTCATCAGAATCATCAAGGGCTGGCCGATCCAGTATTTGATCATCGGCGGTTACGTGCTCATTGTCGTCATCACCGCTTTTGCACCATCGGAGATCATCGGCATCGCATACGACTCAGGCGGCGTGACCACATCAACAATTACGGTGCCGCTGGTGACAGCGCTGGGCGTGGGGCTTGCATCATCGGTCCGTGGCCGCAACCCTATGATCGATGGTTTCGGTCTGATCGCTTTCGCATCGTTGACACCGATGATGTTTGTGATGATTTACGGGATTCTGCTTTGAACGGCTGGATTGCCGATTTCGTTGCCGTTCTCACCGGGACGCTGCGTGACATCATCCCGATCGCCTGCATTATCTTCGGCTTTCAGTTGTTCGTAATCAGGCGGCCGATACCACACCTCGGTCGGGTTGTGGCCGGATTTGTCTGGGTTGTCATCGGGCTGGCGCTGTTTCTGCTTGGATTGGAATGGTGCCTGTTTCCATTGGGCAGGATGATGGCTGCACAATTGACCGATCCTTCCTTCATCGCTGGCGTAGACGAAACTGCCGGTATGGTTGCGCGCGCAGCCACACTGGACTGGCAGGACTACGGTTGGGTATACCTGTTCGCGTTTCTGATCGGCTTCTCCACCACCATTGCCGAACCTTCCCTGATTGCAGTGGCCATGAAGGCCAACGAGGTGTCCGGTGGCACCATCAGCGTATGGGGCTTGCGGATTGCGGTTGCCCTGGGCGTCGCCATTGGAATCGCTTTGGGAAGCTACCGCATCGTGGTCGGCGACCCGATCCATTACTACATAATTGCCGGCTACGCGTTCGTAGTGCTCCAGACCGCGTTCGCGCCGCGGATGATCGTGCCACTGGCTTACGATTCCGGCGGCGTCACAACCTCAACCGTTACCGTGCCACTGGTCGCCGCGCTCGGCCTCGGGCTGGCGGAAACGGTTCCGGGCCGTAACCCGTTGGTGGATGGCTTCGGCTTGATTGCATTTGCCAGTTTGTTTCCAATCATGACGGTTATTGGCTACGCCCAGCTTGCCCGGTTACGACTGTGGCGGGACAAGCGGCGCGAGGCAGCCGATAGTCGCAGGAGTTGAATGTCATGCATTTCAAAATGATCGTTGTATTCATCGACGATGATCGTACGGACAAAGTGCTCAATGCAGCCCGTGATGCGGGCGCCACTGGCGCCACTGTTATCAACAATGCTCGGGGCGAAGGGCTGAAAAAGCAGAAAACATTCCTTGGCCTCGCCCTGGAGAGTCAACGTGATGTGATCCTGCTGCTGGTGGAGGAGCACAGATCCAGGCATATTCTCGAGGTCATCGCGCGCGAGGGCGAGTTTGATGCCAAGCCCGGGGTCGGCATTGCGTTTCAGATCGATGTCGAGGACGCAGTCGGGGTAACCCATCAGGTCATGGAAATCAGTAACGATATCGGAGAAGGTCTATGACAGGACATCGGCGCATCACCGCCAGCGATGTGATGAATACGCAGTTCGTGGAGATGGATGGCTTGCAGACCGCCATGGATGCAATCACCACCATGCGCTCACGTAATGTGGATGTCATTATGGTCCAGAGGCGGGATGAGCATGACGCGCACGGCATTCTGTTGCTCGCGGATATCGCGAAGAAAGTCCTGGCCAGAGATCGTGCCCCCGAGCGAGTGAATATCTACGAGATCATGTCAAAACCGGTGGTATCGGTGCCGCCAGGCATGGATGTGCGTTACTGCGCGCGCTTGTTCGACAGGTTTGGATTATCTGTCGTCCCGGTTATTGACGACGATAAGGTCATCGGCATCGTGCGATACCATGAACTGGTGCTGGACGGCTTGTTCAAGTTATACGAGGCATGACGTTACATTCGATGCAGATCTGATTGGCTGCCGAAAACCTGGAACGATGTTTGCGACGCGTTGAGGGCAGCACCCGGACTCAGTCATTCTCGGCATCATATGCCGCCCTGGCGGTCGTAATCAGATACTGATGAATTGCGGTTACGTCCTCGTCATCGAGTACATCATCCCAACGTGGCATGCCCAATGGCTGCAATGTGCCTCCCAGCAGTATCTGCTCGAATGCGGCGTGGGTCGCGGCGGACATTCGGCGCAGGTCGGCCGATGCGGTCCGCGGGCGGTCGACTGTGTTTGGATGACAGCGGATACAGTGGTCACCAAACAATCGGGCACCGCGGGTAATTGTTTCGGTGGAGGCTGAAACAGGCGGCGGAAGGGGAATGGGCGCTTCCGGGGGCAACGCCGGTGGCAACGACACCGGCTCACCACCAAGCTTGAACGCCAGTATCCGCCCTTGATTTCCGTACTTGTACGCCGCGCTGTCCGGCGGCGGTGCAAATGCCAATGGTCCTCCACCTGCTGCCGCCATGACGACGATATATTGCTCACCGCCGACTTCGTAGGTGGCGGGTGCTGCGATGATGGAGCTGCCGGTTTCGATACTGTAGAGCAGCGCGCCGTTTTCAGCGTCGTAGAAATTCAGCCGGCCATCGAGCCCGCCTTGAACCACGAGGTCGCCGCCGGTCGCCAGTACGCCACCGTGATCATAGGGTTGCGCCCAGGTCACTTCCCATCTTGCTTGTTGCGCAACCGGGTCCCACGCACGTAATCCGCCGCGCGGGGCAGGCGCGCCTTCCCATAATTCCGGCGCGGCCAGCTTTGCCTTCAGCGATTCGCTCAATTCGGGCGCGCCGAATATGGCCCCGCTGTACGACATGCCATAGGTGCTGGTGTTACGCTGGCCGGGGTGATACTCGTGGCCATCGGTGGGGTCGAACAAGACAATAGCCGCTTCCGCGATGGGTATGTAGACGAGGCCGGTCATCGGACTGAAGGCCATCGGGTTCCAGCTATGTGCCCCGCCCGTCCATGGGTAGATCAATGCAGGGCCATCTGCGTAGTCCGCGGCGGTTGATATAGCGGGTCTGCCCGTCGCGAGATCGACATGGCTGGCCCAATTGGCGGGTGCGAACTTCTCCGCCGACAACAATTCGCCGGTCGCACGATCGAGTACGTAAAAGAAGCCGTTTTTGGGTGCGTGCAGCAGCACTTTGCGCTGCGTGCCTCCGACAGTGAGTTGCGTGAGAATCATCGGCGCGGTGGCCGTGTAATCCCACTGATCGCCCGGCGTCTCCTGATAGTGCCAGGCCAATCTCCCTGTGGTTGCATTGATAGCGAGGATGGACGAGAGGTAAAGGTTGTCGCCCCCCGCCGGACTGCGTTCATTGCGGTTATACAGAGCGGCGTTTCCGGTTCCGACGTACACCAGGTTCAGCTCGGGATCGTAAACGATACCGTCCCAAGCGGTACCACCACCCCCGACGTCGAACCGGCTGTTGGGGTCCCAGGTGGTTGCGGCGCGCTCGAGTTCAATGTGTTCGTACGGTTGATCGGCAGGACCGGGAACGATGTAGAAGCGCCAATTCAATTCACCAGTGAGACGGTCATAAGCGGACACATATCCGCGGGCGTCGTACTCAGCACCAGCGTTGCCGATGACGACGACGTCACCGGCCATCTCCGGCGCCCCTGTGCTCGAGTAACCTCGTGTCTTATCGATGATGGTATCAACCTGCCAGAGCTCGATGCCGGACGCGGCGTCCAGTGCAAACAGGCGCCCATCGAGCGCGGCAACATAGACCCGACCTTCCCAAACCGCCACACCGCGGTTGACCGCATCACAACAGGCAACACGATTTACCTGGGGATCGATTTGCGGATCAAATAACCATCGCTCCGCGCCCGTAACGGCATCAAGCGCATACACGCGGCCGTTGACGCCTGAAGTGAACAATACGCCGTCAACGATGATCGGAGTCGCCTCCAGGCCGCGATTCGTATGCGTCTCATACGACCATGCCAGGCCCAGTTGGCTGACCGTCGTGCGATTGATCCTTGCCAGTGGACTGAAATGTGATTTGCCAGAATCGAAACCCGTCGTCAGCCAGTTTTCAGGGGCCCGACTGGCGTTCAACAATCGTTCCCGCGTGATGTCGCCGCTGGCAGGCGGTGTTGCATCTAGCGCGACGCCCGGCTGGACTGAGGAAGGCGAATCGTCGCATGCGACGAGCGCCGCCAGCGTTACGGCCGCAAATGCAATTCGCAGCTGGTTGAAAGTCATTGTTGCAAGTACCTGCTACCTTGAAGTGAGGTCGATACGTTCATCGTGCCGGATAGTACCCGGTTTGATCCAGACGAGGCAGTACCTGCCAGTCGTGGGGTCCACCGGCGGTCCTTCGAACGATACAAGCGTCAGTTTCCGGATGCGACGCTCGGCAGGAAAGGATCGGCGTGTATGTTGCGGGAGGCCACGCCAGCCAGAAATGCTCTTGTCTTGAGCGGATTCACCATTTCCGGTGCTCCGCACAGGTAGAGCCTGACGTCATTGGCCATGCTTTTCAGCACGGTCAATACGCGCTCCTGTATATCTCCGGAAGCATCGGGCGCGCCATCCGCCGATTGCAGAACGCAAGTGGAATAGGTGAGATTGTCGTGCTCCGCCGCGAGCTGCGTCAGCTCGGACTGCAAGTACAAGTCTGATTCGCGGAGTGCTCCATGGAGAATCTGTATCGGGCCGCGATGATTGTTGGAAAGTGCGTCCTGCAGGATTCCATAGAGCGGCGCGAGACCGGTACCGGTCCCTGCCAACACAATTGGCCATTGGCGATTATCATCACCGGTGTAGAAGCAACTTCCGGCAGGCCCGCGCACAGTCACCTGCGTACCGGGCACAGCCTGGTGCTCTAGCCAGTGGCTCATCTTGCCGGCTGGCAGTAATCGGACATGCAGTTCGATTTCGCGCTCCATCTCAGGGTCGTTGGCGATGGAGTAGCTTCGGGCAATCGGGCCGGGCGCGAGCAGCGTCAGGTACTGACCGGGGCGGCAGCTGAATGTCTGCGACGGGCGTAACCTGACTTTCAGGACGGTGGCGTTCAACCGCGAGAGTTCGACTATTTCAGCTTTGGTGTCGATACCGGCATTTTCGGGCGTACGAACACACAATGTGCCAGCCGGCCGGCATTGGCATGCGAGGAATAGTCCTTGTGCCCGGTACGTGGGTTTCAAACCTGTCTGCGCCGCTTCGGGCAGTTCGCCGTCCACGGCCTGCAGCAGACAGGACTGACATAATCCGGAACGGCATGAGAAGGCAATGGGCTGGCCGTTCCTTAACAGAGTATCCAACACCGTCTCGCCGTCATTCAAAGGATAGTTTTGGCCTTCGAACCGGACCGTTCCCGACATTTCGTATTCCCTGGATTCAGCGGTCCAGTACGTCGTCGCGTACGCTGTTGGCGATAGCGGCGATTTCCGCGATGTCGCTATCGGCTACGCCCAGTTCCTTAAGTGTTGCGCCGAGATGCTCAATGACGATATCCACATGAGTATCGTTAAGGCCTTTGGCCACGAGGTGCCTGTGTCCTTCCCGCATATCCTTGCCGGTGTAATTGTTCGGACCGCCGAATGCCAGCGTGAGGAACCCCTTCTGCTTGGCGATCTGCTTGTCCATATCCGTGTTGTCGAAGAAGTGACTGACGCGGTCGTCGGCAAGCATCTTGCGGTAAAAGATGTCGACCGCCGCATCTATGGCGGCAGCGCCGCCGAGTCGTTCGTACAATGACGCCATGTTGGCCTCCGGTAATGTTCTCTTGATGGGATGGGTAAGGAAACCCGATTCCAATCAGCAAATCGCTGATCAGCATGCCTGCTCCCTGGATGCTACCGGAGGTGTAGCGGCCTATTTTGGTGCGGCTTCAATTTTTGAATGTTGGTGAGCGGCGACCATGATGCTAGTCAAGTTTGCGAGCGCCATTTGTGTCGTTTTGGCGAGCCTCAGGCGTGGTCACCGGGTTTGTCGCAGGCTTGCGTGCAACAGTCACCCAATCCAGCGCGACGCCGCTGATCGGGTTGAACCGGGCAACCCGGACAATCAATTCGCGGAGCTGTGGCCGTCGGCGAATCCGCGGTTCTTCAGCGCGGGGCAGGAACCAGCAGACAACCAGCAGTCGCAAAAGCATCGATATCGCAAATACGCCATATAGCGGCGTCTGCCAGGCGTGGATGTTTCCGCCAAGGGAGATTTGCGTCGGCAGGGCTGCCGCAAGATATCCACCCGCCAGGGCGCCTAGCAGGACTGCGGTTGCACTGATGCCGGATTGAAACGCGGCGTACGCCGCGAAATGTGTTTGATGTGGCCGCAGATCGTACAGGTAATTGGCAGTACTGAGACTGAATCCGCTCCAGGCGATCCCCGATAGCAGTTGCGCACCCACCAGAGGCCAGAAGGTATCGCTTGCGATCCACAGCGCCGGGAGAATGGGAATCACCAGGCCAGTTGCAAGCATGACGACCCGGTTTCCCAGCTGGTCACCCAGCTTTCCCCACACCGGCAACATAAGGAATTGAGCAAATATCGCGCTGGCCGTCGTCAGCGTGAATTCGACATAGCTGTATCCCAATACGCGGAGAAGGTAGACCGTAAAAAAGGGAGACCCGACAGCAACAGCCCCCTGCATCGCCGCGAAGAAGAGGGAGTAATTGCGGAAAGTCCGGTTTCGCAGGGCCTCGCGGACTGCGTGACTGGTTCTGTGCAACGCTCGTTCAGTGGCTGGAGGCGGTAGCGGTGACGGGTCGTGCATCATCGCGAGATACCGCGCGGAGAGCACTCTGCCAATTGCCGCGGCCATGAAAACGAGGGCAAAGCCTGAATGTGGCAGGCCACGGTCGGTACTCACCTGCAGGATCCAGCCGCCTGCGAGGAAAGCACTGAAGGTCACCATCATCGTGAGGCGCGTCCTTCGCGCGAAGAACCTGCCGCGCCTTCGTTCGGGAACGAGATTGCCCATCAGTGCACGCCAATGTGGCTGCACTACATTTCCGGCCGCCTGGTAGACCACTGCACTGGCAATTACCAGGGATACAACCGTAAAGGGAGGTTGCCACGCCAGAAGTGCAAGCAGACCTACTGCGGCGGCCTGAAGAATTGCTGCAGTAACAATAAGTTGCTTGCGCTCGCGGTGCATCCCGAGCAGTACCGAAGGTAGCTGCAGCAGCGCCCCTATGAATTGTGGTATCGCAGTCAACCAGGCGATTTGCGGTAGCGTGGCATGCAGCGAGACAGCGAATGGGCTGAGAAAATTGTCGCAGATTCCGTTCATGACCGACGAGCAGGCGGCATCCTTTTGCGACGCCTTCAAGGTGTCTCGAAGCCGATGATTTCGGCGGCTACCAGTTGTGGACGGGGCGGCAGACATTGAGTGGCTGAAGTGGGTCCGGATTTTCCTGTTTACGATAGGTTCGCCGATCAGGCCAGCGTTGTGTATCGCGGCTTCCATAGGTGCGAAACGACGAGCCCGGATTGCGATGTCAGTGACGCCCGCAGCCCATCAAAATAAAAAACCCCCGGCAGGTTAAACCTGACCGGGGGTTCCATATTAAATGCCTGACAATGTCCTACTCTCGCATGCCTACTGACACACTACCATCGGCGCTAAGCAGTTTCACTTCTGAGTTCGAGATGGATTCAGGTGGTTCCTGCTTGCTATGGTCGCCAGGCAAACTGTTTGGGAACTGACGTTCCCGAATTCGAAGAGTCGTGCAAGGCAAGTACACCTGCGTTTGCGACCAATCCCTAATCGTCAGCAGCCATCATGGTTGCAAAACGTTTTGGTGTTATATGGTCAAGCCTCACGGGCAATTAGTACTGGTTAGCTTCATGTGTTACCACACTTCCACACCCAGCCTATCAACCTTGTAGTCTACAAGGGCCCTTCAGGGGACTCGAAGTCCCAGGGAGACCTAATCTTGGGAGGGGCTTCCCGCTTAGATGCTTTCAGCGGTTATCCCGTCCGCACATAGCTACCCGGCAATGCCACTGGCGTGACAACCGGAACACCAGAGGTGCGTCCATCCCGGTCCTCTCGTACTAAGGACAGCTTCCCTCAAGTCTCCAACGCCCACGGTAGATAGGGACCGAACTGTCTCACGACGTTCTAAACCCAGCTCGCGTACCACTTTAAATGGCGAACAGCCATACCCTTGGGACCGGCTTCAGCCCCAGGATGTGATGAGCCGACATCGAGGTGCCAA
>JACKNH010000022.1 GCA_024234975.1 Gammaproteobacteria bacterium
CGAAGAAAACCTGCTGGTCCACGGTGGAGGCATTTACCCTGGATTGGAAACCTTCGAAGCTGCGAGTATCGACAAGACGTTCACGTTCGACCATGGACTACCAGGAAAGGTCTGGGCTTCGGGAGCGCCGCAGGTGCTGTCCAAACTTAACGGCAGCTACTTCGAACGATGTGACGAGGCGGCCGCCTCGGGTATCACTGCAGGCCTGGGTATTCCCATATTCGCCGGTGACTACCTGAAGGCCGTGGTGGTTTTTCTGTGCGGTGAGGAAGATGACAAGAAAGGCGCTCTCGAGTACTGGCATTGTGATGGCGCGGCTGACTATGACCTTTCGCTGGCCTCGGGCTGTTACGGCAATCTGAAAGACTTCGAGTACCTTTCGCATCGAACGCATTTCCGCAAAGGCTTTGGCTTGCCGGGCATGGCCTGGGCCCAGAACATGCCTGTGTTGTTGTCCGAACTTGGGCAATCACAAAAATTCGCACGTGCGCAGAGTGCACACGAGGCCGGATTCGTCACTGGAATCGCGCTGCCGATTTATCACATGGATGGCCAGGTGAACATCATTGTCATGCTGTCATCGCTGGAAACACCCATCACCCACCGAATGGAGGTGTGGGCGATGAGCGGGGATAGAAAAGAATTGCGCTGGCACATGGGCTTCAGCGGCACAGATAGCTGGCAGGATGAATTTCAGGCGCGTACTGGACAGGCCGTGGAATCAGGCGTGCTCTCGGAGGTGGCGCGTACGGGGCGGCCGCGAATCTGGCGCGAACTTTTCGAGCTATCCGAATCTGCTGGCACAGCGCCAGTGGAACGGCCATGCCTGGCATTCCCCATCATCGAGGCAGGCCGTTGTCGGTACGTGGTGAAAATGGTGATGTGAGCGGCGTGCCTCAGTCATAATGTGGTGACGACCACGCGACCTCCGACATTTTCGCTCCGCTGAATTCCACCCGCCCAGCACGCGCGCGCATACGGGCAAACGACAGCAGTGCGCCCGCCATCATCCAAACACTGGCGGGCAGGGGGACGGGTGCCACGAAGAGGTCTGAATTCTCACTCAACTTCCAACCGCGTCCGATGGCGGCCGTGCCGAACGTGAAGGTGTCCGCTTCGAATTCGCCGAGTGCAACGTTCGTTGTCGTAATGGTGATGGTGCTCAGCACGGCACCTGCAGCATTGCGGAAGCTACCGGCAATGGACGATATGCTGGCGCCGTCGCCACTGACGTTGAAGGCGAACAGCCCGAGCGCGTCGTCCTGGGCGAAGTGCTGGTTACCGAAGGTGAATGCGAACAGATACTGGTCACTGGTCAGCAAGCTGACGGCGCCAGGTTGGCCAAGACTGGCGTCTACCTGAAAACCACCCGTGACGGCATCGTCAAAATCCAGACCGAACGCCGCGCAATCGATATTGCGCAGGGCGGTACACGCGCCGAAGAACTCGAATATCACGGTTGCCGCGGTCGCGGCCTGTGGGACAACTGACATCAGGGTAACCAGCAAGGCGAGGTATGCCGGCCTTTTGAGTGTGCTCATGGACGCGTTCCCCTTGAAGCGATGGCTGCCGCGCGCAGTATATGCCCGCGCCATGCCAGCAAGCGGTAATACGTCATCGTCTTGCTCACGTTCTGCAAAGCATTTTCGGATGTTTCAGCCTTGAAAGCCGGAGTGCGGGAGATACACCTTGCAATCGTTTGTCGAACGGTATTGCGCGTCTATTGCGCCGAATACTTCAGTCGAACGCCGCCTTTGTATGTGATTCCACCCAGTGATAACTCAGATCTTCAAGTCTCAGCGCAGTCAATCGTCCGCCCCAGACACAGCCCGTATCGAGGTGGAAAATGCCGGTCTGCCGCGCGTCTTCTTCACTCTGACTGAGCGTGGACCAGTGACCGAAGGCGATGCGTTGGCCCCGCGTGACGCGGGCGGGGTGCTGAAACCAGGGGATGGTGCCTAACGGCGCTGTCCCGGGGCCTTCCTTGCTGTCGAGTTCCAGCGAGCCATCGCTGAAACAATAGCGCATGCGGGTGAAGGCGTTGATGGTGAAGCGGGCGCGGTCCAGTGGCGAGTGCGTCGATTCGAAACGCAGCGGTTCCTTGCCGTACATGTTGAGCAGCAGTTCGTCAGCATCCGCTGAACGCAACCACTCTTCCACTTCGCGCGCAGCCTGCAACGCGGCGGCCATGCTCCACTGCGGCGGAATGCCGGCATGGACGAGAGCGAAGTCCAGCGCATCGTCGTAATGCAGCAGGGGTTGCTGGCGCAGCCAGCCCAGGAGTTCGTCGCGATCCGGGGCGTCGATGATGTCGCCGAAGGTATCCTTACGCCGTAATTCGCGGCCGGCACCACATGCAAGCAGATGCAGATCGTGATTGCCGAGGACCGTGACCACGCTGTCCGCCAGTGCGTGGACCTTGCGTAGTACGCCGAGCGAATCCGGCCCGCGATTGACCAGATCACCCACCAGCCACAGGGTGTCATTCAGCGGATTGAACTCGACCTTTGCCAGCAGTTCGTTGAACTCATCGAGGCAGCCCTGCAGATCGCCGATTGCGTAGGTCGCCATTGATTCAGCCGCCTTCAGTGCAAGGCATTGGGCATGGCCAGGCGGAACATCGGAATCGGTGCATCGAAGCCTTTGCCATCGGCAGCCATCATCTGGTAGCTGCCCTGCATGTTGCCGATGGGCGTTTCCAGCAAAGCCGCACTGGTGTAGCGGAACGAATCGCCGGGTTGAAGATAGGGTTGCTCGCCGACGACACCTTCGCCGCGCACTTCCTGGACGTTGCCGTTGGCGTCGGTGATCAGCCAATGTCGGGAGATGAGTTGCGCCGCGACTTCGCCGACGTTGGTGATGGTGATCGTATAAGCAAAGACGTATCGATGGCTTGCCGGCGCGGACTGGGCGGCGATGTAGGCCGTCTCCACGTCAATCTGCAAGCGGTAGGTCGGTGAGGGCATGGTTGAATCTTAACGGATGGCGTACCTGGACGCATGGCTGTGGTCAAAGATGGGCGCGGTACTTTGCGCGACCGCAATGACCTGACTGAGTCCGATGGCGGTAGCTTGCTCGGACCATCGAAGCGCCAGCTGCACTATCGGGCTGGCAAATTGAGCGAAATCCGGCGCAGGTGAGCTGGAACCAAGGCCTGGCAGAAATCGAGGGGCATTTGTCCTAACGGTCAGCGCACTGTTCCAGTATTGTCTCCCCATGAGCAAGCGACGACCAGTCCAGAAGAAACCGCCTACCCCGCGGCGGGTGGTGATGGTGACCTATCCCGATGCCCATATCCTCGATGTGGTGGGCCCACTGGAGGTATTGACCGGCGCGGGGTTGTTTCTGCCGGATGTCCGGCAACCATACGAAGTTCATGTCGTGTCGCAGAAAGCGGGCCCGGTGCGCACGACCAGCGGTCTGACCATAGAGGCCCGCCAATCGTTCGCGACCGCCATGCGCGACCGTCACCCCATCGATACGCTGATCGTTGCGGGCGGTCACGGCACCGACCAGGCGTTGAAAGATAAAGCGTTACTGGGTTACGTGGCGCACGCGGCCTCCAAGGCGGATCGCATCGTGTCCATTTGCACCGGCGCGATGATTCTCGCCGAGGTCGGCCTGCTGGATGGCCGACGCGCCACCACGCACTGGTGGTGGTGTCCCATTCTGGCGCAGCGATTTCCGGCGGTGACCGTCGAACCGGACGCGATTTACGTGCGTGATGGTAATGTCTGGACGTCGGCGGGTGTGACCACAGGTATGGATCTGGCGCTGTCGCTGGTGGAAATGGATTGGGGCCATGACATCGCGTTACAGGTCGCGCGCTATAACGTCATGTACATGATGCGACCCGGCGGCCAGTCACAGTTCAGTGCGCATCTGGTTGCCCAGCAGGCTGACGACCCTGCGATCAATGCCGCACTGAGTTACCTGCTAAAACATCTGACAGAGCCGCTGACGGTCTCCGCGCTGGCGGCGCGCGTCTTTATGTCGGAACGTTCGTTCGCGCGCAAATTCAAGGATGAAACAGGAGTAACGCCGGCCCATTTCGTCGAAATGGCCAGGGTCCAGGCGGCTCGGGTGGCGCTGGAACAATCGACAGCGCCTATCGACCAGATTGCCCGCCAGACCGGCTTTGCGTCAGCCGAGCGGATGCGGCGCGCTTTTCAACGTCACGTTGGCGTTTGCGCCAGCGAATACCGCGAGCGGTTCCGCGCCGTCACCTCCGGACCGATGGCGCAGACGGATGACAGGTCGTGAACGGATGAACCACATCACATAGTCAAATGGGCGCCGCGCGCTCCATCTGACCAACCCAAATTCATTCACATACATCGGCCCAGACGGGCCGGAAGGGAGAGCTTTGTGTCCAGAAAACAGCAAACGCATTACACCGCGGGGCTATTCATACCTGCTGCCATCGTCACTGCGCTGGTGACGGCGTCTGCCAACGCGCAGCAGGCAGCGACTGCCGAACCTGCCGCTGGACAGGTCGCGCGCTTGCCGCGTGTAGCCTTCGAGCAGTACGAGCAACACCGCGTGCTGATTCGGCCAGGGCAAGCAATCAACCCCGACGACGGAATGGCGCTGTGGCTGACGCCGGTGTCGTCATCGCTGGACCTGAAAGCTGGCGGGTCAGCGTCGCTGGCGCATTTATCGGAGGACGGGGCGATGCTCGGCATGGAAGGTCACCTGAGTGAGTTCTTCGTCGTCGGTGGTGTGATTTCGGTGGGTGAAAGCACAGCGAAGTTCGACGACGGCGGGCGCTTTCGACTCGAAGGCGGCACTTTCTCTATTTACGGTGGCATCGACTATGGCTTTGGCGGCGTGCACCTGCGCCTGACCAAAGGCGGCCACGAGGTGAAAGGCATCGAGCGTGTAACAGGGCTGGACGCAGCACCTGCCACTGGCGAAACAGAAGCGCGGTTCTGGGAAATCGAGCTTGGCGCGCGGACCAGTTATGCATTCGGGGCCATCGAAGTGACTCCGGGCGTGAGTTTTGCCGTGGGCAAGTCCAGGGCCAAATCATTCGTGGAAACCGGCGCTGCCGCCGGGTTGTTCAGCTTTGGCAGCCAGGGGTTCACCTACAAGCGCCTGACTTTGGACAGCGAGATTCGAGGCCAGGCCTTTGCATTGTCCAGGAGTCTCAGCGTGGCGCCGTTTGCCACGGTTGCCTATAGCTACCGGTTCGGCAGCAACAACTACGCACTGGATTCGGCGCCAGTGACCGCGTTGACCGATATCCGCGTCAATCAAAGCCGCACGCCCGCGCGTCACCGGCTCGACGCCGGCCTGGGCGTGGAACTGGCTGTCAATGAGCGATGGTTTATCACCGCGCAATACGCCCGTCAGAACGCCAGCGATATTCGGTCGGCGGACCGGTGCGCGTTGACGCTGCGCGTCAGCTTCTGAGTTTCCTTGCAAATAACTTCCATCGGGAGCTTATCCATGAAAGTCATAAATAAAATATTCACCTTGATTGTGCCGGGGCTTTTGTTGGGTTGCGCCAACACCGGCGCGCATTATCAGCCCATCGTGGACGGACCACTGAGCAATCGATATGGTTCCGATCTGATTGCCTGCCAGCAACTGGCGACCGCACGCAGCTATGCCAACGACGACACCAAATCCAACGCCGCCATCGGCGCGGGCCTGGGCGCACTCGCCGGCCTGGCGGACGATTCCGTGGGTACTGCTGAGGGGTTGCTGGCCGGCGCCGTGGTCGGCGCACTCGCTGGATCAGGCGCCAGCATGTTGGAAACGCGTGAGCAACGGCGGCAGGTTGTCATCACGTGCATGCGCGGACGCGGTCATAACGTCGTGGGCTGAGGTGTGACAACTTTACTGCCAGGCACTTGCCTGATACTTCGTAACCGGTATGTGTGCCTGGCAGAATCCTGACCGCTCGTGATGACTTGATGAAGAACGTTGCAGCAGCCTGCGTGCAATCGAGCCCTGTTTGGCATCGACTGTATGGCAAGGTGCTGAAGGAATGGCTATGTCAGGCAGGAATCTCAGGGTATTGATCGCCGGTGCGACAGGATATCTGGGCCGCCATCTCATTACGGCTTATGCCAATGCCGGCTACCGGGTGCGGGCGTTAGCACGGAATCGATCGAAGTTGGATGCGCTGGCGGGCGATGTCGATGAAGTGTTCACCGGTGAGGTGACCATGCCGGCGACGCTGGCCGGCTGCTGCGAGGGTGTCGACCTGGTGGTCTCCGCATTGGGCATCACCCGCCAACGCGACGGCGTGGGCTACGAGGATGTCGACTACCAGGCGAATCGCGATCTGCTGGCTATCGCGATTGACGCCGGTGTTCCAGCGTTTGCCTATGTTCATGTATTGAATGCGTCAGCACTGCAAGGTTCGGCCATGGTGCGCGCCAAGTCCAGGTTTGCCGCTGAATTGGCGGCTGCGCCGGTGGCCTCAACCGTGCTGTGTCCCAGTGGCTTCTTCGCCGACATGCATGAAATTTTGTCGATGGCTGCGCGAGGCCGGGTCTATTTGTTCGGTGATGGTAACGCGTGTATGTCGCCGGTGCATGGCGCCGACCTTGCTGAGATCTGTGTCGCCGCCACGCAGGCGGGTATCGCGATGATGGACGTCGGTGGTCCCGAGGTATTCAGCGCGAACCAGATTGCCGAGCTGGCGTTCGCGACCTTGGGCAAGCAGCCGCGCATCACCCATGTGCCACTGTGGGCGGGCAAGGTCGTGGTTAGCGCGGCACAACTGTTTGGCCTGGGGGCGCGCGTCGGCGGATTGGAGTTCCTTCTGCAGGCGAGCAATATCGATATGAGCGCACCGGGCTATGGTACGCGCAGGTTGGAAGCCGAATTTGTCGCCTCGGCCACTGCGATGCGCAACCGCTGACGGAATGCCCGGTGGTGAGGAGGCTCGAGAAATAGAGGCAAATTGGCGCTAAAAGAAATTCCTCACCCGACACCTGGGAAATCCGCATGGCTTCGTCCCATTACTCCGTCATTCCGGACGCGCCCGCGAAGGGCGCGCGAGCCGGAATCCATGCGGCTTTCAGGGAGGCCCTATGGATCCCGGCTCACCGCTGCGCGGTGTCCGGGATGACGGGAAAAATAGGGGCTGCGCGGTGTCCGGGATGTTCCAAAAAAAAGCGCCCACTCGGGGCGCTTTTCTCACTGCTACGGGCGGCGCCTTGTCAGGCGGCGTTTTCCATTACCAGCACGCCGGCGCCGGTGTTGGAGATCGGTGCGTGGTAGTGCTTGTGAATCAGCTTGGCGTCGTCCTGCAATGCGCCGCGCATCACCAGCCACATGATGGTTTCGATACCTTCGGTGCCGGCCAGCTCCATGATCTCGGCATTGGTGAACTTGGTCATCCACTCCGGCTCGTGGGCGATCTTCTCAACGCACTCGAGGTCGAATTCGATGTTGATCAGACCGGCGCGTTCACCCTGCAATTGGTGCGACAGACCGCCGGTACCAAAGATCACAACTTTCAGGTCTTCCGGATAGCTCTCGATAGCCTTGCGCAATGCGCGGCCGAGCTTGAGGCAGCGGGCGGCGGTCGGTACGGGATGTTGCACGGTATTGACGGCGAGCGGGATGGCTTTGACCGGCCACTTTTCGTGGGTGCCGTACAGCGCGCGGATGGGGTTGACGAAGCCGTGGTCGACCAGCATTTCCTGGCAGGTGCAGATATCGAATTCCTGCTCCACCAACGATTCGGCAAGGTGCCAGGAGAATTCGGCGTCACCCTGGAATGGCGCCACCGGCTTCAGGCCCCAGCCTTCATCGGCATTGTGATACATGTCGGCGCAGCCCAACGCGAATGTCGGCACCTTGTCGAGGAAGAAATTCAGGCCATGGTCGTTGTAGACGACGATGACGATATCGGGTTTGACCTTCTGCAGCCATTCCTGCGCCGGGCCGTAGCCATCGAAGAAACGCTTCCAGTAGTGCTCCTGCGTCAGATTATTGGCAATGGCATTACCCACCGCCGGAATATGTGAGCTCGTCACTCCGCCAAGAATTCTAGCCATTCCAATAACCCCCTTCTTTAGCCAATCTCTCTTCCAGCCCGTCGCGCTTTGCCAGCAGCTTGGCCTGGAACTCTTCTGTGGTAATGCCCTGGAAGGCGGCGCCAGCGTCCTGCACTGAAGTGCCGCGCGGAATCGCCATCTTGGCCATGTAATAGATGTTCGCGCCCATGCGCAGCATGCCGAGGAAGTCCTTCTTGATGATCGCTTCCTTGTACTTGCCCGTCACGCCGAACTTGTCGCAGTACGCCGCGGGATCGCGGTCGAACTCATCGCGGCATTCCTCGGTGTTGAACGAGAACAGCAGCTTGTTGATTGGGTAGGCGCCATGCGCGTGTTTGCCATCAAACACGTAGGTGCCCGGGATATCTTCGTAGGAGTGTTTCTTCCAAACCATAAGGCTTTACCTTTCTGTGATGACCTCACTCATTGGATCCGCTGCTGCCTGAAGCCTCTGCCGGCCAGGTCACCGGCAAGGACGAACCCGCTGACGTGCGGCGCACATTGTAAGTGATTTTCACTTGCAAAACAGGCTGGCTGGCGGCAAACCGTACTCATCGGTACGGTGGCAGGGCGGTTGCTGATCCCGCGGATTGAAAACATCCGGCGTCTGCCAGGGATTTTTGACGATTGCCTGCGAACCTGCTGCCGATGCGACTGCCAACCCGGGGTCGCCGGGCCTGTCATTTTCCGTGGGCCGGTCCGCTTGTTAAGGCACGCCGGGGGGGGAGGGCAGCCTCGTCAAGTCCGGTCGCCGGCCCACGAAAAATCTGAACCGCTCAAGACAGGCTGATTATCCGGCAGGCGGGCAACGGTAACCACCGCAAAACCCTGACGGGCGTCAACCCGGATGCACTTTGGCGGGGCGGAATCTGCCTGCTCGGGGAATGCTGCCATGCCGTAAATGGAGTGTGCCGGCCGGTGACACACGTCGCGTCATTGCATCGCTATAATCGCGCTTCTTCCACTCACTTATCTGGACTTTGCCGGGGGGCTATTGCCGATGTCGAATCGCCGCAGAATTTCCACGATCACTGCCGTAACGGGCGCGCTTGCCTTGTCGGTCAGCAGCCAGGTCATGGCGCAGCGGCCCGTGGCGTTTTCCAACGGCTTTCCGGTGGCGCCCACCGGCCTGCAGAATCTGCCGCTGGCCGATGGTCCATGGGATTTCCGCACGGGCGAGGCGATGAATATCCACGTTGAACTGGTGACGCGCATGGAATACCCCATGGCGCTGCAGTTCCTGCCGGACCAGAGTCTGCTGGTGCCGACCCGGCGCGGCGTTCTCTATCACTATGCCAACGGCAGGTTGACCGAGGTTGCCGGTGGTCCGCCCTCGGTGTTCCTCGGCGAATCCGGCGGCATTGGCAGCATCCACGGCTACATGGATGTGAAGCTTCACCCGGACTTCGCCAACAACCATTACATCTACCTGCTGTATACGCGGACCGATCCGATGTCTCCGGTCGGCATCATGACGTTGGGTCGCGCGAAGTTGGAAAATGACCGGCTCAGCGGCTTTGAGATCATTTACGACACCAAAAACCTGAGCGGCGCCGGCTGCATTGCTTTCGGTAGTGATGGCAAGTTGTACATGAGCACGCCGGATCGCGATTCGCAGAATCTCGCATCGCTGGGCGGCAAGATTCTGCGCCTCAACGACGATGGCAGCGTGCCAAAGGACAACCCGTTCGTGAACAAGGCCGATGCGTTGCCGGAAATCTATTCCTACGGCCATCGCTTCGCGCTGGGCATGGCAGTGCATCCGCGTACCGGTGAATTGTGGGAAAGCGAGAACGGTCCTAACGGCGGTGACGAAATCAACATCATCAAGCCGGGCGTTGACTACGGTTGGCCGGCAGTCAGCTTCGGCCGCGATTACCAGGGGCCCTGGCACGGCGGCAAGCCATCGCATGAAGGTTACGAGATGCCAGTGGTCTACTGGATGCCATCGATTGCGGTGGCCGGTATCGCGTTCTACACCGGCAACGCCTTGCCGAAGTGGAATGGTGACCTGTTTATCGGTTCGATGCGCGAAGGCGAGGTCAACGGCACCGGGCATCTCGATCGCGTACTGATGAACGCCAACAACGAGGAGTTGCGGCGCGAGAGTCTGCTGGTTGATCTGCACAAACGCATACGTGCGGTCGCGCAGGGGCCGGATGGTTACCTGTATGTCGCGCTGGAAGATCGCGACGGCGGTGTGTTGCGCATCATGCCCGGCGCGGAATAGCAGCGTTCGGCGGAATCATCCGGGCATCCATCATCCCCAACGTCCGGCTCGGCGGTCGTTAACGCCGGGGTTTGCGGAGGAGTAACTACCATGAGACCCAAGCTATGGCGGGCGGCAGCCTGTCTGACCCTCGCCGGCATGTCAGCGCTCAGCCAGGCGCAGGGCGTGAACGCAGTAGAGGATTACCTGGCCAATGCAACGATGCAGAAGGATAACCGCCCGGTGATCGGGCTCACGCGGCGCGCCGACCACATCGCAGTCCTGGTCTCGTTCACTTCCGATACGCGGGATGCCGCCGCACGCGAGCAGGAGATTCATACGATGTTGCGGGCCGCACTGGACCGCGCGTCCGCGGCAGGCGTCGAACTGGCGGTTGGCAGCCCGATACTGTCGCCGGTCACGCGGGACAATTATGCCGATCTTCCTCTGCAATGGGCGGGGCGCGAAGATACCAGCAAGGCGGACGTGCTGTTCAAGGTTCCACTCACCGAAGACGCCAATGCCTCGGAGAACAGGATCAATGCGTTCATGCGGGATATCCCGCGCACCGGGCGTGGGACGATAGTCAGAAGCTCGGGCAGACTGCTTGTCGTCCGCAATCCGGCGCAATACCGCGCTGACATCATCAAACTGGTTGCCGAAGACGTACGCCGCAACTCGGAAATGTTCGGAGCCGATTATCGCGCCAGCGTCGACGGCGTGGACAAGTCTGTGATGTGGTCGCAGCTAAACGGCACGGATGTGTTTCTGTACGTCCCCTACAGCTATCGTATTGTCGGTAACGCGGATGGTGGAGTGAACCAATGAATCCAATCCCTCGCGCCCTGGTTTGTGGTCTGTTGCTGACATCTGTGTCCGTGTTCGCGCAGGACGGTGACCTGGAAAACATCGTTGTCACCGGCAGCCGGATAAGCGGCTACGGCAGGGATGGCATCGTTCCGGTAGTCGAGCCACGCCCTGTGATTGGCATCCGGCGGCAGGCGGACTCGGCGATCCGCAACGTGGAAATCACTTCCGATTCACTCGATGAAGGCATGCGCCGACGCGAAGTCAGAGCGATGTTGCTCGATGCCATCGACCGGGCCGAACGTCAGGGCTTCAACATCGTCACCGGCCAGTTCACCGTCACCGACGTCACCCGTGCCAACTGGCAAGACCTGTTTCCGGATCTCGCCCGTGGCAGTGCCAGCGACTATTCCGACGACGACGAGAGCTGGCAGAACGACGATGATGATGACGACGACTATGACGACGAAGAAGATGCCAGGCCGACCTTCGAAGACGATGGCAGGAAAACCATCCTGCGACTGATGGTGAAAACGAAACTGGAGGGGACCATCGACGAAGCGGCTCGCAAGATCACCGCGTTCGTCAAATCGGTGCCCGAGACGGGCCGGTCGCAGATGAAGCAGCGAGGCGCCATGGCGCTGACCATCATCAAGCCTGAGCAATATCGCGATGAAATCTACCGGATGGTGGCCGAAGGCGCGCAGCACGCGGTAAGTTTCTACGGGCCTGAGTATGGGCTCGAGGTTTCCGGGCTGGGTGGCAGTGTCGCCTGGGAGCAGGTCAGCGATACCGAGCTGTTCGTGTTCATCCGCTACAACTTTGTCGTCCGGAAGTAACGACAGGGAAATCCGTAGAACAGGGGGAATAGGGGCACGGAGGGATTATTTTTCCGTCATCCCGGACACCGCACAGCTCCACATTGCCCGCCATCCCGGACACCGCGGAGCCCCTCTTTTTCCGTCATCCCGGACACCGCGCAGCGGTGAGCCGGGATCCATAGGGCCTGCCTCCAAGCCACATGGATTCCGGCTCGCGCCCCCTTCGCGGGCGCCTCCGGAATGACGGAGCAGTAAGTCGAAGCCCGTGCGGGTTTCCCCGGTATTTGGGGAGGAACCTTCTTTTTCACCAGTTCGCTCGTGCAAGATTCAACGCTGGTTAAAAAATAATCCCTCCGTCCCCCTTGTTCGCCCCTTGTTTGCACTTTTCGCCGGACAGGACATTAGCTTACTCGAGTTCCAGAAAGCGTTGAGCGCTCTCCGTGTCACACGGCAGGCGCGTCATCTCGAAGTCCGGTGAATAGACAAACGTGATCTCATAGCCGATCGGCCCGGCGAGGTAGGTCGGGTCCGTCATTTCAAAGCTGTAGCGAACGCTCCTACGGTCCGGACTGAGCGCGAACCGCTCGACGAGGTGTTTGTCCGGTCCCGAGGGCAGCTTCTGGGCATTGCCCATACCGTGCTCGGCAAACTGCGCCGTGTCGACCACCAGGGTGTCACCCTCCCAGTGTCCGACCGAATGTCCCTGCACGGTGGGCTCGACGCCACCATGCGAACTTTCGTTCAGGTGAATGATCCGCTCCGCGCTATCGAGTTCGGTACGGATGACTATTTCGTTCTCGCTCTGCGTGATCAGCTTCGCATCCGGAACGATCATCAGGAACGGCGAGGCATAGGCGACGCAGTCCCTGCCAGGGTTGTCGCCATTCTCGAAGTTCTCGAACGCGCGCAGGCCGGCTTCGGTCAATGGCCAGTCGGTGGGTTCGAAGAAGAAGAAATGATCCCGTACCTCAGGTGTGATCGTGGTCCGCCACAAGCCACTGAGATTGTCCGCACCGACCGCGGGCGCGACCACGGCAGGCGCATTGCTGTTGGCCTTGCGCATCTCTCGCAGGATGCCGTCAGGCGCCAGCAGCCTCGCGCCGAGCGCCTTGGTCAGATCCGGGTTGCGTGAGGGATTGGCGTAGAGGGTTATACGGTCACCCACCGCGATGGTATCGGCGGCCCAGCCGCGATTGCGCATGATCACCGCCGAAGACGCTTCGATCTCCCAGACCTTACCGACGCCATCTTCCGCCGAGGTCTCCAGGCGAATGTAGGAATGCGGGTTGGCCCATTTATATTCAAGCACCCGTCCCTCGAGCATCACCTCCCGCTCAAGGTCGTAAGGCGCCCAGCTGTGATGGGACCGCGCGGGCGACACAAGCACCAGCAGCAGCGACGCAATCAGCGCCCGACGTGGCATCAGGTTGGACATCCGCTCCCCCATGTATTTCCGCGGCATGCCCTGTTATCAATGCAGCGCGCGAAAGTGTCAAGCAAATCCCTGAGCAACCCGGTGCGCACGGTAACGGCAGTTGGAATTTCATTGAGTTATATCGAGCCTTCGCCGCATGAACCTGTCCAGGCAGCGCAGGCTCAGCGCTTCGGCAAGATGTGATTCAGCGACGACATCGTGGCCGGCAAGATCGGCGATGGTGCGCGCGACCCGCAGCACGCGCTGGGTGGCGCGGGCTGATAATGCCAGGCGTTGATTCGCCGCTTGCAGCAGGTCCAGGGCTGGTGTCGTCAGCCATTGTTCGAATGCATTCGCCGGCAGCGGGATGGCAGCGTTGGTATGCTGCTGGCGATTCGATTGACGCTCACGGGCCGCGGCCACCCGCGCGCGGACATCGGCACTGGTCTCTCTTGCGTTCGTGGCGCCTGACTTCAGCCACCCGGACTCCCGCGGAACCTCGATATGCAGGTCCAACCGGTCAAGCAGTGGGCCGGAGATGCGCGAAACGTAACGTTGGATCTGATCCGGCGTGCAGCGGCAACGCGAGGGGCTGTCGCCGAAGTAGCCACATGGGCAGGGGTTCATGGCGGCGATGAATTGGAATGATGCCGGAAACTCGGTGGAACCAGCGGCTCGCGATACGACGACGTGACCGCACTCCAACGGCTCGCGCAGCGATTCCAGTACATCGCGGTTGAACTCCGGCAGCTCGTCCAGGAACAGTACGCCGTGATGGGCAAGCGTGATCTCGCCCGGGCGCGGTACGCGGCCACCACCGACAATCGCAACGGCCGATGCGCTGTGATGCGGCGCGCGGAAAGGGCGGCGTCGCCAGTGGGCGGGATCAATCCGTTGGCCTGCGGCGGATGCGATTGCGGCAGTTGTCAGTGCGTCATCGTTGGCCAGCGGCGGCAGTATGCCCGGCAATCTACGCGCCAGCATGGTCTTGCCGGTGCCCGGTGGTCCCACCAGCAGCAGGTTATGGCCGCCAGCGGCCGCAACTTCAAGTGCACGACGCGCGCGCGGCTGGCCATGCACCTGGGCCAGATCAGCGGCAGCGTCATTGCTTACATCTGGCGGCGTAACATTGATTACGGGCTGCAAGTGTCTTACGCCTGACAGGTGTTGTACGACATCTACCAGGTTGGTGGCGCCGTAGACGAGCAGGTCGTCCACCAGTGCCGCCTCGGTGGCGTCCGGCAATGAGGTCAGCAGAATGGCGCGGGCCTTGCGGCAGGCCAGCGCTGCCGGCAGGACTCCGCGAACGTGGCGCAAATCGCCGTTGAGTCCAAGCTCGGCAATGAATTCATGGCCGTCCAGCGCCGGCGGTGGCAACTGGCCTGACGCCGCCAGTATTCCGAGTGCGATCGCAAGATCAAAGCCGGTGCCGTGCTTCGGCAAATCGGCCGGCGCCAGGTTGATGGTGATGCGCCGCTGTGGAAATTCGAAGCCGGAACTCAGGATGGCGCTGCGTACGCGTTCCTTGCTCTCGCGAGTGGAGGCTTCCGGCAGACCGACGATGGCGAACGCCGGCAGGCCCAACGCGAGATGTACCTCGGTAATCACTTCGACCGCGCGCACGCCAGCAAGCACATGCGTGCGCGCACAGATGGTTGTCATAGGCGTCCCTGCCTTTATAGATGGGTTGTTTGCCGACCTTCCGTTGCCGGCGTGATATCAGTGGCCCAGGTTACCCCTGCGGTGGTCGTGACCGTCGTGCATTTTTCAATTCACGATGCCGAGTTGCTCTTCCATGGCATCGAGTCGTTTCTGAATCGCTTCGAGCTTTTCGCGCGTGCGGGATAACACGGCGCACTGGGCGTCGAATTCATCGCGCGATACCAGATCCATTCGTTGCATCACCGTTTCCGCCACCAGCCGCACGTTCTGTTTGAGGCTTGCATGCAAGGTGTCCGTGCCTTCCGGCAGCAGGCGTTTGAGGTCTTCGGCGAGCTGTTCGAGCTTGTTCAAATCCAGCATTGATCGTTAACCGTGCGATGAAGTGCGCGATAGCGTCCCAACATTCGGCAGGCGATGCAATAGGCGCACTAATTGAGTGCGATTTGCCGTGCTCGGTGTGCCGGAAGTGTGCGAATGAACGAATTCAGTGCCCACCCAAGAGCTACAAGTTTCGCAGGAGATCCGGCTAAGCAACTGTTATTAATGCGGAATCTTTTTCTGGCACCCATATTGCAACTCGGCAGGCGGCACGGCGTGAGGCATTGCGAACAGGCGTTCCACAGATGCGGTGAGTAAACAGCGAGGAAACGATAAATGAAGCTAGTAACAGCAGTGATCAAACCTTTCAAACTCGACGACGTCCGCGAAGCGCTGGCCGAAGTCGGCATCCAGGGCCTGACCGTTACCGAGGTCAAGGGCTTTGGACGTCAGCGCGGACATACCGAGCTGTACCGGGGCGCCGAATACGTCGTCGATTTCCTGCCTAAATCAAAACTCGAAGTTGCCGTTCGCGACGATCAGGCGACTGCCGTGATCGAGGCGATTTGCAAGGCAGCGAGCAGCGGAAAAATTGGTGACGGCAAAATCTTTGTCACCGACGTCGAGCAGGTCATTCGTATCCGTACCGGCGAAACAGGCAACGATGCGCTCTGAGCGCGTCCGCCTTCGAACTATTTCTATATGAAAAATGAGGAGTTAAAGACGTGGAAGGCATACTAGACCTAAGGTACGCGCTCGACACATTCTACTTCCTGGTGATGGGCGCATTCGTCATGTGGATGGCCGCCGGTTTCGCCATGTTGGAAGCAGGCCTCGTGCGCGCCAAAAACACCGCCGAGATTCTGACCAAGAACATCGTGTTGTACGCCATCGCCTGCATCATGTACATGCTGATGGGTTACAACCTGATGTATCCGGACGGAGGCTCAGGCTTCTTCCCATCCATTGACCTGAGCTTCATGTTCGGTGGCGACAATGATCCCGCCGCCGTGCTCGCCCAGGGCTCGGACGAGTGGTACGACGGTGACTACTACTCAGGCATGTCGGACTTCTTCTTTCAGGTGGTGTTCGTCGCCACCGCGATGTCGATCGTCTCCGGCGCCGTTGCCGAGCGCATGAAGTTGTGGGCGTTCCTGGCGTTCGCCGTAGTCATGACCGGCTTCATCTACCCGATCCAGGGCTACTGGAAGTGGGGCGGCGGCTGGTTGGATGCCCTCGGCTTCTCCGACTTCGCGGGTTCCGGCGTGGTGCATCTGTGCGGCGCGAGTGCGGCGCTGGCCGGTGTATTGCTGCTTGGTGCACGTAAAGGCAAATACCTGCCGGACGGCAAAATCAAACCAATCCCGGGTGCCAACCTGCCGCTGGCAACGCTCGGCACATTCATTCTGTGGATGGGCTGGTTCGGGTTCAACGGTGGCTCGGAACTCATCGTTTCCAACGTGGGTGAAGCCAACGCCGTGGCCGCGGTGTTCGTCAACACCAATGCCGCCGCCGCCGGTGGTGTGGTCGCCGCACTGGTCACCGCGCAGATCCTGTTCGGCAAGGCCGACCTCACCATGGCGCTGAACGGCGCGCTGGCAGGCCTGGTTGCCATTACGGCTGAACCGCTGGCGCCAACGCCACTGTGGGCCACGCTCATCGGTGCGGTAGGTGGTGTGCTTGTCGTGTTCTCCATCATCGGTCTGGACAAGCTGAAGATCGACGATCCTGTCGGTGCCATCTCGGTGCACGGCATGGTCGGCATGTGGGGGCTGTTGGCAGTACCGTTGACCAACAGCGACGCCTCATTTGTCTCCCAGCTTATTGGCCTGGTGTCGATTTTCGCCTGGACCGCGATTGTCAGTGGCCTGGTCTGGTTCGTGCTGAAGGTGACTATGGGCATCCGTGTCTCCGAAGAAGAGGAATACGAAGGTGTGGACATCGGCGAGTGTGGTCTGGAGGCGTATCCGGAATTCGGCGCGCGTTCGCAGGCCAACGGCTGATCATCCATCGAACCATGCAGTGACTTGCAGGGCGCCCATCCGGGCGCCCTTTTCTTTCGTCATCCCGGACACCGCGCAGCGGTGAGCCGGGACCCCTAGGGCCACACTCAAGGCCACATGGATTCCGGCTCGCGCTCCCATCGCGAGCGCGTCCGAATTGACGGAGCAGTAAGAAGAAGCCCATGCGGATTTCCCCGGCGTTGGGTGAGGAACCTTTTTTTCCGCGGGTGTTCTCGAGGCACGGATCCGGAGGGCGGAATCCGCGGGGCTGACCCGCGCTGCAATACCCTGGCGCGCGAGGGCACAAGAATGGTGATTCTTCGCACCAGTTATGTGCATTTGGTCCGAAATGGAGCCTTTCGCTGGTGCATCGGATTGGTGCATGGCATGGGTACAAAATCCCTATTTCCGATGTATCAAATAGAAATCAATACGTTACGGGTTCTGGCATGGTCCATGCACTGGCGGGGCCTGATGGCCTGGACAGCATCGGCTGATTCCAGGTTGCACCTGACCAGAAAGCGAGGAAGCAGATGAAGTTGGTAACGGCGGTGATCAAACCGTTCCGGTTGGACGATGTTCGCGAAGCGCTGGCGGAAGTGGGTATCCAGGGGCTGACCGTGACGGAAGTGAAGGGATTCGGGCGGCAACGCGGGCATACCGAGTTGTACCGGGGCGCGGAATACGTGGTCGACTTCCTGCCCAAATCGAAGCTGGAAGTCGCGGTGCGCGACGACCAGTGCGATGCCGTGGTTGAGGCGATTTGCAAGGCGGCCAGCAGCGGCAAGATTGGTGACGGCAAGATTTTCATCACCGATCTGGAGCAGGTCATCCGTATCCGGACGGGCGAACAAGGTAACGAAGCGCTTTAAGCGGGCGTGAGAAGGAAAGATAAATGAAAACGTTGATTGAAAATTCGATGACCAAGCGCTGGCTGGCGCTCATCGCGACGCTGGCCGCGTGCGTCCCGGCCACAGTGCTGGCCCAGGACGAGCTGTCCGCGGGTGATACCGCGTGGATGCTGACTTCCACCGCGTTGGTGTTGCTGATGACTGTCCCAGGACTCGCGTTGTTCTACGCCGGAATGGTCCGTAGCAAGAATGTGTTGTCCGTTCTGATGCAGTGTTTCGCCATCACGGGGCTGATGACGGTATTGTGGACCTTGTTCGGTTACAGCCTCGCCTTCGACACCACCGGAATGGAAGCGGGTACGCTTAATTTCCACTCCATCGTCGGCGGGTTCGACAAGGCCTTCCTGAGCGGCGTCGGGCTGGATTCGTTGACTGCCACGATTCCGGAAACAGTGTTCGTCACCTTCCAGATGACTTTCGCGGTCATCACCCCGGCGTTGATTGTCGGCGCCTTCGCAGAGCGCATGAAGTTCTCCGCAATGCTGTTGTTCATGACCGCCTGGTTGATCATCGTTTACTGCCCGATCGCACACATGGTGTGGTCCGGCGACGGCGGCCTGATGTGGGATTGGGGCGTGCTCGATTTCGCGGGCGGTACCGTGGTCCATATCAACGCCGGAATCGCCGGTCTGGTGGCGGCAATTGTGCTCGGCAAGCGCAAAGGCTTCCCGAACATCGCGATGCCGCCGCATAACCTCGGCCTGACGGTCATCGGTGCATCGCTGCTGTGGGTGGGCTGGTTCGGCTTCAACGCCGGCAGCGCACTGGGCGCCGGCAGCACCGCCGGCATGGCCATGCTGGTCACGCAGATTGCGACCGGTACCGCGGCACTGACCTGGATGTTCTGCGAATGGTTGTCGCACGGCAAACCCAGCGTGCTGGGTATCGCCTCCGGCGCAGTCGCCGGCCTGGTGGCCATCACACCGGCTTCCGGCACCGCCGGCCCGATGGGTGCGTTGCTGATCGGCGTCGCCGCCGGTATTGCCTGCTACTGGTGTGCGACCAAGCTGAAGCGCAAGCTCGGCTACGACGATTCGCTTGATGTATTCGGCGTCCATGCCGTCGGCGGTATCGTCGGCGCGATCCTGACCGGTCTGTGCGCGGCCAGCTCGATGGGCGGCGCGGGCCTGGCGGATGGCATGACTATCGGCAGCCAGCTGTTCGTGCAGTTCAAAGGCGTGATGTTCACGGTGATCTACACCGCAGTCCTCAGCTACATCATCCTGAAAGTCGTCGACGTGATTGTCGGGCTGCGGGTCTCCGAGGAAGCTGAAACGGCGGGTCTGGACCTGTCCGAGCACGACGAGCGGGGCTACATCCTCTAGTCCACAGCCAGCAGTACAAGGTAGTCCAGTGGCCGGGCGGCGTTGCATGGGCAGCGCCGCCCGGTTGCGTTTTGGGCCCGCGTACTGACAGAGGTCGAGGTTTGGTAAGCCCGTCGGATCTGGTGTACATTTTTGACCCGTTGAGTCCGGTGCGGTCGGCGGTCGTGGTTGCCGGGCCGCGGAAGCAAGGGCTCTTATCAGCAACTATCGGGGGAAACAGATGAAACTTATCACCGCGGTCATCAAGCCGTTCAAGCTTGATGATGTCAGGGAGGCGTTGTCGGAACACGGCGTTCAGGGAATGACCATGACCGAAGTCAAGGGGTTCGGTCGGCAGAAGGGGCACACCGAACTCTACCGTGGCGCGGAGTACGTAGTCGATTTTCTGCCCAAGGTGAAAATCGAAGTGGCCGTCTCCGACGAGAAGGCTGAAGACATCATCGAAGCGATTCGTGGCGCCGCCAATACAGGTTCGATCGGCGACGGCAAGATATTCGTTCAGCCGCTGGAGCAGACCATCCGAATCCGTACGGGTGAAGTCGGCAACGACGCGCTTTAAACACGACAACGCGAGCGGCGATTTTGGCCGCCGGCCTGCGATACGGGTGGGCCTACAATTCAAGACTGAGGGGGAAGGATGAAATCCTGGCACAAACTGCTGGCCGGGTCGGCGCTGCTGTCGCCGGCTGCGAGCTTCGCCGCCACCGATACGGGTGATACCGCCTGGCTGCTGACGTCAACGGCGTTGGTGTTGTTCATGACATTACCGGGTCTGGCGCTGTTCTACGGCGGATTGGTGCGTTCAAAAAACGTGTTGTCCGTGCTGATGCAATGTTTCGCGTTGACCTGCCTGATGACACTGGTCTGGATTTTCTTCGGCTACGGGCTGGCCTTTGGTGACGGCGGTGGAATCAACGACTATATCGGCAGCGGCAAGCTGCTGTTAGCCGGTGTGGCGCGCGGTAGCGAGAGTGGTGGCATTCCGGAATCTGTCTTTGTGATGTTCCAGATGACCTTTGCCATCATCACGCCGGCGCTGATTGCCGGCGGATTCGCCGAACGCATGCGGTTCTCTGCCGTATTGATCTTCAGCACGCTGTGGCTGGTACTCGTTTACCTGCCGGTCTGTCACTGGGTGTGGGGCGGTGGCTGGTTGCAGCAGATGGGGCTCAAGGATTTCGCCGGTGGAACCGTGGTCCATGTGAATGCCGGCGCAGCGGCGCTGGTTGCCGCGGTGGTGCTCGGGCCACGCCGTGGATTTCCCACCACTGCGATGCCGCCGCATAACATGACTTTGACCGTGACTGGCGCTTCCATGCTCTGGGTCGGCTGGTTTGGCTTCAACGCCGGCAGCGCCGTCGCCGCCAATTCCGATGCCGGCATGGCAATGCTGGTAACCCATGTCTCGGCCGCTGCCGGTTCGCTGGCGTGGATGGCGATGGAATGGATCAAACACGGCAAACCCAGCGTGCTCGGCATCGTCACCGGCATGGTGGCGGGTCTCGGTACGATCACCCCGGCCTCCGGATTCGTCGGTGTAGGTGGTGCGCTGGCCATCGGTCTGATGGCGGGTGTGGTGTGTTACTACGCCACCAACTTCATCAAGCGCAAACTGCATATCGATGATTCGCTCGACGTGTTCCCGGTGCACGGTGTCGGCGGCATCATAGGCACGATGTTCGCCGGCTTGTTCGCGGCTGAATCACTGGGTGGCACAGGCTACGAAGTAACTGGCAGTATGGGTGCACAGTTGCTCGTCCAGGCCACCGGCGTGGTTGCAACTTTCGTCTGGTGTGCGGTACTGACCTGGATACTGCTGAAGGTTACCGATGCCATGGTCGGTCTGCGAATTTCGCAGGACAAGGAAACGATGGGTCTGGACCTTTCGGAACACGACGAGCGCGGATACATTCTGTAATCGCCCGATCGTGCGGTTCGTTGAAGCAGGACCGGCGGGGCATCCCCGCCGGTTTTTTTTCACGCTGCGGTGACCGTCCCGCGCAATTTCCGCGGCAACCTACAACGTCTTATGGGTGCCGTCACACATCGCGCCCTTGCCACTGCGCTTGCAGCCACACCAGAATTGTTTGCCAGCTTCAGCCAGTTCCACTTTAACGGGCGTGAATTCGCTGCCTTTGTGTGAGCCGTCGCAAAAGGGCTGCTTGGACGATTTGCCGCAAGCACACCAGAAATAGGTGCCAGCCTCCATCTGAACCGGGTACGGCGACTTCTGTGGGCAGTCTGGTTCGCTCATGTGTGTCTCCTTCGTAAGTTCGCGAGGGCCTGCCAGTTCGCATGGCAGTTCAGGTCGAAATATTCCGATGCTGGATCAGCTTGGTTGGGTAAGCGATTGTTTCCGCTCGCCAAGGAAGCCGAGCATTGCTTGCAAATCAATGAGTCACGCATAAAATACAGGTCTGATTGCTTTTTAGCTATTCCCGCCAACCCTGCTGAACGGAACTGTATGGTCGCCATGAACCTGGTTGAAAAAACTCTGCTGAAGACACTGGTACCCCCTAGCGCGCTGAATGCGGAGAATTTCCAGGAATTGGCTGGCAAGGCATTCGTGGAAGAGATCGGTCAGGGCAAAACGATATTCAAGATCGGCGATCTCGACCGTAAGACCACCTACCTGCTGGAAGGCAAGGTCGAACTGACTGACGGCGACGGTCAGACGACAACGTTGGAAGGGGGATCAAGCGCCTCCAAGCATCCACTGGCCAACCTGCAGCCGCGACGGCACACCGCCAAGGCGCTCACCAATTGCAAGATCACCCGTTTTGACAGTGACCTGCTGGATATCCTGCTGACCTGGGACCAGTTGTCCGGCATCGAAGTCAGCGAAATCCAGGTGGCGGAGGAGGACGAGGATCCGGGCACCGACTGGATGACCCGTATTCTGCAGTCCAAGGCATTTCTGCAGGTACCGCCGGCCAACATCCAGGCCATGTTCATGCGCATGCAGGAAGTGCCGGTGCGCACCGGTGATGTGGTCATCAAACAGGGCGACGAAGGCGACTACTACTACCTCATCAAACATGGTGTAGCCAAGGTTTCCCGCAGTTCAAAGACAGGTTCGGCGCTGACATTGGCGACGCTGCGCGACGGCGATGCTTTCGGCGAAGAGGCCCTGCTGTCCGAATCAAAGCGCAATGCCACGATCACAATGGATTCAGATGGCGTACTGATGCGGCTGTCCAAGGATGACTTCAACGGCTTGTTGAAGGAGCCGATGCTGAGCTGGATTGACTACGACGCAGCGATGCAGAAAGTCGCTGGTGGCGCCAGATGGCTGGACGTGCGTCTGGAAAGTGAGTTTGCCAACTCCGGCCTGGAGGGCGCTCTCAATATTCCGCTGTTCATGTTGCGTTTGAAAGCCGAATCGCTGGATCACAAGGTACCGTACATCGTTTACTGCGATACCGGCCGCCGCAGTTCAGCCGCGGCGTTTCTGCTCAGCGAGCGTGGAATCACCGCCTATGTCTTACGCGGCGGACTGATGTCGCGTACCGATACATCTGCGGCCTGAGCAATTTGATCGCTGTGCGTTTGCGCCATTCCGGCGCACGGTAGCGCGCTGATTGGCGTCCGCCGCCAATGTTCACCCCGCCCGCCCGGTACGTGATACGTACGAGATAGAACCGATGTTCGATGTCATCCCCGGAGTCGATTACTACTGCGTGATCGGCAATCCCGTTGTCCAGAGCAAGTCGCCTGCCATTCATCAGGCATTCGCCGCCCAGACCGGGCAGCGAATGAGCTACGAAAAAGTACTGGTTCCGCTTGCAGGATTCAGCGATGCACTCGTTGAATTCAAGCGGCGAGGTGGACGTGGCCTCAACGTGACCGTGCCATTCAAGCAGCAGGCATTTGCCGCGGCTGAAACGTTATCCGCACGCGCCCGTATGGCTGGTGCGGTCAACACGATGTGGCTGGATGCCGCTGGCGGCTGGCATGCTGACAACACCGACGGCGCCGGCTTGCTGCGCGACCTGCAGAACAACCACCGGGTATCGATCCACGGCAGGCGCATCCTGGTCTGCGGTGCCGGCGGTGCAGCGCGGGGCGCATTACCGGTCTTGCTGGAGGCTGGACCGCAGGAGATCGTGATCGCCAACCGTACACTGGCACGCGCCCAGGCCATCGTCGATGAGTGCGACGAAGGTATGCGCGTACACGCGGTTGGCTATGACGCGCTCTGCGACTTTGCAGCATTTGACCTCATCATCAACGCCACTTCGTCAGGTCTGAGCGGTGCGGTACCGCCGGTGCCCGCAGTTTGCGTCGCGCCGCATACCTGTTGTTACGACATGATGTACGGTGACGGGCCGACCGCGTTTCAGCGCTGGTCACAGGCCCGTGGCGCGGCTGTTGCCATCGATGGTTTGGGCATGCTGGTTGAGCAGGCAGCGGAAGCGTTCCGCTTGTGGCGTGGCGTCACACCGGACAGCGGCGCTGTGATTGCTGCGATGCGCAATAAGAAATCGGGGGATTGACGTTTTTCAACGGCGAAAAAAGCGCGGGTTTCGGCGCGATTCGATGCCTGTCAAGACCTATTTTCCACACCCTGCCGGCGGTCGGGCGGAACCTGCCCTAAATCCTCCGCCGCTACCTTGAATTCAACGTTGCCGCAACCATTTTTTCATAAATATCATGAGGTTGCGTGTTTGGTTAATTCTTCGCCGATTTAACAATATCGTCATAAAAACCGCTGCGGAGTCGCCTTATCTGCAAACATTCCACAGAGTTATCCACAGATACTGTGGGTAACCAGCCGTGCTCAACCGGGACAAGGAGTTAGCTACTCAAGTTAACGATCTTGTCATATCTGCAATGCGACGCAGCACTCAGCGATTCGCCAGCAGGTTGGCGACGCGGACATACTCGGCAACGCTGACTGTCTCCGCGCGGCGCTGGGGATCTATGCCGGCAGCATTGAGGGTGTCGCTGTCACAGAAGGTGCCGAGTGCGTTACGCAGGGTCTTGCGACGCTGACCGAACGCGCGTCGGATCATCTCATCAAACACGGCGCGGTCGGATACCGGCACCGGTTGTGGACGCGGCCGCATCGACACCACGGCTGAATACACGCGAGGTGGCGGCGCAAAGGCGCCGGGTGGAACGTCGAAATGATTCACCATCTCGAAATCAACCTGCAGCGCGACTGACAACCGTCCGTAGTCATGGGAATCGGGTGCTGCGCACATACGATCAACAACCTCACGTTGCAGCATGAAGACCATGGATTCTATCCGGTCGGACTGTGAGGCCAGATGAAACAGCAGCGGTGTGGAAATACCGTAGGGCAGGTTGCCAACCACCCGAACAGGCGCGCCGAAGTTGAACGCTGCAACGTCCAGCTTCAGCGCATTCATATGTTCCACGCGCAATTGACCCTGGCGTGCTTCGGGCCGTGCGGCCATGGCCGACGCAAGTTCCGGGTCGAGTTCGATGACCGTAAGATTCACACCTGCTTCAAGCAGCGGCAACGTGATTGCGCCTCGGCCGGGGCCGATTTCAATCATGTGCTCACCGGCGCGGGGCGCGATGACATCCACAATCGCGCTGATGTAGTGGCGATCGGCGAGGAAGTGTTGACCTAAGGGTTGCCGCGTTCGCGGGCTCACGCCGGCATTTCCGCGCCTGCAGGCGACGTTGCAGGCAAACGCGACAGGCGGACAGCTTCATTCACCGCAGCGCGCAGGCTGCCGCCGTCGGCGCGTCCGCTGCCGGCGAGATCCAGCGCGGTGCCATGGTCCACCGAAGTGCGCGTCACCGGCAATCCCAGGGTCACATTGACCGCATGCCCGAAGCCGCGGGCTTTCAGTACGGGAAGGCCCTGATCGTGATACATGGCGACCACGACGTCCGCCTGGCGCAATTGCGCAGGTGTGAATGCCGTATCAGCGGGGACCGGGCCAATGATATGCATCCCGCGCGCGCGCAGGGCTGCCAGCGCCGGGTTGATGATCGATAGTTCTTCGATGCCGAGTTTGCCGGATTCACCCGCATGCGGGTTGAGCCCGCAAACCAAGATGCGCGGCGGATTCAACCCGTATTGCTGTGACATCGCCCGATGCACGATTTCAACGGTCAGAATAATCAAGTCCTGGTCGATTGCCGTCGGTACATCAGCCAGCGGCAGGTGCGTCGTCACCAGCGCGACCCGCAACTCGCCATCGGTCAGCATCATCACCGGATGGTGACCGCCGCTTTTCCCGGCGAGGTATTCGGTATGGCCGGTAAACGGAATTCCCGCATCATTGATGATGCTCTTCTGTACCGGGCCAGTGACCATGGCGGAAAACTCGCCGGCAAGGCAGCCGGCAAGTGCGCGGTCCAGACATTGCAGCACGTAGGGTGCATTGGAAACGTCGAGCGTACCGGGGATACAGGGCCGGTTGAGCCCCACCGGAAGCACGCACAGCGCGTCGGGGGCGAGGTTGGTGAAGTCAAAGTCCGGCGTGTAAGGCTGTAGCGTGAGCGCAACGCCCAGACAGTGCGCGCGGGACTGCAGCAGGTCAGGATCTGCACACACGACGAGATCAGCGCCGGTAGAAGCGCCGGTGAGTTGCAGGACGAGGTCAGGACCAATGCCAGCAGGTTCACCCGGCGTGATGGCCAGGCGGGGCTTGTTCATGCGTTCAGTCGCCGACCAGGCGCAGTTCGACGTAGGCCTCGTCACGCAATTCGCGCAACCAGGTCTGGTATTCCTCTTGCGTTTTACGCTGACGGATGGCGTCACGCGCCTTGGCGCGCCGCACAGCCTCCGTGCCGTCGTAAGAGCGGCGATCAACCACTTGCAGAATATGCCAGCCGAATTCGGATTCAAACGGCCGGCTGATTGCGCCGGTGGGGGTGTTTTCCATCACTTCCTCGAACTCCGGCACCATCTGGCCAGGGCTGACCCATCCCAGGTCACCGCCCTGCAATGCGGATGCGGTGTCATCGGAATTGGTGCGCGCAAGCTCGGGGAAATCAGCGCCACCGGCCAACCGCAGCCGCAGCTGATCCAGGCGGATCCGTGCGTCCTGTTCGGTGACCAGCTCGTTGGTTTTGATCAGGATGTGGCGGGTGAGGGTCTGCGGCACCATCACCTGCTCACCGGCGCGCTTGTCAGTCAGTTTGACGATGTGGAACCCGCTGCCGCTGGTGATGACATCGCTGACGCCGCCGACATCCAGTGAATAAATCGCTTCAGTGAACAAGGTCGGCAAAGCGTCGGCCTTGCGCCAGCCAAGATCGCCACCTTGTTGCGCCTGACCGTCGCTGGAGTTCTGTCGCGCGATCTCGGCGAAATCCGCACCTTCGCTCAACTGTGCCTGCAGTTGCGCAGCGCGTGACCGGGCGCGTTCAATGGCTGCTTCCGAGTCGTCTTCCGGTGCGATGAGTATGTGCGACAGCCGGTATTCGTAATCCGACTCGCCTTGATAGACCTGGTTTGCGAGGTAGTTGTCGACTTCCTTCTCGGTCACCCGCGCGCGGTTCATCATTTCCCGCTGCTGCACCTGGGTGATCATGATCTCGTGCCGGATGTCCTCGCGGTAGGTACCAAAGTCGTAACCTTCCTGTTCGAGAATCTGCCGGAATTGCGTTGGATTGATGTTGTTCTGGGCGGCGATATCGGCAATTGCGCGATCCAGCATGCGGTCATCGATTTCCAGGCCCATACGATCAGCAAGCTGCAACTGGATCTTCTGGATGATCAGGCGCTCCATCAGCTGCCGCTCCAGCACCGAAGTGGGTGGTACCGGCTGGTTCTGCTGACGCAATTGACTGCGAACGCGCTCCATCTGCGAGTCGAGCTCGCTCTGCAGGATGATGTCGTCGTCAACCACCGCGATGATGCGGTCCAGTTCGATGGCACGGGCAGGGCCGATGACTGAAGCAAACAGCGTCAACGCGGCGGCCACCACCAGCATTGCGGGGGGCCCGCGGCGACGACGGTTCACAGCTTTGAAGTTGAAATCGCTCACGCCAGGTAAGATCAGGAAACCGCTTGAAAGTTCGCGCATTTTACCGGCGACCCGGCGGAAAAACCACCGCCCGGGGAACGTGCCTGTCAGGCGGCGCCGAACTGTGGCCCGGCGGGCTGCTCGGGGTCAGAAATCCGGCTCGTAGCCCGGAATACTCTGGCGCAGGAAGCTGGTGGCCGCCCGGCCTATGCCCGCCAGACCCTTGAGCTCCAGCTGAACGAAGATGGCGTTGTCGTAATCGCCTTCGATATTGCGCAGGAAGCGGCGGGCGACGACCTTGGTGCTCCAGCAGCAACTGTCGATTTCGACCCCGGCAACCGATTCCAGCAGGCGGCTCTGAGGTATGGAGTAGTTCCAACGGCCAAGCAGATGGATGCGGTCGCCAATTGGCCAGCGGAGCGAAACATCTGTCTGTTCGATGTCCTCGGGCACTCGGGTGACGGCGCGCCGCAGGCGGTAGCCTACATTCAGGACCTTCCCGGGACCAGGTTGGTAGCGCACTGAAAACGCCGCTTTCTGGAACTGGGTTTCATTCGGGTCCCATTGCACCGTTGCGCGCGCCGACCAGACTTCGTTCAGCCGTCCGGCCACTTCACCTATGACTTCTGAAGTTGCGTCGGTTTCGGCCGGATAGCCGGGCAGGGTGACGGTGCGATCACGAAAATAAAACACCTGTGCGAGGCTGGCGCGTAAATGTTCGATGCCTGAATCCACGCCGACGATGCGGCTGGTTAACGCCATGGTCACCTGATTGGCGTCACCGAGGCGGTCACCACCGGCGTAGCGATTGTTGTAGAACAGTGATTGAAACGATATGTCGTAGATGCCGGTATCAAAAATCGGCAGGTCGTCCTGATTGGCGTGCGGAACGAACAGGTAGTAAATCCGCGGTTCCAACGTCTGGAGCAGGTTCCGGCCCCCAAACTTCGTCGTCCGCTCAAGAAACAATCCACTATCGACGGACAGGATCGGCAGCGTTCGACTCAGCGATGTCGGATCACCGGGCGTGGTATTGCTCAACTGATACTGTGTATGGCGGAGTTCCAATTTGGGGTTCAAGTAGGCCCCGGCCGTGCGGTAGTTCCACTGTACAAAAGGCCGCAGTTCCAACCTGCCACCGGTCAGACTGTCGGAGCGATGGAAGTAGTTGCCATCAAAGTTCATGCCCAGATACAACTGCTTGAATCTGTAAGGGCTCAGTCCGACGTAGATATACGGCAACCTCATATAGGGGCGATTGCTCGAAAGAATACTGCGATCGACTGTCTGGTAGCCCTGTATCAGAGATTGGAAATAGAACTTGGTGGCGTTATAGCGGACGTCAACGGTACGCTCGAGAAAGCGCACGCTGGTCGCGCTCAAGCTGCGACCAAAGTCCTCGAAGTAGCTGGAATCTGAAACCCCTTGCAGCAGGATCTTGCTGTAGCCGCGATAGTTCTTGAAATAGCCCTCATGATTGATTGCGCCAAACGCGCGCGTTCGGTCCAGTACCGAATCCGATGGCAGGACTTCCGCTTCCACCTGCCCATGAAAGGTGGTGCCGAGGTAACGATACTCGCCGGACATCATGTAGCCGCGATCAAGTACCAGACGCGGCGTGAACGTGGCGTCCTGGTTGGGCGCAATGTTCCAGTAGTAAGGCAGCTGCAGGTCGAGGCCGGTGTCGCCGCTTGAGCCCACCGAAGGTACCAGGAACCCGGACTTGCGCTCATCATTCAACGGAAACGACAGGTACGGGAAATACAGCAGCGGAATACCGTGAGATTTGATCAGGACATTGGTGGCATTGCCGCGATCAGATTCATGATCGAGCGTGACGTTGCGCGCGCTGATCATCCACGACGGGTCGTCGCCAGGACAGGTGGTGTAATTGACCCGGGACATCCGGGTTTTGTCGGCGGCGGCGTCATTTCGCAGTGAGCGGGCGTGGCCATGGCCACGCCGATCCAGCAGATAGTATTCGCCGGCTTCCAGCCTGGCGAATTCGGTATCGATGTTGTATTCGCCCTGCTCGCCACGCCATAACAGCTGGTCGGCCCACAGTTCGACGTTGCCTTGAATCTCCAGCAGCGAACTTTCATCGGTATAGCGAACGGTGTCGGCGCGCAGCGCGAGATCATCACGGGTGATGACAACGCCGCCATTGAACTCCGATACGCCGCCGTCGACGAGGTCAGCGGAGTCGGCGTGAAGTTCCAGGGTGCCGGGCTCGAAATCGATGCGCGTAGGTAGCGGGCGCTCGGCAACCTGCGTCTCAACCGGGCAGAAATCCCAGCGGTTCAATAACGCATCCGCTGCCTGTGCGTCGGGCGGCATGGAAATGGCGACGAGCGGAAGCAACCCCAGTGCCAGGCGGCGTTTGAATCTTGTATTTCCAAGAGCAACCGGACGATCACGCATTCGGATCGCGTCCCTTCTCAATCATCGTCCTGCACATTGCCAGTCGCTGGATTGCCCCATCGATCGATAGCAGTTCCACGCGGGCGGCGGTTGCCAACGGCAGCAGTTCCGCCAGCCGCCAACTCAACCACACGGCATCATCAAAATCGGTGTGTTGCCACGGACTCTGCCCGGCGCGCCGGGCCACTTCACGTACCGCGCCCGCCAGATCATCGAAACCGTCCGGCACAGGCGTCGCGTCTTCTTCAGGCAGCCATTCTACCGATCCCACGAGCAGATTGTCCGCACGCTGTTCACGGCCAATCACTTTGAATCGGCGAGTGCCGTGAGCCACGATGGCGAGCAGGCCGGCGGACGTGTTGGAAAAGTCGATGATGCGCGCCAGGGTGCCATATTGGTAGACCTCGGACGCAACGCCCACTTCAGCACCTGACTTGATACCAACGACGCCGAAGCCGCACGGTTGACGCATGCAGGTGCGGACCATGTCGACATAACGGGGCTCGAAGATCTGCAGCGGCAGCAGCCCGTCCGGGAACAACACGGTATGCAGCGGAAACAGCGGTATCAAACCTGCCGCTTCATCAAAGGCGTTCATGGCGGCATCCCCTGGCCCAGTAAAGCAGTGATTCTCGCGTGGATGCCGCCGAAGCCACCATTACTCATGATGACAATGTGGTCGCCCGGCCGCAGCACCTGCGGCAACGCTGCGACGATCTGCTCCGGAGAACTGAATACCTGCCGGCGGCTGCCCATGCTTGCTGTCGCCGCGACGAGATCCCAGGCAAGGTCGTCAGGTTCGAGCAACAGGGAAATATCGGCATCGGCCAGCGCAGCGGCGATCTGGTCGGCATGTACACCCTGGCGCATGGTGTTCGAGCGCGGCTCGAGTATCGCGACAATGCGCGCATTGCCGATTCGTGCGCGCAATGCAGCCAACGTCACCTCTATGGCTGTGGGGTGGTGGGCGAAGTCATCGTACAACGTATAGGATTCATCCGCGTAAAGCGTTTCCAGGCGTCGCTTGGGCGCCGCAAAGTAAGCCATGGCTTGTGCGCAGGCCGCAACCGGCGCACCGGCGTGTACAGCGGCTGCAATGGCTGCCACGGCGTTGTTCGCGTTGTGTTCCCCGAATGCTGACGAAGTGACTTCTCCTGCAGGAGTACCTGCGCGGAATAGCGTAAATCTGCTGCAATCGGCGGAGAGACTTTCGCTGTGCCACGTCGCCCCGGGTTCCGGTCCGAAGGTCTCACAAGGCGTCCAGCAGCCGCGGGCCAGTACCCGCGCCAACGCGGGGTCGTCATGGCGCGCGACGACCATGCCACTGGCGGGAATCGTGCGGACCAGATGGTGGAACTGGGTTTCGATCGCTGCCAGATCGGGAAATATGTCGGCGTGGTCAAATTCCAGGTTGTTCAGAATCGCGATGCGCGGCCGGTAGTGGACGAACTTGGAACGCTTGTCGAAAAACGCAGTGTCGTATTCGTCGGCTTCGATCACAAACGGTGTTCCCTCACCGAGGCGGGCGGAAACGCCGAAATTGCCGGGGACACCCCCGATCAGAAACCCTGGCGCAAGTCCGGCAGCCTCCAGCAGCCAGGCGACCATGCTGGCGGTCGTGGTCTTGCCATGCGTGCCGGCGACGGCGATGACGTGACGGCCATTGAGCACGTGCTCTGCCAGCCAGGCCGGGCCGGAGGTGTAGCGCAGGCCTTCGTCCAGCACGAACTCAACGCTGGGATTGCCGCGCGACAAGGCGTTGCCGATGACAACGACCTCAGCCTGCTGCAGTTCGTCGCAAACTTCATAACCTTCGACCAACGGGATCCCCAGCGCTTCGAGCTGGGTACTCATGGGCGGGTAGACATTGGCGTCGGCGCCGGTGACCTCATGGCCGCGCGCCAGCGCAAGCCGTGCGATGCCACCCATGAACGTGCCGCAGATGCCGAGGATATGTATTCTCATCGGAAGCGCGATGACGCCGTGTTCGAGAGCCTGTGTTGAATCGAAATCGAAAACAAAGGGTCAGCCGCCGACTTATCCGGCCTTGGCGACCCCGTAGTGACTGGTCACGTAGTCATCGAGTATCTGTTTGAAATCTCCGGCGATGTCGTCGCCGCGCAGCGTCGTGAATCGTTCGCCATCAACAAATACCGGCGCCACGGGCGCTTCGCCCGTACCCGGCAGGCTGATGCCGATGTTGGCGTGTTTGCTTTCACCCGGGCCGTTGACCACGCAACCCATCACTGCCAGCGACATGTTTTCCACGCCGGGATACAGCTGCCGCCACTGCGGCATTTTCGTCCGCACGTAGGTCTGGATATCGTTGGCCAGATGCTGGAACACGGTACTGGTCGTGCGTCCGCATCCCGGACAGGCGGTGACCAGCGGCGTGAACGAACGCAGACCCATGGTCTGCAACATCTCCTGGGCGACAATGACCTCCTGCGTGCGCGCGCCGCCCGGCGGGGGCGTCAGCGAGACGCGGATGGTGTCGCCGATACCGTTCTGCATGAGGTAGCCCATGCCGGCAGTGGAGGCCACGATGCCTTTGGAGCCCATGCCAGCCTCCGTCAGCCCGAGGTGCAAGGCATATTCGCAGCGCGCGGCCAGCGCGGAATAAACCGCGATCAAATCCTGCACGTCGCTGACCTTGCACGACAGTACGATCCGGTCACGGTTCAGGCCGATTTCCTCGGCCTTGGCAGCACTCGCCAGGGCGGACTGGATCAACGCTTCGCGCGTCACCTCCCGGACCGATTTGGGTTCTGCGAGCTTGCCGTTTTCATCCATGAGATGGGCGATCATCGCCTGGTCGAGACTGCCCCAGTTGACGCCGATACGGACCGGCCGGTTGTACTCGATTGCGGTCTCGATCATGGTCGCGAACTGGCCATCCTTCTTGCGTCCGAACCCGACATTTCCCGGGTTGATGCGGTACTTGGCCAGGCCTTGCGCACAGTCGCGATACTTGGTCAGCAGCGTATGACCGTTGTAGTGAAAGTCACCGATCAACGGCACCGCGCAACCGCGTTGGTCCAGCAAGTCGCGGATTTTGCCCACCGCCGCGGCCGCGGCTTCCGTGTTGACCGTGATCCGGACCAGCTCGGAGCCTGCTTCCGCCAGTTCCTGTACCTGCCGCGCGGTGCCTTGCGCATCGGCGGTATCGGTATTGGTCATGGATTGGACGACGATCGGGTTGTCGCCACCAATGACGACTTCATTGACCCGGACCGGTACGCTGGCGCGACGGCTGTAAGGATTCAAGGTGACAACTTCCAAAAAGTACGATGCGGGATTGCGGCGGGGAGTCTAACGCGAGCGAAGGGCCAAGAAAACCGGCGCCGACATCACGCGCAAACGGACGAAGTTACGCCAATAAGTCTCAGTTCCGACATTCCAATGGTCGATCGACCGAAGTGTTGTGAAATGTCTCCCTGACTTGCGCGAAGGAGAGGCCTAAGCTCCGTGCCCTGTGTCAGCTTTGCCGAGAGAGTTGACATCTGCTACCCGGCGGTCAAATTTCCTCCCCCTGCTTTGGAACTGGCCGCCGGGTTTTTTTTCTCCACCGGCAGCAGCACGCATACCGGTGGAGAGGCAGTTCAATCAGTTCAGGCGTTCCAGCCGGTAGCCATGCTGATAGATAGAAGAGAGTTTCCAACCGGTTTCCGGTTGCAGCGCCAGTTTGGTGCGGATTCGGCTGACATGGGTATCGACTGTCCGCGTATTGATGTCAGGGTTGCGACCCCAGACGCTTTCCAGAATATGTCCGCGTGACAGGACGCGGCCCATGTTACGGAACAGGAACACGATGAGTTCGTATTCCTTCTGCGTGACATCCACCCGCTCGCCACCTCGTTTGACTTCGTGGCGGTTCAAATCGATCGAGTAGGGTTCAAAATCCATCGTTGGTTCGGTGTCATCCACGGTGGCGGCGCGGCGACCGACGGCGGCGATACGGGCCAGCAATTCGCGTTGCTTGGCGGGCTTGACGATGTAGTCGTCGGCGCCCAGTTCCAGCCCTTTTACGATGTCTTCTTCCTGGTCCTTGGCGGTGACGAACACCACCGGGATGCGCCAGTCAAAGTTATCGCGGACCCAGGCCAGCACTTCCACGCCGGTCATTTCCGGCAGGACCCAGTCCAGAATGAGCAGGTCGAAACTTTCGCGCTTGATGGCGCGGATGAAGGTACGGCTGGCTGAATAGGCTTCGCAGGTGTGGCCCGCATTCTTCAGCCATTCCACGAACAGCGTAGCCTGATCGATGTCGTCCTCGAGCAGCGCGATTCTCACGATATATCTCCTCGTAGTGCGTTTGCAGCATGCTGCATCCCGCAGCCTTCAAACGGCGTCAGCCGTTCTCATTCAATCCACATCGGCGCACGCAAGTATAATGTATGCCGCTGTTGGCGTCCGGGCGGGCGCCACAGCGCGACGGCGAGCGTTAATCGCGCTGTCGTGTCTGAAACCGGCACCATCTTCCCCTGGTGTCCCTTGCGGGATGTTTCAGATATCGGCGGTCAATATCAAAGATTTAACAATGCCCCGGCCCTGGGTGGAGAACATCAGTGCGGGCACGAGGTGTGAACCAGGCCCGCTGGCGGCGGAAAGGTGGCCCGAACGATGACCAACAGAATCTCGAAGTCGGACGAGGAGTGGGCGGAGGAGTTGTCCCCCGAGGCTTATCACGTGTGTCGTTTGCATGGCACCGAACGCGCGTTCACCGGTGCTTACCACGACTGCAAGACGCCTGGTACCTATCGCTGTGCCTGTTGCAATGCAGAGTTGTTCAGGTCCGAGCAAAAATTCGATTCAGGAACCGGCTGGCCAAGCTTTTTTGATGCCAGTGCACCGGCCAATATCGCTACGCGGACGGATACCTCACACGGCATGGTTCGCACTGAAGTGTTGTGCAAGGTCTGCGACGCGCATCTCGGCCATGTCTTTCCTGACGGACCGCGGCCGACGGGCCTGCGCTATTGCATCAACTCGGTGGCGCTGAAGCTGGAGCCGACTGACCAGGAGAAGTAGCGGCGTCGGCGTCAGATCTGGTCGAACCATGCAAGTTTCTCCCGCAAGGTGACCACTTCGCCGATGATGAGCAGCGCGGGCGGTTCCACTTCGCTCTGCCGCGCAAGCGCAGGCAGCGTCGTCAAAGTACCGGTGATCACCCGCTGCGCCGGTGTGGTGCCTTTCTCAACCAGGGCGGCAGGCATCGTGGGCGCGAGCCCGTGTTCGATGAAATTGCCACACAGCCTGTCGAGTCCGTGGACGCCCATGTAGATCGCCAGAGTCTGGCGCGGCTGGACCAATGCCGGCCAGTTAAGATCAAACCTGTCGTCGCGCATGTGGGCGGTGACAAAAGTGCAGCTGTTGGCGAAATCGCGATGGGTCAGCGGAATGCCTGCATAACTGGCGCAGCCCAATGCCGCGGTGATGCCCGGTACGATCTGGAACGGGATACCTTGTTCAGCCAGCGATTCGATTTCTTCGCCACCCCGGCCGAACATGAACGGATCGCCGCCCTTCAATCGCAGCACACGATGACCGGCTTTGGCGTAGTCGACGAGCAGGCGGTTGATATCTTCCTGCGGCACGGCGTGGCGGTCGCGTGCCTTGCCGACGTAGACCCGTTCGGCATCGCGGCGAACGAGATCCAGAAGTGGCGCTGCCACCAGGCGATCGTAGAGGACGACGTCGGCCTGTTGCATCAGGCGCAGGGCGCGGAAGGTCAGCAGATCAGGATCGCCCGGGCCGGCGCCCACCAGGTAAACCTCGCCGGTCGCGGGCGCACTATTGGTGTCAGCCAAAGCCGCCATCAGTTGCTGCCGCGCACCTTCCGCCCGGCCCGCGAACAGTGTCTCCGCGACCGGACCGTGGACGACGTGTTCCCAGAAGCGTCGCCGCTGCGTCGCATCCGGGATTTGTTGTTTCACGGTTTCGCGCAATTCCCCCATCAGCGACGCCAGATCGCCGAAGCGGGCCGGAATGGAAGTTTCCAGGCGCGCGCGCAGCGTGCGTGCCAGTACCGGCGCCTGCCCCCCACTGGACACTGCCACTACGACCGGTGAGCGATCGACGATGGAAGGCAGGATGAAGCTGCACAACGCCGGCGAATCCGCGACGTTGACCAGCACGCCCGCCGCGGTGGCATCGGCCGCAACCGCGGCGTTGACAGCTTCGTCGTTTGTCGCCGCGAACACGATGCCCGCACCATCCAGCAAATCTCTGCGGTAGGGCTGCTTTACCCACTTGAGTATGCCTTGCTCGACATCCCGCGCCAGCCCCGCAGCCAGTTCGGGCGCAATGACCGTAACCTGCGCGCCGAAACGCAGTGCATAAGCCACCTTGCGTGCAGCAACCGCGCCACCGCCGACCACGATGCACCTGCGGCCTTCAAGCGCGACGAATATTGGCAGGTATTTTTCAATTTCCTGCATGGGTTACGGCTCCATGTGAGGCGCGTCTGCAACTCAGCGACAATGACGTGCCGACAGCAGTGGCATAAAATTCGACAAGACAGACCGCAGACCGCCACTGCGTTTTTTGATTATTGAAGGCCGATTTTTGCATGACAGCTGAATTTGACCGGCAACTCGATACACGCGGACTCAATTGTCCGTTGCCCATTCTGAAAACCAAACGCGAACTTGTACGGATGGAGCCGGGCCAGCGGCTGTATGTCATCGCCACAGATCCGGCATCGGTGCAGGATTTCAGCGCCTTTGCCGAGCATACCGGACACCGCCTGCTGAAAAGCGAAACGCGCGATGACGAATTTCATTTCCTGCTGGAGCGGACCTGAGCAGCGATCAGTCGTCGGCTCAGGTTTTCGGTAGCGTCACGCCGGTTTGTCCCTGGTATTTGCCGGCGCGGTCACGGTAAGACGTTGCGCACGGCTGGTCCGATTCCAGGAATATCACCTGCGCAACACCTTCGTTGGCATAGATGCGCGCGGGCAGGGGGGTGGTGTTGGAAAACTCCAGGGTGACATGGCCTTCCCACTCGGGCTCCAGCGGGGTCACGTTGACGATGATGCCGCAACGCGCATAGGTCGACTTTCCCAGACAGATCGTCAGTACGTTGCGCGGAATGCGGAAGTACTCAACCGTGCGCGCCAGCGCGAACGAATTTGGCGGGATGATGCAGACGTCGGCGTTGATGTCGACGAAGCTGGCTGAGCTGAAATCCTTGGGATCGACGACCGCGGAATTGATGTTGGTGAACACCTTGAATTCAGGCGCACAGCGGATGTCGTAGCCGTAACTCGAAGTGCCGTAGGAGATGATGCGGCCCGAAGCGTTTGCGCGCACCTGTTCGGGTTCGAACGGTTCGATCATTTGATGGTCCCGCGCCATCTCGCGGATCCATATGTCGGATTTTATCGGCATGTCTGGTATGAGGTCCGGCTGGTGAATTTAAGAATTTTCCACGACGATGCGCGGGAATTTATGGGAAAAGTCCCTGGCCCGCAGCATCAGTCTGGCGCCGACCCGGCGCGCGATTTCACGGTAGCGGTGACTGATGTCACTTTCCGGTGCCAGCGCAACCGTCGGTTGGCCCTGGTCAACACCTTCCCGGATCGCAAGGTCCAGTGGCAGTGCGCCCAGCAGATCTACCTTGTACTGCTCCGCCATCTTCTGGCCGCCGCCGGCGCCGAAGATGTGTTCCTCGTGGCCGCAGTTGCTGCAGATATGGGTGCTCATGTTCTCGATGATGCCCAGCACCGGCACGTTGACCTTCTCGAACATCTTCAATGCACGCCGCGCGTCCAGCAGGGCGATGTCCTGCGGCGTGGTGACGATGAGCGCGCCGCTGACCGGGATCTGCTGGCAGAGCGTCAACTGGATATCACCGGTGCCGGGCGGCAGGTCGATGACCAGGTAATCCAGGTCGCGCCAGTTGGTGTCGTTCAGCAGCTGTTGCAGGGCGCCGGTGGCCATCGGTCCGCGCCAGATCATCGGCGTTTCCTCGTCGATGAGGTTGCCGATCGAAATCGATTGGATGCCGTAGCTGACCAGTGGCTCGATGCGTTTGCCGTCAGTGGTCTGCGGGCGCCCCACGGTGCCCAGCATGCGCGGCTGGCTGGGGCCATAGATATCGGCGTCGAGAATGCCGACCCGGGCGCCTTCAGCCTGCAGCGCCAGCGCAAGATTGACCGCAGTGGTGGATTTGCCGACACCGCCCTTGCCGGAGGCCACCGCGATGGTGTTGCGAATCTGCGGCAACGGTTTGACGCCTTGCTGGACTGCGTGGGTGACTACCTTGCTGTTGACCTCGACTTCGACCGGACCGTCCAGCCCGGCCAGCAGGTGTTCCAGCCTTGCCTGCAATTCGGCGCCGTAGACTGCGGTCGGAAAACCGAGTGTGACGACAACCTTCGCGCCGTTGGCGGATGTTTCGATCGTCGCCGCGCCGGCGGAAACAAGGTCGGTTCCGAGATAGGGATCGATATCGCGGCTTAAAATGTCGCGGACGGCTTCTTGGGTCAAAGGCATGGGGTTGCAGCGATTGAAAAACGTGTCGGCATTCTACACCAAACCCGCGCCGCAGCCGCAGTGGTCGCCCCTGCAAGCGGCTTGCGGCTGCGGGCCATCTGGCGGGCGCGGGGACCATTGCTGTTGTCATTGCCGGAACAAGCGGGGATTTGCCCGTCTTTGTTAAATTCCGCCCGCCAAGGTGCTAACGTACGCGCCTGGAAAATCAGCCTGTCGCAGCTTTGATCACATGAATACCTCCGCCCGTCGAATTCTCATTACCAACGCGCTGCCCTATGCCAATGGCCCGATTCACATCGGCCACCTGGTGGGCTATATCCAGGCCGATATCTGGGTGCGCTTCCAGCGGATGTGCGGGCATGAAGTTCACTACGTGTGCGCGGACGATACCCACGGCACGCCGATCATGTTGCGAGCGGAAAGCGAAGGCATCACGCCGGAGGCATTGATTGACCGGGTGCATGGCGAGCACGTGCGCGACTTCCGCGATTTCCAGGTCTGCTTTGACAATTTTCACAGCACGCACTCGGCTGAAACGCGCAGTCATTGCGAAGCGATTTATGCCGAGCTGAACAAGGCGGGCCTCATCGTCAAACGCGATGTCGAGCAATTTTACGATCCGGTCAAACAGATGTTCCTGCCCGATCGGTACATTCGCGGGGAATGCCCGAAATGCCACGCCAGGGATCAATATGGTGATTCCTGCGAAGTGTGCGGCACCACGTACGCGCCGACGGATTTGATCAATCCCTATTCCAGTGTCTCGGGCGCCACGCCGGAACGTCGCAGTTCAGAACACTACTTCTTTGCCTTATCGAGTCCGCAATGTATCGAGTTTCTGCAACAGTGGACCCGGTCCGGAACATTGCAGAGTGAAGCGGCCAACAAGATGGCCGAGTGGTTCGGCGCCGGTTTACAGGATTGGGACATCTCGCGCGATGCGCCGTACTTCGGTTTCCCGATTCCCGGTACCGATGGCGCCAAGTATTTCTATGTCTGGCTGGATGCGCCTATCGGCTATATCGGCAGCTTCGAAAACTACTGCGCGCGGGAAGGCGTGAATTTCGATGAGTTCTGGCGCGCGGGACACAACACCGAGCTGCATCATTTCATCGGTAAGGACATCCTGTATTTCCACGCGTTGTTCTGGCCGGCAATGCTTGAATATTCCGGCTACCGCACGCCCAGCCAACTGGCCGTGAACGGATTCCTGACCGTCAATGGTGAAAAGATGTCCAAGAGCCGCGGCACCTTCATCACCGCGGAAAGCTATATCAAGCTTGGCCTGAACCCGGAATGGCTGCGGTATTACTTTGCGGTCAAATCCAACGGCACGATGGAAGATGTCGATCTGAATTTCGATGACTTCATCGCCCGCGTGAACAGCGATCTCGTCGGCAAATTCGTCAATATCGCCAGCCGCTGCGCCGGGTTCATCGAGCGCAATTTCGACGGCCGGGTGCAGAACCCGGAACTCTGGCGCCAGGACGATGTGCTGCGGGATATCCGGGCACGCGCCAACGACATCGCCGGTTGGTATGACACGCGTGACTTTGCCCGTGCGTTGCGGGCGGTGATGGAATGCGCTGATGCGCTGAACCGGTTGGTGGACGCGGAGAAACCCTGGGAGCTGGTCAAACAGGAAGGCACGACGGAGCGTTTGCACAGCGTGTGCAGTCGCGCGCTGGAAGGGTTCCGCTTACTCGCGCTTTACCTCAAACCGGTGCTGCCGGCGACCGCACAGGCGGTGGAGGAGTTGCTCGGCTTGTCGCCGATGACGTGGGCGGACGTGGATAAACACCTGTCGCCCGAGCAACGCATCGTGCGCTTCAAGCACCTCATGACCCGGGTGGACGCCAGGCAGACCACGGCGCTGGTCGAAGCCAACCTGGCGACGCTCGCGAAACCCACCGCTGCGGCAGCAAATGCCGGCAGTCAGGGTGCCGACGCCAAGGTCGTCAAGCCCAAGCAGAAGACCAACACGGAATCGGCTGGCGAACACATTTCGATCGATGACTTCATGCGGGTGGACCTGCGCGTGGCATTGGTGAAATCGGCCGAGCTGGTTGATGGTTCGGACAAGTTGCTGCGCCTTGTCGTGGATGCCGGTGGCGAAGAACGGCAGATATTCGCGGGTATCCGCCAGCATTACGCACCCGAGCAACTGGTCGGGCGTAATGTCGTCATTGTCGCCAATCTCGCGCCGCGCAAGATGCGCTTCGGCGTTTCCGAAGGCATGGTGCTGGCAGCCGGCGATGGCGAGGGTCTGTTCGTGCTCGGCGTCGACCAGGGCGCAAGCCCGGGTATGCGGGCGCGCTGATTCCATGGCGGGCGGGCCCGTGTCCGCGCTGGCGTCGCCCGGCAGCTTGCTTACCACGGCGGCGTCGGCGCAATTCACCCTGTTTTTGCTGCTGGGACTGTGTCCACTGCTGGCGTTGACCCGGCGGCCGGCGGTCGCCCGTGATTTCGCGCTCATGTTATTGCTGGTGGCGCCGCCGGCGGTGCTGTTGGCCAAAACAGCGCTGCGCAATATGGTGCTGCCGAACGGCGTTGAATACCTGACCGTGCCTGGGTTGGTCTGCATTGCGATGTTCTCGGTAACCGGCGTGGGCGCATTGTTGGACAGTGTGCTGCCTGGCTATGGTCAACGGCTTCGCGCGTTCCAGCCTTTACTGTTACTCAACTGTACGTTGCTGGGTGTGATGCTGGTGGCGGCAGGACGCAACGATGATGTCGCGAGCGCGGTGTTCGATTCATTCGCACTTGTGGCCGGCTACGGCATCCTGCTTGTGGCCATCAGCCACCTCCGCGGGCGGCTCGACGCCGCGATGGTACCGGCGCCGTTTCGTGGCGTGCCTGTATTGCTGATATCAATTGGCATCGTGGCGATGGCCGCGTATGCGTTCACCGGCGGTTGATCATGCCAACGATGCACAGGAATGTTTCGCAGTGACGGCCGTGTTGGTCTGCATGGCATTGGCACTGGCACTGACGGGCTGGTGGTTACTGCGGGCCCGACCCGTAGAGTCGTCATCTGCGTTAATCGATCGAATCGACGCGATGCTGCCGCAGACGCAATGTGAACGGTGCGGCTACCGCGGCTGCCGTCCTTACGCAGAAGCCATCGCAATCGACAAGGTCGACGTTGACCTTTGCCCACCGGGCGGCGAGGTATTGGCGCAGGCGTTGGCGAGCATGCTGGGCAGAACGAAACGACCGGATGTTCCCGGCTTGTTTGCTCAGCCGCGAGTAGAGATAGACCCGGTGCGATGTATCGGCTGCACCAAGTGCATCCAGGCATGCCCGGTCGACGCCATCCTCGGCGCTTCCAAACAGTTGCATGTCATCCTGCAGTCTGCGTGCACGGGTTGCCTTCTGTGCATCCCGCCTTGCCCGGTTGATTGCATCGTCGTCGATTCAACATCGTCCGCGGATGGAGCGCAGCATGCCGTTCCGGTTTAACGGTGGCTTGAAACTGAACGGTCACAAGTCTGCCACTGCAGACGTGCCGATCCGCCGCGCGGCAATTCCGCCGATGCTTTACGTTCCACTGCAGCAGCATATCGGCCGACGGCTGACGCCGCGTGTATCAACGGGCCAACAAGTGGCCGCCGGTGAGTTGCTGGCATCGTGCGACGGCTATGTCGGGGCGCCGATACACGCACCGGTTGCCGCAACGGTGACCGGCGTCGTCGAACGCGCTGTCGCTGCTCGCGGCGCGCCGCGCCAGCAGTGTATAGCGTTGGCTACGTCGGCTGACGCGGCATGGCCAGGGTCAATCGCGTCTGAAGCTGAAACTGTGGCTGCAGTACCGGCTGCGCAGATGCTGGCGGCCATTGAATCCTGCGGCGTACTGGGTCTGGGCGGCGCGGGCTTCCCGACCCACGTCAAGGTGCGCGAAGGACTGCATCGCGCAGTGGATACCTTGATCATCAACGGCGCTGAATGTGAACCGTACATCACCTGCGACAACCGGCTGCTGCAGGAACGCGCAGCGGAGATCGCTCACGGCGCGCATATGCTGGCAAGGCTGGTCAATGCGCACCGGACGATCGTGGCGCTGGAAGAGGACATGACAGCAGCCGCAGCCGCAATCCGGCCATGGTGCGAGCAGTTGGGTCTGACACTCGAAATGGTGCCGGCAATCTATCCGGTCGGCGGTGAAAAGCAGCTTACGCGGGTGTTGCTGGGCCGGGAGATACCTCGTGGCAGTCTGCCGATACACATTGGCGTCCTCGTGCAGAACGTTGCCACGGCCGCAGCCGTCTATCGTGCTGTCGCGCATGGCGGGAAGCTGGTATCGCGTGTGGTGACCATCGCCGGAGACGTGGCTTCACCCGGCAACTTCGACACTTTGATCGGTACGCCAGTGCGTGCCGTACTCGCGCAGGCCGGTGGCCGGTTCGAGGACGATCTGCAGGTCTGGTGCGGCGGTTCAATGATGGGGACACCGCTGGATGACCTCGATGCGCCGGTCACCAAAACAACCAATGCCTTGCTGGTATTGCCGCGCGCGCCGGCGCGTGTACCGTTGCCGTGCATTCGCTGCGGCGCGTGTGTCGACGTCTGTCCGGCAAGTCTGCAACCGCAGGCACTGCTTGATGCGGCAGTTGCCCTGGAGTCTGAAGCGCTGCGTAAGCTGCACCTGTTTGACTGCATCGAGTGCGGTTGTTGCGACTACGTCTGCCCCAGCACGATACCGCTGGCAGCGACCTACCACCGGGCAAAGGTGCATCTGGAAGAAGCCCGTGTCGCCCAACTCGCGTCGGTCGCTGTGCGTGACCGCCATCAACGCAGACAGGCACGCCTGGCACAGGGCCGTGACGTGTTGGTGGAAGAACTCATCACGCCGCCGGCGGCGGGGGACGAACTGCGCGATGCACTTGCCGCTGCGGTGGCGCGTGCCCGCCAGCGCAAGCCTGACGATGGCGCCGGGACAATATGATGAATGGCCGACCGCTTGATGTCCGTAGGATCATGCTGGAGACCCTCGGCGCCCTCGTGCCCGGCCTGCTGGTCTCGGTGTGGTGCTATGGCTGGGGCGTGATCTGTCAGTGTGTGCTGGTTGCAGTCGTCGCGTTGGTGCTGGAAGCGTTGGTGCTGAGACTGCGGGGCAGGCGAGGGCCATGGATACCCGCAGACGCCAGCGTACTGGTCCTGGCGGTGCTGCTTGGCCTGACATTGCCAGCCTACACGCCGTGGTGGATCACGATCATCGCCACGGCCTTCGCGGTCTTGATCGCCAAACACGCCTTCGGTGGCCTGGGTCAGAACGTTTTCAATCCCGCGATGGCGGGCTATGCGTTGGTGCTGGTGTGCTTCCCGGCAATTATCAAAAGTCTCGATGGCCAGTTCCTTGCGCTTGATCGCCCGTGGCAGGCGTTGCGGCTGGTGCTCCGGGGTGTGGAGATCGATACCACAAGTGGCGCCACTGTGCTGGATGTCTTGCGAACTCAGCGGATGATGATGTTGATGCGTTCGGAAATCGATCTCAGCGCGTTTGGATTTTTAAGTGCGGCGCGCGCCCAGTGGGTGAACGCGGCATTCCTCATCGGTGGCCTGTTTCTGGTGGTGCGTGGTCATGTCAAATGGCAGATTCCGGTCGGCCTGCTGGGTACCCTGGCGTTGTTGGCAGGTGCCGGCTATGTCTACGATTCCGCCCGCTATGCCGGCGCCATGCTGCATCTGTTCGCCGGCGCGACAATGCTGGGTGCATTTTTCATAGCTACTGACCCGGTAACGTCCGCCACCACACGCCGCGGTCGGTGGCTGTTCGGCGCCGGCGTTGGCGCACTGATCTATGTGATGCGGGTCCGCGGCGGCTACCCGGATGGCGTTGCGTTCGCGGTGCTTTTCATGAATGCGCTGGTGCCCTGGTTGGATAATGTGACCCGACCACGTACGTATGGCGACAGCAGGTCGTGAAATCCACCGCTGCACCCACTATCGTGCTGCTCGGCGTGGTGTTGGGCGCCGGCGGATTCGCGCTGGGAAAACTGGGGCGCCTCAGTGCGGCCGCCGCTGAGCAACGATCGCGAGAGCACGTTGAGGCAACATTGATGGCCAATGCCCCAGGCGAATATGACAATGATCCCCTGGTCGATTGCCAGGTCCGGGCCGTGACCCCGCGGGCAAGCTCGGTACCCGTCAAAGTCGCCCGCCATCGCTACCAGTTGCATGGAGCGCCGACGGGCTCGCTCTCGCTGCTGCGGGCGCCGGGTGGGTTTGGTGGGCCGATTAAACTGATCGTGGTCGCAGATGCGGCTGGCAAAGTGACCCGCGTGAGCGTGCTTGCACACACAGAGACTGCGGGTTTCGGCGATGCGATCGATGCGGACAAGGGCAACTGGGGCGCGATATTCATCGACAGTCAGCTCGCCGGGACAACGACAACGCAATGGCAGGTACGTACGGCCGGGGGCAGTTTTGATGCCATCAGTGGGGCGACCGTGACTTCAGGTGCAATGGTCGCCGGCGTCTACGATGCACTGCGCGCGGACGATGCGGCGCTGACGGAGGAAAGCTGTGAGAACATCTGGCGGTTGCCGTGAAATCTGCCTGACCCGAAACCCACTGTTGGTGCGGGCATTGGGCCTGCCACCTGTCGTGGCGTTGGCGGATTCGTTCATCCACGGGCTGCTTGCGGCAGTTGTAATGGCGTCAGTCCTGGTCGCTACATCGCTGCTGGCCAGCACGCTGAGGGCGTGGATACTTGGTCCATTGCGGATCCTGGTGGCCGTCGTCGTCGCGGCCGTGTTGACGACCGCAATCCAACAGCTGCTGTCGACGCTGATGGAATTGCCTGCCGGATTTTCCATATATCTGCCGCTGATCGCGATGAATGCATTTGTGCTTGACCACGTGTTGCGCGTCGGGTTTGAAAACGACCTGGCAGTCGTCGTGGTGGACGCGGTATGGCACGCAATTGCGGTAGTCGTGGTCGCCGGCGCACTGGGTGCAATACGTGGGTTCGGTGGCCTGGCGATACTGCAGCAGCCTGCAGGTGCTCTGCTGGTAGCGGGACTGTTGGCGGCCGCCTGGCAGTGGTTTGCGGTGCGGTCAAAAATGGCTGACGGGCAGGTTACGGTGCGAACAGGAGAGGGCTCATGACGCCGCAGCGGCGTACCGCCATCTTCCGCCGGCTGGCGGCGGCCAATCCTGACCCGACCACCGAATTGAACTACCGGACACCGTTCGAATTGCTGGTGGCGGTGATCCTGTCGGCGCAGGCGACAGATGTAAGCGTCAACAAGGCGACCGACAAGCTCTACGCGGTGGCATCCACGCCCGCGGCCATGCTTGCCTTGGGCGAGGCCGGCCTGAAGCATTACATTCGTCACATCGGGCTGTTCAACAGCAAGGCGAAGAATGTCATCGAGACCTGCCGGATTCTGGTCGAGCAATACGACGGCGAAGTGCCGCGCGAGCGCGAATTGCTGGAACAACTTCCCGGCGTGGGCCGCAAGACCGCGAATGTCGTTCTTAATACCGCTTTCGGTGAGCCGACCATTGCGGTCGATACCCACATCTTCCGCGTCGCCAACCGCATCGGACTGGCGAAGGGCTCCACGCCGCTGGCGGTCGAACAACAGCTATTGAAAAATGTACCGGCGCGCTACCGGCAAAATGCCCATCATTGGCTGATTCTGCATGGTCGTTACGTGTGCAAGGCACGCCGGCCGGATTGCGCGAGATGCGATATAGTTGATCTATGCGAGTGGCCGGATAAAACAGCGTAAGGTGATGCCGTGTTAATCCAATCACGCACCGACGCCAGGGCAGCGTTCCGCGATATCTGGGCAAAAGCCCGTGCCCGCCAGCTCCTGGAACCCATGGAGCAGATTGTCGCCGCGGTGATTGCGCTGCATCCTGAATACCATCCATTGCTTGAGTCGGATGCGGAACTGGCCGATGAATACACGCCGGAACGCGGGGAAACCAACCCGTTTCTGCACATGGGGCTGCATATAGCGATACGCGAACAGATAGGCGCCGGTCGGCCCGCCGGCGTCGGCGGAATCCGGGAACGCCTGCTGGCCCGGTACGGGGACGAACATGCTGTCGAACACAAGATGGTCGAGTGCCTGGCGGTGACACTATGGGAAGCGCAGAACGCCGGGACCTTGCCGGATGATCAGGCCTATCTGGAACGATTGAAGCGTCTGTGACATGAGCCAACCGACGCCGGTCGAAAAGCTGCTTGAGCCGGAAGGCTGTGAGGACCTGCCACGGATGCTGGCGGACCTGACGGTCGAATTCGCCAGCTCCTTTGATATCGATGAAACGCTGCGCAATGCGCTGGACCGTTTCATCGCCTACCTGCAGGCCGAGGCAGGATCCATTTTTCTGCTGGAAGAGGATGGCCAGGCGCTGGTCTGCCGGGAGTGTGCCGGTCCGGTGGATGTTGCCGGTGTCAAACTGCGCCCGGACGAGGGCATCGTCGGCAAGACGGTCCAGCTGCGCCAGGCGCAGATTGTGCGGGACGCCGCCCGCGACCCGGCATTTTCCGGTACCGTGGATGCCGATACCGGGTTTGTCACCCGTTCCATACTGTGCGCACCATTGCTCGTACGCGATCAGTGCATCGGTGCACTGGAACTCATCAACAAGCGCATTGGCGACGGCTTGTTCGACGAGCGCGACGTCAACCTGGTTACCGCGATTGCGGCTGCCGCGGCGTTGGCCATTCATAACGCGCGCATGGCCGCGCTGCTGGTCGAGCAGGAACGTGTGCGCCGCGAACTGGAACTCGCACGCCAGATTCAGGAATCGCTGCTGCCGGCCGCGCAAGGCGCCGGCATTCCGGTGTTCGGGCTGAATATCCCGGCGCGTGAGGTCTCGGGCGACTTTTACGATTTCATCGAACTGGCGGACGGACGAATCTATTTCAGCCTCGCCGATGTTTCGGGCAAAGGAATGAACGCAGCGCTGCTGATGGCCAAGACCAGCAGCCTGTTACGCTGTCTGGCCAAGTCGAGCAGCGATATAGGTACATTGCTTGAACAGGTCAATAACGAGATCTGCGAAACAGCGTCCATGGGGATGTTTGTCACCATCGTTGCAGGTTATATCGATCCATCCCACGGTACGCTGACGTTGGCGAACGCGGGCCACCAGCCTGTACTTGTTCGCGATCGTCGCGGCAGCTTCGAGGAGATCGCCGCCAGCGCACCACCGTTGGGCGTTTTGCCGGACATCGACTACACGGTCACCACGGTGCCACTGAACGACATCGTGATGTTCATTTATACCGATGGCGTCACCGAGAGCGAGTCCACCGATGGGGTCCAGCTTGGCGTCGACGGGCTACAGAGTCTGATACTCGATACCGATACATATCCGGCGACCGGTCGATTGAGGGCGATCGTGGACGCTTTGCACCGTGGCGGTTTCCAGAGCCACGACGATATCACCCTGATGATGATTGATGCTGCCGGTCCGCGCACGGCCGGGGTGCTGTTGGCCATCCGGTTCCAGGCCGCGCCCGCGCAGCTGAGGATGGTGCGAGAGCGGGTCAAGGCTGCTGTCGACCCGTTGGCACTGGACGGCAAGCTGGTATCGGACCTGGTCATTGCGATCAACGAGGCCTGCATGAATATCATCCAGCATGCCTACCGGGGTGATCCGTTAGGTGAAATTGATCTGGAAATCATCAATAATGGCAACGAGTTGACGGTTACGATACGGGATTTTGCCGCACCCATTGATCTCGGTGCCGTCAAGCCGCGCAACATTGAAGACATTCGTCCCGGGGGGCTGGGCGTACATTTCATCCGCGAGTTGATGGATGAGTGTAACTACGAACATGGCGCGGATCGCTGCGGCAACATCCTGCGAATGAAGAAGCGGATTGACGGATGACTCGGTGACCACTGGTCGCCCCGGCCCAATCCCACATCCGGCGAACGCGATAACAAAGAAGCAACGACAGCTATGGACTACAGGGTAAGCAAATCAGGCGACTATACGATCGTCGAACTGGCTGGTGATGTCGACCTGTCCTGTTCCCCCGACGCACGCAAGGCCATCTTGCGCTGTCTGGAACGCAGTGAGCATACCCTGGTGGATATGTCCGGCGTCACCTACATTGACAGCTCCGGCGTGGCGAGCCTGGTCGAAGGTTACCAGACGGCAAAAAAGAAAAGCCTGCGCTTTGGTCTGCTGGGCGTGAGTGAAGCGGCAATGAGCGTATTGCAGCTCGCCCGTCTGGACAAGGTTTTCCCGATTCACGCGACGTTGCAGCAGCGCCTCGACGCCGACGTCTGACGAGAGGCCGCGGCCGATGAATACGCGAGCGTCACTGGAGATACTCGGCCGTCGGACCATCGCCCTGATCGAAGAGTTCGGCTACTACCTCCACCTTGTAATCGAATCCGTTTACTGGATTATCGCCGGGCCGTTCATTCGCCAGCCGGTCAGGTTGCCCGCGGTATTCGGCCAGATGATGTCGATTGGCGTTGCGGCCGTTCCCATCGTTTTCATGCTGTCCTTTGCCATTGGCGTGATGCTTGCAATTCAAGGTATCCATACGCTGAAGGAGTTCGGTGCGGAGTCGAAAATCGTCCTCGGCATCGCCATTTCCGTCACCCGCGAGTTCGCACCACTTATTACCAGTATCCTGGTCGCCGGCCGTACCGGCTCGGCGCTGGCGGCGCGCATCGGGACCATGCAGGTCAATCAGGAAATCGATGCGTTGCAGGTCATGGGCATCAACCCCATCCGTTACCTGGTGGCGCCGGTGTTGCTGGCGATGCTGATCATGGTGCCCGCATTGACGGTGCTGGCGGACTTCGCGGGCATGGTCGGCGGCGCGGCCTTCTGCAATATGGATCTGGGCATGAGCTTCGCAGCGTTCTGGGTCGAGGCGACCACCTCGATTACGGTCAACGACATCATGCAAGGGGTCACCAAGAGTTACGTCTTTGCCGTGATCATCACGCTGGTAGGTGTCAGCAATGGCTTCAGTGTCATCGGAGGAGCCGAAGGCGTAGGCACGTTCACTACGCGGTCGGTGGTCGTGTCGATCACCTACATCGTGCTGGCCGACATGATTTTCACGTACTTTCTGAATCGCTGAGCGGACGTTGACGATGTCAGATGCCAACGTGAAGCCTGCCATCGAAGTCGCCGACCTGGTCACGCATTACGGGACGCGCAAGATTCTGGACGGCATCAACCTCGAAGTCCGGAATGGCGAGATCATGATCATCATGGGCGGCTCGGGTTCCGGCAAGAGTACTCTGCTGCGCCACCTGCTGGGGTTGCATCGTCCGACGTCGGGATCGATCAAGTTGCTCAGTACCGATATCACTACCGCCACGTCGGCTCAGATGCACGAACTGCGCAAGAGCATGGGCGTTGCGTTCCAGGGCGGCGCGTTGCTGAGTTCGATGACGGTGGGCGAAAACGTTCAATTGCCGTTACGCGAACATACCAAGCTGGACGAGGAGCTGATGACCATCATGGCCCGGCTCAAGCTCGAGGTGGTGAACCTCGGAGGGTTCGAGCACTTGCGCCCGGCACAATTGTCCGGCGGCATGATCAAGCGGGCGGCGCTTGCGCGTGCCATCATCATGGAACCCAAACTGCTGTTTTTTGACGAGCCGTCCGCCGGACTGGACCCGGTGGCTGCGGCGGAACTGGATGAATTGATTCTGCGCCTGCGCGCGTCGTTAAAAATGACTATCGTGGTTGTCACCCATGAGCTCGACAGCGCCTTCAAAATCGCTGATCGCATAACCGTGCTGGACCATGGGCGGATCCTCATCACGGGAACGGTGGACGAAGTCCGGAGTTCGCCGATAGAAAGAGTACAAAACCTGTTGAACCGCCGTCCGCGCGATGAAACGATTGACGCGGACGAATACCTGAGCCGGCTTACCGAGGGAGTCGTAGACTAGATATGAAGAGGGATACCATCAACTACGCAGTGGTCGGTGGCTTCGTCGCACTGGTCGGGGCAGGGTTTCTGATACTGATGTATGCCGTCACCGGCAACTCAGGTCCCAGCGACAGCTATGTCACCCATTTCTCCAATGTCACCGGCTTGAAATTCGGTACCGGCGTTTTTTACGAAGGCTATCGCGTCGGTCAGGTCGAGAACATCGAACCCGAGGGCAGTGGCGCAGGCCTGCGCTACAAGGTTGATCTGAGCGTTGCCAAAGGCTGGCAGATTCCGACTGACAGCCGGGCGGCGATTGTCGCCGGCGGCCTCATCTCGGCAATGACCGTCGAAATTTCCGCCGGTAATAACAGCCAGGCAATACCGGTCGGTGGCGAGATTCCGAGTTCGGAACAAGGTGATATCTTCGCTGCCTTGATGAATCTGTCCGAGGACGGTATCAAGCCACTGCTGGCGACACTGACCACGCGCATGAACCAGCTCGCGGACGAGTATGTAGCGTTACGCCGTGATGACCTGTCACCGCTGCTGCAGATGTTGAATACGCGTACCGATGCGGTACTTGCGCGGACCGAGCAGTTGTTGAGCGATGGTAACCAGGAGCATATCGCCAGCACCCTGGAGAATGTCGACGACGCGAGTGAAAACCTCGCGATGATGCTGAAGGAATTCCACGCGACGCGGGCCGCGTTGCACGAAGTTGCGCAGAACCTGAACGAGATGCTGACATCGAACCGTCCGGCCATCGATTCTTCAGTGACCCAGCTGGAACAGTCACTGACCAGTCTGAATACCATTCTGTCGACGGTAGAATCCCGCATCGATTCCATCGTCTACCACCTCGAAGGCGGTGCGCAGAACGCGCATGAGTTCGCCCGTATCATCCGCGCCAATCCCGGTACCATTCTGCGTGGTACCAAGGATGCTGACGAAGGAGTCGCTCAATGAAGCGGTTGCTGCCCATGTTCACGGTTGCCGTATTGGTCGCCGGCTGCGCGTCGGGGCCGGTGCCTACGGATACCTTCTACCATCTACCAGTGGCGACACCATCCTCCGGCAATCAGCTGACAGCCGACACCATCTTTGTTCGTCAATTCTCCGGCGAAGCCTTGTACCTGGATCGAGCCGTTCTCTACAGCGATGGTGTGGATTTCATGATGAAGCGCCACCGCTACCACTTCTGGTCTGACAGCCCACCCGAGTTGATGCACGATGCCATGGTCGACTTTCTACGTGACGCTGGCGCTGCGGGACGTGTCACGGATGAACCGACACCCGATGCGGCATTCGTGGTATCCGGGCGGCTATTGGCATTTGAACGTCTGGCCGGCAGCGACCCGATTCGCGTTCGCGTCGAGCTGGAACTCAAACTGGATCGGCCCCGGTCACCGGCAGCTCCGCTGGTCGAGCGCAGATACCACGAGGAGATTACGGCGGCTTCCGGCGTGATGCCGGATTCAGTCTCGGCATTTGCCGACGCCACGCGACGAATCTTCGATCGTTTTCTGGCGGATGCCAGGACCGCGATCAACTGATCAAGCCAGTCAGCGGGGAACTCGGATGAACTCGATGCGCGGGGGGTGCTCGTGTTGAACATGGCCCAGTATCGCGAGCGGTTTCGCGAGCGGATCGTCCAGATTGCGATAAGCGCCGCCCTACTCGTGTTCTTCGTCGCTCACGCGGTCGAATTGTTTCGCATCCCCATCATTTCCAGGCTTGAGAACATCGCCTACGACGCGCGGCTGGTGTTGACCATGCCACGGACGCTGGACGACCGTATAGTCATCGTCGACATCGATGAAAAAAGTATTACGGCCGAGGGACGGTTCCCGTGGGGCCGCAACAAGATGGCGAAGTTCGTCGACCAGCTGTTCGGCGAATATGAAGTCGGCCTGGTGGGCTTTGATATCCTGTTTGCCGAAGCCGACGAAAGTTCCGGCCTTACGGTGCTCGAATCGCTCGCGCAGAATGAGCTCGGCGGCAATACCGCCTACAATTCAGCCTTGGCAGGTTTGCGTGAAAGCCTGGATTACGACGGCACGTTTGCGAATTCATTGTCGAAGTATCCGGTAGTGCTCGGCTTTTCATTTGACGACGATCCGCAGATCAGGATCGGCGCGTTACCCGAACCCACTTTCGTGCGTGGCTTTTTCCGGGGCCAGAACATTCTGTTTCAACAGGCACCGGGCTACAGTGGCGTTTTGCCGCGTTTGATTGAAGCAACGGCAAGCGCAGGACACATTAACCCCTTCGTTGATACCGACGGCGTGGTACGCCGCGTTCCCATGTTGTTCGAGTATGACGGTGCTTATTACCCGTCGCTGGCATTGGAGATGGTTCGTCGTGCCATCGGTGTGGATTCGATTGAGCCGCGCATTGAAAAGGTGCCGTTCTCGTTCAAGGCAAACTACGCTGGGCTGGAATCGCTGCGGATAGGCAACCGTAACGTTCCAGTCGACAAATACGTACGCACCCTGGTGCCATATCGGGGCCCGATGAAGAGTTTCCCTTACGTTTCGGCAACGGACGTCATCCGGGGTACCGCCGACAAGTCGCAACTCAAGGGCACCATCGTGCTGGTCGGCACGTCCGCGCAAGGTCTGCAGGACCTGCGATCAACACCGGTTGACCCGGTATTTCCCGGGGTTGAAGTGCATGCCAACCTGATTGCGGGAATGCTGGATGGCAATATCAAGGCGCAGCCTGAGTACGCTCTGGGCGCGGAAGTACTGTTCCTGCTGATTTTCGGCATTGTCATGGTATTGCTGGCGCCGGCTTTCACCCCGATGGGGCAGACCGTATTGGCCGCGTCGCTGATTGCCGGACATCTGCTGGTCAACATGTTCTTCTGGGTCGCCGCGGATACCGTGTTTCCGGTGGTGTCCGGTGTGTTGATGCTGGGCTCGATGTTCCTGTTGCAGATGTCCTGGGGATACTTTGTCGAAACCCGCGGCAAGCGACAGCTCACGGGCCTGTTCGGCAGTTACGTGCCGCCCGAGCTGGTCGAAGTGATGGCGAGGGATCCCGAGAGCTATTCGGCTGAACCGGAAAACCGCGAGTTGTCGGTAATGTTCTCGGATATCCGAGGTTTCACCACCATCTCTGAGGGCCTTTCCGCCAAGGAACTTGCGGACCTGATTAATGAGTTCCTGACCCCGATGACGCGGGTGATACACGAGCACCGGGGCACGATTGATAAGTATATGGGTGATGCCATCATGGCTTTCTGGGGTGCTCCCTTGAATGACAGTGCGCATGCGCGGCATGCCATTGAGGCCGGCATAGGGATGCAGGAACGACTCAAGGAATTGAACAAGACCTTCAAGAGCCGCGGGTGGCCGGAGCTGCGAATTGGCGTCGGCATCAATTCGGGCACGATGAGCGTGGGAAACATGGGGTCGAAATTCCGCATGGCTTACACCGTAATCGGCGACGCGGTGAACCTCGGCTCGCGGCTGGAAGGTTTGACCAAGTCCTACGGTGTGGAAATGATTGTCGGCGAGAGCACCGCAGAGATGGCCCCGGAATTCGCGTACCGCGAGTTGGACCGGGTACGGGTCAAGGGCAAGGACGAGCCGGTCGCGATTTTCGAACCATTGGGATATGCCGACCAGCTCGACCGTCTGTGGAAGGACGAACTGAAACTGTATCGCCAGGCGCTGAAATACTATCGCAGCCAGGATTGGGACATGGCCGAGTTGCAGTTCCTGAACCTGGCCAAGTCCTCACGGGCCCCGCAGCTGTACCAGCTGTATGCCGAGCGGGTCGCTCATTTCCGCAAGCAGCCGCCGCCGGAGAATTGGGACGGCGTGTTCACCTTTACGACGAAGTAACTGTCGGTCGAGGCGGCCGCGAATCGCGGCTCCGGGCGGCATGGAAGCTCATACCGCCCCCAATCTCAACCCAAGGCGCAGCAAAAGTTTCACCTGTTCGCAGGCGCCATCAAGGGTATGCGCAGGTCTGGTGAGATTCAGAGGTCGTTGACAGACGGGGGCAGTGTGTTGCGGAGACGGGTCCGCAGCGGAGGCGCTGCGGACCTTCAGTCGGAAGTTATCAGGCCTGCATGAATTCCATTTTGATGCCGGCAAGCTCTATGACATCGCCGGTCTTCATCGCATATGCCTGTGAGCCAATGGGGTTGCCATTGACGATCGGGTAATTGGCGTTGGCGCCATCGCCTTCAATATGAGTCAGGAAGTAACCTTGCGGACGCCGCGAAATCACCGCGACCTGGACGCCAGGCTTACCCAATGTGATGAGCGCTTTGGTCAGCTCCAGGGTCTTGCCAGCGATTGGGCCGTTCATAACCTTCAAGCGTCCAAGCGGTAACCCTGCAGGCTTTTGCGCTGCCGGAGCGGCAGCCGCCACAGGTGGCGCGGCACTTCCGGCAGCCGATTCCGCCGCTTGCGCTGCAGCAACAGCTGCGCTGGCGCTGCCAGGGCGGATGATCATCGTCTTTTCGAATTCTTCATCATCGGCGGTCGCGTGCTCGTTGACGTACTTGAGCTCGTGCTTGCCGATACCGACCACGTCGCCGTCGCGCAGCGCGTGTTTCTTGATGAGTTTGCCGTTGACGTACGTTCCGTTGGTACTGCCCAGATCTTCGAGGAACGAGTCATCAAGGATAGTGATGACGAGCGCATGCTTGCCGCTGACCGCCAGATTATCTATCTGGATGTCATTATCCGGCTTGCGGCCAAGGGTCATCCGCTCCTTGTTGAGCTGATACTCTCGTTGCACTACGCCATTCAAACTGAGAACCAGTTTTGCCATAGATCCAGTCCTATCCTGTTCTCCTAAACGAAGACTTCAGTCTCGATACCCAGCTTCCGCCCGTCTGGGCGTCCGTCCGGGGTCGGATCAGAACGACGGAGATATTGTCCTTGCCGCCGTTAGCATTGGCCATCTGGATCAACTCGCGCCCCGCTTCGGGAAGATTAGCATAATATTTACTGAGGGTTAAACGGATTTCTTCATCATTTACCATATCATTGAGACCGTCAGAACATATCAGGTAGACGTCGTTAGTCTCAGTCTGGTACTCCTTCACATCCGGCTCGACCACCTCGTCAATTCCGAGTGCTCGGGTCACCAGATTCTTGGGCGTATTTGCCGCCGCCTCCTCGGGCGTGAAAAATCCACGGTCGATCAGCTCCTGTACCAGAGAGTGGTCACTGGTGAGCTGCTTCAATTCCTTGTCGCGGAAACGGTAGAGGCGGGAGTCGCCCACATGGGCCACGGTGAGAGTGTTGTTCAAAAACAACGCAGCGACAACGGTAGTGCCCATACCCTGGCACTGCGGCACGTCTCTGGCCGTGCGGAAAATGTGTCCGTTGGCGAACTGCACCGCGTTGTAGAGCAGCAGACTATGCGTGGTCACGCCGGCGGCCTTGGCACTGGCTGCAGTTGCGGATAAATCATCGAGCCCCTGCTTGACGATGTCGAAGATCGCCTTGACCGCGATCGCGCTCGCGACTTCGCCGGCCTTGTAGCCGCCCATGCCGTCGGCAACGATAGCCAGTCCCAGCGATGGGACGGTGATGGCACTGTCTTCGTTATGCGGGCGCTTACGTCCCGTATCCGACAGGTTTACGACCTCGATCATGGTGTCGTCGCTCGCGCGGTTCGTTCGGCTATTTGCTGCCTACCTGCTTGGCACAATTCTGGATATCCCGCGCCAGTTCCTCACCTGTCTGGTAGCGCAGGGTCACGTCCTTCTGCAAAGCCTTGTTGATCACATCGCGCAGGCACGGCCGCTGTTTGGCGAGCTCGGGCCGCAATTCCTGGAGGTCCTGATGCGGCTCATTCGCGATTTTGTACATTAGCGTCGCCATCGAATCGCCCTTGAACGGCAGTTTGCCGGTCAGCATCTGGTAGAGCATCACGCCAAGTGAGAACAGATCGGAGCGACCGTCGACCTTCTTGCCGGACAACTGCTCAGGCGACATATACGACGGCGTGCCCAGCACCATGCCCGTCTTGGTCTTGCTCGAGTCGGTTATGCGGGCAATACCGAAGTCCGTCAACTTCACCGCCTTCTTGTCCGGTTCAAACATAATGTTCGCCGGCTTGATGTCGCGGTGGACGATATTGTGTTTATGTGCGTAATCCAGCGCCATCGCCGCTTTGAACACAATACCAAGCACGATGGGTACGGGTAACAGGTTCCCTTCCTTGCAATAACGCGCGAGATCATGGCCTTCCAGGAATTCCATCGCGATGTAGCACAAGTCGTGCTCTTCGCCGACGTCGTAGATTGAAACGATGTTCGGATGGGTCAGGCGTCCGGCCGTCTCGGCTTCGCGGAAGAAGCGTGACTTCACCTCGTTGAGTTCATCCGGCTCGAATTCCTGCGCCAGTGCCATGGTCTTGATGGCGACTGTGCGGTTGATGCGCGGGTCCTTGCCCAGATAGACGATACCCATCGCGCCCTTGCCCAGTTCTTTCTCGACTTCGTAGCGCCCGAGTGTTGATTTCACGTCGCCACCGGCCAGCAGCACGGTGCCACCGCCGCCGGCCCCGGCGCCGCCCAGCAATACCGTTTCCTCCAGCGCCTTGGACCGCCGGATCTTCTCCTTCACGTCGCGGAATTCGGCATTGCGCTCGCCGATGTAGGAGTAGGCATTGTGGGCCTTGGAGAACTGGCGTTTCCGCTCGAAATCCAGCGCCAGGTCGTAAACATTCTGCAGTAACGCTTCGTCGACCGGGCACTTGCGGAAGTACTCGAACGCCTGATCCAGTTTGCCGTCATGCTGGAATTGCAGCGCCAGCTGCTTGTAGCTGATGGACGATTCGATATCGAGTTTCTGTTTGCTGAACTCGGTGACCATGAAGCGCTTGGTGGTCAGCAACATGTGCCCGATGAACAACAGCGCGGCGGGTGTGACCAGCTGCAACCACATCGTCGTACTGCGCATGACGGCGAGTTCGACAATGATCAGCCCGACAAACATGCCAAGGCTGATCAGCGCTGCGCGCCCGGCTTTGAGCTTCGGCAACATCGCAATCAGGTACAGCGCCATAGCGATGAACAAACCGAACTCGACATAGGTGGCCCAGGTCGGTCGGACGAAGAAATCCTCCTGCACGATACTGGATACGAAATGCGCCAGCGGAATAATGGTGCCATTGGCGGGGCCGATAGGCGTGTTGAGCTGTGTACCCAGTCCCGCGGCGGTAAAGCCGATGATCACCGTCTTGCCGGCATATTTACTGGCCGAGATATTTCCTACCTGGACGTCGTAGAACGAGTCGACATCGAAAGCCGAACTGCCGTCGGTGCGATCTGAATAGAAGAACGGCCGCATGTTCAGAAATTCGTCGGTGGCAATCAGAAGGTTGCCGAGCTGAACATTCTTGCCGAGATTCACCTTGATATCGTCGACACCCAGATTCAGCGATGCCGCGGCCAGCGCCAGCGAGAACGACGGGAAATAGCGATCGTAGTACTGGATGATTAACGGATCACTGCGGACACTGCCGTCGGTGTCCAACGGATTCAGAAGATGGCCAACCCCCGCCAGGCTGTTACCGATGACCGGAATAGGGGGCCAGGCGCGAATGGTTGGCAGCGGTTGATAGCCGGTACCGCTTTCGTCGCGCACGTTGGTTTCCGGAATGGCAAACCGCGAAACATAACCCGGCAACGGCTCGTCCGGGTTGCCGATGGGTACACCCATGTCGAACTGCATGATGTCCAGGACATTGCCGGCGTCGCCGATTGACTGGCCCAGGCGGCCGTCGACGTCCAGCTTCTGCTCGGCTTCCAGCAAGGTGGCATTGATGGCTTCAACACCTGGCCCCTCAACGTCGCCGCGCCCAATCTGGTCCTTGATCCGGTTGATATAGGTCAGGCCGGCCTCGACCTGCGGTTCGGAGTAAAAAATGGCAAGACCGATGGCCTTGGCGCCCGCGCCTTTGAGCTTGTCGACCATCTCCGCGATGATTTCACGCGACCAGGGCCAGCGGCCGATGTCCTCGATACTGCCATCGTCAATGGCGATGACCGCGATATTCGGGTCATGGTCGCGTTGCGTCATCTTGACGCCAAGGTCATACGCGTCGTACTCCAGGGCTTCCAGCAGCTTGCTGCCCATCGGGTAGGCCATGACGAAAATCAGTAATGAGACGGCGAGACCGACGAACCAGTCGGTTTTCCAGAAGGGTTGTTTCATCTCTTGAGCAACCGGTTGGGAAATCGTTGGATCAGATTAATCTGACTGAAATTATTAATTCTTTAGCACATCCCCGCACGAATACTACTCGTTATGATCCGCGATGAGTAGTGTTGTGCCGACGCATGGCGCAGACGTCTTCCCCAAGTGTGTGCGAGTCGATGGGATAGGCATGTTAGCGGCAGCGTCCGGCGCAACCGAACCATCATCGGTCTGCTGGCGATTCGAATCCTTCTGTCGCACTGAGCCGCTGTCGGCCATGGGTACCTGACGAATCACCCGGAACAGATTAGGAATTCATCCCCGCCTTCACTGCGCACTGGCAAAATCTTCATTGCCATTTTGCTGATTCACACGTTTTTCGCAGATAACACAATGAAATGACGAGGAATTTCCTGTGGATTGGCGCTCGGCCGGCACTTTTGTCATGGCCGGCCATGCCGGTGTAGCGTAGCGCCACCTCGCACAGGGACGTGCGTGGTAAACGAACTGGTCAAGGATTGACCAGACAACCAGACGGGCAGGGATGCCCCGAGACCAAAGGGAGTTGTAGCGGACAGGGAAGTCCAACCGGAGGTCAGGGCGGCTGCCGAGGTGGCCGCCGCCCGCTTTAAATTTGAATCAGGCTGCCGCTTGCAAAGGGCAGCCTGAAAATCAGCGTTCCAGATACTGCAGTTTGTCGTCCTTGCCTTTCCACTCGTCGGCGTCGGCCGGCGGCGTGCCCATCTCGTTGATGGTCGGCCACACTTTCGAAAGCTCCCGATTCAGCTCCAGATACTGTTGTTCGTCGTCACTCAAATCATCCTCCGACTTGATGGCTTCGGCAGGGCATTCCGGCTCGCAAAGCGTGCAGTCGATGCACTCGTCCGGATCGATGACCAGCATGTTCGGGCCTTCGTGAAAGCAATCCACGGGACAGACTTCCACGCAATCGGTGTATTTGCAGCGAATGCACTGCTCGGTAACGACAAAGGTCATGATGGTTTCCGCTAGAGGTTGCTGAGAACGTGCGTATTATAGCGGCCGCTCGAGCGGTCACAATGGGAGCGGCGGATCGGGCTGGTCGCTCTCAAGCAGCCTGCGCAAGCGGTAGATCGCCGCCAGCGCGTCCCGGGGCGACAGGCTGTCAGGATCCAGTGCTGCCAGTTCAAGCAGGGCCGGGTGGGTGGTGGTTGATACTGGAGAGGGTTCGGTGACAGCCGTCGTCGGTCCGGCCCGCTGCGAACTCTCCAATTGCCCAAGCAAAGCGCGGGCGACACCGATGGCCGACTGCGGTACCCCGGCCAGTGCCGCGACCTGCAGCCCGTAACTGCGGCTGGCCGGGCCTTCGCGCACCTGATGCAGGAACACGACGTCATCTTTGTGTTCAACGGCATCCATGCGGATGTTGGCCGCCGCCGGCAGCGACTCCACCAGCGCCGTCAATTCAAAGTAGTGGGTGGCAAACAACGTCAGCGAACGATTCTGGCGCGCCAGATGTTCCGCCGCAGCCCAGGCCAGCGCGAGGCCGTCATAGGTACTGGTGCCGCGACCGATCTCGTCGATCAACACCAGCGAATCCGGCCCCGCGTTATGCAATATCCCGGCGGTCTCGGTCATCTCCACCATGAAGGTCGAGCGCCCGTGCGCCAGATCATCGCCCGCGCCAATCCGGGTATGGATGGCATCAATCGGGCCGATACGTGCCCGGCTGGCCGGCACATAACTTCCCATGCACGCCAGCAGGACAATCAATGCAGTCTGCCGCATGAAGGTGGATTTGCCGCCCATGTTCGGGCCGGTAATGACCAGCAACCTGCGCTCGGCGTTCAATGTGATGTCATTGGGGACAAATTTGCCGGCGGCGAGTTGTTCCACGACCAGATGGCGACCGGCTTCGATTTCCAGGCCGGTGTCGGTGGTGAATGTTGGCGCGACCATGGAATACAGCTGCGCGGCGTCGGCCAGTGCCATCAGCACATCAATTTCGGCCACTGCCCGCGCGCACCGCTGCAGTGGCGCGAGGTCCGCGGCGAGTTGTTCGAGCAGATCGTCGTACAGGCGCCGTTCACGTTGCAGGGCGCGGTCGCCTGCGCTCAGTATCCGGTCTTCATGCGATTTCAATTCGGGGACGATGTAGCGCTCGACGGACTTCAGAGTCTGACGCCGCGTGTAGTCACCCGGCAGTGTGCCGGTGTAGCTACGCGAAATTTCTATGTAGTAACCGTGGACACGATTGAAGCCGACCTTGAGGTTGGCCAGCCCAGTCCGCGCGCGTTCGCGCTGCTCGAACTCCAGCAGAATGTCACCAGCACCGGCGCGTAGCGCACGTAACTCGTCGAGCTCGCTGTCGTAGCCCGCGCGAATGACGCCGCCGTCCCGGATCAACGCCGCAGGCTCATCGTCGATCGCGTTGGCCAGCAGTGCCGCCTGGGAGGAAAAGTCACCGATATCTTGTAACAGCGTGGCCACCCGGGGCGCGTCAACAGCAGCAAGCGCGGTGGTCAGTTCGGGCAACGCTTCCAAGGCGATACGCAAACGCAAGAGATCTCGTGGCCGGGCACTGCGCAGCGCGATGCGGGCGAGAATCCGCTCGACATCGTGCATTCGCGAGAGCGTCTCTGCGATGTCATCAAGTGCGGCATCGCTCAGCAATCCGGCAATCGCCATGTGACGGGCACTGATGACCTGCGTATCGCGCAGCGGCCGCCGCAACCAGCGCAATAACATGCGCGAGCCCATCGGCGTCGCCGTGCGGTCCAGAATCGCCAGCAGACTGTTGCGGCGGTCGCCTGCGAGATCCTGCGTCAGTTCGAGGTTCCGTCGGGTCACGGCGTCCAGGTGGACGGCGTCTCTGGGCAACTCGACACTCAGTCCACGCAAGTGGGGCAGGGCGCGTCGTTGTGTTTCCTGACAATACAGGAGCAACGCCGCGGCGGCGCCGATGGCGGCCGGCATGTCATTGCAACCGAAGCCGGTGAGATCGCGGGTTGCGAATTGCTCCGCCAATCGGCGCCGACCACTGGTTTGCTCGAACTGCCAGACCGGCCGCGTGCGCACGGCGGTACGATCAGGTATCAGGCTCTGCAGTTGCGAAGATTCAGGGATCAGCAGTTCGACCGGCTGCAGCCGGGCCATCTCCGCGCGCAACGCATCGGCATCGGCGACCTGCGCGACGGTGAAACGGCCGCTGGCAAGATCCAGCGTTGCCAGACCGCAATCGCCGCCGGTCGGCAGAATCGCCGCGAGCAGTGTTTCGCCGCGGTCATCAAGCAATGCGTCGTCGGTCACCGTGCCCGGGGTGACGATACGGGTCACTTCGCGTTCGACCGGGCCACGGGCGAGCGCCGGATCTCCAATCTGTTCGCAGATGGCGACCGATTCACCCAATTTCAGCAATCTCGCCAGGTAACCTTCTGCCGCATGGGCAGGTACGCCGGCCATCGGGATCGGGTCGCCGCCGCTGGTGCCGCGCGCGGTGAGCACGATATCGAGCAACCCCGCAGCGCGTCTGGCGTCGTCGAAGAACAATTCGTAGAAGTCCCCCATGCGATAGAACAACAGCATGTCGGGGAAATCGTGCTTGATGCGCAGGTATTGCTGCATGACCGGCGTATGTCGCGCCAGCAGGTCAGGATCGGGCCCTCGCACAACGGTGTCGGTGGCCGGGTCGGACACAGACCGGGTCACTCAGGCTCCAGCATGTCGGTAATGGCCTGTCGCAGCGAAGCGCTGCGCTGATGCAAGGGATCGTCGACCGGGACTGCGGCTTCGAGACGGGCAAAGGTCAGTTCCGCCTGGCGGAGTTGTACAATGCCCAGGTTGTGCATTGCCCGCGTGTGTTCGCTGTCCTGGGCCAATACGGTTTGGAACGCTTGTGCGGATTGCGGGAGCTGGCCGGTACGCGCGTAGATATTACCCAGCCGGAACCAGCTTTCCGTCTGTGAGATGTCCTGGTGGACGACTTGTTCGTAATAACCCTGGGCCGCGGTCCAGTCCTGCGAGCGATAGGCTTGCTCGGCGCTGGCAAGCAAAGTGGAGATGTCCGCCGCTACGGGAGGCGTGGGTTTGGGGGCGAGCGTCGTACAGCCAGTCGCCAGGGACAGCAATATCGCCACTGCCAGGCATCTGCCGCCGGTACCGAAATTTGATGGGCACATAATGCGCGCCATTATGGGCAGCAGGTGAGAGCACAACAAGTCCGCACCGGTACTGTGGCAACGGGGTTGAAAAATACCGCCGTCGCCCCAAAGTTCTGGCTGGCGTCCACCGCCTGCCGTGAGCGCGCCAACCAATGCAAAATTTTTCGAATGAATCAGCAGAGAACGAGGCAATGACGCAGACCACCACATCCCAACGCGAAACCATGGGCTTTCAATCGGAGATCAAGCAGCTGTTGAGCTTGATGATCAACTCCCTTTACAGCAACCAGGAGATATTCCTGCGTGAGTTGATCTCCAATGCCGCCGATGCGGTCGACAAGCTTAAATTCCTCGCTCTGAGCAATGAGGCCCTGTACGAGGGCGATGGCGAGCTTCGGGTCGAACTCGAATTTGACGAAAGCGCATCGACCGTAACGATTCGCGACAACGGTATCGGCATGACGCGTGACGAGGTCATCGACAACCTCGGCACCATCGCGCGCTCCGGCACCCGCGAATTTTTCGGCAACCTCACCGGCGATGCGCAGAAGGATTCGCAGTTGATTGGCCAGTTCGGTGTCGGTTTCTATTCCGCGTTCATCGTCGCCGACAAGGTGAGCGTGCTGACCCGCAAGGCCGGCACGGCCACCGGTGAAGGCGTGCGCTGGGATTCCGATGGCGCTGGCGAATTCACCGTGGAAACCGTCGAGCGGGCGCCACATGGCACCGAAGTCACCTTGCATCTGAAACCGGCGGCGAAGGAGTTCGCCAATCGCTACCGCTTGCAGCAGATCGTCAAGACCTATTCGGATCACATCTCGGTGCCGATTCGCATGCTCAAGGAAGCCGAAGGTGACGATGCCGGGCAAGCGGCGGAATGGGAGACGGTGAACCACGCCACGGCACTGTGGACGCGCAACAAGAAAGATGTCACCGATGAGGAATACAAATCCTTCTACCTGCACGTGGCACACGATTTTCAGGAGCCGATGCGCTGGGCGCATAACCATGTGGAAGGCAAGCTCGAATACACCACGTTGTTCTACATTCCCGCGCGTGCACCATTCGATCTCTGGGACCGTGAGTCCAAACATGGCGTGAAGCTGTATGTGCAGCGCGTCTTCATCATGGAGGATGCTTCACAGTTCCTGCCACGCTACCTGCGGTTCGTCCGCGGCGTGATTGATACTCGCGATCTGCCTCTGAACGTGTCGCGTGAAATCCTGCAGCACAACAAGGTCGTGGAATCTATTCGAGGTGCGTCGATCAAACGCGTGCTGACTCTGATCGAACAACTTGCAAAAGAGCCTGAGGAATACGCGAAGTTCTGGCAGCAGTTCGGCGCGGTGCTGAAGGAAGGTGTGATCGAGGACAACGCCAATCAGGCCCGTGTCGCGGGTCTGCTGCGCTTCTCTTCCACCAGGGAAGAGAATGCCGATGCCGACGTATCGCTTGCCGATTACATTGCGCGGATGCCGGAAGGCCAGGAGGCGATTTACTACCTGACCGCGGAGAATTTCACGACGGCGAAGAACAGTCCGCATCTGGAACAGTTCCGTGCGCGTGGTTTCGAGGTATTGTTGTTGGGCGAGGCAGTGGACGAATGGGTGGTTTCTCACCTCAATGAGTTTGAAGGCAAGCCGTTGCGCGATGTTGCCCGGGGCGGCATCGATTTCGGCGACGACGCGGAGGCTGAAAAATCCGAGGACGAGCGCAAGTGCGAGGACAGCCTGACCTCGCGTGTCGCGACGCTGCTGGGCGACAAGGTCAAGGAAGTCCGAATCAGCCGGCGCCTGACCAGTTCACCCGCCTGCCTGGTGGCGGATGAACATGACCTGTCGCCGAACCTGGAGCGCATACTGCGCGCGGCCGGGCAGCAGACCTCGTCGACCACGCGGATCCTCGAACTCAATCCTGCACACGCCATCGTCAAGACCCTCGCCGACGAAACCGATGACACCCGCGCGGGTCGCTGGGCGGAATTGCTCTATGACCAGGCGCTGTTGGCCGAGGGCAGCCGATTGCAGGATCCGGCTGCGTTCGTCAAACGGATGAACGACGTATTGTCCGACCTGATGCACTAGGACGCGGCGGCGCCGCGGTCGGGTGGGATAGAATGCGCGCCATGTCAGACGATACAGATACTCTGCGCACCGCCACCGATCTCGTCCTGTGGGCTGAGAAGCGTTTCGAACAGGCCGGGCTTTCCTACGGCCATGGCACCACCAGCGCGCGCGACGACGCCGTGCTGCTGGTATTTCATGCCGCCGGGCTGGCCTGGGATTGCCCGGAGGAAGCGGTGCAGGCGGCATTACCGGCGGCGGTGGTCAGGCAGGCCATCGCCAATGTCGATGCCCGCATCGAGACGCGAAAGCCTGCCGCCTACATCACGCGCGAAATGTGGTTTGCCGGCATCGATTTCTACTGCGACGAACGCGTGCTGGTCCCGCGCTCGCCGATCGCCGAGTTGGTCGAATGCGGTTTCGAACCCTGGATTGATGCCTCTCGTGTCCAGCGGGTGCTGGATGTCTGTACCGGGAGCGGTTGTATCGCGCTGGCGGCGGCCGCTTATCTGCCCGAAGCCACCGTGGATGGGACCGACATCTCCGACGATGCATTGGCCGTGGCCGCGATCAACCTTGAGCGTCTGGGTCTTGCTGAACGCGTCCGCTTTTTCAAAGCGGATCTGTTCCCGGCAGAGAAGGGGTTGTATGACGTCATCGTCAGCAATCCGCCCTATGTTCCAAGCCAGGCCGTGCTGGAATTGCCTGCCGAATATCAGGCCGAGCCCGCTCTGGGGCTGGATGGCGGCGTCGATGGCATGGACCCTGTCCGCCGCCTGATGGCCGAATCCGCAGCATGGCTGCAGCCCGGCGGAATTCTGATCATTGAAGTGGGTGGCGAAGTGGAAGCGCTGGAGCAAGTCTACCCGCACATTCCGTTCACCTGGGTCGAGTTCGAACGGGGCGGCGACGGAGTCTATGTGATCACGCGCGAGGAACTGGAGCGCTACGTGTAGAATAGCCGCATGTCAGGCAATACCTTCGGAAAAATATTCACGTTGACCACCGCCGGCGAAAGCCACGGCGCGGGCTATCTCGGCATTGTCGATGGCTGTCCGCCAGGGCTGGAACTGTGCGAAGCCGATTTGCAGGCCGATCTCGATCGACGCAAGCCAGGCACATCGCGCCACACCACGCAGCGCCGTGAAGACGACATCGTGCGGATCACCGGTGGTGTGTTCGAAGGTCGGACCACCGGCACGCCCATCGGCCTGGTGATTGACAATACCGATCAGCGCTCACGCGATTATTCGAATATCGCTGACAGCTACCGCCCCGGCCACGCCGATTACACCTACGACCAGAAATACGGGTTCCGCGACTACCGAGGTGGCGGCCGATCGTCCGCCCGCGAGACGTGCATGCGGGTCGCCGCCGGCGCCATCGCCAAGAAATACCTGGCTCAGCGATGCGGCGTGCGAATTCGCGGCTACCTCTCGCAGTTGGGACCAATCGAACTACCG
>JACKNH010000023.1 GCA_024234975.1 Gammaproteobacteria bacterium
CCAGCGGCGCCACCTCGATTTACGGTTCCGCGGTGCTGGGTTTGCGCGGTTCGCTGGGTGGCCATGCGTTCAGCGACGGTGCAGGCTCGGCCGTGGCCGGCAATAACGCCTACCAGCCACCCATACCGACACCGCCGCCCGCGGTCGATCTGTACGTGTTGTCCTCCGATACACCGGTACCTGACCTGAGCGGATTCAGCCTGGGTGACTTCCAGCTGGTGCGGGTACGCCTGTTCTGGATTGCTGCCAACACCGGCGAGGCCGATTTCCTCGATGACAATTCGTTGCTCGCGGAACTGCCTGTCGTGCCTGGTATGGTGGCGTTTGACTTCATCGATACCAGCGCCGGCGGTGCGTTGGCCGGCGCCTTCTTTCCATTGCAAACTCTGCAGCCAAGCCCGGTACCGCTGCCCGCCGGCCTGTTGCCATTCGCGCTGGCGCTTGTCGGATTCTGTCAGCGACGCATCGGTGCGGCCTGCTGACCGTGCCGGTCGCGCCTCAGAATTCGAATTCCACCATGAAGCGGATGTTGTGGGCCGGAGTCCGCTGGCGCAGACCGGCGATGAATGCCAGTTCCCAATGTAGTTTGCGTTTGCCGAGGGCGATGTCACCCACCGCGGCCGGGCCCAGCCCGGTCGTGCTGGCATCGTAGTAGAACTCGATGGCGGGCTCGAAGACGCGCGACAGTCGATAGCGCCACTGGCTGCGCAGTTTGAATTCCAGCGGGTCGTCCACCGGAGGATCAAACTCGTAATTCAGGCCGGTGTTGATCGCCAGGCTGCTACGTCCGAATTCCTTTTCCCACAGTACCCAGGCGGTGATGGCCCACTCCGGGATATCGGTATTGCGTTCAACCTCAAGCAGCATGCCCCAGTCCGAGGCATATTCTCCCTGCTCGGTGATCTGCCACCGCGTCTCCAACTCCACGGCATCGAATGCGAGAGATTCGTCGTCAGGCTTGTGCCCGGCGATGTAAGCTTCGACCCCCACGCGATCGCTGATGGAGCGTTCATAGCCGAGTTGAAACTGCTGGATGTTTGCCGTTTCGCGCTCACTCTCCAATGGCAGCAGACCGCGCAATTCGATGGCGCTGCGATGGGGTTCGACATAGGGATGATAGACGCGGCCGATCTCCGCCCGCGCGGACGTGGCCGCCAGCACACCGGACAGAGCAACGATTGCAGCATGCGCGCGCGATATCCCAGGCATCATGTTGTAGCGGATTTTCCGTGCCTTCCTGCACCCAATGCAATCAGCAGTGGAACGCCGACCAGCATCGCGAGATAACCGGCGACCTGCAATCCCGTCGGCGACGCTTCGTATCCGATCAAGGCGTACAGCAGTTGCCCCGGCAGCGATTCCTCCTGCAACAGCCAGCTCGAATCCCACAAGGGAAACTGCGCAGGGGTCAGTCCTGCCTGGGCAAGGTAACCGATCGCCTGGGCGGTGGCGCCGGCTGCGATCAAGACGAGCAGCACTGACATGACAATCCGTGGCCGCGGCAGGGCCAGCAGAAGGTAGTAAATCAACGTGCCCGCGCTGGCGCCGATACCGATGCCGAACATGGCGCCCAGAATCATTGGTGCAACGGGATCGCCGCTGAAAGAAAACGCGTAGCAGAATACGGCAAGCTCGGCGCCTTCATGGGCAATGGAGATCGCTACAAGAATGATACTCAGCGTGCGCAGGACGGGGTGGGTATTGCTCCCGTTAACCTTGACCAGCGCCGCGAAGACGATACAGAAAGAGGCGGCCAGCATGGCGATGGCGAACAGGCTGGAGGCATTGAAGATCTCCTGGCCGGTTCCATCCAGCGCATCGGTCAGGGCCGCGAGATTGAACGCCACGAGCAGCGCGCCGACCAGGCCGGCCACGACCGAAATGAGTACCCAGCGCCGGCGGATTTCACACAGGTAATTGGCGCCGAGCAGCACACTGATCAAAAGCGCCGCTTCGAGAATCTCCCGCAGAAAGATGATGACGCTTTGTAGCACGCGCTATTCCGCCCGAATGACGCCACGCGCGGTGGCATTGTTGAACTCGCCGAAGAATTCGTACTCACCGGGCTTCAGCGGTCCGATGAATATCGTTCCAGAGCCGTTGCCGACGATGACCTTCTCGCGGTTGAGGGCATAACTCTCGAACTCCTCGGGCGTGGCGTCCTCATTGTGGACGACGAGCTTGACCCGCTGGTTGGCGGGTACCGTCAGCTGGTCAGGGCTGAACAGATGATCGCGGATTACGATCTCGAACTGCGGGGCCGCAGCGATGCACGTCGTCGTCATCATCAGCACCGCAACAAACGCCAGCACCACAGGATGGCGAACTGAACCTTGCCAACTCATCTGGAACTGCCACCGTTGCCCGGCGACACTCCGGTGCCGTGGGGCGCGAAAGTGATGCTGACGGTCAGGCCACCCGCGGGCGATGTCCGTGACAGGCTGATGGCGGCCTGATGCAATTCGGCGATATGACGGCTGATCGCCAGACCCAGGCCGCAGCCGACGATGCCCGAGCGATGGCGGTCACCGCCGACCCGGTAGAAGCGTTCGAACACGCGCTCCATGTCCTGATCGGGAATCCCGGGCCCGTTGTCGCTGACGGTCAGGGTCACCACGCCGCGAGCGTCTGTCGATACATGCAGAGCGATGGCGCCGCCTGTCTGCGTATACTTCACGGCGTTGGAGATGATGTTCTTGACCAGAATGCCCAACGCGAACGGATCGCCGTGGACAATGCATTCACCGCCTGAGTATTCGATGGATTGTGCCTTGTTCTCGATCAGCGGCAGCAGATCGCTGACCGCGGCGCTGCAGACCTCGAGCAGATCCACATCGCTGAACTGGGCGGCGTAGATGTCCGGCGCCAACCGGTTGAGCAGCAGCATCTGTTCGATCAGGTGGCTCAGACGATCCATGCCGGCTTCCAGCTTGCGCGCGGAATCCGGTTGCACCGTGCTGTCATCGAGCACGTTCTGCAATTGCAGACGCAGGGCGGAGATGGGTGTGCGCAGTTCGTGGGCGACATCGCTGTTGAAGCGGCGCTCGCGGGCGAAGGCATCGTCCAGCCGCCGCAACATTTCGTTGGCGGATGCCGCGAGGTTGATCAGCTCGGACGGCACCTGCTGCAAGTCCACCGGTGTCAGATCGTTCGCCTGCTTGTTGCGCAGTTCTGCCGCGAGATGAGCGATGGGGCGCAGACCCAGGGTGACGATCACCCAGGCCAGGATGCCAATCAGCGGCAGTGCGAACAGCGCCGGCATGACTGACGGCATGACCAGCAGTTCACCCAGGGAGTAACGCAGGTCGTCGCGCTCGGCAACGATGATCCAGCGCTGCTGCGGCGGTTCGTGAGTGGCCAGTGTCCGCCAGCGGTAGCCATTGAAGTTGGCAAATCCGAAACCATCGATGAGTTCGGTCAGTGGTACGGTCGGGGCGTCAATCGATTTCAATAACAGATCACCGGAATCGCTGATGACCTGATATGTCGGCTGTAGACGTTCGGCCTGTGAGATGCCCGACAAGGCGGGATAATGGCCATCGTAGGTCAGGCGCGATACCGTGAGGCTAATCTCGTTCAATTGCATGTCGAACAATTTCTGTGCTTCGCGCATGGATGTGCGGTAACCGTGCAGCGCCCCGATGAAAGTGATCAGCGTGACGCCGGCCAGCATTACGGCAACCAGGAATGTGCGAATGGACTTCACGATTTTGCGATCGTATACCCCATGCCATGTACTGTCTTGATGAATCTGTCCGGCAGCTTCTTGCGCAGATTGTGGATGTGTACCTCAATCGTGTTGCTGGAAATATCGTCGCCCCACGAATACAAGCGCGTTTCCAGGGCCGAGCGCGTCATGATGCGGCCGGCATTTTCCATCAGGGCACGCAGGATGTTGTATTCCTTCGGGGAAATGGTCACCGGCTGGTCCTGAATCCTGACGGTCAGCGCCGCGGTGTCCAGCGTGACCTCGCCAATCGCGATTTCCGCGCTGCCGGCGGTGCCGAGGCGACGCCCCAGAACCCGCAGCCGGGCCAGCAGTTCGGAGGTTTCGAACGGTTTGGTCAGGTAGTCATCGGCGCCGCTGTCCAGCCCGGTGATCTTGTCGTTCAAACTGTCGCGTGCGGTAAGGACCAGCACCGGCAGTTTGCGGTCCTGCGCGCGGATATCACGCAGAACCTGCAGACCATCCATATCCGGCAGACCAAGATCCAGCACGACAATCTGCGGTGGCAACGCCGCGATACTGCGCAGAGCTTCCGCGCCGGATTCAACCGCGGTGACCGCGAAGCCGTCACGTTTCAAAGCGACGACGATGCCATCGGATATCAGCGGGTCGTCTTCGATCAACAGAACCTGCATTGGACCAATCCACTCATCTCAGCTTTTCTGCCGGTTACGTGCGCGGTCAAGTGCGCCGCGGATCTCGGCCCGCCGACCCTGGTCGGCGAGTGCCCGATCGGGTCGATCGGGTGCCTTCAAAGCCTTTTCCAGCGCCATGATGGCGGCATCATACTCGCCTTGCTGGAGCAGGAAATCGCCGAAGAAGTAGTTCGAATCGATGCCGTCGGGATTCTCCAGCAGGCCTTTTTGCAGCATCTCGCGGGCCTTTTTGTCGTTACCGAAGCCGACCGGCCAACCAGGAACCTGGTAGTAGAGCGAACCAAGGCTGGTATAGGCCGAGCCGTGCAAGGCGTGACCGTCGAGCTCGATCGCGCGTTCGAAAAGTGCCCTGGCTTTTTTCGCCTGGCCAAGTGCTGACAAGCCGCCGTCGGCGCCGGCGTAGGTCGCGCGGATGATGCCTTCCCAGATCAGCGCGGCTGCTTCCCCCGCATGATCGGCGCCGTATTGTTCGGCGCGGTCCACCAGTTGCTTCAACGCGGGAGTCTGCGCCTTCTCGGGCATTTCATATTTGATCCGGGCCCAGTCCTGCTGCAGCGATGCGATCGAGTCGGCGGCCAGCGCCTGCAGCGAGCCGAGCAGCACGACACATGTTCCCAATAATTTGATGAGGGTGTTCATTGGCGATTCTCCAGCTTGGCGGTGGGTTATCGAAGTGAGGTTGCGGCACTTGCGAAGTGACGAATGGTTTTCAATTGCCGGCCCAGCGCCTGGTCGACGATGCCAGGCAACAAGGCGTTGATGCGGACAAAGAGCTTTTCCGGCCAACCCAGGTAACGATCTGAATTGTCCCGCCGACGGACCGCAGCCATGACTTGATCGGCGACGAATTCCGGCGGATCCATCGCCACGCCCAGTGCCGCGTTCATTTCGACCACCGGGCCGGAATTGAGCGCGGTACGGGTGGCGCGCGGCGCGATATAGCAGACTTTGACTTCTGTGCCCCGCAGCTCGCGCCGCAGAGCTTGCGAAAACCCGTGCATCGCGAATTTGGTGGCTGAGTAGGTGGCGAACCCCGGGTAGCCGATGGCGCCGAAGGTTGAACCGAAATTGACGATCTGTGCTGGCCGCCCGTGCAACATGTAGGGCAACAGCATGTGGGTCAGCAGCATGGGCGCGGTGACGTTCACTTCAATCATGGTTTGAATGGTCTCCGGCGTCGCTTCGGCGAACATGCCGAAGTTGTTGATGCCGGCGCAATTGATCAACAGGTCCAGACCAGTGCCCGCTGCCATGAGATTCGTGCGCACCGCCTTGCGGCCCTCATCGATGCTCAGATCAGCGACGATGGTTTCAACCGCGGCCGGTGCGCTGGCAAGGAACTCGCCGACACCGGTGAGCGCTTGTGCGTTGCGATCGATAAGCAGCAATCGTGTGTCGGCGGTGGCGGCGAGGCGCTCGGCGATCTGACGCCCGATGCCACCGGTAGCGCCGGTCAGCACGACAGTTCTCGTTCCTGGCATGTCGAATCCTTTCAAACCGCGCAGGCGGTGGACGGAAGTTGCGCTGCGCCGGTTTCAATCGGCCCATCGAGTGAGCGGAAGATATCCGCATACAACCGGTAGAACATTCCGGCGGCATGTTCGATATCGTGCTGATCGTCAGGATCATCGATGCGATTCATCAGGTTCTCGAAATGCACGATGTGATCCTGGTCCAGCGCCCCATGCGACCGCAGATAACTGAAGGCGGAAGTCGGAAGTTTCAGCGAGCGCTGCAGGACTTCGGCGGCATTGGACGCCAGCGCAACACTGGTACCTTCCAGCACGAGAACCATTCCGAAGAACGCGAGCGGATTGACTCGGCTCACGGTGTCGTAGGCATAAGCCACCATCAGTTCCGTCGCCCTGGCCGGTCTGCCACCGCTGACCGCCTGGGCGTCGCCACCGCAGGCCTTGATGTCGTTGAGTATCCAGCGTTGGTGGCCGATTTCCTCTTCAATATATTCAGCGACGGCTTCGCGCAGCCATTCGTAACTGGCGGGCAGTCGTCCGCCGACACTCATCAACAGCGGCACGGTATGTTTTACGTGGTGATAGGCTTCGGTCAGAAAGGCCACGTATTCCGTCAGCGAAATATTGCCGGCGAGCGCACGCTGTAACGGCGGTGCAGCCAGCAGGTAGGCGCGGTCGGCCCGGGTCCTTTCAACCAGACGTTGGTAGAACCTCATCGTTCGGAGCTCCTGGAATTGGATTGATAGGCATGGGCGATTTTTTCGTGGTAGGCGGCGAGTATGCGGTCGCGGCGCAAACGGCCATTGGCAGTGCGGAACCCGCGCTCGGCATCGAAGGGTCCATCCGCGGCCACCCAGAGTTTTATCTGCGCATAACCCGGCAGTCGTTCGTTGGCGCGGGTGATGGAATGGGCGATGCGCAGGACATCCGTGCCGGTTGCCGGAACGATCAACGCACCACAACACGGTCGTGCTTCGCCGAACACCAAGCATTGGGCGATCGATCCGTCGCGGCGAAGTTCGGCCTCCACCCATTCCGGCGAAACATTGCGGCCGTAACTGGTGACGATGACGTCGCGTCTGCGGCCGGTGATGTACAGGTAACCGTCGTCGTCGAGTTCACCGAGATCACCGGTTTTCAGCCAGGCGGGTTGCGCATCCAATTCGCCCAGATAGCCGGCGAATTCGTGTCCGGCGACTTCAATTTCGCCATCGACGATGCGTACGCTGCGCCCCGACAAGGGTTTGCCCACGCTGCCAATCCGGTTGGCGTCCGGCAGATTCAATGTCACCACAGAAGCAGCCTCGGACAGCCCATAACCTTCGAACACCGGCCAGCCCTGGTCGACGGCATCCTGAATGAGCGATGGCGCCGTCTTGCCACCACCGAGCGGCAGGAATTTCGGTTTCGTTCTTGCGTGGAGGGAGACGGGAAGATTTACCAGCATCTGCAGCAGTTCGGGCACCAGAATCATGCTGTCCGGGTCGACGGCGGACAGCAGAGTTGCAAGTCGTTGCGGGTCGACGCCGCTGGCCGAGAAACCCAGCGCCGCCAATGGCAAGGCATTGATCGTGCGACCCAGCATCAGCGGTACGTAGACACCGGCGATGTTTTCCAGCAGCGTGCTCAATGGCAACAGGTTGAGATGCCGCTGCAAGTCAAGTGATTCCACGGCCTGCGCCAGTGCAATGGCGACCTTGTCGATGGCCGCGTCCGTCAGACAAACGCCCTTTGGCGTGCCGGTGGTGCCGGAAGTGAAAGTAATCTTGGAGTAGTCACCGAGGCGCGACCCGTTGAGTGCGTTCTCCTCATGGCGCAAGCGCGCCAGGGTCAATGGCCCATAGCCGGTTGTATCGAGAACCTTGTCGCCCAATGCAGCCAGCGCGCCGCGAGCGTCCGTGGCGACTGCCTGCAATGCTGCGGCGTCGATCACATGTTGTAGTTGCTGGCTGGTGAAGAATGGCGGCAGGGGAACCAGCGTCGCTCCGGCCATCCGCGCGCCAAGGTCGAACGCAATCCAGTGCGAACTGTTGTCCGCCAGCAGCCCCACGCGCCGCAGCTTTTGAGAGGTCAGGCGGTTGGCAAAAGTCTGCGCACGTTCCATCAGTTGCCGGCTGGTGGTATTCCCGGCGGCATCGACGATCGCGATGCGGTCACCGTTGGCCGCGGCGCTGGTGATGAACCTGCGGATCACGACGCTATGCATGGCATGGTGCCCAATCGGCAGCGGCGGTTTCGAGATCTTCGGTGAACGCCGGTACCAGATTGCTCAACCGGTGGCGTTGCAGGGCGCTGCGCGCAGCACCCAGGCCGGCGTAGACAACGGTGGGCTGATGCTGGAAATATGCACCCCAGCCGGCGCTCTCGCGCCCGAGACGCGCGCGATCAGCCGCCTGTAACGGATGGGTGACCAAACCCATGCGCGACAGCAGCAAGCCGACTTCCCGCGTCACCGTACAAACGATCCACTGTTCGCCCACTAGCGAAAGCAGGGCGGCGAGCAGTGCGAACAACAGGCGCGCGCTGCCCGCGCGCAACGAGGCAAGGTTGCCGATCTCAACGATTCCCGGACGGGTGATGGCAAGGCCGGTCGCGGCGCTCAAGGCCTGTTCTATGGGCTGGTCCAGGTAGCTTTCCAGAAACAGTCGTTGTTCGGCGGCACGCCGGCATCCTGCCACTGCCACCGGACCGGCGGCAGTCTGCAGAGAGATCAGAGCGGGCATGAACGAATGGATGTTGGCGGCGAATTCTCGGGCAAACCTTTGCGCAATGGCTGATTCAAGTTGCGGCCTGGCGGTGGCCATTTCGCGTACCAGGTGGAGCCTGAGGTCGGGGGCCGGGTTAAAGGACTGTGGCGCGGGCCAGTACGGTTGCGATTGGGAAAACGTCGATACTGGTCTGGTTTGCATGCAGGTGTCCGCAGCGGTTGGTATGGACGGACAGCCTACTGAGGCGAAATTAGATAATTCTTAAGGGGTGAAGGAGGGCAGGGGGAGGTTGGGGCAGGGCGAAAAAGAGGTTCCTCAGCCAACACCGGGGAAATCCGCACGGGCTTCGTCTTACTGCTTCGTCATTCCGTATATGGTCTCCTCCCGTCATGCAAGCAGAAGTGGTTGTGGATGACAGGGACAGGATTGCGCTCGTATATCCGGCCTGTGGTTGGGGCGGTTGCCCCTGGCCTCGATGAAGTTCGCGCGTATCGTCCTGTTCGGACACCCGGCCTGCAATGGCCACCGGAATGATCAGGTTTTCGATACGCCGGTCTGACCTGTTGTGTCATCGTTTACCGCTGCTGCTTCGCATTCGTCGAAGGGGGCTCCTCCCTGGAATCAACCACGCCGTCTTCCAGACCGCTCAGGCCGCTTGGTAAACCGTGTTGTGCGCCAGTATCGCCCACCCGATGCGCGCCATTTTGTTCGCCAGGGCGATGGTCGCCCGGTTGATGCCGCGCTCGGCCTTGAGCCGGCTCACCCATCGGCTGAGGCGGTCGTCCTTGTTGCCCGACTGGATCAACACCGCGCGGGCGCCATGTGCCAGCAGGCTGCGCAGATACCGATCACCCCGCTTGCTGATGCCGAGCAGAACGTCTTTGCCACCGCTGCTATGTTGTCGGGGCACCAAGCCCAAGGCCGCCGATACATCACGCCCGCGGCGGAACGCCTGGCCATTGCCGACCACGCTGTAGAACACGCTGGCCACGACTGGCCCAAACCCGGGGATGCTCTGCAGGCGCTGGCAGGCCTCGTTCCGGGCCGCCAGTCTCGTGACTTCTTGCCGATAGGCCTCAATCTGCTCATCGAGCCCTTGCAGCTGTTGGTAACCCTGCCTCAACAGACGACGAAACAATGCACTCAAACCATTGTCCGCATCTTCCAGTAGCTCCGGCAGGCGTCGGCGCAGCGTCGACAGGCCCTTGGGCATCACCAGGCCATACTCCGCCAACAGCCCTCGCAACTGGTTGCCCAGCGCCGTGCGATCGGCGATGCAGCGCTCTCGCAGCCGATGCAACGCCTGCACATCCTGCTGCTGGGTCGTCTTGACCGCCACCCACCGCATCTGCGGGCGCACCACCGCTTCAGCAATCGCCAGCGCATCGTTGTAGTCGTTCTTGTTGCCCCGCAGGTAGGCCTTGACGTACTGCGGCGGGATCAACTTCACCTGATGGCCCAGCGCCCCCAGCTCGCGGCCCCAATAATGGGCACTGGCACAGGCCTCCATCCCCACCAGGCATGGCGGCAGTTGGGCGAAGAACGCCCGCACTTGCGCCCGCCTCAGCATCCGCTTCTTCACCACCTTGCCCTTATCGTCGCAACCCACGACATGAAACGTGTTCTTTGCCAGATCCAGCCCGATCGTCGTAATCTCCGCCATGGTCTTCTCCTCATCTCTATCGATGGTTGATAACAACTCCATCCTGGCGCATTACGACGCCGTTTCAGAGTGGGGAGGAGACCATCTCATCGGACGTGCCCGCGAAGGGGGCGCGAGCCGGAATCCATGTGGCTTGGAGAGATGCCCTATGGATCCCGGCTCACCGCTGCGCGGTGTCCGGGATGACGAAAAAAGAGGGGCTGCACGGTGTCCGGGATTGCGGAAAAAAAGGGATGCACCTGACGGTGCATCCCTCGAGAGCGACAGCGTTATGTGCGTAAGGCCTAGAAGTTGCGACGCAGTGTCAGGGCAAATACCCGTGGCATGCCCGGCTGGCCAGACACGGTCGCGCCGGCGCTGCCGTACTGGTCGGTCAGCGTCAGGTAGTAGTACTTGTCTGTGAGGTTGGTGATTTCCAGCGCTGCATTCCAGGTTTCATCCAGCGACCGCCACATCAGCCTGGCGTTGGCCAGCGTGTAACCGTTGATGTGGTTGGTGGCTTCGTTGAACGCCGCCGTGTTGATGCTTGACTGGTAAGCGGCATCGACCCGGGCACTGAACGCACCGTAGCTGGTCTCGGCGAAGGTGTACTGGATACCCGCGCTCCATTTCCACTTCGGCGTATACGGCGGCACCATCGAGGTGGTGATCGGCGCCACGGTCTGCTTGTACTCGAAGTCGATGTAGCTCACCGCGGCATCGATCATCAGGTTGTCGGTCGGATAGAACTCCATTTCGAGTTCCGCCCCCGGTACCTTGGCGGTGCCGGCATTGAATGGCAGCGCGCATGGTCCCGGACCATCAGTGGTCGCCGGCGTCGTCTGGAAGCACGAGCTCAACGTCATGATAATGTCGGTGTAGTCGTTGTAGAACACCGCCCCATTCAACCGCATCTTGTTATCAAACAGCGTTGATTTGAAACCCAGTTCGTAGGTCGTGATGACTTCCGAATTGAAGTCGAGCAGCTGTTCGAGCACGAACGGACGCGGGTTGACGCCGCCGCCTTTGTATCCGGTCGAGACCTGGCCGTAGGTCATGAAGTTATCGTTCCACCGGTAGTCCAGCGCGACACGCCAATCCAGTCGCGTATCGGCCCAGGTGGCGCTGACGTCGTACAGACCGAACAAAGCGCAGTTGGGCGCCTGGCCCACCCAGTTGGGAATGCCGACGGTCAGGCCCGGCGCGATTTCCGGCAGGCCCTGGCCGGCAACGAAAGGCACCAGACCGCACGCGGCAGCCGGCAGCGTGCCATCCGGATTCCGACGGAAGTGGGTGTAGGTCTTTTCGTCGTCCGAATAGCGCAGGCCGGCTGACAGGTTGAGGTCATCGTTGACGTGCCAGGTCGCATGCAGGAAGCCGGCATAGTTGTGCGACGGGGTCGGGTCCGGCCCGTGAATGAAGTTGAACTGCGCGTAATACAGATTGACGTTCGCTTCCAGCGTGCCGTCCTGTTCGAAGAAGAAGCCACCAACGGTGAAATCAAGCGCGCCATCCGCGAATGAACCATTCAACCGCAGCTCCTCGCTCCACTGATCGTGCTCCAGACGTTGCAACAACATCTGGCTGTTGATTGGCGAGTTGTCGACGTCCTGCGCCCAGTTCGAATCGTACTTGCGATACGAAGTGATGGACTTCAGCTGGAAGTTGTCGCTGATATCCCAGTCGATCACGGCGGACAAGCCCCAATGATCCAGCGTGCTCTGCGGATTGATCGCAACCGGCGACCATGACAACGCCGTGCCCGGCGTGGTCGGGTTCGGATCGAGGAACGTTGAATAGGAGGCATAGCCGTCGTTGAGCACTGTGTCACCGCGATATGTTCCGTAAGGCACGAAGGCATTGGTCAGGTACGCGGGGTTGCCGTCGGTGCCGGGAATCGAGGTGCCCTGATAGCCCGCGGTGCCACCCTGCAATGCGGCGTACGCCGGATCCCAGTACGGACCGGCAGCGCCGCCCACGGTGCGCGCTTCGTTGACGCGTACCAGCACATCGGCGCCGGCTTCGGAATCGTCATTGGTGATGTCGGCGCTGAGGTTGACCGTGACATCATCCGATGCCAGCCAGCGCAGCTGCAGACGACCGGCGGTGTAGGCCTTGCCGCCGAGGCTGCCGACCTTGCAATCCTTCAATCGGCCCTGGATGTACGTCGGTACATTCGAGCTGGGATGCAGACACTGGTAGTCGTAACGGGTGACATAGCCATCCTGGTGATGGCTGGCCGCCGCCACGCGTGCGTACAAGCGGTCTTCGGCAATTTCGAAGTCGGCCGTGCCGCGAACGTCGATGCGGTTATACGATCCATAGGTCAGCTGCAGCGAACCACCGCCTTCTCCCGGCGCCTTGGAGTACATCTTGATCGCGCCGCCGATGGAGTTCTTGCCGGCCAGTGTGCCCTGCGGGCCGCGCAGTACTTCGACGCGATCCAAATCCATCAGGTCGACCAGTGAACCGGTCAGCGTCGGGTAGTAGACATCGTCAATGTAAAGACCGACGCCGGGTTCCAGCGCAAAGTTGAAGTCGGTCTGGCCGATGCCGCGGATGAACGCAACCATTGCCGGGCCCTGGTTCTGCGAGGCTGGCTTCAGCGTGACGTTGGGCGCCTGGGCCGCCACTTCATAGATGGATGTCTGGCTGCGGGCTTCCAGCATTTCCGAGTTGACCGCGGTGATCGCGATAGGTGTGTCCTGCACGTTGGCAGCACGGAATTCCGCCGTAACGACAATTTCCTCTACGCCCTGGGCACTTGCGCCCAACGCACCGGCTGCCATGGCCACCGCCAAGGCGATGCCAAGCGGCTTGGCAGGCGCGCCGCATGCGTGCCGCTTTGAAAAGCCACTACGTAACATTGATGTCATAAACGTTCCCTCTAAAATGATAAATTAGCGGAATTAAGCGTCCTGTCCGCGCCAATACTTCAACTTGTGTGCAACATTTCGGGCTTCTGCGACAGCCCGCGCAGAGTGTGAGCCAGACATTTCCGGTTTTCCACAAACTGTTGATGCTGGTATCAGAAGTGATAAGAGATTTCGCGCGGCTGTGTCGACGCGCAACGCAGACTGCCCATTCCCGCTATTTCGTTCCTGGTTCCTGCTGCAGCGAAGTACGGGTCAAGCGTCGGCTGCCAGCAATCATGTCCGGCGCAGATACAATTCCCGTACGCAATTCAAACCGGGGGTGAAAACATGAAGCTCTATACGTGGGGCCAGGCGCCCAACCCGCGCCGGGTGAAGATGTTCCTGGCTGAGAAAGGCATAGAGTTGCCGGCCATCGATGTCGGCGATGGGCCACAATTGTCTGCGGAGTTTCTGGCCCGCAGCTCGCATCGTTCGGTACCCATGCTCGAACTCGACGATGGCATGCTGCTCGGCGAAGTGCCGGCAATCTGCCGTTATCTGGAAAGTCAGTACCCGGCACCGCCGCTACTCGGCAGCAACCCCCGTGCGGCTGCGATGATCGAAATGTGGGAGCGCATCGGCGAGTTGCAGGGCATCCAGGCGGTGGGGGAAGTGTTCCGCAATACCGCGCCTGCCTTTGCCGGGCGGGGACTCGCCGGCTATGCGCAGGAGATCGGCCAGATACCAGCGCTCGCCGAGCGCGGCAAGGTGCGCTTCAACGCCTTTCTGCGCAAGCTCGATCAGCAACTCAGCGGCCGCGAGTTCGTAGCAGATAGTGCGTTTTCCCTGGCTGACATCACCTGTTTCTGCGCCGTGGAGTTCGGTCAACGGGTGCTCAAGGCCGGGTTGGCGGAATACCCGGAGCTCGAACGTTGGCACGGTCGTGTCCGCGAGCGGCCGTCGGCAACTGTATGAATGCACAACGGCAGCGAAGTTGCGCCCGGGGTTGGACAGGTAGAACCAGTATGCGACCATGGCCGAATATACCGGCGGTCCGCCACTACAAGAGCGCAGGATTGCCAGTTCAACTCACGAGGGATTTTATAAGTGACGCCAACTTCAAAACGAATGCTGTTCGGATGCATGACTTCAGTGTGGCTGTTTGCCAGTGGGACTGTCGCGGCGCAAGGCACGGATTGCAGCGTCATTGACGACAGCGCTGAACGCCTGGCCTGTTATGACGCGCGTAACAATATTGGCTCTGAACTACCGGTTGGCGCCTCGCCGTCGTCGGTGCGTGCCCAGAGCCAACTGCCACTCATCGCCCGCCAGCAGGGCGCAACGCCTGCAAGTGACTTCGGTACGCGTCAGGCGCGTCTGGAAGCAGCACCTGAAGAGCTAGTGTCGCAGGTCGCGGAACTCAAACGCTACGATGGCCACCGCCTGTACGTCATCCTGGCCAATGGCCAGACCTGGAAACAGGTCGTCGACCGACGCTACGACATTCGCGAAGGAGATACGGTCAGAATCTATCCTTCGCGGTGGGGCAATAACTTTCGATTGAGCACTGAACGACTCAACGGCTTCATCCAGGTAGAGCGGCTGGAATAACCGCGAAGCCTTACGCGGCGCCGCATACCACGATCATCTCCAACCAAAATCCGCGCGGCAGCCAGCGCTGTGACGACTGCGCAGGGTGCGGGCCGGTGAATTCCGGGCCGAATTTTTTTCCGTGAATCAGCTGGTGTATCCTGCGCGCACTCATTTATGTTCAAGGGAGTTGCGAATGCGCGCCGCCACCAACGTTCTGCTGGTCTTTGTTACTACGTTGGTCTGTATGACGTCTGCGTCCATATACGCCGCCACGGCGTCCGCGAGCGCAACGGAGCGTTGCCGGGCACTGCCCACGGAAGATGAACGCTTTGCCTGTATGGAAGATGCCCTGAGAGCGGCACAAGCTGCATTGAGCGGCGAGCGGACCGCAACCACCTCAGTCGATTCCGCACCCGCACCGATATCCCGCCCGCCATCACCCGCCGCCACTTCCCCGGCGACAGAAATTGTTTTGCCGGCGATTGTTACCAGCCGAGCCAGTGCGTCAGCGAACCAGAGCGGAGCCGCGGGCCCCCAGGGACTGGGCGCTGAGCAGCTGCGCGGCGGCCGGCCGGAGCGGGGCGAGGAGCCGCGGGCCAGGGCGATGGTCGTCGGTTTCCGTGAGTACGTCCCGGGACTGCTCGAGATTGAATTGGATAACGGCCAGGTCTGGCGCCAGATCAGTGGCGACGCTGCCCGCGTGCGGCTGACATCCACCGAACCGCAAGCAGTGGAAATGTGGTCTTCCTGGGCCGGCGGTTACCGGATGCGTCTGGTCGACTCCGAACGTACGCTGCGGGTCGAGCGTCTGCGCTGATCGCCTGTAGGTGAATAACTCAACCTGATGTTGCGCCCCAGCAACATCAGTCCGAAAATCCTGATTGTACTTTTCTGCAACATTCGGTGGTATTCAGGCCACCAGCTTTGGCCGCAATCCCACTACGTAAGCCCTAAAGCCCCGTAGCTATTTGTCGAAAATGCTTGACCCGTTGTGGCTTTTGCAGCACGATGCCGCGGCGTAAAAAGCGGGGAATCTTGTCGCAAAGTGGGGTAATTCACACAATGCCTGGGGGCTCCTCAAGTCCAGCCATCTTTCTAAATGGGGTAGAAAACTGTATGGCTTATCAACCAAAGCACCGTAGTTCCAACGACGGCATGTCGTTTAATCGTTTCAACTTCAAGGCCAGCGTACTGGCCACGTCCATCAGCTCCGCGCTGGCACTGTCAGTAGTTGCACTGCCGGTCATGGCACAGCAGGGCGCCGATACCGTTGTCGTTACGGGTTCGCGCATTGTTCGTCCTGACTTCGAATCCAACAGCCCGATCGTTTCGGTCGATACCGCTCAGTTTGAAAGCCAGAGCGGCCTGAACGTCGAGGCCTACCTTAACCAGATGCCGCAGTTCAACCCTGCCGCGTCACCGGTCACCACCCAGGGCGACGTGCAGATTACGCCGGTCAACTCGGTGGGTATCGCTTCCATCTCGCTGCGCGGCTTCGGTCCTAACCGCAGCCTGGTGCTGGTCGATGGCAAACGCCCGGTACCGGTCAACGCCTTGATGGTGGCTGACGTCAATGGTATTCCGTCTGCTCTGATTCAGCGCGTCGACACCATTACCGGTGGTGCCTCGGCGGTGTACGGTGCCGACGCAGTCGGCGGTGTCACCAACTTCATCCTGCGCGACGACTTTGAAGGTATGGAAGTCGACCTGCAGTACGGTATCCAGGAAGCCGGCGACGGTGAGGAAAGCCGTATTTCGATTCTGACCGGCGCCAACCTGGCCGATGGCCGCGGCAACGTCACTTTCGGCGTTGAACGTTACGACCGTAACGGCGCGCTGCAGATCGAGCGCGACTGGTATAAGGACAACTGGAGCGACGAGAATGTCGCCGGTTCGTTTGTCTTCCTGCAGGGCGTGAACGGCTACAACTGCGTGTTCAACTGCCCGAGCATGAATACGGTCAGCGCCATTTTCGGCGGTAACCCGTTCAACCCGAACAGCGGCAACTTCTTCCGCGGTTACAACTTCAACTCCGATGGTTCGATCTTCGTCGGCGGCAGCGCGCTGGGTGAATCCCGTGCCAGCGGCCTGGTCGATGGTCAGCAGTACGCGCTGAATCGTGCGCTTGACGCGACCGATCCTTCCGGTAACACGGTTTACGATGCCATCAAGTGGAACAACATCGAAGCCTACGCCAGCGCGCCGCAGGAACGTTATTCGTTCTTCGCTTCCGGCAACTACGACGTGACCGACACCATCAAGGTGTACTCGCGTGCCCGCTTTGCCGAGAGCAAGACCCGCACGCTGTTGTTCGGTACCAACGCCATCTTCGGTTGGGAAGCCAACGTTCCCTACGATCCGAACCTGGACAGCCCGGTTGACCCGACGCTGAACTACACCGATGCCACCGTGGTGGCGAACGTGCTGGCCAATCCGGCTGCCTTCGCGAACCCGAACTTCATCGGTACCGGCCAGGCCGGCGCCCATTTCCCGGTGCCTACCGAACTGGCGATGCTGCTGAATGCCCGTGGCAACCCGACCGGCGTATGGCAGCCGAACTGGAACCCGGAAAACAGCCTGCCGCCGCGTAATACCGACAACACCATTTCAACCTGGCAGGTTGAAGCCGGTGTGAACTTCGAACTGCCGTTCAATGACTGGCAGGGTGAAGCGTACATTTCGCATGGCCAGAGCAACACCTACAACGTCGCTGGCGGCAACATGTCGCTGCAGCGTTACCGCGCGTTGATCAACCAGCCCGACTACGGCCGTGGTGCTCGCCTTTCCGGTAACTCCACCGGCAACAGCCCGGGCTTCGGCGCCGGCGACGTGACCTGCGAATCCGGCTTCTACAACACCTTGTTCGGCGGCGACCAGCCGCTGTCCGACGACTGCTTCGCGGCCATCAACGCCACGCTGCAGACCCGGACCGAAATCGAGCAGGACATCGTTGAAGTCAACCTGACCGGCACGCTGTTCGAACTGCCGGCCGGCGAAGTCCGTACCGCCGTCGGTTACCAGCTGCGCAAGATGCAGGCTCGTTTCAATCCGGACATCCTGCAGTCGCAGGATTCGTTCACCGACCAGGTCATCGGCGTCTACCCGACCGGTTATCTGGATGCCTCGACCAAGGTCAATGACTTCTACGCTGAAGCGTTGATTCCGCTGGTTCAGGATCTCGGCCCGGTCATCAAGCGTCTGGAACTCGAAGTCGGCGGTCGTTACTCCGACTATCGTGAAACCGACAACGAGTTCACCTGGAAGGCGCTGGCGAACTGGGAAGTCACCGACTACTTCCGTCTACGTGGTGGTTTCAACCGTGCGACGCGCGCGCCGAACATCGGTGAGCTGTTCCTGAATCCGCAGGAAATCTTCACCACCGGCGGCAACTTCAGCGATCCGTGCTCGGTTCGTTCGAACGCGCCATACGGTGCTGGTGGCTTCACCGGCGGTGCCGACCCCGTGTTGAACCCGAACGAGCCGGCCGTGGGCCTGGCCCCGGGCCAGACACAGGCTGGCGCCGACAGCACGCACCTGATCTGCCAGGCCTTGATGGGTGGCGCAGGCAGCGCGGCCGAACAGCAGTTCTATACGGTGACCGACGCAACCGTCCCTGGCGGCGGTGGCGGCTTCGCCTGGGTGCTGCAGGAAGGCAACCCGAACCTGCAGTCCGAAAAGGCTGACACCTGGACCGTCGGCTTCGTGCTGAACTCACCATGGGAAGACAACGCATGGTTGTCCGGTCTGACCCTGGCCTTCGACTGGTACAAGGTCGACATCTCCGACGCGATCATGACCTACTCGCTGGACTACGCTAACTTCCGCTGCTACGGCTCTGCGCTGGTGACGACACCGGCCGAAGCCGCTGCCCAGGCCGCAACGCCGGGCTGCCAGCTGACGCCGCGTAACCAGGCCACGGGTGGTGCGTTGAATACGACGGTGTCGTACGACAACCAGGCAACGATCGCGACCTCCGGCTTCGACATCAATCTGAGCTGGGCAGCGCAGCTGCAGGACCTTGGCTTCAACCTTCCGGGTGGACTCGCCATGAACCTGCAGAGCACGGTGCTTGATTACTACCGTACGAAGCTGTCGCCGGCGAACTTCGACGTTGAGACCGACTGGAAAGGCTCGCTTGGGCCGACCCTGCCGGGCACCAACGGCGGCGCCTACTCGTACCGCATCTTTGGTAACCTGATGTACATGCAGGACAACTGGAGCGTCGCGCTGCGTTGGCGTCACCTGCCTTCGGTATGGAGCACGGGTGTCACCGGTCAGCTGTCGGTGCCGAGCCAGGATGCCATCATCGCCAACAACCAGGCAGTCTCTGGTGGTGCCGACGGTATTCTGCTGGGCTATACACCCAACACCGAAATCAAGACCAGCAGCTACAACATCTTCGACCTGTCGTTCACCTGGGCCATCAACGAGACGTTCGCCCTGCGTGGCGGTATCAACAACCTGTTTGATACCAGCCCACGTCATTCGGCCAGCAGCTCGGGTCGTGAACCGGGTGTGTTCGACCTGACCAGCCAGTGCAGCGGCGAGCCAGGTTGTACGCCGGCCGGCGGATATGCTGTCTCCCGCGTGGGTGGCAACTACAATGGTGGTTACTACGACACGCTGGGCCGTCGCTTCTTCCTCGGCCTGAAGGCGAACTTCTAAGAACGCCTCCGCAGCAAACAGCAGTACCAATCAACGGCGGGCCACTGGCCCGCCGTTTTTTATTGGTTCCTCACCCAGCGCCGGAGAAATCCGCACGGGCTTCGTCTTACTGCTCCGTCATTCCGGACGGGCCCGCGAAGGGGGCGCGAGCCGGAATCCATTCGGCTATGAGCGCAGTCTCATGGACGCCGGACCAGCGGTACGCGCTATTCGGAATGACGAAAGTGGGTGGCCGTGAAGTTATCGTGGCGCGAATCCAGTCAGGCCAAGTGCCCTCAGCCCAGCATCGCCACGATGCCGTTCAAGGTCACCGAGGGGCGCATGGCCGGACTGGTCAGCTCTGGCGCCGGGTGATAGTAGCCGCCGATATCCATGGCCTTGCCCTGAACCGAGTTCAGCTCACCGATGATCTTTGCTTCATTCTCGACCATGGCCGCTGCAACGGGCGCGAACACCGCGCGCAGTCCCGCATCCTCGCTCTGCGCAGCCAGCGCCTGCGCCCAGTACATCGCGAGGTAGAAATGGCTGCCACGGTTGTCCAGTTCACCCGCTTTACGCGAAGGAGACTTGTTGCTGTCCAGGAATCGGCCGTTGGCCTCGTCCAGCGCCTTGGCCAGGGCCAGCGCCTGATTGTTGGAAGTCTTCAGGCCGAGATCCTCGATGGAGACTGCCAGCGCCAGAAACTCGCCCAGCGAATCCCAGCGCAAATGATTTTCCGCCAGGAACTGCTGCACGTGTTTGGGCGCTGACCCACCGGCGCCGGTTTCGTAAAGGCCGCCACCGGCCAGCAGCGGTACGATGGAAAGCATCTTTGCGCTGGTGCCGAGTTCAAGTATCGGGAACAGGTCGGTCAGGTAATCACGCAATACGTTGCCGGTGACTGAAATCGTGTCCTTGCCGGCACGAATGCGTTCCAACGAGGCATTGATGGCGTCGACCGGCGACATGATGCGGATATCAAGGCCGCTGATATCGTGATCCTTCAAATACGTCTGCGTCTTCTCGATCAGGTTGCGATCATAGGCGCGCTGTTCGTCCAGCCAGAAAATCGCGGTGGCGCCGGTGGCGCGGGCACGATTGACCGCGAGCTTGACCCAATCGCGGATCGGCAGGTCGCGGGTCTGGCACATACGCCAGATATCGCCGGTATTCACGCTGTGCTCGATCAATACTGCGCCGGATCCATCGACCACGCGTACAGTGCCGGGTGATTTGATTTCAAAGGTCTTGTCGTGGGAGCCGTATTCCTCGGCCTTCTGCGCCATCAGGCCGACGTTGGCGACGTTGCCCATGGTGGGAACATCAAACGCGCCATGCTTCTTGCAGTCTTCGATGACGGCCTGGTAGATGCCGGCGTAACAACGGTCCGGAATGACGGCCAGCGTGTCGTGCAATTCGCCGTCCGGGCCCCACATCTGGCCGGAGGAACGGATTGCAGCGGGCATGGAGGCATCGATGATGACGTCACTGGGAACATGCAGATTGGTGATGCCCTTGGACGAATCCACCATCGCCAGCGGCGGCTGTACCTGGTAGACCGCTGCGAGGTCGGCTTCGACCGCGGCGCGTTCGCTATCCGGCAACGCTTTGATACGCGTGTAGACGTCGCCCACGCCATTGTTCGGTTCAACGCCGAGTTTCTCGAACAGTGCCGCGTGCTTGTCGAACACCGCCTGGTAATAGACCTTCACCGCGTGGCCGAACATGATCGGGTCGGACACCTTCATCATCGTGGCTTTGAGATGCAGCGACAGCAACACGCCATCCTGCTTTGCCTGCGTGATGGCCTCGGCATAGAACGCGCGCAGCGCATCGCAGTTCATCCGCGTGGCGGCGATCACTTCATTCTCCTGCACCTTGACCGACGGCTTCAGCAAGGTGGTCGCGCCGGCACTGTCGGTGAATTCGATGCGCAATTCCCCCGCCTGTTTGATCACGGCGGACTGCTCGCTGCCATAGAAATCGCCGTCGACCATGTGTGCAACACGGGTTTTCGAGTCGGCGCTCCACTTGCCCATGGAGTGCGGATGTTTGCGGGCGTATTGCTTGACGGCGCTGGCGACGCGGCGGTCCGAGTTGCCTTCGCGCAGTACCGGGTTCACCGCGCTGCCCAGCACCTTGGCGTAGCGGGTCTTGATTTCGCGCTCGGCCTCGGACTTCGGTTCATCCGGATATTCCGGCAGTTTGTAGCCCTGGCCCTGTAATTCCTTGATGGCGGCCTTCAGCTGCGGCACCGAGGCGCTGATGTTCGGCAGCTTGATGATGTTGGCATCGGGCGTCTGCGCCAGTTTGCCCAGTTCGGTCAAATCATCGGATTGGCGCTGTTCCGGGCTCAGGCCCTCCGGGAAATTGGCGATGATCCGGCCGGCCAGCGAAATATCCCTGGTTTCGACATCGATGCCGCAAGCTTTGGTAAAGGCTTCGATGATCGGCAGCAGCGAGTAGGTTGCCAGGAGAGGTGCTTCGTCGGTGAGGGTGTAGATGATTTTGGCCGTGCTCATGATTTCGCCTTTTGCTCCCTACCGTCCGGCCGCGAAGCGCTGCGCGGTGGACGTGTGCTGGTAATGGATCGGTTCGAGGACTCAAGTGGTGACCGGACGTCGCCGGCCGCCGGTTACTATAATATGCCGGGGCCGGGAATGACACGGAAATACCGGCAGGAAGGGGAATCGAAGATGCTTGTCCGCGGTGAAGATGGCAAACAGCGCTGCTGGTGGTGTGGCGATGATCCGCTGTACCAGGCCTACCACGACAACGAGTGGGGGCGCCCTGTCACCGAAGACAACAAGGTATTCGAGCGGCTGGTGCTGGAAGGTTTCCAGTCGGGTCTGAGCTGGTACACGATTCTAAAAAAACGCGACAATTTTCGCGCCGCCTTTGACGGTTTTGAAATCGAAAAGGTGGCCGGCTACAAGGCCCGCAAGATCACCTCACTTTTGGCCGACGCCGGCATCGTCCGTCATCGGGGCAAAATCGAATCTGCCATCAATAACGCACGCTGTGCATTGAAAATGGCGGAGCAGGGCGAACACCTCGGTGATTTTGTCTGGCAGTTCCAACCCGATCCAGCCAGCCGACCGCGCAAGCTTACGCGCGAGGCACTGGTAGCGATGTCGACCACGCCGGAATCCAAGGCGTTGTCGAAGGAACTGAAGCGGCGCGGCTGGAGTTTCGTCGGCCCGACCACGATGTACGCAGCTATGCAGGCCATTGGTCTGGTCAACGATCACCTGCACGGCTGCCATGCCCGCGCGGCTCTGGATCCCCCCCGGTAATTAGCGGGGGCGAAGCGGTATCAGGGGCCGAGGTAGCCGTACTGGGGCGCGTTCCACGGCGCCTGCATGTAATACGGCGCGCCGATGAAGTCGGCGACTACTGCGGCGATACAGCCGTTCTTGATCTTGAAGCTTTCCAGAAAGGCCCAGGAGTGCGGCTCGCGATAGACCGAGGTGATTTCGCGACCGTCCACGGTGTTGTACTTGTCGATGTTGCCCTTGTGATCGATGAAGCCGCGGCTCATCACGATGCCGTGTTCCTCGTCGACCAGCACATGCACGCGGCGGACGCGCTCGTTGAACAGGTAGAAGCCGGATTTGAAGCCGCCCTCGATATCCTTGAACAGCAGGCCGTTTTCGCGCCGGGTGGCCTCCGGTGCGAAGCAGGTCCCGCGGATTTCACCGTTGTTGCGCGCCAGGGTCGAGAAATAACCGTCGGCCAGCGCAATCAGTTTTTCGCGCGGCAGACGCTGGTCTGCCGGAATGGTTTCGAACAGCTCGGGTTCATGCACGTACTCCTTGACCTCGCCAATCGGCGTCGGCGGCGCGCTGAGATTGCGCTTGGTTGAAATGATGTGCTCGACCTCTGTGATCCGTCCGTGCCGCACGCCGAGGCGGACGGCCAGGAACCCGGGGGTATCCATCTGCATGATCGCGGTGTAGATGCCGATGTTGCCGGAGACCGGGTCGGTCATGACCAGCGGCGGACCCAGGTCTTCGGTGATCGTGTCCCAGGTACCTTCCGGAAACGGCATCATGATGTTGTTCTCGCTGAACACCACATGCTCGGCAAACGGCGCCAGTGACGGATCGTGCGCGAGATAGGCCTTGCGGTACGCATCGGCGATACCCTCGAGGCAGCGGTGATCGCAGTTCTGCGCGCTTGACGCGAAACTCAAGGTGGCGACAAGCAAGGTCAGCAGCGACAGCAGCAGGCGGCGAAACATCGTGATATCCCCCTTACGGAAAATCGGTGAATGCGAATCAGCTTTCAAACTTATATCCGAAGTAGTTGGCGATGGCGAGGCCGCCGGCGACGCTGGTGAAGGGATCGTGCTCGGTGACTTTGCCCGGGAAATAGCGGTTCAGCAGATTTCGTACCGCGACTATCTGCGATGACCCGCCGGTGCGGACGACAACATCGATGGCATCCGGCGTCATGCCGGCGCTGGCCAGCACCTTGTCCATCACGCCGGTGATTTCGCCCATGACCTTATCCAGGATCTGGTCGAGGCGGGCACGCGTGAAGGTCAGCGTCACGTTGATTTCCGGAATGTCCAGCAGCGTCGAGTCAGCGGTGGAGAGCTCCGCCTTGGCCTTTTTGATTGCCGCAATCACGTTATAGCTGTAATTGAAATTGATCAGATCCTTCAGTCGCTCGAATTTGATCGCCGCTTCACCCCCCATCGCGATGCCATCATTCACCTTGGCTGTGAAGTGGTTCTGATTCAGCGTATAGGTGATGGCCCAATTCAGCAGTGCGTCCTCGAACTCCTCAAAGGGGAATGGCGTCTGCAGCCACTGCCCATCCACGCGTCGGCGCCAGTTTTCCCCTTTGCCAAGCAGCGGAAACAGCAGCTCGCGATAGATGAGTTGATCGATGCGATCACCGCCCAGCCCGATGCCGGCGGTCGCCAGTACTTCAAACTGGGTATCAATGCAGCGGATGACGCTGAGATCGAGTGTGCCGCCGCCGAAGTCGAAGGTCAGCGCCAGTGTCGACTGCTGGCTGGGATTCTGGTGCAGATAACTCAACGACGCCGCAACAGGTTCGGGGTAGAACGCGATGTTGCGCAGCTCCGCGTGGTCTGCGGCTTCGGTCAGTCGTGCGGTGGCGATGCGGTTGGTGGCGGTCTCGCCACCTTCAAAGTTGACCGGGCGGCCGAGGTGCACGCTGGCCAATGGCTGCCCGGTCTCCTGCTCGGCGCGCTGGCGCATTTTCGCAAGAATGGGTGTCATCAGCGCGACCAGGCGGTAGTGCCGATCAAACACCTGCAGACGTTCGACCTGGCCGCTGCCCAGCAGACGCTTGATCCCCAGGAACAGCCGGCCCGGCAGGCCACGGTCGGCCAGCGGGCCATAGACACCCTGGCGCTCGGTCTGCAGTGACGACATCTGCTCGGGGGAACTGCTGTCAGTGATGCCCATGGCTTGTTCACCGACCAGCTCCGCCACGAGTTCCACGCGTCGCGCGCGATTCTCTTCGACATACAAATCGATCGCGGCCGCGCCCGTCGTATCACTGAATTCGCGATCCAGGTGGATCGCAGTCGGCATTATCGGGCCGGAGGCTTCGAGCTGGACGTAATGGAGCTGCTTACCGTCGAACCATGCCACCGTGGAATTGGAGGTTCCGAAATCGAACCCGACACCGATCATGCTCTCTCCTCATAGTCCGCCACGGCCAGGCCGCCGGCCGAAGGCGAATCATACAAGCCGCGCCGGAATTATTCACGGTGAAGCGCCTCATTGCGGACTCACATTCACCTCGCCTTGATCGCGGAAAAGTCCCCGCATGGCGTTGTCCGTGCGACGGGCCGGAACCTGGTGATTCCCGGTATACTCGACGCGCCACGGCGTACCGTGGCGGAATCCACCCGTCCGTGTGCAGCCGCGAAAGGCGATATGTCATGAGAAGAATACTTGTCGTCGGGTTATCGGGAATGATGCTTTCCGCGAACGTCTGCGCGCATCATTCCTTCGCGCCGCATTACGATGCGAGCAAGCAGGTGAGTATCAGCGGGAAAATCACCGAATTCGAACGTCGGAATCCGCATGCTTACCTGCACGTCCTTGCGCCGGATGGGGATGGTGTCATGCACGAATACGTCTGCGAATCACATGGCGTCACGCAGCTGGAACGCAATGGCATCAGCACAGAGATGCTGGCGCCGGGAACGTTGGTGACGCTGACCGGATCACAAGCCCGCCGCGACCCCTATCGTTGCTTTTTCAACCTTGTGACATTCGCCGATGGCACGACGCTCAACGTCAATGGCCCGGACGGTCGTGGCCCGACGGAAGCCGGCAGCGTTGCCCGGATCGCCGTGCCACTGCGCGATTCGATGTTCGGCAGCTGGTTGCTGGTGCCGGCCAACCGCAGCACCAGTGGTCCGCAACCGATGCTGGATTTCCTGACACCCGCCGGTGAAGCCGCCACCGCCACCTATGATCCTTTTACTGACGACCCGACGTTTCGCTGTGAACCGGTCGGGATCCGTCGCGTATGGTTCGCGCCCGGTACGCCAATGGCGATAGAACAGCGTGGCGACGACATCGTTCTGCGCCATGAATGGATGGACGTCGCGCGCACGATTCACATGAACCAAGCAGCGGTGCCGGATGACACGCCGCCATCGGTGCTCGGCTATTCGCGCGGACACTACGAGGGCGACACACTGGTCATCGAAACCTCGCATTACAGCGCCGGCGTGATGAGCCAATATGTTGAACAGCCCGGCAAACCGACGCGCGGTATGTTGCATTCGGCGGCGCTGACATCAGTGGAACGTCTGCGCTTCAATCCCGATTCCCAACGTGTTGAATTGACCATGGAGTTCAGTGATCCCGAGTATTTCACGCGCGATTTCCCGGCGGCCAGGGCCGAGTACGGCGCCACCACCATGGTCATCAAGCCCTTCGGCTGCCGGCCGGAAAACGCCGACCATAGTTTGCGCAACCCTTGAACGTCATTGACAGGTACGCCTCAGCATGAACATCGCCATACCATATATCCGCCGAGCACTGATGATAGCCGTCGTAACTGCGTTGACCGCGGGTTGCGACAGTTCGGACAAGCAGGCCGCTCGTGCGCCGGAGCCTGCTGCGGATACTGCCGCGCCTGAGTTCAATGAAGCCGTACCGGCGCACGTCAGCGGGCCGGCCAGTCGACGCGCGTTGTTCGGTGATCTGCATCTGCATACCAGCATGTCGTTCGATGCCGCCGCCTCCGAAACCAATACGCTGCCGGAAGATTCGTATCGTTTCGCCCGCGGCGAAATCGTCGACTATCTCGGGCAGCGTGTGAAACGCAAGGCGCCGCTGGATTTCCTGGCGGTGACCGATCATGCGGAATACCTGGGTGTGGCGCGCGTGATCACTGATGTCGACGGACCATTTGCCGGGACAAAATCCGCGGCCATGGCAGCGGAAAAGAAGAAGGTTCCGATGGGGCTGATGAGCCTGTTCTCGCCCAGCGGGTTCCGTATGGCAGAACCGCCCATTGGCGAGCTGATGGGTGATGAAACCGTGCTGTCGAACTGGCAGCGCCAGATTCAGGCAGCGGAGGCATTCAACGATCCGGGCAGATTCACCACCTTCGTGGCATTCGAGTGGTCACCGATGCCGGGCGGCGCGCACATGCATCGCAACGTGATTTTCAAGGGCCCGGATTTCCCCATGCGGCCGTTCAGTTCGCTGCAGTCGCCGCGACCGGAGGACTTGTGGACATATGCGGAGAATCTGCAGGCGCAGGGTATCGAAGCGCTGCTGATTCCGCATAACTCGAATTTGAGTGAAGGCCTGATGTTCGCCTACAAGGATTCTGACGGTAACCCGATCAGTCGCGCCTATGCGGAACGTCGCGCGCGTAATGAATTGCTCGTAGAGATTTCGCAGAACAAAGGTACCAGTGAAACGCTGCCAATCTTCTCGCCGGATGACGAGTTCGCCAATTTCGAATTGATGCCGCAGCCCACGGATATGGATGCCGCGACGCTTGCCGGCGGATTCATTCGTCAGGCGTACGCGCGTGGCCTGGAACTGCTGCATTCCACCGGCGCCAATCCGTTCCGCTTCGGTCTGGTCGGCGCATCTGATTTCCATTCGGGCGTGTCGGCGAGCGAAGAGGACAATTTTCCCGGTGGCCTGGGCATCGGCGACGACCAGTCCGATCCGGCGAAGCTGCTGACCTCGCTCAACCCTGTCATGCGAATGCCGACGACGGTATTGAGCGCGGGTGGTATCACCGGCGTGTGGGCGGAGCAGAATACCCGCGAGTCCATATTCAACGCCTTGCGGCGCCGTGAAGTGTTCGCCACTTCAGGTCCACGCATGCAGGTCAGGATGTTTGCCGGCTGGCGGTTCGACCAGGCGACAGTTCAACAGCAGGATTGGATCGCGACGGCGTACCAGCAGGGCGTCGCCATGGGCGCCGACCTGACTGCCCAACCCGATGGTGCTTCGGCGCCGGTATTCCTGTTGCAGGCGATCAAGGATCCGGATGGCGCGAACATCGATCGGATTCAGATCGTCAAGATCTGGTATGCCGACGGTGCAGCCCATGAGAAGGTTTTCGATGCGTTATGGGGCGATGTCCGCGAGATCGACCCGACAACCGGCAAGCTGCCCGCGGTGGGCAACACGGTCGATCTCGGCACAGCGGAATATGAAAATTCGATAGGGGCAGCAACACTGCTGGGCGCCTGGCAGGACCCGGAATTCGATGCACAGGCGCCAGCAATCTACTATGCGCGCGTGATGGAGATTCCGACGCCACGCTGGCCGACCTATCTCGCAGCACGCAACGGCTTGCCACTTTCAACCGATGTTCCGCCGACGCTGCAGGAACGCGCGTGGACGTCACCGGTGTTCTATAACCCGTAAGTGGTCGGTCGGTCTTATTCAGCAAACAACGGAAACGATTGAATGAAGGAATTTACCAACTCACTCCCCGGCATGTCGCTGCCCACCGAAGCGAAGATGGCCTTCGCCTTCGCTGTCCGCCTGCATTTCACCCGTGTGCAGAACATACCTGATATGCCCAGCGGCGCGGGCCGTGGCGCTGTCTATGTTGACAGCGGAACCATCGAGGGCCCGATGCTGAACGGGCGCGTGGTGCCCAACAGCGGGGGCGATTATGCGTTGTTCCGGCCGGATGATGTGCTGACGACCGACGCGCGATACATGCTTGAAGCCGATGACGGCACGTTGATCCTGCTGCACAACCGCGGCTACCTGTGGGGACGAACGCCGGACGTGATGCCACGCATCCGTGACTGGATTTTCAACGGTGGACCGGAAGTGCCGCATTCCGAGTATTACCTGCGATCAAGTCCGACGTTTGAAGTGAGCAGCGGCAAGTACGACTGGTTGATGCGCTACATCTTCCTCGGCATCGGCGAACGCATGCAGGACGGCAACATCATCCGCTACTTCGCATTGTTGTAAGCCGATGGCAGGCGCCGACAGCAGCCTTGCTGACGCGCACGTTGCGCGCATGCGGCTGGACAAGTGGCTGTGGGCGGCCCGCTTTTTCAAGACCCGGCCGCTGGCGCTGGAAGCCATCACTGGCGGCAAGGTGCATTTGAACGGCCAACGGGTGAAGCCATCTCATGCGGTGGCTGCCGGCGATGCGTTGTCGATCCAGAAAGGGCCGTACCAGTTCGATGTCACCGTGCGCGGTCTGAATCAGCAGCGGCGACCCGCTGCCGAAGCGGCTCTTCTCTACGAAGAATCAGCGGCCAGTATCGAACGGCGCACACAGCTTGCCGAGCAGCGCCGACTTGAAGGGCAGGGGCAGGCAGCGCCGGCCAAGCGCCCGGACAAGCGCAGCCGCCGGCTGATACACAGGTTCAAACGCCAGTAATCGGCGTCCAGCCCGCGCTTGATGGCCGACATACCGCGGATGCGCAGCACGTTATAATGCTGCGCGACGGCATTCAAAGGCGACACTCGTCGCGGCGCATCAGAGATTGACCAACATGACAGATCAGAACGAATCCACCACAGCGCGGGCACTGGCTGCCGCGGGCGATGCCGAGTCGGCGCGTGACGTCGGCGCATTGGACGATGTTGCCAAAGCGGTCGACCAGCGTCTGGGCAGCAGTCGCCGCAGCCTGGTCGAACGATTGATCTATGGTCCGGCGCCGTCAATCGATGAACTTGGCAGCGGTGGACGCCTCGCGCGTGAGGTCAAGCACGCGCAGCAGGCGGTGGTCGATGCCGCATTGGGCGCATTGGCGACCGGCGAAGCATTCATCGCCGATGGCAAGCTGTCGGCCACCTTGCGGTCAGCGGTCGCGGCGAACAAGGCTTATGGTTACACCGTGCCGGTGGATTTCGGTGGTGCTGGCAAACGCTATGCCGACCTTGCGGCAGTGGAGGAAACGCTGGCGGCGAACGGGCTGGGACCGATGGCGGTCGAACTCTCCGGTCAGCTCACTATAGGCGCCGGATCGATCCTGGCCTACGGCAACGATATCCAGCAGAAAACCTATCTGCCGATGGTCGCCGAAGGCAAGTTGATGGCGTTCGGCCTCACCGAGGTGGGCGTGGGTGTCAACGCGAAAAAGATTCAGGCCTATGTCGAGGAAGACGCGGACGGCAACTACCGCCTGTTCGCCGATGGGCCGCGCAACAAGTTGTGGATCACCAGTGCCGTGCATGGCGGTATCGTCGGCATCGCCGCACGGGAAGGTCGGGACAGCAAGCGCATCGGCTTGTATATCGCCCGTTTACCGGAACACGACGTGCAGCCCGATGGCGAGCACGACTACGAGTTCCGCTGCGAATCATCCGGCGTTGCGGCATTTCTCGCCAACTACAACTCGCGGCTGCATTTCCACAACTTCCCGATCCCGCGCGACAACCGCATTCCCGGTGACGGCGTGGAGGTCTTGTTCTACTGCCTGCGTATGGGGCGTTGCATGCTGGCGGCCATGTCGTCCGGTTACCAGCGCATGCTGGCGTGCGATGCCAGCTTCTATGCGATGCAGCGTATCGGCGTCGGTGGTCCGGTTATCCGCCACGAGATTCCGCGCCTGAATATCGGTCGCATGCTGGGTGGCGCATTGATGGCCAAGGCGCTGTGTTACATGTCGTTGCAGCAGGACAGCGAAGGCGTCGATCTCGCCGGCTTGCGTGATATCACCAAGTCGGCCGCCGCAACCGCCGGCGTTGAATCGATGATCGCCTGCGAGCATGTGCTGGGTGGCAGAACCTTCCATCGCGGGTCGCGCGTCAACGAAGCGCGGGTCAATCTGCACCTGTTCGGCGTGGTGGAAGGCGAGGATGATTTGATCCTGATGGGCATGACACGCGATGTCACCCAGCGTTTTGTCGACACCTACCTCGCTTCACTGCTGGAAGCGATACAGGCCGGCAACATGGACGCCAACCAGCAGCCGTTGCCTCCCGAACAGCGCTTGTTGCGGCTCACGCCGGCAACCCTGGCAGGTCATCCGCTGCGCAGTGCCGCCATTTTGTCGCGCCTGCTGACGATGCCGGGCACCTGGCGGCTGGGCGGCTGGATCGTGCGCAATGCGGTGAGCGACCTTGTGAGGCTGCCGCTGCGATTGCTGCCGGCAGCAATGTTCGCGCGCTATCGGGCATTACCGGCGCCGTTACGTCCCCATGCCCGCTATGCGGAACGCAAACTGCGCATGATGCGCTGGTCGTATCTCGGCTTGAGCATGGCCTTCCAGCTGGAGCTGACGCGTGCGCAGATTCCGCTGCAACGGTTTGGCAAATGTGTTGAGCTGCTGGTTTCCACGCTGGTGACCTGTCACCACGCCGCCGGTGGCGATGCAAGCGAACACAATGTCGCACGCCTGCAGGCGCAGGTGCTGCGCGACAAGTACCGGGCGATACGCATGGTCTCGGGGCTGGCGGGAATGCAGGCCACGCGCGACGCGGTGGCGGCAGTGGCGTCCTCAGTGGAACAAGGGCAGTGCTCCTTGATCGAAGACATCAAACCGGAGCAGTTCGGCCATCCGTGGGCTTGAGCCGGTCGTCGCCAACAATATATTGAACGCATCGAAGTACTTCGGGGGGAAGTGATGTCCATGGATGCTCGCCGTATTGCACCACTGTTGGTACTCGCGTTGGCCTCGTTCAGTTGTCTGGCACAGGAAGCATTGGATGGCGCCGGCATCTATGGCACCTATTGTGCCGCCTGCCACTCGCAACCTCCTGATGACAAGACACCCGCACGTGCCGCGCTTGAGCGGATGACGCCGTCCGCGATCGTCGCGGCAATGCGGGAGGGCGCGATGCGCGTGCAAGGCAGTGCGTTGAGTGAGTTCCAGCAGGTCGCGGTCGCCGAATATCTCAGCGGCGCGAAACTTTCCACTGCCGGTGATATCACTCAGGGCCGCTGCGAACGCGCGCCGGGTAAGGTCGATGTTTCGACAGTCGGAGCCTGGCAAGGGTGGGGCGGTGACATGCGCAATGCCCGTTCTGTAGCCGATAGCGAAATTTCGGCGGCCAACATTTCATCGTTGACGCTGGCGTACGCCTACGGTCTGCCCGACGCGACCCAGATGCGTTCACAACCGGCAGTGTTCGGCAACCGCATGTTCTTCGGCAGTCAGTCCGGTCGCGTGTTCGCAGTGGATGCCTACACAGGGTGTACGTACTGGAACTTCAAAGCTGCGAACGGCGTGCGTACGGCAATTTCGCTGGGAACCATCGACCACGGTCCGCATGCCGGCGCGACCGCGCTCTATTTCTCGGACACCAAGGCCACTGCGTATGCGGTTGACAGTGAAACCGGTGCATTGCTGTGGTCGCGCAAGGTGGATGAGCATCCCGCGGCACTGGGTACCGGCGCACCGACGCTGCACGACGGCGTGTTATACGTGCCGGTCTCCGGCTTGTCCGAGGAAGCCGCGGCGACCACGCCTCAGTACGAATGCTGCACGTTCCGCGGCAGTGTCAGTGCGCTGGATGCCGCGACCGGCGAAGTTATCTGGAAGTATTTCACCGTGCCGGAATCCAGACTGCTCGGCCATACGGCCGACGGACGACCGCAATACGGCCCCGCGGGTGGTGGCGTGTGGAGTGCGCCGACCATCGACGCAAGGCGCGGCCTGCTTTACCTGACAACGGGCAACGCCTACGCAACACCGGCGGTACCCACCAGCAACGCCGTGGTGGCGCTGGATTTCAAAACCGGGCAGCAGGTCTGGGTCAACCAGTTACTGCCAGGCGATATCTGGGTGTACGGCTGCGATCCTGTCACCGGTGGTGGTGATCCCGACGCGGCATCCAGGCCCAATTGCCCGGAGAACCTCGGCCCCGATTTCGATTTCTCGGCCTCGGCGTTGCTGACCACACGTGCCGACGGCAAGGAAGTCATTGTTGTCACGCAGAAGTCGGGCGTCGGCTACGCGCTGGATCCGGATGCCGGGGGGCGCGAGTTGTGGCGCTACCGCTGGGGCGTCGGCAGCGCGGCCGGGGGTGTCTGGGGGGCGGCCGCCGATGACCGGAATGCCTATTTCGCTGTGGCGGACAATTTTTCCGGTAAGGGCGGTGGATTGCATGCCGTGGATTTGCTCACCGGTGAGCGCCGTTGGTTCACGCCACCGCAGCCGATGTTGTGTGGGGATCAACCCGCATGCGCGCCTATACAGTCATCAGCGGTCACTGTCGTGGGCGACGTTGTCTTTTCCGGCTCAGGCGATGGTGGCATGCGGGCGTATTCGACGGCCACCGGCGAAGTCCTCTGGCGCTTTGACACCAATCAGCCCTTCGAAGCCGTCAATGGCGTACAGGCCAGTGGTGGCTCGATTGATGGACCGGGTCAGGTGGTGGCGAACGGCATGCTGTACGTGATGTCGGGCAACGGCGGACCGTTCGGACGCCCCGGCAACGTGCTGCTGGCGTTCAAACCCGGCGCACGGTAGCCGGGTCTGGAAAACGGTTACTCCAGTACCGTTGTGCGACGCATGTCGCGTCGCAGCGTGCGATCATCGAATTCCGTGGCGCGATGCATGGTGCAGCGGTTGTCCCAGATGATGAGGTCGCCCGGCTGGCGCCACTGCGCTTCGTAGACGAACTGATCCTGGGTGGCGAAGTCCATCAGCTCGCGGATCAACGCCAACCCCTTGTCTTTGGGCCAGCCGACGATATGTTCCGCATGCGCGGCAATATATAGGTGCTTGCGACCCGAACCCGGATGCGTCTGCACCAGGCGGTGACGCGCCGGCGGTTTGGCGGCTATTTCCTCTTCGGTGGGCGGCGGGAAACCCGCCAGCATCCGCGAGTGCCACAGCCAGTGTTCGACCACGAGATCCTCGATTTCGAGCTTGCGCTCGTCGGGAAGCGCATCGTACGCCGCGCGCATGTCAGCGAACCAGGTGTCGCCACCGACCGGCGGCAATTCATGCGCCAACAACAACGAATACGACGCGCGATGCGGATTGAACGACGAATCCGTGTGCCAGAGTGCGTTGCCCTTGTTGTACAGTTGGCGGCGTTCATCCTGCAGAATGCTGCCGTCGCGTCCGAGATTGCCGGCATCAAATAACTCGGGATAGCGCAGGCGGCGCAGGCTGAAGAACGGTGCGAGTTCCAGTTCACCCAGCTGCCGGCTCAATGCGATATGGGTTTCGTCAGTCAAGCCGGTATTGCGGAAAATGAGGATGCCGTACTGGTCCATTGCGTCGATCAATGCGCGCAGCCGCGCATCACCCAATGGGCGGGTGAGATCAAAGTCCGAGACTTCGCCGACGAAATGTGGATGGAGTTGTCTGATGTTCATGCTGGAATTCCAACGCTGGGCGGGCGGGCGTCAACCGTCAGGTCAGGGGTGTAAATTCTGGAAGCGCATATGCTCCCGTATGCTGTGGATTTGTGCAAATCCCTGGCGTGAAAATCTGCCACGAAAGAGGGTGTTGAACATGGTGGTATGTATTCCAGGATTCACCGGCCAGGGTAGTCGACGTTGCAATTTGCCGGCCTTGCTTTCGCTCGTCGGCATCGGCATGTTCTGGCTGCCTGGGTCGACCATCGCCCAGACCACCGAGGTTGTGGCCGGGCGCTATACCGATGCACGGGCGGCAGATCACAGCTTCATCCGTTGGCGCGAACACCTCATCGATGACGAAGCGTCCAGTGGCATCGCCTTGCGTGGCAGCGATGGCGCGGTGATGGCCGACATCGACGGTGATGGTTACCTGGATATCGTTTCCGTCCACGAATCTGACGATCAATACGACGGTGTACCGGAAGGCCATATCCGTATCGCGTTCGGCAGCGCCGATCCGGATCGCTTCGAATCGGTGACCCTGGCCGATGGACCGGAAGCCGGCGCCGCGGAGGATGCCGCCATTGCCGACGTCAATGGTGATGGCTGGCCGGACATCGTCGCCGCGTGCGAACTTGCGCACCTCATCTACTTCCAGAATCCGGGCAACGACATCAGGCATGGGCGTTGGCAACGGGTCATACCCGGCGTCGCGAGCAATCGCGGTTCATTCATCCGCGTATTTCTGGCCGATTTGAATGGCGACAACCGGCCCGAGGTCGTCACCGCCAATAAAGGTGCGCAGGATCCGACCAAGGCCGCCCAGGAGCCCAAGGAGATTTCGTTCTTCAGCATTGAGGGTGATGCGCTGGATGAGAAATCATGGCACGAGCACGTGCTGACCCGCGTGCCGTGGCCTATCAATGCGCAGACCATCGATCTCGATAGCGATGGTGATATCGATGTCGTCGGCGGCAGCGTTGCCCAGGGCCGCATGATGTGGTTCGAGAATCTTGGCGGTTTTGATTTTGTCGAGCATTCGATCACGCCGACGGCTGACACCGAGCTCAAGGAGCAGGTCAATGGCTTCAACAACGACGTCATCGATCTCAACGGCGATGGTCGCCTGGACATCGTCACCTTCGATACGAAGCGTCTGCTGGGCGTGCATCTGATCTGGCTGGAACAGCCAGCGACGGCCGATGCGCCATGGCGTTACCACCGCATCGGCGACTACGCGCCCGATTCGCTGGTTGGTCTGGCGGTGGCTGATATCGATGGTGATGGCGACTCGGACGTAATGACCGGCGGATACAGCCTGGGCAACCGTGGCGCCGACGGTAAGGCGACCATCGACAACGCGCTCGGCAGGCTGGCGTGGTTTGAAAACAGTGATGGCCAGGCCGGGCAGTGGGTACGCCACGACTTCTCAAGGCGCGAGCGCGCGATGTATGACAAGTTTCTGCCGGTGGACATGGACCACGACGGTGATATCGATTTCATCACCACCCGCGGCAACAGCGGCAGTTATGACGGCGTGTTATGGCTGGAGCAGGTACGTGACGTGGAACCGGGAACGGTCTTCATGCCGGCGCGGGAATACGACAGCCCGGAGTTTGCGCTGCCCTGAAGCCGTGGGCGTGCGGATACATTGAAACACCTGGACGGCGGCAGCGCCGTCCAGGTAGCAAAGCAGATTACGAATTGCGAGTTTTATCGTAGGTGCCAAGGCCCGGCTTGAAGGTCTTGTCGTCGATGAACTGCTTGATGCCTTCCTTGCGGCCCTGGGTCTTGTCATGGAAGTTGGCCGCTTCCTGCGCACGCACGAGATAGTCCTCGGCATTGTCGTAAGTCATTTCGTTGACCCGGCGCACGCCGTCTTTCGCCGCCTTCAGAATCACCCAGTTCTTTTCCAGCAAGGTGTTTGCCAGCTGCGTGACGCGTGTTTCAAGCTGATCCGCGGGCACCGATTCGTTCACCAACCGCAAACGAGCCGCCGTCTGGCCGTCCATCATTTCGCCGGTCAGCGTGTAGTACATCGCGTCGCGCATGCTGAGCAGGTCGGTGACCACCTTGGTCGCGCCGCCACCGGGCAGAATGCCCCAGTTGATTTCCGACAGACCGAACTTGGCGTCGTCCGCGCAGATGGCCAGATCGCAGGCATACAAAGGTGCGAAGCCACCGCCGAAACACCAGCCGTTGACCATGGCAATCGTGGTTTTCTGGAACCAGCGCAGGCGCCGCCACCAGCCGTAGGCTTCGCGCTGCGACTGCCGTATGCCGCGCAGGCCGAGTGCTTCGGTTTCACGGAAATACTCTTTCAAATCCATACCGGCTGACCACGCGGTGCCTTCACCCTTCAACACCAGGACACCGACGTCGTCGCGATATTCCAGCTCATCCAGCACTTCCATCATGCACCGGTTGAGCGCGGGATTCATGGCATTGCGCTTGTCCGGGCGGTTGAAACTGACCCAGGCGATTTCGTCCTGGACATGGCATTTGACGGGTTGGTTGTCGTCACTCATCGGTGGTTCCTTCGGTTGATCGGTATGATTACAGCCTGATGCGGGCGTGATAATATAGTTATGATTCATAACAATCAAGGGGTGATTGTGGCGACGAGACGAAAATCCACAGGCAAACCACCATTGGCGGGCACGGGAATCGATACCGGGCACCTGGAAGAACTGACCGGTTACTTGTTGCGGCGCGCAACCTCGCGCGTGATGGCGGATTTCGTACAAGTCGCCGCGAACCATGATTTGCGGCCTGTGCCGTTCTCGATTCTGCTGTTGGTGGAGAGCAACCCCGGCGTACGCCAGGGGCAGGTGGCCGAGGCGCTGGCCATCAAACCCGCGAACATGGTGCCGTTGGTCAACATGTTGGTGGAGCGCGGGCTGTTGCGGCGCCGCGTCGGAGTCGAAGACCGACGCTCATTCGAATTGGCGCTGACGGCCGCGGGGCGTAATGTGCTGCAGCAATGCCATGCCGGCATCGCCGCCCATGAGCAGCGCCTGTTCTCAGTGCTTTCGGCGACGGAGCGCGCCAGGCTCCACGACATGTTGCGGCGGGTCATCCAGTCCGCGGATAACGGCGACCAGCAAGACCTCTGATTGCGAATCGGTAATCGGCGCCGTCCGGCCACGCGCGCGGGGCGCTGCGTTGCCATATCAACTGTTTTTGTCGTTCACCGACGTATACACTGCGGACAACGTCAGCCTGAGGGCTGACCTGAATGCCATCAATCATGCCTGAAGACGCTGGTCAGACGATTCCTGACGGTCGGGAGAACAGATGAAAAGAACACTCGTTGCGCTGCTGCTGGTCAATTGCACACTGGCTGCGAATGCCGCTGACTGCGGTAAACAATGCCTGGAAGACATCGGCGACCAATACCGGGCGGCCTATCTTGCACATGACGTCCGCATCGCGCCGTTCGCCGACCACGTTCGTTTCACGGAGAACAGCGTGGAGATGAACTTCCCCGATGCCAGCTGGGACACCGTCACCGCGGAAATCGGCCCGGCACTGACATTGTCGGATCCGTCCACCGGCAGCGTGGGCATTTATACCGCCATCATGCAGAACGACACCCCGGGATTCCTGGCCATCCGGTTGCGCATCGAGGACGGCCGCATCACCGAGGCCGAACATATCGTTTCTACCAGGCGCAATCTCAGCAGCCCGCCAACGCCCATCGGTGACGTCAATGAATTCAAGCACGATCCCGACCTGAATCGACCTGTGCCGGCCGGCGAGCGGGCAAACCGGCAGCGCCTGGTGGAACTGGCCAACGGCTATTTCGATACCTTGCAGCAGAACGACGGCCAGCTGCATACGAAGTTTTCCGACGATGCGACCCGCTTCGAGAACGGCATGAAATTCGCCGAAATCGCCAACGGCTTCCGCTCCGGTCGTTACCGCTTCAATGAGCGTGTGCGTGACCGCGACTACTTCCTGGTCGACGAGGAGCGCGGCATCGTGATGGCGCGCGGATTCATCGATCACAAGGGCGTATTGGACAAGTTCAAGCTCACCGATGGCACCGAGGTCAGATCGATCTTCCGTGAGCCGCAGACCTGGCATTTCCTCGAGATGTTCAAGATCAAGAACGACATGATTACCGGCGTCGAGGCAACATTCATCGCCGTTCCGTATTACATGCCCTCGCCGTGGACGCAAAAGTAGCGTAACCGCAGTGTTGCCCGCCGTGCCGCGCTACCGTGGCATGGCGGGACAGCGGTGGTGCTCAATGTTCCTTGACGGTATCGAATACCAGTGACGAGCTCGCGTCGCGAACCCCGGGAAACGACAACACGGTCTCCAGCATGAATTTGCCCAGCGCGGCGACACTCTCGGCCATGACTTCCAGGCGGTAATCGTTATCACCGGAAATCATGTAGCAGGCGCGGACCTGCTCGCAGCCCTCGATCATGGCGCGGAAATCCCGCGTGGTCTTCAGGTTCTGCCGTTCCACTCGCACATCGACAAAAGCGAGCACATCGTAGCCCATGGCCTTAGGGTTCAAACGCGCCTTGAAGCCACTGATGACCTCCTGTTGCTGCAACTTCTCCACCCTGCGCTGCGTCGCGCTGACGGATAGATTCACCCGTTTCCCGAGTTCACTCCAGGAGAGCCGGCCGTCTTCCCCAAGGCAGCGCAATATCTCTTTATCCAGTCGATCAAGTGGATGTTTCTTCATGAGCGCAAATATTTTCTGAAAAATTGGCCATATTGTGCACGAATACAGCGCTGTTGGAATATTTACGTCAAAAATATCCAACATTTTCGGTGGTTTGCTGCGTATATTTTCTTCCAGAAAAATGAAATCCGGGAGTAAGAATAAATGAGCTGGCTGCGCAAGGTCGACCACATCAGTTACGCCTGTGACAAAGGCAACATCGAGAAATGGGCGTGGTTCCACATTGAAGTAGAGGGTGGAACGTTGATTAAACGCATCGACGACGTGCGGCCGGACGATCCCCACAGCAGCATGAAAATCTGGTGCATCGATTACGGCGATTTTGGCGTTGCGCTGATCGAAGGCATCGACCGCGCCGGCAAGTCGCAGGTGACACGGTTTGTCGAGGTTCACGGCGACCATGCGTGCCAGCACGTCGCTTACGACTGCAATAACCTTGACGACTTCCAGGCCCATTTCATGCGCATGGGCGGCGCCCCACGCGGCCGGCCGGTGATCCGCGACGACGGTTTCGGCATTCTGAAGCAGATTTTCGCCAAGGGTTACAGCGAGGGTGATCCGGCTGCGACCACTTTCCCTGAATATTGCCAGCGGCCACGCGGCGCCGACCTCGATAGCGACGTCAACATCACATTCTCCAACGAAGCAGGGAAAACCTTCTACGACCAGATCGAGCAGGCAAGGGATGAAGGCGACGAACGGCCGTTCTTCGATTTCTCTGCCATGCCCGCCGACTGGAAGGTGCCACCGGAGCAGCAGAGGGGCCGCTGAACCGGGTTGGAAGTCCAGTGCCGGTCTTGGCGGAGACCGGCACTGGCAATTTATCGCCGGTGTTGTTTACGATGTCATGCCCGGGCATGGCCATCTGAGTTGTGCCCGATGTTCATCCATGTCGTCAGGGCACACTGCGCAGATGTCGAGACCTGTTTTCCCGCAATCCTTGAGTTTCCAGATCGAGTGGCGCGCGATAAGCGCGTGCCTGCTGCTGATGTTCTGCATGCTGGCCGTTGCCCAGGAAACGGAACAACGCAGTCTGCAGTCATTGTTCGCCAGTGAAGGTTTTCGTTACGACAGCGAATACCCCGCACTGCAGTATGCCAGTGAAGCCACCGCCAATCCGGTGCATGCCTTACAGCAGCGGCTGAGTGCCGGTGACCTGACACTCGAGTTCAATCCCGTACGAGGCTACCTCGACGCCGTGCTGGCAGCGCTGGATATCTCGCCGGCGTCGCAGGTGCTGGTGTTCTCGCGTACCAGCCTGCAGAACGGCCGCATCCGTGCCTCTACACCGCGGGCCATCTATTTCAATGACGAAACCTATGTCGCCTGGGTGCAGGAGTCCGATCTGCTGGAGATCGCGACGATGGATGCCGAACTCGGGCCGGTGTTCTACACACTGCCGATGGCCGAAGGCAGCGTCGCGCCGTTCGAGAAACACAACGAGCGTTGCCTGCGTTGCCACGATACTTATTCGCTATCCGGTGGCGGTGTACCCAGGTTCCTGATGGGCTCAGGTTACATCGATATGATGGGTAACCAGATGACCCACGAGGGCTGGATACTGACTGATGATCGCACCAAGCTGCGTTACCGCTGGGGTGGTTGGTACGTCACGGGTCAGCACGGTGACCAGGTGCACCTGGGCAACCTGCGGCTGCGCGACGTTCAGCAGTTGTCCGATATGGACGCCATCCGCAATGGCAATCTCGATTCGCTGCAAGGTCTGTTCAACACCACGCCATATCTCACCGACAAAAGCGACATCGTCGCGCTGATGGTGCTCGAGCATCAGACCCACGTGCAGAATGCGATCAGCCGCGCCAACTTCGATTCCAGGCAGGCGTTGGCCACCGATGCTGACCTTGATATCGGCGCGCTGTCGCCGGAGACCCTCGCGGTCATCGCTGCGGCCAGTGAACCTCTGGTGCAGGCCTTGCTCATGGTCGAGGAGGCCGAGTTGACAGCGCCTGTCAGCGGCAATTCCGGTTTTCGCGAAGCGTTCGAGGCCCGCGGCCCACGCGATTCCGCCGGCCGTTCACTACGCGAAATGGATCTGACGACGCGGATGTTCAAGTATCCGTTGAGCTACCAGATCTATTCAGACGCCTTCAACCAGTTGCCGCCGGCAACGCGCACTTATGTGTATCGGCGCCTGGGAGAAGTATTGCGGGGCGAAGATATCAGCGAGCCGTTCGCGCGGCTGACCGCTGTTGACCGCGAGACGCTGGATGAAATATTGCGGGCGACCAAACCGGCTTATGCCGCGGCGCTGGCGGACTGACAGAGTTTGTTATGCCGGCCGCCTGAGGGCACCGGTCCAATTGACAGTGAAGGGGGGAGACAACGTGGTCCATCAATTCTGCCGTACGCTTCTGGCGACGGCGCTCATCGGCGGGCTGTCCGCCTGTGGCGAATCCGGCGGGGATAACGCCGCTCCATCGACGAGTTCCGCATCAGCTGCGGCAGGTAGTGTCAGCGCCGCCGAGCTGGCTGCACTCAGGGATCGCGTCGCGCGGTTGCGCACCGAGGTTGAGCGTTTGCAGGATTTCAATGACATCAAGCGCCTGCAGCGGACCTACGGCTTCTATCTCGACGAAGCCATGTGGGACGACCTCGCAGATTTGTTTGCCGACGACGGCTCCATCGAAATCGCACTCGACGGCGTCTATTCGGGCAAGTCCCGCGTGCGCGACTATCTGTATGCTCTCGGCGGTGGTCACAGCGGCAATGCTGAAGGTTCGTTGAACGAACATTTCCAGCTGATGCCGGTGGTCAACGTGAGCGAGGATGGAACGACAGCCAAGGGCCGCTGGCGCGCCATCATCATGGGCGGCGATTACGGTGGCACCGCGATCTGGGGTGAAGGCCCGTACGAAAACGAATACGTCAAGGAAGACGGTGTCTGGAAGCTCAAGACCGTCCACTGGTACGACAGCATGATGGTGCCCTACGAAGGTGGTTGGGCGAAGAACAAGGATGTCACCGGCGGCAAGTTTGTTTCCGGCGTGCTACCGCCGGATGCGCCGTCCACCGTGCAATACGACACCTGGCCAGGCGTCTACCTGCCGCCATTCCATTTCAAGAATCCGGTGACGGGGGAGTAGGCCATGCGTATTCAAAATCTGTTCAGGAAGCCGGCTGCACTGCTCGCGTTGTCCGCGCCGTTGTTGATGACCGTCACACCTGCCGCTGCCCAGCAGGATGAATTCGCCGCGTTGGCCAATGAAGCTGCCGCGCTGATGCATGAAATCGCGTTGCTCGAGGATCATCACCAGGTTGAACGTCTGCAGCGTGCCTTCGGCTACTACATCGATGAAGACATGTGGACTGCGGCCGCTGATTTGTTCACCGCCGATGGTACTTATGAAGAAGGCGGCTCGGGCGTTTATGTCGGCCGCGATCACATCCTCGCGTTCTTCCAGAGCAAGGATGCCGAAGGCCCACAATACGGTCGCTTGAACGACCAGATGCAGTTGCAGCCGGTGGTGCACGTCTCACCCGATGGTTTGCACGCGAAGGGGCGCTGGCATTCCTTCAGCCAGACCGCGCAATACCAGGAGTGGTCGCGCTGGGGCACCGGCGTGTATGAGACTTCATACGTCAAGCAGGATGGCGTCTGGAAAATCGAAGCCATGCATCTGTATACGACGGTATCCACGCCATACGAGGATGGCTGGGGCAAGACCGCACTGCCGATTTCCTCACCGTCCACGGATGTGCCGCCGGACCAGCCGCCGAGCGTGGTGTACGAAAACTATCCTGCGGTGTTCGTTGCGCCGTTCCATTATAAACCCGGTGACCGGCGCGCCGGTATTTCCAGCAACCCGGCCGACTACGCCGCGTCCGCGCCAGCCGACGCCACAGCGCTGACGGCGTTGCTTGACGACGCTCAGCATCGCGCTGGCAAGCTGGCCGATGGTAATGAAATCGAAAACCTGCATGCGGTTTTACGGCTACTACCTGGCGCGCAATCAATGGGACCATCTGGCTGGCATATTTGCCAGGAAGGCACAATCAAATTGCCATGCGCGGCATCTACAAAGATATGCGAGCGTCCGTCGCAATCTGGTTATATGGTACGCCCGGCGAGCAGTTCCGGCCTGATGCATAACCACATGCTAGTACCAGCCGATCATTGGCGTTGCCGATGATCGGCAGACCGCGCAGATGCGTTCACGCGCCTTCACAGCATCCATGGGCAATTACGAGGGCATCGGCATGTGGATGGGCAGCATCTGCGAGAACGTCTTCGTCAGGAGGACGGCGTATGGAAGATGGGGCTCGACCGTGAGTCAGTACCCTGCACTTCACGCCATACGCCACCAGCTGGACACACCAGCCCGAGCAAGAGACCCGCCGGGCATCACCGAAAGCAATCCGCCGGACCTGCCGCCCACCAGCGAATTCAAGATGTTCCCGAACCCGTTCCTTGTGCCATACCACTATCCGCACCGGTCACTGGGCAGATGGTGAGCGCCGCACCATGGTAATGCGGATCAGGGTTCCGTTACATTTTGACTTCGATGAGGGTTGCGGCTGCAAGCAGATTAATCACGACTCGCTGTAAATACATCCCGTGTACGCTCGGGCTCGGCTTCCTGCCTTTCGCACGGTCATGATTAATCTGTTGCAGCTACCAGCTCATTTCAAGCGATGTAACGGAATCCCGATCCGGTGATCAGCGCGTGACCTCGAGCACCATGTTCGTCGGTGTTTCGGCGCAGCAGCGGACATGCGCAAATCCAGCCTCATTCAGGACTTCGGTGAGGCGCTTCTGTATCCCGCCTGCGCTCCAAGTCCCAGACCTACATCCTGCGACAGCGACGCCGGCGTGCATACCGTTGTCGATGCGGCGTAGAAGATCTGTCCGATGGGGTTCATGTTCTCAGCCCGTACTGTCACCTGCCATCGGTTCGACAAGCATGAAGGTCCCATCATCTTTCAACGTGTCGCGGATGTGGCGGGCGGCGCCGACGGGATCGCCCATATCGTGCAAGGCATCGAAGATGCACGCAAAGTCGAATGCGTCGCCGGGAAAATTCTGCGCGGTGGCCACAGAAAGTGCGTTGCCTAACGCCTGCCGCTGACGCCTTGGCCCTGGCCTCCTCAATGGATGGTTCGTGAAAGTCGAAACCGTACACGGTGGATTTGGGATGAGCCTGAGCCATCAGAATGATAGATGACCGCATGGCCGCAGCCGATGTCGGCGATTTTCGCTCCCGCATGATTTCTCTTCCACACCGGCAAGTGAGCGGAATCAGTTGCTGACAGAGATTCGCGGCGTAGCCAGCCGGAAAAAGCGATCGGTTCCGCAGAAGCAGCAGGGAGATGGTCACTCCACGGTCTGCCTTTGCCCGATTTGAAGGTCTCGACCGCCGCTTCTCTCGGCCGCGAACTGGGCGACCACGACCTGGAAAAACCCTGCATGCACGCGGGCTGACCTTCGCGCGCGAATACCAGCTTGTTCGGGCGTCAGCGAAAACGTCTTGTCCTCCGGATGCAGGTGACGCAGCCCGCGGCGGCACCGATCCCAGCCATTCGTGCAGGTATTTTTCGTTTGGAGCCCGGTTTTCGCGCCATCGAGTTCAGCTGACGGTCAGGCGTCCAGCGCCGTCGAGCGCATTGAAAATGCCGGCCTTATCGCCTTAGATAGGCCATGAAGACGCCCATGGCTCCGGCAACATCGCCGACAGCCTTGCCGGTAGTGCTTCTACCTTCGTGAAATCGATCTGCTCTGACATTTTGCTTTCTCCCTGCATCGGTTCAACGAACCATACATCAGAATTGATGAGTGGCCGAATGCAATCAGTAGCTTTGTTAATTCGAACAATGGAAAGGGGCGCGAGCCAGAATCCAGCGTGGCATGCGGCCCCGGAGGCAGGCCTATGGATCACTGGCTCACCGCTGCGCGCGTGTCGGGATGACGGAAAAAAAGATGGGTCGTGCGGTGCGGGATGACGGAAGATAGGGGCAGCGTGGTGTCCGCATGCCAGGGGCGGGAGGCGCGGTGTTCACTCCCATTCCGTCATTCCAGTTTGACGTGCCCGTGAAGGGCGCAATGCCGGAATATCCATGCGGCGGAGGTAGGCCTAGGGATCCGGCTCACCGCTGCGCGGTGTCCGGGATGACGGAAAAAGGGGCGTGCGGTGCGCGGGATGACCGGAAGATAGGGGCAGCGTGGTGTCCGCGTAGCAGGGGCGGGAGAAGGCGCGGTGTTCACTCCCATTCCGTCATTCCGGACGTGCCCGCGAAGAGGGCGCGAGCCGGAATCCATGCGGCTTGGAGACAGGCCCTATGGATCCCGGCTCACCGCTGCGCGGTGTCCGGGATGACGGAAAAAAGGGGGGCGTGCGGTGCGCGGGATGACGCGAGGAACCAGGCTGCGCGGTGTCCAATGACGACATAAAAAAAGAGGCGGCAGCCGGTTATGGCCGCCGCCTCATGCCGTGTCGACTCAGCCCGTGATGTATTGCGCGAGCTGCGCAATTTCTTCCTGCTGGTCAGCGATGATGGCTTTGACCAGATCGCCGATGGAAATAATGCCGATGACCTTGCCCAGCTCAACGACTGGCAGGTGACGGATGCGATGCTCGGTCATCATGTGCATGCATTCGTTGACCGTGTTGCGGCGTGAGGCGCTGTATACCTTCGCAGTCATGATGTCGCGTACCGGCGTATCCGCCGATGACCTGCCCTTGAGTATGACTTTGCGCGCGTAATCACGCTCGGTGATGATGCCGGCAAGCGATTCGCCGTCCATCACCAGCAGCGCGCCGATGGAACGTTCCGCCATCACCTTGATGGCGTCCCTGACCGAAGTGTTGGGTGTTGTGGTGACGACGTCCACACCTTTGTCGATGAGCAAATGCGATACCAGTCTCATGATGCTGTCTCCCGTATTACGTGAGTGAGCAGTTGATTCGAGGTGCTCGTTAGCATGGCCAGGGCGACCGACGGTGTTGCGGTTCCATCCGCATTGGCACCCCCCGGTGCCGCACGCCCAGGCCGTGGGGCGCTACCGGCGGTCGCACCGCCGGTGACCCGTTAAATAAAGCCCGTTTTGGCCGCATGTGCAAGGTGAATATCGCCCCGCTACTGAAGTCGCGATTGAAAATCCGCTAACCGATTGAAATTGCGGCGCGTGTCTGATGGCCGCAGATGCCTGCCGAACTTGCTGATAACGCCGGCTGGCGTATGCTGCCTGAAGAATTTGACTCCGGTGGGTGACATGCGGATACGTCAGGAACGCGACACGATGGGGACAATTGATGTTCCCGCTGAGCGGCTGTGGGGCGCGCAGACCCAACGCAGCCTGAAATACTTCGCTATCGGCCATGACCTTATGCCGCCGCCGCTGATCAGCGCACTGGCGCAGGTGAAACGCGCCGCTGCGCAGGTCAACGCCCAGGCCGGTCGTCTCGACGAGGCCATCGCGGAAGCCATCGTCCAGGCGGCCACCGAAGTCGTGGCCGGCGACCACCCCCAGGAGTTTCCGTTGTCGGTATGGCAGACCGGTTCCGGCACGCAGACCAACATGAATATCAACGAAGTGCTGGCCAACCGGGCGTCGGAATTACTCGGCGGTGAGCGTGGCGAGCATCGACGTGTGCATCCCAACGATCACGTCAATCTTGGCCAGTCGTCCAACGATGTGTTTCCTACCGCCATGCACGTCGCGGCGGCGTGTGCGCTTCAATTCGAAATGTTGCCCGTGCTGCAGGCCTTGCGCCGCGTGCTGATGGATTGTGAGCTGCGGTTTGCCGGCATCGTCAAAATCGGCCGGACGCATCTGCAGGATGCGACGCCCTTGACCCTGGGCCAGGAATTCTCCGGTTACCAGGCGCAGATTGATCACAACATCGCGCAGATCCAGGACGTTCTGCCAAGGCTGCATATGCTGGCGCTCGGCGGCACGGCTGTGGGTACCGGCTTGAACACGTTTGCCGGGTTCGGTGGCGAAGTGGCGATGCTGTTGCAGGACGAGACCGGGATCCCTTTTATCAGTGCGCCAAACAAATTCGCCGCATTGGCAGGGCACGAAGCGTTGACCGCCGCGCATGGCGCGTTGAAGACCCTGGCGACTTCGCTGATGAAGATTGCCAACGACATCCGCTGGCTGGCATCCGGGCCCCGCGCCGGCCTGGGTGAACTCCGGCTGCCGGCCAATGAACCCGGCAGCTCCATCATGCCGGGTAAGGTCAATCCAACGCAGGCCGAAGCACTGACGATGGTCTGCGCGCAGGTGTTCGGCAACGACGTCGCCCTCGGCTTCGGCGCGTCGCAAGGCAATTTCGAGCTGAACGTCTACAAACCGCTCATCATTCATAACTTCATGCACAGCCATCGCTTGTTGTGCGACGCCGTTCATGGCTTCACCGTGCATTGTGTCGCGGGAATTGAAGCCGATGAAAAGCGTATCAACGAGTTGCTGCGTCAATCGCTGATGCTGGTGACGGCACTGAACCCGCACATTGGCTATGACCGCGCCGCGGCGATCGCCAAGCGCGCGTACAGTGAAGGTATTTCTTTGCGAGAAGCGGCGCTGGCCTCCGGAGAGGTCAGCGCCGAGGATTTTGACCGCTGGGTCAATCCAGCGGCAATGATTTGACGGGGACGGCCGGGGACTAGGGGTTTTCGCCGCCGGCCGGGTTGGTGTAGCGATTGTTCAAGCGTTGAATTGCACGGTCGGCCTCGGTCAAAACGGTACTCAGCCGTCGACGATTGAAAATACCCCAACCAGACGGTGTCGCTGACAACACCGGTTTCCAGCCGCCGACATTTTTTTCAAACGCACGAATCAACCACGCGGTATGTTCGCCCAGCGGCTGCGTCGCCTTCAGCCTGGCGATCACACCACCGGCAGCGAAACTGCGCACGAGACGGTGAATACCCAGGAGAACCAGCAAGGCAACCACAGCGCCACCCGCGACCAGCGACGGGTTGTTGGTAGTGAGCGCGCCAAGGTCCGGCAGGGGCGGTGGATTTTCCAGCAGGCCGTGGCTGTAAGCGAAATAGCCGCCACCGACGATGACCGCGACAATAAGGAACAGGTCCAGCCAGAGCACGCGCCTGCGCCAGGCACGCCGCGCCTTGGTGATCTCCGGCACAAAGTCGTCCCGGATGCGACGGGCGAATCGTTCCAGGTTACCGGCGATTCGGTAGGAGCGTTCGATTTCCAGGTGCTGCATCCGATCATAGATTTCACCGAGGTCTGCATCGCGCTTGGCCTCGAAGCGCGCCCGAACCGCATCATCTTCAATCGGCACTGCGGACGCGGAGTCGTAAATGCGATAAAACTTGCCGGCGGTCAGGCCCTTCTGCGCCAGCCCGCGTTGCCAGGCCGCGACCACTTCCTCGGGGTTGTCTTCACGCGCGGTGTTGTCGATCTGATTCAGAATGAACACGAACTTGTTGAAGTCCGAGCGACCGATGTTGGCCTCGACAAGGTGTTTCAACGTGTCCTGCATGGCGCCCGGTTCGGGATGTCGGGCGTCAAAGAACACCAGCACCAGATCGGACATATCGATGATGTGCTTGGCCAGACGCAAGGTGGCTGACCGCTGTTCGTCGGCATCGAATCCGGGGGAATCGATCAATACGCGTCCGAGCAGGCGGTCGCTCTTGCAGGTCTTCAGTTGCAGGTAGGTATCGAGCCGGCTGCCTTCACCGGCCGTTTCCTTGTTGATTTCCTGGCTGATCTTGTAGAACGGAAAACGCGGGTCGCTGTCCAGCGCCAGGCTGGGCAGGATGCGCGGCGTTTCCTCCGGTCCGTAACAGATGACGGTGAATTTATCGTCGACGGCCTGGTTGCCGGTGGATTGCAGTCTGTGCCCGACGTAGTTGTTGATGAACGTGGACTTGCCGGCGGAGAAGGTGCCCAGCACTGAAATCAAAGGCCACCATGGCACGGTTGCGGCAAAGGATTCGTCGGTTTCCAGCAGCCCGAGTGTGTACGCCACGGTGTCGAGCCGGCGGAAGCTTTTGACGATATCGAGCAGCGCCGGGTTCTCCGCCTTCAAGTGAGCGGTCAGAGCCTTGATTCGTTCGTCGATACCCGATTGAGTCGTGTCCTGCATTGCGTTCCCTTGGTCACTGGGCCGATCGTCGGCGCCCGCGTATTGTCCCATCATCGGCCCGGCTCGGCCACATATGGCGATTTAACCGATTGATTTATTTGATCCCGAACATCATATGGCGCCAGCACCGGCGTCTTCGGCCAACGCATGGCGCAACCCGTCGTCGAGCGTGGCGAACCGGGGAATGAAGCCCAACTCATCCCGTATACGTGAACTGTCCAGCCGGCGCGACTCCCGCAGAAACGACAGCATGTTTTCGCTCAATGTCCGCTGTGCCTGCGCCATACTCACCTGCGGCGGCCGTGGCAGACCAGCGAGGTCGGCCAGCCGGGTGAAGTAATCGGTCATCGTGGAAGGCTGACCATCGCTGACGTTGTAGGTGCCGCACGCGCCAGCCACCGTTCCTGCCAGCAGACAGGCGGTAGCCAGGTCGTCGATATGAATCCGATTGCTCCAGGGCGCATCCGCTTCATGCAGGACAGGGGTCCCGTCGCGCAAGCGTGCCAATGGCAAACGCCCTGGCCCGTAGATACCCGGTACGCGCAGGATGATGGCTTCCGTGCGATGCGCGTCGCACCAGCGCCGCACGACGTTCTCCGCCGCCCAGCGCCGGGCGCCGCGCGCCGATTCCGGCGCGGCCGGCGTTTGCTCATCGACCCACTGGCCTGCGGCATCACCATAAACGCCGGTGGTGCTGATGTAGACGATTCGTGCGGGGGGTGAATTGATATCGAGTGCCGCGAGCAGCGCCTGAGTTCTGGGCTCTTCGTCAACGTTGACCGTGGACGCTGACGGAGGAAACAGGATGTACACAAGGTCGATCTTCGGCAATTGAAGCCCGGGTGTGTCGTTACCGTCCAGGTCGTGAACGATACGATTGGCGACCAGCCCGGCGAGGGCGGCGCCGCTTGCCGGGCTGCGCACCTGAGCGATGACCTCATCGCCACGTTCGGCATGCCGGCGCGCGAGCCGTTTGCCGGTATCACCGCAGCCGGCAATCAATACGCGCATCGGTAGAACTTGTTCTGAGGGTTTCACGCGGCCAATTGTAGGCGGCGGAACCATTGCGTTGCCATCACCAACAGGTGAATTGGAAACTTTGCAACGCGTCAGCGGTAGCGGATACGTCCGGTGGCGGACATCACTGCCGGACCGGCAACCCGCACTTCAAGGTCACGGCTCGCGTTGTTGACCATTTCAATGGTCAACAGACTCTTCCGCGCGTCGACAACGCCGCGATCAATGACGAAAGCATGCGTGCCGGCGCTGACATGGGTGTGCGCACACAGGTAGCCGGCAAACGCCGGTGAGGCGGAGCCGATCGGCGGATCTTCGCCGGGTGCGACATCCGGCCCGACCAGTCGACCGTGGAAGTTCGCCACCGGCGTATCCGAGCGGGTGGAAAACAACAGGATCTCCCGTGCCATGGTCAACGGCGCGATGTGCTGATTCCAGTAAGCCTCATCGAACTTCGCCGCACGGACCGCGGCAAATGAGCGCAAGGGAATGATCAGATAGGAGCGGTCGGTCGCCACCATCAGGCTGTGATACTTGTCCTTGTCGATGTCGCGTTCCGTCAGCCCAAGCATCGCAGCGAGCTGCGATTCCATCGGTACGAAGCGGTCCACCATCGGCCGGGTCTTCAACGTGAACTGGGTGAAAACGCCACCATCGTCCAGCCGCTTCAGGGTCACGTCCACCGGACCGGCAGTCTGCTCGATCACGATATCGATGCCACGTTCCGGAATCTCAACACTGCCGCTGCTGGCCAGCACGAAGCCGGCGGCGATCGTGGGGTGGCCACCGAAAGCCACTTCGCCGTTGCGCGTGAAGGTGCGCATCCGGCTGCTGGCGCCTGCCAGCTGCGGCCTGGTCAGAAACACGGTTTCGGAGAGGTTGAGTTCGCGCGCGATGTCGTTCATCTGGCTGTCGGTCAGCTCGTCAGCATCGGAGATAACGGCAATCTGCGCACCGTTGAAGGGGGTCGACGTGAATACGTCAACGATCTGGTAGTTGACCCAGTCGGTCATGGTGGTCAATCGTCAATTGTCAGTTGTTGGTGCCGACCTGCAGTATATTCCCGCTGATCCTCACCGGGTATACCGGTACCGAAACGGTGGCGTCTTCAACGCAATCACCGGTGGCGAGATCGAAATGCTGCTTGTAGACAGGGGATGCGACGACGAGCCTGCCCTTCAAATCGCCGGTGATGCCTCGCGACAAGACACTGGCACGACTGAACGGATCAATATTCCCGATGGCGAAGATCCGGTCCTGCCCGCCAGGGCGGAACACGGCCACGGGGGCGTCGTCGAGCAGGGCGCACAGCCCCAGGTCATCCTGCAGTTCTTCAATGGGGCAGATATCGTGCCAGCGTGTTTCAGTAGTCATTGCGATTGGACTTTGACAGAGGTTCATGGCGTGACGGCATCTTCTTCGGGTCTCGCCGGGCGCACCTGGCCGCGTTCTTCAACAAACCTGATGGTCTTGTCGGGCGTCGACGCGTTCACGTAATTGCGGAAGTGCTTCATGCGCTCCTCGTTCTCAACCGCGACCCGCCACTCACATTGGTAGGTATCGATCACGGCGAGCATTTCGTTTTCGAGCTCGGCGCAGATGCCAAGGCGATCATTGATGATCACGTCCTTCAGATATTCGAGCCCGCCTTCGAGGTTGTCCATCCACGTCGATGTCCGCTGCAGGCGGTCGGCAGTACGGATGTAGAACATGAAGAACCGGTCGATGTAGCGCACCAGTGTATCGTCATCCAGATCCGAAGCCAGTAAGTCGGCATGGCGCGGTTTCATGCCGCCGTTGCCGCACACATAGAGGTTCCAGCCCTTTTCAGTGGCGATGACGCCGACATCCTTGCTTTGGGCTTCCGCGCATTCGCGGGTACAGCCGGAAACCGCCATCTTGGTCTTGTGCGGGGAACGCAGGCCCTTGTAGCGGTTCTCGAGTTTGATCGCCATGCTGACGCTGTCCTGCACGCCGTAACGGCACCAGGTGCTGCCGACGCAGGATTTCACTGTGCGTAAAGCCTTGGCATAGGCATGGCCGGATTCAAAGCCGGCGTCGATGAGTTCGCGCCAGATATCCGGGAGGTGCTCCAGACGGGCGCCGAACAGGTCAACGCGCTGACCACCGGTGATCTTGGTATACAACGAATATTTGCGCGCGACTTCACCCAGCACAATGAGTTTCTCCGGCGTGATTTCACCACCAGGAACGCGCGGTACGACGGAGTAGGTACCGTTCTTCTGCATGTTGGCAAGGTAACGGTCGTTGGTGTCCTGCAACTTGGCATGGGACGGGGCAAGCACGTTGTCGTTCCAGCATGAGGCGAGAATCGACGCCACAGCGGGCTTGCAGATGTCGCAGCCACGGCCTCGACCATGGCGGGCAATGAGGTCGTCGAAGCTCTGGATCTTTTCCGCGCGCACAATCAGGTATAAATCCTGGCGGGTGAACGGGAAGTGTTCGCAGATGTCGCGGCTGACTTCGACGCCGCGCTTCTCGAGCTCGCGATTCAGGATCTGGCCGACCAGCACGGTACAGCCACCGCAGGTGGTGGCGGCGCGGGTTGCTTTTTTCAGGTCGCCCAGCGTCATCGCGCCTTCATCGACGGCGGCGATCAACTGGCCCTTGCAGACGTTGTTGCATGAACATATCTGGGCCGAATCGGGCAGGGCATCCACGCCCAGGCCTTTTGCGGACGACTCCCCGCGCTGTGGCAGGATGAGGTCATCCGGGTGCGGCGGCAGTTCAATGGCATTCAGCGAGTACTGCAGCAGCGTGCCGTAATCCTCGGCGTCGCCGATCAGCACCGCACCCAGCAGGTGTTTGCGATCACTGCTGACGATGATGCGTTTGTAGATGCCATCGGCTTCATTGCGATAAGCCCAGGACAACGCGCCCGGCGTGGCGCCTTGTGCATCGCCAATGCTCGCAACATCGACGCCGAGCAACTTCAGCTTCGTGCTCATGTCCGCGCCGGTGAATGTGGCGTCACCACCACGCAGATGGGACACGACGACTTCGGCCATCTGGTAGCCGGGCGCCACGAGGCCATAGATTCGGCCGTTCCACAACGCACATTCGCCGATGGCGTAGATGTCTTCGTCGCTGGTGCGGCAGTGATCGTCTATGCAGATACCACCGCGCTGACCGATGCCCAGGCCGCAGGCGCGGGCGATGTCGTCGCGCGGACGGATGCCGGCGGAAAATACGATAAGGTCGGCTTCCAGCGAGGCGCCGTCGGCGAACCGCATTGCATGACGGTGTTCGGTGCCGTCGACAATCTCGGTGGTATTGCGCGACGTATGAACGCTGACACCGAGCGCTTCGATCTTCTGCCGCAGCACCGCGCCGCCGGCTTCATCCACCTGGATGGCCATCAGGCGCGGGGCGAATTCAACCACGTGTGTTTCCAGGCCCATTTGTTTAAGCGCGTTAGCCGCTTCCAGACCGAGCAGGCCGCCGCCGACGACCACGCCACGTCGGCTGTCACGGCCCGCGGCATAAATCTGTTCGAGATCATCGATTGTGCGATAGACCAGGCAGGCCGCACGGTCGTTGCCGGGAACCGGTGGTACGAATGGATAGGAGCCCGTCGCGAGCACCAGCTTGTCGTAAGCGTAGGTCGCGCCACTGGCTGAGGTCACCGTGCGGGCGAGGCGATCTATCGTTTGTGCTGGTTCGCCCAGTTTGATATCGATGCCACTGGCGGCGAAGAACTCATCATCAGTGAGCGCGAGTTCGTCGGCGGACTTGCCGCTGAAGAATTCAGAGAGATGGACGCGGTCATAGGCATACCGGCCTTCTTCTGCAAGGACGGTGATAGACCACTTGTTATGCAAGTCGGCGGCGACCAGATTGGCCAGCAGTCGCTGGCCGACCATGCCGTTACCGACGACGACCAGACGCAACTTGTCCATGGTACGGGCTCGACTCCATTGTCTAGGGATGAATTGGACCAAGCAGTATCCGTGCCACTTGCCTGCCAATGGGTAAACTGTGGGCGCTACTGCGGATTTGGAGCCGGAACTGACGGGACGCCGACGGCTGTTTGCTACATTTCAGGGCGTAAAGTGCGCTGCTGACTTATCGAGGTGCATGCCCGGACCGATTTCAGCGGCGCGGATCGGATCCGGGCAGCGCTGTCCGGCAGAGATCTGCGCCAACCGACCCACACCTCGATTACTCGCCTTTCCAGTAGGCATCGAAGTTCTTGATGCCCCAGGTCTCTGGCAGTTCCCAGGACACGATATTGTCCTGGCATCCAGCCGCGGCGAGGTCAACGGTACGGGCGGGAGAGAGGTAGGCGCGGCTGCGGGTGGAGAAGAATACGCGCAGCAGCGGCTTGATTGTGTTGTTGGGGTTCTGGTCAATCACGACGCCCAGCATGCCGGATTCCAGTTTGACCAGCGAGCCGATGGGATAGATACCCAGCGTCTTCACGAATGCGTGGAACACCTGCGTATCCAGGTGTGAACCCGTCCACTGGTTCATGCGGCGAACTGATTCGCCCGGTGCCCAGCCAGCTTTGTAGGGACGGTTCGAAGTGATCGCATCGTAGACATCACACACCGCACCCATCCGGGCCAGCATTGAAATGGCGTCGCCCTGCAGGCGATGTGGATACCCCGTGCCATCGAGTTTCTCGTGGTGATGCAGGCAGATGTCGACTGCTGAAGGATGGGCGCCGCCAGTGGCTTCGAGCATTTTCGCCCCGGCTTCGGGATGGCCACGAATGATGGCGAACTCGTCTTCCGTCAGCTTGCCCGGCTTGTTCAACACGTCCATCGGCATACTGGCTTTGCCCAGATCATGCAGCATGCCGCCAAACGCCGCGTCGTGAACCTCGTCATCGCTCATACCCAATTGGCGGGCGAGCGCGGCCATCAGGCCGGACACTGCGACGGAGTGCATGTAGGTGTAATCGTCGACCGATTTCAAACGGGCGAGACTGATCAAGGCATTGGCGTTGCGGCGGACCGAAGCGGTGATTTCGTTGATCAATGGCTCGAGTTGTTCCGGGTCGACGGCACGGCCCATGCGTGCTTCCTGAAACATTGATATGACGGCGGTCTTCGCCTTGTCGCAGATGGCTGCCGCGCGACCGAACTCTTCGGTGGCCGGAACGTGCGCCTCCTCGGTGCGCAGCTTGGCCGCACTGCGTGTAATCGCTTCAGCCTCGGCGGCGGCGACTTCGGGATCGATCACTTCGATGTCGCGGCCCTTGGTCGTATCAATCCATACCTCGCGAATACTGGAGCTGCGCAGCTTGGCGAGATCCTCCGGCCGTTCCAGCAGGAAGCGGGAGTTCCAGAAGGGATGGTTCATCCATGACCCGCATAACTGATGCAGGTACATCCCGAGTTCGAGTTGCTCGATATTGATCTTGCGCTGCATGCCTTCGAGTCTTGAGTCGTCGCGGTTGGCGAGGGTCCGACGTCGCCAACTGCCGGTGGAAGTGCAACTTTTATCGGAAGCAGGCGACAGTTTCTTGATCAGCAGGCAGGCAGGTGAAAGCCCCTGCGATACTTCTTGTGGTACCACGGGGTGGGCTACGCCATGCCCGGAGTCAGAAATAGAAGCAGTGGCAGGAAGATCTATTAACTATTTGATTAAATTCGATTACATCATACAAATCTAAAGTGGATTCTGAAGTTTCAGGACGGCTGGATCTCGCCGCCGGCGGCGCTGATCGCCAGTTCCATGTCCTCGTTCAATTGCAGCCATTGCGTCTCCTGTTCGGCCAGTTCCCGCTCGACATAGGCCTGGTCGACCAGCAGTTGCTTCAGCTCGTCCTTGTTCGCCGGCTCGTAGACCGCCGTGTCGCCAAGACGGGTCTTGATGGCGTCACTCTTGCCAGTCAACTCGGCCATGCGCTTTTCCACCCGTTCGATCCTCCGCTGGAACGGTTGTCGGATCTGCGCCAGGGCCTGGCGTTGACGGGCATCGCGGGCGCGACGTTCCCGTGGGTCCTCGCGGCTGGTGGTTGGCGGTGCGGCCTTCGTATCGGCCGCAACGACAGGTTCCGGGGCCGGTACGTTCTTTCGCTGGGAGCCCAGCAGCCACTGGCGATAGTCGTCGAGGTCGCCGTCGAACGGCACCAGCGCGCCATTGGCGACGATCATGAACTGGTCGGTGGTGGCCCGCAGCAGGTGACGATCATGTGAGACCAGCACCAGGGTCCCCTCGAACTGGGCCAGCGCGAGCGTCAGGGCTTCGCGGGTTTCCAGGTCGAGATGGTTGGTCGGCTCATCGAGCAGCAGCAGGTTCGGTCGCTGCCAGACAATGGCGGCCAGCGCCAGCCGCGATTTCTCCCCGCCGGAGAAGCGGCCAAGCGACGCGGTCACCATGTCGCCATCGAAATTGAACTGGCCGAGGAAATTTCGCAGCTCCTGCTCGCGGGCATCCGGTGCAAGCCGGCGCATGTGCATGAGCGGCGTATCGTCGGCATGCAAGGTATCGACCTGGTGTTGGGCGAAGTAGCCGACGACCAGACCTTTGCCGACGGTGATCTCACCGGCCAGCGCCGGCAGATCGCCGGTGACCGTGCGGATGAAGGTGGATTTGCCGGCGCCGTTGACGCCCAGCAGACCAATCCGCATGCCGGCTTGCAACGTGAACTCGATGCCGCCGAGGACTTTCACCGGCTCGCTGCCGGCACACTGATAGCCGGCGTCCACCTTGCGCAGGGTCAGCAGCGGGTTGGGCACCGCCAGCGGTTCGCGGAATTCGAATGCGAACTGTGCCGCCGCATGAATTGGCGCCAGTTCCTCCATCCGCGAGAGCATCTTCAATCGGCTCTGCGCCTGGCGCGCCTTGGTGGCCTTGGCGCGGAAGCGGTCGACGAACGACCGCAGGTGCGCACGCTGGCGGGCCTGCTTTTCATAGAGATTCGCAGCCAGCGCCAGCGCGGCGGCGCGCTGCCGTTCGAACGCGGAGTAATTGCCCTGGTAGCGCTTGAGCCGGGTGTCGTCGATATGCACGGTGACGTTGATGACGCCATCGAGGAAATCACGGTCGTGGGAAATCACAATCAAGGTGCCGCGAAATGCCTTCAGCCATTGTTCGAGCCAGAGGATCGCATCGAGGTCGAGGTGGTTGGTCGGTTCGTCCAGCAGCATCAGGTCGGCCGGCGCCATCAATGCCTGGGCCAGGTTGAGCCGCATGCGCCAGCCGCCGGAAAAACTCGCGACGGGATTGTTGAGCGCATCCGCCTTGAACCCCAGACCCATCAATAATTGTTCCGCCCGGGCCCGCGCGGTGTAGGCGTCGGCATCGGCCAGCGCGCTGTGCAAGTGGCCGATCCGTTCGCCATCGCCTTGCGTTTCTGCCTCAGTAAGTTCGGCCTGCAGCTTCCGCAGGCCGGTATCGCCATCAATCACGTATTCAACGGCGGAGCGCGCCAGCGCCGGGGTTTCCTGCGCAACATGGCTCTTACGCCAGCCGCCGGGCAGCGTCAGGTCACCCTGGTCCACCTGAATTTCACCCAGCAGCAGCGAGAAAATGCTGGATTTGCCGCTACCGTTAGGACCGACCAAGCCAACACGATCGCCCGGATTGAGCGTCACATCGGCGTTTTGCAGCAGGATTTTGCTGCCTCTGAGCAGCGTGACGGAGGAGAAGCGAATCATGGCGCGGCGATTTTAGGCGATCCGGTCGGCAACGGCGCGGGTAATGCTGTACAGACGCGCGCCAACGGAAAAATGTGTAGCGGGCGGTCGATATTGCGCTGCAACGAAGGTAGAATGCGCCCGATTTTTCAACCCCACCTGAGTAAGCCCAAACATGGATATCACGAGTCTTCCGGTCGGCAAAACGCCACCGCACGATGTCAACGTCATCATCGAAGTACCGGTCCGTTCGGACCCCATCAAGTATGAATTCGACAAGGAATCCGGCGCGATTGTCGTGGACCGGTTCCTGTACACCACGATGTTCTACCCCTGCAACTACGGCTTCATCCCCCACACGCTGGGCATGGATGGCGACCCCGTTGACGTCATGGTCGTCGGTCGCATGCCGGTGCAGCCCGGCGCGGTCATCGCGGTACGCCCCATCGGCGTGCTGGAACTAGAAGACGAGGCCGGCGGTGATGAGAAGATCCTCGCGGTGCCGGTCCGCCGCATCACCCATGTCTATGACAAGGTCCAATCCTGGTCTGATCTGCCGGAAATCGATTTGAAGCGCATTCAGCATTTCTTTGAACACTACAAGGATCTGGAACCTGAAAAGTGGGTGCGCGTCGGCAGCTGGCGCGATACCGACATTGCGCATCAACTCATTCTCGAAGGCATCGAGCGCGCCAAGGCGCACGGCGTCTGACATCCCCCGCCGCGGCCCGGTGATTCGACCGGGCCGTATGGATGCCCGCACGGGTACAAGCTTGCAAAACTCCCTGGTCGCGACCGTGCGCCATCATCGCGCACGGACAACTTCGTCATCACACATCAGACAACAAGCTGCCACTTCTGGTCTGAGTGTTATCGATTTGATAACATCTGTCGCTTGATTGATGGTGTCGCCCGACAAATCGGGCTCTCGTTGTGCGGGCGGCAGCTACGGCGGATCTCCGGCTCACGGACGACGGCATTCAAAACTCGTCAGTTCACGGTACAATCGCAATTCAAGAATCTTTGTTCGGTTTATGAGTGTTGGCCAGCCGTGCGGACCCGTCGGCGATCTCCGCAGTGTCTGGTCGCATCCATGTCTGTCCGTGAATGACAAAATGTATTCAAATTCACTTCAAGCGATGCTCGAATGAAAACAAAGGCCACCCAACCCCTGATGGACCTGTTATTCGGCGACTACCGCCAATCCTGCATGGCACTACTGCTGCTGCATGAGGACACGGCCTACCACGTGCGGGAAATCAGTCGTCTGACGGGGGTGCCTGCCGGATCCCTGCATCGTGAATTGCAGTTGCTGGCCAATGCCGGGTTGTTGTTGCGTACGACCATCGGCAACCTCGTCCGCTACCAGGCGGACGTCAATAACCCGGTCTATCCGCAATTGCGGGATCTGTTCAGCAAGACCCTCGGCCTGCCGGAAGTGGTCCGCCGGGGACTGTTGCCATTGCAGAAGCGCATAGAGATTGCCTTCATGCCCGACACGGCGGCCGAATTTCACGCCGTCTCGCGCGAGGCGCTGGAACTTGTCGTCATTGGCACGGTATCTCCCCGCAGTGTCGCCAGCACGGTCAGACCGCTGGCCAACTATCTCGGACGTGACATCGAAAGCAGGGTCATGACGCGCGAGGATTTCATCGGCCAGGTCAAGGCGCGGTCGGCCGAAGTCATGCAATACCTGGAACAGCCCCGCGTGATGATCGAAGGCAGCACCAGGATGCTGGCGGAGTTACTCGAGGTGGAACGCCGCCAGCTCTCGCTGGTGCTTTAGTCAAGGGAATTGATCAGGTCAGCAGCCGATCCTTGGCTTTGACGTACTTGCGCGCGAACGCCAGCAATTGTCCGTCGCTGGGGTGATCCATCGTTTCCACGCCGACAACCCTGGCGTGGGTGTCCTTATGCCGTTGCTCCAGGTATTTGACGAACTCCTGTTTGGCGTTGGCTGGGCCAGTGACCAGAATCTCCTGTGCGCCCTGCAGGGCGGCGATGACGTGTTCCATGTAGTCATGTGATGCGCCGCTGTGTCCGGCGCCGATGCTGCCGCTTTTGTGATGCAGATGCGGATGACCACCACCGGCTTTGACAACCGCGTTTTCCGCTTCCTCCGGCGTGAAATGAATGACGTGTGCTTCTGAATGATCCAGCCAGACAACTGCGTGGTAATGCGACATATTCAGCCTCGGATTCTGCGCCGCCGGAAGCGGCGATATTGACCAATCTATTTCCCGGACCGTGGCACGCGTGAAGCGCAACAGGTCTCTCCGGATAAATTGGCCCACCTGAGCCGGCGGCGCGTTGACCCGTATCAATCGGCGCGTAACCGATGGGCATCGAGAAAGTCGAAAATGCCCTGCGCGTGCGTGAGGTAGGCGGTTAGGTGGCTGCCGCCAGGCACGATTGCAAACTGCGCGTCGACGCCAGCCGCGCGGGCTTCCTCGGTCATGGCGCGTGACGCAGCCAGCGGATTGCGATCATCGGCATCGCCGTGCAGGACAAGTAACGGCACGTGTTCGTCCGCCAGAACTTTCCACGGAAACGTGCCGGCGACCAGCGGCGCCGAACTCACCACCACGCCTGCGAACACTTGCGGCCAGGTCGCCGCGAGGTGGAGCGCACCGGAGCCGGAAGGATTCTGGCCGTGGATGAACACGCGCCGCGCGTCGGCCCCGTATTCCTTGATGACGCGCGAAATCACGTACATGACGTCGAGCGCGGCGCGCTGGTTGTCCTCGTCACGCCAGCCGTCGCCGGGAATTGAGGGCTCGGGCTCGCGCGCGATCGGGTACGGGCTGCCGTAGTAAGGTTGCAAGTATCCCCGATAGCCCAGCGGCGAAATGACGATGTAGCCCCGCTCGCCGGCGACGCGGATGAAGTCGTTGCCCTCGCGATGGGAGTTGTCGATTGAGAACCCGGCACGCAATGTGACCAGCACCGGCAGCGCTTGACCGGGCCGCCAACCAGGCGGTACGAACAATCGGTAGGGTACGGATTCGCCGGTGTCCGGGAAATCATACGCACGGTATTGTTCGCCCGTCGCTTGATACAGCGGCGTGCCGGGCGCCGCGGCGGGCGCGTCAGGCGTTGGCGCGGCGCCTGCAATCGGCGTGACGAACATTAATGCCAGAAGCGACATCACCGTGATGTAATTCGCTGCGCTTGTCTGAGCCACGACATTCTCCCCCTTGAGTAAACCTGGTGTGGTGCAGTGTAGTCGCGGCGATTGCGTGGACACACCCGTCGCGGCATTGCCGGCTCGCGAAGGAAAAAAAGGTTCCTCAGCCAGCATCGGGGAAATCCGCACGGGCTTCGTCTTACTGCTCCGTCATTCCCGTTTGCGCCCGCGAAGGGGGCACGAGCGGCGAATCCATGTGGCTTCGAGTGAGGCCCCAGGGATCCCGGCTCACCGCTGCGCGGTGTCCGGGATGACTAAAAAAGTCGGGTTGCGCGGTGTCCGCGATGGCGGAAAAAAAAACGGGGAGGCGATGCCTCCCCGTTTTGCGTGAATGCGGGATTCCGCGCTGCCGAACTCAGGCGCGCTGACGCCGACGCAGCAGGCCGGTGCCGGCGAGGCCACCTGCAAGCAACCAGAATGCCGCCGGCAGCGGCACCGGGCTGACGCTGGACAGGACGCCGGTCTCGATGAAGTAGTACGAGCCGAGCTCGGCATCACCGGTGTAGAAACTGAATTGCATCAGGTTCTGACCATCGCCTTCGAACAACTCTGCTGCGGGAAGTGAAGAGGGCAGCGCCATGTAATCGTCCAAGGCGTCTGGCGCGCCAACCGGTTCACGATCCGACAGGTATATATCTAATGAGTACGATTGTGGTTCCGCATGCTCGGCGGTCAGATCGGGGCCGTTGAACGTGAAGGCGCCATGATTGAAGCGGTCTTCGATACCGCCGGATACGATGATGACATCACTGTTCACCACCTCGGCGAAGGACATGCCCGCGCCGGCATCAAATGTCCACTGGTTGGCGCCGATGGTGACCACCATGCTGGTGATGTGGTTGTAGAACATTGCCGTGCTGATATTCTCGTAAACGTCGCCTGGCGCGGTGCTGTCGTCATAGGTGAAATCGACCACCATGGTCATGCCCAGCAGGCCGAGGCCGTTATCCCGCTCGATGGTGCCCTGGTAGCTGCCACTCACCGGCGCTGCCGCCGCCGCGCCAGACAACGCTGCTACGATGGCCAGTGCTGCTGCTGATTTGCCCGGACTGGACTTGCAGTTCATTGAAATTCCTCCGCCTCGTATTGTTCTGATTTTATTACTGCTAAGGCAATGTCCGGGATTCCGAAAGTAATTTCAACGGTCTGCAAACATTATTTGCGGTCCCCGGTCACGGCGCGAAGGTCGGCCGCTGCTTCGGAGCGAGCCTGCCCGGTGGATTCAGGAAAAATGCCCGCATCAGACGCTAACGATTTGCGGGCTTGCGAAATATCAGGACTGCGCGGGCGGTGCCCCCCCGTATGGAAGGGGTGAAGACCAGCTGCATCCGATCATCCTCCGGATGGGCAAGCAGTTCACTGCGCGCAGCAAGCTCGAATCCCGCGTCGAGCACTTCCGCGATGATTGTCTCGACACCGATGCGGTGCAGCCTGGCGGCATCGCGCCAGCCGGAACCGTCCTCCGCCATATGATCAATGACCACATAGGCGCCACCGCGCTTGAGCGCCCGGAACACCTTCCGGTTCAACAACGCGGTATCCACACCGTGTGCTTGCAGGTCGTGATACGTAAGGACGTTGAACACGACGTCCACCCGGGTTGGAAAATCGGCGTCGTTGTAGTCGACCTGGTGATAACGCGTGTTGTCGTGCGCGGCTTCGAATGCCCGTCCCAGCTCGCCGCCAAACGGCTCGGTGTAGGGCAGGTCGAACATCTCCAGCCGACCTTTGCGGCCCAACAGTTCACTGAGCAACGTTGAATAATATTGCCCATAGGCGGCCAGTTCGATGACGCGATCACCCGGCTTCACGCCGGACAGCGCCAACACTTCCGCCGGGTGCCGTTCGCTGTCGCGCGCCCGGTGCTCGTTGGCGCGGTCGCGCGCCGTCACTGCATCGCGGATAAATTGCGGGGTGTCCGGTGGCACCTGATACGGTCCGGTGGCGGCGGCTGCGTCGACACCGATCAGTGTGATGCAAAGGCAAAGCCTGTGAATTATCCGCGTCGTGTTGACCATGACGTTTGTGCTCCGGGCCCGGTGATTCCGCGCGCATTCTAACGATCCCCCGGTCCGTGCGTCATCCCGTCCGCCATCGCCTGTTGCCAGGCGCCGCGGCCACCGTGCGTCGCCCGTACGCCGGCGGGCGGCATCGGGTATGCTATCGGCTACTTGGTTCAACAGGCAGGGAGATGTCTCATGGGATGGGTAGTCCTTGGTGTACTGGCACTGATCGTCATCTACTTCATCAGCATCTACAACGGGCTGGTCAGTGCACGCAACCTTTTCAAGAACGCATTTGCCCAGATCGACGTGCAGCTGACGCGGCGACACGACTTGATCCCCAATCTGGTGGAAACCGCAAAAGGTTATCTGAAGCACGAGCGGGAAACGCTTGAAGCAGTCATCACCGCGCGCAATGCAGCCGTCAGCGGTTTGAAGAATGCGTCAGCCAACCCCGGCGATGCACAGGCCGTGCAACAGCTGAATGGCGCCGAGGCGCAATTGTCCGCGTCCCTCGGACGTTTGTTCGCGCTCGCCGAGGCCTATCCCGATTTGAAGGCCAACCAGAACATGATGCAATTGTCGGAAGAACTGACCGCGACCGAGAACAAGGTCGCATTCGCGCGCCAGGCGTACAACGACGCAGTCATGAACTACAACACCATGCGTGAGCAGTTCCCCAACAGCATCATCTCCAACCAGTTCGGCTTCCAGCCGGCGCAATTGCTGGAAATCGAGTCGCCCGATAAGCGCGAGGTGCCGAAAATCAGCTTCACCTGATAGCGCATGGATTTCTTCGCCCGGCAAAGTGCCGCCCGCGGGCTGTCCCGGCGCCTGATAGCGCTGTTTGTGCTGGCGGTCGTGGTCGTGGTCGCAACGGTGGACGCAATCATCCTGACCGCAGTTGCCGTCATGCAGCCCGAGGTGAACGGTCAGCAGGTATCGCCGTTGAACTGGCTGGCCGCGCACCCCGGCGTGATTGCCATCACCACGCTGATCGTTCTCGGCAGTATCGTTCTGGCCAGCTTGTACAAATCCACCACGCTGCGTGCCGGCGGTGGTGTGGTGGCGCGCTCGGTGGGCGGGGAGAAGGTGGCGAGCGATACGCGGGATCCGCTGCGGCGCCGGCTGCTGAACGTGGTGGAGGAGATGGCGATCGCGTCCGGTGTGCCCATGCCGGAGGTCTACGTGCTTGAACATGAAACCGGAATCAATGCCTTCGCGGCCGGCCATTCGCCGGCGGATGCCGCGGTTGCGGTGACCCGCGGAACGCTGGAGAACCTGACACGCAGCGAGTTGCAAGGCGTCATCGGGCACGAGTTCAGCCATATCCTCAACGGCGATATGCGGATCAATATCCGCCTGATGGGGATGTTGTTCGGCCTGCTGGTCATCGCCATCAGCGCCCGCATGGTGCTGCGATTTCTGCCGCGTCACCATGGTGGCAGTGACCGCAAAGGCGGTGGCGCGCTGGTTGCAATCATGCTTGCCGCCGTTGCGGTGTTGATTGTGGGTTATGTCGGGTTGTTTTTCGGCCGCATGATTCAGGCGGCGGTCTCGCGCGGACGTGAGCAGCTGGCCGATGCCTCGGCCGTGCAGTTCACGCGTGATCCAGCCGGCATCCGCAATGCGCTGGTGAAGATTGGCGCATTGAGCGAGGGATCGCGGCTGCAGGATGCTGATAGCGACGAGGTTGCGCACATGTTGTTCGCATCCGGTATGGGCCGCATGTTCGCCACGCATCCACCACTGGTAGCGCGGATCAAAGCCATCGATCCGCAGTTCTCTGAACGCGAGTTCGCTGAGGTCAGGCGGCGTCTGGAAAATGCGCACACTGAAGTGGTGGCGGAAGAAGAACAACTCGCCACTACCGCGGCCGAGCGCATGGAGAAGATGTTGAAGACCGCGATCGTGCTGGCGCCCAATGCCGTCGCCGGCATGGTCGGTAACCCCGGGACGCCGCAGATCGCCGCGGCGCAGTCCATCCGCGCCTCACTGCCCGGTACCGTGGAAGCGGCATCTTCCAATCTCGAAGATGCCGTCGCCTTACTGTTGGCCTTGGCGCTGGATGCCGACGGTTCGGTGCGGGCACGCCAGCTCGCGTATCTCCAGCAGTTTCTCAACCAGCGTTATCTCGGCGCCGTCCAGCGGTGGTTGCCTGAGGCTGATGCGTTGAATGTCCTGCAGCGGCAGCCAGCCTTGCTGCGATTGTTCCCGACGTTGCGCCAGCTGTCGGGCAATGAGCGGCGCAGAATATGTGGATTACTGGAGTCGCTGCAGCAGATGGATGGGCATGTTTCCATTCAGGCGTATGCCATGCGCAAGCTGGCGTATGTGCATTTATATGACCCGGTGGAGACCGTGGCCGACGGCGGCAGGGTCGGCGTACCGGCATTGGCGGCGGAACTTGGCGTGTTGTTCAGCACCATCGCCCAGCATGGTCACGCAGACGCCACTGCGGCCGGCAGAGCCTACGAAGCCGGCATTGCCACCTTGCTGCCGCAGCGTCGTCCGTCGTACACGCCGCGGGCGGATTGGGCGGGCGAACTCGATGCGGCGCTGGATAAACTTGATGCCCTGGCGCCCGCCGGCAAGGAACTGCTGATCGGCGCGCTGGTCCGAACCATCGCCCACGATGGTCGCCTGACGGTGGAGGAAGCGGAACTGCTCAGGGCGGTTTGCGCGACACTGCATTGTCCGCTGCCGCCGCTGGTCAGTGGGGAGAGC
>JACKNH010000024.1 GCA_024234975.1 Gammaproteobacteria bacterium
GGAACAAGTTGCGCGTAGGTGACACCCGGCTCGATACGTACCGCACGACTGGCTTCATCTATCCGGATAACGCGTTGCATGCGGGAAAAGTCGATTGTGGCAAACGGCCCGGAAGGCAGTGCCAGCGCAGTGTGATGCGGCGCACCAGAACTGACCGCAGTAAGCGCGGTAGATGTTTGATGTGCAGCCCTGACGATGGCCTGGATGTCCCCAAGCGCGGTGGGCTGCAGGAGTATTTCCGGTCCATGGCCGTGACCGGCGGGGCCGGCAAAGGCGTTACCGGCATCGGCCCCGGCCAGCTGCTGGTTGGGCGGCAGTACGGCGGCGATGGCCTGTTTGAAATTCTGGAAACTCGCTTGCATGAATGCGGTGTCTGGGAAGGTGAGCGGTGGCCTGCCGAAAATTGTCATTGCACGCGGCAGGTTATGGGTTGACCCGCATCAAGCAACGACTGATGCCACTGGCTGACGACCCGGCGTAGCGCCGATCAGCGGTCGTAAAGTCCCTGTGGAAACCTCAAGCGGCGGCGCCGCGGCGTCGATAGCAACCGGTGTATGGATGCCCCCATTATTGAGCCTGTGACCGGTCGCATACTCATCGTTGACGACGACGTCGCCATTCGCGATCTGCTGACACTGCGACTCAACGCGCACGGCTTTGCCACCATGAGCAGCACGACGGGAAAGGACGCGCTGGAGGTCATCAGCCTCAACGAATTCGACCTGGTATTGCTCGACGTTGAAATGCCCGAACTCAACGGCTTCGATGTTCTACGCCAGATCCGCGCCTTGCATTCGCCGCTGGAACTGCCGGTCATCATGGTGACCGGGCGCAACGGCAGTACCGATGTTGTCAATGCGCTGGAGATCGGTGCTAACGACTACGTGACCAAGCCAGTGGATCTGCCGGTTGCACTGGCGCGCATCAGAACGCATATCGCTTTGCGCCAGGCCCAGGGCAGGGTGGTCGATGCACACCTGCAGACCTTGAAGGATCTCGATGCGGCAGGGAGCATGCAACGTTCCCTGCTGCCGACCCATTGCGTCAGCAACACCGCAATTCGCTACGGCTGGCAGTATTTTCCTTGTGCCGCGCTCGGTGGCGACCTGCTGAACGTTTTCTGGATCACCGATCGCTATCTCGGGTTTTATGTGCTCGATGTCAGTGGCCACGGTATTCCATCGGCGTTGATGTCGGTGGCGGTCAGCCGCAGCCTGTCGCCGCATTTGCGCCAGGGTTCGGTCATCGTCGATATCAATCCGCAGTCGCCGACGCCGATTGTCGTGCCGCCGGCGGAAGTCGCACGCCGCCTGAATGGCAGCTATCAGATGTCGGAAACCGGCGGCCTGTTCTTCACGCTGCAATATGGCGTCATCGATCTGGTTTGTCGCACGATGTCATTCGTCTGTGCCGGTCACCCCAACCCGGTCAAAATCGGCGGCTCCGGCTATCCCGTGGAATTGCCTTGTATCGGTGGGCCGCCCATCGGCGTATTGGAAGAAGCGGAGTTTGTGGAAGCCTCCGTGGACCTGGAGCGCGGCGATCGGGTGATGCTGTTCAGCGATGGCGTATACGAACAACGGAATTCAGCCGGCGAACCCTTCGGCCTGGAGCGCCTGCGCGGCAGCATGGCGGTGGCTGAACCTGACTGTGAGCGTGCCACACAGTCTGTTCTGCGCGATTTGCGCGCCTGGAACGGCCGCGGTGGCTTCACCGACGATATCAGTCTGCTCGCACTGCAATTGGTCTGATCCACGCAGGTTTCCCATCTCCGCTGCGCAACCGACGCTCTCGCACCGTCGCGTTGTAACATTTTCCTTTGAACCAAACCGGTCATCCGCGGACTATGTGGATGGCGCTACAGGCGTGTCATTGTGCCGCTTGTACGCAGCCGATAAAGTGTGCGTCCATCGGCCGCCAGCCAGGTGATCGCCCAGGAGAAAGCTTATGTTGATTCGAGTAAGTCCGTCGCACCCGTTGACCGACAACGATGTCACCGACGAAAAGCTGTTTCATCAGCGGCGGAGCTTCATCCGCCAGGGCATCTATGGCGGTGCGTCGCTGGCCATGGCCAGTTACCTTCCCGCATTGGCCAGTGCATCGATTGATCGCTTTGCCGACAGAATTTCCGGTGCTCCAACCACGATGAAGGTTGATGAACAGGTCAACAAGTGGGAAGAGATCACCGGCTACAACAACTACTACGAACTCGGCACCAGCAAGGATGATCCTGCGCGCCTGGCTGACGCCCTGCAGCCGGACCCGTGGTCGGTGACCGTCAGCGGCGAATGTGCAAAGCCCGGGACACTGGCTCTGGATGATCTGCTTGATCCGATGAAGCTCGAACAGCGGATCTATCGCATGCGCTGCGTCGAAGCCTGGTCGATGGTGGTGCCATGGGTCGGATTTCCGCTGGCCGATCTGCTTAAACGCTTTGAGCCCAATGGCAATGCAAAATATGTCGCCTTCGAAACTCTATACGACAAATCCAACCCGCTGCCCGGCCAACGCCGCCGCGTGCTGGACTGGCCGTATCGTGAAGGCCTGCGGATAGACGAAGCCATGCATCCGCTGACCATGATGGCCGTGGGCGTTTACGGCAAACCATTGCCGAACCAGAATGGCGCGCCGTTACGCCTGGTCGTGCCGTGGAAATACGGTTTCAAGGGCATCAAGTCCATCGTCAGCATCCGCTTCACCGAAAAGCAGCCGCAGACCAGCTGGAACATGTCCGCGCCCGGCGAGTACGGCTTTTATTCCAACGTGAACCCGAAAGTTGACCACCCGCGCTGGAGCCAGGCCAAGGAACGCCGTATCGGAGAGTTTCTGCGTCGGGATACGTTGATGTTCAATGGCTACGAGGATCAGGTGGCCAGCCTCTACAGTGGCATGGATTTGAAAAAGAACTATTGATAGCCGTTGCGTTACGGCGCACCCTCGATGCTCCCTGCCACATACATCAAACCGGTGCTGCACCTTGCCTGCGCGGTGCCGGCGTTGATGCTGGCCTACGGCCTGTACAAGGGCGACCTCGGCTTCAACCCGGTGGAAACGCTGACGCATCAGACAGGACTCTGGTCGTTGCGTCTGTTGCTGATTTCATTGGCGATGACCCCGCTACGCCGTATGACCGCGCGCGTTGAATTCATCCAGCAACGCCGCATGTTCGGCCTGTGGGCGTTTTTCTATGCCTGCGTCCATTTCACCATTTATCTGCTGCTGGACCTCAGCCTGGATTTCTCCGCGCTGTGGGCGGACATCGTCAAGCGCCCCTACATCACCGTGGGTTTCATCGCGTTCGTCCTGCTGCTGCCGCTGGCATTCACGTCAACGTTGAACGCACGCCGTCGTCTGGGCCGGAAATGGAATACGCTGCATAAACTCGTCTACGCGATCGGCGTCACGGCGCTGCTGCATTTCTGGTGGATCCAGAAGGCTGATATCCGCGAGCCGCTGATCTATTGCCTGATCTTCGGCGCGTTGATGCTGTTCCGGCTACCGCTGCGCGGTAGGAAGCGCTGAAGCGTCACGCATCCTGTTTCAACGGGCTCATGCGATAGCCGTAAAAGGCATAAATCACGACGCCCAGCAGACTCCATAACAGAAACCGCCACCAGGTTTCCGCCGGCAGGAACCACATCAAGGCTGAGCAGCAGAGCAGGGCGAGTGTTCCGGTCAGCCATACCATGGGACAACGGAATGGGCGCGGACGGTGCGGTTGGGTGCGCCGTAGCACCATGACGCCCAGTGCGACCGCGAAGAAGGCAAACAAGGTGCCGATGTTGGATAGTGCGGCCAGTTCATCCAGCGGCAGAATACCGGCGATGAAGGCCACTACCGCGCCGGTGCCAATCGTCACCAGGTGCGGCGTGCCGAACCGGGGGTGGAGGGCGCTGAACACCGGTGGCAGCATGCGGTCGCGCGACATCACGAAAAATATGCGTGTCTGGCCGTACATCAGCACCAGCAGCACGGTCGTAATGCCCGCCAGGGCACCCAGCGCCAGAACAGCCGCCGCGGCAGGGTGATTCAGCGTACGCAACACCATCGCCAATGGTTCCTTGTCATTGGCCAGCGCCGTGTAGGGCACCGCACCGGTCGCGACAGCGGCAACCGCGATGTAGACCAACGTGCATATTGCGAGTGATCCCACCAGTCCGATGGGCAGATCACGGTTGGGATTTCGCGTTTCCTCCGCCGCGGTCGATACCGCGTCGAAACCGATATACGCAAAGAAGATAATCGCCGCGGCAGCAAACACGCCGACGTTATTGCCATCCGATACACGCGAGAACCACCCCATGGGCAGGAACGGATCCCAGTTGGCGGCATCGACCTTGGGGAATGCGAGGAACAGGAAGAGGGCGATGACGGCCAGTTTGACCGCGACCAGCACCCTGTTCACCCAGGCGCTTTCCCGCGTTCCCACGACCAGCAACCCGGTGACGAATGCGACAATCAGCACCGCCGGCAGGTCCATGATGCCGCCGTTGGCCGTCGCCGTGGTCCAGGCCGGCGGAATATGGATGCCAGCCTGGGCCAGAATGCCCGTGGCGTATCCGGACCAGCCCGAAGCCACGGCGCTGCCGGAAACGGCGTATTCCAGCACCAGGTTCCAGCCGACCAGCCAGGCAACGGCTTCCCCCAGTACCGCATAGCTGTAGGTATAGGCAGACCCGGCCACCGGCACCATCGCCGCCAGTTCGGCATACGCCAGCGCTGCGAAGATGCAGGCAACGCCAGCGACGACGAACGACAGCGTCAAACCCGGACCCGCCATGGCCGCGCCGACGCCAGTCAGAACGAAAATCCCGGTGCCAATCGTGCACCCAATGCCCAGCATGACCAGGTCGAAGGCGCCGAGCCGCTTTGGCAACGGCCGGTGGCCGGCGTGCTCGAGCATGGTTTCCACCGATTTGATTCGCAGCCGCTTCATGGTCGTACCGCCTCACATTCGTCGCAGGAATTGCTTCTGCGCATCCTAACGCGCTGCGGGGTTGAACGGTCGGAATAACCGTCCATGGCGACGCGATCTCACGACCAATCCGTCATTCCCGTCAAAACGGGAATCCATGCGGCTACGCGCGAAGCCCTATGGATTCCGGCTCGCCGCTGCGCGTCGTCCGATGAGATGGTCTCCTCCCCACTCTGAAACGGCGTCGTAATGCGCCAGGATGGAGTTGTGTACAACCATCGATAGAGATGAGGAGAAGACCATGGCGGAGATTACGACGATCGGGCTGGATCTGGCAAAGAACACGTTTCATGTCGTGGGTTGCGACGATAAGGGCAAGGTGGTGAAGAAGCAGATGCTGAGGCGGGCGCAAGTGCGGGCGTTCTTCGCCCAACTGCCGCCATGCCTGGTGGGGATGGAGGCCTGTGCCAGTGCCCATTATTGGGGCCGCGAGCTGGGGGCGTTGGGCCATCAGGTGAAGTTGATCCCGCCGCAGTACGTCAAGGCCTACCTGCGGGGCAACAAGAATGACTACAACGATGCGCTGGCGATTGCTGAAGCGGTGGTGCGTCCGCAGATGCGGTGGGTGGCGGTCAAGACGACCCAGCAGCAAGATGTGCAGGCGTTGCATCGGCTGCGAGAGCGCTGCATCGCCGATCGCACGGCGCTGGGCAACCAGTTGCGAGGGCTGTTGGCGGAGTATGGCCTGGTGATGCCCAAGGGCCTGTCGACGCTGCGCCGACGCCTGCCGGAGCTGCTGGAAGATGCGGACAATGGCTTGAGTGCATTGTTTCGTCGTCTGTTGAGGCAGGGTTACCAACAGCTGCAAGGGCTCGATGAGCAGATAGAGGCCTATCGGCAAGAAGTCACACGACTGGTGGCCCGGAACGAGGCCTGCCAGCGTCTGCAGAGCATCCCCGGGTTTGGGCCAGTCGTGGCCAGCGTGTTCTACAGCGTGGTCGGCAATGGCCAGGCGTTCCGCCGCGGGCGTGATGTATCGGCGGCCTTGGGGTTGGTGCCCCGACAACATAGCAGCGGTGGCAAAGACGTCCTGCTCGGCATCAGCAAGCGGGGTGACCGGTATCTGCGCAGCCTGCTGGCACATGGCGCCCGCGCGGTGTTGATCCAGTCGGGCAACAAGGACGACCGCCTCAGCCGATGGGTGAGCCGGCTCAAGGCCGAGCGCGGCATCAACCGGGCGACCATCGCCCTGGCGAACAAAATGGCGCGCATCGGGTGGGCGATACTGGCGCACAACACGGTTTACCAAGCGGCCTGAGCGGTCTGGAAGACGGCGTGGTTGATTCCAGGGAGGAGCCCCCTTCGACGAATGCGAAGCAGCAGCGGTAAACGATGACACAACAGGTCAGACCGGCGTATCGAAAACCTGATCATTCCGGTGGCCATTGCAGGCCGGGTGTCCGAACAGGACGATACGCGCGAACTTCATCGAGGCCAGGGGCAACCGCCCCAACCACAGGCCGGATATACGAGCGCAATCCTGTCCCTGTCATCCATAACCACTTCTGCTTGCATAACGGGAGGAGACCATATACGGAATGACGGAGGGGAAAAGGCGCTGGTTGGGATAACCCGTGCGGTCGAGTCTGGCGGTAGCCTTTCCAATCCGTCATTCCCGCGCAGGCGGGAATCCATGCGGCTTCGAGCGAAGCCCTATGGATTCCGGCTCGCCGCTGCGCGTCCTTCGGAATGACGGTGGATAAAGGCTGGTGGGAGGGGTCGGTTCGGCCGTCGTTCATGCAGGGCGCTTTTTTGTGAATGCCTGCGATCTGTCCACATGCGATATTTAACATAATATACATTATGCGCATATTGGATTGCGGTGCCGGGGCAGGTCCGCCGTACGGGAGCAGCGTTTTGCAGGGTCTGGGGGTTTCGACGCTAAATCGCCCGGCACTCGTATCGCGAGTTCGGGAATTGAATTACGGCGAACGCATCGCCACCGGCGACTGGGTCTGTCGCCGGCATCCATTCGGGAGCTTGGTCAGGCAGCGCGTTCGCCTTCGATACAAACCACCTGTGTTTCGCCAACGACTTCCACGCAGGTCATCAGGCCTTTGGGAATGAACAGACAGTCACCGGGACGCAGCACTTCGATCTGGCCATCCAGGTTGATGCGTAACTGACCAGCGATGACCGCACCCACTGTGTCATGGTCGAACCGGCGATCCTGCATGCGCTCGCCAGGCTGATAGATCTTCCGTTCGGCGGTATACCCGCGGATACGCACTTTGCGCTGTACGCCTTCGTCGGAAACATCGCCTTCGTTGCGTGCATCCCAGCGCTCCAGCTTGACCGAATGCAGTGCCCGGTACTGGACGACCTGGTTACCGCCGCGGAACCGGGCTTCGTACAGCGCGGACTCGATGCGACCGTACAACTCCTCGACCTTGGTGTCGTGCGCGGGTATCAACGTTGCCACGCCCACGGACATGGTCACCGAGCCGTGTCTGGTTGAATTGGTATTCGGGATATTGTTCTGAACAACTGCGCGACGCAGTTGTTCAGCGATGCGCCCGGCATGGCGGCTGCCGGCGCCCGGGAGCAACACGTGGAAATTGCCACCTTCAATCCGCGCCGCGCAGTCGCCGCTACGACGACCGGATTTGCCCAGCAGCCGGCCGATCTTGCGCATAATCTTCTGGTATACCGGCTCACCGTAAACTTCGGCGAAGCCGTCCATGTCGTCCAGCGAGAGGCTCAACAGCGAGACGGGCTTCTTGTCGCGCAACATACGGTTCCATTCCGAATCCACCCGCTGACGGAATTCCTGCGCGTTCAACAGGCCGGTTTCGTTATCGTGTATCGAGTTGCGAACAATGGTCTCACTGAGCGTATGGATACGGCCTTGCAGAATTCGGATGTTTTCATCGCGATCGGCGACTTGTCTGACCAGGTCGGTACATTTGTCATTGCTGGTCTTCATCCCAACGCGCAGGCTTTCCACTTCATCCTGCAACTGACGCGCGCGGCCGCGAATTTCGGCGCGGTTGGCAGCCACTGCGTAAAGATCCTGCGTCTGCCGCTGGAACTGCCTCGATGCCAGTACCAGCATGCCCAGAAAAACTGCGACGCATGCGGCGAGCATCATCCCCAGCTTGGTCGCCGTCCCAACCAGTGCCACGGCCGGCGGCAACAGCGCTAGCACAATGAATGGAATCACCAGGCGCGTCTCGCCACGGTATGCCGCGGTGACCAGCAAAGCCACGGAAAACGACGCTGAAACCATCAGCAGTGCTTCGGTAGCCAGGCTCAGATTTACAACTGCCAATGCGACCCCGAAGCCCCAGACGGCGCCACTCAGCGCGAGCGATAGCCACAGCACGCCCGGCCAATCCGGCGCATCGCCCAGACCATCGAGTTCAGCCGCCAGGCGACGTGTCGCCATGCCGCGCGCCATCGCGAGAACGCCCACCAGCGCCACGAAGATCAACGCCTCTTCGACCACCCTCACCCGCATGGCCACGGCCGCCATTGCGACCGCGGCTATCGTTGAATAAATGCATTCCAACACGCCATTGCGAACCACCTGCGTGCTGTGGTGAACGCGTGCCGCGCCGGGCGCTGACTTGTCGCTGGAGAGTTCTGCAGCCATGATGTTGTGCTTTCGCCGCAGGTTCGACCTGGTCGGCGAACCGTTTGGCACAGGAATCCGGAGTTGATAATGGGTGACCAGGCGTTCTCCCTACATCGGTGGGAAAGCGAATTTTCTTTAGACCCTGCACTGCTTTACCTAAACCATGCAGCGGTCGCGCCGTGGCCGCGGCGGACCGCGGCGGCGGTCGCTGAATTCGCCAAGGAAAATGCGACGCGTGGCGCCACTGACTACCCGCGCTGGCTGGGCACCGAACTACGCCTGAAACAGCAGCTGGCAAACTTGCTGAATGCCCCCTCTATCGACGATGTCGCACTGGTCAAAAACACCTCGGAGGCGCTTTCATTCGTCGCCGCCGGACTGCCCTGGAAGACCGGTGATCGCATCGTAACCAGTGACGAGGAGTTTCCCTCCAACCGTATCGTGTGGGAGGCGCTGGCGACGAAATTCGGCGTCGAAGTCGTGCGGGTCACACTGGCCGGCCAGGAGGATCCCGAGGCGGCACTGATAGCCGCCTGTAACGAGCGAACCCAGCTGCTGGCCATCAGCTCCGTGCAATACGCCAGCGGCTTGCGCCTGGACCTGCAGCGGCTCGGGCAGTTCTGCAGCGAAGCGGATATCTGGTTCTGTGTCGATGCTATCCAGAGCGTGGGGGCTGTCACATTTGATGTGACAGCCAGCCAGATAGATTTCGCCATGGCCGATGGCCACAAATGGCTGTTAGGGCCAGAAGGTCTGGGGTTCTTCTACACGACGCCGGCGGCCCGCAACGCGTTGTCGTTATTTGAATATGGCTGGCACATGGTCGAGCACGTTGGCGACTATGATCGCCTGGACTGGACGCCTGCAAGGTCGGCTCGACGTTTCGAGTGCGGCAGCCCGAATATGGTCGGGACCTATGGGCTGGCTGCCAGCGTCAAACTGTTGCTGGAATTCGGCATTGAAAACATTGCCAGAACCAACATCGAGAATTCCCTCTATCTCATTGATATTCTAGAAACAACTCCAAAAGTTAAAGCGATTTCGAGGAAAAATCCTTCAGCGCTGGCCGGCATCGTGACGTTCAAGATCGAAGGCGTCGACCACGGCAAACTGCGCGAGCGGTTGCAGCAGCGGGGCCTGGTCTGCGCTTACAGAGGCGGTGGGATCAGGTTTTCACCGGACTTTTACCAAGGAAAGGAAATGCTGGACCGGGCGGTCAGACTGTTGGCTGAGGAAGCCGGACTTTGAACAAGCGTTCGAAGTTCTCTGCTGTCTGAGCGGCAACTTCCTCGACACGCATTTCTCGCAAGCCGGCAATAAACGCCGCGACGTGTCCCACATAGGCGGGTTCATTACGCTTACCCCGATGTGGGACCGGCGCCAGCCAGGGTGAATCGGTTTCAATCAGCATGCGCTCGAACGGTACGCGACGGGCGACGTCCTGAACCTGCTTTGCGCTTTTGAAGCTGACAATTCCGGAGAACGAGATATAGAACCCGAGGTCCATCGCGGCGCTGGCGGTGTCCCAATCGTCGACAAAGCAATGCATCACACCGCCGACCTCATCTGCCCGCGCCTGCCGTAACACTTCAATGACATCCGCTGCGCTGTCGCGCGTGTGAATGATCAGCGGCTTGCCCAGTTCTTTTGCCGCTGTGATGTGCGCGCGAAACCTATCGCGCTGCCAGGTCAGATCACCGGTACTGCGAAAATAATCGAGCCCTGTTTCACCGATGGCGACAATTTCAGGTTCGCAACCCAGCGCAATGAGTCTGGCCGCGTCGGGTTCCGATGCCAGCAAGTCGGCATTGGGATGGACGCCCACTGACGCCGAGACATCCGCTTCGCTCTGCGCCAACGCCAGAACGCCGGGCGCTGATGCCAGATCGACACACACGCACAACATGTGACCAACGCCGGCATTGCGCGCCCTTTCCAGGATTTCGCCAGCCTGTTCGCCGGATTCCTCGGCAACAATCGGTATATGGCAATGCGAATCTACAAAAGGACGGACATTCATCTCGATGGAGGTCGTGTCAGGGGGAGTTACAGCTCAGGCTACGGATATGCGGGGCAACAGGTGTGCCGGCTAAGCAGCACAGCGTGCATTACATCGTATGGGTCGGTCGATCAGACTTGAGTGCGCCTGCCAGCTGATTTTCGATCTTGTTACGCGTGGCGCCGTTATCCAGTTCACTGAACTGAACGCCGATGCCCGCCGTCTTGTTGCCCTGGGCGCCACGGGGCGTGATCCACACCACCCGTCCTGCCACCGGCAACTTTTCCTTGTTGTCGGTCAACGTCAGCAACATGAATACTTCATCACCGATTTTGTAGGATTTGTCGGTCGGAATGAACAGGCCACCGTTCTTTATGAACGGCATATACGCCGCATAAAGCGAGCTCTTATCGCGAATCGTCAAAGACAGAATGCCTTGCCGCGGATTCTTGGTGCTCATAGTTTTGCCTGTGCTGTCTTCCCGCTGGCGCGCGCCCACGCTATCAGCAAGCTGTCGATGATGTCCTGCGCGCGTATCCCGGTGGCCCCTACCAACGTGTTCTGGTATTCGACCACCAACTCGTAAAGCTTGAAAGCTGCGCCTAAGTCTAATCGATCGGCCAACTTAATCAACCGGTTATCGACGACACTTCCGGTGAGACTCAATTCGTGGGGCGGTGCCCCGCTCTGCCGGTAAATCGTGAATTCCAGTACCTGGCGACAGCCACTGACCAACTGGGCCGGCGTCAACCTGGACAACCGGCTGCCAACCACCATCGGCGGCGTAGCTCCCTCCGCCAGTTCCGCCAGCTGCTCGATCAGTGTGGTGATGGGCGGCTGCTCGCCCTCCTCCAGCATGGCGAGTGCCGGCAAAGGTGCACCGTTGCTCACGCTGAGTACGGCTTCCGCCTGGGCACGGTCGGCACCGCCCTGCCCGCACAACCAATCCACCGCCTGCGTACGGTCGAGGAGATCCAGCACGATACTCTGGCAGCGGCTGCGAACGGTGACAGGAAGCCGGTTCGCAACATGTGAAACCAACAGCAGCACGGCGCCAGCCGGAGGTTCCTCAAGCGTTTTCAGCAAAGCGTTGGCCGCACCGCGCTGCATGGCCTCTGCGGGGGTGATGATGGCGACCTTGTGGCGGCCGTAATGACTGGTCAATGCAAAAAACTGGCTGACCTCGCGGATACTGTCAATCGGCAATGCCTTGCCCGTTTCCTCGGGCTGGGCCACGAGGAAATCCGGATGCGAACCGGCGACGAACAGGTTGCAACTGCGGCACCGGCTGCATGGCAAACCGTCGTCCGCCGGCGATTCGCACAACAGCGACTGCGCGAGCAGTTGCGCGAAACGCCCTTTGCCAACGCCTGCACGTCCGCGGAGAAGCAAACCATGCGCAAGCCTGTCGCTGGCCACTGAACGCTGCAGCATCTGCCAGGGTTCAAGCAACCACGGGTATAACGCTTTCTGATCAGGGCGCGCTTCAGCCACGGGCTTCACCGGCAAGCAATTGCGCAAGGGCGGACTCGATCTCTGCCCCTACCTCGTCTATCGAGCGCTGCGCATCGATGACGACATGGCTTGCGAAGCGGTTGGCGCGCGCCAGGTAGAGCGCTCGCACACGCTCGAAGAACGCCACCGTCTCAGCCTCAAACCTGTCCTCAGCGCTGCGCTTACGTGCCCTGGCCAGGGCCGCGTCCACCGGGGCATCCAGCACCAGCACGCAATCAGGTCGTAACGAGTGCTGGACGAAATCCTCCAGCGCGCCGATGCGTTCGAGTGATATCTGCCTACCGCCCCCCTGATAGGCGTAGGTTGCGTCGGTAAACCTGTCGCACAGTACGATCGCACCACGCGCCAGCGCTGGTTTGATGACCTTGGCAATATGCTCAGCGCGTGCGGCGAACATCAATAACAGTTCGGCGTCCACCGACATGCCGGTATAGGTCTTATCAAGCAGAACATTTCTGATGGCCTCACCAACAGGCGTCCCTCCAGGCTCCCGGGTAACGACAAGCTCGCGGCCACTGGCGGAAAGATATGCCTGTGCACGCTGTAGCTGCGTGGTCTTGCCCACACCCTCAATGCCTTCCAGCGTGATGAACAGTCCGCGCGACATCAGCGTTTCAACTGGAATTCGCGCACCGCGCGGTTGTGCTCCGTCAGCGTTGCGGAGAACTGGTGCGAGCCATCGCCCCTGGCGACAAAATACAGTGCGTCGCCATCAGCGGGATGGAGGGCCGCATCGATGGCTGCAAGTCCGGGCATGGCGATGGGCGTAGGTGGCAGACCGAAGCGGGTATACGAGTTGTATGGCGTGTCGTTTTCCAGATCACGGCGACGAAGATTGCCATCAAAGGCCGGACCAATGCCGTAAATCACCGTGGGATCAGTCTGCAATTTCATTCCCTTCTGCAATCTTCTGACAAACACACCACCGATTGCCGGCCGCTCCCGCGCCAACCCGGTTTCTTTTTCGATGATGGACGCCATGATCAACGCTTCATAAGGCGACTCGTACGGCAGGTCGGCCGCGCGCTGGTCCCACGCCGACGCCAAGACCTGATCCATCGCCTTGTACGCACGCTGCAGGATATCAAGATCACGCATGCCTCGGGTGAAGTGATACGTCTCCGGTAGAAACAATCCTTCGGGGTGTTCGAAACTTGAACCCACTGATTCCAGAATCTGGCTGTCGCTCAATTCGTCCACGGTATGAATCAGCACCGGATCCTGGCCCAGCCGTGATTTCAAATCGGTGAAGGTGATGCCTTCAGGAAACGTGAACGCATATTGGATGACCTGGCCGCTGACGAAAAGATCGAAAATTTCCCGCGGCGTCATACCGTCCCGCAGTACATATTCGCCGACCTTGATACTACCGGCGATCTCCCTGCGCCGCGCATCCAGCCGCAGGATAATTGGCCGGACCGCAACGCCTTGCGCCGCCAGGTTCCGGCTGATGCGTCCAACACCTTCCCCGGGCGATACCACGAACACCTGGGTTGACGACGCGAGATGCAGGGGCGTGGCAAGATGACGTTCTGCATCGTAGTACAGCCAGGCCGCGATTGCCGCCGCGACAACGACGACGACGCATAAAGCGCCCGCGATCATCAACAGCACGCGCTTCACAGTACGACGCCGTCCTGTTCGAGCCGACCGATAAGCGCGGCCGTTACCGGGCCCACTTGCAAACTGCGGGATTTACTCTGCAACAACCGAATTACCGGCCAGATTCCGATGACAGCGTTGGTGACGAAGATCTCGTCCGCGGTCGCCAGCATATCGTCGGTCAACACGCTCTGGTCGCAAGTCAGCCCGAGGCCGGCTGCGCTCTCGCTCACCTGCGCGCGCATGATGCCTGCCACGCCACATTCGAGCAGCGGCGGCGTCAGCAGGCGCCCGTCCTGGACTATAAACAGATTGCTTCGGGTACATTCGATAAGGTTGCCTGCTGTGTCGGACATCAGGCCTTCATGTGCTGCAAGTTTGGCCAGTTCGATACTGGCGAGCACCTGCTCGAGACGATTGAGATGTTTGAGGCCGGCCAAAACCGGATTGCGCGCCAAAGGTGTCGTACATCGCGCGAGCACGATGCCGTTTTTTCTCAGCGTGACGACATCCTCGGGCAACGGACGCATCACAACGGCACGGTTGGGCACCGCCGACGCCAATGGCTGGTAGCCACGTCCGCCGCTGCCCCGGGTGACGATGATTTTTGCGACTTCGCTGCGTCCGCGCGAGGTGAGTTGCGACAGGTCGTTCAGGAGTTCTGCTTCGGTCGGCGCGGGCATGGCCAGCTTTGCGCATCCCGCCTGAAGTCGCTGCCAGTGGCGCGGCCACAGACACGGTCTTCCATCACGAATCAATATCGTGGTGAACAGCCCGTCGCCGAAATTGAATCCGCGATCCGCGGTATCGATATACGGCTCGGGCATGCCATTGACGAGTACATTGGTCATGCCCTGACCGTGACTTAAATCAGATACGCTTGAATACCAGCGTTCCGTTGGTGCCACCGAATCCGAACGAATTCGACAATGCCACGTTGATCGGCATTTCGCGCGCGGTGTTCGGAACGTAGTCCAGATCGCACTTCGGATCCGGATTTTCCAGGTTGATGGTCGGCGGCGCCACCTGGTCGTACAGCGCCATGATGGTGCAGATAGCCTCCACGCCACCGGCAGCGCCAAGCGTGTGACCGATCATGGATTTGCTGGAACTGATGGCAAGCTTGTACGCGCGGTCACCAAACAATCGCTTCACCGCAAGTGTTTCGGCAATGTCGCCCGCGGGAGTCGACGTGCCGTGCGCATTGATATAACCGATTTCATCAATATTGATACCGGCATCGTTCAAGGCCAGTCGCATGCATTCCGCCGCGCCCTCCCCGCCTTCAGACGGCGCCGTCATATGATAGGCATCGCTGTTCATGCCGAAGCCCATCAATTCAGCATAGATGCGCGCACCGCGTGCGCGGGCATGCTCATACTCTTCCAGCACCATCACGCCGGCGCCATCACTGAGTACAAAGCCGTCGCGATCCACATCCCACGGCCGGCTGGCACGCTGGGGCTCGTCATTTCGCGTCGACAATGCTTTCGCTGCGGCGAACCCGCCAATGCCGGTCGGGCACGTCGCTTTTTCAGAGCCACCGGCAATCATGATGTCGACGTCACCGCGCTCGATTTGGCGGGCGGCGTTACCGATACAGTGCGCACCGGTGGAACATGCCGTCACCATCGCATAGTTCGGGCCTTTGAAGCCGTAACGAATGGACAGATTGCCGGCAATCATGTTGATGATATTGCTGGGAACAAAGAACGGCGAAATACGCCGTGGACCACCGTCCAGGAAGGACTGGTAGCCCTTTTCGATTCCCGGGAGACCACCAATGCCTGAACCGATCGCGGCGCCGATGCGACCCGCATTTTGTTCGGTGACCGTGAATCCGGAATCCTCGATCGCCTGGATGCCTGCGGCCATGCCCAGATGAATGAATGGATCCATCTTTCGCGCTTCCTTGGGCGAAAGATACTTATCAAGATCCAGACCCCTGATTTCCCCGCCAAAGCGCACCGGAAACTGGGATACATCAAAGCAGGTGATGGGTCCGATGCCGCTGACCCCGTTTTTCATATTGGCCCACGATTCCGCAACGGAATTCCCGTTCGGAGCCAGTAAGCCCAAACCTGTGACAACGACTCGCCGTTTCATAGTTCTCGCATCAGTCTTAAAAATACGAAAGGCCGCGATTGGTGGAAGGGGCGCGTTTGACGCGCCCCTTCATCGCGGCCTTCGCCGGAACACCCGCGGCCGGGGTTACTCCAGATGCTGATTGATATAGTCGATCGCCTGTTGAACAGTGGTGATCTTCTCGGCTTCCTCGTCCGGAATTTCCGTCTTGAATTCTTCTTCGAGGGCCATCACAAGTTCGACCGTGTCCAGGGAATCTGCGCCCAGGTCATCTACGAACGAAGCCTCGTTAGTGACTTCCTCTGACTTCACGCCGAGTTGTTCCACTACGATTTTTTTTACGCGCTCTTCAACGCTACTCATTGCCTGCTTTTCCTCCCACCTCATTCGCAGGTCGACCTGCGGAGGTGCTAGTTTATTGAAAACGTCCCAACATGCAAGCGATCACGCGATCACAAACAACTGTTGGTGTGAATGATAACATCATGTTTTTGATGGATTAAGTCTTTCCCGCACCGGGTCAGGCCATGAACATCCCCCCATTGACGTGCAGTGTTTCGCCGGTGATGTAACCGGCGCTGTCTGAAGCAAGGAACAGGATCGCCGCCGCAACTTCTTCCACCGCGCCAAAGCGATTGACGGGGATCTGCTTGAGCATGGTCGTCTTGATATCATCGCTCAGGTCTTTGGTCATATCGGTGTCGATGAAGCCCGGCGCAACCGCATTGACGGTGATATTGCGGTTGCCAATCTCGCGCGCCAAGGACTTGGTGAAGCCGACGATGCCAGCCTTGCTGGCGGCATAATTCGCTTGTCCGGCATTGCCAATGGAACCGACCACGGACGTGATATTGATGATGCGGCCAAAGCGCGCTTTGACCATCGGCCGCAGAATCTGCCGGCAAAGGGCAAACGTTCCGGTGAGATTGGCGGCAATCACCGCATCCCACTCCTCGTCCTTCATCCGCAGCAGCAGGTTGTCGCGCGTGATGCCGGCGTTGTTGATCAGGATGGACGGCGTGGCCTGCATTTCGGCCAGCGAACCAAAGAACGGCTCGATCGAGGCGCGGTCCGTCACATTCAGTTTGAGGCCCTGGCCAGGCTGAGCGGCGCCTGCCAGGTAAGCTGTGATGGCGGCAGCGCCGGCGTCGGAGGTTGCCGTACCGATGACGTGCGCGCCCGCTTTGGCAAAGGCTTCGGCAATGCCGCGCCCAATGCCGCGGCTGGCGCCGGTCACCAGCGCCGTCTTGTTTGAAAAATCATGCATTGGCAAGTGCTTCCATTGCTTTGGTCAGTGAATCGGGATCATTGATCGCCATACAGTTCAGCTCGCGGACGATGCGCTTGTTCAGCCCACTGAGGACCTTTCCGGGGCCGCACTCAATCATGGTTGTGATGCCGCGGGCCGCGATTGCCGCAACCGTTTCAGTCCAGCGGACAGGATGATCCAGCTGGGCGGCAAGCGCTGCGCAGATCTCCAGCGGCGGGGTATGCGTCGAGACATCGACGTTGTGAATCACCGGAATGGATGGCTCGCATACAGCGACCTCGGCCAGCACTTCACCGAAGCGGGTCGCGGCAGGCCCCATCAATGCGCAATGTGACGGGACGCTCATGGCCAACGCAACCACGCGCTTCGCGCCGCGTTCGCGCGCCAGATCACACGCCCGTTCGACCGCGGCGCGATGGCCACCGATCACCACCTGCCCCGGGGCGTTGTAATTCGCGCATTGGACAACTTCATCCGCCGCAGCAGTGCGGCAGAGCTCTTCCAACACGTCGTTATCGAGGCCGAGTATGGCGGCCATTCCACCGGTGCCGGCTGGCACCGCGTCCTGCATGATGCGACCACGCTCACGGACCAGCTTGACGGCATCAGCGAAGCCCAGCGCTCCGGCGGCAGTCAACGCAGCGTATTCACCCAGGCTATGACCGGCCAATAAGGCAGGCCGTAACGTGCTGACCTGGCACCAGGCACGCCAGACGGCGATATCGGCGGCCAGCAATACCGGTTGGGTGAATTCAGTCTGGTTCAGCCTGTCTTCCGGCCCGTCGCAAATCAATTGCCAGACATCGTAGCCAAGCGCATCGGAAGCTTCGCGCATGGTTTCGCGCACGACCGGGATTTCCGCCGCCAGCGCGCCCAACATACCTATGCTCTGCGAGCCTTGGCCGGGAAAAACAAAAGCCAGAGAATTCATTTAATTCAGGTAACCTTCTTCGTTCAAACGTCGTTCCGCTGCAACAACATCTGCTCCAGCACGCTGCTGATGCGTTCCGGCACGCGCTTATCCACTTCAATGACCGCTTCCTTGATCGCATGCGAAAAAGAAAGCGCATCCGCGCTGCCATGACTCTTGACCACGATGCCGCGAAGGCCAAGCATGCTGGCGCCGTTGTAACGCCGCGGATCCAGCCGCTTGCCGAGGCGGTTCAGCACCGGAATCGCCGCTACTGCGGCCAGCTTCGTAAACAACGAGCGGGTAAATTCATCGCGCGCAGTGTGGTGAATCAACCTGGCGACCCCTTCGCTGGCTTTCAGCGCCACGTTGCCGACGAACCCGTCGCAGACGATGACATCGACCTTGCCGCGATAGATATCGTCGCCTTCGACGTAGCCGACATAATTCAGATCGCTTGCTTCCAGCAATGCCGCGGTCTGCTTGACGCGATCGTTGCCCTTGATCTCCTCCTCGCCGACGTTCAGCAATGCAACCGTGGGCGAAGGTTTGTTTTCGATCGCGGATGCGAGAACCGAGCCCATCACGGCAAAGCGGAACAACTCTTCGGAACCGGAATCGACATTGGCGCCCAGATCCAGCACATGGGTATGGGCGGCGATACCCGGCAAGGAAGTACATATGGCCGGACGATCGATGCCGGGCAGTGTCTTCAACACGTAGCGGGCAGTGGCCATCAAGGCACCGGTATTGCCGGCGCTGACGCATGCACGAACGATACCTTCCTTGACCAGGTCCAATGAAACCCGCATCGAGGAATCGCGTTTGCCACGCAAGGCACTGGATGGCCGCTCATGCATTTCCACGACCTGGCTGGCGTGAACGATCTCCACGCGGCCAGGGTATTTCGCTGCATATTTCTGCCACAGCTTGCCGACCTCGTCGCGATCACCGACCAGGGTGAGCTTCAACGAAGGGAATTCGCTGAGCGCGAACGCAGCCGCCGGCACGGTCACGGAGGGCCCGTGATCGCCGCTCATGGCATCAACTGCAATTGAGATTTGCGCGGTCAGGATTCAGCCGCCGAGTTTTCCATCAGAAATCTGACAGGAACCGCGCGCCGCTCCGCAACGCACGGTTCCACGCGATCACTGTTCCTTCTGGATGACCTGCTTGCCGCGGTAGTATCCATCCGCGCTGATATGGTGACGGCGATGCGTTTCGCCGGTGGTGGGCTCGGTCGACAGCGCCGGTTTGCCGAGCGCATCGTGCGCACGACGCATGCCACGCTTGGACGGGGTTTTACGATTTTGCTGAACTGCCATTTGGGTTTCTCCTGTTACTGACTTGCGCCACGCCGTGCTATGCGGCTGCTACTCTTGCTTCTTCAATAAATCCGCCAGATCCGCGAACGGTTTTCTGTCCGTTTCCTCTACTACAGGCGCGGCCTCTGCCACATTGGCCGGCGCACAATCTTCCTCGCTGTGGCGGGGAATCATTGGCAACGCCAGCAGAATTTCATCTTCGATCAGGTCAAGCAATGGAACCTTGTCCTCATCGGTCATCAACAGGTAGTCGTGATCCGGCTCGAACTCCCTGCCCTGCGCTTCACTTTTCACGCAGGCATAATCCACCTGCGCTTGTACAGGTATCTCCGCGTCTTCCAGGCAGCGCTGACAAATGCCGCGCACCCTGCCACTGATCGTCCCCTTCAACCAGCGCCGACCGAATTCGTCCGTCACCGGATGCAGGTCGACCGCATAGCTTCCAACGGTGCGAAAAGGCGCCGAAACCCGCCTCAAAGCGCTGGCTGGAACTTCCGCAACCAGTGGTTTACCGGCGGTCCACAACCGGCCATCAAGGTATTCTGGAAGCCCGCTGACCATAAAGGCGGCGTATTATATGTCACGTATTGAATTTGTTGAACTTTTTCTGTGATCCCGGAAACCGGCCCCGAGCGGCGCCGGCGAATGCCCCACAGACAGGACCCCTGCCGAAATGCCAACCCTGGTTCTTGCCTCGACCTCGCCCTACCGCCGTATGCTGCTGGACCGGTTGCGCATCCCCTACGTATGCGCAACGCCGACCACCGACGAAACCGCCCTGACCGGTGAAAACGCCGGGGATCTGGTTATCCGTCTGGCCGAGGCAAAAGCCCGTAGCGTGGCCGCGGAGTTTCCAGATGCTCTGATCATCGGGTGTGACCAGGCGGCCGAGCTCGACGGGGATATTATCGGAAAATCAGGTGGTTATGCGGGGGCATCGGCGCAGCTGGCGCGTGCCAGTGGCCGCGCCGTCACCTTCCACACCGGACTCTGCGTCTATGACGCCGCGCACGACACCATGCATACGGTGGCTGTACCGTTCACGGTGCAGTTCCGCCATCTCACCGCCGAAGCCATCGATACCTACCTGAAACTGGAAGCGCCCTACGACTGCGCCGGGAGCTTCAAGGTGGAAGCGCTCGGAATCACCTTATTTAACAGCATGGCGGGCGATGACCCGACCTCGCTGACCGGTCTGCCCCTGATTGCCCTCACCACCCTGCTCGGCGAGGCCGGCTACGACGTCCTGGCGCACGCCCGGTGATGTCATTCCGCCTGACCCGGGGTCGGTGCCCGGGCCGGGCCTGAATCGCGTTACTTGCCCAGCTTGGGGATCGCGTGGCTGCCGTAGGACAGGCAGACGTTCTTGGTTTCCATGTAGAACTCGAAACTCCAGTCGCCACCATCGCGGCCTATGCCGCTGGCCTTCATCCCGCCAAACGGTGCGGGCAGATGACGGTTGTTTTCCGAATTCACCCAGATCATGCCGGCCTCAACATCGCGCGCCATCCGGATGCCGCGACCCAGATCATTGGTCCAGATATAGCCGGTCAGTCCATACGGGCTATCGTTGGCGATGGCGATGGCGTCGGCTTCATCTTCAAATGGAATTGCAGTCAACACGGGTCCGAAGATTTCCTCCTGGGCGATCCTCATCTTGTTGTCTGCCTGCGTGAACAAGGTGGGCTGAACGAACTGACCCGGTAACCCGACATCCGCCGCTTTGCCGCCGGCCGCAATGGTTGCGCCATCCTCCTGCGCGAACTTGAAATAGCTCATCACCTTTTCGAGGTGGCGCGGATGGACGAGCGGCCCGACCTCGGTCGCCGGGTCCAGTGGATGACCCACTTTGAGTCGATTGACCCTGGCCGTGATCCGGCGCGTGAATTCATCGTAGATCGATCGCTGCACCAAGGCCCGGCTTGATGAGGTACACCGCTCGCCGTTCAGCGAATAGATCATGAACACCACGGCGTCCAACGCCCGATCCAGATCCGCATCGTCAAACACGATAACGGGGTTTTTGCCACCCAGTTCAAAATGCAGCCGCTTCAATGTCGGCGCACTCTGCGCCTGGATCAGGGAGCCCGTGTACGATTCGCCGACGAAGGCCACGGCCTTGATCGCAGGATGTTCGGTCAACGCTTTGCCGGCGCTCTCGCCAAACCCGTTCACGGTGTTCAACACGCCCGCTGGCAATCCGGCCTGGTGGCAAATCTCCGCCAGCAGCATAGCCGTCATCGGGCTCCATTCGGCAGGCTTGTGCACAACCGTACAGCCAGCGGCCAATGCCGGTGCAATTTTCCACGTCGACAACATGAACGGAGTATTCCACGGCGTGATGACGCCCACAGGCCCCAATGGCAGACGAAGCGTGTAGTTCATATGCTCAGTCGCGGGCAACGAAAGGCCGTCGCCGGCACCGGGCGCAAGATCAGCGTAGTAGCGGAAATTCTCGGCGCCGCGCAGTGCGGCCTTGCTCATGAAGCGATACGCCTGCCCGGTATCCATACACTCGCACAAGGCAATCTCGTCCGCGCGCGCTTCAATGCCATCGGCGATTGCATGCAGGATTTTGCGTCGCCTGGCACCGGGTACGTTGCGCCATTCCTCGAACGCCTTGCGCGAACTTTCCGCGGCGACATCGATATCCTGCGCGGTTCCGGCGTAGAAATTTCCGAGAAAGCTGCCGTCCACCGGTGAAGTGCTTTCGAACACGGCCGTATCGCTGCCGGGCACGAATTCGCCATCGATGTAATGGCCGGTGGTGTGTTCCTTGAAGCGCGCGGCGTACTTGCCAAAGCGTTCAAGATTCTCTTCAAGCGTACTCATTGCATGACTCCTGAAATTGCGACACCCGCCGCAAGCGACTTCCGTCGCCGATGTGTGCTGTTAAATTGCGATCACCGCAGTATCAGGCCGGTATTGGAACGCATGAATGCGCTGACGCCAGCCCCCATGCGTTCGGCCAGTCGATCAAGATAATTCCGCCGCGGCGTGAAGTTGACGATTTCCTCGGCGCCGATGATTTCGCGCGCAACGTAACTGCTGCTGCCCAGACCGTCAACCAGTCCCAGTTCCAGACCTTGTTCGCCGGTCCATACGTAGCCGGAGAACAGATCGGCGTCGCTACTCAGACGATCGCGGCGGCCCTTCAATACCGTGTTGATGAATTGCTGATGGATTTCATTCAACAACGTGCTGATGTGTTCGACTTCCGCCGGATCAGATGGCGAAAACGGATCGAGAAACCCCTTGTGCTCGCCGGCCGTGTACAAACGGCGGTCGATGCCAAGCTTCTGCATGCCATCAACAAAACCGAACCCGTCCATCACCACCCCGATGGAGCCAACGAGACTGGCCTTGTCAGCGTAGATGTCGTCTGCCGCGGAAGCGATGTAATAACCGCCCGAGGCGCACATATCCTGAATGACCGCGTACACGGGAATGTCCGGATGCGCTTCCTTCAACCGGTAAATCTCGTCGTTGATGTAGCCCGATTGAACCGGGCTGCCGCCCGGGCTGTTGATTCGAAGTATAACGCCGGCGGTATTGTCATGTTCGAATGCGGCGCGAAGCCCGCTGACGATGATGTCGGCGCTGGCGGCCGACTCCTGGGAGATGACGCCCTGGACATCAATCAATGCGGTGAATCGTTTGCCGCTGAGCGTCGGGTCTGACCAGAGTGCCGGCAACGAGGAAAGCAGCAGCAGGACGACCAGTCCGACCATCAGGAATCTGAAGAACAGGTTCCAACGCCGCGCGCGCCGTTGCTCGGTGAGATTCGCCATCATCACCTTTTCAATCAATGCCCGTTCCCAGCTGACCTCTGCTGCGGCGTTGGCAGCTGACTGCACGGTTTCCTTGTCCTGGTCGCTCATTGCGATTTCCTCTCTAATGCTCACTTGGTTGCCGCAGCAGCTGCGGCAACTGCGCCAGGCGATCCAGCATCAGGTGTGGACCCAGCGCCCGTAATCGTTCAGCGGAATGCACGCCAAACGTGACCGCAGCGCTGAGGGCCCCCGCGTGCTCGGCCATTTTCAAATCATGTTCGGTGTCGCCCACCATCAACGTCCTCGCCGGGTCAATCGAGAACGCCGTACAGATATCGAGCAGCATGGTCGGGTCGGGTTTGGAGGGTGCTTCATCCGCGCAACGGGTCATGCAGAACAGCGGCGCCAGACCGGTCCGGCCGAGCGCTTCATTCAACCCGGACCGGCTTTTGCCGGTTGCAACCGCCAGCAGGTAACCGGCGTCGGTGAGCGCCTGCAATGTCTCGCGCGCACCTTCGAACAACTCCGGCGGCGCTGATTCGGCCTGCTGATAGAACACGCGATAGGCGTGACCAATGGCAATCTGACGCTGCTGGTTCAAACGCCGTCCAAGCTCGGCAATGGCGACGCCCAGTCCCAGCCCGATGACCTCACTCACCTCCTCGTTCGATGGTGCTGGCAGATGTTGGGCCACGAAGGCCGCCTGCATGGCACGGATGATGTGGTACTTGGAATCCATCAGCGTGCCATCCCAATCGAACACAACGAGGTCGACGTTCATCGCAGCTGCTCCATGATCTGCTTCAGGTCGGCGGGCAGCGGGGCTTTGATGGTCAGCGGCTTGCTGTGCTCGTGCGGACGCAGGGTGATTCGCGCGGCATGCAGAAACATCCGCCGCAAACCCGCCGCCCGCATCTCTTCATTGAATGCCGGATCGCCATACTTGCGATCGCCGGCCACGGGATGCCCGGCAGCAGCCGCGTGCACTCTGATCTGATGGGTACGCCCGGTCAGCAACTCAAATTCAACCAGCGACGCCTGACCGATCGGTTTGACCGACCTCACCACCGTGTGCGCATGCTGACCTTCCGGGTCTACTTCGACCTGACGGTCCGCACTGCCCTTCTGGGTGCGTTTCAGTGGCATATCCAGGTCGCGTAGCTGGGCAGGCCAGCTTCCGGCGACAAGGGCGAGGTAGACCTTGTCAATGCCGTCACCCGCGATCTCCTGGTGCAGCCGCCGCAGAACACGCATGTCCTTGGCCAGTACGAGACATCCCGAGGTTTCCCGGTCGAGTCGGTGCACGAGTTCGAGCACCGGTGCATGGGGACGCAGTGCGCGCATCACATCAATCACCCCCCAGCGCAAACCGGAACCACCGTGAACCGCCATCCCGGCAGGCTTGTCGATCACGATGATTGCGTCGTCCTCGAACAGAATGGACTGCTCGACCGCAGTGAGCATGTTCGCCGGGATCGGTACTTCGACGGAACGCGGTGCATCGTCGCCCACCCGCAGTGGCGGAATCCGGACCTGGTCATTGGTCTTTAGTTTGCGGTCCGGCTTTGCACGCCCTCCATTCACACGAACTTCGCCGCTGCGCAGCATGCGGTAAATGCGCGACTTCGGCACGTCGCGCAGGCGCGAGGTCAGGAAATTGTCGATGCGCCGTCCGTCATCGGCATCCGTCACGGTCACTACAGTGGCTTTGGTAGGAGGCGCAGCTAACATGATTGTCGATTCGATTCAATTGCCGCGAGCGATCAAGGCTGCTATATTCGGCACCGGTTCGGATTGCCGGGCCCCTGTAATCGGCGGATAAGCTGTTGTCGTCGAAAGATTTATCGGGGGCATCTACCGGTGAAGTCTACCAGATCGCAGTCCCGGTTGAATCAGCGAATGCGCCAGCAACCAGTCAAGGGAATCTGCTCGGGTCGGAATTGTGCCGACCAGGATCTTGAACGCAAGACCAACACCGGCAATTAGATGCCGGCCTGGATCTGAACCCGCACATATCGCTAATCGCGATGCGATGGTGCTGAACAAACGTCGGGGAGGGAAGCAACGGTGAATCGTCGCTCCATCTCCGGATAAATAACATTGAATGTCGTCATGGCTTGTCGTCATGACGATATTTAAGGCCAGTCACGGCTGATCGCCCGTGTGCTCGTGCAATCCTCGCACGACGGCGGGTCGTACGCGATCCGATCGCCGCTCTGGCGCATTCGAAAGGTTCAATTCTTAATGAAGCGTATGCTGATTAACGCAACTCAGCGGGAAGAGTTGCGCGTGGCGCTCGTGGACGGACAACGCCTGTACGACCTCGACATCGAATCAACCAGTCACAACCAACGCAAATCCAATATCTACAAAGCGCGTGTCATCCGCATCGAGCCCAGCCTCGAAGCGGCATTTGTCGACTACGGCGCCGACCGTCACGGCTTTCTGCCACTGAAGGAAATCGCCCGCGGCCTGTTCAAGGACAAACCCAAGACCGGCGGCCGGGTCAACATCCGGGATGTCATCGAAGAAGGCCAGGAGTTCATCGTCCAGGTTGAAAAGGATGAGCGTGGCAACAAGGGTGCGGCCCTGACGACCTTCGTCAGCCTGCCCGGCCGCTACCTGGTCGCAATGCCCAACAACCCGCGCGCCGGAGGCGTTTCGCGCCAGATCGAAGGCGATGATCGCGACGAGGCCCGCGACGCCATGGCGGAGCTGGAAATCCCTTCCAACATGGGGTTGATTCTGCGGACCGCCGGCGTCGGCAAGACCGCCGAGGAACTGCAGTGGGATTTGGATTACCTGCTGCAATTGTGGAAGCACATCAAGGAAGCATCGGAAACCAAGGCCGCGCCGTTCCTGATTTACCAGGACGCAAATGTCGCCGTGCGCGCGATTCGCGACTACATGCGCAGCGATACCGCTGAAATCCTCATCGACGATGAAACGCTGTACAACCAGGCCTGCGATTTCATGCAGCAGGTCATGCCACACAATCTCAAGCGATTGAAGTTGTACAAGGATGGCGTGCCGCTGTTCACCCGCTACCAGATCGAAAGCCAGATCGAATCGGCCTTCAGCCGTACCGTGTCTTTGCGCTCGGGTGGATCGCTGGTGATTGAAGTGACCGAGGCCATGACCTCGATAGACATCAACTCCGCCCGCGCGACCCAGGGCCAGGACATCGAGGAAACGGCGTTCAAGACCAACCTCGAAGCGGCGGACGAAATCGCCACCCAGCTGCGCCTGCGCGATGTCGGGGGCCTCATCGTCATCGACTTCATCGACATGATGAGCGTCAAGAACCAACGCGAGGTTGAAAACCGGCTGCGTGACGCGACCAAGGTTGACCGTGCCCGCATCCAGATCGGTCGTATTTCGAAGTTCGGTCTGCTCGAAATGTCGCGTCAGCGTCTGCGGCCGTCACTCACCGATTCCAGCCATACCGTCTGTCCGCGCTGCGAAGGCCTTGGCACGATTCGCAATACCCGCAGCACCGCGCTGGCGGTCTTGCGCGTGATCGAAGAGGAATCGATGAAGGAATCCACGGCCAAGGTCGTTGCGCAGGTTCCGGTTGATGTTGCGACATTCCTGTTGAACGAGAAGCGGCGTGATGTCACGGGTATCGAGGAACGTCATGAAGTCGTCCTGTTGTTGATCCCCAATCCCAATCTGGAAACTCCGCATTTCGATGTCGAGCGTGTCCGCTCCCAGGATATTGATGCCCGCGCACCGGTGGCGCAGAGCTTTGAAATGGTCAGTGCCGAGGAAAGCCACGCGGTGACCGATGCCGCGACAACGCCGCACAAGGAAGAGCCCAAGCCAATGGTGCAGGAAGTTGCACGCGCCACGCCGATGCCGGTCGTCGCTGAAGCAGCGGCGGTTACGGCAGCCAACGGCGGCTTCTTCAAGCGGCTGTTTTCGGCAATGTTTGGTGGTGGCAGCGACGAGCCGGACAAGTCGGCAGCTGACGATCAATCACAGGCGCGACGTCACGCACGTGGCGGCGACGCCCGCGCTGAATCCTCCGCCGACGGCGGCCGGCAGGAAAGCCGTGATCGCGGCGATGGTGACCGGCGCCGTGGCAACCAGCGCCGACGCCGCGGCAAAGGTGGCGGCCAGGGCCAGGATGGTACGGCGCGCGCTGAAGGTGGCGAACAGCGTCAACGGCAACAGGAGCCGCGTGAACAACGCGAACCGCGCGCACCCAAGGAACCGAGGGAACCCAGAGAACCGCGGGAAGCACGCGAACCCAGAGGCGAACGCAAGGACGAAGATCGGCAGCAGAATCCCGCACGTGAGCAGGAAGGACGTGGTCCGCGTGAAGGTGGTGGGCGTCGCGGCCGTGGCCGAGGTGGCCGTGGCCGAGGTCAGAACCAGGCGGAGAGCGATAACGCAAACGCCGCTGCCGACAACGCAACCGCCGCGAACGAAGATTCGCAGACACAGGCAACCGAATCCACGTCGCAACGTCCGCCGCGCCAGCCGAGCGAAGCGCAGCCACGACCGGCCCAGGGTGACGATGTAAGCACTTCGACACCGGCAGCTTCGACACCGGCAGCTTCGGCTCCGGCAGCTTCAGCGCCGGCAGCTTCGGCTCCGGCAGCTTCGGCTCCGGCAGCTTCGACTCCGGCGGCTTCGACTCCGGCGGCTTCGACTCCGGCGGCTTCGACTCCGGCGGCTTCGACTCCGGCGGCTTCGACTCCGGCGGCTTCGACTCCGGCGGCTTCAGCTCCGGCGGCTTCAGCTCCGGCGGCTTCAGCTCCGGCGGCTTCAGCTCCGGCGGCTTCAGCTCCGGCGGCTTCAGCTCCGGCGGCTTCAGCTCCGGCGGCTTCAGCTCCGGCGGCTTCAGCTCCGGCGGCTTCAGCTCCGGCGGCTTCAGCTCCGGCGGCTTCGACGCCCGCAGCCTCAGCTGTCCCTGCCCGTCCCGGCAGTCCGCCGGCGAGCAATCAGCCGCAGCAACCGCACGCGATCATGAATATTCCTGCCTCACCTTCGCCGGTGGTGTCGGCGATGAATTCGCGGCCGGCAGCGCCGGTTGCCAAGGCGGATCCCGTACCAGCACCGGTTCGCGCGGCTGAGGCGTCCGGCAATGCCGGTCAGTCGGCGCAGGCGGAAAGCAAACCTGCGCCGCGCCAGGTCGAACTGGATATTCCTTCATCCGGCAGTTCGTCCGGGACCGACCAGTAATCCCATCATCACTCACAGCGCACCCCATTGGCAGGGGGTGCGCTGCCCATGACAGGAGGCGCTTATGGCGACGTCTGGGCAGGACAGTGGTATACGTTTGCGGTTCTACGGCGCCGCCGGCGAAGTCACCGGGTCATGTCATATCCTCGAAGTCGGTGAACAACGCATTCTCCTGGACTGTGGAATGATCCAGGGCAGCGCCAGGGATGAAGCGCGCAACAGCAATCCCTTCCCCTTTAAACTCGATGACATCAATGCGGTGGTATTGAGCCATGCGCATGTCGATCACTCCGGACGACTGCCACTATTGGTAAAACGCGGATATCGCGGCCCGATACATGCGCACCGGGCCACTCGAGATCTTTGCCGCATTCTGTTGCGGGACAGTGCATCGCTCGCCGAGCGCGACGCCGACTACCAGAATCGCCGGCGCGCCCGCAAAGGGCTGCAACCGATTGATGTGCTGTACGACAAGGAGGACGTGGATAACTGCATCAAGCAGTTCGAAGTCAACGGCTACGAGAAGCCCTGCGAAATCCTGCCTGGCATCACGCTTTGTTTTCATGACGCAGGCCATATCCTCGGCTCGTGCAGTGTCGATCTCGACATAACCCATCAAGGTCATCGCCGTCGGATCGTGTTCAGTGGCGACCTTGGCCAGTACGACGCACCCATTCTTGAAGATCCCGCCACCTTGAAAGATGCCGACCTCGTGCTGATGGAAAGCACCTACGGCGGCCGACGCCACCGTTCACATCACGAGACCATCAAGGAAATCGGCGAGGTCATCGCCAACGCCGAGCATCATCGCGGGAATATCCTGATTCCAGCCTTTGCGCTTGGCCGATCACAGGAAGTGCTGTACCTGCTCGGCAAACACTACGACGAATGGGGGCTTGAGCGCTGGCGGATTTTCCTCGACAGCCCGATGGCGGTCGAAGCGACCCAGGTGTACTGGGACTACCCGCATCTGTACGACGAAGACGCCACCAACCTGCGGCGGCAACTCGAGCACATGCCGGTGCTGAGAAATCTCCACCTGACGCGGTCGCCGGACGAATCAAGGATGATCAACCGGATTGAGAATGGCGCAATCATCATTGCCGGCTCCGGCATGTGTACCGGCGGCCGCATACTTCACCATCTCAAACACAATGTCTGGCGCAAGACTGCCCACATCATGATCATCGGCTACCAGGCGCCCGGCACGCTGGGTCGACGACTGGTCGACGGCAATCAGTATGTCCGGATTTACGGCGAAGCGATGCGGGTCAATGCCACGGTGCACACAATTGGTGGATTATCGGCGCATGGTGACGAAGACGATCTGGCACGCTGGTTCAGCAGTTTTTCACCGCCGCCGCACGTCTGCCTTGTCCACGGGGAGGACAAGGCCAGGGAGGCGATGGCGGCGCGGCTACAGCGCGAGTTCGCCGCATCCACGACGATTCCCGGACCGGGAGACGTACTGACGGTGTGAAGTCAGTTCACCGGGTTACATTTCACGCGTGCCGTGGAATGTAATCTCCGGCCAACGCTCCACTGCAAGATCAAGCACCGCCCGGCTCGGCGCCAGGAACGCCAGCGCACCGCTCGCATCCACGGCGATGCGCTCGGGCTGTTTGTCCTTGAGCTTGTCCAATTCGGCCGGGGACTTTGAACTCAGCCAACGTACAGTGTGAATAGTCACCGGTTCGAAAGTGGCTTCAACGCCGTATTCGTGCTGCAGGCGCCAGGCCACGACATCGAACTGGAGTGCACCGACAGCGCCGAGAATGAGGTCGCTGCCTTCGATGCGCTTGAACACCTGCACCGCCCCTTCTTCACCGATCTGCTGCAAGCCTTTTTGCAGCGCCTTCATACGCAACGGATCACGCAGAACCGCGCGGCGGAACAATTCGGGCGCGAAATACGGAATACCGGTGAATTTGAGTTTCTCACCGCGGGTGAACGTATCGCCAATCTGAATCGTGCCGTGATTGTGCAGACCGATGATGTCGCCCGGCCAGGCCTCTTCCGAGCGCTCGCGATTCTCTGCCATGAATGTCACGGCGTTGGATATCTGCACGTCCCGACCAAGGCGAACGTGGTGCAGCTTCATGCCGGATTCAAAGTGGCCGGACACCACGCGCATGAAGGCAATGCGATCACGATGAGCGGGATCCATGTTGGCCTGGATCTTGAACACGAAGCCGGAAAAATCCTCCTCATCCGGCCGCACCACGCGCGTCGTTGTCTCACGGGGTTGTGGCGTCGGCGCCATGACGACAAACCGGTCCAGCATTTCGCGCACACCGAAATCGTTCAAGGCGGTGCCGAAGAATACCGGTGACATCGCGCCTTTGAGGAATTCATCCATCTCGAAGGCGAAACCCGCACCTTCAACCAATTCAATCTCGTCGCGCAGACGCGCGATTTCATATTCGCTATCGGGTGGCGGCGCTTCAAGTGTGTAGCGGGCGGGTTCATCCTCGTCGCGATCCTGATAAAGCAGCAGCGAGCGCCGATCAAACTCGTAAATGCCCTTGAACGTTTTGCCTGAACCGATCGGCCAGGTTACAGGCGCACATCGAATATTGAGAATGCGCTCGATTTCATCGAACAAGTCCAGCGGATCGCGGCTTTCCCGATCCAGCTTGTTGATGAAGGTGACGATCGGCGTATCGCGCAGCCGGCAGACTTCCATCAAGCGGATGGTGCGTTCCTCGACGCCTTTTGCCGCGTCGATCACCATCAATGCACAGTCGACTGCGGTCAACGTCCGGTAGGTATCTTCCGAGAAGTCTTCATGGCCGGGCGTATCCAGCAGATTGACGACATGATCCGCGTAGTCCAGCTGCATGACCGAAGAAGTCACGGAAATGCCTCGGCTCTTTTCAATTTCCATCCAGTCGGACCGGGCATGACGTCCGCTCTTGCGGCCTTTGACCGTGCCGGCGACCTGAATCGCGCCACCGTGCAACAGCAGCTTTTCGGTAATCGTCGTCTTACCGGCATCGGGGTGCGAAATGATCGCAAAAGTGCGCCGGCGATTGATTTCGTCGTGAAGCTCGGACATTCCAGGAAACTCTCAGTCTGATTCCAGGACAACCACTGCGGCGGCATAGCCACCTTCATCGGTCATCGATACATGGCTGCCGCTGATACCCATCCGCCTGGCGTGATCCTGCGCATTCCCGTGCAGCACGAGGTTGGGCTTGCCGCTGCGTTCCTGCACCACACCGATCTGACGCGGCGCGACGCCTTGTCTGAAACCCGTGCCAAGCGCTTTCGAACAGGCTTCCTTCACGGCAAATCGCATCGCGATGAAGCGTGCCGGTGCGGTCACGCGTGGCAACCAGGCCAGCTCCTCCGGCGTCAGCACCTTGCGCGCAAACCGATCGCCAAAACGCTGGTAAGCCGCGGCGACGCGCGACATCTCCACCAGATCGATACCCAGGCCTCGAATCACGCGCTCCTGGCCTCCACCAGCAAAGTCTTCATGTCGGCGACCGCCTGACTCATTCCGGACAGTACCGCGCGACAGACAATGGCGTGTCCTATGTTGAGCTCGATGAATTCCGGCAGCGCCGCGACGGGAAGCACGTTGTGATAATTCAGGCCGTGACCGGCATTGACGCGCAGACCTTCGTCTGCCGCACGCCGGGCACCGTCGCGGATTGCTTCAAAAGCCTCGTGCATTTCAGCCGCGGAGGTGGCGTCGGCGTAGCGGCCGGTATGCAACTCGACGTACGGCGCACCGCTCTGGCGGGCTGCCTTGATCTGCCGCACATCGGCATCGATGAACAAGGACACCAGAATGCCGGCCTCGGAAAGACGGGCGACCGTCGCCTTCAACGGTTCAAGTTGCCCGGCAACATCCAGCCCGCCTTCGGTCGTCAATTCCTCTCGACGCTCCGGCACCAGGCAACAGAACGCGGGTTGGATGCGTTCCGCTATCGCGACCATGTCACTGGTGGCTGCCATCTCCAGGTTCAACCGCGTCTCCACGGTCTGCTGCAGTATTTCGATGTCGCGTAACTGGATGTGACGACGATCCTCACGCAGGTGCGCGGTGATGCCGTCGGCGCCGGCCTGTTCGGCCAGTGATGCGGCAAACACCGGGTCCGGGTAACGGCAGCCGCGCTGTTGGCGCAGCGTGGCGACGTGGTCAATGTTGACACCCAGTTTTACAGGTTCCATCGGCGTGACTTTGCTGGCGGCGGTAAAGGAGGCGCAATTCTAAAGTACAGCAAGCTGCCGGCAAAGCCGCAGGTGCTGCCGGCAAAGCCGCAGGTGCTGACGGCAAAGCCGCAGGTGCTGACGGCAAAGCCGCAGGTGCTGCAGTCAGCGATGCGGGGGCAGAACCTCAATCGCGCGACTCAGTCCTCGTCACTGTCACGGCCGGTGCGAAACAACGCCCGGCTTCGCAAGGGTTTGGGTCCCAGATGCGGCCTCAGCAGGGCCCGCATCAGACGTTTGGCCTCGAGCAGGGTGCGTGGGTCGTCCAGATTCTCGGCGTCCAATGCCAGTAGCGTCGCGCCATGCACGGTGAGGCCGCCCGCTGCTGTCTCGCAGCGCATCGGACCCTGCTCCGGCAGGTATTCGTAGACCGCTTCTGCCGTCACGGGTTGCCGGTCGTGTGCGGTCATGGCCAACGATAGTGCGTAACCCATGACTTCGAGCAGACGTTTTTCGAAGATCCGCAAGGCCGGTTCAGCTGCCGTATCCATTGCCAGGGTCCGGATTGCCTGGTTGTACGCGGCAAACAATGCCGGATCGGCATCACCCCGGCCGACCATGCGCAGCGTGATTTCATTAATGTAGAACCCGCTGTAAAGGTTATCGCCTGTGAGCAAGAGCGGCGCGCCCGCAGGCTCAAACGAAGTCAGGTTGTGCAGCTCACCGCTACCGGTCCAGGACACCAACAACGGCTGGAACGGTTGCAGCTCGCCGCTTATCCGAGGTTTGCGCCGTGCGCCACGACAGACAAGGCTGACGCGGCCATGGTCGCGCGTCAGGGCCTCCAGCAGGAAACTTGATTCACGATAGTCCCGACGGTGGATGACAAACGCGGGTTGCAGGACGACCGGCGTCATGGCCAGCGGGTTCCTTCAGGCGGCCGGCCGCCAGGCACTTCCGGCACACAATGACCCGTGGTACACGATCATTCGTCGAACCCGAGTTCGTGCAACGCGCGTACATCGTCGGCCCAGTTTTCGCGGACCTTCACCCATAGTTCGAGAAAAACCTTGGTGCCGGTGAGTTTTTCGATGTCGCGCCGTGCCGCCGTGCCGACGGATTTCAGCATCTCACCGCCCTTGCCTATCACGATCTGCTTCTGACCGGGCCGTTCAACCCAGATGGCGGCGCTGATACGGACCAGCGTCGGCGTCTCCTCGTAGTTCTCGATGACGACAGAACTGCTGTAAGGCACTTCCTCACCGAACATGCGCATCAACTTTTCACGAACGATTTCCGCGGCCAGGAACCGCATGTTACGGTCGGTCAACTGGTCTGGCGGGAACTCATGCGGACGCGCTGGCAGGTGCTGGTGGATGACCTGGACCAGCGCCTCCAAAGCATCATCCCGCTCGGCGCTGATCGGCACGATATCCATCACGTCACCTGCGTTACGCACTTCGTCAATCACCGGCAACAATTTGCGCTTGTCCTGCGCAAGATCGATTTTGTTGGCAACGGCAATCACCGGAATGTTCTGCGCGTTCACCTGCGACAACACTGCAGCGTCGTCCTCGTGCCACATGCGCGCATCAAAGACCAGCAATGCCAGGTCCACACCCGTCAGTGCGCCGCGTATCTCGCGGTTCATTACCCGGTTGATGCCGCGCGGCGGCCGACGTTGCCACCCTGGTGTATCGACAAAGATGATCTGCGCGTCGCCCTCGGTATGTATGCCCATGACGCGATACCGTGTGGTCTGCGGCTTTTGCGAGGTAATGCTGAGCTTCTGCTTGAGCAGGTGATTCAACAGCGTGGACTTGCCCACGTTGGGCCGCCCGACAATTGCGACGTAGCCGCATTTTTCCGTGCTCATGCATCGGTCTCCAGGGATTTCAATCGCGCCAGAACATCTTCGGCCGCCTGCTGCTCCGCCGCGCGCCGGCTGTTGCCACTCGCGCTGATGGTGTCATTCAGCAGTTCCACGCGGCAGCCGACCGTGAATGTCTGCTTATGCGGCGGACCGGATATCTCCAGCGTCTGATACTCCGGCAATGTAAGACCACGGGCCTGCAGGAACTCCTGCAGCGTGGTCTTGGGATCCTTTACCGTCTGCTCTGGCCTGATGTCGGCCAGTTCCGCGGCAAACCACTCCAGAATAATTTCGCGGCAGCGGTCGAACCCGGCATCGAGGTAGATGGCCCCCAGCAAGGCTTCGACGGTGTTGGCCACGATGGATTCGCGCCGCCAGCCGCCACTGCGCATCTCCCCTTCGCCAAGCTTGATCTGATCACCGAAATTCAGGCGCGCCCCGACTTCGGCCAGTGTGCGCTTGTTGACCAGTGCGGCACGCGCGCGGGTCAGCTGCCCTTCATTGGCGTCCGGAAAATTCAGATAGAGATATTCCGCCACAACGAATCCCAGCATCGCATCGCCCAGGTATTCCAAGCGTTCATTGTTTCGGCTGGCCGCGCTGCGATGAGTCAGTGCAAGTTCCAGCAATGCGGGATCATCGAAATGGTAGTTCAACACGATTACACCGGGTTTTCGGGCTGTCTTGATGACAAAGGTTTGCGAGCAATCGCGCCCGGCGCGACCACGGCAGGCGCCGACTGGGCAGTACGCAGCGTGTGCAGCGGACTGGCGATAAACCGCCGGCGCTCAGAAAATAACGGCGTAGCCCATACGGCAATCCGCTTGCGGTGCCGCCAATGAATACGCTGCCGGGGCCTCAAGCACGCATCGCATCTGCGCGCAAAGCCATACCTGAAGCAGACGACCGTGGACGTCAGTCCGTCGAGGCCGCCCGCAGTTCACCACTGCGGTCATACGTCAGCACAACATCCAAATCGCCGAACAGATCACCTCGAATCTCGTACGCCATACGCAACACCTTGTTGGGTGAGTTACGCATGTTTTCGACGGTGATAATCTTGCTCAACGAAGGGGTGTCAAAGCGATCCACATCGGAAACGTCGAATTCGCGCAGTATCAATTGCACGATTTCGCCTTTGCTCAGGCGGGCGCTTTCGGCCGTGTTCAGGACCTTTGCGAAGGCCGTATCCACCTTCATTTTTTCGTTGTAGAGCGGAAACAGTTTCATTCCTACCAGGGCGACGACACCAAGGATGACACAGCCCATGATAAGGCCACTGAGCGAAATACCACGTTGCCTTTGCAGTGCTTTCATATTGCCCCTTTTCCGCCGAACACGCATAAATCTGCCGACATTACCGGATCGCAGTCCCGATCCGCCCGAAATCAAAGCGTAGCTTGCCTTCCCAATGCATCCAGATCATAAACGCTTTGCCTATCAAATTCCTGTCTGGAACCAGGCCCCAGGCGCGGCTATCGAGACTGTTGTCACGATTATCGCCCATCATGAAGTAATAACCGTCAGGGACAACGAGTTCGGTCTGTTCCAGCCGCGAACGGCCCGCATCATGCAGCATCTGGTGTTTGACGCCCAACAAGTCCTCTTCCAGTAATGCCCGAACGCTGGGGCTGAACGAGGCACCCGTTCCGACGTAAGTGCCCAACGGCGTAAAACCAATGGCCTGGCCATTGACGTACAGCTGGTGATCCCGGTACGACACGGTATCCCCCGGAACGCCGATCACCCGCTTTATATAGGGCGTCTGGGGCTGATGCGGCGGTCTGAACACCATGACGTCGCCCCGTTGCGGCGAGCCGATGTCGATGATCTTGGTGTTCACCACCGGCAACCGTATGCCATAAGTGAATTTGTTCACCAGAATGAAATCGCCCTCCAGCAGCGTTGGCACCATGGAGGCGGACGGAATCCGGAACGGTTCCACCAGAAATGAACGTAGCAGCAATACAATCAGGAATATCGGAAAGAAGGACCGCGCGTAATCCACCAGCAGCGGTACCGGCTCCTCCGCACCCTCGTCGAGGGTTACGCCTGCAGCCGCGCGTTCCATCCTGCGGCGGGGCGCGAATTGTATGGAATCCACGGCCCAGATGATGCCACTCACCAGGGTCAATATGACGAGTATCAGCGAGAAATCCCAATTCATCAGACTGCGTTCACTTTCTTGGTCCTGGGGCCGTCAGACCATTACGGCGCTGGCCTGACCGCCGGCTAATGTCTATCGTCAAAGTCCGGGCGCCAGTTTACCGGCAATATGCCGATCAGTCCTTCCCGACGGACAACACCGCCATGAAGGCTTCCTGCGGAATTTCAACCGCGCCGAACTGCTTCATACGCTTCTTGCCCGCCTTCTGTTTCTCCAACAGCTTGCGCTTGCGCGTGATGTCGCCGCCGTAACACTTGGCCGTGACATTCTTGCGCAACGCCTTGACCGTCTCGCGGGCGATGATCTTGTTCCCAATAGCCGCCTGGATGGCGATTTCAAATTGCTGCCGCGGCAAAAGTTCGCGCATGCGCGCGGTCAAATCCCGCCCGCGCCTGGCCGATTCCTCGCGGTGAACGATGACACTCAAGGCATCCACGCGCTCGTTGTTGATCAACAGGTCAAGCTTGACCAGATCGGCCGGCTGATAACGGAGGAAACTGTAGTCCATCGAGCCATAGCCGCGGGTGACGGATTTCAAGCGGTCGAAGAAGTCGAGCACCATCTCGCTCATCGGCAGTTCATAGGTCACCGAGACCTGGCGCCCGGCATATTGCAGATGTTTCTGCACGCCGCGCTTGTCCAGGCACAGTTTCATCACCGCGCCGAGATGTTCCTGTGGCACCAAGATGTCCGCCCGCACGATAGGTTCGCGGACTTCGCCAATTTCATTCGGGGGCGGCAGATGTGCCGGGTTGTCGACCTTGATGACCTCGTCCCTGGTGGTCAGCACTTCATAGACCACCGTCGGTGCCGTGGTGATGAGATCGATCGTGTACTCGCGTTCCAGCCGCTCCTGGATGATTTCCATGTGCAACATGCCAAGGAAACCACAGCGGAAGCCGAACCCGAGTGCTTGCGAGGTTTCGGGTTCGAAATACAACGCGGCATCGTTCAGGCGCAGTTTTGCCAACGCCTCACGCAGTGACTCATAGTCCGCCGAGTCAATCGGAAACAACCCCGCGAACACGTTGGGTTTGCTGGCCTGGAATCCCGGCAGTGGCGCCGACGCCGGTTTGACGCTATCAGTAATCGTATCGCCGACGGGTGCGCCGTCGATATCCTTGATGCCTGCGCACAGGTATCCGACCTCCCCGGCGCTCAGCTGGTCACGCGGCGTACGCTTGGGTGTGAACATGCCGACCTGGTCCGCCTGCTCGTCGCGGCCGGTAGACATCACGCGGATTTTCATCCCGGTGCGGATCGCGCCATCCACTACGCGCACCAGTGACACCACGCCAAGATAGTTATCGAACCATGAATCGATGATCAGCGCTTTCAGCGGCCCATCGGGATTACCCTTGGGTGCCGGCACGCGTTCGACCAGCGTATGCAACAGGTCGCGCACGCCGATGCCGGTCTTGGCGCTGACCCGCACCGCATTGCGCGCCTCGATCCCGATGATATCTTCGATTTCCTCGGCCACCCGCTCCGGCTCGGCCGCCGGGAGGTCAATTTTGTTCAATACCGGAATCACTTCCAGCCCCTGGTCGATCGCCTTGAAACAGTTTGCGACCGACTGCGCTTCCACGCCCTGCGCGGCATCCACCACCAGCAGCGCGCCTTCGCACGCGGCCAGCGAACGGGACACTTCATAACTGAAGTCCACGTGGCCTGGCGTATCAATGATATTGAGCTGGTAGGTCTTGCCGCTGTCCGCGGTGAAACTCAGGCTGACGCTCTGCGCCTTGATCGTGATCCCGCGCTCCCGCTCCAGTTCCATGGAGTCGAGTACCTGCGAGGACATTTCGCGATCGGACAAACCACCACAGATCTGGATGAAGCGATCCGCCAGCGTGGATTTGCCATGGTCGATATGGGCGATGATCGAGAAATTACGGATATGGTCCATTGAGTCTTGTCAGTCGTCGGCTTTCGCGCCGGGCGCAATATATTGCAATAACGCTGCATCATCCAGACGATACCGGCACACCTCACGCTCGCCGCAATACAAGGCAGGGACGTGTTCGCCCAGACGTTCTTCCAACGCCGGGTCTTCATCGATATCGATGGTCTCGACTTCGAAGGGATAGCGCTCGCGCCACCGCCACAAGGCCAGCGCCATATCGTCACACAGGTGGCAGTAGCTGGTGATGTAAAGCCGGAATTTTACGGTATCAGGGGCCAAGTGTGCAGAAATATGTCATTGCGGCCCCGGGGCCGGTATAGAACGGTGCCGCCACCGGCGGCACCTCGGAGATCAGGTGACGGGCATCCGCGCAACACGGCGGCGCGGATGCCGGATTTGCGTTATTACTCCGGAATCTTGACCGCCAGGAACTGGGTGTTGCCGCGGCGATAGATCAATACCGGCACCGCCCGGCCGGCCTTCAGGCCATCCAGCACCTCGCGGTACTGGGTGGCACCGGAAATCTTGCGGTTATCAACCTGCATGATGACGTCACCTTCACGAATACCGCCGTCAAATCCGGCGCCTTCGCGCGCCCGCGTGACCAGAACCCCATCGATGTCACCGTCCAGCTCGGCGGTTTCTTCCTCTGTGAGATCGCGAACTGTCAGGCCGAGGCGTTCTTCGGCCGTAGACTGACCGCCCCCACTCCGACCACCGCCCGCCAGCGTTTCCTCGCTGGGCAACTCGCCGACGGTCAACTGCAGCGTGCGCTGGTTACCACCACGCAATACCCGCACCGGCACCTTGCTGCCGACTTTGGTGTTGGCCACCCGCAGCGGCAGGTCTGAGGATTTGTCGACGGCGAAACCATCGAATTCCAGCACGATATCGCCCGCCTCGAAACCGGCGGCCTGCGCCGGACTGTCGGGCATGACTTGCGACACCAATGCGCCGCGCGGTTTATCCATACCGAAAGAATCGGCCAGATCCGCCGTGACCTCCTGGATATAGACACCCAGCCAGCCACGCGTCACCGCCCCCTTGTCGCGCAGTTGCTGATAGACATTCATCACCACGTCGATGGGGATCGCGAAAGACAGCCCCATAAAGCCACCGGTGCGGCTGAAAATCTGCGAGTTCACGCCAACCACTTCGCCGTCGAGGTTGAACAGCGGGCCACCCGAGTTGCCGGGGTTGATGGCGACGTCGGTCTGGATGAACGGTACATAGTTGTCGCGCGGCAAGGTCCGGCCAATGGCGCTGACGATGCCGGCGGTGACGGAGTATTCGAAGCCGAAAGGTGACCCGATGGCAACAACCCACTCACCGGGTTTGAGTTCTGACGACTTGCCAAGCTTCAACACCGGCAACTTTTCGTCGGTATCGATTTTCAGCAACGCGACATCCGAGCGCTCGTCGCTGCCAACCACCACTGCCGAGAATTCCCGGCGGTCATTCAGGCGTACCGTGATCTCATCAGCGTTCCGCACGACGTGAAAATTGCTGATGACGTAACCGTCTGAGGACACGATGAACCCTGAGCCCAGGGACGCGCTTGGCTCCGCCCCTTCCGGCATATCGGGAAGCTGGTCGCCGAAGAAACGCCGCAGGAAATCGTACATCGGGTTGTCTTCGGGGATTTCATCAGGCATCTCGCCGCCGCCGAAGCCGGGTACCCGACCGGCGGGACGATTCTTGGTCCTGGTGCTGATATTCACGACAGCGGGAGCATTCTGCTCCACCAACGGGGTGAAATCCGGCAAATCAACGGCGGCCGCCGTGAACGACATCCACTGGGTCAGGACCATCAGGCCAACAGCGGCAATCAGTCTGTTGCAGGTTCGCATGTTTGCTCCACTCAAAGATTCAAATCGGCATCGGCGCGCCGGGAAACCGGCACTCTACCGGGCCTCAACGCACTGCCCTGAGCGCGGTGTACGCGTGATAGAAAAGAGTCACTCGGAAATGGTAACGGAATCGGCAATCTGTTGCGCTGTCGCAAGGGGAACTTCGCCGACGACAGTCACCTGGATATCATCGACCACCCGGCTGATGGCATTGACCGCACCCATGGAGGAAACACCCTTCATGGCCTGCTTACCTTCGGCCACCCGCTCGACGAAGATCGAAACGACAGACAGGCCATCAGAGTAGACCGAGTGGTTAACCGGCATGGGCGTTGCCGTCATCATCTGGTGGCGGTTCTCCAGCATCTTGAAGCCCGGCGGAATCCAGCCCGGTTGCCAGCTGCCCGGCGCAAGGAATTCCGCCTTGGCCTTCGCCTGCTTGGTATTGGTGTACCAGGTGTAGTTTTCGCTGTTGATTTCAGTCTTCAACAGGTTTTCCGGGACCGAGTCCAGAACTTCCAACTCGGTGAACTGCGTCTGCTCGAGCAGGTTGCCGTCACGGTCCAGAACCATGGAACGCAGCGGCAGATTGGTTTCCTTGTCTATCGACGCCTGGTAGCCGTAGCGATTGCCATCGCGCGGTTCAATGGTCGTAATCCAGGTCGCGCGGCCGGCGACCCGTTCGTCGCCACGAATCGAGAATCGGTAGTGTGTTTCCAGCTCGGACAATGGCTGCGAGAACGAGAGCATGCGGAATTGCTGCTTGGCGCTGCGTTCGACGATGACTGACTTTTCGTCAGGGAAGACACAGGTTACCTGGTCGCCTTCGCGTATCACTTCGCGGGCGGCGCCGGTCAAGGAGATCAGGCGCTCGAACTCAATGTCGCCATCGCCCCTGTGGACGATGCGCATGGCGTCGATCTGACTGCCACGCTGATAGACGAACACACCCCGGTAATTCATGCTGCGGTTTGCCCGCGACATGCCTTCCAGTAACGCGATGGCGCTTGGCCCTGCTTCGTTCGCCGCGGCGCCGGTCAGCACCAGCCAGCCGATGAACAAACCGGTCCATGCCTGCCAGCCGCGATACTGCCTGAATTGACGCAACGTCATAGGCTCAGCGCTGGGCTTCGTAGCCGATGACCCGGCCATACGGTTGCATCCCCGGCATGCCGGAATTGATGCGTTCTTCAGTGAAATTGACCAGGTAGCTGTTCAACCGCTGCGCGGCTTCACGCTCCTCAACCGACTGGTAGCGGACGGTCTGTACAGGATAACTGCGGCCGGCACGGCTGGGCGGCGGTACGACGCCAGCAATCACCACAGGAATTGTGCCAACCTGCGACATCGGCTGGTCTGCGACATCAAGCATCGTCCGCTCAGCCATCAGACCCGGCTGGGCATCCTGTCGGGTCAGCACCATCGTGGTGGACGCGGTCACCGCCATCAGCGCAACTGCGGCCACTGGCATCAACAAACGGTGCTGCAAGGTCGGGCGTTGGATTATCGGGGCGGGTACCGGCTGTTTTACTTCAATGTCGCGCGCCGGTTTCAGCGTGGCATTGGATTGCCGCAACACCTCGCCAATCAGATGATAGCTGCGCCAGGATTCCTGCATCTTCCGGTTTGCCAGCATCTGATCGATCAGCGAACTGCACTGCGCATCGTCGAGGAGTTCGTCATCCACCATTGCGGAAAGCTTTTCTAATTGATCAGGCATGGCACTATCTCTGAACGGGATTGATTAATTAAACGTATTGTTTGGTATCAAAACTAATTATTCAACAACGGTCGTATCCGGTTATCGATTGCTTCGCGGGCGCGGAAGATACGTGAGCGCACGGTGCCGATGGGACAATCCATGGTATCGGCAATCTCTTCGTAGCTTAAACCCTCGATTTCCCGCAATGTAATCGCAATCCTCAGGTCTTCCGGCAGGTTTTCCACCGCTGCCAGGATCTGCTCTTTCAACTGCTCGGTCAGCAGCAGGTTTTCCGGATTCTCGACCTCACTGGCAAACACATCGAGACTGATCTGTTCGCCGTCACTATCGGACAGGTCCGCGGTCAGCGGCCTGCGCGCATTCGATACGATATGATTCTTGGCCGTATTGATCGCAATCCGGTAAAGCCAGGTATAGAAGGCGCTGTCGCCACGGAAATTCGGAAGTGCCCGGTAGGCCTTGATGAATGACTCCTGCGTCACATCCAGCGCTTCGGCAGGATCCCGGACATACCTCATCACCAGCTTGACGATTCGATGCTGGTATTTCAGTACCAGGAGATCGAACGCCTTCTTGTCGCCCTGCTGTACCCGTTCGACCAATTCCTTATCCGCACCGCCATCGCTCATCTATGCGAACCCTTCGGTGGAATACGGCGGCTTTCGAGTCAACGTTACGGGCATAGACCGGGGTATTTACGGTAAGTTCGGGAGAAATCGTTGTATTTTTCTGACGTTGCGGCAGTATACCAAGATACGTGACTTTCGACAGGTAACCTCTTGACCCTCCAGAGATGCCATGGCCTTCCGCCGTGGTATCGGTTTTCCACATGCAACACGATTTCGACATCCTGATCATTGGCAGTGGTGCAGCCGGGCTGACGGCCGCATTGCATCTGGCGGACGATTTCCGCGTGGCCGTCATCTGTAAAGGGCCGCTGACAGAAGGCGCCACCTATTACGCCCAGGGCGGCGTGTCCGCGGTGCTGGATGACGCCGATTCGCTTGAATCGCACGTCAACGACACGCTGAACGCCGGTGCCGGCTTGTGCCGGCCGGACGTCGTCGAATTCGTGGTTCGCCATGGCCCGGGCGAAATCCAGCGCCTCATTGATTATGGCGTCCCCTTCACCCGCAACACGGACGGGGATTCCGGTTCCGCCTACCATCTCACGCGGGAAGGTGGTCACAGCCACCGGCGTGTGGTCCATGCGGCGGATTCCACCGGACGGGCGATAGAGACGACGCTGGAAGGCCAGGTGAAGCGCCACGACAACATCACGGTGTTCGAGCATCACATCGCGGTCGACCTCATCACCCAGGCCAAACTGGGACGCTCGCCCGACCGCTGCCTTGGCGCCTACATCATGGATCGCGCCACCGGCCGGATACATGCATTCGGCGCCCGCTGCACCTACCTCGCCACCGGCGGCGCCGGCAAGGTCTACCTGTACACCACCAATCCGGACGTTGCGACAGGTGACGGAATCGCCATGGCCTGGCGGGCGGGCTGCGCTGTGGCGAACATGGAGTTCATGCAATTCCATCCGACCTGTCTCTACCATCCGGCGGCCAAATCCTTCCTGATTACCGAAGCGCTGCGCGGCGAAGGTGCACACCTGGAACTGCCGGATGGCAGCCGCTTCATGCCGCGTTTCGACGAGCGCGCCGAACTCGCGCCCCGCGACATCGTCGCCCGGGCTATCGACCACGAGATGAAACGGTTGGGCGCAGACTGTCTTTATCTGAACATCAGTCATCGCGACGCCGACTTCATCACCGAACATTTTCCGAACGTCTATGCGACGTGCATGCAGTACGGCATAGACATCACCCAGCGCCCGATCCCCATTGTCCCGGCCGCCCACTACACCTGCGGCGGCGTCGTCACCGATCTGGCCGGCCACACCTCTCTGACCGGTTTGTATGCGGTGGGTGAAGTCGCATGCACCGGGTTGCATGGCGCCAATCGCATGGCGAGCAATTCGCTGCTGGAATGCCTGGTATTCGCCAGCAGTGCTGCCGAAGATATCCGCCGCAACATGCCGCACATGCCGCCCGCCCCGCTGCTGCCCGAGTGGGATGAAAGCCGGGTGACCGATTCCGACGAAGCCGTTGTCGTGGCGCATAACTGGGATGAGTTGCGCCGGTTCATGTGGGACTACGTCGGCATAGTTCGATCCACCAAGCGCCTGCAGCGGGCGCGCCACCGGGTGGAATTGCTGCGGAGTGAAATCAGCGAGTACTACGGCAATTTCGTCGTGACGCCTGATCTGATCGAATTGCGAAACCTGGTGCAGGTGGCGGAACTTATCATTCGTTGTGCTTTGAAGCGTCATGAAAGCCGTGGCCTGCATTACACGCTGGACTTTCCGACCGTCGACGATTCACGTCCACCGAGCGACACCATCGTCCGCGCCGGAGACTTCAGCTGATGACAGTTCCTCAGCCGCTCAACAGCTACCAGGCCAGACCCGGTCTGCTGCAGGACAAGATCATATTCCTCACCGGCGCCACTGGCGCGATTGGCCGCGCAGTCGCACTGGCTGCCGCCGCGCACGGTGCCCAGTTGATTCTCAGTGGACGCAAACCGCGGGCACTGGAAGCGCTGTGCGACGAAATCGAAGCGCTGCCGGGTGCGCCCAGGCCGCCGCGGGCCGTGCCGATCAATCTGGAAGGCGCTGGCCTTGCTGATTACGAACAGATCGCTGAAGTCATAAATCATGAATACGGCCGGCTGGATGGACTTGTCGCCAATGCCGCGGTGTTGGGCCAACTCACTCCCGTGGCAAGCTTCGACCCGGTGCTATGGGCACGGATTTTCCAGGTCAACCTGCATAGCGTTTTTCTGATGACCCAGGCATTCCTGCCGCTGCTGCGGGCAGCAGCCTCGGCATCGGTCGTGATGACCAGTTCCAGTGTGGCGCGCAAGCCACGAGCGTTCTGGGGTGCTTACGCGGCGTCGAAGGCGGCAATGGAATCCATGGCCGGCATGCTGGCCGACGAACTGGCGAGTACCGGCGTGCGGGTGAATACCCTGAACCCGCTCGCCACCCGCAGCCCGATGCGCGCCCTGGCCTATCCCGCCGAGGATCCGTCCCATATTCCGGCGCCGGAATCCGTCGCACCGGCCTTCCTGTTCCTCTTGGGTGACGACAGTCACGCCATCACCGGTCAACAACTTGACGCTCGCTAGCCGTCGGCGCCGTCTGGCCGGAAATTTGACGGCTGATCGCCGATGCCGCGAGCCGCCCAGTCAAAACCTTGACAAATCAGCCATACAGACAATGATTCATGGGGCTGCACAAAAACCGTGCGGAGGGGGTGTTCGCCATAGCCATTGAGCGCTTCAGCGCAAATCGGCGCCGACGAACCGTCGTTTCGCGGAATTTGGCACGTTTCTGGCATAGCCTGTATGCCGCATTCGGCAGTGATAAGGACTTGAAGCATGGCATCGGTAAGCACGCCGGTTAACCGCGACGACGCGAAAGACACAAGCACGGATTCATCGCCGTCGTCGCTGGCAACCTTGCGACGTAAGGTAACTGACGCGACGCAAGTTAATGTCGACCGTCTGCTACTGAAGCTGGCGACCACACTGCAATCGAGCCTGTCGGCCGAGGAAATCGTCCGCCTGTTCAGCCACGAACTCGGCAACACCGTCCCGCACGACAATGTATGGCTGGTGCGCGATGGCGACGAGGAAGTCACCCTGACCCGGCGGACCCACCACTGCAGATACGACCTGGCCTTGATGGGCACCTCACTGGGCGAGCTCATCATCTCGCGTCGGCGGCCGTTCACGGCGGTTGAAATCGATATCATCGAGTCCGTGCTGGGCAGCCTGATTTATCCCCTGCGGAATGCCTACCTGTATGAACAGGCAGTGAATTCCGCAATGAAAGACCCGCTGACCGGGGTGAACAACCGTTCCGCCCTATCCAGCTACCTGGGTCAGAAGGTCTCGGAATATCACCGTCACGGCTCCCGCACCTCACTCATCATGCTTGATGTCGACCACTTCAAATCGGTCAACGACAACTATGGTCATCTGGCCGGTGACACGGTATTGCGGGCAGTGGCGGATTGCGTCACCGGCTGTACGCGTACCAGTGATGCCGTGTTCCGCTATGGCGGCGAGGAATTCCTGATCGTATTGAGCAACACATCGCTGGTCGGCGCACGTCTGCTGGCCGAACGCGTCCGGTCTTCTATCGAAACCATGCAGTTGGCGGTTTCCGAGCACACAATCAATGTCACGGTCAGTCTCGGCGTCGCGGAAATTCAGCGTGACGAATCGGCCGATATGTTCCTGGGGCGGGCGGATCGACAGCTTTACAATGCCAAACGCGCCGGCCGCAATTGCGTTTGTGCAGCTCCGAACAGCCCGCCTGCCGCTTGATCCGGCAAGCGGCAATAGTTGCCGCTGATATTCACACCAACTGGCAATATTGTCCGGCGGAAGCGCTGCCCCGGGTTTGACTACGCTTTGCTTGCACGCCACGCGTCCGGTGCTGCGAGTAAATCGATCAATGCCGCCTCGTCCAGCACTGGCACGCCGAGTTCCGCCGCCTTGTCCGCCTTGCTGCCCGCCTCTGCGCCAACCACCACATAGCTGGTTTTCTTCGAAACGCTGCCTGCGACCTTGGCGCCCAACGCCTTCAGCCGATCGCCAGCAAGATCGCGTGTCATCGTTTCCAGGGTCCCGGTGAGGACAAACGTCAGGCCGCTGAGCGGTCCGTCGGTGGCTGCCGCCTGCGGGGCGTGCTCGGCCCAACGCACACCGCCGGCCCGTAAACCCTTGAGTAATTTGCGCTGGGCGTCGTCAGCGAAGAATTCAACGATGTTTGCAGCCACGATTGGACCGACATCGGGCACTTGCGCCAACGCCTCAGCGGTCGCTCCGGATAATGCGTCCAGGCCACCGAAATATCGCGCGAGGTTTGCCGCCGTAGCGATGCCGACATCGGGAATGCCAATGGCAAACAGTACTCTTTCGAATGTCGTATCGCGACTCCGGTTGATGGCATCGAGCAGGTTCTGCGCGGATTTCTCGCCCATGCGTTCCAATGCGACAAGGTCCGCCTGGTCCAGCCGGTATAGATCAGCGGCCGACGTCACCTTGCCGATACGGACCAGCTGTTCGATGACCTTCTCGCCCAGCCCTTCGATGTCCATCGCCCTGCGCCCGGCGAAGTGCGCAATGGCCTGGATGATCCGGGCAACCTCGAAGTCCTCGACTTCAGTCGGCATTTCATAGGGTACGGCGTCCGCCGGCCGGTGTTCCACCAGCACCCTGACGACTTCCGGTATGACATCCCCTGCGCGACGAACAATGACTGTATCGCCCACGCGGATATCCTTGCGCGCAATCTCGTCCTGGTTGTGCAAGGTGGCGTTGGTCACCGTGACGCCACCGACATGAACGGGGTGCAGGCGCGCCACGGGCGTCAATGCCCCCGTACGGCCCACCTGTACATCGATGGCCAGCACCGTCGTCTGCGCTTCCTCCGGCGGAAATTTGTAAGCAACCGCCCAGCGCGGCGCACGGGACACATAGCCCAGCGTTGCCTGGTAATCACGCCGGTCCACCTTGTATACGATGCCGTCGATGTCATAGCCGAGGTTGGCGCGTTGTTGTCCCAGACGCTGGTAGTAAGCGATGCAACCATCGATGCCGCTGACCCGCTCGCTCAACGGTGAGACGCGCAGGCCAAGTTCACGAAGCCAGCCGAGCACCTCCCATTGCGTGGGCGGCAATTCAGCACCGTCTATGGTGCCCACGCCATAACAGTAGATGGTCAGCGGACGCCTGGCAGTGATGCGTGAATCGAGTTGGCGCAGCGCGCCGGCGGCCGCGTTGCGTGGGTTGGCAAATGTCTTCTCGCCCGCCGCAAGTTGCTGCTTGTTCAATTCGAGCAGGCCGGCGTGCGTCATGTAGACCTCACCCCGCACTTCCAGCATGGCCGGCAGTTCAGCCCCGCGTAACCGCAGCGGAACTGCCTTCACCGTGCGGACATTGCTCGTGACATCCTCACCGCGCGTCCCGTCGCCGCGGGTGGCTGCCCGCACCAGCAGGCCGTGCTCGTAAATGAGATTGATGGCCAGGCCGTCCAGCTTGGTTTCCGCGACATAATCCACTGCCGCGACGTCCAGTCCTTCGCAGACGCGTCGATCGAAATCCCGCATCTGGGTCTCGTCCAACGCGTTGGCCAGTGACAGCATGGGTGAGAGGTGCCGTACCTCGTCGAATTGCGCCAGCGGCGGTGCGCCGACGCGCTGGGTAGGTGAATCGGGGCCGCCCAGTTCGGGATACGCCGCTTCCAGGGCCTCAAGTTCACGGAACAGCACGTCGTACTGCGCATCGCTGATTTCCGGCGCATCGAGCACGTAGTAAAGGTGATTGTGGTGCTCGATCTGCGTTCGCAGATCGGCGGCGCGCGCACGCGCAGCTTCAGGAATCGACATTGGCGAAGCGGGCCGCGCGTGACCGCATTTTCTCTATTGCAGGTGCTGCCAGGGGTTTGTGCGAGGCATCCAGGAGGTCACCTTCCAACAGGTCGGCGAGCCGCTCGGCCGTGTTGATGAATAATTCCAGTACCAGTCCCGCATCGCGTGGCGCGGGCAACGGCATGAATAACGCCAGGCCGCTGGTCGTTCCCCCGGCCATGGCTTCCACATCGAGGTGACCCGGTTCGAACATGTTGGCGACGCTGAACAGGGACACCTTGCTTGCCAGCGTGCCGACGCCGTAATGGTGGAATATCCGCATGTCGCCATAGCGCATATCCACGAGTTCCAAGGCGGCCTTGAGTTCGCTGGCGTCCCAGCTTCCACCCGGCGCCGCCCGGAGGTAAATGATCAAAAGATCAGACGCCTGTGCCGCCGTATCGACGCCATCGACTTCCCGCGTCACCGCCGGCCTGACCGCGCTCGTCGGCCGACCAGTGGGTGCTGTCGCCGAAGGCGCAGGTGCTGACGCCGAAGGCGCAGGTGCTGACGCCGAAGGCGCAGGGGCTGACGCCGGCACCGCAGGCGCCGGAGATGAGGCGCGGGCCTCCTCCTCGTCGAGATTCAGTTCAAGCTGGCGATCACGTCGTTGGCGGCTCCTGGATGGTTTGACGTCGAGCGGCGCAACTTCCTCATCGCGACGAATTGCAGGCAATTCCCCGAAGTCTTCGTCTTGGCGGGCGGTAGCGGGTGTCCGCGAAACAATCCGCACCGGACCGAGTTCATCGCCGTCCGGCAGACCGAAAGGTTCAGGATCCGGCAGTGCAGGTTCCGGTGGCTGACGCAGCGACGGTCGCGGCCGCCGCTTACCCTGGCTGCGCCGGCGATTGCGTCGCCGTTTGTTCAGAACGCTCCACAAGTAGACGCCGGCGACAACGACGATGCCGGCGATCAAAAGCGTCAATTGCAGATTCGACACCGCAACTCCCATCGGTTGCGAGGACCATGGCCGTTACCCACGCTGACGCCAGGAGGACGTCAGCACCGCTCTTCAATCGGTGCTCAGGCCGACGCCGCCATCTGCACGGCTTCGTCCATATCCACCGATACCAGGCGCGAAACGCCGGGTTCGTACATTGTGACACCGACGAGTTGTTCGGCAAGCTCCATCGTGACTTTGTTATGGGTGATGAATACAAACTGGATTTCGTTCGACATGCTGCGCACAAGGTTGCAATAACGTACGACGTTGGCGTCATCCAGCGGGGCGTCGACCTCGTCCAGCAGGCAGAACGGCGCCGGGTTCAGCCGGAACAGTGAGAAGACGAACGCCATGGCGGTCAGCGCCTTTTCGCCGCCGGACAGCAGGTGGATGGTGCTGTTCTTCTTGCCCGGCGGACGCGCCATGACCGTCACCCCGGTGTCGAGCAAATCTTCGCCGACCAGCTCCAGGTAAGCGTGGCCACCGCCGAACAAGGTCGGGAACAGCTCCTGCATGCTGGTGTTGACCTTGTCGAAGGTTTCCTTGAACCGGGTCCGCGTCTCACGATCGATCTTCTGCATGGCTTCGCGCAGCGTATCGAGCGCCTGGGTCAGATCGGTGAACTGGGCATCCAGGTACTGCTTGCGCTCCATGGCCTGGGTCTGTTCATCGATGGCGGCAAGGTTGATGGGCCCGAGGCGATTGATACGGTTTTCGATGCCGGTGATCATTTCCACCCACGCCTCCTCGGAGGCGGCGGCATCGAGTTCGGCCAGCAGCGTTTCCAGGGTCTGTTCACCCGCCGCGATACGTTCGGCCAGATCGCGCGCCCGGACTTCATACTCGCGTACGGTCAGGCGCGTCGTATCCAGCGTTTCGCGGCGTTCGGCAACCCGCTGGGTGGCGCTGGTCAAAGCTGCTTCCGCGTCACGCACGGCGGTATCATTGGCTTCCAGGGCCTGCCGCGCGTTGCCCAGTTCCTCTTCCAACGCCACCTGTTGATTGAGCGCCTGTTCCAATCGCTCGTTCATACCCTCCTTGGGCTCCAGCGCGGCTTCCAGCGCGATCTCCAGATCGCTGCAACGTTGGGTGAGCTGGGTGGATGCCTGTTGATTACGCGCCATGGCGTCGTTCAGGCCGGCAAGCTGGGTGCGGTAGTTCTCCAGACGCAACGCGTGTTCGTGCGCCCGCGCCCGCACCTCCGCCAGCTCACTGCGCGCGGTATCCACATGGCCGCGAATCTCTTCGCGCCGTGCGCTCAGTTCTGCACGCCTGGCATCCATGGTCGCCATCTGCATGCGAACATCTTCGAGGTGACTTTGAACACGCAGTCGCTCGCCCGCCTCGGTCTCCGAAAGATCACCAAGATTGGCCAGTTCGTCTTCCAGCGCCAGCAACCGGTTGCGCACCTGTTCCAGCTGGGTTTCCTGACGGGCCAGCTGCGATTTCTCTTCGGCCGCGCGCCGCTGCAATCCGTCCAGCCGTGAGGCCATTTCGCGACCGGCCTGTTCGAGTTCGCTGCGTCGGGCCTGTGCATCCTCGTGCGCAGTGCGTTGTTGATTGATGGTCTCTTCCAGCACATCGGCCTGCTGGCGAAGGTCATCCAGCAATGAAACCCGCTCAAGCACGCTGGAATCATCGCGGGTTGCCGGCGTGGCCTGTAGCCAGTTCGGCCCGACCCAGGTGCCATCGCGACAGACCAGCGACTCATGCGGCGCGAGCGAGCCACGTTGGGCCAACGCCTGCTCCACGGTGTCGACCGCGTAGACGCCGGCGAGCAGCGATTGCACCGGCCATTCACTGTTCAACTTGCTGGTGAGCAGCGGTGCGCTGACTGCCGGGTTACTGGCGCCCGCGCCGCCAGTGCTGTGCGAGGACAACACCGTCACGCGGGACGGCAGGCCTTGATGGCCGGCGCCCGTCAGCAGAGGTTCCAGGCTGTCATTGCAGAAGGTATCGAGTGGGAGACGGATGACGGTTTCGACCGCCCGCTCCCAACCGCCTTCGATGCGCAGCACTTCGGCCAGCCGCGTGGGTTCGGCGATATCATGCCGCCCCAGCCAGCCGCCCACTGCGGCGTCGTCGCGATTGAGCGCCGCATCCTGCAGCTGCTCCAGCGACGCGATCCTGCCTTTGAGCGACTGGAACTCGAGCCGGCGGCTGTCCAGCGCATCGGCGAGTTGCTGAATCTCGGTGCGGACATCCTGCAGCGCCTGGTGTTGTTGATCACGTTGGTCAAGCACGGTCGACAGTTCACGCTCGACCTGGGCTACGGCCTCATAGCTGCGATTGACGGCGGCTTCTATTTCATCGGGCGTGAGCCGCTCCTGTTCGGTGCGCAGCTGTTGCAAGCGATGGCTGGTCTCGGAAAGGCTTTGTTCCAGGTGTTCGAGGCGGACCTGTTCCACCCGCTCAACGCGTGACATTTCGCTCGCGTGGCTGTTGAAATCGTCCCAGGCCTCCTGCCACGTCCGCATTTCGGCATCCGCCCGGGCATAGCGCTCCTCAGTCCCCAACTCCTGTTCACGCAGCCCTTCCAGGGCCGGCTCCAGGGTCGCGATATCACCTGCCAGCGTCTGGCTGCGGGCGGTATCGGTTTCCAGATGGGCCCGGGTGGCGTCACGGCTGCGTCGCGCTTCGTTCAGTGCCTGTTCGATTTCCTCACGCCGCTGTTCGGCATGTTGCAGGGCCTGTTCGCAGCGGGAGATTTCCGCGCTGGTTGCGTAGTAGCGGCTCTGCACCTGGTTGAAGGTATCCGTCAGTTCGTGCTGACGGACGCGGTATGTCGCAATGTCGCTTTCGATATGCCGCATCTGCGCATTGGCCTGCTCCAACGCGTTCTGCTGAGTGGACAGATCTTCCAGCGTCTGAGTCCGTTCCTGTTCGATGCCGCGCCAGCGGATCGCCAGCAACTGCGCGCGCGCCAGGCGCTCCTCCGCCTTCAGTCTTTGATAGCGCTCGGCGGCCTTGACCTGCCGATCAAGACGTTCGAGCTGTTTCTCCAGTTCATCGCGGATATCGTTGACGCGGTCGAGATTTTCCACCGCATGTTTAATCCGGTTCTCGGTTTCGCGACGACGCTCCTTGTAGCGGGAAATACCGGCCGCCTCTTCCAGGAAGGCGCGCATCTCTTCCGGCTTGGCCTCGATGACGCGGCTGATGGTGCCCTGGGCAATCACCGAGTAGCCGCCTTTGCCCACGCCGGTTCCGAGAAAGACATCGATGACGTCCTTGCGCCGGCAGCGCGCGCCGTTCAGGAAATACGAAGACACATCGTCGCGGCCCAGCACACGCTTGATCGAGATTTCGTTGTAGCTGGCGTATTTGCCTTCCAAGGTCCCGGCGCTGTTATCAAAAATGATCTCCACCGCCGCCTGACCGACCGGCTTGCGGGTATTGGAGCCATTGAAGATGACGTCGGACATGGAGTCGCCGCGCAGGTGTTTGGCTGAAGATTCCCCCAGCACCCAGAGCAACGCATCGATGATGTTGGACTTGCCGCACCCGTTGGGACCAACAACGCCGGTAAGGTTGCCGGGCAGTTCGAGCACCGTGGGATCGACGAAGGATTTGAAACCGGAGATTTTGATTCGGGAGATTCGCATGGCCGCGTAGGATACCGGATTAAACGGCCTTCGCCCATTATCATTCGAATTCTAGATAACTCTCTTATCTATCTGTTATTACTGATATAAATTTTGTTACCTCGTGTAATTGACGAGGTTTTCCAGCGCTGCGGTTTTGGTCACCCGCATGCGATAATTGCGCCCTTGTTCAATCCTTGACCAGTGAAGCAGGAGCACCAGCGCATGAGTACTCGTCCGAGCCGTACGCTCGAGGTTTTTCCCAATCCGGCGCCCGCGCGGGACTACACCATCCGGATCGCAATTCCGGAATTTACCTGCTTATGCCCGAAAACAGGGCAGCCCGATTTTGCCCATATGGATCTCGAATACATCCCGGACGCGGCCTGCGTCGAATTGAAGTCTCTGAAGCTCTACATCTGGTCGTTTCGCGATGATGGCAAGTTCCACGAGGCCGTCACCAACGAGATTCTGGATGACATTGTCCGCGCATGTTCGCCGCGCTTCGCACGGTTGACCGCCGCCTTCAATGTCCGTGGCGGTACCTATCCAACCATCGTCGTGGAGCACCGTGCGGAGGGCTGGTCGCCGGCGCCAATGGTTTCATTACCCCCCGCGGCGCGATGAACCCGCCGGTACGCGACAGTTTCGGCGCCGGTGTACACGGCGCATTGCGCGGGATTGGCATGTTGAAGCGGCCGGGACTGCGCCGATACGTCGTACTGCCGTTGCTGGTCAACCTGATTCTGTTCGCCGGCGGGTTCACGCTGCTCGGGCGCGTGATTGACCACCTCATCTCCAGCCTGCCGTCCTACCTGCAATGGCTGGAATTCCTGATTTGGCCACTGTTCATCCTGGCCGGCGCGGCCGTGGTGTTTTTCCTGTTCACCATCATCGCCACCATGATCGCCGCACCGTTCAACGGGCTGCTCGCGGAAGCGGTACAACGCCAGTTACGCGGCGAACTGATCCAGACGCCGTTCACGCTGAAAACGGTTCTCGCCGAAGTCGGCCGCAGCATGGGCAGTGAATTGCGCAAGTTCCGGTACATGGCGGTTCGCGCAATTCCCTGCCTGCTGCTGTTTCTGATTCCGGGCCTGAATCTGCTGGCGCCATGGATCTGGTTGGCCTTTGGCGCCTGGATGCTGTCGCTGGAATACCTGGAAATTCCATTGGGGAACAACGGATATGTGTTTCCGCACGTGCTGGCGGCGTTGCGTCAACGGCGCCGCATGGCGTTGGGCTTTGGCGCCGTCGTGATGGGCATGACCATGATTCCGGTGTTGAACTTCATCGCCATGCCGGCGGCCGTTTGCGGCGCGACCGCGCTGTGCGTCGAGCATGCTTTGCTGGAGCAATGAGCGACGCGCCGACCTACCGCGGTCGCTTCGCCCCCACGCCGTCCGGTCCGCTGCATTTCGGTTCGATCGTTGCCGCGCTGGCGAGTTGGCTTGCCGCGCGTTCGCGCAACGGGCAATGGTGGTTGCGCATCGAAGACCTCGACAGGCAACGGCTGCGACCGGACGCCGAATCGTCGATTCTGAATACCCTGGAGCATCTGGGCCTGCATTGGGATGGCCCAATGCTGCGGCAGAGCGAACGGCTGGTTCACTATCAGGCGGCACTCGAACGACTGCTGCGTGAAGGTCTGGCCTACCCTTGCGGTTGCTCGCGCGCGGACCTCGTTGAGGGTTGCTACCCCGGCACCTGCCGCAGTGGCTTGCCGGAAGGCAGGCAGATTCGCAGTTGGCGCTTTCGTGTACCTGATGGTGAGGTGACGTTCATCGATCGGATCCGCGGTGAGTTGACCATCGATGTTGCACACAGCAGCGGTGACTTTGTGATCAAGCGTGCTGACGGATATTTCGCCTACCACCTGGCGGTGGTGCTCGACGATGCGCTGTGTGGAATGACAGATATCGTGCGCGGCGCCGATCTCATCGATTCGACGCCCCGACACATTCTGCTGCAACAGGCGCTGGGGCTGCCTACGCCGACCTATGCCCATACCCCGGTGGTGCTCGGTGACGACGGTCGCAAACTGAGCAAGCATCTCGGGGCGCCACCACCGGTACTGTCAGATCCAGGCACCGTGCTCCACGACGCGCTGTCGTTTCTCGGTCAACGGCCACCGGCGGCATTGCGTTCGGCAGCACCGGCAAGGGTGCTGGCCTGGGCAAGCGAGAACTGGGACGAAGCAGTAATTCCCCGCCTTGATCAGGCCAGCGAACGCTGGCACTGATCGAGGCGCGCAACCTTCAGTTGAGACGCGCGGCGGCGTCGCTGAAGAAGGTTTTCAATTCCTCATAGGTCAATGCGACCGGTATCTCGGGGAAATCATCGATAACGCGTTGCGAGGGCTGGAACAGAATGCCGGCGTCAGCCGTCTTCAGCATGGTCGTATCGTTATACGAATCACCCGTGGCCACGACCTTGTACTTCAGACTCTGGAAGGCAAGCACGGAATGCCGCTTGGGATCTTCCTGGCGCAGACGGATGTCGGCGATATTGCCGTTGTCTTCGACGTCCAGCCGATGGCAGAGGATCATCGGGAAGCCGAGCTTGGCCACCAGTGGCGCGGCAAATTCGTAGAACGTGTCGGAAATGATCGCTACCTGGAATCGTGGCCGCAGCCAATCCAGAAACTCCTGTGCACCGGGCAGCGGGTCGAGACCGGCGATAGCCGATTGCACGTCGTGAATGGTCAGACCGCGTTTGGCCATCACATCCAGACGGATGCGCATCAATTCCCGGTAATCGGGAATGTCGCGGGTGGTGATTCGTAAACCATCTTCATTGTACTTGTCGGCGACTGCCAGCCACATTTCCGGGACCAGCACGCCTTCGAAATCCAGGCACGCAATTTTCACTATCGAACGCTCTCAGCTAAGGGGGATTGGACGGAGCGCCATTCTACCGTCGGCCCGGCGCAGAATACAGCCGGGTTGAGCGTGCCTTACGGCGTCATAAACCAGCTTTCACTATCGTGCCAGAGCGGTTCGGCGTGCGCGTTATCGCGGGCAAGCGCCCGTGCGAGAACGAACAGCAGGTCGGATAGCCGGTTGATGAACGTCAGGCTGTGCAGGTTGACCTCTTCACTGGCCGCAAGCTCCCACAGACCACGTTCACTGCGGCGACAGATTGCCCGGGCAAGATGACAATGCGCGGCAGCCGGACCGCCGCCAGGCAATACGAAATCAGTCAGTGGCGGCAATGTTTCGTTGATGGCGTCCAACCACGACTCAAGTGCCACGACGCGATCGGCATCGATGAGATGCAGACCAGGCACCGCGAGTTCGCCGCCGATGTCAAACAGGCGGCGTTGCACTTCTTCCAGCCGTACTACCCAGGACACGGCGCCGGCACAGGCCAGCACCAGGCCAAGTGCGCAGTTCAATTCATCGATCTCGCCAATGACATGCACCCGCAAAGCCCTCTTGGCGATCCGGCTGCCATCGCCGAGGCCCGTCGTACCGTCATCACCGGTGCGGGTATAGATTTTGGTCAGCCGATAGCCCACGCGCTTATAATCCTCGTCCGATGATTGTCCGGCGTTACATTATCGTAGAAATCGCGCGTTATTTCGCGACCATAGCCTTTGGCCTGTTCATTCTCGTGGTGAGCTTGCGCCTGACCCGCTACCTGGCTGACGCCGCTGCCGGTCGCATTGCCGCCGACCATATCACCCGGCTGGTCATGTACAAGGTCGGTGTCTCGATGAAGGAAGTCCTGCCGCTGAGCCTGTACCTCGGCATTTTCGCCGGGCTCACACGCCTCTCCAGAGACAACGAGATCGTCGCCATGCGCGCCGCAGGCTATACCGATCGCCATTTCTATCTCGCCACCCTGACCATCGCCCTGCCCCTGGCCTTGTTGTCGGGCGCACACGCGATGTACGGCGTGCCCTGGCTGGAACGCGAGCTGAACACGGTGGAACGTGAAGCGCGTAACGAAGCAACCATCGCCGGAGTCCGCGCCGGGCGCTTCCAGGAGCTTTCGGAAGGTGACCGCGTGTTCTACGCCGAAGGCATCAGCGCCGACGATTCCGCGTTGGAAAATGCGTTTGTCCAGGTACGTGACGGTTCCGAGGCCGGACTGATGCGTGCCGCCAGGGCGCGGGTGGAAGTGGATAGAACTACGGGCGCCCGCTACGCGGTGTTCCTCGATGGCACCAGCTACGGCGGCCAGCCCGGATCACAGAATTTCGAAATCACCCGATTCAACCGTTACGCAGTACTGATTGAAACCGATGGCAGACCACTTCGACGCCCGGATACCGAAGCAGACAGTCCGGAAACTCTATTGGCCGCGAATACACTGATGGCACGCGCGGAACTCGAGTACCGGATCGCCATACCGGTTTCGGTGCTGGTGCTGGCCATGCTCGCGGTCAACATGGCGCAATCGCGACCGGGCCGGTTCAATCCCGGCATCGTCAGCGCGATCGCCATTTTCTTTCTCTACACTAACGTCATTGGTATGGCCCGGGCATTGCTGGCCAGTGCCAAGACACCGCCCGCAATCGGGATCTGGTGGGTCCATCTGCTGGTGATTGCATTATTCGCCCTGCTGCACAGTGGCGGCAGGCTGCTACCGGCCAATCCGTTTCGAAAAGGTAACGCATGACCAAGGCAATACGTATCAAGGATCTGCTGGCGACCACTACGGCAAATGACAAGGTGATTGCCGAAGGTTGGGTCCGCACGCGACGTGACAGCAAGACGTTTTCGTTTCTGGAAATCAACGATGGTTCGTGCATGGCCAACCTGCAGGTGGTGGCTGACGCCAACCTGCCCGGCTACGACGAGATTCAACACATACCTACTGGCGCCGCCGTCAGGGTGCATGGCGCCCTGGTGGAATCTCCCGGCGCGGGACAGCGTTGGGAATTGCATGCCACCGTTGTGGAACTGCTGGGTGGTGCGGACGCGGATTATCCCTTGCAGAAAAAACGCCATACCGACGAGTTCCTGCGCACAATTGCGCATCTGCGTGTTCGCACCAACAAATACGGCGCTGTCGCAAGGTTGCGTTCACGGCTGTCATTCGCGGTGCACGACTTTTTCCAACGCCGCGGTTTCCACTATGTACACACCCCCATCATCACCGGTTCGGACTGCGAAGGCGCCGGCGAGATGTTCAATGTCACCACGCTGGATCTCAACCATGTGCCGCGCAGCGATGGCGCAGTCGACTACCAGCAGGATTTCTTTGGCAAACCGGCACGCCTGACCGTCAGCGGCCAACTGGCCCTGGAAACCTACTGTCTGGGTCTGGGCAAGGTGTACTGCTTCGGTCCGACCTTCCGCTCGGAGAATTCGAACACCAGCCGTCACATGGCTGAATTCTGGATGATTGAGCCGGAGGTTGCGTTCGCCGATCTGGCGGCGGATATGGATCTCGCGCAGGACATGGTCAGCGAGTTGACGGCATTCGCACTGGCCGATTGTGCGGAGGACCTGGCACTGTTCAGCAAATTCGTCGACCGGACCCTGCCCGCCCGCCTCGAACGCATCGCCGCCGGCAATTTCCAGCGCATCTCCTACACCGACGCCATCACCGAACTGCAACGCAGTGGACGGGATTTCGAATACAAGCCGCAATGGGGCCATGATTTGCAGACCGAGCACGAACGCTTTCTTTGCGAAGACCTGTTCAGTTGCCCGGTGTTCGTCCACGACTGGCCCGCGGAGATCAAGGCATTCTATATGCGAATGAACGACGACGAACGCACCGTGGCGGCCATGGACCTGCTGGTGCCCGGCAGTGGAGAATTGATCGGGGGCAGTCAGCGCGAGGACCGGCTGGATGTGTTACGCACACGGATGGCCGCGCAGGGTCTCAACGAAGCCGACTACTGGTGGTATCTGGATACGCGCCGTTACGGCAGCGTGCCGCACGCCGGGTTTGGCCTGGGCTTCGAACGGTTGCTGATGCTGTTGACCGGCATCGGCAATATCCGCGATGTGATTCCGTTTCCACGGACGCCGAAAAATCTGGAATTCTGAAACGAGGATGCCGGCGGCAAGTGTCCGCCGGCATCCATGCGTCGACACTTGGCTAACGGGAGATCAAGACCTTCTTGACCCAGCCGCTGCCCGAACCGCTTTCAACGTTGACGAAGCCGTCCTTCTCCTCGCCCAAATAAATCATCTCATCATCTTTTTTCAGCGTAGCGACGACTTTCGCGCCATCGCTGGCACTGGCCATCAACTTGATGTTGTTGATCTTGGGCCGGATGACATCGCCGGCATTGAACACCGCGCCGGCCTGCGTACTGCCGCCCATTGCGGCTTCCTGCGCCAGGGTACCGACATTGCGCTGCAGGTTCGGATCGTTGCGCACGACGCGTACGATGTTGTTGTAGTTATCGACCAGGCTGGCGGCGATGATCTTGCCTTCCGCCGTGCTCGCATAGCCGCCACCGCCGGCGCCGATACCACCACCGAACAGGAAGCCACCGAGCTTCAGATCCGCCTTTTTCGCACTGCCTTCGGCAGCGGCCACCTGCACGCCCGAACGCGCATCGGTCACCAGCATGCTGGTCTGCGCTTCCTTGAACTTCACGCCGCCGGCGATACCGCCGATGACGCGTCCTGCGCGGCCGCCGATCAAGCCGCCGAGCGCACCACCGATGGCGCCACCACCGCCGCCGGCATCATCGTCAGAAAACACGACCGCGGGCGTCATGATGAAATCCGCGGCAACCATCTGCCCGCCACCGACATTGGAGTCCTGCCGCAGTTCACCGGAGTCGGCCAGTGAACGTTCCTGCATCATGTTGCGCATGCCCTGACCACGCTCGACGACGATGAAGCAATTGGATTGCTGGATCATCATGCGGATGATGCCGGTGGGCGATTGCAGGTTGTAGCGGGCCAGCGCCATGGACACATAATCCTGTGGCTCGACCACGGCCATGGCCGCCATCGGCTGGGCGCAGTGCTCGAGGCCGTTGTCGTCGGTGGAACCCTGGGTACCCGCTGCACCCTGTACCGCGGTGCCGCCCTCGCCCTGCTTGATATCCGCAGCTCCCACGCCACCGGCCACCGTAAGCGCCAGCGCGGTCACCACCCACTTGCAACATCCCTTCGTCATACTCATGAAATGTTTCTCCCAGATATAAACACTTCGCCCGCTGCTTCCGCAGGCGGTATACCGCACCAAGTCTGTGGCAGCGCACTGCCGCGGTCAACCCGGGTTAGCGGCCGCCGGACCTCGATTCATCACGATCAGAAAGTTATTTGCAGGCATGGCGTGAATGGCAGGCGCGCCAAACCCGTTCGCCGCCGCACATGCCAGTACCGCTTCCATATCGCGTATGCCCCAGCGCGGGTCACGCTGGCGCAGATCGGCGTCAAAGGCGATATTGCCATCCGAGTTGTGGCGTCCTTCGCGCTTGAAAGGGCCGTAGACGATGACCGCGCCGCGCTCGTTCACCACCCGCGCAGCGCCTTCGAACAACGCCTCGGTCGTTGGCCAGGGCGAAATATGAATGAGATTGATCGCCACGACGAAATCGACCATCGCGGACGGCCAGGCGTCGACAGCGGCATCCAGCTGCAATGGCGGCAGAAAATTGGTGAGTCCGGCGGCTTGCTGACGCGCAATCAATGCCGCCAGCGACTGTGGCTCAGGCTCGGTCGCCTGCCACCGCAAGTGCGGTAGCGCCGCGGCGAAATGCGCGCCGTGCTGGCCCGAACCTGCGGCGATTTCCAGCACCGTCGCCGACGAAGTCATGACTGTGCGCAAAACCTCGAGAATGGGCCCCTTGTTGCGTTCTGACGCGGGATAGTCCATCAGGCGGCAAACGGATCGTAAGTGCCGACGTTCCACAGGTGCCCCTGCGGATCCCGACAAGTGAAACCGCGGCCGCCGTAGGACTGGTCGACAATATCGATCACTATCTCGCCGCCTGCGTCGCGGACGCGTTGCCATATGACATCGGCATCAGGCACCACCAGGTACGGCGCCTGGGTTTCGCAACCACCGAGATCCCCCGGTTTGCGCAGCAACCGCCCGTACTGCGTATCCGCATACGGTCCCAACATCACCACTTCATGGCCATGCAGCAGCTGGGCGTGTTCCGGACGACCGTCGTCGCCATCCACGCGCAGCTTGAGTTCCATGCCGAACACCCGGCGCAACCAGTCGATCGCGGCTTCGACGTCTGCATATTGCAGCGTGGTGACGACCCGCCCCTTGCGCAACGCAATCTTGAGTTCGAGCAACTCGACCGCCATCTCCGGCACGTCCGCGCGCCGACCCGATTCCATCGGCAACATCCAGCCATCAACCAGCTCGCGTTCGACCTGCAGCAGCTCCGCCACCTCGTGGCGCTCCAGATCTGCGGCGAGCATCACGTCGATCAAGCGATCCCGCGTATTCATTGGCGTTCCTCCAACCGGTTGCGAACCTCGTGCATCTTTGGCATCTGACCACGTCCTACGCGCGCCGCCGCAACGTGCGCCGGGT
>JACKNH010000025.1 GCA_024234975.1 Gammaproteobacteria bacterium
CGATCATTCGGCGCAGATGCTTGTGCAGGCCGCGCAACGCAATGCCCGTTCGATGACCGATGGCGTCACGAGTCTCACGCTTGGCAACGTGGATCGGTTGCCGCCGTACGGCGCAGTGTTCGACAAGGTGTTGTCAGCCAATGTGATTCAGTTTCTGCCGGACAAGCTGGCAGTGTTTCGCGAGGTTTTCAACGTCATGCGCGCAGGTGGCCGCGTGGCGACGACCTACCAGCCGCGGTCGGCGCATCGCAATCGATCTGCGGCCTTGAAGATGGCCGACGCAATCACGTGCGCCATGCAGGCGGCAGGCTTCGTCGCCATCTGCACCCACGAACTCGATCTGAAACCCGTACCGGCGATATGTGTAATCGGCATGAAGGCGCCGGAGGCGGAAGTTACAGCAACGCCAACTGTGAAAGGCACACACCATGAGTAGCAAAAGACTCGCAATGATATCCGCATTGATGTTTGTGACCTGGGGGCTGCTGCACCTGGCAGGCGGCGCGTTGATCCTCACCCGGTTGTCCGAGGGCGCCGACGCTGCTTACAGCATCTATGCAGGCGGTGAGGGTCTCTATCCGCCATTGGCGGGCTCGGTCCTCGGTTACCTTGCGTACAGCTTTGCCTGGACAGGCTTGTTGGTGGCGGCCATCGGTGGCGCACTGGGGCGGCGCCACTCGCCGCCCGCGCTGGCGCTCTGTACATTCGTTGGTGCTGTGACCGAGGTCGGCCTGGTGCTCTTCCTGGTATTGCCGGGATTCGTGAGCTGGGGCGAGGCGCTCGCCGGCATGATTATTTTCGCGATCGCCATCGTGACTGGCGGCATCGCATGCAATCATTCGACGTCCGCCAGTGGTGTCCAGACGCAAACGGCTCTGCCCGGCTGACAGGCCTTCAGTTGCCATACCGCAGCGCGCGGCGAACCTGGCAAAAAAGAGTACCGTGACGGATGCGTGTCCGCCGCGGTACCGGATTTTGATTACGCTGCCGCCGCGCCCTGACGTCGCCAGCCGAATACAGACGCGACCGCGCTCCCCAGAAGCCAGATCGCCGGTGGAACCGGTACCGCGCTGACCATTTCAAACGTCAGCTCGGGGTTCATCAGGTTGGCATCGACGCCTTCCTCAACCATCACCAGGCCGAATCCCGGCGCGTAGTACTTCACCTCCCGGACTGCAGGGTCCAGCGTAGTGCCTTCAAGCACTTTCAACACGCCGGAGAATTCACCGAAGCCGGTTGCGATATCGAGGTTCTCGGCGAGCGTGAATCCAGTGTCCAGTGCTTCATCCGCGGCAGCGAACTCCTGAAAGTAGCTGAAGCCCGGCCCGGTGAACGCCGGCATGATCAAGCCGGGCAACGCGTCATTGACGCCACCCCGCCAACTGCTGTGCGTGTTGGTCTCCAGCAATTCGCCTTCGTCATCGTAGACGTAATTGGTGACGTCCTCTCCGAAGTACCAGACATTGCCCGCGGTGTCCTGCGCGTAGAAATCGTAGGTGAGTTCGACCAGCAGATCCTCTTCATAAGCCGCGTCGCGCATCACCGTGGTTTGAATGCCGAGAATCGATGGCCCCATCCCGCCATAACTGAACTCGAAGCTTTCCACCACCTCGCCATCGACCACCGCTTCGTAGCGACGGGTCTGCCCGGGAGTGACCGGAAACAGCGGGTTGTCGATCGCCGCGCCCGGGTCGAATGTCGCGGCACCGTAGTAAGGAAGCAGTGGCGCCGCCGTCAATGGTTGGCAGCAGGCTGCAGCGGCCAGCAGGCCGCCGACTGCTGTAAAGAGTTTTGTTCGCATGATGTTCTTCTCCCTCTCAGTGAGTAGTGGTAATCCATTGCAGCCGCCACCATTGACGGTCGGGAGAAGTCTGCGGCGGTGTTGATTAACGCAAGGTAGGGCTCGGGTTAAGCAGAGGTTAGGGCTGGAACTTCAGTTGACGCTCTGTGAGTTAACCGATTCTTAACCTTTTTTAAACCCTAATGACAACTGGACTGGCCGATACTCATTCGCTAAGTTCAGCGCAGATGCTTACGCGCGGCCGGGAGATAACATTGTGAATGTGGTGTTGGTGGAAGATGACTTCGATGTCGCGCGCAACATCTGCGAGTACCTCGAAACCTCCGGTTGCGCGGTGGAGTGGGCGCCGGACGGATTGATCGGCCTGGAACGTATTACCGCCGGCAATTGTGATTTGCTCTTGCTGGACATCTCCCTGCCGCGACTTTCCGGCATTGAACTCTGCCATCGCGTCCGTCAATTGGGTAAAGCCGATCTGCCTATCATCATGATCACCGCGCGCGGCGAACTGCCGGACAAGTTGAATGCATTTGACGTTGGCGCCGACGATTACATCGTCAAGCCGTTTGCACTGGAAGAACTTGAGCGCCGTATCCGCGCGCTCACGCGGCGTACCGCGCGTCAATCACATGAAAACCTGCTGCGCGTGGAGGATCTTGAATTCGACGTCGCCACGCATACGGTGCGTCGTCGTGGCCTTACCCTGCCGATTACTTCCACGGGACGCCAGCTCCTCGAGCTTTTAATGCGCAATTCGCACCGCGTTGTCCGACGCGAGGAACTGGAGCAGCAGGTGTGGGGCGACGATGTGCCATCGTCGGATGTACTGAAGATACACATTCATACGCTGCGCGAAGCCATCGACAAGCCGTTCGACCGGCCGTTGATTTCCACTGTTCGTGGCGTTGGCTACCGAATCCATGACAACAATGACGCAGCCTGAAAGTCTGCGCACCAGGCTCGTTCGTACCGGCATGCTGATCGGGCTGTCGGTGGTGGTCTGCTTTGGCGTGTTGATGCAGTATGCGCTGGATGCGGCACAGGACATCTGGCTGGACGCCCATCGGGCGGAAGATGTGCAGAGTTTCATCGCCCAGTACCACGCTTACCCCGGCGTTTTGACGCTGCCGCGTTCGAATTTCCGCGTCTATGTTTCCTCAGTCGGCGATGTCAGCGGGTTGCCACCGGAACTGCGGTCACTTGCGCCGGGCGAGGACGAAGTTGTCATCGACGATCGGATACATGCGCTTATCGTCATCGACGAGGCAGCCAACCGGTACTGGTTCCTGTTTGACGACAGCACGGTTGAATCCTACGAGCACTACATTCTCATCAGCATTGTCGGCGCCGGAATCGCATGCCTGTTGATCGCATGGCTGCTGACGCGGAAGCTGGCAACCGACCTCAATCAACCGCTGGCGCTGCTGGCGCAACGCGCGCAGGGGATGGATCCCGGTCAGCGACCGGAACATTCATTGGCGACAGACGCCGGGGATGTTGCCGAGGTCCAGATGCTCGCAACGGCGCTGGATGCACACATTGAACGTATTCATGTGCTTCTCGAACGCGAGCGCGAGTTCTCCGGCGACGTGAGTCACGAGCTGCGAACGCCGGTAATGGGCATCCTGGGCGCCGCCGAAAATCTGGCCCGGCGACCGGGGCTGGCGGAAGCTGACCGCGAACTGATCACCAGGATCACGCGGAATTGCACCGCGATTCGCGTGCTGATTGATGCCTTGCTGTCATTGGCGCGCGATAGCAGCGCGGCGGCGGAGATGCGTGAGCCGGTGTCGTTGTTGAACGTGGTCAACGAACAGATCGCCGCGCATTCAGCGATGGCGCAGATGCGTGGCATCACGCTGAATCTGAGCGGCGAATCAGAGCGGCCGATTCCCGCGGTCCGCGCGGTGGTGGATATCGTCGTTGCCAACCTGCTGGGCAACGCGGTCAAGCACACCACCGGGCCCGAGATCTCGGTGCATGTGGACGGCGATCGGTTGACGATCGCCGACCAGGGCCCCGGCATCGAGGACGACGCGCGCGACCGTGTTTTTGAACGTTTCGAACGTGGTAAGGGGCGGTGCACCGACGGTAACGGCATCGGCCTGGCGCTGGTGCGTCGCTTCTGTGACCAGTTTGGCTGGCGGCTGGACATGGCACGAAACGAAGCACATGGCACAACCGTGTGCCTGCATTTTGTGTGAGATTTATCGGTGGATTGCAGCTGCGAGCATCGCTGTAACCATCCTCACTCGCACCTTTAACGAAACTGACTGCGGACGGACGCACAACCGTCAAATGCTTCTGGCAGGCTCAGCCCGGTCGTCGAATTGGCGATCCGAAGCCGAATTCCGCGAGCCAGAGTTGTGCTGTTTACCAGGGCGGAGATCATGACAAGAAGTCCAAGGAAATCACCTGTCGACCTTGCGCTGCTGGTGTATGACCTGCGGGCCAGTGGCGTAGTGCGAAACCTGATTGCCCTCGCCGGTATGGCGGCGCGTCGTGGCCTGCAGGTTGAGATTTGGGTGATCCGCAATCGTGGCCACATGGCCGGTTCCGTACCCGACGGCGTAAGTGTGGTCGAGGTACCCAACCAGACGATTTTCGTGCCGGGTCGTACGCTGGATCTTGTCGCGTCCGTTTTACCGCTGTCTTCATTCATCCGTACACGCCAACCGGGCGTACTGTTTTCCGCGGGAAACCAGATACATATGACGGCGTCGCTGGCGTTTGCGCTGGCCGGACGTCCGCCCGGCACACGTTTCGCGGGGCGCGCCAGCATCTCTGTTCTTGGCGCGCGCACGGGAGTGGACGATTCTCAACCGTCGCTGCTGACACGCTTGCTGCGTTCGGTGGACCGCTTGCAGTATCGCGGAATGCATTGTGTTGTCAGCGTGTCCGAAGAACTGCACGGGCAGCTGGAGCGTCAGCTGCTGATTGAACCGGAGCGTCTGTTGGTAATCCCCAATGGCGTCGACACGAAAACGATCAATCGCACGCGCGACATCGCGCCGCCGCACCCCTGGCTTGCCAGTGGACAGCCGCCGGTGGTGCTCGGCGTCGGTCGCCTGGTACGGCAGAAGAACTTTCCGTTGCTGCTGAAAGCGTTTGCCCGCGCACGCACGCGACGGCCCCTGCGGTTGATCATTCTCGGTCACGGTACTTTGCAAGCACGGCGATCGCTTGCAGCGCTGGCAGACAGCCTGGGAATCGCCGCCGACGTTGCCCTGTGCGGGTTTCAACCGAATCCGGAACACTGGATGCGACACGCCGCGACGCTGGCTGTGTCGTCCCGTCGTGAAGGTTCCAGCAATGTCGTCCTCGAAGCGCTGGCATGTGGCTGCCCGGTGACCGCGGTGGCCTGTCCTACCGGGATAGTTGAGGTGCTCGGCAGCCGTTACGGTACGGTGGTCAAGGACGACAACGCAGAGTCTCTCGCCGCAGGAATTCTGGCGACATTGGCAAACCCACCTGCACCTGCCGAGCTGATGTCGCGTGCGCGGCAGTACGATCGCCGCATGATGCTTGAGCGCTATGCCGGAGTGTTTGAAGCCCTGGTGCGCGGCGAGGATGTTGGCAAGATTGTGGTTGCAGATACCGCGCCATTGGCGGCGTAGTCCGCCGCGGCGAATTTCGGCGCGTATATCCCTATAATTGCGCGGATGATCACCAAGGCGACCGGTGAGCGCGCGGCTGCGCATTCAACCCGGCGGAATTTCGGTTACCTGCTGGCCGGCCGCATTGTCGCGGCATTGACCAACTTCGCCGTGCTGGCGATCCTCGCCCGCGAGCTTGGATCGGCCGCGCTGGGCATCCTGGTGTTGCTGCACAGTTATTCCATCGTGCTCAAGGAACTGGTCAGCTTCAAGCCCGAGGAAGCGGTCGTAAAATTCGGAGTGGCCTGCGTTGATTCAGGTGATCACCATCGACTGAAGCAATTGCTTCGCCGCTGTCTGCGTCTCGATGTGATCGCTGCATCAATCTCCTCGTTTGCTGTTATTGCCCTGGCAGGGCCGGCGGGTCACATCGCCGGTTGGCAATCACAACATTTCGATATTGCCCTGGTGTTCGGTGGCGTATTGCTGTTGTCCGGAACGGGCACCGGCAAAGGCGTATTGCGGCTGAACGGTCACTATGCCGAGCTGGGGCTGGCGACCGCGCTGGGACCGTTGCTGAGGCTGCTGGCGACCGCGCTGGTTGTCATTCACGGCGGTGGCCTGTTCAACTTCGCTCTGGCCTGGGCAGCAGGAATGGCCATCGAATACCTGCTGATCAACGGGTTTGCCTGGCGCAGTTACCGGCGCACGCAACCACGCTCGGTTGCAAGCGAAGATGTTGAACAGAGGAGCCAGGAGTTCACGGGGCTCCGGCGTTTTCTCTGGGTGACCTACTGGCAGTCGAGCCTGGATTTGCTGCCGAGTCATCTGCCTGTTTTGATGATTGGTGGCATGCTCGGCAGTACCGATGCCGGCTTGTTTCGCATTGCCTGGGAAATCGCCCAGCTGTTGGCCAAGCCCGCCATGTTGCTCCGTTCTGCGGTATTACCGGATCTGGCCCGACTGTGGCGTGACGCAGACCCCGCGTTCATCAGGTTGTGCCTGAAATCCGCGGCGTTGGTCAGTGCGCCTGCGGTCGCTCTGGCGTTGGTCGTGCAATTCGCTGGCGCGCCGTTGGTGGACTTGATCCTGGGGCAGGGCTACGAGGCCATGGTGCCGCTGCTGGCGTTGCTTGCCATGGCGGCGGCGGTGGAGGTGGCATCGGCGACACTGCGACCGGCGGGTTACGTGTCCAACACCTCCGACGCGATGTTGTGGATTCAGGTAGGCGCGACCGTTGTGTATTTCGTGGCGTTCATATTTCTCACAAGGCTGACCGGCCTCAGCGGCCCCGGATGGGCGGCATTGCTCAGTCGATCATTGGAAGGTCTGCTCGCGTTGTGGGTGATGGTTATCGCGTGGCTGAATCACCGGAGACGGCCGTGTTGAGCGTGACGCCACTACTCGTCGGATAACTCGTAGAACGAAAGCGTGGTTTCCGGTGAACCCTTGATGTAGACGCTGCAATCACCCCAGGACACAGGGACATTGAACGTCTTGCCGACCGGGATGTCATTGAACCGGCCCGTACGGCGTTCGCAACGGACGTCGAGTAACTCAAGTTGCCCTTGCACGTCTTCGATAGTGAAAGAGCGACGCATCAGGTCATGGACCCAGTAGCCGTGTTCGCTGACTTCGCCGACCGTCTTCAGTGTGGCGTTGCCGTCACGGTAGCCCACCATCTGGTCGTACGCCGACTGCAAGCCGTTCAATGCGGCCTGGTGGTTATCTGCACGCTTGGCGAGAGAGTGGATTGCATCAGAGCTTGCATGGAATTCCTTTCCGGGTATGGATTGGCGACTGACCGGCCGTTGGCTGGACGAAGCGTGCGAAACACCGCTTGCGCACCGAACCGGTCGTTGCCGGGCAGGTAATGATTCAACATGCGGTACATGCCGGCAATATCAGGTTCAACGGATTGTCAGCTTATCCATGGTGCGCCGCACACCACAGACTGGCAGAGCCTTCGTGCTGGGTACGGACTATCCGCGCTGGTCGTCTCGTTGCGAAGAACTGCGGGCCACCGGGTCTGTGCTGTAAACCGCAGGGCGATCCCGCGAACGGCATCCCCCCAGCCATGTCCGGTATACTTCGTTGCCATCACAACCTGGAGGACCACCCCATGAGAATTTTCGATGTCGCCGCCGCGCTGCTTGCGGTTTCGCTGGTTTCCCCGGCGTTTGCCCAGACCCCGCTGGTTCCGGCGCCCGTCGAACAGCACGCGATGATGTTGCACAGTGACGACCCGGTGCTGGCTGCGAACAAGAAGCTGGTTTACGACATGTACCGTACCGTGCTGCAGGCCGGCCAGTGGAGCCGCGCCAGGGAGTTCATCGCCGAAGGTTACATCCAGCACAATCCCAATGTTGTCAGTGGTCGCGCGGCATTGGAGGAATACATCCGCAATTCACGGCCGGCGGTTGAGGTGGAAGACACAATCAAGTTGCCGCTGATTTCAATCATCGCCGAGCGCGATCGCGTGGCGTTGAATTTCGTCAAACCGGAAAAGGATGAAGACGGCAACACGTATTACACCACCTGGTACGACATGTTCCGGATTGAGAACGGCAAAATCATCGAACATTGGGACCCGGCATTGAAAACGCCGGCGATGCTGACGTTCAATCCGAATTCCACCCGCATGAAGCAATAAGCGCCAGTACCGGATATCTCCTCTACTGTCTCTCGCCGACGCCCGCTACCCCTTCAGGTTTCGGGCGTCGGCGCATAGCGCGTCTTCCACCAACCAATCGTCAGCGGCACGGCAACGTTCAACGCGAACGCCGTCGCCATCAACATGTAGAACGCTTCCGTGTTGAGTATCGGCAACTGTACGTAGGCGATATCCATCACCACGAAAGCCAGTTCCGCCCGCCCCAGCATACCGAAGCCGATGAGCAGGCTGTCAGCTCGATTGAAGCCACCTGTGTAGCGGGCGGCGAGCGCGGCCGAGGCAATCTGCCCGATGAACAGGCCGGTGAACAGGATCAGCGCCTGTGGCGCCACGCCAAGCAAGACATCCCATTCAAACAGAATGTGCGAGCCGAGGTTGACGAAGAACACCGGGCCAATCCAGGAGAACGCGACGTTATCGATGATCTGGCGCGAGCGCTGGTAGTAGTTGGTATCGATGTCGTGGCTGAACAGGAAGTACTCGTCCTTCAATATAAGCCCGGCCATGTAGGCGCCTATCGCCGGATGGAAGCCGAAGGCATGCGCCAGTAACCCGATGACCAACGCCACCAGCAGTATGCCCAGCGTAGCGTGTTCACCGCGATCGAATGCCAGCAGTGAACGCATGGCGAAGTAGCGCAGTACAGGGATGCGTGCCAGCGGACTGTTGGCCTTTTCGGGAAACAGCACCACACCGGCGAACACGACAATCGCAAAGAAGGCCACCACTTTGAGCACGATGATCGTGAGCCCGCCGGCGGTGATTTCGCCCACCCCGCTGGCGATGGGAATCAGCACCGCAATCAGAATCAGCGAGCCGATGTCATCCAGTACGGCCGAGCTCATGATGCCGGTGGCAGCTTCGCTTTTCTGCAGGCCGGCGCTCTTCAGCGAGACCATGGTCAAGGAGACCGCGGTCGCCGTCATCGCCAGTCCACACATCAGTGACATGTGATAGTCGCGCCAGAAATACTCGGTCACGCCATAGCCAACCAGAAACGGCACGACGGCGCCGAACAGCGCAATGCCCCAGCTGCGCTTGACGCTGCTGACGAAGCGGCTGGGATTCTCCTCGAAGCCCAGGGCGAACATGATGAGGACGATGCCAAGTTCGGCCAGCCCGGCGATGAACGGGTCCGGCACGGTTGGCAGCACGCCGATATTGCCCAGCAAGGATCCGGTCGCAAGGAAATACAGTACCGGCGTCAGCCGCGTGCGCGCCGAAAGGAACACCGCGACGTACACCGAACACCAGACGATGGCGAGTTGGGTCAACGCATGCATGGCAACGCATCCTGCCGGGGGACATCGTCGCAGACTAGCGCAATCGCGGCTGGCGCCGGGTTGACCCGGCTCAGGCCGACGCGATTACCTGTGCATCACCTTGCGGCAGCCGGAATTCGCGCCGCGAGTGGTCGCTGGCGCTATTGCGTGAATACTCCTGTGTGCTAATAGCCCGCACGTAAATCAACGACGCTCAGCAGCTTGTCACCCTGGATATAGCGTCGCAGGTTTTCGTATGCCACCAGGTTGCGCCAGACCAGCGAACGCGCCGTATTGGCCGAGGTATGCGGGCTCAACACCACGTTGTCCATCGCCCATAACGCATGGGTGGGTGGCAACGGCTCCGGATCCGTGACGTCCAGCCCGGCACCGGCGAGCTGTCCGGACTGCAGCGCCGCCACCAGCGCGTCGGTGTCGGTGGAAGGGCCGCGGCCGATGCTCAGGAAGTAGGCCCCACGTTTGGCAGCCGCAAAGAACGAGGCATCAAACAGTTTTCGCGTGTCGCTGGTCAGCGGCAGGGCATTGATGATGACATCCGCCTGCCCGGCCAGCGTATGCAACTCGTCGGGCAGGCCGACGTATTCGACATATTCCGGGCCGTCGTGGCTGGAATTGCGCGTGGCAATGACCCGCATCCCCAGCGCCGCGCCGCGCCGGGCAATCTCGGTGCCGATACCACCCAACCCCACCACCAGCATGGTCCTGCCGTCGACGTCCATCAGTTGCCGGCGGTCGGGCAGCACGGGATTCCACACGTGCGCAATCTGATTGTGATGAAAGTAGGTCAGGCCGCGCGTCAGCATCATCATCATGGCGATGGCGTGTTCGGCAATGGCGGGGCCGGCGATGCGCTGGCCATTGGTCATAATGAAATCAAATTGGTCGATGTCCGGTTGCAGCGTGCAGCTGTCGACCCCTACGCCCATCACGTGCATCCAGCGCATCGAAGTTGCGGCGCGCATCGTCGCCGGTTCGCAGGAACTGATGACGACGTCGACGGTGGCAATCGCCGGGTCGTCCGGACCTTCAACCACGATGACCTCGATGTCGCCGGCAATCGCCTTGAACTGCGCCGTCATCGCGGGATCGAACCGGGCGAGCCGCGAACTGACCAGACCGATCCGACGGGGACGCTGCCAACGGGGGTCGTCCCGCATCGCTGCTGAGGATTCCTGCAGTTCCAGGCGGTTGACCATCTCCACCGCGCCACGGGCGATCGCCTCAGGTGCCAGAACTTCGGCTGTAGCCTGCGCCAGCAAGGCCAGCGGGGCCGCCAGTGCGAGCACGAACACTGCGACGGTGCGGTATGTGATTGCCACGTATTTCAGGTTCAACACGTTATTCCCCCGTTTGGAAATCCTACCGACAGCCGGATGTAGGTTCCGTTCCGTCCGGCATCTTAGTGGTGCGCACCCCGGCGGCTATGGTGTCGCCGGGCGGGACTGTTACCATAGGTCCAAAGAACAACGACCGGCGGTAAATTCAATGTCCAATACCCAAGCAGCGAACGATTGTCCCTGGCAGCGCGTCACGCTGCTGATTTCCACCCGCAAGGGCGCTTTCATTGCCACCAGCGACGATCGCCGCGAGTGGCACCTGTCCCAACCAATTATGCTCGGTCACACCATTCACCACCTGGTACTTGACCCGCGTGATCAACGCACTTTGCTGATGGCGGCCAGCACCGGTCACCTGGGGCCGACCATTTTCCGGTCACACGATTTCGGCGTGACCTGGCAGGAAGCCCACCGGCCACCGGCATTTCCGCCGCCGTTTGACGGCCAGAAGCCGCTGACGGTGAACCATGTTTTCTGGTTGACCCCGAGTACGGTCTTCGAGCCCGACGTCTGGTACGCGGGCACCTCGCCGCAGGGACTGTTCCGCAGCAGCGACGGTGGCGTGAACTGGGATTCGGTCAACGGCTTCAATCAGAACATCAATCGTTCGGCCTGGTGTGGCGGCGACAAGGATGGCACGCCGGATGGGCCGAAGATGCATTCGATCATCGTTGATCCGCGCGACAACTCGCATCTTTATATTGGCATGTCCTCCGGCGGTATATTCGAGAGCACCGATTGGGGTAACACCTGGTATCCGTTGAACCAGGGCGTGGCGGCTGAATTCATTCCGATCGAAAACCCGTTATACGGTCACGACCCGCATTGCGTACGCATGAGCCCGGCCGATCCCGATCGCCTCTACCATCAGAATCATTGCGGCATCTACCGCCTGGACCGGCCGGACACCGTCTGGCGCCGGATTGGCGACAATATGCCGTCTGATATCGGCGATATCGGCTTCCCGATGGTCTTGCACCCGACCGACAAGGAAACCTGCTGGGTCTTCCCGATGGACGGCACCGCGGTGTGGCCGCGCGTCAGCCCGGGTGGACGGCCGGCCGCTTATATGACTTCAGATGGTGGCGATTCCTGGTTGCGCTGGGACAAGGGTCTGCCGAAGAAGAATGCCTGGTGGACGGTGAAGCGGCAGGCAATGACGGCGGATGCCTGTCACAAGCCGGGTGTGTATTTCGGCACCACTTCCGGTGAGCTGTGGGCGGCGCGCAATCCCGGTGGCCGTTGGCGCTGTATTGCCAGCCATCTGCCGGAGATTTATGCGATCGAAGCCGTCGTCGCGACGTGACCGCCGTCCGGGTACCGTCCGCGCTGCATGACTATACCGGCGGCCAGAGCAAGCTGGCCGCCGATGGCGGCACCGTCGACGCGGTGCTTGACGATATCGATCGCCAGTTTCCGGGCCTGAAATTCCGCATTGTCACCGAGCATGGCGCGGTCCGCCGGCACATCAAGATCTTCCTCAACCAGGACATGATCGAGGCATTGTCGACACCGGTCGGTCCGCATGACGAAGTTCACGTGATCCTGGCGCTCAGCGGCGGCTGAAACCGCGCCGTACGCGATCCACGCCGCGCCACCTGCGGCTATAATGCGCCCCACGCAATTCCTGAGCAGAACAACGCACTACCGGAGACAGACCGCATGATTATCGATTGCCACGGCCATTACACGACGGCGCCCGACGCCCTGGGCAAATACCGCGACCAGCAGAAGGCCGACCTCAAGAGCGACCCGAATTTTCAGCACAACAAGGGTTCAATCGATATTTCCGACGACCAGATCCGCGAAAGCCTGGAAAACGCCCAGCTCAAATTGCAGCGTGAACGCGGCACCGACCTCACCATTTTTTCGCCGCGCGCGAGCTGGATGGGCCATCACTTGGGCAATCAGTCGACCAGCAAATACTGGACTGAACATTGCAACGACCTGGTCAACCGCGTCTGCCACCTTTACCCGGAGAATTTCGTCGGCGTTTGCCAGTTGCCGCAGACCCCGGGCGGCACGCTGGAAGCGACCATCGCCGAACTGGAACGCTGCATCAACCAGTTCGATTTCATCGGCTGCAACCTGAATCCCGATCCTTCCGGCGGTTACTGGTCGGCGCCGCCGTTGTCCGATCGTTACTGGTATCCGCTGTACGAAAAGCTCGTGGAATACGATGTGCCGGCGATGATTCATGTCAGCGCCGCGTGCAACCCGTGTTTTCATACCACCGGCTCACATTACCTCGGCGCCGACACCACGGCGTTCATGCAATGCCTGACCTCCGATCTGTTCAAGGACTTCCCGCAGCTGAAGTTCATCATTCCGCATGGCGGCGGCGCGGTGCCTTACCACTGGGGCCGTTTCCGTGGCATCGCGCAGGATATGAAGAAGCCACCGTTGACCGAGCTGCTGCTGAAGAACATCTATTTCGACACCTGCGTATACCATCAGCCCGGTATCGATCTGCTGCTCGAAGTGATTCCGGTCGACAACATCCTCTTCGCCTCGGAGATGGTCGGCGCGGTGCGTGGTATCGACCCGACCACCGGGCACTTCTACGACGACACCAAGCGTTACATCGATGGCAACGCGAAGTTGACCGACGCTGATCGCAAGAAGATTTTTGAAGACAACACGCGCCGGGTGTTCTCGCGCCTGAAAGCCTGAGGCGCTACACGTAGTCGTCACTGAAAAGGCCCGCATTGCGGGCCTTTTTCATCCAGGATGCGCAACGCCACTCCTGCTCACCGCTGCGCTATGTCCGCAATGACGGATGGGGGAGGCAAGTGTCGCGGTATTTCCGAGCGAAGTCACTGCCCCCGTCATTCCCGCGAAGGCGGGAATCCATGCGGCCCGGAAGAGGCGAAAAAAATGGCCACTGGCATCGCTGACAGTGGCCTCGCCTAAAAGCCCATATGGAATCGGGCTTGGGGACAGCACAGTGGTCTTAGAGCGCCTGCTCGATCGCTTTGCGCAGTTCCTCTGATTCCGGTGTCACGTTGCTGCCGAAGTGCTGAACGTGGCCATCGCGATCGACCAGATATTTGTTGAAGTTCCAGGCCGGGGCGGCGGTCTGCCGCGCGAGCTCGGCGAAAATCGGGTGGGCCCTGGCGCCTTTGACGTCGATGACGCCGGTCATATCAAACGTGACCCCGTAGTTCACGAAGCAGACTTCGGCCGTCTCGGCTTCGTCATCGGCTTCCTGCCGGAATGCATCGGACGGAAAGCCGACGACTATCAGCCCCTTTTCGCGATACGTTTTGTTGAGGGCCTCCAGTCCTTTGAACTGGGGCGTGTAGCCGCAATGGCTGGCGGTGTTGACCAGCAACATCGGTTGCCCGGCGTAGCGGTCGCACAGGTTGATCGTCTCCGACGAGCGCAGACGCGGCATGTCTTGATCGAGCCACGCCGGGCAGTCCGCGGCATGAACGGCGTTGCCTGCGACTGTCAGCAGAACTGCGACCAACGACGATAAAGGCGAAACGGTGAATCTCATCTGGCGACCTCGACTATTCATGCATCAATGTTTGGATGGTAGTGGCGCCCGCAATCGGGCAGCTCCACCCTCGGAGCCGCCTGTTGCGCGAATAGTTCCGCTCCAACATCCGTACTCTCAACGACGCGGCGCCAATTGCGCTGCGGTAATCGCAGTCGCCACCCGATTTGCCTGTGCCGGATCCACGGCGACCGCCAGTTTGACGACCGTCGACTGGCCGGCAGAAAGGGTGCCCTTCAAATCCTGCCGGGTCGTGCGCGCTTTGCCACTGGCGTCAATGTAGTTCACGCCAACGGTAAGTCCGGTCACGTCGCGGCCCGTCGGATTCGCGATTTGAACATCGATACTGCCGTCGGCATTGACCCGCTGCCGCAGCTGCAGGTACTGGCCGGGATTGGCGGGGAAGTCCAGGTCCAGCAAGGATTCACGCGCCGCCAGTCCGGCCGGTGAGTCACTGCCGGCCGCCGTGGAGTAATACTTCTTGGCGGAGTCGACGTCGCGCGCGGCCAGACTCAGATCACCGAGCGCGTTGTACGCATTCGCGGTCGGGAAAAGTTCGATACTGCGCTCCAGATCCTGACGCGCCTGCGTGTCACGGTTGAGTTCTTCATTGAGCAGACCGCGGCGCAGGTAGTAATAGAAGAACTGGTCGTTGCGTGCGATGGCATCGGTATAACGGCGCACGGCCGCATCGCGATTCTTCTGGCTGGCTTCGATGTCACCCAGCAACGAATGGAAATGACCTTCCCGTGGCTGCAGTCTGATCGCCTGTTGCGCCAGTGAACGTGCCGTTTTGGTGTCGCCATCGGCCAGCGCCTTCTGCGCCTTGTCATAAGCCTCGTACGCTTCCTTGTCGGCAAACAGCGTGCGCAATTGAGCGTGATAACGGTCGGCCCCGATGTCCCCACCGGGCGGCAGCTCAGCGGCCTTTTCACGGTTGTTCTTCACCCGCTCCTGCGACGGCGGATGACTGGCGAACAAGCCACTGAGGAAATCCTGGTTGCGACCTTCCGACAGCCTGACGAAGGTTTCCTGCAGCGAGACCGCGGCCTGCGGGTCATAGCCGGCTTCGGACATATATTCCATGCCGTACTTGTCCGATTCGCGCTCAGCATCGCGGCCGTATTTGGTATTGATCAGTTGTGCCCCTACCGAGGCGCCCATCGTCGCCAGATTCGAATACCTGCTGCCGGAAGCAGCTACCGCTGCACCGAGCACGGCACCCTGCAACAGCACCCCGCGCTGGGCGCCTTGCGCACCGTGGCCCGCGGCCGCGTGGACGATTTCGTGGCCAAGCACCGCGGCGAGTTCAGCTTCGCTATCCAGCTCCGTCAGCAAGCCACGATTGATCGCGATTTTGCCGCCCGGCAATGCCCAGGCGTTGGGCACGGAATTATTCAGCACCGTGAATTCATACGGCAGCTTTCGATCACTGTGTTCGGCAATGCGCTGGCCGACTTCCGAAACGTAGGCCTGTACGCCAGGGTCTACTTCGTAGTCGCCACCTTGTGATTGGCGCGACGGCGCATATTGCTGCGCGCCCGTCTGCAGTTCCCAATTTTCGCCGAACAGACGCAGCTCATTCTTGCCGGTAACAGGGTTGGTGGCACAACCGGTCAAAACGGTGGCCGCTGTCAATGTGATGACCGTGGCGGCGGTTCTAAGCAGGCGTTTCATTTCATTCGTCCCTTCAAGTTGGCAGCAGCAACAGCATCGGTATGTATATTCGTGAGGCTTCAATCTGCCAGTGCAGGGTGCATCAAATGTGCCAACATAGGTGGCAGGCCGAAAAGCGCTTCAATGGCCGCCGGATGGAGACATATTGTGCTGAATCTGCATGGCATCGCGGTGAGTAATTATTACAACATGGTCAAACATACATTGCTTGAGAAGGCATTACCTTTCGAGGAAGTGTTCTCGCCGCCCGCTGCCGATGCCCAGTATCTGCAGCGCAGCCCGATGGGAAAGGTGCCGTTTCTGCAGACCAACCATGGGTATCTCAGCGAAACTTTTGCCATCTTCGAATACCTGGAGCAGACGTATCCTGCCCCGCCACTTTATCCCGCGGATGCTTTCGCACGCGCCAAGGCGCGCGAGCTGATGTACATGGTCGAGCTGTATATCGAGCTGCCGGCCCGGCGCAACATCGGCGAGGCATTGTTCGACGAGGCGAGATCGGAATCCGCTCATGCCGAAGCCCGGCCGGCCCTGGAACGCGGGTTGGCGGCGTTCCGCCGCGTTGCCCGTTTCGAGCCGTTCGTCGCGGGCGATGCGTTCGGGTATGCCGATATCTTCACGTTCCACGCCTTCGATATCGCCGCGGAGATCTGCCGCAACGTCTACGCCTGGAACATAGTGGAAGCGGTGCCGGGGCTGGCCGGATACCTGGAAATGATCGGCGACCGGCCGCACACGGCCGATATTCTTGCCCGTGCGCGGCGGGTGCGGCGTATCATCCGGGCTAATCGGCGGCGGCCGTCGACTTAAGCTTGGCGCGCTGATGGCCGTTAATTTTTCCGACCTGCCCAACTACTGACAGCCAAACTCCCAATGAACAAGGCGCAAAAACCCGGTTTCTGCCTGTTTGAAGGCGTAAGCCCGGCGACCGTGTCGCCCGTGCTGGCCAGCGCCGAGAAGCGCGTGCTGGCGCAGGGGCAGCGTCTGCTCGGTCCCGGCGAGATCAACCATGATCTGTTCCTGGTCGAGTCCGGCCAACTGGGTGTATATGCCGATTCCGCGATAGAACTGCTGCTCGCAACCATTCAGCCCGGCGACTGTGCCGGTGAGCTTTCGGTACTGGAAGGAGAGGCGACCTCGGCGGCGGTGATCGCAATGGAGCCGACGGAAGTCGTCATTATCAAGAGCGAACAGTTGTGGTCGTTGATGGCGCAGTCGCCGGTCATCGCCTATAACCTGTTGCGCACACTGGGGCAGCGGCTGCGCCAGGATCACGTGGCGCTGCGGGCGAGTCTGGAAGGCCGTCAGGCACTGGAAGAAGCTGCGACCACCGATCCGTTGACCGGCTTGCTGAACCGCCGCGGCATGAGCGATTTGTTCGAGCGCGAACTCGCGCGTGTTCACCGCGATGGTCATTCCGCCGCGATGTTCATGTTGGACATCGACTATTTCAAACGCATCAACGATTCGCTGGGCCACCGTGCGGGTGACCTCGTTCTGGTACACCTTGCGCAGAACATGCGGCGCTGTCTGCGGCCCTCGGATCTGGTCGCAAGGTTCGGCGGTGAGGAGTTCTGCGTGCTGTTGCCAGGGGTGGACCCGGGTTCGGTGGAGGATGCCGCTCTGCGCCTTCATCGCGCGCTGGGCGATATGGATGAATCCACGCGCCGGAGCCCCGTCAGCTATACCGTTTCCATCGGTGCGACTCACAGCCTTTCGGGCGATCACATCAATGCCATGGTTGAGCGGGCCGACGCCGCCCTGTACCTTGCCAAACAGCAGGGCCGCAACCGTATCCGCGTCGCCGCGGCCAGCTGACCCAGTTCCCTCCCCACGGCCATCAGGCTGATGTCGCCAAGCACTTTTCGGACCTGAATTCAGGAAAAATTCCTAATAGATCTTTGGCCAAACGCCAATGACAGGCTATGCAGTCGGCAGGTTAGTCTGGTGCGGCACGCCGGGCTGCCTTTGGCGCGCAGTAAGAAGTCGGTCCGGAAGCCAACGGCAAGAAGAACCGTGTGACACCTGCAAACCCAGTCGCCGCGGCGTGGGCGCCGCGGCGTTTTCTATTCTGAAGGGGCGGGTCGTCGGCCCCGATACCGATGCGCCGAATATACGCACACCGGTACCGGGACGACTGCGGATCAGAGAACGCCGAGAATCGCCTTGACCAGATGTTCGACGTTCTGGCTGTTGAGGCCGGCTACGTTGATACGGCTGTTGTCCGTCAGGTAGATGCTGTACTCCTTGATCATCCGCTGCACCTGGTCCCTGGTCAGACCCAGGAAGGAGAACATGCCTTTCTCGGCCGGGATGAACGAGAAGTCGCGCGAAGCGCCGGCGGCTTTCAACTTGTCGGCCAGCATCTGGCGCAGACCGTTGATGCGGTCACGCATATCAGCCAGTTCCACCGCCCAGTCGGCACGCAGCTCCGGTGTGTCGAGCACCATCGCCACCAGGGCTGCGCCATGCGCCGGCGGTACCGAATAGATTTCACGCGCCGTAGCCAACACCTGGCTCTTGGTGGCTGCCACTTGCGATGCCTGCTCATGCACGATGGTCAGCACACCGACGCGCTCGCGGTACAAGCCGAAGTTTTTCGAGTATGAGCTGGCGATCACCAGTTCCGGCAGGTTTTCGGCCAGGTGGCGCAGGCCGGCGGCGTCTTCATCCACGCCGTCACCCAAGCCCTGATAGGCCAGATCGACATAGGGCGTGAAGCCGTTCTTCTGTGCGAGCGCGCACACCGCACGCCACTGATCCATGTTGAGGTCAGCGCCGGACGGGTTGTGGCAGCAGCCATGCAGCAGCACCAGATCGCCCACAGTCGCCTGCTTGCCCAACGTATCCATCATCGCGTCGAAGTCGATGACGTGCGCAGCGTAGTTGTAATACGGATGCGGTTCCGGGTTCAGACCGGCCGACTTGAACAGGCCGGTATGGTTGGCCCAGGTCGGGTTGCTGACCCAGATGCGCGTACCGCTCTTCATGCGGTTGATGAATTCAGCGCCAAGACGCAATGCGCCCGAGCCACCCGGCGCAAGCACGGTCATCGCCCGCTGGTCACGCAATACCGGATGGTTGTCACCCAGAATCAGCCGCGAGCTGTGCGTGTTGTACAGATCAGGGCCGGCCTGCGCGATATAGGTTTTCGTGTCTTCGCTTTCCCAGAGCTTTTTCTCGGCAGCTTTGATCGAGCGCATGATGGGTGTACGACCCTGCTCGTCCTTGTACACGCCAACGCCAAGATCCACCTTGTTCGGGTTGGGGTCGGCCAGGAAAGCAGCGGTCAGGCCAAGGATGGCGTCCGGTGGACGCGGTGTTATCGATTCAAACACGGCAATCAGCTCCTGTTGGGAGCGCAGATTCTACCTAAATTTCGCTCGGATGGAGTGCGCTGCCGCAACTTGATGTGCGCCACTGCGCAGGGTCATTTCCCGCCTGCGGGTTACTCGTCGCCGTCGAGCAAATCGAACAGGATCGGAACCATGGCGGCAGGTAGCGGCAGCGCGTTGGGTGTCCGTGACCATGCCAGCGCATAGGCCTGATTTTCCAGGTTACCGCCGATAGCCGTGACCTGTAGTTCAAAGTCGTGGCTGGCGGCCAGTTCGAGATGGATATTTTCGGTGTTCTCGCCGGTGCTCGCGGAGACCGCAACGGTGGTTCCGGCGGTCAAGTCGTACAAGGCGAGGTTCAGATCGACCAGTGTCGTCGCAAGTCCGCCCCGACTGCTGGTAACTCGCGCTGGCCACGCCAATGTCGTCGACATCCTCTCGCCGGTCTCGCCGCTGGTGAAGCGGAAACTCGCCGCGGCGTCGCCGGTGGATCCGAACTGGGCCTCGTGGTGGTAACCGGTCAGTGCGATTGCGACACCGCCGTCTTCCACTGGGGCCTGATCACCTGCTGCGAGAATGCGATAACTGGCGGCGATGTCCAGCTGTCCGGCACCATAGCGTTTGTCCAGGCCATTTTCGGCAGCATGGTCAGGGGCCGCGCGGTAGTCGCCGATGTCGGCGTTTGCAAGATTCAAAGTGCGCCGCGATGCACCCGCCATCAGCATCGCCTTGACGGTTTCCGGCGCCAGTGTCGCTTGTGATGCGTCCAGCAGCAGGATTGCCGCTGAACTGACGAGTCCCGTCGCCAAACTGCGCGTCGCGAGTGGCGCGACGAGGTGTGGCACGGTACGGCCGGCGGTATAGACGCTATTCACTGCGGTCGTGGTGTAGATGGTTTGCGTGTTCGTGGTGCTGACGGCGATGACGTTGAATGCATGCGAGAGGATCGGATTTTCTTGTGCACCGGCGCCCACTACGTGAATACCCCCTGTGTTTTGCACCAGCGCGTCGACGCGGCTCAGCAGGTTCTGCGCCTGCGCCGTCGAGTCTGCCGTACCCACCCAGCTGTGATTGGTTACGCGTTCTGCATTGCCCGCGGCTCCGGTAGTCGTCAGCGCGGCGAGCCAGTCATCCGCCGGGTAGGTGTGTACGACCGTCACGCCGGCGGCCATTGATGACGCGTTGCCATAGATCTGCCTGCCGACAGCTGTCGCGTGGCCGGAAACCGCACCGCCGTTGCCGTAGTCGACAAATGCTTTGCCGGTGAACTCGGCGTCTGTTGTATCAGGCAGGTACGTGGCCGACGTGCTGCTGGTACTGGCTTCGACCTGTGCCGGCGTTATCGATGCGCCATCCGGTAGCGCATCGCCCAGCATGCCCTGCAGCAGGTTGAAGCCGGTATCTTCGAGTACGACCGAACCCGCCGCGTGTGATGGCAGCGGCAGCATGAGCATGGCCAGAATGCCAAGGCCGCTGACGGCACGAAGAGAACTACGAACCTGCATGAAAGTGGCAAGAGCACAAAGCATGGTCAGTCCAACGCGCTACAGTGTGATTCGTGCACGCGTGGTGCGGGCAAAACGTCGCGGCTGCAGTCAGGATCGTCCTCAATAGCTTCAGCCTATCGCAGCCTTAGAAACTTCCGATTTAACAAAACCAGCGGGAACTCCAATAATCGGTCATGCCTTGCGAACAGCGCAACAGGCCGACGAGTTGAATAACGCGAACAGGAGAACCCCGATGTCTGAACGAAAATGCCCGGTGATGCATGGCGCAGCCACTGCGACCGAAATGTCGAACGTGGATTGGTGGCCGAAGACGCTCAACCTCGATATTCTGCATCAGCATAATGCCAAGTCCGATCCGATGGATGCGGACTTCAATTATCGCCAGGCGGTCAAAACCCTGGATTTCGCCGCGCTCAAGACCGACCTGCTCGCATTGATGACCGATAGTCAGGAATGGTGGCCGGCGGACTGGGGTCACTACGGTGGTTTGATGATCCGCATGTCGTGGCACGCGGCGGGGACGTATCGCATCGCCGATGGTCGCGGCGGCGCCGCCACCGGCAACCAGCGCTTCGCACCGATCAACTCGTGGCCGGATAACGTCAACCTCGACAAGGCGCGCCGCTTGTTGTGGCCGATCAAGAAGAAATACGGCAACAAGCTGAGCTGGGCCGATCTTATTGCGTACGCCGGCACCATCGCCTATGAATCCATGGGCCTCAAGACCTACGGCTTCGCGTTCGGCCGTGAAGATATCTGGCATCCCGAGAAGGACACATATTGGGGCGCGGAGAAGCAATGGCTGGCGCCGTCCGGCAGTGAAGGCAGTCGCTATTCCGGTGACCGCGAACTGGAGAATCCATTGGCCGCGGTAATGATGGGTTTGATCTACGTGAACCCGGAAGGTGTGGACGGCAATCCAGACCCGTTGAAAACCGCGAAGGATATACGCGTGACCTTCGCACGCATGGCGATGAATGACGAGGAGACCGTGGCCTTGACCGCCGGTGGACACACCGTTGGCAAATGTCACGGCAACGGTAATGCATCGTTGCTCAGTGCAGAGCCGGAAGGAGGAGAAGTTGAAGACCAGGGCTTCGGCTGGATCAACAAATCGCGGCGGGGCATTGGTAGAGACGCTGTCACCAGCGGTATTGAAGGCGCCTGGACGACGCACCCCACGCAATGGGACAACGGCTACTTCAAGTTGCTGTTCGGTTATGAATGGGCGTTGGCCAGGAGCCCGGCCGGCGCATGGCAATGGGAGCCGATCAATATCAAGGATGAGGACCGGCCAGTGGATGTGGAAGACCCGTCCATTCGTCGCACCCCGATCATGACCGACGCCGACATGGCGATGAAGATGGATCCCGATTACAGAAAGAGCGCGGAGCGGTTCCACCAGGACCCGGCGTACTTCTCCGAGGTGTTCGCCCGAGCCTGGTTCAAGCTGACCCATCGCGACATGGGTCCGAACGTTCGCTACATCGGACCGGATGCGCCGCAAGAGGAATTGATCTGGCAGGACCCCGTGCCTGCCGGGCGAGTCAACTACGACGTGCAGGCCGTGAAGGATCGGATTGTCGCCAGCGGTTTGAGCATCAGCGACATGGTGACGACCGCCTGGGACAGCGCCAGAACCTGGCGCGGATCTGATATGCGTGGCGGCGCGAATGGTGCCCGCATACGTTTGTCACCGCAGAACGCATGGGAAGGTAACGAGCCGGAAAGGCTGGCTCGTGTGTTGGCGGTGCTCGAACCCATTGCGTCAGAGACCGGCGCCAGCATCGCCGATGTGATCGTGCTCGCGGGGAACGTCGGCATTGAAATGGCAGCGAAATCTGCTGGCTTCGCAGTCGACGTTCCCTTCGCGCCGGGACGGGGTGATGCCACCGACGCCATGACCGATGCTGAAGCTTTCGCGCCGCTGGAACCCGTTCACGACGGCTACCGCAACTGGTTGAAGCAGGATTACGCGGTCAGCGCCGAGGAGTTGTTGCTGGATCGAACACAACTGATGGGGCTGACGGCGCCGGAGATGACGGTGTTGATTGGCGGGATGCGCGTTCTGGGCACCAACCACGGCGGAACCTCGCATGGCGTGTTCACCGATCGCCAAGGCGTGCTGAGCAATGACTTCTTCGTCAATCTGACGGACATGGCCAACACCTGGGTGCCTGTCGGCAACGGTTTGTATGAGATCCGTGATCGCAAGTCCGGCGCGAAGAAGTGGTCGGCCACGCGTGTGGACCTGGTGTTCGGCTCAAACTCGATTCTGCGCGCGTATGCCGAGTGCTATGCGCAGGATGACAATAAGGAGAAGTTCGTGCGCGACTTCGTGGCTGCATGGACGAAGGTGATGAATGCCGATCGCTACGACTTGCAGTAACGCCATCCAGCCATTCCCGTGCCGCGGGCAACCAGGCGCGGGAATGGTGTACCCGGGCGCCGCAGGCCCGGGGGCAGCGTTCGGCGTATCAAAGGTTGTCCGGGACTTTCCGCGCAATTTCGCGGCGGGCTGACCGGGGCAGCGAAATGCAGACGGCGAATGGTTGCAGGCAGCTGATGCGGGCGGCGCCGCCATGGGCGCTCGCAACCGTCGCCACCATCGCCAGACCCAGACCGTGGCCGGGTGTGGAGCGCGAGCGCTCGGTGCGGGTGAAGCGCTGGAACAGGTGCGGCGCCTCTTCAGCACCCACCCCGGGGCCCTTGTCGGCCACAATCAGAATGGCGTCGGCGGCGGTGGCTTGCAGCGTGAGTGATACCGCCGTTTCATTCGGTGTATGGCGTAACGCATTGTCGAGCAGGTTGGCGATCATCTGGCTCAGCAGTCGCTTGTCCCCTTCGACTTCGACGCCGTGCTGGACGTCAACCTGAAACAGGCGGCCATCCTCTTCCATGGCGGGGCGATAGGTATCGGCCATCTGCAGCACCAGCGCCGTGAAATCCAGTCTTGCTCTGGCCAGGCGTTCACTCATGCCTTCAACCTCGGCGATCCTCAGCAGGGCGGCGAACAGATCAAGCAGGTTCGCCGCCTCTGTGCGGGCAGCCGCCAGTTGCGCTTGCGAATCTTCCGGACCGGTGGCGTTGCTGGCCCGCTCAAGTTGATGCGACAACCGGGTCAACGGGGTACGCAAGTCGTGCGCGATGTCGGTGGAAACCTGGCGCACGTTATCCATCAACGTTGCAATCCTGTTCAACATCTCGTTCAACGTGCCGGCCAGACGGTCGAACTCGCTGTCCGAGCCATCACGCCGAATTCGCCGTGACAGATCGCCGGCAATGATGGCCTGGGCCGTGCTGTCAATGCGAGCCAATCGCCGCCGTGTAACCCAACCGATCAGAATTGCGCCGGTAACGCCGGCGAGCAGCATCAACGTGGTCACCGTGAATATCAGCGTCGTCAGTGTGCGATCGATTTCGTACAGGTCGGCGCGATCCGCCGCGACCACCAACATGCCGCCATCAACCCGGGTGGTCAGGGCCTGGGCGATACGGTCACGGCCATCCTGCGCAGTGTGATAGAGCAGGAACTCCTCGTAGCCGACCGGGGGTACTCTGGCCTGCAGGTTGCCGGCCAGCGTCCGGCCAGCATCGTCGACCAGCAGGTAGTCGAGGCTGGCGGTAGCGCGGGAGGCCAGGCGGCGCTGCACGGCTTGTGCAATACCAGCCCGACCGCCGTCCCGCGCTTCCACCAGCAAGGCCGCGGTTTCCGCTGCGATTCGATGGTCAAGCTGACGCTCCAGCGCTTCGTGGGTGACGTCGTAGGCGATGCGCCCCATCGCCAATGCCAGCAGGACAAAGGCCAGCGTGACCATGCTGACCAGCCCGGTGGTCGAACGCCAGGCGCGCGCTGGCCAGGTCACGGATTGAACACGTAACCGGCGCCGCGCACCGTCGTAATGGGGTCGTTTGTGAAACCGTCATTGAGCTTGGTGCGCAATCTGCTCACATGGGTTTCGACGATATTCGTCCTGGGATCGAAATCAAAATCCCACACCCGTTCCAGCAGCATGGTGCGGGTCATGACCCGACCGGCATGCCGCATCAGTTCCGCCAACAGGGCGAACTCACGTGGTTGCAACACGATGCGTTGTCCGGCACGACTTACCGTGCGCCGCAGGAGATCCAGTTCGATGTCACCGACAGCCAACCGGTGTTCGAGTGCGCGGGGCGCAGGTCGACGCCCCAATGCATGGATCCGCGCCGCCAACTCGGGCATTGCAAAGGGTTTGACGAGATAGTCATCGGCGCCCGCGTCGAGACCATCCACCCGATCGGCAATACCGCCAATGGCTGTCAGCATCAGTACCGGAGTGGTGTTGCCTGCAGCACGCAACGTTTGCACCAACGCCAGGCCATCGAGTCCGGGCAACATGCGATCGAGAACGATGGCGTCGAAGCCACCTGTGCGTGCCTGCGCCAGACCGGTCGGCCCATCGCAGCCGACCGTCACGTCGTGGCCGGCTGCAGCCAGGCCGTCGGTAATGTAACGACTGGTCTGCAAGTCGTCTTCGATCAAAAGGATCCGCATGGAACCATCCTAGCGTGGCGGATTTTCAGTCCGCCAGCCGCTGCCCAACGCTCGAAACAGCGCGACCTCGGCTTGTGCAACAACGAGTTCGGATTGCACCTGTGCCAGCATGGCGGTGGCCAGCGTGCGCTCAGCATCGACTTGCAGCAAGGCTGAGGCGTCTCCGGTGCGGACCCGCACTGCCGCGCGTCTGGCGTAATCCTGCGCCTGCGCGGTGGCGTCAAGCAGTGCTTGGTTGCGCGCAAGCTCGGCGCTGTAGGCCGCGAGCGCGGTCTCAACCTCGCGCAAGGCATTGAGGACGACCACGTCCCAGGTTGCCAGCGCCGCCCGCTGCGCCGCGCCTGCCTGCGCCAGCTTCGCCCGTGCCGGCGCCTGGTTTGGCAACGACCATGTCAGCAGCGGTGTGGCAACGCTTGCGAAGTTGCCGCTCAACACGCCCAGCACGCCACCCAGGTTCAGGCGCGGATACAAATCGGCGCGTGCCACCGCGATGTTTGCCGCCGCGGCCGCCAGTCGCTGTTCCGCCTCGCGGATATCCGGCCGCCGCGACAGCAGCGCCAGGCCGTCCGCTACCGGGATTCCGGCACGTAACTGCGGCATCTCGGCGCATTCGACGCCAAGTCCTTCCGCTCTCGACGGCGGCTGCCCTTGCAGTGTGGCCAGCCGATACAAAGCGCTGGCTCGCCAGGCTTCGAAGGGCGCGGTCGCCGCCCGCAGGCTGGCGGCAAGGGAGGCAGCCTGCGCCACTTCCAGTGGCGACACTTCGCCTGCGTCGAGCTGCCTTTGCACCAGCTGCACATAGCGTTGCTGGCGCGTTGCGATCTCGTTCGCCACGCGCAACGCACGGGTGAAGCCGCAGAACTCAACGTAGCTCTGCACCGTATCGGCGACCACGGCCACCTTGATTCCGTCGAGCGCCGCCTGGCGGCCTTGCAGGTCCGCCTCGGCCGCGAAGACCTGTGCGCGCAAGCGGCCGAAGACGTCGATTTCCCAGCTCGCGGTCACGCCGAAATCCCAATCGGTGGAAGGTACCGATGCCGCGCTCGGCTGGTTGCGTGTATCGTCGATGGTCAGTCCTGATTCCAGAGTGGTCTGTGGCCAGCGCGATTGACGGGCCTGGCGCCGCGTTGCGTGGGCCGCATCGAGGTTGGCATAGGCCACCCGCAGATCGGCATTGGCACGCAGACTGTCGTTGACCAGGCGATCGAGTTGCGCATCGTCATACAGCCGCCACCAGTCGTCCGGTACAGGATTGGCGACGGTGCCCGGCGTCCTGCTGAACGCATCACCGCTACCGGCCAGTGTTGGCGTGCGGGGCGGCTCGTTCACCATCGCGCAGGCGCTCAACATCAGCGCGGTCAGTCCGCTCAGCAGGCGCTTCACGTCGATGGCTCCTCAAGTGTGCGATCGGCAGGGTTGCCGTGGCCGAACCGGCCGTACAAAGCGGGCATCAGAAACAGGTTGAGCAGCGTCGACGAAACGAGGCCACCGAGAATCACGATGGCCATGGGGTGTTCAATTTCGTGGCCCGGCACATCGCCGGCGACGGCCAGCGGCACCAGCGCCAAGCCGGCGCAGGCGGCGGTCATCAGAATCGGCACCAGTCGTTCCTGCGCACCACGAATCAGCAGGTCGCGACCGAAGGGCACGCCTTCCTCGTGTTCCAGATGGCGGTAGTGGGACAGCAGCATGATGCCGTTGCGGGCGGCGATGCCGATGACGGTGACGAAGCCGACCAGTGAACCGAGTGACAAAACACCACCGGTGAACGCCACCGCGACAACGCCGCCGACCAGCGCAAAGGGCAGGCTGCTGCCAACGAGCGCGGTGACCCGACGCGACTTGAATTCAACCCAGACCAGCAGCAGGACGCCGGCCAGGCAGAGCGCGCCGGTGGTATACAGCCGCTGCCTGGACGCGCTGAGCGCAGCGTATTCGCCCAGCACTTCGGGATGATAGCCACTGGTGAAAGTCATGTCCGATACGCTGGCCTGCACCGCGCGGGCGACGCGGCCCAGATCATTGCCGGCGACGTTCAGCGTGACATCGAAGCGGCGCTGGCCGTTTTCGCGCATGACTTCGTTGGGCGCCGGCACGACCGCCACCTCGGCAACATCACGCAGGCGTACCGGCGCACCGGCGGTGGTCTGGATCAGCAGGTCCTGCAGGGCGTGAATGCTGTCGCGCACCTGTGGCTCACCCCACACCGCAACGTCGAATGATTTCTGATCGCGGTAGATCTCGCCCACCTTCTGTTGCGCAATCAGCGGTTGTGCCTGCCGCCGCAATTCGGCCGCGGTCAGTCCGTAGCGGGCGAGTTCGACGGGCCTGGGCGTGATGCGGATCTGTGGCACCAGCACCTGGCTTTCCAGCTTGAGATCGGTCACGCCATTGATGTTGGCGAGGGCATCTCGGACCCGCGCACCGGCGGCCCGCAGTTCATTCTGGTCCGGGCCGTAGATGCGAACGACGATACTGGCGCTCGCACCGGTCAGAACTTCCTTGATGCGTTCGCGCAGGTAGGTCAGCACGTCGCGGTACAACCCGGGATAGCCATCGATCACCTGCTTGATGCGGGCGATGCTGGCGTCGTAATCGGCATGCTCATCAAGGCTGATCCACAGTTCGGTGAAGTTCGGCCCGACCACTTCGTCGGCCGCTTCGGCGCGACCGATATGGGCGCCGAAGTTGCGTACACCCGGGATGGCGCGCAATTCGCGCGAAGCGCGGATGGTGATCCGGTCCATCGCTTCGATGGACGTGCCGGGCTTTTCGACGAAATGCATCAGGAAATCCGTCTCATGAAAGTCGGGCAGGAACTGATCCGAGAAGCTGGCATAGCCCACGGCCGCCGCCAGCAGACCGGCGCTGACAATGCCCACCGCCAGCGACGGATGTTCGACGATGGTCGGCAGGGTGGAAACGTAACGACGCTTGAGCCAGGCCACGAAACGGGTATCGCGTTCGCGAGTTTCGGACTGACGCGGCAGCAGCATCAGGCACAGGGCCGGCGTAACCGTCAGCGCCACCAGCAGCGAAGCCGCAATCGCCAGCATGTAGGCCACGGCCAACGGCCGGAAGAAGATTCCCGCCAGCCCGCCGAGGAAAAAGATCGGAACGAACACCAGGATCACGATGAGAGACGCAAACACAACTGCCGAGCGGACCTCGAGTGAAGCCGCCAGCACCACCAGCAGCGGTGGTTTCGGCGCCGTCGATTCGCGGTTCAGGCGCAGCCGGCGACCGACGTTCTCGACATCGATGATGGCGTCATCGACCACCTCACCCAGCGCAATCACCAGCCCGGCGATGACCATGACGTTGATGGTGGCGCCGCTCCACAACAGCACGATGCCGGCGCCCAGCAACGACAGCGGTATCGCAACCAGGCTGATGACTGCCTGGCGCCAGCTCTGCGTGAACACAATGAGGACCACCGCGACCAGCACGCAGCCGAGCAGCAGCGCCCGCGTGAGGTTATCGATGGAGCGTTCGATGAAGGTCGCCGGCCGGAAGATTGTCGTGTCGACCTTTACATCGCGCAATCCGGGCGCCATTTCCGCGAACGCGGCTTCGACCGCACGGGTCAGGTCCAGGGTATTGGCCGTCGGCTGTTTTTCCACGATCAACATGATGCCGGGGCCGTCATCGATGATGGCGTTGCCGATCGGCGGTGCATGATTCTCGACGACGCGCGCGACATCGCCGATACGGATCGTTGCTTCACCGGACTGCTTGAGTACCGCCTCTGCCAGGTCCGCGGCCTGCTGCACGCCACCCGCCTGCTGGACCGCGATACGCTGGTTGGCGGTATCGACGAAGCCGCCACTGCCGACCGCCACGGCGTCGCCCGCGGCCGCGCTGACCTCGGCCAGCGTGACACCGGCGGCGCGCAGCCTGTCGGGATCAACCAGCACCTGCAGTTGCCGGTCGCGTTGGCCCCACACCGCGACATTGGCGACCCCGGGTACCGCCAGCAGCCGCGGCCGGATGTTCCAGCGCACCAGTTCCGACAGTTCCATCTGGTCGAGCCGGGTCGACGACAAGCCGACCTTGAGCGCGCGGCTGGTGGATGACAGCGGCGGCATCAGCACCGGTTGCCGGGCGGCAAGTGGCAGTCGCGGTTGCACCTGCGCGATGCGCTCGCCGACCATCTGGCGTGCCTGCATCAGGTTGGTGCCGGGCGCGAACAGGAGCTGCACCGATGACAGCCCCAGTACGGATTTCGAGCGCAAGGTTCTCAGGCCGGGGACGCCGCTGACAGCGGATTCGATCGGTACGGTAATCAGACTTTCCACCTCTTCGGTGGACAACCCGGGCGCCTCGGTCTGGATCTCCGCTCTGGGAGGGGCGAATTCCGGAAACACGTCCAGTGGTACGTCGGTAGTGCTGCGGACACCGATGACAACCAGCAGTCCTGCCAATGCCAGCACCAGCACGCGCTGCGTCAGCGCAAAGCGGATCACCGCGGCCAGCATCAGTGCGCCGCCCCGAATTCCACTCCGAACAGTTCCGCGGCCCCGGCGGTTACTATCTCATCGCCGGCGGCCAGACCGCGCGCAAGCAAGGCGATGCCTTCGCGCTCGGCGGCAACCTCGACCCGCTGTCGAACGTAGGTGTTGGTTGCGGTTTTCCGATACACCCATTCGCCACCATAGATATCGCGCACAATGGCTTCGCGGGGAACGCCCAGACCGACGCGATCCTCACCCAGTGCAATGCTGACGGCGACACGCTGACCCACCTGGAACTGACCGGCCGCCGTTGCCGGCAGCGCGAAATACAGATCCACCGTTGCCGCCATCGCGTTGGCCGACGGCGGCGCTTGTACCCGACTTGCCAGCAGCGGAGGCATTCGTCCATCCAGAGTTCTGATCTGCGCCGACGCGTCGGAACGTGTCTGGCCGAGGTCGCCGCTGAAGACGGCGGCGCGTACCCATAGCTCGCTTTGCCGGTTGTAGGCGTCTACCGCGGGACCCAGCAGCTCGCGTTGTTGGCGAGCGGCCTGCAGCGCTGCCTGCGCCGTGGCCAACGCCGCCGCGGCCTCGTCGTGCGCCCGCTGACTGCCGGCCTGCTCCTTGATCAAGGCGTCGGCGCGCTGCAATGCGATCGCAGCCAATTGCGCCTGGGCCTGGGCGGCCGCGACTTGTGCGTCGGCCGCAACCTGTTGGGCTGCGAGTTGCTGGAAGTTGACCACTGAGCCGGTCGGGACACCGGCTTTCACCAGCGGTGGGACGACGATTTCGCCGCCGACCTCGCGGCGGCTGGTCCAGGTCAGTGCAACGGCGGATGCGGTTGCTATCCCCAGCCGTTGCTCTGTCTGGTCCGGCAGCGTCAATCGCAGCAATTCGGTTTCATGGGCGACGGGTTGGGCGGTGGCCGGGGCTTCGTGGCTACTGGTGGCCGCGGAGTGGTTGTCGCAGGCTGCGAGCAGGCAGAGCGACGCAAGAACGATTGAATAGCGCATCGCTACTATATAGCGCGTTCATGCGGCCCCGGCATTTCAATGGCTATACGAAACCACAATGTTGGCGCGCTCACGGTATGGACAGATGCCCCGCGGCCCGTGAATAAAGCGCCGGCCGCGGTATACTCGGGCAAAACAGCGGCGCCGCGCGCCTCCGCGAGCAGCCGCGATAAAACAACCCACGGGAGGAATCACCATGAGCAAGCCATTGTTGCCGGCGGCATTCGCCCTGGCGATTGCGGGCCACATCGCCGGAGTATCCGCCGCCCCACTACCGGCGACGCTGACCGAGTCTGTGTACGGCGCCTGCGGCAGTACCCGTTCGTATTTCGGCACGGATGACAGCATCGGCGAGCTGCTCAGCATCGATTTGCAGGCGACATTTCCCAATGGCCACTGTCTGGCGGCCGCCAGCAGTTCCGTCATTGGTTCGACCGCGCCGCAAATCGACCTGCAGGGACAAGCTGTCGGCGGCGCGAGGGTGTCGGGGAGTGGCCAGGTGCAATACAGCATGACGATCGCCGGTCCGGTGGGCAACGATGTGCCGATTGCGGTCAGCGCGTTCATCTCCGTCAGCGGGTCGGCTTCCGGCGATAACGCCTACGGTGTCGCCCGAGGTGAGATCATCGGCCTGCCAATTCCGTTCAACGGCAACATCGTGGTCTGCAGCTGGTTCGGCTACAGCCAGCCGAGTTGTCCGTTCGGGCCAGCCGACGGCATCGATTGGGATATCAACACCTCAACCGTGGTGCGGTCCGGCACCGTTTACGAGTTCACCTTGAAGGCCAGCGCCACCGCAGTGGCAGGTACCGTCACCGAAGGCGGCGCGGCCGACTATCAAATCATCGTTGACCCGGTGTTCAGCTTCGTCAATTCAGCAGATGCTGAACTCTACAGCTTTCAATTCAGCCCGAATCTGACCCCTGTGCCGCTGCCGGCGGGATGTTGGCTGGTGGCCAGCGCACTGGTGGTATTGCGCGGATGCACGAGACGCCCGCGTGCCAGAGGTCAGACCGGCTGGCGGCGTATCCGGGATTTGGCAGTGAATCAATGATGACGTACGGCGTGGCAGACTGCGGTCTGGCGCCTCACGTGAATTATTTGAAAGGTTGTAGCACCAGCGTCTTGCGGATGCGTTCGCCTGGACCTTGCGCAATGCCGGCTTGATCGGCGTACTCGCGCCAGTTCATGACTGTGGCCTGCACCTCATTGATGATCGTCGCGGCACGACCGCGCTTCATTGACGCGGACCGCGCACAAGCGTTGAAATCTTCCAGCGTGAAGTTGTCGCGTTTGCCGTTCAATGTCATCTGGTGGTTGGCCGTCCATGCACCGGTGGGGTTGTAGCTGTAGGTCATATCAAAGGCCGGCGCCAGCGACCACTCGCCGGCCTTGTTCATCAGGAAAGCAATGTTCTTGACGTGGTCATCGTGGTTGCAGGCGACGATATTGAACACCATGCGGCGGAACAGCTGTTCTATCGCCTGCATCGGCTGTTGCAATTGGCGCATCACCAGCAGTGCCTGCTCGTAACTATATGCGCCAGCCATATTGAAATCGAAATGGGCCATCGCACCCAGTGATTGCATGTGAAGCTTTTCGCCGCTGTCTAACCGATCAAAGCGACGGGTCATGAAATGGGCGCGGTCGTGTTCCTTGAATAATCGGCACTCGCTCATTTCGATGCCGCAATCGCGCGCCATCAGGTAACAGGCGTATTCGATCAGGCCGTAGCCTTGCGGGTCTTCGAGCTCCTTGTCCTTGTTGCCGGTGACGCCATCGAATTTGAGCAACCAGTATTCAAACCCTTCGTCGGCCTTGATCTGGCCCGAACGGACTTCGTTGGTTTGCGGGTTCCAGGCGATGACGGCTTTGGCCCGCGCGCCACCGGCTGATGTGCCGACGCGCAGAAGGTCGCGCAGTGCCGTATCACCGTGCTCATCTGAAAGTGAGCCATGCACGCCGTTGCGGTGACTGAGTATTTCCGAGGCAAGCGCAACCAGTTGGCTGACTTCCAGCGCGCTGGTCTGTCTGGCCTGCGGGCCAATGGCGGGCGCGAATTCCAATGCACCCATGCCGCGTTCGCCGGTGTAACACAGGCGTTCGACGGCGTTGAAGGATTCCGCGCGTCGGCCCTGCCGCGCCAGCCAGGCATCGATCAGCGCATTGCCAAACTTGTCGGGCAGTGAGTCGGCCAGCAGTCCGGGTAGACCGAAGAAACTCTGGCGTGCGAGTTCGGGAAAGCGGTACACGCGATTGGACAGCGGCATGACGACGGGTGCGACTTCGATGCCGCTGCGCGCGAACGCCGGGTCGTATTCGAAGCTTGCCACGTCGTCGCCATCGGCCAGTGACACCGCGCCGATGGTTCGTCCCCACAGCCGGACTTCCGCCAGCGTGGTCATGGCTCGTCATTCCATGACCATGGTTTACCCGAGGGCTTGGCGGCGCGGCGGCCGGATGCGCGCTTGCGTACCTTGCCCTTACGTTTCAACAAATCCATGGGCCGTGCTTCGGGGGCGGGGAGCAAGGTGTCCAGACCTGCGGTGGCATCCAACACCCGCAGCACCCGGATCAGCGTGACCAGTTGCGAGGTCTCGCCGGCCTCCATGCGTTCCAGCGTACGTTTGGCAATGCCGGCCTGCTCAGCGACAGCCGCCTGTGTCAGCTGCAGTTCAAGGCGACGGCTGGTGATGCGCGAACCGAGTTCGGCGAGGATGGCCTCGTCGGTCAAAGGGGTGTCGATTTTCATTGTCGTAATGGATTGCGAATAGTGCGATATATTTTGTATAAATCGTAATAAATTACGATAAAACTGGGTAAATGGATATATATCGTTATATATTACGAGATATTTGATCGACAACAAGCGGCGGGTTCGCCTGACTGGCCAATGCGGTGGTGAACCCTGTTTGGCACTGGCCTCACCCGATGGCTATCAAGCAGATACTCTGCAGGGACCCTGCGAACCGGCGCCCTCAGCGGATACCGTACTCCGTCAGCATTGCGATACTCGTTGCGTTATTGCTGGCGCTGACGCTGGATTTCACATCCAGGTCCGACTGTGCATCGCGGGTAACGATTGTGTAGCGACTAAGCAGTTCACGCAGCGATTCGGGATGATCCGCGGCGAACCGAAACAGGTTTCGACGCCGGATGGATTGATGCGGGAGTGTCGCGCCACTGGCCAACAGCAAGCGGACGGTGGCGCTGTGGCCGGCGCGGGCCGCCTCGTGCAAGGCATTGGAAGTGTTCATTGCCTCGGACCACCGGTCGGGATCAAAACCGCGAGCGAGCGCTATCCGGACCAGGTCGTCGGCGCCGGCTCCCGCTGCCCACATCAGGAAATCCTTCTGCTGAAGTTCACCAGCGAGCGATGCGCCGGCGTCGATCAGGAGCCGCGCGATCATCGGCCGTTGATGTTGAAACGCGAGCAGCAACAGCGGGTCGCCGCGCTCGTTGTTGGTGTTGACGTCAGCCCCCGCCGCAACCAGCGCTGCAGCGAACCCGGCACGTTGTGCGCCGTCGTTGCAATCTCGCATACCCGGCAGAATCAACTGCTGCAGGATGCTGGCACCTTTGTGGTTGCGAACGTCAGGGTCGGCCCCCAACTCGAGTGCCCGGCGAAAGTCCTGCAAATTGCACCTATGCAATGCCTGGAACAAATAGGGGTCTCGTTGCGCGGTGCCCAGTTCAAAGCCGCCGGCTTTCGCGATCAGCACGGCCACCATGGCTTCGTCACCCGCTGCCATCGCCGCTTCCATAGGTAACTGATAGCTGAGGTACAGCACGGGTTGTGCGTCTGCATCCAGCAAACGACTCACCATGTCCGAGCGTCCTTGCTGCAATGCCTGACTGAACGGCGCCGGATCTCCCAGATTGACATCGGCGCCGGCAGCGAGCAGCAGTTCGATCATCGCCGCGTCCGCGTTGCGCGCCGCCAGCGCCAGCGAGGGATAGTGCTTGTTGATGCCTTCATCGGGGTTGGCGCCCGCTTGCAACAACACGCGCGCTGCCTCGTGATGGCCTTCCTCGATCGCCACCGCCAACGGGGTGGTCTCATAGAGAGCCTTGTCATCGGTGACTGCGCCGGCCTTGAGCAGCAGGTTCACCATTTCCGCGTCACCGATGGCGGCCGCATACCACAGTGGCGCCTTGTGAGCGCTGTCGCGCTGGTTCACGTCCCGCGCGTTGCCGGCAAGTCGATGCCAGGCCGCAAGGTCTCCAGCACTGACGCCGCCTTTGAACTTGTACCGGATGAATAACTCGTCACCCAGTTCACGCAGGCGTGCGGCATCAGGGTTACGCTGTGCCGCGACAAAATCCGCCGCCGCATCATCCAGGTCGTTAACCACGATGAACTGCCACGCGCCGATGCCGTAGATCAACAGCAGATAGCTCATTACCAGGCCCGATCCAATAGTCAATCGTTTCGAACGCGCCCAATGCACAACGAAGAACGGGCCGATCGCAATGTGGAACAGCAATGTGAAGTAGGCGACGAGACCGGTAGCGAGAGTTTCAAGGCCCTGCCGGGGGCCGAAGGCCATCAGCAGCAGCGTGAACACTGTCGCAGCGAAGGCGGCCAATGAAAGCGTGATGAGATAGCGTGGCATCTGGATAAAGGCGGAAGTCGGCACCAAACCTTGAGCGTCTCCGGGTGATCTACGGCCCGCCGCAAGATGAGAATACTACGAGGCATTGCCGATGCAATGCTGGCACCGAGCGGATTTCAATCTGGATCCACGCTGGATGTTGATATATTGCCAACCAGGCGACGCGGGGAGCGGACCATGATACGAACACTATGCGTGAGTTTTGCTGCAACCCTGGCCCTGGCTGGTTTGATCGCGGCTCCCGCGATTGCGGGGGAGGGCCCCAGCAAGCCCAATGTGGTCTTCATACTGCTCGACGATCTAAGGTTCGACGGCATGGGTTTCCTGAATCCACTGCTCAAGACCCCCAATATCGATACGCTCGCGCGCGGTGGCACGTATTTTCCGAACACGGTGGTGACGTCATCACTGTGCAGTCCCAGCCGCGCGACGATTCTGACCGGCATGTCCGCCCGCAACCACGGTATCGTCGACAACAACAATTCGTCGGAGGAAGGTCTGACATTTTTCCCGGCCTACCTGCAACAGGTCGGCTACCAGACCGGATTTTTCGGAAAATGGCATATTGGCGACTCGACCGACGCCCCACGCCGCGGGTTCGACAAGTGGGTCAGCTTCAAAGGGCAGGGCAACTACTATCCATCGTCGGGCGCTCCCGGCAGCGCTTCCATGCTCAACGTCGATGGCGAGAAGGTGGTGCAGAAGGGCTATATCACGGACGAACTAACCGACTATGCGCTCGACTGGCTGCAGCGCGAGCGCGACGCGGGCAAACCCTTCTTTCTGTACCTGAGCCACAAAGCCGTCCACTCCGATCCCTTGCCGGCGCAGCGTCACGAGGGCCAGTACGATGCAACGGAATTCGCCATCCCGGCCAGCGCCGCCAATACAGCGGAAAACTACGCCGGCAAACCGATGTGGGTCTACAACCAGCGCAACACCTGGCACGGCATCGACTTCTTCTATAACTCCGACATGAAGATGACGGAGTACCTGCGCTATTACTATTCCACACTGACGGCCGTGGACGACAGTGTTGGCAGAATCCTGGCTTACCTTGAAAGAAATGGACTGACTCGCGATACGTTGATCGTATTCACATCAGACAACGGCTTCCTGATTGGCGACCACGGGCTGATCGACAAGCGCAATGCGTACGAACCCTCGGTCCGCGTGCCCTTCATCGTTTACCAACCGGGGACCGTGCCGGCCGGCAAGATCAACTCAGGCCGAATCCGCAATCTCGACTTCGCACCGACGTTTGTAGATCTCGCCGGCGCCGATATGCCCGCGCAATTCGAGGGCAGAAGCGCATGGTCACTGATCAACGGCCGCACGCCGGCAGCGCAGTGGAAGCCGGATGATTTCATCTACGAGTATTACTGGGAATGGACATTCCCCATGACGCCGGGCACGTTCGCCGTGACGCGCGGCGACCTCAAATACATCCAGTATTACGGCATCTACGATCGCGAAGAACTGTACAACGTCGCCACCGATCCGGAGGAAATGCATAACCTGATCGACGAGCCCGCCTGGTTCGAGAAGAAAATCGAATTGCGCCAGGCACTGTTCGACGGCCTGGCGGACAACCAGGGTCGCCACGTCATTCCTTATTCTCAGCGTCGCGCGATCGGTTCCGTCCGGCGCATGAAAGGTGGTACGCAAGCGACGTCGTTCCCTGAGGAGTGGTCTGTCGAACCCAACCGCCTCGACCGTGGCGATGATTTCATGCCCGATGTTCCGGCGAAGAAGGCCGCGCACGAGCGGGGTGAGCCGTTCGTACCGTTTCCGGTGGTTGGGAGTGATCGGAACAGCGTGCAGGAACAGCGAGAAAAAGCGGATTGAAGCAATCGAAAACTCTATTGCGCATCAATAAACTTGTTCCAGCACGCACGCGTTAGTTTATATGCGTCGTCCTTTCAACCGAAGTCGGCTTCCCGGCGCCATCGGGACGACGCTTTGAACCCGGCGCCTAGCTTCAGCGTCAACCCGTGACGACTTTGAGTCGCATGAGTGCACCTTCAGCAATGGCGTCGCGAGTCTGCGTGGGAAAGCCTTGAGGCAATTGGGCGACTGCGACATCAATCGCTGCAGGGAGCGCGCTGCTTATTTCGTCCAAAGCCGTGTCGACCATGGCTTCAGGAATCCCGGCCAGCATTGCCGTTTGATGGAAATGGCGCGGCAGGATTTCGTGCACATGGTAGTGACTGTTCTCACCCACCGACATGGCGAGCTTCATCTGCTTGCGCTGTTGCTGATGGTTGTCCAACAGGTGCTGCGCGGACATCACGTCGTATAATGGTGTCATCCGGAAACCGCCGCGCGGATGAAGGAAGACGCTGAAATTCTTGGCATGGCCATCGCTAGCGGCGAGCAACCAGAATGCGACCTGATCCTTCAGAAAGACGAGCTGATCGTGGTCCGGATCATCGCTGCCTTGCAGGAACCCGAGCAGGTCGACCATACCGGGGCCGCCGTCGGCCTGATATTTCCTCGTGGGCGGTACACCCATTGCCTGGCAGCAATCTTCCTGCGGAACGCGCAGCAGACGAATTCCATCGCGTGACCACTGGCGATCGAAGCGCTCGATGACAAGCGTGGTCACTCCGCCGAACTCAACAATCTCCGTATTCGCGACTGACAATCCCAGCGCCGCGAGGATTCGCAGGCAGAAATGCTCGTTCTCGACGCTGTGAGTGAGATCCCGCCCGTCGCGGTGACCGATCTGTGGTTTGAGGATATGTGTGGTCGCGGTCGTACCGACTGGCGTATGCCAGGTGCCGTTCCACCGCAGCAGCGCTGTTTTATCCTGCGCGCCGGTGATGGACAGTCGAAAGTCCTGAGCGTCATCGATACCCAGTGGCGCGACCTCGAGATTGCGGAGTTTCTCCCCGATCTGTTCATTGTTGATTGGCCTGGCTTCAACCGCGCCTGCTGTTCCGGGGTCGCTGCCTTCGGGGAGGAATTGCAGCGCCCCGACGCAATCCCGGCCGATGGCAGCCAACAGACTGTAGGCGTCGGTGCCACCCGCACCGCTGCGTGCTGCGATCCGCCGGCGGATGTCATCATTGTCCGGCAGCAGGTTATCGAAAACCGCGATGACCGGATCGCCGATATAGCGATCCTCCCGCAACGGTAACGAAAGCGAAACCGGAAAGGTTTCGCGCCAACCCAGCCAGGAATCGTCATACCGGAACTCGATCGCGCCTGATGCTTCACGCTGCAGTCGCCCGACAAGTCGTGCATTCAGATAGACGTCCAACGGTATGCGCACGCGCCGCCTCGCCATCAGAACAAGTCCTCAAGGCTCTGGCCTGACGCCTGGCCGCGCTTGTCGATAATGATCTCCAGGCCGAGGGCGCTGAGTGCATCGAGCAGCGTGCTGATCCTCGTGGCGGGTTCGCCTTTCTCGAGCTTTGAGATAGTGGCCTGCCGCAGACCGATACGTTGGCCGAGCTCAGTCTGGGTGAGCCCGGCATTACGCCGCGCCCGGCGGACGATGGCACCGAGTTGGCCGGGGGTGCGGGCATTCTGGCTCATGGTTAATCTCCTCGAGTAAGCAAGTTATACGCTAAGTCGTATATTTCGTAAATATACGAATAGGCGTATATGGAGAATTGATACGCGATTGCGTATATATCATGTAACTCACTGATTTTATAATGAATCTTGCTAGGAAAAACCTTGGCATCAGCCCTACAAGGTAAGCTCGAACGCGTTTCTCAGGCTATTTCTGGGGAAGGCTGGCGTTCTCGTTGAAATCCGGGAATATGGACGGCGCCGGACAGGTTTCTGCTCGCCGTACGAAGTTCTATATGAAACGTTACTGGATCGAATGACGTTAGAGACCGACTACATGACGTAGCAAATTGGTCGCACGAGAATCTTCTGGAATTGGCTGGGGAACTAGGATTCGAACCTAGACTGGCGGAGTCAGAGTCCGCTGTCCTACCGTTAGACGATTCCCCAGCAGGACACTTCAAACTGCGGCGCGGTGGGACCGCGCTTGAACTGAAAGTTACAAGGCGTGAGGCGGGCTTGCAACCTGGAAAAGATAACGGCGCGTACCGCGGCGGGTACGCGCCGGATCGTAATGCTTAACGCTTGCTGTACTGCGGACGCTTGCGCGCCTTGTGCAGACCGACTTTCTTACGCTCGACTTCGCGGGCGTCACGGGTGACGTAACCGGCGGCGCGCAGCGGTTTACGCAGATTTTCTTCGTACTGCATCAGCGCACGGGTGATGCCGTGGCGAATCGCACCGGCCTGACCGGAGATGCCGCCGCCGCTGACGGTGACGTTCAAATCAAAGGTATCGGTGACTTCGGCGACTTCCAGCGGCTGACGAACGATCATCCGCGCGGTTTCACGGCCGAAGTATTCATCCAGCGTGCGCCCGTTGATCTTGATGTTGCCTTTACCGCGGGTGAGGAACACGCGGGCCGCTGAACTCTTGCGACGGCCGGTGCCGTAATACTGTTCGCTCGCCATGAATTAAATTTCCAGTTTCTGAGGTTGCTGTGCTTGGTGGTTATGTTCGCCGCCGCCATAAACTTTCAGCTTGCGGAACATCTGGCGACCCATTGCGCCCTTGGGCAGCATGCCCTTGACGGCGATCTCGATCGCGCGGCCCGGTGCGCGGGCCTGTAATTCATTGAATGAATCTGAACGCAGACCACCCGGATAACCGGAATGGCGGTGATACATTTTGTCGTTGGCCTTGGTGCCAGTGACGCGGACCTTGTCGGCGTTCACAACGACGATGTAATCGCCCGTGTCCATGCTGGGCGTGAACTGCGGCTTATGCTTGCCACGCAGACGACGTGCGATTTCGGTTGCCAGACGGCCGAGAACTACATCGGTGGCGTCAACGACGAACCAGTCTTGCTTGATGTCAGAAGGTGTTGCGGTGTAGGTTTTCATGGTTACTCAACAGGCGGTCGCCCAAAACGGAGGCGCAATGGTACGGATTGCGTGGTCGCCTGTCAAATCAGCCATTTGCGGTAAATTTCAGGGATTCCGGCATGTTTGAAACGTCCGCCGCGGCGACCCCCACGGGCACCACTTCACCCTTGCGACAAAGCAAGCTGGATCAGTTGATTAGCGGCTTCGATGGCGTCCTGCGCGCGGCCTTTGGCGTACACCCCGGCCGGCGGCGGCCCTCGCCAGCCGCGGGGCTATCGGAACCGTCGCTTTCCGCGTCGCAGCAAAAGCACGCCGCGGGCCTGATGCGGGTCAATCATACCGGGGAAGTCTGCGCCCAGGCGCTGTATGTCGGGCAGGCTCTGGTGGCGCGGGACGAGGGCGTACGCGACCTGCTGCTGACCTCTGCCCGCGAAGAAGCCGACCACCTCGCCTGGTGCGAGGAACGATTGCACGCGCTGTCCAGCCGGCCCAGTCTGCTCGATCCGGCCTGGTTTGCCGGCTCGCTGGCCATCGGCCTGACCGCGGCCCTGGCCGGAGATCGATGGAGCCTTGGGTTTCTTGCCGAAACCGAGCGCCAGGTGGTTCGCCACCTGGACAGCCACCTCGCCTCATTGCCAGATGAGGACCAGCCATCACGCAGCGTGGTTGCGCAGATGCGCGAGGACGAGGAACATCACGCGACTTCGGCGGTCCGTTCCGGCGGCCGCGAGTTACCCGGCGCGGTCAGAAAGCTGATGGAGCTCGAGGCCAGGGTGATGACCACGCTGGCCTACCATATATAAGGTCTGATTCCTGCTGGGCCTGCCGTGCGGGCAGGTCCGGACCCCTGGTGCCGTTTTTCTGGTGAGGATGGAAATGATGAATCGTGGGTTTGTTCCGCGCCTGCTGGTCACTGCGGGCATGGTCGCGGCGATGCTGCTGGAGCCGGCGCAGTCAGCACTACCGGCGGAAGTGGATGGCGAAGCCATGCCGACATTGGCGCCGATGATCGAGAGGGTCACCCCTGCGGTGGTCAACATCGCGACTTCTGCCAACGTCGAAGCGCAAGCCAACCCCTTGTTCAATGATCCGTTCTTCCGCCGTTTCTTCAACATTCCGGAATTGCCACGTCGAAGGGCCCAGGCCTCCGGCTCCGGTGTGATCGTCGACGCCAAGCGTGGTCTGTTGCTGACCAACAACCATGTCATCGCCAACGCAGATGACATTCAGGTCAAACTGCGCGACGGCCGGATATTCGAAGCCGAACTCGTCGGCACCGATCCGGATACCGATATCGCGGTCATCCGCATCAAGGCAGACGGGCTGACTGAAATTCAGATCGCCGATTCGTCGAAGGTGAGAGTAGGCGATTTCGTCGTCGCCATTGGTAATCCCTTCGGGCTCGGGCAGACGGTGACCTCCGGTATTATCAGCGCGCTGGCGCGCAGCGGACTGGGGATTGTCGGCTACGAAGATTTCATCCAGACCGACGCTTCAATCAATCCAGGAAACTCCGGTGGGGCACTGGTCAACCTGCGCGGTGAACTGGTGGGCATCAACTCCGCCATTCTTTCTCAATCCGGCGGCAACGTCGGCATCGGTTTCGCGGTGCCTTCCAATATGGCCAGCCAGATCATGGAGCAGCTGGTGCAATACGGTGAGGTCCGCCGTGGTTTCCTCGGCGTGGAAATGCAGGATCTCGATCCGGCATTGGCCGAAGCTTTCGGGCTGAAGCAGCACGAAGGCGCGGTGGTTGTCAGCGTTGTGCCTGAATCTTCGGCGGCAGCCGCGGGCCTGCAGGCGGGGGACGTTGTCACGCGGGCAAACCGCGTTCAGATCCGCAATGCCGCCGACCTGCGCAACCAGATAGGCCTGCTGCGGGTAGGTGATTCCATGGAACTCACGTTTTTGCGCGAAGGCCGCGAGCGCCGGGCCAGCGTTACCGTGAATGAGAACCCTGCCATTGCCACCGGCGGTGAATTACGCAACGAGCGACTTGCGGGCGCCAACTTCGGTGAAATCAGCCCGCAAAGCCGCGCATACGGCCGCTACCAGGGTGTGATGGTCTATGACGTCGATGTCGGCAGTGAGATTTGGCGGGCCGGTGTACGACCGGGCGACATCATTCGCGCGGTGAACCGGGTCGCGACGCCGACGTTGAAAGCATTCCTTGAAGTGGTTAACAACGCGCGCGGATCACTGCTGCTACAGATCCAGCGCGGCAATGCCGCGGCGCTGGTCGTCATCAAATAACCAGCCTGAAAACAAAACGCCGGCCATCAGGCCGGCGTTTTGAATCTCATCTCACAAATTGGTCAGTCAGCTGGCTTTGGCCTGAATCAGCGTGGCCACGGCAGCGTGTTCATCCCGCTTGGCGAGCAGCTCGTCCAAGAGCTTGAGTGAGACATACCCCTCATCAAAGTCGTCACCTTCGCGAACCTTGAAGTGCCGATCCGGTTCGCCCAGCCCATCAACGACGAGCCCGGCGTGCGGGAAGTGCTCGTTGCGGGTGAAGTAATGCGTCGTGACCACCGTGAGCAAGCCGGCGCCATGCGCGGCGCGCAGCCCGTTGGGCGTATCTTCCAGCGCGACACATTTCGCCGGATCCAGACCCGCTGCAACCAATGCCGCCTGGTACACGGCGGGTGACGGTTTTTTCTCTGAAACCTCGTCGGCGGTGACGATGGAATCGAACCAACGTGGCCAGTCCGCCGGCAGATTGGCGTTCAACAAGGTGACGACATTCGACCGCGCGGTGCTGGTGGCGATCGCCATGCGGATCCCGTTGGCACGTGCCTCGTCGATCAAACGGCGGACGCCCGGACGCAGGGCCACTTCGCCCTGCAACAGCATCTGGGCGTAGATCGCGGTCTTCACACGATGAATTTCGCGCAACTCGCGCAGGAAGGCGGCTTCGTCATTAAAGCGCTGGCGCAGGTCCGCGCCGAAAAAACGCATCCGTTCGAATCCGCCGGAAATCTTCAGCAGGTCGGCATACAGGCGGGGGGTCCAATCCCAGTCGAGACCGAATTCGGCAAACGTGCGGTTGAACGCCTGCCTGTGGGTTTCCTCAGTGTCGGCAAGGGTGCCGTCCACATCGAATACTATGCCTTGGAGAACTTTCATATACGCCTGCTTATCGTCCACATGGGCTGAAAGCTTACATGCGGATCAACGCCATACCTGAGAACCGGATCACACGGCGGTGGCGCATCTTACACTCATGTGTGGCTAAATGTTACAAATCCGCACTATTTCCGCTGTTTTCGCTGTCTTCGTGTGCATTTTCATTCAGCGGCAGTTCAGCCCGCTCAAGCCGTCCGAACCTGTCACTCAACTTTTTCGCTGACCGATGGACACCCTGCACATCGTGATGCGCCTGCTCGATATGCCGTGACAGCGCATCCAATCGACCGCGAAACCGCTCGAAATCCTGACCGAGCAACCCGAGGTGTTCACGGATGACGTCGACCTGTTCGCGGAACGCCGCATCCTTAAGCACGCTGCGGGCGGTGTTCAGAATGGCCCACATCGTCGTTGGTGATACCAGCCAGACCCGCGAGCGGTGCGCGAGTTCCACCAGTTCCGGGTGATGCGCCTGAATCTCGGCGAAGACCGCTTCCGCCGGAATGAACATCATCGCGGCATCGGCAGTTTCGGCCGGGACGATATAGCGTGCCGCGATATCGGTGATGTGCTTGCGCACGTCCTGGCGGAACCGCGCGGTCGCCGCCTTGCGGTCGCTGTCACCGGCGGCGTAGTCGGTCATCTGGCGATAGGCCTCCAAGGGAAACTTGGCGTCAATCACCAGGTGGCCGGTGGGCGGCGGCAATAACAACATGCAATCGGCGATGCGGCCGTTGCCCAGGTGGTGCTGCAGGCTGAAATGGGATTCGGGCAGGACGTTGCGCACCAGCGACGCCAGTTGCACTTCGCCGAAAGCGCCACGGGCGCGTTTGTCAGCGAGGATCTCCTGTAGCGACACCACGTTGCTCGACAGGTCCGTGATCCGCTTTTGCGCTTCGTCAATCAAGGCCAGCCGGCGGACGATATCGGTGAACGTTGCCGAGGTCTTCTCGAATCCTTCGTTGAGCCGTCGATCCACTTCGCCCGCGATCTCGGTGAGGCGGCGATCGGTCGTCTGGGTCAACTTGCCGACTTCCTCATTGATCGTCCGCGCGTGGCGGGTCAGCGCATCCATGACCTGTTGCTGGGTATGGGCGATTCCTTGATGCAATGCCTGGCGGACATCGTTGTGTCCGCCGCGCTGTGACTGCAGCAACTGCTGCAGCTGTGCTGCGGCAAGCCTTCGCATGTCTTCTTTGATATTCAATTGCTGCTCGGCCTGGCGCAGCTGACCGTCGGCGAGTTGTTGCTCCAGGGCGTTGACGAGCGCGAGTTGATCGATCTGGCGGGTTTCAAAGCGAATCAGGGCGTCATGAAGTTCCGTACTGCGGCCACGCGCCAGCAGCACCAGCAACGCGCACACGGCTATCACCAGCAACGCAATGACCATCCAGAGCAGGACAGTGGTGTCATTGGCAAGCAACGCGAGTGTGTTCATTCAGTTTTGCAGCTCTTCAGTGGCAACTTGCAAGGCCTGCTCGGGCGTGATGTAGTCATTCCCATAAATCGATATTGCACTGTCATCCGACAACGACATGTTGCGGCAAGCGGTGTACTATCGCAAACCACCTCAAGCCATGCTTCGTTGGCAATTGAATTGATGGAAAAGGCAAAACCCACACGCGCGACGCGCGGACGCGGCGCCAGCGGCAATCCGTCGCCGCGTTTCATCGAAGTCGATCGCGAAGCGTTTGATGACGGTTGGACGCCCGATGAGGCGGCGGAGACGCCGCTGAAAACCTATGTCGCCTTCGAGCAGGCGCGCAGTATTCTCAGCCGTAATAACTCTCCGGATATCCCGTTCTCCATTTCGATCAATCCTTATCGCGGGTGTGAGCACGGTTGCATCTACTGTTACGCCCGGCCGTCGCACGCCTATCTCGACTTGTCGCCCGGCCTTGATTTCGAGTCGCGCCTGTTTGTGAAATCGAATGCCGCCGCCCTGCTGCATGATGCGCTGGCCGCACCCCGTTACGAGCCCGATGTCATCGCGTTGGGCGCGAATACTGATCCCTATCAGCCGATTGAACGGCGCTATCGCATTACCCGCCGGGTCGTCGAAGTGCTGGCCCAGTGCCGCAATCCGTTCACGATCACCACCAAGTCGGCGCTCGTCGAGCGGGATATCGATTTGCTGCTGCAGGCCCGGCAGTACAACGCGGTGTCGGTGAACATCTCGGTCACGACGCTGGACCACGCATTGGCGCGCCGTCTGGAACCGCGGGCAACCGCGCCAAGGCGGCGACTGCAGACCATTGAACGACTGGCCCGGGCCGGCATCCCGGTCACTGTGTTGTTCGCGCCAGTGATCCCGGGGCTGAATGACCATGAACTGGAATCCGTACTGGAAGCGGCGGCCGCGGCCGGCGCGATGGCTGCGGGGTATGTCGTGCTGCGTCTGCCGCTCGAAGTCAATCCGTTGTTCCAGCAGTGGCTGGCTGACAACGAACCTTTGAAAGCGAAACGGGTGATGCACCGGGTCGAGGCCATGCGTGACGGGCGCCAGAACGACAGCCAGTTCGGCAGCCGCATGCAGGGCAGCGGTGAGTTCGCGACGTTGCTGAACCAGCGGATGGTGTTGGCGCAACGGCGTTTCGGCCTTGACCGTCCGGCGCCAATGCTGAGCACCGCAGATTTCCGTCGGCCGCATGTGTCGCCGCAGATGGTGCTGTTCTAACGCGCGCGACCTTTGATGACGACCAGGGTGACGTCGTCGCGTTGTGGTTGATCGCCGCGGAATGTTCTCACCTCATCCATCACGGTTCGGCAAAGCTGCGTCGCTGAGAGCGTGTGGTGGGCCCGCACCAGATTGCGCAGCCGGTCCCGGCCAAACTCTTCCGCATCCGCATTGCGCGTTTCCAGCAGGCCGTCGGTGTGCAGGACGATGATGTCGTGTTCCGACCACGGTCCTTCGGCAATGTTTCCGAACTCCCAGCCAGACTGGATACCCAGCGGAATGTCCTGGCCTGCCAGCTCCCGGAACGCATAGGTCTGCGTGTTGTAACACAACGCCGGCGCGTGGCCGGCGCTTGCCCAGCGCAATTGGCGGGCATCACAGTCGATGGTCAGGTAAAACAGCGTCATGAAGCGGCCGAGGGCGAAATCCTTGACCAGTTGCTCGTTGATCCTGCTGAACATCTGCCGTGGCGCGACAAGCTGATTGGCCAGACCATGCACCAGCGCCCTGGCGGAGGTCATCAACAGCGCGGAAGGCAGCCCGTGCCCGGAAACATCGCCGATGACTACGCCCAACAGACCGGGTTTGATACCGCGCAGATCGAGGTAGTCGAAATAGTCGCCGCCGGTGTCGTCGCAGAACTCGCACGCGCCATCGATATCCAGATCCGGCAGGTCCGGTCTGGCGTTCGGCAGCAGGTGGGTCTGTACCTCGCGTGCCAGCGCCATCGATTCTGTCATGCGCGCGTGTTCTTCCAGGCGCGGCAACATGGTGTTGAAGGCATCGCCCAACCGTTCCAGTTCGTCGCCGGTGGCTATGGAAACCTTGGCCTGGAAATCACCGAGTGCAATGGCATCGACGGCATCGGATAACTGATGTACGGGACTGGTCACCGAGCGCGACACCAGCAGTGAGATGCCGACCACCAGGCAACTGACGACCAGCGTCAGTGGCAACATCTCGTCAACCCGCCGCTGGGTGGTGTGCAAGGCGTAGGCCGCTGCATCCAGCGCGGGCGCCACCGCCGCGGATACCGGCACGATCAACAGCAGGAAATTCTCCGCGTCACCAAACGATCGGAATACCCAGAAGGCGTCTGCGCCGCGATACGGCAGGCGCAGGGTCGCGGCCGAGTCGGTCACCATGGCATCCACGAGGCGGCCGGTCCCGGCGGGTGTACCCGCCTGCAGCGGCACCATTTCAAACAGCTCGCGCCAATCCGCGCCGTAGCGGGCGGCATCTCGCTGCGCGAGGATCGCCGCGAAGGGTTCACCGGTTTGGGCGTTGCGTTGCAGGTTGATCAGCAGTATCTGGCTCGCGGCGTCCAGATGCTCAGGCAACGACAAGGCTTGCAGCATATCGACTAACAACACGTCGATACCGCTGACCCCGGCGAACTCGCCGTTGGCGTCGCGCAATGGCATCGTGACGCCCACCGTACGCTGTCGCGAGGCCGCATCGGTGATGGGCGTTGACCATTGCAGGTCAGTCGCCGCGCGCTGACCGGTGTACCAGGACCGTTGGCGGGCATCGTAATCCGCCGGCAACGCGCCATGGCCCGGAAAACTCATGTTCAGCCCGTTTTCCAGCGCCATGTATTGCCAATAGATGAGGTCTGTGTAGCGATCCTGGATATCTGCCAGCAATTGCGTGAGCGGCACCAGCTTACGTGCGTCCTGTGAAACACTTGCCTGCTCGACGTCCATCGGTACCTGAAAGACGGCGTGATCAAACGAAACCGGGATCGGCACCTCCACCCCGGACTCGTCCAGTCGGCGGTAGCGCGCACGTTCGCTCAACAGCAGATCCGGTGGGGATTTGGTGAAGTCGTCGAGAAAATGAACCGTGTCCGGGTCCGCGAGGCGTTGACCGTTCAACAGCGATTCGGCTTCCCGCGCCTGTTGGCGAATCAGCGCCTCGACCAGTTGTCGTTCGCGCAGCACCAGGCGCGCATGGTCGTCAGCCAGTTGTTCGAGACTGTCGCGCGCGTTGTCAGTCAGCGCCTGGGCACTTTGCGCGGCAAGATCGCCACCCAGGGTTCGCAAAGCACGGATGTCCATCCACGCCGTCACGGCCAGCGGACCGAGCGCGATGGTCAACATCAACAAGGCGACCTTCCATCTGAGCTGCATATTCACCATGGCTGAACCAGCGTCAACGGTGTTGCGAAATATGCATGCCGACCAAGCGCGCTATCAATACGGTCAGGAATATCTGCCCGGCGACAGCTTCCAGGTTGGCAAACGCGCGGGCGATGGGAGCCACCGGGATGATGTCGCCGAAGCCGACTGTCGTCAGTGTGGTAAAACTGAAATAGATGAATGTCGCCAGGTCGGTACCATCGAATGCCGCGACGCCATCAGCCACCGGCGCAAGTGCGCCCGGTATCAAAAGGACCAGCAGCTGAAAAATGTAGGCGCCGGCCAGACCCAGCATCAGGTAGGTGCAGGTGGCGGCGGCAAGTTCGTTCAAGGTGACCCTGCCAGTGCTCATCACATGGACCAGGATGATGCCGGCGGTATAGCCAAACCAGGCAAAACCAAGGACGGCCGACACCGCGCCGATGCCCGGTGTCGCCTGGTAGGCGAATATTACGCTGGCAATGAAAGCGGCCGCCGCCATGAGGGTGCCGGCCAGCTGCAATGCGCTGTGGTCAGTGATCGAGAATATCGAGGCCAGCAATACCAGCGACAGCATCAGCTGAAATAGAATGTCGCCTACGCCGAAATGGGCAGCCAGCGGGCTGACCACCAGCAGCAGTAGCAGCGTCGCGAGCAGCCAAATGAACCTGTTCCGGCGCAGCAGTGAAATCGCGCTGTTCACATCGCACTTCGCTGTTCGAGAGGGATATTCATCATGTCGCGCCTGGCGCAGCCGATATGGCGGATTGGAATACGAATGAAATGTCAGGCGCCATTTTAACAGGCCTCACCATCGCCAAGCCAAACATGGATCGCATCACCGAACCTGAATCACCTCAAACGGCATACCAGCGTTTATTGCAAACCCCGGGATTTATCGCCGATCCGGCGCAGGCGGAGGTAGTAGACCTGCTGGACCGGTTGCATCACGACCTGCTGAATGCCACGCAACCCACCGGCGGCTTCTGGCGTCGGTGGTTGGGCGGCGGAACGGAAGTGACTCCGGTGCGTGGATTGTACCTGTATGGCGGTGTGGGACGCGGCAAGACGTTACTGGTCGACCTGTTCTTCCACAGCCTGCCGGCCGGTATGGGAGTGCGGATCCATTTCCATGCGTTCATGCGCGGCATTCACCGCGAACTGCGGGAACTGAAATCGCTCGCCGACCCGCTGACCGAGGTGGCGCGCCATTACCGCGAACGTTGCCGCGTGCTGTGCCTGGATGAATTCCACGTCGGTGATATCACCGACGCCATGATCCTTGGCAACCTTCTGCGCAGCCTGTTCGAACGCGGCGTCACTGTATTGGCGACGTCCAATGAGGCTCCCGAATCGCTTTATCGCGACGGTTTGCAGCGTGACCGTTTTCTGCCCGCCATCGCGCTGATCCGCGAGCATATGGATGTGCATCTGGTTGAAAGCGCCACGGATTATCGCTTGCGAACCCTCGAGCAGGCGGAAATTTTCCACGTCAGCGATGATGCCGAAGTTGCAGGGCTGGAGCGCTATTTCACCGAATTGGCGCCGGACGGTGATTCGGTGAGCCACAGCGTCGAAATCGAAGGCCGGCCGATACCCACAGTGCGCCACGGTGACGGCATCATCTGGTTTGAATTCGATGCCATCTGCGGCGGGCCGCGCGGCGCCGCGGACTACATCGAAATTGCCCGTTGCTACCAGACCGTCATGGTTTCGCAGATCCCGGTGATGGACGACATGAGCAACGACGCGGCGCGTCGGTTCATCACGATGATCGACGAATTCTACGACCGCAAGGTCAAGCTCATCTGTTCAGCAGCGGCGGAACCTGCGGCGCTGTATCGCGGCCAACGTCTCGCGCAACCGTTCGCACGGACGGCGAGCAGGCTGATTGAAATGCAATCTAGAGAGTACCTGCGCGCTGCTCACTCCTCGGACTGAGCGTAACGGACGCGTTCCACCGTCGGGGAATTCCAGTCGCCGGTAATGCTGTATTCGCGCTTGAGGATGCTGTCGAACGCATCCGGAATCGATTTGAAAATCTTCTGGCCGAGATAGATCGCGGTGCCGACACCCACCCCCGCCGGTCCGAACAAGGCGCCCGCGACCGGAAACGAACTTGATACCTGGGGCGTGACGGAGACGATCTGATCGTAGTCCTGGGTGCTGAGCCCCGTCCGGCCGACGATTTCCACCGTTGCCGCGGGACCTTCCATCACCAGGTTGTTGGTGTAGGCGTTCCCTTGGTCAAGCTCGAAAGTGCCTTCGATGCGGTCAAAAGCGAAGCCTTTGCCGAACAAATCCTCGAAATCCAGGCTGAGACGCCGGCCGAGTGAATTGAGACTGAGCAGTCCGAACAGGCGGCCACCACCGGGTTCGACTTCGCTCAACGTACCGTGTTTTATCGAAAGCGCCAGCTGACCATCCAGCCGCGACAAGGCGAAATCCGCCGGTGATCCGCCCCATTGCGCGACAATGGCAAGCTCCGTATCACCGCCGTCGATCGCGCCGCGATCGTATCCAAAGCTCTGCAGCATGTTGCCAAGGTCTTCACTGTGCGCATTGATGTCGAACCTCGACTGATGCACTTCGCCATCGAATGACCAATCACCGCTGGTCGCAACGGTGAACGTTGGCGCTTCGAACGTCAGTGCCGCAAGGTGCAGCCCTTCATTCGTAGGTTCGGCATTCAGCCTGGCCGACCCCAGCACCAGGTTGCCGAACTCGAACTGTTCAACTTCCATCGAAATGCGTGGACTGTTGCGGGGATCGAGTTCAATCCTCGGCAGGCCGCCGGCGCCGGTCTCCTTCAGGCTGATGACCGAGAATCGGCCGTCCACTTCGCGCAGATCGCCCGTGGCGGTGACCTGTCCCGCCAGGCGCTCGCTGGCGAGATCCAGCGTCCAGCCGGTACCGTCGGAACCGCCACTCAACGTGACGCCGGGGAATTCCTGCCCCAGCATGGCCAGCCGTCCGGCACGAATCGCGACGTGTACCGGCAATGTACGTTCCGGGTTCCCGGCAGCGGGACTGTCTGCGGCCGGTTGCAGGCGCCCCGCCCATTCGCCGATCGGCAGCCGGTCGACACTGCCGCGGACGGTGATTCCGGGATCGTCGGAGAACTGTCCGCTGCCGCTGCCGAGCAATATGTCCGCCCGTGTGACATGGCCAACACCGGCGGCATCGCGCATGGATTCGACTTCCGCGCTCAGCTCTTCGCCGTAGCGGACTTCGAACCGGCGCGTCGACGAGGCTTTGGAATATTCGCTGATGACAACCAGCCTGCGGATATCATTGCGACGCTTGCCGAAGGGCCAGGGCAGGTTGACATTAAGCCCTTCGAGATCCGATTCAATGGCGAGCCGCGTCGGCAGCGGCGGGGCGTCAGGCGTGTTTTCCGGCAGTGACAGCGTCGCCTGCCAGTTAACGCTGCCGCGCAACGCATCGCTGCCTCGGTTGCGTTCCAGCCATGCGTGGACCGGCAACGCGTAACGTTGCAACTGCGCGTACAGCTTTTCGGATTCCGATGTCCCTTGCATGATGAATTCAGATGCGATTCCCGCTGCCAGTCCGGGACCGCCGCGGGTGGTGATGGCGACATCGCCGCCGTCGAACTTGCCGGTGAGGCCTTCGCTTTGCCACGTTGTTTCGGTGAATCGCACCCGGCCTTCCAACTCGGACAGCATGATGTTTTCCGGTTGGGCAACTATCGAAGCCTGCCGCAAAGTTGCTGTGCCATTGACGTCCGGTTTGGCGCCACGAACGAGCGGCACCGAGAAGTCCAGCGACATGGCGATTTCGCCCTTGAGGTCGAGCTCGAGAAGCTGCGCGGCCTTGCCGTCTCGCAGCGGGCTGGCGGCGATGACCCGGGTAGCGTCCTCACCGCTACCAAGCGCCTGGCCGTGCACCTTCAGCATTCGCTGGCGGGCAAACAGGTCTGCGATTGTGAAACTGATATCCGAGATCGCAGTGCCTTCTATAACTGCGGTCGGCGCGCGGCCGTGCACCTGACGGCCGTCGATGGTGACTTCCACTGCAGCGTCCTGCGCAATCGGCCAACGTCTGGAATATTCGATCTCCCCGTCGTTGACGCCGATTGCGACCAGAAACCGCCCTTGCCGATCATCGAATGGAAAATCGGCGAGATCCCCGCGCAGCACCAGGCCGGCGTATGCAATCTCGCCCTGATGCGCAACGTTGCGCAGCCAGGATTCACCGGTGGGTCGCAGCAGATCCCTGGGCAGCAGCAGTTGCATGTCGGCGGCGTTGCCGCCGGAGACTGATGCAATGACGTCGGCGAAGGGGCGGCCGCCCTCGGTGGGCCAGCGTACTTCTCCGCGGATCGCCAGTGGCAGCGAGGCCACGGTCGCGCGGAAGTCCGGTAGTTGTACACGCCAGAGGTCATCGCGGTGCTGCCAGAGCACATCGCCTTGCAGGCCGGTCACGGCGACGTCGCTGACCAGCACATCACCGGCGATCAGATCGATCGCTTGGGTCGCCGGAAAGAAGCGGCCGCCGTTGCCGTTCAGGCGCAGGTCCCCGCTGATGCCTGTGACACGCGGCGCCGTTGTCGCAGGCGTGATCGCAACGTTGCTCAGCGACGCCGCCAACGCGTAGCGGGTGACGCCGTCCTCCCGGAACCATGCCGCGTGCACATCATTCAATACGCCGGCAGGGCGGGTTGCGGCGACAAGTTCGCGCACCGCCGCCGGCAGCACCTCGGTCTGCGCCAACAGCGGGAGCATCGCGTCCAGGTGCAGGGCTGCGGAATTGAACACCACGTACGTCGGCCTGCCATCGGCGGTCTGCCAGATGAGGTCGGCGCGTTCGGTCATGTACTGCGTCGCCGGCGTTTCCAGTGTCAGGTCGCGCAGGCCGAGGTGATAGCTGCCGTCGGCCTGCCGTTGCGCCGATACGTCGCTGCTGAACGAATTCAGCATGATTTCCGCGTTGACACCGGCGCGCAGATTACTGGCAACCACATCGCCGGCGGCGGCAATCAACTGGCCGGCGCGCCATTCACTGGTGAGGTGCAGCGTCAAACGCCCGGCAAGTTCATTGTCACTGAGCTGCGCGAGCTTGAGTACCTGCGCCAACCGCATGCCTTCGGTATCGATGGCGACGAGACCGTCCCAGTTACCCGTGAGAATCTCGCCACGGATCCGCGCGTTCAACGTGATCGAGGCACCCATGGCTACCGGCGGCGTCAGTGTCAGCGACAGTTGATGTTGACCGCCGAGACGGCGCAGACCGATGCGGATATCGTCGAGCTGCTGCGGTTCGGCGCCGGTTTTGCGATCGATGTACACCATGTGGGCATCGGTGATCATCACGTTGTCGCGATCGAGCAGCCAGCGCATGGCGGCTTCGTTGTTCATGCCCTGGGCATTGGCCGCGCCGGTGCCGGACAACCTTATGCGGCCATCCGGCATACGCTCGACCACCAGCGAAAGGTCACGCAGCGTCAGCGATTTGGGAACCGGTGTGCGACGGACGACAGAGGAGAGCAGGTCAAGTTCAATGGTTGCATGGTCGAGGCTCAGGGCAACGGTCTCACCGTCCTCGGCGAGAACCACGATGCGCGACAACTCGATGATGGGCGAGAAACGCTGCCACCGGCCATGGATGGCGCCGAGGCGGACATTGGCGCCGATGAAGGTCGATGCAAGGCTGGCGATCAACTCGGCGCGGTCGTTGAGCCGCGGCATCCACCAGCGACCGGCGCTGACAATGATCGCGGTTGCCACGACGAAGGTGACGACCAGGGCTTTCAGCACACCGAGCACCCGCGCCACGCCCGATGGTGGCGCGGGTGGGGTCAGACAGGTGTTGGACAATGCGTCATCAGATGAAGACGACATCGTACTGTTCCTGGCCGTAGGTGTTTTCCACCTGCAGACGTACCGGAATGCCGATGAATGCCTCGAGTTCAGCCAGACTGGCGGCGTCCTCTTCGGACAGCCGCTGCACGATGGGCGACGACGCCACGACCAGCAATTTCTGGGCGTCGAACTGTCGCGCCGTACGAAGAATCTCTCTGAACAACTCGAACACCACCGTTTCCGCGGTCTTGATGGCTCCGCGGCCGCTGCAGGTTGGACACGTCTCACATAAAACGCGCTCGAGGCTTTCGCGTGTACGTTTGCGAGTGAGTTGCACCAATCCCAGCGAAGTGACTTCGCTCAGCGAAATCTTGGTGCGATCGTGTTCGACGCTGCGTTCCAGCGTCCGTAATACCTGGCGCCGGTGGTCGGCATCCGCCATGTCAATGAAATCAATGATGATAATGCCACCGAGGTTGCGCAGGCGCAGCTGCCGGGCAATGGCCTGGGCGGCCTCGAGGTTGGTCTTGAAAATGGTTTCTTCCAGGTTGCGGTGCCCAACGAAACCGCCGGTATTGACGTCGATGGTAGTCATCGCCTCGGTCTGATCAATGACCAGGTGGCCACCTGATTTCAGGTCCACCTTGCGCTGCAAGGCACGCTGGATTTCATCCTCGATGCCGTACAAATCCATGATCGGGCGTTCGCCACTGTAATGCTCGATCACCGGCAACATCGCGGGCGTGAATTCGCGCGAGAAGTCGACCATCTTCTGCAGTGTCTCGCGTGAGTCGACGCGGATTTTTTCGGTGCTGGTCGCGGTCCGGTCGCGCACCATGCGCAACGCCAGCGGCAGATCCTCGTAAATCACCTGCGGGGGTTTGGCGTTCTGCACCTGGCGTTCCAACGCCGTCCACAGGCGGCCGAGGAACTGCATATCGGCCGCCAACTCCTCCGCCGTCGCCGCTTCCGCGGCAGTGCGGACGATATAGCCGTGGTTCCCCGTCGTTCGAACGGCATCGCCAGTGTCGCCAGCGCTGCCGTCATCGAGACCCGGATCCAGCTCAAGCATGGCGGCGCGCAGTCTTGCCCGCTCCAGCTCGTCGGCAATCTTCTGCGAGATGCCGACCGTGCTGGCATTGGGAAGCAGGACCAGGTGGCAGGAGGGGATACTGATCTGGGTCGTCAGACGGGCGCCCTTGGAGCCCAGTGGATCCTTGGTGACCTGGACCAGGATGGCCTGCCCTTCGTGGACCAGGGATTCGATCGTCGGCTCGCCGGGACCGCGGCCATCGACGATATCCGAGGCATGGAGAAAGGCGGTGCGTTCCAACCCTATATCAATGAATGCCGCACCCATGCCCGGCAGCACGCGGCTGACCCGGCCGAGGAAGATGTTACCGACCAGGCCCCGCTTGCGGGTGCGTTCGATGATGATTTCCTGCAGCACGCCGTTTTCGACGATGCCGACACGCGTTTCCAGGGGGGTGACATTTATCAACAGTTCTTCTGGCATACATGGCAGACGCGCGTAGCGGGCAGTACGAGCCTGTGCAGAATATGTGCTAACTCCCTAAATTGCCAGCTTGAACCGGTGCTTCCCGCGGTCCTTGCGAACGGTTCGACGGTCGTGCAGGGGGGTTAATCCCCGGACCCGATGCGGGTATGCTGAGCGCCCGCGTCACCCAGGAACGCGCTGCTGCGCTGCGACATATGCTGATTACCGATCTTTCCGATACCCGTACCGTCTGTCTTGCCATCGGTGATGGCAGTCCGTTGGCGCCGCTGACGTCGCGTCGCACCGTCGCTGCATTGCCATTTGGCGGTACCTATCGCGTCATCGATTTCGCGCTGTCGAATTGCCTGCATTCCGGACTGCGACGGGTACTGGTGCTGACCCAGTTCAACCCGCTTTCACTGCATAACCATCTGCGCGACGCCTGGTCCTTGTTCAATGCCGAACTCGGTGAATACGTGATGCCGGTGACGCCGCCGATTCACGGTCAGGCCGTCAGTTATTCAAGTAGCGCAAATGCGCTGTTTCACAATCTCTACCTGCTGGAACAGACGGTCGAACAACACATCATGGTGGTGTCGGGTGAGCAGATTTACCGCATGGACTACGCCGCCGCGCTGAGCTTCCACATGAATGCCGACGCCGATGTGACGGCGGTCTGTATCGACCCGCGACATGGCGGCGACACACGCTTCCGCAACAGCGTGATTTTTGGTGACGGCGACGATATCAAGCAGTTGCGTCCGCGCACTGACGATGATGGCGCCGCCGATGAGCCACCACCCGGACCGATGGGCATCTATATCTTCAAGCGCGAACTGTTGCTGGATCTGTTGCAGCAACGCGGCGAAACCGGGACGCATGGTGACAGCGTCATCGCGCTGGTGGGTGATTCAATCCAGCGTCAGCGCAAGGTGTTGGGGTATCGTTTCGGTGGCGACTATGGCCGTGTGACGCCGGACAAGTATTGGCGCACCCTGCCCACGCTGGACCAGTATTACGAAGCCAATATGGACCTGTTGCGATTGGAGCCACTGCTGGATCTCTACCAGACCGACTGGCCGATCCGCAGCTATCAGATGCAGTGTCCGCCCGCGCGTACCGTGCCGGGGGTCTCCAACAATGAAGGCATCTGCGTCAATTCCATTGTCGCGAGTGGCACCGTGATCGCCGGTGGCGGCGTCAACCAGAGCGTGCTCAGCAATCGAATCTATATCGATGACGGTGCGATCATCGAGCAATCCATTCTGTTCCCGGGTGTGAAGGTCGGTGAGAACGCGCGCCTGCACCGTGTGATCTGTGATCGCGGCGTGGAAATTCCCGCCAATGAAGTGATCGGCTTCGACGCCGAGGAGGATCGCAAGCGGTTTCAGGTCACCGACAACGGCATCGTGGTGATCAGCCGCAGCTGATTGCCGCAGGGCGGATCAGCCTTGCACGCCACCCACGGTCAGGCCGTCCACGCGTAACGTTGGCTGGCCCACGCCCACTGGTACCTGCTGACCGTCCTTGCCGCAGGTGCCGACGCCTGAGTCCAGCGCCAGGTCGTTGCCCACCATCGAAACCCGCTTCAAAACTTCCGGGCCGCTGCCGATCAGCGTCGCGCCTTTGACCGGCGCGGTCACCTTGCCGTCTTCGATCAGATAAGCCTCCGACGTGCTGAATACGAACTTGCCGTTGGTGATGTCCACCTGGCCGCCGCCGAAATTGACGGCATAGATACCCCGCTTGACCGAGCGCAGGATTTCGTCGGGGCTGTGATGACCCGCGCGCATATACGTGTTGGTCATTCGCGGCATCGGCCGGTGCGCGTACGATTCGCGGCGACCATTACCCGTAGGCGCCACCTTCATCAGGCCGGCGTTATGGCGGTCCTGCAGGTAGCCGACCAGGCGGCCGTTTTCGATCAGCGTCGTACACCGGGTCAGGGTCCCTTCGTCGTCGACATTCAGCGAGCCGCGACGATCGGCGAGCGTACCGTCGTCGACCACCGTGCAGACCTCACTGGCGATCTGCTGACCCATGGCATCGGCGAACGCCGAGGTGCCCTTGCGATTGAAATCGCCTTCCAGTCCATGGCCAATCGCTTCGTGGAGCAGAATGCCGGGCCAGCCGGGCCCCAGGACGACCGTCATTGTGCCCGCCGGTGCAGGTCGCGCCTGCAGGTTCACCAAAGCCTGGCGTACCGCTTCATCGGCCATGGCCTCGGCCCTGCCGTCGGCCAGCAGCCAATTCAGGTTGACCCGTCCACCACCGCCATGACTGCCGGTTTCACGACGCCCCTCGTGTTCGGCGATGACTGTGACCTGCAGCCGGATCAGCGGCCGGACATCCGCGCTGAGCGTGCCGTCGATACCGGCCACCAGCATCACATCGTGGCGGGCGCTCAAGCCGACCATGACCTGACGGATGCGCGAATCGGCCGCGCGGGCACGGCTGTCCAGACGGTGCAGCAGGTCGACTTTGGCCTTGGCCGTCATTGAATCCACCGGATCAACCGGCGCATAATGCGCCGCCGGTGCGATGGCGTCGCGAACGGCGACGGCGCGGCTCTGGCCGGCATGGGCGATGGCGCGCGCGGCGCCGACAGCATTTTTCAGCGCTGGCAGTTTCAGCTCGTCGGAATAGGCAAACCCGGTTTTTTCCCCGCTGATCACCCGAACACCGACGCCCTGGTCGATGGCGTGCGACGCATTGCGTACGATTCCGTCTTCCAGCGACCAGGATTCACTGTGCGTGGCCTGGAAATAAATGTCGGCGAGATCAACATCCGGTCCGGCCAGGGTTGCGAGAATGCGCTCCAGACCCTGATGGTCGAGTTCAGCCGGCGTCAGCAGTGCGGAAGTGGCGGTGATCAGTGAATCGGTCATGGCGCACAGTTCGTTGAACGGGGCCACATAGATTATCATTTCACCCGTCCATGGGGCGGGAATGACGCAGAAGAGCGAAAGACGTGAGCAATTTTCCAAGAATAGAGCGGTTGCCTCCATACATCTTCAATCAGGTCGATGCGCTGAAGCTGGCGGCGCGGCGTGCCGGTGAGGACATCATCGACTTCGGCATGGGAAATCCGGATCAGCCTACGCCACAGCACATTGTGGACAAGCTGGTCGAGGTTGCACAGCGGCCGTTGACCCATCGCTATTCGCAATCACGCGGTATTCCGCGCCTGCGTCGCGCCATCTGCAACTGGTACAAGGCGCGCTACGACGTCGATCTGGACCCGGAAAAGGAAGCAATCGTCACCATCGGCTCCAAGGAAGGTCTGGCGCATCTGGCGATGGCCATGTGTGAGCGCGGCGACGCCGTGCTGGTGCCGAACCCCGCTTATCCGATCCATCCCTACGGTTTCGTGCTGGCCGGGGCCGATATCCGTCACGTGCCGATTGGCCCTGACCATGACTTCTTCGGCGAACTGGAGCGCGCAATCCGCGAATCGTGGCCAACGCCGAAAGCGCTGCTGCTGAACTTCCCCAGCAACCCCACTGCGCAATGTGTCGACCTGCAATTCTTCCAGCGCGTGGTCGATATCGCGCGAGAACACGGTATCTGGGTGGTGCAGGATCTGGCCTACGCCGATCTGTGTTTCGACGGTTATGTTGCACCGTCAATCCTGCAGGTGCCGGGCGCCAAGGATATTGCTGTCGAATTCTTCACGCTGTCCAAGAGTTACAACATGCCGGGGTGGCGGGTTGGCTTCATGGTCGGCAATCCTGAACTCGTGCACGCGCTGTCGCGCATCAAGTCATATCTCGACTACGGCACGTTCACACCAATTCAGGTCGCCGCGATCACCGCGCTGGAAGGTCCGCAGGATTGTGTCAGCGAAATCTGCGAAATGTACCGTGAACGGCGCGATACCTTGTGCGATGGATTGAACGCCATCGGCTGGGAAGTCGAAAAGCCTCTGGCCACGATGTTCGTATGGGCGAAAGTCCCGGAGCAATATCGTGCACTGGGTTCGCTGGAATTTGCCAAGCTGCTGCTGCGTGAAGCCAGGGTCGCGGTTTCGCCCGGTATCGGTTTCGGGGTTTATGGCGACGAATATGTCCGGTTTTCACTGATCGAGAACCGCCATCGCACGCGCCAGGCGCTGCGCGGCATCCGCGACATGTTGCGCTCACAGGCCGACGTGTAATGGCGACAGCACGCAATCGTTCCGCGGTCCGCGTAGGACTGCTCGGTGTCGGCACGGTCGGCAGCGGTGTCATCACGGTCCTGCAGCGGAATGCGGATGAAATCGCCCGGCGTGCCGGACGTGGCATCGTCGTCACCCGCGCCGCAGCGCGCTCGCTGAACAAAGCGCGAGCGGCCCAGCTCGACGGCGTGTCGCTTACCACCA
>JACKNH010000026.1 GCA_024234975.1 Gammaproteobacteria bacterium
CCGATTGACTTCGGGTCGCTCATGTTGCCCAACATCTGCACCAGACCGACCAGTGTTCCGATCATTCCCATTGCGGGTGCGGCGTCACCAATGGATTTGAAGATACTGACTCCGACGTCGTGGCGTTCGACTGCGAGATTCATGTCCGTTACCAGGGTACGGCGCACGATCTCCGCATCATGGCCGTCGACCATCAATTCGATGCCTTTGGCAAGAAAGGTATTGTTGGTGACCTTGCTTTCGAGTGCGAGCAATCCACTCTTGCGCACCTCGGTAGCCATTTCAACGGCTTCCTTGATCAGCGCTTCCGGCGACTCCAGCTTGAAGATGAAAGCCTTGATGGCGACCTTGAAACTGGCGAGGAACTGCGACAGCGTGAACTTGATCAGCACGGCGCCGGCGGATCCACCGACGACAATCAACATACTGGGGACATCGACGAATGCCATAGGGCTGCCGCCGAGCACGATCGCGGACAGAATAATACCGATAGCAGCGACCATCCCGATAAGCGTCGCTAGATCCATAGCCAATTTTCCCTCACAGGTGAAACCTCACGTTTAGACCGACGTGCGCGGGACACTCTGGCGCCAGGACGCGCCATTGCCACCGGGTCGAATCAGGCTCCTGGTGGACGACTGAATTATCGGAAGCCGGCAGCTTTATCTTGAGACGGCTTGCAGGGTATTTCCGACCTCGTAGCAACGGGCCGCGACGGTATCCGGCTGCTTGCTGCCGATGGTCGGAGACCCGCCTGATTTACGCCATCCGCCCAGCCCTGCGCTCATCGGCCCGGACGAAGTCTGGAAGGGTCCGATTCCCATCTGGACGCTGTGCCGGGGCCAACCTGCAGAAGTCGACGTAACGGGGTATTAAGGTGTTAAAGAAAGCGCGAGTCACGCCCGATAGCGTAAGCGTGGTGCAACCCACTCAGGGCCTTAATTTACCGCGGGAGTACAACAATGATTCGCAAGTCCATTCAGCGTGGTTTCACGCTGATCGAAATGATCGGCGTCATGGCGGTCATCGCCATACTTGGTTCTGTCGCCGCACCGAAGATATTTGATGCCATTGAGGACGCCAAGGTTTCAGCATTCATCCAGCAGGTCAATGCGCTGAGTCAGGCCGTTGCGAAATTCCAGACAGATACCGGCCGCTGGCCCCGCCATAATCCCACCCAGGCGCAAGATCGCTACCACCAGTTGATTATCAACAGCCTGGACAACACCAACCCCATCCCGGGCTGGCAGGGTCCGTACATTGAAAAGGAACTGACAAATTATCTCAATCGCGCCGGCAATCAGGATGTATTCCTGGCGAACAACAACGACCCGAACTGGGCGTGTGATATGGACGGCAATGGTACGCCAGACGGTCAATTCATCATTTACCGCGTGGATGGCGTCTCCGACGCACTGGCCGAGAAGGTCAGCAATATCTTTGACGGCGACGGCGGTGTTGTGACCGGCACCGGCGCCTGGAAGAAAGCTGGCAAGGTGCGGCGCTACCAGGGTACCCATGCCAGCATCCTGGAAGTGTGCCTGGCAAGTATCTGACAAGTTCGAAAATTCTCTGACAGGATTGACGATCCATGGCCGTACCGGCAACTGAACTGCTGCACGGCGATGGGTCGCTCCTGAAGCCCCTCGGTCAGCGCCTGCTTGACGCTGGCGTCATCAGCCAGGCGCAACTCAACCTCGCCCTGCGCGAAAAGGACCGTACCGGGATCTATCTCGGGACCGCACTGGTCAACCTGGGATTCATCACTGATGACATCCTGACCAACTCGCTCGCTGCCGAAACACATACTCAGGTCGTCGACGTCAATAACGTCATCATCGACGATCAGGTGTTGAAGCGCGTACCCTACGAGATGGCCAAGCGCTACCGCCTGCTGCCGTTGAGTGAAGCAGGCGATACGCTGACCGTTGCCATGGCCGATGCATTCGATGTTGTCGCCATCGATGCCCTGGAGAAGCACACCTCGATGGTGGCCGACGTCACCAGTGCGCCGGAGAGTGACATCGTCGAAGCCCTGGAGCGCCATTACGCCCAGAGCAACTCCATCGAAGACACTGTCGAATTGCTGATGCGCAGTTCGGCGACCGACGACTTCGACGTTCCCGCCGAATCACCGATGATCCGCCTGGTCGACCAGATCGTCGCCCTCGCAATCAAGTTGCGGGCGACCGACATCCATGTCGAGCCTGATGAAAAGGTCATGCGTGTACGCATGCGGGTGGACGGTGTGTTACGCCAGGAACTGCTGATCCCGATCCGCCTGCGTGACGGACTTATCGCACGCCTCAAACTGATGGCGGACGTCAACATCACGGAAAAAAGACTGCCACAGGATGGCCGGTTCCGCTTCCTGTATGGCCGACGCGAGATTGACCTTCGCGTGTCTACTCTGCCAACCCACCACGGTGAAAGCGTCGTCATGCGCATTCTGGATTCGGCCGATACCCGCCCGGGTTTTGCCGATCTGGGTCTGCCGGGCCCGGCGCGCGAAAAACTTGAAGAGATGCTCGAACACCCGTTCGGCATGATTCTAGTCACCGGCCCGACCGGCAGCGGCAAGACCACCACGCTGTACTCGCTGTTAAGCGAGATTGACGCTGTCCAACGCAGCATCTTCACGCTCGAAGACCCCATCGAATACTCCATTCCGCTGGTGCGCCAGACCCAGGTGCGAACCGATATCGGCATGACCTTCGCCGCCGGCTTGCGGGCGCTGCTGCGGCAGGACCCGGATGTCGTATTGATCGGTGAAATGCGCGATCTGGAAACCGCCCAACTCGCGGTTCGCGCGGCTTTGACCGGACATCTTGTCTTCACGACGTTACATACCAACAATGCGGTCGGCGTTATCCCGCGGCTGGTGGATATGGGCGTTGAACGTTACCTGCTGCCGGCAGCACTGTCCGCGGTCGTCGGCCAGCGGCTGATTCGCAAGATATGCAGTGAATGCGCCGAGCCGGACCCGGATGCCGCGCGTTGGCGCGATCAGTTCCCGGAATTGCTCGGCGACGCCACCTCACTGATGCGTGGCCATGGATGTCCGGCCTGCAAGCAGAGCGGTTTTCGCGGACGCCGCGCGATTTTCGAGTTGCTGGTGCTCGACGACGATTTTCATGATGCCATTCTGGCCCGTGCCAACGCCAGGGAGCTGGAAAGTATCGCCATGGGCAAAGGTATGCGGACCATGCTGATGGATGGGATGCGTCACGCCGCCGCCGGCGACACTTCCGCCGCCGAAGTCCTGCGTGTCGTTCGCTAGCCCGTACCACTGATGCCAATCTATCGCTACCGCGCCATCAACAAGTCCGGCGACGCTATCGTAGGGACGATGGAGGCGGACACGCCGGCGGCACTAGAGCGCCTGCTGCGCGACATCGGCTACTGGTTGACGGATTCCAGAACAACCAGTGGCGGCAGGCGCGATGCCATAAAGGTCAAGGTTTCCCGGCGCGAACTTATCGATTTCTGCAGCGCCATGGCAGCGATGCTGGAAGCCGGCGTACCTGTCATCGATGCAATGCAGACCATGTGCAAGGAGAGTCCCAACGCGGGCTTCCGTGGTGTCCTGCAAGATGTTGCGCTGAATATTGAAGGTGGCGTATCGGTAACCGAAGCGTTGCGTGCGCATCCGGGCGTGTTCAACCCGCAGCTCACCAGCATCATCAATGCCGGTGAATTCAGCGGCAACCTGGCCACCGCCTTCACCGAAGTAATGCGTTACCTCGAGTGGCTGGATGGATTGATCGCGGACATCAAGCAGGTCAGCATCTATCCCGCCATGGTGTTGATCGCGGTGGGTCTGTTCGTTTTGCTGCTTTTCAGCTTCGTCGTACCAACATTCACCAACCTGCTGCGACAGTTGGACATCGAGCTGCCGTTGGTGACGCTACTGGTCATGAGTGCGGGGGACTTCGCCCGGAGCTACTGGCCGTTACTGCTCGGTACGCCGGCCGCCTGCTATGCGGCCGTGAAGCTCGGCTGCCGCCACTCGCCGGAGTTTGCCGTTCTGGTCGACCGGTTCAAACTGAGCCTTCCGGTGATTGGCGAGATCCTGCGGATGATTGCCCTCTCGCGCTTTTCGCACACCATGTCGATGCTGATCCGTTCGGGCGTGCCCATGCTGCAAGCACTGGAACTGAGCGAACGCCTGGTGGGCAACCGGGTCATCAGCCGGGCCATCGCGAATGCCTGTCTCGCGGTCAATGAAGGCCAGACGATGACCTCGGTGCTGCGCCAGTGCGACGCATTCACCCCGATGATTCTCAGAATGATGGTCGTGGGCGAGGAAACCGGCACCATGGATCGTTCCCTGACCCATGTATCAGCCCGATTCGACTCCGAGATTCCACGCCGAATCAAGCGGTTATTCAGTATTCTGGAGCCCACTATCACGTTGCTGCTGATCGCGCTGGTCGGGACGGTCGCAATGTCCATTTTCCTCCCGTTCATGGAGCTCATGGGCGGGATCCTCTAGTCCGCCAACGGGCCAAACCTTCTTCAAGAAACAGATACTTATTGCCGATAAACCGGCATGGACAGCAGGCAGTTTCAGGTACGGGGGTTCACGCTCATAGAGCTCATCGGCGTGATGGCGATCGTCGCCATCATGGCGTCGGTGATCGCCCCGCGTATGTTCGACGATCTCAAGCGCGCCCGCCGCGACAAGGAAACAACTTCGCTTGCGAACCTCGGTTCATTGCTGCGCGACTACATTCTCGATACCAAGCATATACCTGCACCTTCGGTCAGCAGCTGGACGACTGCCCTGGCGTCAGTAGCCAACCTGCCCACCAGCCGAATCGAATTCAACGACCGTGGATTCCGTCGCGGCTATTACGTCGATCCCCGCTTCTTCACCACATCCGACACCAACTTCAGCGGGTACACCCAACAAGGTGGACTGGTCAACCCGCCGGTTTCTGCGCGCATCATGTTGGTTTCCGTGATGACCGGCAACGCCCCCGCCGCGCCGAACAACTCGGCGACGTTCGATGCCATCTGGAATCAGACCTCCGCCGCAACGCTGATCGAAGGTCCGGACATCAAGATAGAACGCGTCAATATGCAAACCAGTTTCCACCGGGTCATTCTGACAAATGGCCTTGGCAGCCAGGTTTCCTATCAACTCGAAAACGGCAGTAGCTACGCGGTTCCTGCAGCCAGCGGCGGCATGGACGGCATGGCCACCCGTTATGTGCTGGCCCGCACCCGGGTCAACCTGTTTGATCAACCGTTCCCTGGTGGCCAGCTTGCGCGCGTGCTGATCGCTGACAGTGACAAGGCATATGCCTACAGGGATGACGGCGCCGGCTGGACATGGGCAACGCCATGACGAACACCCATTTCGCCATCAGCTGGATTTACGAAGAGTTTCGCGCCTGCCGGATACAGCATGGGCAGCTGGTTGCGCAATGGATCGCGCCCATGCCGGTGACCAACCTGCTGGATTTCAATGTCGCACTGGTGCAGGCAAGTGAAGCACTGGGTATGTTCAACGGTGGCACGCTGGCCATTGCCTACGAGGCCGACGAGCACGCCCACAAGTACCTCGATCTGCCCGCGATGTCCCAGCGGGATCTGGAACGGCATCTGGAACTGCGGGTTGACCAGGAAAAGCCCTTCGATGGTGAAGCCGCCTGGAGTTACCGGATTCTGAATTCACAGCAACACGGCCATGGCGCCTTGTTGCACACGATGCCGGCAAGAATACTCAATGCCATCATCCGCATCTGCCACGAAAACCAGCTGACGCCGGTTCGCATGGTGCCGTTGACCGACATCATGGCGCAATCCCTCATCACCCATCAGCTGCCAGCCACCGATGTAGTTCTGGTGGTGGCGCTGTTTGATTCCCGGGTTGAATTGGTGGTGACCACCGGCACCGGCGAAGCCATGTTCGTTCGCGAACTCAGTTACCACTGGCAGACCGACAATCTGGGCCGTTTGCAGCTCGATATCGAACGTACCCTGCTCTACGTCAAGCAGCGACAACATACCGTCGGCAGGATCCTCGTCATTGGCCGGCAGGCGCGGACCGCAATTACCCAGATCGCCGGGCACTTTGCGGTGCCGGTGGAACTGGCCAACGACGGTGAACACGATTGCTTCTGGGCAGGCGCCGTCGCCGCCCTGCCCAACGAAACCACCACAAATCTCATCCCGAAATCCGTTCGACGTTCGGCCAACAGCAAGCAGTTTCTGCGCGCAGCGACCTGGATTGCCGCCGCATCCGTCCTTTGTGCCGTCGCCATCACCGGGTGGGTCGAGTATCTGCTATGGAACGCCTCGCGCACCGATCCGCAACGTTTGCAGCGGGCGGTGGACCTGAGAGAAACGCGTGATGTTTATGTCAATCGCATCGCCGACCTCGATGCAAAACGGGCAGAGCTGCAGCGCCTGTCGCCGGATCGCCGTTCCATCCCGGCCCAATTCATTGCCCGGCTGGGCGAAATCGTTCCGGAAACTGCGCTGCTGCAACGGGCTTCGGTTTCATTCGATGGTCAGCAGTGGCAATTCAGTCTGGAGGGCGCCACATTGCCGACCATGTCGGATGCGGTTGCGACCCTGACGCTGATTGAACAACACCTTGCTGCCGAGCCGTGGCTGGGAACCATTTCCAACCAATGGCGCAATCAATGGCTGGAACAGCTTCGCAACGGCGCCGCCACCGATCCAGGACTCGTCGCTTTCAACGTTGAAGGGGCGCTGGCCCGATGACGCTCGATACCGAACGGCGCAACAATCCGCGGCCGGCGCCACCGCCGCCTGCATTCAACCTGCGGCTGGACAAGATGATCGCCCCGATTATGCGCCGCTTGCAGCCGCCGCTGCGCGGTACGGCAATGCTTTGGCTGCTGACCATCACCTGTGGCCTCTGGTCCGTATGGAATATTGAGGTACGCATGAACCCGCTGCAGCAATGGATGCAGGCGCTGCATAACGAGATGCAACTTCGAACAGAGCTGGACCGTTTGCAGTCCCAATGGTCGCCTGCCATCGTCGCCGACCTGGATAACCGCATCGCACAGGCCCGCGCCGCCATTCTTCCCGGCTACCCTGCGCTCGCCGACTGGCTACATTCCAAGGCTCGCGACAGCGAACAGCTCGGTATCCGCTTGTCATACGTACTCGGCAACGTTGAGCTGCAACAGCGCGCTGATTATCTGATGATCGTTCCATTGGAACTGACCTTCAACCTTGTTCCCGGTCAGTCCGTCAACGGCTATCAGAAGCTGATGCAGCAGCTATTTGCCTTGCACGATGGACGCTGGGCATTGGAACTGCGCGGTGTCGAAGTCGAATCCGGCGAAGCGGGCGCGGAATCCATGAAGACAACCCTGGGTGTATGGATATTCGCCGACCCGGCCAACCTGGCTTCGGGTGCGGACGAACTGGCCTCGGTCCACAATGGAGTGTCGCGATGAATTTCCTGCAGGATCGCCGGGTCGTCCTTGCCCTCGGTACGCTGGCTATTGCATCCCTCGTCTGGAACGTCGTCCTCCCCCTCGTTCAGGAGCGCGGTTCCGGAAGCAGCGTCGCGGACGTTGTTGTAGACGCTGGTGTCACCGAAATGCCACAGCAATCCGTTCCCGGTAACCCGTTGGCCTCGACTGCCGCCACCGGTTCGCCACACGCCGAACGATTTGGCGTACTTGACACGACAGCGCCGGCTGGCCGCGACCCGTTCACACTGCCCGCACGCTCACCGCTGGCGCAGCACGTCCGCCAAACCGCAGCCTCGGTTACGACTTCGCCCGCCGCAGGCAACACCACGCAACTGACAGCTGTCATCGTCACTTCAAGCCTGCGCGCCGCCGTCATTGACGGTGTCGTCACGCAACGTGGAAACAACATCAATGGCAACGCCATTGAACGAATCGACCCCACCGGTGTTGCGCTTCGCTCGCCCAAGGGACAGGAAAGCTATATCAGTATGAGGAGTGGGAACTGATGAAACGAAGGATGATACCGCTGGCAGGCGGAATCCTGCTCGCCGGTTGTACCGTGCACGCCCCGATAGACACGAGCGTGGACCGCAGTGTCGCCGCGCCGGCGCCTGAAGTTGCTACCGATGCGGTAGCCAACGCGGTACCGGTGCCGTTGACGCTGGAGCAAAGGCTGGCGTATCCGTCGCCGGATATCACCGCGCCACGGACCGCCGGTGAGCATCTTTACAGCTTCGTCGCGCAAAACCTGCCCATATCACAGGCGCTGCAAATCTTTCGCGAGGCGTACCAGCTGAACATCGTGACTGACTCCGATGTCGCCGGCACCCTGACGGTGGACTTCCGCGACTTGCCATTTGACCAGGCCATGGAAGCGATGCTGGACAGCCTCGGCCTTTACTGGAGCCGCGAAGGAAACCTGATCCGGGTCCGGTCCCGGCAGACGCGGACTTTCGTCATCGACTATATCCGCCTCGTGCGCAGTGGTTCGGGCAGCAGTCTGGCCCAGATCGCGTCCAACTCCAGTTCATCCAGCGGGTCTACCGCCGGATCAGGCTCCGGTACCTCAGCGAGCGGCGAGAGCGGCAAGATCACCATTGAGCAAAGCGACACGGTTCAGTTCTGGAGTGAACTGGAAGAACAGATCGGAACCCTTACATCAGAGTCCGGCCGCCTGGTGATCAACCGGATGGCAGGCACCATTCAGGTCACGGACGCCTATCCCAGGGTTCAGGAGATCGGTCGCTTCGTCAACGAGATCAATCGTGCAGTGCATCGGCAGGTTGATATCGACGTACGAATCGTGGAAGTCTCATTGAACGATGATTTCAGCCTTGGTATCGACTGGTCGAGATTGACGCCCAACGGCAACACCGGCGTCGAATTCAATCTGCAGACCGGAAACATCGTGACCCAGCCTGCCGGCGGCTTCAACGCCAAGCTGCCCACCCTGGCAACGGATATCTTCAGCGTCAACAGCAACGGTGTGTTCGACTTTACCGCGATGCTGGACGCATTGCGTGAGCAAGGAACTGTGCGCGTCGTGTCGCAACCGCAGATACGCGCACTCAACAACCAGTCCGCGATGATCAAGGTCGGCACGGATCGGACGTTTTTCCGTCGCGAGGTAACGACCAACTCCACGACATCGGGATCCACCATAGAATCCGAGGACGTTCCCCAGGTCGTGACCGAAGGTATCGTGCTCGCACTGACGCCGCAGATCGCGACCAGCGGCTGGATCATGCTCGATGTCTCACCGGTGGTCACCCGGGTTTCAAGCATTGCCACCGCGCTCGATGAGAATGGCAACGTCCGTTCTACCGCGCCGAATCTGGACATCCGTCAGGCATCGTCGCTGGTGCGGGTCCGCAACGGCGAGACAATCGTCATTGGGGGTCTGATTCAGGACCAGCAGAGTGACACTGAACGCACCGTGCCGGGAATCGGCAATGTACCGGTACTCGGGCGCCTGTTCGGCGGCACCTACCAGGTGCGGGGCAAGAAGGAGCTCGTCATGTTTCTCACGGCACGCCTGGTTGAAAGCCGGGATATGGCAGCATTGAACTGACAGGACGGCATCGAACATGAATACTTTCAATATCAAAGTACTGGCGCTTGCCATTTTCCTTGCATCGCCACTCGCTGCTGAAGAAGTGGCTTCCACCATTGCCAGCGATGACCTCGACATGGCGGACTCATACGCAGAGGAAGAACAGCCGGCTGCCGCGATGCAGGCGGTTGGATATGTGCCGGACGGGAAACGCTTCACGCTGGTGGCAAAAGGGCCCAGTCCAGCCAGCGAACTGTTCAAACGCCTGCTCGACGCCGAAGCCGCGAACGAAATTCCGCGGGCAATGCGCATTGCACAGGAAGCCGTTGCCGCGGATGGCGCATTCGCTCCCGCTCACCTTGCATTAGGCCGCCTGCAGGTCAAAGCCCGGGCATTCACGGACGCGGAGCTGACGTTGACGAGTTACATCGAAGCCAACCCCGGCAACTGGGAATCCTGGTATTGGCTGGGCACGGCGCGCATGCTGCAGAACAACCCGAAGGGTGCGGAATCGGCGCTGGACCAGGCGCTCAACCTTAACGGCGAAGTTCCGGAATTGTGGGTTCATCGCTCGCTGCTTGAACAGGAGCGTGGTGACTATGTCACTGCTTTGCAGCTGCTGGCAATCGCGCTCGAACTCGAGCCGAATCATCCACAGGCATTGTTGAACGTCGCCTATTGCAATGATGCGCTCGGCAACTGGGCACTTGCGCAGAGCACGTATCGGCGCTTTCTGGCGTCAGCCCACCGGGGCCAGGTACCGGCCATGACCCGGTTTGCCGTGATCAAGCATTTGAGTGGCCCGTCCATAGATGGTAGCGGCTCGACACTTGCAGAGTCGGACCTTGAATCGAAGTAGAACAGTCCGACAATTTCTTTCCGCTATCCCGGACACCGCGCAGCCCCTTTTTTTTCGTCATCCCGGACACCGCGCAGCGGTGAGCCGGGATCCATAGGGCCTCACTACAAGCCACATGGATTCCGGCTCGCGCCCCCTTTGCGGGCACGTCCGGAATGACGGAGCAGCAAGACGAAGCCCGTGCGGATTTCCCCGGCATTGGGTGAGGAAGCTTTAAAAAGACCCGGTCGCTGCCGACCGGGTCGTCGATTCAACAGCGTGGATAAACCGGCAATCAGACTCCGGCGCTGATATCCATCAGCCGCTGAACGTCGGCCGGGCTGCCCAGAATCACCGGCACACGCTGATGTAACGAATCCGGCTCCACATCGAGAATCGGCTGCTGGCCAGTCGTCGCCATCCCGCCAGCCTGTTCAAGAATCATCGCCATCGGATTTGCTTCGTACATCAGGCGAAGTTTGCCGGCCGGCGACCTGGTCGTCGGTGGATAAAGAAAGATGCCGCCCTTCAATAGTACGCGGTGTACATCCGCGACCATTGCGCCCGCATAGCGGCTCGAGTATCCCCTTTGCCGGCATTCGGCAAGATAGCGTTGGATACCAGGCGGAAACCCCTCGATATTGGCTTCGTTGACGGAATAGGATTTTCCGGCCAACGGGATTCGAAGGTTGCGTGCCACCCGGATGAACGCGCCTACGGCAGGGTCAAGCACGAACATGTGGACCCCGAACCCGGTGGTCAATACGAATATGGTCGATGAGCCATACAGAACGTAACCCGCCGCGACCTGCAAGCGCCCTCGCCCGAGCTGCTGCTCGCTACCGGGTTCACATCTGAAAATGGAGAAGATCGTACCGACACTGCCGCCGACGTCGAGATTGGATGATCCATCGAGCGGATCGAAATAGACCGCGTAACGCGTGCCACCTGCATCGGACGCATCGATGACCAGCAGTTCGTCGTCCTCCTCGGAGCCTATCACGCCCACCCCTTGCCGCCCCTGCAACACCTGGCTGAGTACGTTATTGGCGATGACATCGAGTTTCTGCTGCTTTTCTCCCTGGACATTTTCCAGCCCAATCTCCCCCAACACATCTTCGAGGCGCGCCCGCTTCAACTTTGCGGCAATCGTTTTGGCGGAAATGGACAGTGCGGAAATGATCCAGGACAGCGTCCCGGTGGCGCCGGGGAAATGCCGCTCTTCTTCCAGGACATGAGCCTGCAAGGTGACGAAGGCGTCAATCTGCTTCAACGGTAAAACGGTTGCGGCATTGCCGGACATTGCTTTTTCCTCTTCGTGGTTTCGTAGTGTTCAGGCGCCGATTCTGCCCACCGTGCGTGTCAGATGTGGTGTGACGCCGCGCCATCTCAATATTGTTTACAAAAACCCCGGTCTTTCTCGCTGACGAGGCTACCGCTATGATGGTCGCCCGGTTGCCGGTGAAATCCGGTTCCGCCCCAGACTCCGGAGCCCTCCATGCGCCACCTGCTGACAATCCTCGCGGTCACCGCCGCCCTTTCCGGCTCCCCGGCCTGCGTTCACGCACACCATTCCTTCGCCGCGGAATTCGATGCCAATACGCCTGGCGAACGGTCCGGCACGATAGCGGCCATCCGTTTCGCCAATCCCCACGTGCGCTACGAAATTGACGTTCCCGGGACAGATGGCACCTCTGAGCGTTGGGAGTTGCAGGCGGCCAGCGTCACCTCACTGCGCGAAATCGGCTGGACCAAAGATACGTTGAAAATCGGCGATGCCGTCACGGCCAACGGGCTGCTGGCACGCAAAGGCGCGCACAAGCTGTACGTGCAGCGCATCACTCTCGGCGATGGACGCACATTGACCAATGGCGGCAGCAACAATCCAGCCAACGACCGCAACTCGGTTCATGCTACGCCCGGTCGGAATTACGGTTACGGAAAGCTGAATGATTCCGCCCCGTTCGACATCAGCGGACCCTGGCGCAACAGTTACCGGTTTCGGGTGACGGTTGATGACCTGGAGCCGAAACCGACCCCATTCACGCCGGAAGGCGCGGCGATTCGTGCCAGGACCGAACACTACGACGATTACGCTCTTCGCTGTATCGCATTGGGTCTTCCACGAATCTTTGGTGCCCCGTACAACATGGATATCGTCGATGTCGGCACCCACTACCTGGTGGTCTATGTCGAACACAACACCCCGCGGCGTATCTGGATGGATGGGCGTTCACCGGCGCCGAACACCCCTTCAACGGCAATGGGTTTTTCCACCGGCCATTGGGAAAATGGCGTGCTGGTCATCGAAACGACACACCTTCTCCCGGGTTGGCTTGACGGGTCCGGGCTCCCGATGTCGGGTGACGGCACGCGGTTGGTGGAACGATACTCATTCAGCGATGACCGCTTGAGCATGGAGCGGGAATTGATTATCCATGATCCGTACTACACCGCTCCCCTGCGCCGGGTTCGAGGTTCCGCCCGCGACGACAACATCGATATCACCGAGCAGAACGCCTGTGACCCGGCGGGTTACTACCGGGATCTAAGAGAAGCAGGATTGCTCGACAAGTACCTGGACGAATAGCCGCGGATATACAAGCGTGAGCGCGTTGTAATAGACTCTGCCCCCGGGAAACGGCAGCTTTTCATCAGGAACTGCCGCTCGGATACATGCCCCAGCGCGCTCACCTATTTTCTCTGCGAATTGCCCACGCGTTACGTGCGGCCTTCACTGACGACCCCTACACTGCGCGTCGATTTCTGCAAGATCTGTTCGCGGGCATCACCGTCGGTATCATCGCCATACCTCTGTCGATGGCGTTGGCGGTGGCCAGCGGAGTCGCCCCCCAATACGGTTTGTACACTGCCATTGTTGGAGGCTTTGTCATTGCGGTCACCGGCGGTTCCCGCTATAGCGTTTCCGGACCCACCGCTGCCTTCGTCGTCATCCTCTACCCCATAGCCCAACGTTACGGATTGGGTGGCTTGATGGTTGCAACCATGGGCGCCGGCTTGTTGCTGGTTGCCATGGCCTTGCTGCGGCTGGGACGTCTGATTGAATACATCCCGACATCCGTGACTCTGGGTTTCACCAGTGGAATCGCCGTGGTCATTGCCATGTCGCAACTCAAGGATACACTCGGCCTTACCGGCCCCGCCTTGCCTGAACACTTTCACGAAAAGCTTATCGTATTGGCAGAGGCTCTACCGACCGCGGACCTAGCAAGCCTGCTGGTTGCCGCGATTACACTGGGCATGCTGATCCTGTGGCCCCGATTTAAAACACCACTGCCACCGCACCTGCCTGCAGTTCTGCTGAGCGGGATCGCAGCATATATGTTGAACAAACATGGCGCTGACGTTGCAACTATCGGTTCGCAGTTCATCTATACCGCGCCTGACGGCACAATCGGCCATGGTATTCCGGGTGTGCTGCCGGATTTCGAATGGCCATGGTTGCAGCCCGGGCCGGACGGTCAACCAGTGCAGTGGAGCTGGGGACTGATTCGTGAGCTCGTCCCGTCCGCGTTCGCAATTGCAATGTTGGGAGCGATCGAATCACTACTGTGCGCGGTGGTCCTCGATGGGATGACGGGTACCCGACACAGCGCCAACAGTGAACTACTCGGGCAAGGACTGGGCAATATCGTCGCCCCCATGTTTGGCGGAATTTCGGCGACCGCCGCCATCGCCCGGTCAACGGCAAATCATCGCGCAGGTGCTGAATCTCCCCTCGCGGCGGCCGTCCATTCATTGGTCGTACTGCTGGCGGTATTGTTCTTCGCCCGCTTACTTTCCTATTTGCCTATGCCCGCCATGGGCGCGATGCTGATCATGGTTGCCTGGAGTATGAGCGAAGCGCCCAAGGCCGTTCGATTGATTCGCACCTCGCCGGCGAGCGATATCTGGGTCTTCGCCTGCTGCTTCAGTCTGACCATCCTGTTTGACATGGTCATGGCGATCACCGCCGGAATAATCCTGGCGGCCGTGTTGTTCATGAAGGAAATTGCGGCGATGACCAAGGTCATCGACATCACAGGTTCGAGCCGCGTAAGCAGTGCAGCGCTTCCCGAGGGCTGGTCGGTATTTAAAATCAGCGGCCCACTGTTTTTTGCAGCGGCGGACAAGGTTTTCGGCGAGTTGGCACAAATGTGTCGAGACCGACGGGGAATCGTACTCTACATGGATGGCGTTACGATTCTTGACGCCGGCGGACTGGCTGCGTTGACGAAACTCATTTCAAATTGTGAGAAATCCGGCACCGAGATCAAGTTTGCTGACCTGCAGTTCCAACCACTCAAAACGCTTGCCCGCGCCAATATCCAGCCGGTGCCGGGCGTGACAGCATACTATCCGTCGTTACAGAGCTGCCTGGAATCGTTCCGGCAGTAACTCACAGGGAATGCCGTGGACGCGCGCGTATCCGGCAAGCCCCCTCGCTTACCGAACACGATATTCAGACTTTCCGGCCGGACCAATCCGGCCAGAATTACATCAGGCGTTAACCGCTTTCTGGGCTTCGGCTTCAGTCTGCGCCTTCTCCGCGGCCATATGTTCTTCGAATCTTTTCAACATATGGTCGCGTACGTTCTCGGTCAGCTTGCCCATTTCGCAGAGGATCTCGCCCAGCTTGGGCCGTGACTGCAACTGGAGATCACGGAGCGTCGAGAGTTGTTTCTCGGTGATAAAGCCCATACGCACCGCCACGTCGCCAAACCTGTAGCTGGTGCCTGCCTGCTCGTTGATCACTTTGATGACCTGGCGAACAGTCATGTACTCCTTTGCCAGCGCTATCTGCGCCAGGCGGGTTTTCGCCCGTTCCTGCCGCAACAATGCTTCGAGGATCTCCTCTTCATCAACAATCCCGTGGTTGATCAAAAATTGACCGTATCTCGTTATTTCCATTTCTTATACCTCATCCATAACTGCCTTGGCGCTGAAACGCTTCTGACATTGTTGGTGATAATGTGCTTCCCCACTCACCCTCCAACGACTACTGCATCCATACTCGTAACTGCCAATTCCGGACATCAACCATTTCCCGCGTGCGCCACCGACTCCCCGTGCACAAACTCCCGATGAAGCTTCACCAGGTGGGTGGCGATACGGTTAAGCGGCAACACACTCTGCGCACCACCGGCGGCGACTGCCGAACCCGGCATGCCCCATACGACACTGCTCGCCTCGTCCTGGGCTACCGTCCTGCCACCTGCATCGAGCATTTCCTTCAGGCCGCGCGCGCCGTCATCGCCCATTCCGGTGAGAATCGCACCGATGGCGTTGGGTCCCGCATTCAACGCGACGGAACGAAACAGCACGTCGACTGAAGGTTTGTGACGATTCACCGGCGGACCGTCGTCCAGCTTGCAGATGTATCGGGCGCCGCTACGGGTAACCATCAAGTGCTTGTCACCTGGCGCGATGTATACATGACCCGGCAGAATCTGTTGCCCATCCTCGGCCTGGCAGACGTTCATTGCGCTGACGGTATCCATGCGCTTGGAGAACGGCAGGCTGAAGGCTGCGGGAATGTGCTGGGTAATGACAATGCCCGGCATATCACCGGGCAACTCCGCCAATACATCCTTGATTGCTTCGGTACCACCGGTCGAAGCACCAATCGCGATAATCGAATCGGTGGTCTTGTACATACGCCTGCCGGTGGGCGGGCCAAGTATTGCGTCGGCAGAAAAGCGCTCAGTCACGATACGCGCTGGCGGCGCCCGTTCATCCAGCGGCTTCACCCGCGCACGCGCTGCGACCTTGATTTTCGAAACGATTTCTTCGCGGTAGTCCGCCAGAGAGTGCGCAAGGTCGATCTTCGGCTTGGTGACGAAATCAACTGCCCCCAGCTCAAGGGCTTCCAACGTGACGTCTGCGCCGTTCTCGGTCAGCGAAGAAACCATGAGTACTGGCATTGGCCGCAGCCGCATAAGGTTGCGCAGGAACGTAACACCGTCCATCCGCGGCATTTCGACGTCCAACGTCAAGACGTCCGGATTCAATTCCTTGATCTTATCGCGCGCCATCAGCGGATCGCTGGCAGTGCCACACACTTCAATGGCAGGATCCTCGGCCAGCAGTTCGGTCAGAAGCTTCCTGACCAGCGCTGAATCGTCAACGATAAGGACTCTAATTTTGTTACCAGCAGTCACTTCCGTCTCCCCAATGCTTGCATAAATATCCTTTTGCCATGGGATACCCCGATTACCGTCAGAACAAATCGATTGGACCCGCTGCAGGTTTCTCGATCTTCTTCAGGTACTGGTTTTCTTCGTTCGCCACGCGGCTGGTATCAGTGCGTTCGAGTCGCTTCATCTGGACGCGGCCCGTGTCAGTGAAATAGCGAACCTTGCGGGGATAGGTACCGCCCAGGTCTTCCGATACGACATTCAGTCCTTCATCACGCAGGTAGCTGCGCGCGAAAGCTATGTTTTTTTCACCGATGTCCGTCATTGCCTCGAGAACGCGACCACCGCCGAACAATTTCACTTCCAGGTTCTCGCGCCGACCGCCATTTTTCAGGATTTCATTGATGAGCTGCTCCATCGCCGCACTTCCGTACCTGGTTTCCAGGCTCACGTAGGCATTGCCGGAATCCCCACCGGAAGACCGGTTGAAGGGCAACATGAAGTGATTCATTCCCCCCACGCCGGATTTTGGATCGCGGATGCAGGCCGAAACGCATGAACCGAGGATGGTGACGACAAGTTCGCCGGCGGTGCTGACATAGAATTCACCAGGAAGAATCCTGGCAGCCCAGCATTGGCCGGATTTGCTCCAATACCGCTTGATATCCTTGAACGCCGGCAATGCCCGCGGCATCGGGGGCAGTTCACCTGGGGCTTCGTGTCGATTCAACACGCTCATCGCCTCCGATAAATCGTATTGCCAACCAGCTCGAAATCGTCGGAAACGTTGTAAAGACTCTCCGAATGACCGATGAACAAGCAGGTATCCTTCGGTAGGAGTTCCGCATAGCGCTTGAACAGAAGTCGTTGCGTATCCTTGTTGAAATAGATCACGACATTCCGGCAAAACATCAGGTCGAACGGGCCCCTGAATGGCCATGGGTGCATCAGGTTGAGCTGCTTGAACGTGATCAACTCCCGCAGTTCCCGTTTCACCTTGACGCGGCCTTCGTTGGACCCGGTGCCACGACTGAACCAGCGCTCTATTCGCTTCTCGCTCATGCCTTTGAGGCGGTCGTCGTTGTAGACACCATTGGCAGCCTTGGCCACCACATCAGAATCCAGGTCAGTGGCAAGTACCTTGATGTCCCACTGCTCCGGGCGGCGTACCGATTCCAGCAACGTCATCGCGATCGAATAGGGCTCTTCGCCTGTGGAACAGCCAGCCGACCAGACACGAATCTTCTTCGTCGCAGCATTACGGGCTTCGAGTTCCGGAATTACGGTCTTCGCGAGAAAATCAAAATGATGGTGCTCGCGGAAGAACGCCGTCAGATTGGTGGTAATGGCATTGATGAACTGTTCGAGTTCGTGGGAATCCCCACTTTCGAGCAGGTTGTAGTATTCGGCGAACGTCGCGGCGCCGGTCGCCCGCAGTCTGCGCGCGAGCCTGCCGTAAACCAGGTCCTGTTTGTGATCTGCAAGGCTGATTCCCGAAATCTTATGGACCAACGCCCGCAACCGGTCGAAGTCCTTTTGCGTGAATTCATAATCACGAATCTTTTCCTGCGCGGCAGCAGCGCCCATAAAATTCCTCTGTACCCGAAATTCAGAACAACTCGATTCCAGTTTTATCGGCACCTTTTTCGGCACCTTTTTCGACGCTTTCCTCGACTGGCGCAAGCACCTGAAATTCCTCATTTTCCAAGAGTCCGGCCAGCGCCATCTCCTGCTCCAGGGAATAAAGGGAACGCATCCGTTTCAACGCATCCCGCCACATACTGGTGCGCTGGACTTCGAAGTCATGATTCGCCGCGGACATCAGGTCCAGACACTCACGCGCTGTTTCAATCCGCTGGGAGAAGCGGTCGAAAAACTGCGTGGCCACGACCAACGCATTGGCGCCTTGCTTCAGTGAGCTGGCCATGCATTCTGTTTCCACGCCAGCCACGCCGGCGGCGCCTGACAGGACCGAAAGCTGTGCCGCCGTGCGCTTGATCTCGCCGACAGAATTGATGATCTGTTCCATTGCCTGGCCCGCATCGCGCAGGGAAATCTCGAGCTGACGATCGATAACGTCTGCCGCCAATCCGACACTCAGCTTCGATCGACGCTGTTTGCCGGAGACAGCGCTCCTGGCCGGCGCCTTATCCGGTACCGGAGCCGGCAACATCGGATCATCCATGTTGCTCAGTTCTCCGCCGGGGAGTTGGTCACGGCTGGTGTCGCGACCGCGGGCATCCCGAGGGCCTCAATCAAACCCATACGCTCTGCCACGTCATGCATTTCGCAGGACACCGCAAGCCACTTCAGCGTGCCGCCGTTGGTACGCAGGTCTCTTCGCAATGCAATCAGCATCTGCAGCGTTGCCGTATCGGCTCTCGCCACATCGGCCGCATTGATTTCGACGTCGGCTCCCGTGCCAGCATGGTCCCGGCACTCTTCCAACATCGTCCGGCAGTGTTCTATGCCGGCATTTACGCCAAGTTCCAGCCTTGTGCCATTCACTGTCATGTCTCCGCTACTCAATCTACAGCTTGCAAACAGCGCGCCCGAACGCGCCCGGATTCATACTCAGGCAACTGCCAGTCTTGGAAACTCCCTGTCCTTGCTCTCCTGCGCGCGGGCGCATTCGTTCAGAATTCCGGCTACGTCCAGAATCAACGCCACCGTGCCGTCGCCAAGGATTGTCGCGCCGGAGATACCACCGACATGGCGGAAGTTGGTTTCCAGGCTCTTGATCACCACTTGCTGCTGGCCCATCAAATCGTCGACGAACAACCCGACCCGACGGCCTTCGGATTCCACGACCACGAGCAAGCCGGCTTGCAGGTCGGTCACGGCATGTGGAACGCCGAACAATTCCGACAGCCGGACGACCGGGATATATTGCTCGCGCAACCGGTACAACTCGGATCTGCCGGCGATCTGCCCCATATTCGCCGCTGTGATCTGGATTGACTCAACGATGGAGACCAGCAAGATGATGTAAACCTGCTCACCAACCCGAACCAGCTGCCCATCCAGAATTGCCAACGTCAACGGCAAGCGGATGGTGACGCGACTGCCCTGGCCGGCTTCGGATGTAATAGTGACGTTGCCGCCAAGGTCACGGATGTTCCGACGAACGACGTCCATGCCGACACCGCGACCGGAGACATCACTGACCACTTCAGCGGTGGAGAACCCCGGCTGGAAAATCAGGTTGTAGATGCGTTCGTCGCTGAGATCATCGTTAGCCGATACCAGGCCCTTGGAAACAGCCTTCTGCAGTATCCGTTCCCGATTCAGACCGGCGCCGTCGTCGATGACTTCGATGACGATATCACCACCTTCGTGGCGCGCCGACAGTTCAAGTACACCGACTTCCGACTTGCCGCTTGCACGCCGGACCTCAGGCGATTCCAGGCCATGGTCCATGGAGTTCCGTACCAGGTGGACCAACGGGTCGCCGAGCTTTTCCAGCACGGTTTTATCGACTTCGGTCTGTTCACCCGTGAGCTTCAGCTCGATGCGCTTGCCGAGCTTGTTGCTCAAGTCACGAACCAGACGCGGGAAGCGGTTGAAGGCAAAGCTGATTGGCAACATGCGGATTTGCAGGACGGTCTCCTGCAATTCACGCGTATTGCGCTCGAGCTGGATCAAACCGTCGCGCAGACGCTCCAATCCAATGGAATCCACTCGGGACAAATCTTCGCCAATCTGGCTGAGCATCGACTGTGTGATGACCAGTTCGCCAACCATGTTGATCAAGGCATCGACCTTGTCAATGCCAACCCTGATTGATCCGTTGTCCTTGGCCGCCGCGGTCGACGCCGCAGCGCGCCCATCGGCCGCTTCGGCGGCCGGCTCGGCATTTGTTTGGTTCTTTGAAGACTCGGTCTGTTCAGACACCGTGGACTCCTCTTTGACACTTGCTGGGGCGGCAACCGCTGCTGCAGCAGGCGCGGGTTGGTCAGTCGCCGCCACCGGCGGCTCCACTGACTCGACTACGGAAAGGCTGGCTGCGGCTTTCTGTGTCGGTAACTCACCGCTGATGAGATCAATGGATAATTCGCACTGCCCGGTGACCCAATCGAAGACGTCTTCGATCTGGCCTCGGGTCATGTCCCCGCCAAGCGTCAGGTTCCAGCTCAGATAGCAGACTTCAGGATCGATCACGTCCAGTGCCGGGATACAACTTGTATCTGCCTTGACTTCAAGTATTCCCAACTGCGCCAGTTCGCGGAAAATGCGCGCGGGCTCGTTACCGGTCTTGAGCAGGCCTTCGAATGGCACGAACATGATGCGCCAGAGATTGCGTGAACCAGCCACGGAATCGGCAGACTTCTCTGCAGATTCCGCCGCCACGACTTCTTCGGCAGGCGCCCCGTCCTGCTCCGGTTCGGCAGTTGCGGATTTCGCGGGGGCTGCGGCTACCGCACCAGGTCCCGCGGCGAGCATCTGCTGAATTCTGCCAGTCAGGTCGGCCACAACCGGCGGCGGCGTCGTATCGCCCGCCTTGGTGGAGTTCACCATTTCCCGGAGGCAGTCGACCGATTCCAACAGCAGGTCCAGCCCGCGGCGTTCTACGGCACGCCGTCCGTCACGCATCTCGTCCAGCAACGTTTCCATGATATGGCTGAAGCCACTCATGGCGTCGAATCCGAAGGTTGCTGCCGCGCCTTTAATCGAATGTGCGGCACGGAAGATATCGTTTATCTGCTCGGAATCAGCTCCATTTCCGTCCAGGTTCAGCAACCCGGACTCCATGATATCGAGCCCCTCGAAGCACTCTTCGAAGAAGACATCATGAAACTCTGACAGATCGATCATTTCTCACGAAACTCCAGCAGGGTTCTGTAGATTCCTGGCGGCCCTTGTTACCACTCGCGCAATGCGGGCTCTATAAACTTCAATCCAGAACTTTATCCAGCGTTGCGAGCAATTGCTCGGGGTCGAACGGCTTGACGATCCATCCCGTTGCTCCAGCTTCCTTACCTTGCATCTTCTTCTCCTGACTGGCCTCGGTGGTCAGAATCAGAATGGGCTTGAATTTGTAGCCAGGTAACTGCCGGAGTTCCTTGACGAGACTGATGCCATCCATGCGAGGCATGTTGACATCCGTAATCACAAGATTGAAATCATTGGTCCTGGCGATCTCCAGTGCTTCCATTCCGTCGTTGGCGAGCATCACTTCGTGTCCGCCGGACTTCAGGGTGAAGGCGACCATCTGCCGCATGGAGGAAGAGTCATCAACTGCCAGAATGCTACTCATCTAATCATTTCCTCTCGCGAGTAATTCAGCGAAGGTTTTGGCATGAAACCCTGGCCGTGCCGTTGGTGACATCTGCCAGCTTTCCGCTATGGCCGGGCCAATCGACCCGGCCATATAACCTCTAACCGTCTCGTACCGGTTGCACGAAGCCTGGGTTAAAACTCTTCCCAGTCGCTATCGCTGCCACCGCCAGCAGCGGCTGCCTTGCGCTGGCTGGTCTTCGGCTGTTCCGCGGCTTTCGGTGCGGCCTTCCTGGCGCCACCTTGCGGTTTACCTGACCAGGGACGATTGGCGGAGTCCCGGCGCTCACCGCGTGCAGACGATTTGCCCGACGACCGTGCTACCGGTTCCTCGTCGCCGAGGCGGAAGCCGCGCATGAGGTCTGACAGCGTGCGGGCCTGCTCGTCCATCGACTCGCTGGCTGCCGCCGCTTCTTCCACCAGTGCGGCATTCTGCTGAACCGCCTGATCCATCTGCGAAACCGCTTTGTTGATCTGGTCGATACCGGACGACTGTTCTTCGGACGCCGCGGCGATTTCCGCGATGATGTCGGAGACCTTCTTCACGGAGCCGACAATTTCGGTCAGGGTTGAACCCGAATCGTTGACCAGGCGCGAACCTTCCTCGACCTTGTCGACGCTGTCCTTGATGAGCGACTTGATTTCCTTCGCGGCGCCAGCGGAGCGCTGCGCCAGATTACGCACTTCGGCGGCGACCACCGCAAAGCCGCGGCCTTGTTCACCGGCACGGGCAGCTTCCACCGCGGCGTTCAACGCCAGCAGGTTGGTCTGGAAAGCGATTTCATCGATAACGCCGATGATGTCGGCAATCTTGTTCGAGGCCTTGTTGATCTGGCCCATGGCCTCGATCGCGGTGCCGACAACGTTTCCACCACGCTCTGCGAGGTCGCGTGCCGATGCGGCGAGCTGATTGGCCTGGCGGGCGTTGTCCGCGTTCTGGCGGACCGTACCGGTCAGTTCTTCCATCGAGGAAGCCGTTTCTTCCAGGCTTGAAGCCTGTTCTTCCGTGCGGGAGCTGAGGTCCTGATTGCCTTGAGCGATTTCGGACGAGGAGGTGCTGATGGAACCGGCAGCCTCATTGATCTTCGTCACCATATCCTGCAGGTTACCGACGCAGGAATTTACTGCATCCTTCAGGCCGGCAAAAGCGGCAGAGTACTCACCGACCATCTCATGAGACAGGTCGCCTTCGGCGATCGCCATCATGACGTCCGTGGTTTCCTGCATCACACGTTCGAGTTCGAACTCTTTGTTCTTCTGATCGGTGATGTCGCTCGCGTACTTGACGAAGCTTACCAGGTTGCCCTTGCGATCGAAGATCGGGTTGTAGGAAGCCTGCAACCAGACCTCGCGGCCGCCTTTGGCAAAGCGCTGGAACTGGCCGACCTGGAATTCGCCGCGGCGCAGCGCCGCCCAGAAATCGCGATAGTCCTGCGACTGCTTGTAGTCGCGGTCGACGAAAATGCTGTGGTGCTTGCCCTTGATTTCATCAAGCGAATAGCCAACAGCGCCGCAGAAGTTCTCATTGGCATTGAGAATATTGCCGTCGAGGTCGAATTGAATGACCGCCTGCGAACGGTCAATGGCCTGAATCTGCGAATCGAGAATGCGCTGTTCGGTGACGTCGTACCACTCCAGTGTGTTACCGATGTACTCACCTTTACCATCAATTTGCGCGGTAACATTGATATTGAACGTCAGCGGACCGACCTTGATATCGGCACTGAACGGCAGGTTGGAACGGTCGGCCAGCAGGCGGCGCTGGTGTGACGGATCCTTGTGGAACATGTCGATATTAGAGCCAATCAGGCCTTCCAGCCGGAAAGTCGGCCAAGCCTGTTTCAGTGTTGCTTCGTGCTTGGCAAGCAACTTCTTGGTCGCTTCATTCGCATAGGTGACATTGAAGTCACGGTCAATCATCATGATTGCCGTCATCGTCGCGCTAATGGCAGAACGTAGACGGATAATTTCCAGAGAATCAGTCGTCCCGGTCGTTGCTTCGGTATTCATCAAATTTGTCTCCAAGTCCAGCTCACGTTCAGTTGCCGCGGATGTCTCCAATTCGGCGTTGTCATTCAACTCGTTTTCCATCAGTGCACAGATCCAGCTTCAATCGCCTGTTCAATCCCGCGATTGACCAGCTGATCGACGTCCAGCAGGATGACCATCTTCTCGTCGACCGTAACCAGACCGCGGATGAAATCAGAACTGACGTTGCCGCCAAAATCCGGGGCCGGCTTCAGTTTCGATTTCTCAACGGTGTATACATCCGAGACGCCATCCACTACGAATCCCATTGTCCGCTCGCCCTTGGCGCCAAGTACCTTGACGACGACGATGACCGTGGTCTTGCCGTATTCGGTCGGGCCGATGTTGAAGCAGCTGCGCAAATCGATAATCGGCACGACCGTTCCGCGCAGGTTGATTACGCCCTTGATGTAATCAGGGGTATTCGGAATCGGGGTCGCTTTGTCCCAACCCTTTATTTCCTGTACGCGCAGGATGTCGACGCCATATTCCTCGTTACCAAGGATGAACGTCAGGAACTGGCCATCCTCGTCGGCAGGTATGAAATCGTTTTCACGGGAGACCTGGGTGGATTCTGAAGTCATTCAACATTGCTCCGGTCAATATCCGCCAAAATCAGGCGATGGTGGCCCATCGCATCGTCGACGTCAGAGGTCGGGCACGGCGGTGATTCCGACAACGTGACAGACGTCGATGGCAACTTCGGTTCGAGAACGCGCCGTGGTGAGAAACCAGTCAATCGGCTGGTTGTATATAGCGGGCGGGGTATTGGAAGCTTGAACGGGTTGGCACTACTGCAGGGCTGCGCACTTGCCAAATTGGGTCAAAAGTGGTTCGGACAATTTCGGCCCATCGAAGGCCGAAATGAACCTAACGGCATTCTATCGTTGATAACTAAGCCCGTGATTTGCCTCCCGATTGGATTCGCGTCAACAGATTCTTACAACTTGATATCGGCCTTTCGCATAGCGCAACAAGTGGTTGAACAGGCTGAATGTAGCCAATGGTAAAAGGCGGGAATCGTTGGTTAAAGTCGCCTGCGCTGGCGCTTCTACCGCGTTGTCACTCGCCCATTGGCGCAAATCAGCTCGCACTTACCGACTCTACGAGGCGATGGCTCTGAACCATCGTTGATCAAGCAAGTGCACAAGGTAGTGTGCTGACTTTGAAGTGCCCCTCAAAGAGCAACTGAATGTCGCGCCTTACCGGATTCCAGGTAGGCGTCATAAACGGACGCGATCACCCGGCTCAATGCCAGCCCCGCGTCAGTGATGGTGATTCGGTTACCGTCGATGCGGACAAGGCCGTCCGCCATCATCTCCGACAGGGTTTCACGCTCAGCGATATCCCAGTCCGCCGAACGCCCGTGCCTTTGCCCTATCTGGGCAGTGTTCACTGTTCCGGCACACATCAGCCGCTCGATGACTTCTCCCCGCAGTTTGTCGTCTGCCGTAAACGCGATGCCTTTGGCGACCGGCAGTTCGTTCCGGTCAATCGCGGCCATCCAAGCAGAGTTGCCAGCATGGTTCTGAACGATACCTTCAGGCGTGCGGCCAATCGCGGTGACACCGAGGCTGATCATGGTGCGGGCGCTGTCGGTGGTGTAGCCCTGGAAGTTCCGATGCAATTGACCCTCGCGTGCCGCGACTGCAAGCGAATCGCCGGGTAATGCAAAATGATCAAGGCCGATGGCTTGATAACCTGCCGCCGATAACGCCGCCGCTGCTGCTGCCGCCTGCTCGGCACGTGCAGGTCCATCAGGCAACGCCTCCTCCGGGATCATGCGTTGATTCTTTGCCATCCAGGGCACATGGGCATAACCGAAAAGCGCAATGCGATCCGGCCTCAACTCCAGGCATTGGGTGATAGTCCGCAGCAATGACTGCGTGGTCTGAAAAGGCAAGCCGTAGATCAGATCAAAATTGATGGCGGATACGCCGGCGCTGCGCAAACCGTTCACGGCGTGCGCTACCATCTCGGGTGGTTGAATGCGGTTGATAGCCTGTTGAACTCTGGGATCGAATTCCTGCACACCAAAGCTTGCCCGGTTGAAACCAAGCCGCCCGACCAGGGCAATCATCTCATCGGTCAGCGTTCTGGGGTCGCTCTCCAGGGCAATTTCGGCGCCAGTGCGAAAATCGAACGCTTCAAAGGCATCGTTCATCAACGATTCGAAATCCCGCACCGGAAGTGCTGTGGGCGTACCGCCCCCCCAATGCAGATGCGAGACCGGCATTCGTGCAGGCAGTGAGGACCGGACCAACGCGATTTCGCGGTGCAGGTAGGCCACGTACTGTGCAACGGGTTCCTCGCGGGCGACGAGCTGACGATTACAGCCACAGTACCAGCACATCTGCCGACAGAACGGCACGTGAAAATACACCGAGACCGCTTCGTCAGTGTCCAATGCCCGTAGCCACCGGGCGTATGTCGCCGAAGGAAACTCCGATGTGAAATGCGGCGCTGTCGGATAGCTGGTATACCTCGGCACCGCCCGCGAAGCATAGCGCTCGAGCACGCTCGCCGGTGGATTACCCTGTTCTTTCATCGCTGGCTCCGACGCCATCATCGTGTATCTCCGGGACAACCTGCGTGCAGTGTAGATTCATCACCATGCCGATCATTTGACGCACGTCCACCCCCGCGCCATTAGTGGGAATTCCCGGACAGCCGGGTTGGGCAGCTGATTTGGTGGCCGCGGCGGGCTATTCAGGGCTTGGCCCGCACGTCTTTTATCGTCACTTCGTAGTGGTTGCGCAACCTGTTGACGGTGTCAGCCAGTGCACGCTCGGTCTGCTCACGGCGAAAGTCCTGTTCCACCTGCTCGCGGACCTCGGCAAGGTCTGGAACACCGCCTGGCAGGCGGGTCGTCAGTAACACGACATGGTAGCCGTAAGCCGATGCATACGGCCCCTGCCAGCTCGAAGCGTCAGGCGAGGCTGCGGACAGCTCGGCGACGAAGTCCGGGCCGAAATGGCTCCCGACATAATCCAGCGTACGCTCGACGTAGTTGCGCAGGAACGGAAAGCCGTCGCCCTGCCCTCCGGCGTCATTGAATCCGGCCTGCGCCCGGTTGAGTTCGTCGCGCGCCTGCACCGCGCGTTCCCGCGCGCCCTCGGGACCATCCGTGCGGGTGTCGAAAAACACATGGGTGAATGTCACCGCCGGTACGCTCTGATAATCTGCACTGTGGCTGGCGAACCATGACTGCAGTTCCGCATCGTCCGCAGCAGCGTCATCCGCGCCCGGATCTTCAAGCAGAAACCGGACCTTCTGAACCACCCGCTGCCGGATCACGTAATCGCTGGAAGCAAGGTTCAAGGTCTGTCCCTCGCGGTAAAGCACTTCTTCGGCGATGTAGTCGTCGATGAGTCGTGCCAGTTCGGCGTCAGACATCTCATCAAGAATCTTGCCGAAGGCCGCCGGCTCGAACGCGGTCGCCCGGTATTGCATGAAGTTAAGCAAAGCGTTTCGATCCACAACAATCTTCGCTGTGTCGTCGCGCTCCGAGTCCGCGCCAAACCAGGCCGCCAACAGGTATAGCAGTGCCGCCACCAGTAAAAAGTGGACGACGGGTTCTTGTCGCAGGCGAATCCAGCCCGCCATTACCGCGCGTCCACTTCCGTATCCTCAATCAAAAACAATCCACCGTGCCGTGAAATTACCCGCGGCCGGGCGCTGGACCCCGTCATCATCATGCTCGGTTTACTCAATGGTAGTTTTTTCAAACCGCGTGGTTCCGGATGTCCGCCGCGTCGGGACCGGCAGGACTGTCACTATGAGTACCCATTTTAGCGTTTTGCATTGGTTCACGGTGCAATACGCCGCTATCACACACCGTGTGTCGTTGACTCAGAGCGGCGAAACTCAACGCGCGTAATCGCGTCAAACGGTTGCATGAAAGATTCGCCCATGGTGGAGACCGGTGCTGATACCGCGGTGACGAATCTTTCACATGCCCCGGGCCATGCTGGCGTTGCGAGCCTGCCGGCGTATACTCGCTAAACCCCGCGCGGCGCCGTGCCGTAGCCGCCACTGAACAAGAGCCGCATCAGTTTCAACCGAATGAATTTGCCATGAATCGCTTTGGATTGCTCTGCAACATATTTACCTTGTCGCTGGTCGCCAGCGGCATCCAGGCCGCGGAAAAGCCCCCCGCCACACAGGCCGCGCAGTATTGGCCCCTGTTGGAACAATATTGCGCGGATTGCCACAACTTCGAGGACTGGGCGGGCGGTGTTGCATTCGACACCATGTTGCCGGAAAACGTACCCGCGGACGCGGAAGTCTGGGAATCGGCGGTAAGAAAGCTACGCGGCCGATTGATGCCGCCCCCCGGGCACCCGCAGCCGGAACAGTCAAGCATCGATGGCTTCGTCGGCTGGATGGAATCCTATCTCGATACTGCTGCGCACGGCGCCAAAGCCGGGCACGTACCGATTCAGCGCATGAACCGGACCGAATATGCGCTGGCCGTGCAAGGTCTGCTGGGTGTTGAAATCGATCCCGCCGATTACCTGCCGACGGATATGGAAGTCGACGGTTTCGATAATATCGCCGCCGCGCTCACCATCTCGCCGGCCTTCCTGGATCAATACATCGGCGTTGCGCGCGAAGTCGCGCATCTTGCGATTGGCGAAAACGCGCCGAAGGTTTCCAGCGCCTACTTCCAATCCAAGAACGGCGACCAGGATGACTACGTCGCCGGCATGCCACCGGGTACCCGTGGCGGAATGTCGATACGTCATACGTTCCCGGCCGATGGCGAATACCGGTTCAACGTGCTGGATCTGGACGTCGGCTTGTATCCCCGCTCGGTAGAAACCGAGCATACCCTGGTTGTGCTGGTCGATGACCGGGAGATTTTTCGCGGTTCCCTGGGCGGCCGGGCGGATCTGGACCGGGTCGATCACGGTGGCGCCGACGGGCGCGCAGAAATCATGCGCCGGTTCGCCAATATCCCGGCCCAGGTGACCGCCGGTATCCACAACGTCACGGTGACCTTCATCGAGCGCTCGCGGGCCGAAACAGATGAACTCATAGGCGGCTTCCAGGCTTACGGCGGCTTCAGCTTTCAAGGCGCACTGCGGGCACCCAGAGTGCTGGATGGCATCGAAATCATCGGGCCGTTCAACGCCACAGGTGTTTCGCCAACGGCCAGCCGCCAGAAGATTTTTGTCTGCCAGCCCGAGTCCGTTGAAACCGAGCGCAGCTGTGCCGAGAAGATTACGACCAACCTCGCCCGCCGCGCGTTCCGGCGGCCGGTCAGCGATGAGGACGTGGCGGCGCTGATGGCCTTTTACGATCGCGCCCGCGAATCCGGCGGCGATTTCGAACGTGGCATCGAGCAGGCAGTTACCGCTGTGCTGGTCAGTCCCGATTTCCTGTTTCGCGCCATCGCCCCGCCCAGCGATCTGGTCGACGACGAGATTTACGCCTTGTCCGATCTCGAACTTGCCTCGCGCCTTTCGTACTTCCTGTGGAGCCAGGGACCGGACAGCGCACTGATCGAACTCGCCGAGCACGGTCGCCTGAAGGAACCCGCAGTACTCCGCGAACAGGTATTGCGGATGCTGGCCGATCCCCGCGCCAGCACGCTCGTCACCAACTTCGCACTGAAATGGTTGAACCTGGATGATCTGACGCCGGTCGATCCCGACCCTCGCATATTCCCCGGTTTCTCAGAGCAGATGCGCGCTGACTTCACCGAGGAAATGGTGCTGTTCATGAGCAGCATCATGCTCGAAGATCGCAGCGTCCTGGACTTGCTCACCGCCGATCACACCTTCGTCAATGAAAGCCTGGCGCGGCTGTACGGCATTGACGGCGTGTTCGGCCCGCAATTCCGCCGTGTGACCGTTGCCGACAGCAACCGCCGCGGCATTCTGGGCAAAGGCGCGACCTTGCTGCGAACTTCCTATGGCGACCGAACCTCACCCGTGCTGCGTGGCGCGTGGGTGCTCGACAAGTTGATGGGCACGCCCCCTGCGCCACCACCACCCAACGTCGAAACCGACCTGTCGACGCCGCCTGGCGAAAAACCGAAAACGGTACGCGCCCGGCTGGAATCCCATCGCGACAAGCCCGGCTGCAACGAGTGTCACGGCGTCATCGATCCCATCGGGTTTTCGTTGGAAAACCTGGATGTGATCGGGCGCTGGCGGGATGTGGATCGTGAATCCGGCGACATAATAGATGCGACGACGGTATTGCCCAACGGCACGCCGGTCGCCGGCCCGGCGCAACTGCGCAACGTACTGGTGGCCAGACCGGATCAGTTCGTCCAGGCCCTGACCGAAAAACTGATGATGTATGCGTTGAATCGCGAACTCGAATACTACGACATGCCTCAGGTTCGCGAAATCGTCCGCAACGCAGTTAGCAACGGGTATCGCATGGCTTCCATCGTGCTCGGCATCGTGGCCAGTGACGCGTTCCAGATGCAGGCTCTGCCCCACACTGACAATGAATCGAAACTCCAGGTTGCGGCGGTACCCGCCGCGACTGACAACACCCGTGGCAATTGACTCGGAGACATTGCATGTTCCTGACCAGAAAACACCTGCCCCGCCGAACCGTACTCAAAGGCCTGGGCGTCGCACTGGGTCTGCCGCTGTTGGATGCCATGGTGCCGGCGGCGACCGCATTGGCGCAAACCGCGGCAGCGCCGAAATTGCGCGCCGGGTTCTTCTACATTCCGCATGGCGCGATCATGTACAACACGGCCTACGGTAAGGAAATGGACCATTGGTGCCCAACTGGCGCCGGCGCCGATTTCAAACTCAGCCCGATCATGGCGTCGCTGGAAAAGTACAAGCACATGGTGGCGTCGTTCGATCACCTGGAGAACAAGGCCAGCGAAGGCTCGGTGCACACGCTGATGCCGGCGACCTGGCTGAGCGGTGTCCGCCCGGATACCAGCGCGGTCGGCGCCAGCATGGCGCCGACCATTGATCAGTTGATCGCCAACAAAATCGGCCAGGAGACGGCGCTGCCGTCGCTGGAAGTTGCGTCGGAGCAGACGATCCAGGTTGCCGCATGCGGCAGCGGCGGCGGCTGCTACTACAGCTCCACGCTGTCATTCCGTAACGCGAATTCACCGCTCCCACCTGAGTTCAATCCGCGCAAGGTATTCGTGCAGTTGTTCGGTGAAGGCGATAACCCGGAGGAGCGCGAACTTCTGGCACAGCAGAAAGCGAGCCTGCTGGATCTGATTTCAGAGCGCACCGCCTCGCTGCAGAAGACGCTGGGCGCCAGCGATCGTGCAGTGCTGTCTGATTACCTGGATACAGTGCGTGAAATCGAGCGACGCGTGGAAAAAGCGCAGGCGCGCGACCTTTCCGCGATCACCGTGCCGGATGCGCCGATGGGCGAACTGGATTCGTTCGACGAGCAGGTGAAGTTGATGTTCGACCTCATTACGCTGGCCTACCAGGCCAACCTGACCCGGGTCGCGTCCTACATCATGGTGGCCGAAGGCACCAACCGGACTTACAACCATATCGGCGTATCGGATTCTTTCCATCCGTTGTCACACCATGCCAATGACATGGAGCGCTTGAAGCGCCTGGTGAAGATTCAGACTTACCACATGGAACGCTTCTCCGCGTTCATCGACAAGCTCGCGAGCATCCCCGACGGCGAAGGCAGCCTGCTGGATCATTCACTGTTCATGTATGGCTCGAACATGTCCAACAGCGACCGGCACAGCAGTTATCCATTGCCGAACATGCTCATTGGTGGCGCGTGTGGCGGTTTGAAAGGCGGTCAGCATGTTGAACTGCCCGAACATACGCCGATGGCCAACCTGTTGTTGACGGTACTGAACAAGGCGGGCGTCGAAGCGCAAAGCTTTGCCGACAGCACCGGACTCATCACCGAGGTTTGAGCCGAGCACCATGATCGAATCGCGAACATCGTTGAACCGTCGCCGGCTCCTGCAACGGGTTGCCGCCGGCGCCACCCTGCTGAGCGCGTCCACGCTTCCGTGGTCAGTGCGCGCAGTCGAGTCATCAACCTCCGTCACCCCGCTCAAGGGTGGCCTTTTCCTGCTGTCAGGTGCTGGCGGCAACATCGTCGTGTTCGATAATGGCAGCGAGCTGCTGCTGGTGGACAGCGGCTCGCCCGCTGCACAGAACCCGTTGCAACGCACGCTGCAGGAGGCCTTCGGCGGCCGCCGTGTCACGACACTATTCAATACGCACTGGCACCAGGATCAGACCGGCGGGAACGCTGCTTTCGGCGGCGCTGGCGCAAATATCATTGCTCACGAGCGCACACGGCTGCGCCTGGCCACTGAAATCTATTGGCCGTTCGAGAGCCGCTATCAGAAGCCGCTGCCCACCGCCGGACTGCCGACCAGAACGGTGTTGACCGCCGATACGCTGCATGCGGGCGATGAATCCATCGACTTTGGCTACCTCGTCGAGGCCCATACCGACGGCGATATCTTCGTCCACTTCAAATCCACCAACGTGATCGTTGTTGGCGACGCTGTGGCATCGCCAGCGGCTGACCCGGTGTTTGATTGGTATGGCGGCGGCTGGCTGGGTGGCCGCCTGGATTCACAGGCAACCCTGCTGGAGATGGCGGACGATGACACCTTGTTCGTGCCGGCCTATGGCGCGGCCATCACCCGCGCCGAGGTACAAAAGGAATTCGACGTGCTATCGGAACTGTTCGAACGGATGATCGAACTCATCCGCAAGGGCTACGGCGCTGAGCTGATGCGCGACGCCGGCATTCTCGATGGCCTGGATCGCACATTCCACGATCCGGACAAACTGCTTTACGACGCCCACAAGGGACTCTGGGCGCATCACAACAAACTCCGACCGGACATCGTCTGATGATAACGCCCTCCACGCCTACACTTCGTACCATGATGCTGCTGCTGGCATTGGCCGGTGCAATTCCGGCGCATGCAGCGGACGCCACGTTGGCCAACCTTATTCAGGCTGGTGATCGCGAGGCTGCGCTTGACTTGATCCGTACCGGCGACGGTATCAACGTCGCCCAGCAGAACGGCACCACGCCGCTGCACTGGGCGGTCTACAACGTAGACCGTGAACTGGTCGAAGCCCTGATCAAACGGGGCGCCCGGGCGGACGTTCGCAACGGCTATGGTTCGAGCCCGTTGGCGGAAGCGGTCAAGCTCGGTGACGTCGCGATGGTGAAACTGCTGCTCAAGGCTGGCGCCAACGCCAACGATGCCAACGAAGACGGACAGACCGCGCTGATGCTGGCCGCGCGCACGGGCGTGGTCCCGGTCGGTGAGGAATTGATCAAAGCCGGCGCCGATGTCAATCATGTCGAAGCCTGGCGCGGTCAAACCGCACTGATGTGGGCGGTGGGTTCCAACCACCCCGAATTCACACGATTGCTCATCAAGCACGGCGCGGATGTAAGCAAACGCGCGAAAGTGAATGATTGGGATAACCAGATCACCAATGAACCGCGCGCGCAGTACCGGCCGACTGGTGGGCTGACGCCATTGTTGTATGCGGCACGTTCGGGTTGTGATGACTGTGTCGCGGCGATCCTCGACGCGGGCGCAGACATCAACCTGCCCAATCCGGATGGCGTATCGCCGCTGATGATCGCCATCGACAACTTTCATTACGACACCGCCGCGCTTCTGCTGGAACGGGGCGCCAATCCGCATGTCTGGGACTGGTGGGGACGGACGCCGTTGTATGTGGCAATCGACATGAATTCGTTTGTCACGCGTCGCGGCGCGACGCCAGCAGACGGTGGCAGTTCTCTCACGGCGCTGGACATCGCGCGCAAGCTTCTGCAAGCCGGCGTCAACGTCAATCCGCAACTGCTGATGCACCGGCCTGGCCGCGGCGGAAACAGCGGGCGCTTTACGGATGACCCTCTGACCACCGGCGCAACGCCGCTACTGGTTGCAGCGATGTCGCACGATGTGGATGCCGTCAAGCTTCTGCTGGAATTCGGCGCAGAAGTCGATCGGCCGAACATTATGGGCCTGACGCCGTTGATGGTCGCCAGTGGTATGGCGACGTCCGTCCGGGATGTTCGCGGCAACCATTCGCCGGGAGAATCCGTACGGGCGATTGCCACGTTGGAAGTATTGTTGGCAGCAGGCGCAGACATCAATGCCCGCGTCACTGACATCGATAGCCGCACTGCCCGCATTGCCCGCCCAAGCACGCTGACTGAGCGGCTCGGCCAGACGGCGTTGTTCGGCGCCATCAAATGGGGTTGGACGGACACGGTGCAATTCCTGCTGGCGCACGGCGCATCGGTGGATATCGCCGATGCCAATGGCATGACGCCATTGGATCAGGCACTCGGCAAGACCGGCGGCCGCGACAACATCATTTCCGAGGAGATCGCCTCTCTGCTACGTGACCCACCGGCTCAGACCAGCAGCGGTTCCTGACCGGCCGCCAGCACGACAGCCGTGCCGATCGATGACGGAGGTATTCAGTGCGCCGGGCGGCAAGCCGCGCCGAATCGTGCCGCGCAGGGCCTGGTCGTTACAGCTTGGCACCGCGCCCCGGTACTTCGGACGACAGGCCCGACGCCAACCCACACATTTATCCTACTTCAATAAATTCATTTAACTGATTGAATAAATTATAAATACAGTACTACTCCAGAAATCACATCAACAGCAGCCACGATTGCAAAAATTGCAAGTAACCGGTCAAGCAGGCGCGCTCCGGGGCCGATAAATAGTTTCATCATCCCGTCCGGATCCGTCGTTCCTATGCTTTTTCACTGGCTGTCCATCGCGATGATTAGCGCAGGCACTCTGCTGTTGATCTCCGCCTTGAAGCCAACCTGCACGCTGTGCCGCCAGTCACGCATCAACAAGCGCGGTTGGCGCATGCTGCTGGGTCTCATAATCTGCTTCATCATTGGCTACGGCGCACTGCTCCTGCAGTCGGTCGCACGGCCATTGCCGGTCATCCAGGCCATGATTGTCGCCTCCGTCCTGCTCTCCGGCGCGGTGTTTGTCGCATTGATCATTCGCTTGAGTCATCGCAGCCTGACAGCGAGCCATGTCGCGGCGAACGAGGCGGAAATCGCCTCCATGCACGACCACCTGACGCAGTTGCCCAACCGGCGCTGTTTCATGCGCGATACCGAATATCTGATAGCCAACGTCGAGCCGTTTGCGCTACTGATGATCGACCTCAACAAGTTCAAACAGATCAACGACATCTTCGGCCACCTGCGTGGCGACGACCTGCTGAAGCAGATTTCCCTGCGGCTGGACGAATCACTGTTGCCGCAACAATCGCTCTACCGACTGGGTGGCGACGAGTTTGCGATGCTGGAGCGGGTACCGGACCGCGCCGCACAGACCGCGGAACAGATCCAGCGGACCATGAGCGGGCCGGTTGCGCTGGGCGAACTGCAAATAGATATCGGCGCCAGTATCGGAATCGCCCGATTTCCCGAGCATGGCACGGTGATGGTACAGCTGTTGAGCCGGGCGGATATGGCGATGTACGACGCCAAACGTCAGGGCCTGACCTGGGCCTGGTTCGAACCTCAGCTCGACGTCGCCCTGCAACGCAAACTGCAGATATCGACCAACCTGCGCCGGGCAGTCGCCACCGATGCGCTGGTCATGCACTACCAACCTATTTTCACCGCCGACGGCCAGAAGGTGCGGGCGCTCGAAGCCCTGGTCCGCTGGCCGATCCGCGATGGGGAATTCATCGCGCCATCCGAGTTCATTCCGATTGCCGAAGAAGAACGCATGGTGGATGCCATCACCCAGTGGGTGATCCGCGAAGCCATAGGCCAGTTACGCGTGTGGCTGGATAAAGGCTTCGACCTCCGCCTCAACATCAACCTGTCGGCGCTGGACCTGCAGAATCCTCACCTGTGGCCCCAGATAGATCGCGCACTGAAGCTGAACCGCGTTCCGCCGGAACGTCTGGTATTTGAACTGACTGAAAGCGCAATGATGCACGATGCTGATCGGGCGACGGAAAGTCTGCGGACGATTGCCCACGGTGGCGCGGGCATCGCCATTGACGATTTCGGCACGGGATACTCTTCACTGGCGCGCTTGCGCCGGCTGCCGATCACGCAGATCAAGATTGACCGCAGTTTCGTGTTCGACGTGCTGGAAAATGAACAGGATGCCGCGGTGGTCACCGCCACCGTCTACCTCGCGCGCAAGCTCGGCTGCACCGTGACCGCGGAAGGCGTGGAGAGTGAGGCCATCGCCTGGCACCTGCATTCGCTGGGCTGCGACAATCTCCAAGGCTTCCATCTTGCGCGACCGGCACCCGCGGATGCGCTCGAGGATTTTCTGGATAACCACGCCTTGACGCGGGAAAGCCGGTCGGTCGACACTCTGGCGCCGGCCTGACCTGTCCACATCCGTATCGCCACCACTTAAGAAGACGTCGAGCCGAGGCGGCCCGAAGCCCTCAAGCAAACGCCTACCAGCCGCCCCGACCTGGCCCGTATTCGGGCGACCAACCGGTCGGTTCAGCGTCATCCATGTTGAACAAGACTGCGTGAATCTCCTGTAACCAGCCGTGTTTCACCGTGAAGAACTCGGCGACGAGGCGATCATTGGAGGTCGCCGAGCTCTGGCTCTGCATACCCGTCTTCAAGCCGAACCTGACAATGGACATGACAATGCCGCGCTCCTCGTCGACCACCGGGTAACGTCTATCCCAGAGGTTGCGGCCGACGAAGTTTCCGTTATCGAAACCAGCCGCGGTGGAACGGTATTGACCATCGCGCACCAGCCCTGTCGTCTGCACCCCGTTCTCGAATCGCTGGGTATCGGGCAACAGGTTGGCCGGATGATATTCCGGGGTGCCGTTGGTCTGGAATGCGCGCCAGTAGCCCTCTGCCGCGGCAATCAGGCCGTAATAGCTGTCGCGCTCGGATTCACGGATCGTCAGCTGTAATGCCGGTGATACGGCGGTCAGGTTATCCGGATTCCACAGCGCGCCGGCGTCACCTTTGTTCGCCTTGATGATCTCGGTTTCCGTCACCCGGCCATCGGCGACCTTCAGGCGCAAGGCGATCATGGTCTTGCTGCCATCGGCATTCAGTACCACCGCTTCGGTACCGGTATCGCCCAGGCGCGTGTTGACGATGTCCCAGCGGTAGATGACTTCGCTGGCGCCATCCCAGAACGTCTTGCCCATCGCCATTGGCTTGCCGTTCATGGTGATTCTGGCATCGGCCGCCGTCGCAACCTTGCGCGCGTCGTTGGCGATCAGCGCGTTGAACCAGTTATCAACAATGCCAGTCAGACAGGCCCGGTCACACGCCGGCGCAGCGGCAAAAGAATTGGTAGCTGCCGCCAGTACTGATGCGGCCAGCCAGTATTTCAGCTTCATGGTTGTTTCCCTCCCCTTCGGTCGACGGAGTATATGCTGGTGCTGTGGTTACTGCCCAGCGTTGCCTGCCAGCCTGGTTCGGCGGACAGCCACCGCCGCAATGGAGCTGACGGACCCGCGCAAGGCGTTCTCAACGCCATCGGGCCTGTCCGAAATACGGCCAAACGAATACCTTTTTAAAATGATTTTTTGTTTTCTTTTTTGCTTCGAATGATCTCTAATGTATTTCGATTACCCAGGCTTCGTTTCGAGTATGTCATTGGTCGGCGCAGCCCTGACCGCCGACCCAACCGACCCACGCATACGTTAAGCTGACGCCCCCGTTTCCATGACCTGGCGATGATGCTGTTGTCCATTCACCCCGAGCTACTGCGCGGCATGCGCGCAAGCACGCCACTGCTCCTGGTCATCGGACCGTTCGGCCTGTTGTTTGGTGTGGCCGGTACCCAGGCGGGATTGAATATCGCCGAAGTGCTGGGGTTCACCGTTCTGGTCATCGCGGGCGCCTCGCAATTCACCGCCGTGCAATTGCTGGCCGACCAGGCCCCTACGATCATTGCGCTGGTCACCGCGCTGGCAGTCAATCTGCGCATGGCAATGTATTCCGCCGCGTTGACTGCACACTTCGGCAGCGTGCCTTTATGGATTCGCCTGATCGCGGCCTACGGCATGGTCGACCAGGCTTACGCGCTCAGCGTGGTTGAGTTCGAGCGACGACCTGCCCTGACGCCAATGGACAAGGCGGCGTTCTACATCGGTTCGTTCCTGACGCTTGCACCCTGCTGGTACCTGAGCGCGCTGGCCGGCGTGCTGTTTGGCAACACCATCCCCGCATCACTGTCGCTGGACTTCGCGATGCCGGTGACATTCATCGCGTTGGTGGCGCCAGCCTTGCGTTCACTGCCACACACGGTCGCGGCTTTGGTGTCAGTGACCCTTGCGTTGTTGTTGGTGGACATCCCTTACAGTCTCGGCTTGCTGGTTGCCGCTATCGCCGCCATGTGCGCCGGCGCCGGCTGTGAATTACTGCTGGCGAAACGACGATGACGCAACCGGCCTGGGAGATCTGGTCCGTCATCGTGGGGCTGGGCGTTGGCACCTACCTGCTGCGCCTGTCGTTTCTGGGGCTGCTGGGAGGCCGGCAGTTGCCATCATGGATGCTGCGACTGTTGCGATATACCAGCGTGGCAGTCCTGCCAGGACTCGTGGCCCCGCTGGTGTTATGGCCGCAGGCAACTGGCGGCGAGATAGACCCTGCCCGCCTGATTGCCGCAGGCGCTGCACTTGCCGTGGGCTACTTCACCCGCCATGTGGTGTACGCGATGCTCGGGGGCATGGTGACGCTGTACCTGATGACATTCCTGCTGCACTGATCGGCTGGCAGCCGCGTCACACGACTGGGCTCTGAACAACTACTGCGCCCCACCCAGGCGGACCGGAATCCGTCGCGCGCCGAAGCTGCCGCACGTTTCGGCGAACCTGCCGGGTATCGCCGTGTCGCAATGTCCGCAGCGACCCTCGTTGGAAAGCTTCCACTGTCCAAGCCGATACCAGTCGCGTTCGATCAACAAGCCCTTGCACTGGTGGCAGAAGCTGCTGCCGCCCTGCCTGTCGTGCACATTGCCGGTGAAGGCATAACGCACGCCATTGGCCATGGCGATGCGCCGTGCCCGCGACAGTATTTCGGCGCTGGTCGCTTCGACATCACGCATCTTCCAATCCGGATGGAACGCCGTGAAGTGCATGGGCACATCCGGCCCCAGGTTTTCCATCACCCAGGCGCACATCTCATTCAATTCGCGCTCGGAATCATTTTCGCCCGGGATCAGCAGCGTGGTGGTCTCCAGCCAGCAATCGGTTTCGTGGCGGATGTATTTCAACGTATCCAGGACCGGCGCCAGTTGGCCACCGCAGACCTTGTGATAAAAGCGCTCGGTGAATGCTTTCAAGTCGACGTTTGCAGCATCCATCGCCTGGAAGAAGTCCGCCCGCGGCGCCGGATCGACATAGCCCGCTGTCACCGCGACCGAAGCCACACCAGCCTCCTTGCAGGCGGCCGCGACATCCAGCGCGTATTCGAGAAAGATAATCGGATCGTTATAGGTGAACGCGATACTGCGGCAACCCAGGCGTGTTGCCGCCTCGGCCAGTTGGCGCGGACTGGCCTGGTCAGCCAGCGTGTCCATTTCGCGCGATTTGCTCATGTCCCAGTTCTGGCAGAACTTGCAGGCAAGGTTGCAACCGGCGGTACCGAATGACAGTACGCTGCTGCCCGGATAGAAGTGATTCAGTGGCTTCTTTTCAATCGGATCGACGCAAAACCCGGACGAACGCCCGTAACTGACCAGCTTGATTTCATCATCCAGCCGCTGACGGATATAACATAACCCACGCTGGCCTTCGCGCAGCTTGCAGTGCCGCGGGCAAAGGTCGCATTGGATCTGCCCGTTTTCGAGTTTGTGCCAGTATCGGGTCGGAACAATGGTGTTCTGCATCGTTGAAGCGTATCAGGGCGAACGCGCCCAGGGGGTTGGTTGAAATATGGTGATCCGACTCCATTTATCAAGTCAGTTCTTTCGAGGTTGAAATATGAGCACCAGGGCAGCTGCCGTCGCCGGTATGTTCTATCCGCGGGACCCGCAAGTCCTGGATGCCGCGATTTCGCGCTACCTGACCGACGCAACGATGGCCTTGCACGGGTCATCCGTTGCACGTGATGCACAGATCAAGGCCTTGATTGTTCCCCACGCCGGCTACCAGTACTCGGCGCCGATTGCCGCCACTGCATACTCACGGGTTGCTGCGTTTGCGTCCCGCATCACCCGCGTCGTCCTGCTCGGGCCGGCGCATCGCGTGCATTTGCGGGGCATGGCAATTCCCACTGTCGATCGTTTCGAAGTACCGGGCGGCGCGATTGATTTGGATCAGAATGCAATCGCCCTGCTGAAATCGCTACCCGGTGTTGTCGAGTCCGATCTCGCTCACCGCGATGAACACTGCCTCGAGGTTCAGTTACCGTTCCTGCGTGCTGTTTTGCACGACTTCAAACTGGTGCCTGTCGTCGTCGGCGCCTGTCCGCGTGAGCGGGTCGCCGCGGTACTGGAAGCGCTGTGGGGTGGCGATGAAACGCTGATCGTCATCAGCTCTGACCTGTCGCACTACCTGCCCTACTCGCAGGCTCAGGCGCATGACGCCCGAACCTCCCATGCCATCGTCAATCGCTCGCAAGTATTGACGGGCGAGGATGCCTGTGGCGCCTATGCATTGAATGGGCTGATGGAAGTCGCCCGCAGGCACGATCTGCACGTCACTGCACTGGATGTTCGAAATTCCGGGGATACCGCGGGTGACAAATCCAGGGTAGTGGGTTATGGCGCCTACATCGTCAGCTGAATTCGACACGCAGAGCCGCAGCATCCTGTTGGACATCGCGGCGGCTTCCATCAGCCATGGTTTCACCCATGGCTCGGCATTGACGCCGTCCGCGGACCCTGCTGTAGCGCGAGACTCCGAATCATTACTGGAACAGCGTGCAACGTTCGTCACCTTGACCAACACCGGAGGTCTTCGTGGCTGCATCGGATCGTTAGCGCCTCACCTGCCGTTGCTGGTGGATGTCGCCCGGAACGCGTTCAGCAGCGCTTTTAGTGATCCCCGCTTCCCGCCACTGCAGCCGCAGGAGACGACGGACCTGGTGATTGAGATTTCGGTGTTGTCGCCCGTCCGTGAAATAGAAGTCGCTGATGAAAGCGACCTGCTCGCCCGCCTGCGCCCTGGCATCGATGGACTTGTCATCGACGATGGCCGGCACCGGGCGACGTTTCTGCCCAAGGTCTGGGACAGCCTGCCGGCACCTGACCAGTTTCTCGCAGCCCTGAAGCACAAGGCCGGTATGGCGCGCGGACAGTGGTCACGGGACATGCGGGTCTTCGTCTATCACACCGAAACGTTCGCTGGCGACGGCCACAAAATCCGCTCGCGGCCATACTGAACGATCAGCACTCTGCGCTGACGGCCACTCTCATTTCGACTGCCGCTGTGCCAGAGGTGCGAGGTAAACAGCAAAACGTCGCCAGCCGCCGCGCTGACGAAGATTTCCGCCGGATGATGCCCGTGCGGTTGGCCATAGGTTCCGGTGGGTAACTCGTAGGTTCGGTGGGTGCCGGGGACGAGGCGGGTTGCCCCGTTGGCAGCATCCATATCATTCAGCGCGAAGAAGACATTGACCAGTTTCTGCTCGTCGGGCTTCACCTTGCCGGCGGCATCCACATGCAGACCTTGCTGTCCGCGGCCGTGCGCCGGCGAACGACCACGGATCCCGAGCAGTACGAAATCGTCGCCCAGCAACGCGCGGACGTGGTCTGTGACCTGCACGCTACTCAGACAAGGCGCGACCGCTGGATGTGAGCGCAAGGTCTGATCGTCGGGCGGCTCTGCCAGCTCATCGTCAGCGTCAGCAAACGCATCCCACATGTCATGCAGCGCCGCGACCTGTGTCGGTGACAGGATACGCGGCAGCAGCACCCAGCCTTCAGCCCGCAGTGTCGCTTCCGGGGTTGTTCGGGTTGCGACCCTTGCCTTGGGCAACTGCTTGTTGGACATTGCGTCGCTACTCCGGATGTTGGTCGATCAACGACCTTTTCGATAACGGCGAGTGAACTCAACTCTGGCTTATGCCACGGGCGCATTTCTTCAATGATTGGCACTGCGGCAGCCGTCGCGCGCAGCATACACGATGGCGAATTCCGCAGCCCTATGCGGTTTCGGCGTGGGCCAGGCTAGGTCATTGGACGGCACCGAAGCCTGACCGGCACGGGCCGATTTTCCACGCTTGAACCTGTATCACTATTCAGTCACATTAGCGGCCCTGTCGGCGTCGCCTGCGCCGGATTTCATTCAAGCAAGCCAGAGGGACGGAAATACAATGAAAATCGCACTGATCGGCGCGAGTGGAAAAATCGGCAGCAAAATTGCCGCGGAACTGTTGAGCCGTGGTCACACGGTCACCGGGCTCGCCCGCAATCCGGAAAAGATATCACCTGCCAGCGGTCTGACCACCGTCCAGGCGGATTTCACCGATCCGCAGCAGATGGGTGCCGCGTTACGCGGCCACGACGCCGTGATCACTGCTGCCAGCTTCATACCCGGCCAGGCGGAAAAACTGATCGAATCGGCGCGCGCCAGCGGCGTCAAGCGACTGCTGGTGGTGGGCGGTGCCGCATCGCTGCAGGTTGAACCCGGTGGCCCGAAGGTCATCGACTCGCTGGAACTGCCGGACGAATGGAAGGTGCCGATCATGGAAGGCATCCGCACGCTCGGCCTGCTGCGCGAAGTCGACGATATTGATTGGACGTTCTTCTCGCCGGCGGTGATGATCGGGCCGGGTGAACGCACCGGTACATTCCGCCTGGGCAAAGATGTTGTCGTCAAAGACGCCGAAGGCAAGAGCACGATTTCGTACGATGACTATGCCATCGCCATGGTCGACGAACTCGAACAAGGTAATAACATCAAGGGCCGCTTCACCATCGGCTACTGAGTTCTGATCGGACCGGGTGTGTTGTGCGGGGGTCGCCCTCCCGCAGCACACCCCTGCCGGGCCAGCCCGGTTCCAACATCCGGCGCACGTTGTATCGCGCTTAAACGTTGCATCCATTCCGGAGACTTAGCGTCATGGTGAAACCCGCGGTTGAAGTTGACGCCACCCCCTGGCCCGCCCCGCGGCGCGGCTGGATTCTCGCCCTGCTGCTCGCATTGGCATCCATCGCCTCGCAATTCGATCGCACCGTCATCAACCTGACGGTGGAGCCGCTGAAAGAAGCCTTCGCGCTGAACGATACCCAGTTCGGCATGTTGCAGGGCGTCGCGTTCGGCATCTTCTATACCGTGGCCTGCATTCCCATCGGGCGTCTTGCGGACCGCTACCAGCGCCGCATCGTGCTCGCGATAAGTCTGTTCTTCTTCAGCCTGTTCTCCATGGGGTCCGGGCTGACCCGGAATTATCTGCAACTGTTTCTGACCCGCGTCGGTGTGGGCGTCGGTGAAGCCAGCGTGACGCCGGCCGGGCTGTCCATGTTGAGTGATCATTTTCCGCCCGAGCGGCTGGGACGCCCCATCGGCGCGTTCCTGATGAGCGCGCCGGTAGGCCAGGGCCTGGCGTTCATCTTCGGCGGCGCATTGATCCAATGGCTGACCACCTCCGGCGTGCTGCAATCAGTTCCGATGTTGTCAGGGCTCGCACCGTGGCAGGCTGCGTTTATCGTCATCGGCTTCCCCGGCTTGCTGCTGGTGCCGGCATTTCTGTTGTTCAAGGAACCGGTAAGACGCGGACCGGGTGGCAACGCGCCGCTGTCGCTGGCCGAGATGGGTACGATTCTGCGCCGCCGTGCCCGCGCGCTCATTCCGATGTTCGCCGGGTTCTCGATGGTGACGTTGGTGTCCTATGCCTACTTCATCTGGACGCCCGCGTTCATGCAGCGCACTTACGGCTTGAACCCCGCCGAGGTCGGCCTTGGCTTTGGTCTGGTCGTGATGACGTTCGGGACCGCGGGCGCATTCTTCGGCGGCTGGATGAGCGACCGCCTGTCCGCCCGTGGATACCTTGACGCACCGCTTCGTGTGGCTGCGTTTGGCTTCATTGGCTGTGGCCTGTTCGGTGGCCTGGCGACGCTGATGCCCAGTGCGCCGTTAGCGCTGCTGTTTCTTGCGCCAGCGATTTTCCTGAGCAATACACCGTATGCCTGCGCGGGCACTTCGATTCAGTTGATCACGCCAAATCGCGCACGCGGTCAGGTCACGGCGATTTACATTACGCTGATCACACTGGTAGGGCTTGGTGTTGGTCCGACGGTCGTCGGCTTGATGACTGACCATATTTTCAAGGATCCGGCGGACATCCGCTATTCGCTCGCGCTGGTCGTCGCCCTGCCCGCGCCGGTCATGTTCGTGCTGTTGATGACAGCGTTGCGTCCTTACCGTGAAATCCGCCAACAATTGCAGGCGGAAGCCGGCAGCAACGACTGATCCCGGCGCCAACGTTCGAAGACCTAGTATTTATCCATGACTCAACCATCAGGAATATTTGTAAATGGCAAAGCAATCTCTGAGACAACTGCTGACTGAAACCGACCAATGCATCGTCGCACCTTGCGTGTACGACTGCGCCTCGGCTCGTGCGGTGGAAATGGTCGGCTTCAAGGCGATGATGCTGAGCGGCGGTGAAGTTTCCGTCGCGATGAACGGCGTCATCGATTACGGCTTCAGCAATCTGACCGATCTGGAATGGATCACCAGCCGCATCACCCAGACCTCACCGCTGCCGCTGGCCGCAGACATCGAAGATGGCTTCGGCGGCCCGCTGGCGGTCTATCGCTCCGCCAAGCGAATGGCCATGGCCGGCGCCACGGCGCTGCAACTGGAGGATTCCAGCGATATGGAGGAATCCACCAAATTGCTGCCGCGTGAACAGTACTACGCCAAGGTGCGCGCAGCGCTGGCCGCGCTGGAAGGCACCGATTGCATTCTCATCGCCCGCACCAATGCCGACCCCAAAACCGAACTCGACGAAGGCATCGAACGCTGCCGCAAAGCCGTTGAGCTGGGTGCGCAGATGACGACCGTGGTCAAACTCAATAACCTGGCGGATGCCACCTATGTCGCCAAGCGCGTGCCGGGCTGGAAGATGTATCCGGACGTCATGGGCAGCAATGGTGTGGCGGAAGTCACCGTGGAAGATGTGTTCCCGCTGGGCTTCAACTTCGTCACCATGCACTACACGTTGAAGGCCGCGATGGACGGCATGCTCGAACACGGCATCCATAACTTCAAACAGCAGGGCAGCCTGTATACCTGCGACAAGAAGGACGCCACCGGTATCATGGGCTGCAGCGCGTCACCGTTGTTCGACCCGCAGGGCTACATGGCGCTGGAAGGACGCTTCAGCGGCAAAGACAAGGAATACACCATTGTCGGCAACGAAGTTGAAGCGTACCCGGAAGGCTTTGTGAAGACGCCGATCACCGACCGCTTCTGAAACCACGCCACACGCATCACATGCGTCGACTGACCTGCCCGCTGGCTTTGCTGCTATTGGCAGTCATCAATACAGCACAGCCAGCGGATAACCGTCCTGGCTGCGGCGCCCAGGGCGCGCTGGAATTCATTTGCGGTGTCAGCCCTGCCGAAGACAGTGTGGCAATAGACGATTCACCGTGGCTGTTGGTCAGCGGCATGGGGTTCGGCGGCGCGGGCACCCTCAAACGCATCGATTTGCGTACACAGGAAGTCACCGTCGCATTCCCTGCGGGTGATGCAGGAGTCGCACCCGACACCCGCCATTATCCGGACTGTCCGGGTCCGCCCTCGCCGGCAGACTTCTCCACGGTTGGCCTTGCTACCACTACGGCGGACGATGGCGCCCGACTGCTGTACGCTGCCAACGATGGCGGCCGTGCGGCGGTGGAAGTTTTCGAACTCGAAGTGACAGCAATGGCCCCGCGATTGACCTGGGTCGGCTGTATCGAACTGCCGGGCACCAATCCGAATGCGGTCACCGCACTGGAAGATCGCGCGATGGCGATAGTCAGCATGGACGACGGTGGGCCGGATCGCATGGCTCGCCACGTTGCGGGCGATCCGACCGGATCGGCATTTGTCTGGACGCCGGACAGCGGACTGCGCAAGCTGGACTCGCTGATATTGCGTGGCGGCAATGGCGTTGCCGCTTCGCCGGATCAGCAAACGCTCTACATCAGTGCCTGGTCCGGGGGTGAAATCGTCGTAGCAGACCGCGACGGCAAAGCGCCACCGCTTTCCATCTCCCTGGATTTCCTGCCGGACAATCTCAAGTGGACGGCCGACGGCGAATTGCTGGTGGCGGGGCAGCGACCACCGGTCGCGCGGATTGCCAATTGCACCGGCAACCCATGTCCCGCGGATTGGTTGATCGCCAGAATCGATCCGGTCAGTGGTTCAGCCGTGATTGTCTGGGAGAGTTACGGGACGCCGCTGGTCAACTATGCGACCGGCGCAACGGAAGTCGGCGGCCAGCTATACCTCACCACGCGTGGAGAGCGCAGCATCGCTCACGTCCCGTTGGCTGGATTGAAGTTCTACAACGCTTCGACGACTGACCCGCCGTAGCGCTGCAGAATCCCGGCAAGTTGCGGATTACGCCGCCGGCTTCGCGCCCGGCGCAATGGTTGGCGGAGAATCGTTCAAGGCATCGCGCGCAAAGCCCGCAGCCGCCTTGTAACGCGCCATGAATTCCTCGACTTCCGCCGCCGGTATCACGTCATTGATATCGTCAAACACGCCACCGCAGCGTTCATCCACCGTTCCCAGAATGCCGAACGGGCCGGCGCCACGGTTGCGCAGAATCAGCGCGGAAATGTCCTTGCACAGCTTGTCGTTGTACGCGTCCAGCGCCGCCGGCGTCACGCCATGTTGCACGATGGCCGCGCCCATCACCCGTGCGTCGACAATCGCCTGGCTCGCGCCATTGGAGCCCACCGGATACATCACGTGGGCGGCATCACCCAGCAAAGCGACATTGCCATCAACCCAGGTATCCACCGGATCGCGATCGATCATCGGATATTCGAAGATCTCGTCCGTGCCACGAATCAGTTCCGGAACATTGCACCAGTCGAAGTTCCAGTCCTGGAAATGTTCGATGAAGTCTTCGACATTCACCCGCTTGTTCCAGTCGCCACGTGCCCAGCCTTCGGAATTGTCGACAGTGATTTCGGCGATCCAGTTGATTGTTGCAAAGCCGGTATCAGCGTCAGGCTGCGAAATCGGATAGAACACGAAGCGGTGGTTCAGTGAGCCAAGACCGACAAACGACGCACCACTGCGAATCGGCACGCCAGGACTGGCGCCACGCCACATGATGGCGCCGCCCCAGCGGATGGGCGGCTGCATGGGATGCATCTGCGCCCGCACAGCTGAATGCAGACCATCAGCGGCGATCAGCAGCTGGCCGTCGATCTTCAGATCCTGACCATCGTGGGTTTTGACCAGCGCGGTGACGCCACTGCCATCAGGTGCATTGCGATAACCCACCACCCGGTGCCCCAGGCGCACTGCGTCCGGTCCCAGCCGCGCTATCACCGCGTCATACAGCATCATCTGCAACTGCCCGCGGTGCACCGAGTATTGCGGCCACTGGTAACCTGCCAACAGTCCACGCGGTTCGGAGTACACATCATTGCCGTTGCGGCCGACCAGCGCCCACTCGCGTGACTGGATACCGATGGTATCCATGACGGACGCATCAAAGCCAAGGTCGTAGAGTTCGCGCACCGCATTGGGCTGCAGATTGATGCCCAGACCGAATGGTTTCAGGTCCGCCACCGCCTCCAGCACGATGCACCGCACCCCGATCTGGTGCAGCGTCAATGCCAAGGCCATGCCGCCTATGCCGCCGCCCGCGATAAGCACGGCGGCGCTGTCGTTTGAACGCGTCATTGTCCCCTCGATACGTGTCTTAAGTAAAAATCGTCCGCAGCGCGGACCAGGATACCGGCAGCCTGTCGGCGGCAACCGCAACGCTTATAGGTGTGATGTCACTGCAGGTGCGTGCGCTGCCGCCGTGGCGTCAGGTATCCGTCAATCGTGCTTGTCTGCCAGCTGCTCCAGGTAAACGTGGATTTCAGTATTGTCCGCCTGACCGCCCAGTGCCTTTTCAGCCTCGTCGTACAGCGCGGAAATCGCATCGACGAAGATGTTCTTCTCCTGTACCGAATGCACCAACGCTTTGGCAAAGCGCAAATCCTTTGCCATCAGGCCCAGGAAAAACCCGGAGGTGAATTCCCGCGGCAGGATGAACGTCGGAAACTTGTGCTCGCTGCTGTTGCTGCGACCCGTCGAGGCATTGATGATATCAACCATCACTTTCGGATCCAGACCGAACCGCTGCCCGGCAACCACTGCTTCAGAGGTAATTGCCAGCGTGGTGGCCGACAAAAAATTGTTGATGGCTTTCATCGCGTGACCGCTGCCGGAAGCGCCGGTTTCAAACACCTTGCCAAGGTGCGCAAGCAGCGGTTTGCAGGCTGCAATGGCCGCGCTGTCGCCGCCTGCCATGATGGCGAGGCCGCCGGACACCGCTTTGACGACACCGCCGGAAACCGGCGCATCAACCAGCGGAAACCCCGCATCGGCGAGTTCACGGGCCAACCCCAGTGTATCCACCGGCGAGCAGGAACTCATATCCACCAGCGCCGTGCCCGGTTTCAGACCACTGACCACACCGCCTTCATCCAGCAATACCCGGCGGACGATTTTACCTTCCGGCAACATGGTGATGACGACATCTGCAGCAGCGCCGAGCGCCCGCAGATCAGCTGCCGCCTTGCCACCGCTCTGGGCACAGAATTTCTTCACTGCATCGGCGTTGAGATCGTGGACCACCAACTGGTAGCCAGCCGCGGCCAGCCTGCCGGCCATGGGATAGCCCATGTTGCCCAGACCGACAAAACCAACGGTAGCCGGCGGCAGAATCGGAGTTGCTGAATTACTCATAATTTCGGGTCACCACTGAGCGACTGGATCAAGCGGGCTTTTTTGTCGGGCTGCGTCGGGCTGCGGTCTTCTTTGCCGCCTTCTTCGCTGCCTTCTTGGCCGCGGCCTGTTCGGCATCCCATTCGGCGATGACCGGGTTGGCGGCGCGGAAGCTATCGACTGCGCCCGGCACACCGCAGTAAATCGCCGCATGCAGAAACACTTCGGCGATTTCATCATTGGACAGACCGTTGTTCTTCGCGCCACGCGTATGTGCCACGACTTCATGCGTGCGGCCAAGTGCGGTCAACATCGCCAGATTGATCAGGCTGCGATCACGTCGGCTCAGCGCCTTGCCACCCCACGCGCTGCCCCAGCAGTACTCGTTCAACAGGTCCTGCAAGCCCTTGTTGAAAGCATTGCGGTTGTTGAGCGCCGCCTGGACATATTTCTCACCCAGCACCTCGGTACGAATCTTCAGACCTTTTTTACGCAACGCTTCGCGTGAATCACTTGACATCGGTTTTCTCCTGGAAAAGACGGGTCAGGCGCTTGGTGGGCGCAAATCAAAGCGGCGATCATACCCGAAATGGCCTCGCAGACGAGGCCCGGCGCATGGCCGCGGGATGGTTTGCCAGCAGCGCCCGCGCGCGCTACGCTCGCGCCGGATTATCTACAGCCAGGAGAATTGGCCATGAAACCGGATCTCTCCGGACAGTACATCCTGATCACCGGCGCCGGCCGCGGGCTGGGCGAGCACCTCGCCCACCATCTCGCGGGCTGCGGCGCCAGCGTCGGCGTGGCGGATATCGACAAGACCAACGCCGAGTCGGTCGCCGCGGCAATCCGGGCCAACGGGGGCCAGGCATTCGCGTATGGCGGCGACGTCTCGGACCAGGCCACATTCCTCGGCATGGCCGACGATTTCGCCACCAGGGGTGGGCGCATCGACGTCATCGTCAACAACGCCATGCTGCTGCATTACTGTCCCGTGGAGCAGGTGGAGGATGGCCGCCTGACCGCGATGATGAACGTCGGCATCAAAGCGCCCTTCTGGGCTGCGCAGGCGTTGCTAAAGCATATGGACAAGGCGCGTGGCGCCAGCATGATCAACATGTCGTCACCGGTCGCCCACCGCGGATATCCGAATACATCGGCTTATAGCGCGGTCAAAGGCGCCGTCACCACACTGACCAAAGTACTTGGCGCTGAACTGGGTCCGCAGGGCATACGCGTCAATGCCGTTTCCCCTGCCTCGGTCCCGACACCCGGTGCGATGGGACTGAATACCCGCGAGGTCTACGAGAAACGCGCGACAACGATACCGCTACGGCGCATCGGTACCTACGAAGACAACTCCAACGCCGTCGCCTTCCTGCTGTCACCTGAGGCTTCGTTCTTCAACGGCGAAGTGCTCAACGTCGATGGTGGCGTTGCCGCGTCGGCATAAAGTTGCCTGGATGACATCCCTGCCGGCCTATCGGCCGGCGGAATGGTCCAACTGACAGTTCAAGTGCGCCACCGACGCTAAGGGCTGAGAGGGCCTGTGTGTATCAAGGACCGTGCGAGGCAGGAAGCCGAGCCCGAGCCTACAGGGAAGTATTCACGGCGAGTCCTTGATATACACAGGCCCTCTCAGCCTGCGCACGAAATCAGGTAAGCGATTCTGCCTGCGTCGTTACAGGCAGCTATACAACGCATCAATCAACCGCGCCGCACGTGGACCGTTGGTACCCACCGCATGCATCTTGTTGCAGCAATAGGAAAAGCCGATACCTGCGTCCGGATCGCAGAAGCCGATTGAGCCACCAATGCCATGGTGGCCGAAACTGCGCATATTCGGGCCCATGTATACGGCTTCCGGCGTATTCAATAACACGCCCAGCGCCTGGTGATATGGCCGATCCTGCAGTTGTTCCATCTGATTGTGTTGCTCGGTGATCATCGCTTCGATGCTGTCCTTGCGCATCACCCGCACGCCATCGAGTTCGCCGCCGTTACCGAGCGCGCCGTAGATTCGTGCGACGCCACGGGCATTACCATGACCATTGCCACTGGCAATCTCCGCTGTCTTCCAGATGCTGCTGTTCATGGTCACCGCCCACGGCTCCAGCGGATTCTGCTTGAACGCCAGCGCGCGCAATGTCGTCTGGTCGTCGGCGTCCTTGGCGGCGAACAGGCGTGCATTCATGTTGGGCATGACCTCCGCCACCAGGCCTTGCTCCTTTGCACCCATGCGACCGATGTAGTATTCCGCCCCCAACGGCGCGGTGACTTCACTGCGCAGGAAGGGTCCCACCGTCACGCCGGTGACCCGCCGCATCAATTCGCCCAGCAGATAGCCCTGGTGATGGACGTGATAGGCCGCCTTGGTGCCGATTTCCCACAGCGGCTCCTGCTCTTCCAGAGCGTGGATCATCGCTTCACGATCGAACATCGCTCCCGGCCACAGCGGATTGGTGGTCAGAACCGGGATGGCGGCGGTATGGTCGAGGAAATGGCGGACGAGCGTCTTCTCCTTGCCGTTCTGGCCGTATTCCGGCCAGTACTTGATGACCGGGTCGTCCGGTGAGATCAGGCCGCGGTCGATCAACATGTTGAAGCAGATGGCGGTAATGCCTTTGGCCACCGACATCATGCACACCAGTGTGGAGGCTTCCCACGGTTCGGCGAGCGACGAATTGCGCCAGCCACCCCAGAGGTCGACCACCGATCGGCCATTGATCATGACGCTGACCGCCGCCCCAACCTCATCCTCGACGCGGAAATTCTCCGCAAATGCATCCGCAACCGCCTGGAAGGCCGGGTCGAATGCACCGTTGAGCGGATACTGCCCATCGCGGGCGGTCAACGTTTCCTGCAGATTCATCAATCACTCCTCGTGGGGCTGCGCCAGGTGCGAACGTTATCAGAGCACCGCGTGCGCGGCGACCTTTGGCTGCAGGCCTTCTACCGCGTTCGAGCGTTCGCATATACTCGCGCGATGACTGCACACAACGATGCCGCCGACAGCTTTGATTTTATCGTGATCGGCGCCGGTACGGCCGGCTGCGTGCTGGCCGCGAGACTGTCGGAAAATCCGGCCCATCGCGTCTGCCTCATCGAGGCCGGTGGGAGCGAGCAGCACCCTTATATCGCCATTCCGGCGGCCGTCGGCGCTGCCATCATGAGCGAGCGGTTCGGCTGGAATTTGTGGACTACGCCGCAGGCGGCGTTGAATGGCCGCAAGGTGCCGTTGCCGCGCGGACGAGTGATCGGCGGCAGTGGATCGATCAACGGTATGGCTTATTACCGCGGCAGCGCCCGTGACTACGATGATTGGGCCGCCGCCGGCAACAATGGTTGGTCCTACGCCGATTTGCTGCCGTATTTCCTGCGTTCGGAAGACAACCCCGAGTACGCGGCCTCGCCCTACCACAAGACCGGCGGCCCGATGGCAGTGCGCTTTGTGCCGCGGACCAACCCGTTGTGCGAGCGCTTCAACGCCGCGATGGCAGATCTCGGTTACCGCTACTGCGAGGATTTCAACGTCGCCGAGCCCGACGGTTACGGCTACCGGCAGGCGACCATCCACAACGGCTTGCGCGTTTCCACTGCAAGTGCCTACCTGCGCCCGGCCATGCGCCGACCCAATCTCACGGTGCTGACGCAAACCCATACGCGGCGCATCCTGCTCGATAATGGCGTTGCCACTGGTGTGGAGATCGAACATGCCGGCGCCACGCGTCGACTGGGGGCGCGTCGCGAAGTGCTTCTGTGTGCCGGCGCTTTTCACTCGCCGCACGTGTTGTTGAATTCCGGCATTGGCGATGCCCAGGACCTGGCCGCCGCGGGCGTGGATGTCGTCCATCATCTGCCGGGTGTCGGGCGCGGTCTGACGGACCATCCTGCGAGCTATATCGCGATGGATACACGCGATACGACCTCCTACGGGCTGTCGCTGCCCACGACGTTGCGCAACCTGTGGGCTGGCGTCCAGTACCTTGCGGCACGGTCCGGCCCGCTGGCCAGCAACCTGTTCGAGACCAATGCCTACATCAAGAGCCATGCTGAGGCGGACAGGCCGGATATGCAGGTGGTGTTCCAACCGGCACGTCGCAACACCAGGCCATTCCCGCTGCCCCTGGGCCACGGTTACGCCATCAGCATTGTCTGCCTGTATCCGGCCAGCCGCGGCACAGTGAAGCTGCAAGGGCCGGATCCATTTGCCGCACCGATCATCGATCCCGCGCTGGGCAGCGCGCCGGAGGATCTGGCGACCATCGTGCGCGGTCTGAAGCTTGCGCGGAAGATCCTCGGGACGCGGCATTTTGCGGATATGAATGCGCACGAACGGCTGCCCGGGACGCAAGTGGCGGATGATGCTGCGCTCGAAGACTACGTGCGCGCGACACTGGCCACCGTGCACCACCCGGGATGCACCTGCCGGATGGGCGATGATCCCCAGGCAGTAGTCGATGCCGAACTCAAAGTACGCGGAATTGCCGGGTTACGCGTAGCCGATGCATCGATCTACCCGCGTCTGGTCGGCGCCAATACCAACGCCAGCGTCGTCGCCATCGCCGAGAAAGCTGCCGACATGGTACTGGGCATCGCCGCGCCGGCCGCCATGCCGGCACTGCGCTGAGCCGCCGTCCAATGCCTGGCTCGCGATCGCATCCGGTTGCTGGGCCGCAGCATGGGCGCCACCGCGGGCAGGCACCGTGCGACCTTGACCGCACGCAATGCACAGCGCATTTTGGCCGCGCTAGAATCCTGCCACCGAATCTGACAGTCCTTTTACGAGTGAGAACATGAGCGCCACCTCCGCCTTGCACCAGATCACCGCCCCTATCCGCTACATCGTTGCCGGCGAGACAGCCGTGTTCTATCCGGCGGACCGCGGCAAATCCCATTGGCCCGCGGACGACCACGACATGCCGGTGACGGACTTGCGCACGGTATCGCCGCAACCCACTGTCGAGCGCAATGGCTTTGCCATGCTCAAGCACACATCCACAGTGAAGAATTTCTTCGATCCGGACGAAGTGCAGAACGTGTTTCTGCCGGAAGTGAGTGAGCTGGCGAAAAAGGTCAACGGTGCAGTCAAAGCGATTGCATTCGGCCCGATGGCGCGTAGCGACGACCCGGCAGTCGGCGATGGCCGGCTCCCGTCCTTCGGCGCGCATATCGACTACGGCCGGCAGACCACAGAGGACCAGGCGCGCCTGCTACTCGGCGATGAAGCAGACTACTGGCTGGGCAAACGCTTCGTGTTGATGAACTTCTGGCGCCCGATCCAGACCGTAAGGCGCTGCCCGCTGGCCTTGTGCGACGCCTCGACCGTGCTCGCCAATGACATGCATCCCAGCATCATCTATGGCGGCCTGGGCGATCCCAACCGTCCGCCGTTGTACGGATTCAATCTGAGCTACAACCCCGCGCACCAGTGGTATTACGTCAGCAACATGCAGCCCGACGAAGTGTTCGCTTTCAAGCTCTACGATTCCGATCCCGAGGCCGTCCAGTGGACCGGGCACACCGCCATCGAAGATCCGGAAACGGCGCCCGATGCGCCCGCACGTCAAAGCATGGAAGTGCGCACGATTTCATTCATCGACGACTGAGCGTTCGCAACCTTCGCTGAATGCTTTCCCTGCGCTGGTGCACACAGGTGGTGCGCCAGCCTCGCGCACCCGCAGTTTCAATTTGTGCACTCACAATCTCGTTTTGTCTCACTGCGATTGCGGCCCGCACATCTGGCCCGCTACGCTCCGGCCATGGGAACAAGACAACGCCAGCTGGAACCAACGCCGGATGATCTGCCGGCACTGCTGCGAAAAATCAGGCGTTGCACCCTCTGCAGACCGTTGCCACTGGGCACGAAACCCATACTGCAGGCGAATCGCATGGCGCGCATTCTGATTGCCGGTCAGGCACCGGGGCGTCGCGCGCATCTGAGCGGCCTGCCGTTTGATGACGCTTCGGGCGACCGATTACGGCAATGGTTGGGCGTCACCCGCGAGTGCTTCTACGACGACAAGTTTATCGCGATCGTACCGATGGGCTTTTGCTATCCCGGCAGTTCGTCAACAGGCGACCTGCCGCCACGACCTGAATGCGCTGCGACCTGGCGCGCGGCTTTGCTGGAACGCCTGCCAAATATCGAGTTGACGGTGGTCCTCGGCCAATACGCGCTGGCGTGGCATGGCTGGGGGAATGGCGTTCGCGTGACCGATGCCGTGCGCGACTGGCAGAACCATTGGCCGCACCGCATCGCCCTTCCTCACCCCAGCCCGCGCAATCAGCGCTGGTTCAAAGCCAACCCGTATTTCGAACTGGAAGTGCTGCCACGCTTGCGCGAGCGCGTCGCCACGATGCTCACCGGGCGCTGACCAGCCGCCGCAACCATCAAGGCATCTGATAAAGCAGAACAAACGCCCCGGCATCCGGATCGCGCAACATGATTTCGCGGGTGCCGCTTTTCATGGTGACGATACCGGCCGCAGAAACCTGTGTGGCGCCGGCGGCGAGCGCACGGGGCAGAAATGCATCGAGGTCGTCCACCTGGAAGCCGAGGTAGGCGACACCTATATCGGTGATTTCGCGCTTCAATAGCGGCTTCTTGCGATTCTGGAATTCCACGAGTTCCAGATTGATCCGCGACTGTGGCGCATAGGCTTCCGGCAGCGCCAGATTGAAGAAGCGCAGGATATTGCCATGGCCGCCCACCGCGGAATCCGTGAAGTCTCCTTCCATCCACGGTGCTTCGGTCGCCTGCCACACGCCGCCGAACAACGTTTCGTAAAACGCGCGCGCCTTGTCAGCATCGGCAATGATGAGGCCGACATGGCTCACGCCCGGGGGCCGTGCCGGTTGGGCCGGCCGGCCATTCTGCGCAGGCGTTGCCGGACGTTGATCAATAATCTCGATGTCCAGACCATCCGGATCGGTGACATAGGCCAGCATGCCGCGCTCGGCACCGGGCGGTCCCACCAGCACTTCACCCCAGGAGCGCGCGCGCAACTGGTTATCACGTTGCAGTTCGGCCCACAGCCCATGCGCATCCGGCACCACCAGGCCGAAATGCGTCGCGCCCGGTTCCCAGGCCGCATGTACCGCAAGGTTATTGCGCGCCACACCACGGACCTCGCGCAGGTAGACCACGAAGTTGCCGTTGGAGACGTTGCTGTTGATGGCCATCTTGGCCATGCGTGTTTCGATGCCGCTCACGCCGTACAGACGCTCGACGACATCGTCCTTGCGCCAGGCCGAATCCGCGGCCGGGTCGCGCTTGAATCCCAAAGCCTCGTAGTACGCGACGGCTTGATCCAGATTCGCCACCAGGCGGCCGGTAAATCCAATACCCAGCACGCGCCCGGCGTCTGCGGCGTATGCGGTGCTTATCGCCAGACAGGCGAGGATGGTGATGGCCAATGACGCGATGGCCGCAGCAATGCGTTTCAACATGATTTCCCCCCACAGGATGTACAAGCCACCTTGCGCTGATCTCATACCGGCGTTTTCCGGCAGACAGCCCGATGCAGCCCTGGAATTTGCGTACCCGTCAGATTATCGCAAGCCGACGGAGTTCACTCACCGCGGTGCGCTTTCAGCCACGCGGTGGGCGATTGGCCGAACTGCCCGGTGAAAACCCGCGCCAGCGCGCTCGCCGAGCCATAGCCTACTTCGACCGCCACATTCTTCATCGGCAATCCTCGCAGCAGAAGCGTCTGCGCGATGCCCAGCCGCCAATCACACAGATAACCGCCCGGCGTGGTCCCCACCACCTCGCGGAACTTCACCGCGAACCTGGCACGCGACATACCCGCCACCTCGGCCAGCGAATCCAGCGACCATTCGCGCGCGGGCTCCGCGTGCATGGCATTGAGGGCCTTGGCCAGCCGCTTGTCCGCCAGGCCGGCAAGCAAGCCGACATCGAGCCGCGACTGATCCATCAACTCGCGCAACACCAGCACCAGCGCCACTTCCATCAGTCGATCGAGCACCGCCTGACGACCACAGTGCGATTCTTCCGCTTCAAAAAACAGCTGTTGCAGCAACACGGACAACCCGGGTAATTCCGCCAACGGCAGCAACACCATGTCCGGTAGCGCCAACTGCAAAGGGTTGCCGGCGCCGAGCCCGAATTCGAATGAAGCGCAAACCGTCTGCACATCATCCGAGCGCGGTTCCAACCGATGGGTCTGCGGGTTCATGTAGAAGAAGACGCTGGGCGTATCCACGCGATGCCGTCGCTTGCCGTTGACCACTGTCAGCGCACCGCTGCGAACCACGTGGATGTAGCCGGTGACAGGGCTCGCCGGGTAGCGGGCCGCACATGCCAGCAGACCGCTATGGAACACCTTTGCCCGTAGTGGAAAACGTTCCAGAAGGAATACCAGCCGATCGTTCAATTTGATACTTCCTGTGTTCTTTTCAATACCAAATGATACCTATGGTATTGCCTGCGCTGTCAACATCTCCTTCACCGCCGCGGCATGTTCTGGCCCGGCGCAGACCGGTTCCAACGATGAAAGGAGAACTTCATGCAACACTGTTTACGACTGGCGGCCTTTGGCCTGCTGCAACTTCTAGGCGCGTTGTCTCTGGCTTATGCCGCCGATGCCTACCCCGATGTGAAAATCGAACCCGCCTTCACCAACAACGGCGAACTGCGCCTGCCGACGGATTTTCGTCGCTGGGTATTCATTGGTGCACCATTGACGCCGCACGCGCTCAACAACGAAGCGGCCGGGTTCCCCGAATACCACAACGTCTATGTTCAGCCCGAGGCTTACGACTATTACCTGCGCCACGGCAGCTTCCCGGAAGGCACGGTACTGGTGAAGGAACTGCAGTTGACCAAGGAGCGCGCATTTCCCGATGGTTCGCGGCTGGAAGCCTCGGGTCGAGGATTCTTTCCGGGCACGCCGAACGGTCTGGATGTTTCGGTGAAGGATTCCAAGCGGTTCGCGGCCACCAGCGGTTGGGGCTTCTTCAATTTCGGTCACCACGCGCCACCGTACGAAGCCAGTGCAACGCTTGCCGCCCTTGAAAGCTGCGCCAGCTGCCATCAGGCCAATGCGCACGAGGACATGGTGTTCACCGGCTTCTATCTGCAATTGAAGCCGCTGCCGACCGGCAAGCCCATGGACAACATGAAATAGCGGGTTCCTTTATTGCGACGGAAAGCGAGGTGCTTATTCACTGATTTGTCTTCCCCCTGCCGGCGCCTGGTAACCCCACACCTCCCCCTCCTGACGACCAGGCGCCGGCTCTTTTTTTCCGTCATCCCGAACACCGCGTACCCCCTCCTTTTTCGTCACCCCG
>JACKNH010000027.1 GCA_024234975.1 Gammaproteobacteria bacterium
GATCGTGGACATGGTTGTAACAGATCCGCGGTTCTACACTGAGCCGGTTTCCGTTCGGAAGGTGTGGGCGCAGATGCAGCAGGGACGCATGCTTGAATACGATTGTAACGAGGCGCAATGGAACCAACACCTGCGCACATTGCCGGACACCGGGCCCGTTCAGGGTGTGCCGTGATAGCTGCGCGGTGTCAGCGCAGCGTGCGGCGAAGAATGAATTTTGACAGCGAAACTTTGAGGACGACGCATGATTAAACAAATGATTGGACTTGTATGCGGGGTCGCACTTGCCGCGCCAGTCTGGGCCCACCATTCCGCCGCACGTTTTGATTTCGGCAAGTCGGTCATGGTGGAAGGGGTCGTCAAGGAGTTCCTCGTCAACAATCCGCATACCAAGGTCGTGCTTGAAGTGACCGATGAAAAGGGTACGCGGGATATCGAATTCGAAGGCCATAGCCGAAACAACGTTTATCGTCGTGGCTGGCGGCCGAACCTGGTGCATGAAGGCGACCAGATCACCATCACTATCGCGCCGACCCGTGATGGATCCGACGGCGGCTATGTCACCGCGGTCACTGCCAAGGACGGTACGGAATTCTGATTCGAGGATAAGGGTGATTCAGACGGCGCCACCGTCGTCGGAATTGCCCGAAGAACCTATTCCGCTTCGCTGTCAGTTCCGCGATCGGGCGCCGCGAGCAATCCTTTGGCCTGCCGATATGAAAGCTGCGCGATGCCGGCGTTGACCATCGAACTTCCGAGCGACCGGCCGAGCCCGAACGCCAGCACCCGTTGGAAGTAGGGGAGTTCTCCTTCGAATACCGGCAGGACATCCTCTACCGTGTCGGCCTGATCCAGGCTGGCGGAAAAGGCCTCCTGCTCGACGCGCAGATATTCCATCAATCCTTCGTCAGCAGCGGCCTCGCTGTCCAGTGCGATGGTCCATGTCATGTCATCCTGCAAGGTGCAAGCCCCGATCAATTGCCCCGGATGGCCGCCGGGCCAGTCGTCCGGACCAAGCATGAATAACTGGAATTCGTTGCTCACGCGGTATAGCCAGTAATCCTCGCCAACCACCGGATTGAAGCGGAATTTGCTCCGCAGGACGAACAGCGAGGTGAACAATTCGCTGGAGACCTGATCAATATTCTTGGGCAGCGCACTGCGTTCCAGTTTTCTGGCGTCCAGATCACTTAATACCGCTACCAGACCTTTCCCCTGTGGATTCGGGTTCTTCGCCATTTCGTGTCTTCGATTATCCTGCTCAATTGCGGCTCGGCGCCGATTATCCCATACCGTTTGTTGACCGTTTGACCCCAATCACGTGCCCGGATAGCATCGCCGGCAGAATCTGTTTCTTCGGATATTGGTAGCAGCAAAACCAGGGACTACGATATGGCCGAAATTGTGCCGCCAGGAATCAGCAGTAGCGACTTTGACCGCGCTATGCGCGAATGCGCCGACATCGTCGGCCAGGAATGGGTGCTGACCAGTCAGGAGGACCGGGACGGCTATCTGGATCCCATGGCGCCCGGCGACGCAGCATCGCATGCGGTCGCCGCCGCTATCGCGCCGGCATCGGTCGAGGAAATCCAGGGCGTTCTCGCCGTGGCCCGCAACTACGGTTTCCCTTTGTGGCCGATATCAGCTGGCAAGAATCATGGGTATGGCGGCCCGGCGCCCTGCATGCAGGGTACCGTCGTGCTCGATCTGAAGCGGATGAACCGGATTGTCGAGGTGAATGAGGAACTCGGCTATGCCATCGTCGAACCGGGCGTCACCTTCTTCCAGTTGTTCGACTATCTCGAAGCGAACAACATCAAGCTGTGGCTTTCACCGCCGGCGCCGGGTTGGGGCAGCGTCATGGGCAATGCCCTGGAGCGCGGGTTCGGTTATACACCTTATGGTGACCATTCGAGCATGCAGTGCGGTATGGAAGTCGTCCTGCCCGATGGCGAAATTCTTCGTACTGGCATGGGTGGAGTGGAAGGCAACCGGACCTGGGCACTGTTCAAGCACGGGTATGGTCCATCGTGGGACCAGGTATTCATCCAGTCGAACTACGGCATCGTCACGAAGATTGGCATCTGGCTGATGCCGGAGCCCGAAGCCACGGCATCGGTCCGCATCACCGTGCCAAATGAGGAGGACCTGCCACAACTGGTGGAAATCATCCGGCCATTGCGCATCGGACATACGATCAACAGCAGTGTCGTCATCGCCAACGCCGTGCGCCGCCTCGCCGCCACCTCGACGCGCAACGAATGGTACACCGGCGAAGGCGCAATGCCGGAAGATCTGTTGCGCGACATCATGCAGCGGAACAAGTGGAACTTCTGGGAGGTTTCATTCGCGATATTCGACAGCGATGAAGTGATCACCGCACGGCTGAAGGAAATCGAACGCGCCTTCTCGGTGATCGAAGGTGCGACTTTCGATGTCACGCGCTGGCGACGCGGCGAAGCGATGGAGAAATCTGCCCGCCGTGTCCCCAACCTGATGGCTTACCAGGTATTGAACTGGCGCGGCGGACGCGGTGCCCATCTGGGCTTTGCACCGGTCGTTGCACCTACCGGCGACGACGCCACCCGCATTTACAATCTCATGAAGCGACGCATCCGCGACTTCGGTTTTGACTACTTCGGCGGTTTTACTTTTTTCCAGCGGCATGCGATTCACACTTCGCTGATTCTGTTCGATCAGTCTGATCAGCAGATGGCGGATAACGCGCACCGTCTGTTTGATACGGTAGTACGCGAGGCCGCGGAAATGGGATATTCCGAATACCGCAGCCACGTCAGCTTCATGGATCTCGTTGCCGACGGCTACAACTACAACGGTCATGCCTTGCGACGGATGAATGAACGGATGAAAGACATGATCGATCCGCAAGGCATCATCGCGCCCGGTAAACAAGGCATCTGGCCGGCCCATCTGCGGGGGCGCCGCGCATGATGAAGGCGTCACGTCAAATTCTCATTGGCCTGCTGCTGTCAGGCACGATTGTATTTTCTGCAACTGCCGCTGAATCGATGGCTGCACCCGACGGTGAAAAGTTATTCGCGCAATTCTGTCTGGCCTGCCATTTCGAACGTGGCCCCGGGACCTACATGTTGCGACGCAGGCTGGGTGATGAGCAGGCGTTGTTGACGGCGCGGAACGATCTTCAACCGGCTTACGTCAAAGCGGTGGTACGCAATGGTCTGAACGGTATGCTGCGTTTCCGCAAGGTTGAATTACCGGATTCGCAGCTCGATGCCATTGTTGACTTTCTCGGGCACAAATAATCAACCAGTTACCGATTCGGGGTTCAGCTTCAGTTTAATCGGCTGAGGCAAACTGGCCGCACGTTATATGTTGCGGTGAGGGTATGCCGATGATCCGGAATGCAACTAACCTGATGCTTGCTCTGGCCCTGGGTAGCGCCACTTCCATCAACGCTGCGGCCCAGGTCACCACGGTTGTCCCGGTAACGGAACAGGTTGCCGTCGACAGCGCCTGGTTTGCTCCGCATGAACTCGATCAACTCGTTGGCCCGGTGGCGCTGTACCCGGATGATCTGCTCGCGCTGGTATTTGCGGCAGCCCAGGATCCGGTCGCTATCGTTCAGGCTCGGCGCTTTCTCGAAGCCAGGAAAGCCAACCCCGATCTGGAGCCCAATGAAACATGGAGTGATGCGACCATCGCATTGCTGAACTATCCCGACGTGGTCGAAATGCTCGATGACGATCTCGACTGGACGGCAGATCTCGGCCGTGCCGTTGTCGAACAGGAAGCCGACGTCATGGCGGCAGTACAGCGCTTCCGTACGCTCGCCTACGATACGGGCAACCTGCGCAGTGACGACAAGCTGCTGGTCAATCGGCAGGACGAGATCATTGAAGTCCGTCCCGTCAGTCAGGAAGTGATCTACGTGCCGCGGTATGAACCGTCGCGCGTCATCGTCTATAACACGGCGCCGGCGTTCGACTACTGGCCGGTCGCCTATCCGTCGTACTACTTCGGTTACAGTCCGGGTCATCAATTCTATTTCGGCGTGTGGTCGCCCATCACCTATTTCACACTTGGCTGGACTTCACATCGGCTGTATTCGCGTCCCCATCGCTATATCAGCGCTGACTACCGCTGGTCATATCGCTGGCGCGATGGTCACGTGTCATACAATCGCCCGCGAGGCGATTGGGACCGGCATGATCGCTACCGTTCCTCGAATCGGCCGAATTCCGCCTGGCGTAACGGTGATCGTGGTCAGGTGACGTATCGCAGCGGTCAGCAGCCGCGAACGGCCGGCACGGATCGCCTGCGTCGTGAGAATTACCGGGATGATCGTCAGCGGCATGGTGCGCAGTCTGATCGTCCGCATGGCGAAAACTATGGTGACCGCACCCGGTTCCAGGCGAGTCGTAACGAAGCACAGCGGCCGTCGCAGAGCGGGCGATCCAACGGCTATGGCCGCCGGAACGATGCGGGCAATTCACGCGCCGCGACGGCGCCTGCACCATCAACGTCGTCCGCGACGCAAGCTGCACCTGCGCAGCGGCGTGAGGCATCGACACCGGCGCGGACCGCGCCGCCGCGCGGCAGGGAGAATACCGGCGGTTCATATTACGGCCGTGACGGCGGCAACCGTGACCGGGTGGCCACGACAGGCCGCGATGAACGCGGTTATGGACAGCGCCGTGATGCCCAGCGTAGCGACGCCATTCGCGGTCAGACCCGACAGGATGTCATCCGGCAGCAGCAGCGCACGGATCGGCAGGCATATGCCGGTCCGTCCCGCCCGGAGGCACGTCAGCGCGGTGGCAACAACAGCGCGGCTGTCACCGCTCGCCCGCAGCGGAGTGGCAACCAGGGCGATAATCAGGGAGGATTTCGCAGCCGGCGGGATTCCGGTGACGGCGGCCGCCGGTTTGATGAACGGGGCGCGACTGTCCGGCGCTAGGATGGATCAACGCCGTCTGCCAGAACGGTCAGAACGGACAGTTTTCAGTTGTTGCGAGCAAGATCGATGTAACCGCGGTTCAGCGCGTGTTCCAGCGCGCTGAACCCCTGCAGTGCTTCGTCGTAGGCTTCCCGGAGCTGTTTCAATTCCAACGCTTCATCGGTGCTGATGCAGGCATCGCCGCACATCGCACCGAGCTGTAACACCTTCTCCAGGTAGCGCGCGCGCAGGCATGCAACCATACGGGCGCAACTCTCGAAGCGCGATTTGCTGATCTGCCCTGCGGTCGCGCCAATCAGCTCGCGGTTGATCGTTCGTATCGCCTGCTCCAGTTCGAAATGCAGGCGTCGATTTTCGCGCTCATCGATATCTTGGTTTGAATCAGCCATACCTGCTGCTCCGTACGGGGACTGCCGCCTCCAGTTAGCGGCCTTTCCTGCTTGATCTGGATAGCACTGCACTTGCAGGGGCTATGAAGGTTCACGGTTCTGGCACGGCGCTTGCAAAATCCGGTCATCAATTGCGAGGTGTCCAATGAGTGATTCGATGATGATCCCGGCTGCCAATGTGCAGGTGCTGCGTCCGCAGTCCACGACGGAAACGTTGGAAAACAGCAGTGGCGCCGGCAAGGAAAGCAGTGAATTCGCCAATATTTTCGCCTCGGGACAAGGCAAGGAGGCCAACTCGTCAGAAGCCGGTTCAGGTGGCGCCGATACGGCAGGCGGTAGCGATTTGCCGGCAGACGGCAAGAGTTTGCCGGCCGGACCGGTACCGGTTGCCGCTACCCGCATGGGCAAAGTGCGGAGTGTGGAACTCACGGAACTGCTGCCTGGCGCCGAATCGATTCTCGCGCTGCCGTTCACAGTACCCCTACCCCAGCAAGTGGCGCCTTCTGGCATTACCCTGGCCAGCGAACTGTTATTGACGCCACAGCAGTTTATCGAGGGACAAGCCAGCCACCAGCTTCCACCTGACATCCTGACCGCGGTCGGCGTCACGCCGTCAACCGTCTTGCAGCGCCTGCTTGGCGAATCCGGCGGCATTGCGGCGAACAACGCGGACTTTACCGCCACCTCTGGATCCGGCCTGTTGGACGGTCTGCCGGAATTGGCGGCGCAGGGTGATTTTGCGGACCTGCTGTTGTCGCGCGATTTCGGCGACGTATTGCGCGGCAGTCCTTCGCTGGTCAACGCCGCGGATATCGGGGCACGGGTTATTTCGATTCTTGACGGGCAGGCGGCTGCGGGCAACATGGGGCAGTTTGGCGGCGGTTTCTCACTGGCCAATCCGCATAGCGAAGCGGCTGCATTGACGCAGCCGGCGACGACACAGTTGCATCTGCCGACCCGCTTTCACGATGCGCAGTGGCAGCAACAGTTTGTCAGCCGGGTGCAGTGGTTGGTTGGCGATACCATTCAACAAGCGCGTATCACTCTCAATCCGGCCGACCTCGGTCCGATCGATATTTCGATCAACGTCCAGGATGACCGGGCGACCATGCACTTCGCCGTGACCCATCACGGCGTACGCGACGCGGTCGAGCAGGCGCTGCCAAAACTCCGCGATATGCTGCAGGAATCGGGGCTTGCCCTGGGTGACGCCAGCGTCTCCACCCACACGCAACAGCGCCAGGACCAACAGTCGGCTGAGCGCGGGCAGACCGGAGGATTCAATTTGAATCCGGAGTCGGAAGTTGTCGCCCAGGGTTTGCCTTCGACCGTGCGTCAAGCACTTGGCCTGGTCGACATGTTCGTTTGACGACCAGTGGTCGCCAGGCAAGCGGGCTCAGACAATCAGCGGCGTTTCATCCATGGCTGCGATCTGTTCGCGTAATTCGAGGATCCGCTCCTCCCAGTAGCGCTGCGTGCCGAACCACGGAAATGCCGCGGGAAATGCCGGGTCATCCCATCGCCGCGCCAGCCAGGCCGAATAGTGCAAGAGGCGCAGGGTGCGCAGTGCTTCGACCAGATGCAACTCACGCGGGTCGAACTCAACAAAATCCTCGTAGCCGCAGATAATCGTTACGATCTGCTGCTGCATCTCTTCGCGCTGGCCCGACAGCAGCATCCACAAGTCCTGAATGGCTGGCGCCATGCGGCAGTCGTCGAGGTCAACAAAGTGCGGGCCGTGGTCAGTCCACAACACGTTGCCCGCATGGCAATCACCGTGCACCCGGATCAGGTTGACGTCACCGGCGCGCTGGTAACATCGTGCAACACCTTGCAGCGCCTGCTCGGTCACGCCGTACCACACCTCTCGAATCGATGCCGGGACCACGCCGTTCTGCCACAGGTAGTCCCGTGGTTCCTGGCCGAAGGTTTCAATGTCTATGGCGCCGCGATGCCGGAAGCCTGCAGTCTGACCGACCAGGTGGATCCGGCCAATGAAGCGGCCCATCCATTCCAGGGTGGCTTCGTCGGCGAACTCAGGTGTCCGACCGCCCTGGCGGGGATAGACGGCAAAGCGGAAACCGCCATGCCGATGCAGCGTGCTGCCGTTGATTTCCAGTGGTCCGACGATGGGCACTTCGTGGTCGGCCAACTCCGCGGCGAAGGCGTGCTCTTCCATGATGGCTTCGTCGGACCAGCGCTCCGGCCGGTAGAACTTCGCGATCAACGGTTTCTCATCTTCAATCCCGACCTGGTACACCCGGTTCTCGTAGCTGTTCAGGGCGAGCAGGCGGCCGTCACTGCGTAAGCCCAGCGAATCAAATGCGTCCAGGATGGTGTCCGGCGTCAATCCGGCATAGGGCGGTTGCGTTGCGTCGGAGGTATCAGTGGTCATTGGGGTCGGTCGCGGCGCGCCATTTACGCGGGGCGACGATTATCGTCGAAAACCGTCGCGGGTAGCACATTGTCGTCTGGTTGCCGGGTTTGGACGCGGGCAAACGTGTACCCGTACGAGTGGGGTGCGGCATGGGTTGGTGAGGGCAACTGCTCTGGGCATGCATCCCTGCGAAATTTCGCCAATTGACTCCGCTAACGCGGTTGCGGTGGCTGTCATCAGACGGCGTCAGAAAATTGCCATCGACGGGCCGCGGTAAGGCACGGCACGCGTCAAGTCTCCGACGAATCACGCCGCCATTTCTCGTAAGCGTCTGATTAAAAAGCGTTAAATATCGTGGCACGCCGTTTGCTTTCTTCTGCGCGACGCCTTTTTAGCCCAAGGAAACTTTCATGGCCGATTCCGAGAAGGGGGAGTCCGCTGCGCCGGCGGCAGGACCCAGTATGACGAAGCTCATTGTTGTCGTTGCTGTAGTTGCACTGTTGACTGCCGGCATCGGTGCGGGCGGCGCAATCATGCTGCTCGGAGGCAAGGCCGCGCCACCTCCGGTTGCGGCTGAGGATGCCACGGGCGAAGGTGGCGAAGCCGCAGCTGGCGCTGCTGTCGCACCGGCGGAAGGCGCTGGCGAAGCGGTCTACGTCGATCTGGCGCCGTCGTTCGTCGTCAACTTCCAGGACGCATCAGGCCGCAGCCGGTTCCTCAAGGTCGACGTGAATGCAATGACCCGCAGCGACGATGTCGGCGATGCGCTCAACAAGCATCTGCCGAACATCCGCAACAGCCTGGTCATGCTGTTCAGCAAACAGATTTACGAGCAGCTGATGACCGACGAAGGCAAGCTGCAATTGCGCAAGGACGCGCTGGCCGAGATTCAGACTGTGCTCAAGAAGGAGCAGGTTGTCGGCGGCGTCGAAGACGTCTTGTTCACCAGCTTCGTTGTGCAGTAGCGCGCCATGGCCGGTTCGGAAATTCTCTCGCAGGATGAAATCGACGCGCTGCTGTCGGGTGTAGACAGCGGCGAAGTCGAGGTTGAAACCGGGCCGGAACCTGCCGGTGAAAGCGGCAAGGCCTACGATTTCACCAGCCAGGACCGCATTGTCCGAGGTCGGATGCCGACCCTGGAAATGATCAATGATCGTTTCGCCCGCAACATCCGCCAGAGCCTGTTCAATATGTTTCGCCGTTCGCCGGATGTCTCCTGCGAAGGCGTTCAGATGATGAAGTTCGGCGAGTATGTTCACACGCTGGTGGTGCCGACCAACCTCAACATCGTCAAGGTACCACCGCTGCGTGGATACGGTCTGGTGGTGTTGAATCCCAAGCTGATTTTTGCCCTGGTCGACTGCTTCTTCGGCGGCAACGGCGGTGCGTACAACAAGGTGGAGGGACGAGAATTCACCGAAACCGAGATGCGCATCGTCAAACGGGTTCTGCAACTCATATTCGCTGATCTGAAAAGCGCATGGGCGCCGGTATTGCCGGTCAATTTCGAGTACCTGAATACCGAGCACAATCCGCAGTTCGCCAACATCGTCTCACCGAGTGAGGTTGTCGTTGTATCGACTTTCCATATCGATATGGAAGGCGGTTCCGGCTATGTCCACGTCACCATGCCGTACTCGATGCTGGAACCGCTGCGCGAGATTCTGGATGCGGGTATTCAGAGCGAAGTCGAGGAAAAGGACGAGCGCTGGGCGACCGGCATGCGCGACCAGATCAAGCTCGCCAAAGTGAAGATTCACAGCACCCTGGCCCGCACCCAGCTCAGTTTGCGCGATGTCACCAATCTGAAAGTGGGTGACATCATCCAGCTGGACCTGCCAACCCATGTGGTTGCGCGCGCACAAGGTGTGCCGATTTTCAAGGCGAAATACGGTGTCTCGCGCGGCAATCTTGCCCTGCGGGTGGCCGACGGCATCAAGAAGGACGAACTGATTGCAATGGAACTGATCCCGTCGAACAAGCAATGAGTGATTGACCCATGACAGAAGAAACCGAAGAGAAAATCAGCTGGGACGCGGTAGGCATGGACCTGCCGGCGGAAGAGGTGCAGTCGGCCAAGATGGATGATCTTGGCGCTGGCACGCTGGATCGGACAGACGGCACAAATCTCGAAAGCATTCTGGAGATTCCGGTGACGCTTTCCGTGGAAATCGGTAGTACCGCGATCAGCATCCGCAACCTGCTGCAACTGAACCAGGGGTCCGTAGTGGAGCTGGACCGCATCGCTGGCGAGCCGCTGGATGTATTGGTGAACGGCACCTTGATTGCGCACGGCGAAGTTGTCGTCGTCAATGACAAGTTCGGTATTCGCCTTACTGACATCATCAGCGCCCACGAGCGCGTGACCCGGCTCTGAGCGCACTGCATGAACCAGGATCCGTTGAGCGTGTCCAGCTTGTTTCAGGTCGTTGGCGGCCTGGCGCTGGTACTGATATTGCTGGGCGGACTGGTCCTGCTATTGAAACGACTGAACCTTGCGCCGGCCAATCGCAAGGGCTCGATGCGCGTCATCGAATCGCTGGCCCTGGGGCCGCGTGATCGTCTGGCCGTGGTGCAGGTCGGTGAGCGGCGGATGTTGCTGGGTATCAGTCCCGGCCGGATTCAGCACCTATGTGAACTTGAAGGTAAAGAAGCTGCCGATTTTCAATCCGCCCTGGACACCGAAGTCCGTGCGGTTGCGAAGGTGAGCGCATGATTCGCCGATCGCTGATGTGGGTGGTCACCGGCCTGGGCATACTGATGGGTGCTGCCGTTCAGGCGCAGGGCGTGGAAGCGATGTCTGTCACCACCGCGACCGATGGCACCCAGACCTACACGCTGACGCTGCAGATCATGTTGTTCATGACACTGCTGTCCGTGCTGCCGGCGCTGTTGATGACCATGACGTCGTTCACCCGTATCGTCATCGTACTGGCGATATTGCGGCAGGCGCTTGGAACGGCGCAGACGCCATCCAACCAGATTCTGCTGGGTCTGGCCTTGTTCATGACGCTTTTCATCATGACCCCGGTCATCGATCAGGTCTACCAGGATGCAGTGACGCCATACGTCAACGAAGAGGTGGGAATCACCGAAGCATTGCAGATGGGTGAGGCGCCGCTGCGCGATTTCATGCTGGCGCAGACCCGCGAATCCGATATCGAGCTGTTCGCATCCATTGCACAGATTCCGGACATGGCGGGCCCGGAGGATTTGCCGTTCACGGTGCTGGTGCCATCGTTTGTCACCAGTGAACTCAAAACCGCGTTCCAGATTGGCTTTCTGATCTTCATCCCCTTCCTGATCATCGATCTCGTGGTCGCCAGCGTGCTGATGTCCATGGGCATGATGATGTTGTCTCCCCTGATCATTTCACTGCCGTTCAAGCTCATGTTGTTCGTGCTGGTCGATGGTTGGGCGTTGACCGTGGGCACGCTGGCCGGCAGTTTCTATACCTGAAAGGTCCGCCATGACGCCGGAAACCGTCACGACCATCGGCCGCCACGCCCTTGAGCTGACCATCGTGCTAATGCTGATCATGGTGGTGCCTTCATTGATCGCGGGCCTGATGATCAGCATTTTTCAGGCCGCGACCCAGATCAACGAAATGACATTGAGCTTCATTCCCAAGCTCATCGCCACGGTGCTGGTCATGTTGCTGGCCGGACCCTATCTGTTACAACTCATCACCGGCTTCACCCTTGAGCTCTATTCCTCGATTCCGGAGCTGATTGGATGATCTCGCTTACCGACGCGCAGATCATCGCGCTGGTCGATAGCTGGTTGTGGCCATTTCTGCGGGTTTCGGCGCTGGTTATGGCTGCGCCAATCATCGGCACCCGCACGGTCCCCATGCAGATCAGGGCGTCGCTGGCGCTGCTCATCACCGCGGTGCTGGTACCGGTTGTGCCGCGCACCGGTGTCATCGATGCGTTCTCGCCCGAAGGTATTGCCACTTGCGTGGCGCAAGTCCTGACCGGCGTCGGCATCGGCCTGGCGCTGCGGTTGATTTTCATGGTGATGGAAGTGGCCGGGCAGATCATCGCGCAGCAGATGGGGCTGGGCTTTGCTGCCTTGATTGATCCGCAATCCGGCGCCCAGGTACCCGTCATCAGCCAGTTCTACATCATCATGGCCACATTGTTGTTTCTGTCAGTCAATGGCCATCTGTTGATGATTGAAGTGCTGGCGAACAGCTTTGACCTGATACCGATTTCGGTGGAGAGCATCGGCCGCGGCGGATTGATGGCGGTGGTCGATTGGGCCGGATCGTTGTTGGCAATCGCAGTGCAGATGTCGCTGCCGGTCATCGTTGCACTGCTGGTGGTTAACGTCGCGCTGGGCGTCATGGGGCGCGCGGCGCCGCAACTGAACATCATCGCCGTCGGCTTTCCGATCATGATCGTGTTTGGCGTGGCTGTGGCCATCGTGTCACTTGCCAGTCTGGATGAATATTTTACTGCGCTGATGGAAACCGCCTTCATGACGGTCAACCTGATGCTGGCGGGCTGACGGCATGGCAGAGAACGACGCCGCACAGGGCCAGGAACGCACAGAAGAGGCCACTCCCAAACGTCGCGAAGATGTACGCGAAAAGGGCGACACACCCCGCTCGCGTGAACTCAATACCATGATGATGCTGATGGTGGGCGCGTCACTGTTGCTGCTCGCCGGTGGCCATGTGGGCGAACGATTGGCGACATTGTTTCGCGACACATTGACCCTGTCCCGGCAGGAAATCTTCAGCACGAAGCACATGTTCGACACGTTGATGTCGAATGCGCTGGACGCGATTTACGCGTTGGCGCCGTTTCTCGCGGTTACCGTTGTCATCGCGCTCGGCGCACCGCTGGTCATGGGCGGTTGGGTGTTCAACCCCGGCAACGCGGCGCCCAAGTTCTCCCGGCTGAATCCGTTGTCGGGCATCAAGCGTGTGTTCGGGGTGCAAGGCATCGTCGAAGCTGCGAAAGCGTTGCTCAAGTTTCTGCTGGTCGGCGTGTTCGCCATCGCTGTGCTGTACAACGACATGCACAAGGTGCTGCAACTTGGCCGCTCAGATCTCGGCCATTCAGTGATGGATTCGCTCTACCTGGTGGGCAAGACATTCCTGATTGTCTCGACCGCAACGATCGTCATTGCCATGTTCGATGCGCCCTTCCAGTTGTGGCAGTTCACCCGCAAGTTGCGCATGACCAAGCAGGAAGTGCGCGAAGAAATGAAGGACATGGAAGGCAAGCCGGAAGTGAAATCGAAAATCCGGCAGAAGCAGCAGGAAGTGGCGATGCGGCGCATGATGGAGGAGGTGCCGAAAGCCGACGTTGTGATCACCAACCCGACGCACTTTGCGGTGGCGCTGAAATACGACGCGGACAGGATGAGCGCGCCGCGCGTGGTGGCCAAAGGCGCGGATCTGGTGGCCGGCCGCATTCGCGAGATCGCCGCCGCCAACAACGTCATGCTGATGAGCGCGCCACCCTTGGCGCGAGCCTTGTTCCATTCCACCAAGCTGAACCAGGAAATTCCGGCGGGTCTGTACGTCGCCGTTGCCCAGGTGCTGGCTTATGTATTCCAACTGAAGCAGGGCGCGGACGTCCGACCACCGCAGGACCTGCCAATACCTGACGAACTCGCAAGGTAGATTCGATGGAAGCCGTACTGCGCAGTCTCAATATCACGAGTTGGCAGCAAGCCGGTCTCGGCGCGCCGATTCTGCTGTTCCTGATGCTGGCGATGATGGTGGTGCCTTTGCCGCCATTCATGCTGGATATGCTGTTCACTTTCAACATATCGCTGTCGCTGGTGATTCTGCTGGCATCGGTCTACAGCCGGCGGCCCTTGGACTTTGCAGTATTTCCGACAGTGCTGCTGGTCAGCACCTTGCTGCGCCTGGCGCTGAACATCGCTTCGACCCGTGTCGTGCTGTTACATGGCCATACCGGCAGCGCGGCTGCCGGTCACGTCATCGAGGCTTTCGGCGAATTCGTCATCGGCGGAAATTACGCGGTTGGTTTCGTCGTCTTCGCGATCCTGGTCATCATCAACTTCGTCGTCATTACCAAGGGCGCGGGCCGAATCTCGGAAGTCAGTGCGCGTTTCACCTTGGACGCGATGCCCGGCAAACAGATGGCCATCGATGCCGATTTGAACGCAGGCATCATCAACCAGGACGAGGCCCGCGCGCGCCGCCAGGAAGTAGGGCAGGAGGCTGACTTCTACGGCTCGATGGATGGTGCCGGCAAGTTCGTCCGCGGCGACGCCATCGCCGGACTGCTCGTGCTGGTCATCAACATCGTCGGCGGGATCATCATCGGCACGGTCAATCACGGCATGTCCATTGGTGATGCACTTCGCGTGTTCACGCTGCTGACCATCGGTGATGGCCTGGTCGCACAGATCCCGGGGCTGTTGCTGTCCACCGCGTCGGCAATCATGGTCACCCGCGTATCTGCCGCCAGTGATATGGGGCAGCAGGTCCTGTCACAGTTGTTCGATAACCCCCGCGCACTTGCGGTCACCGCGGGTGTGCTCGGCATCATGGGCGTGATTCCCGGTATGCCTAACGTCGCCTTTCTGAGCATGGCCGGCGCGGCCGGCTACGGGGCATGGTGGATTGCCAAGCGCAAGCAGGGATCGCAACAGGAGGAGACCGTAGCGCCGCCGCCCAAGCCGGCGCCGGAATCCCGTGATTTGAATTGGGAAGATGTGCTGCCGACCGACGCACTGGGCCTGGAGGTCGGCTACCGGCTGATCCCGCTGGTCGATCGCAACCAGGGGGGGGAATTGCTCAACCGCTTGCGCGGCGTGCGCAAGAAGTTGTCGCAGGAGCTCGGCTTCCTGGTGCCTTCCGTGCACATCCGCGACAACCTCGATCTCCCGCCCAGCGGTTACCGGGTGTCGGTGTTCGGGGTCACCGTCGCCCAGGCGGAAATCCAGCCGGACCGGGAACTTGCGATCAATCCCGGCCAGGTGCACGGCGAAGTGCAGGGCATGGCGGGTACGGATCCGGTGTTCAATCTGCCGGCGACCTGGATTGAAACCGGTCAACGCGAATACGCCCAGGCTATGGGATACACCGTCGTTGATGCCAGTACGGTCGTCGCCACGCATGTCAGCCAGATCGTGCAGGACCACGCCCATGAACTGCTCGGGCATGAGGAAGCGCAGAAACTGCTCGATGGTCTGAAAAAGAGTCATCCCCGACTCGTGGAGGACGTCACGCCGAAACTTCTGCCGCTGTCAGCCATTGTGAAGGTGCTGCAGAACCTGTTGCGCGAACAGGTACCGATTCGCGATGGCCGGACAATCCTCGAGGTACTGTCGGAACACGGAACACGGAGTCAAGATCCTGGCGAACTCACCGCCGCAGTACGGATTTCCCTCGGTCGGGTCATTGTTCAGCAAATCAATGGTTTAAACGAAGAATTGCCGGTTATGACGCTGGCGCCGTCGTTGGAACAGTTATTGCAGAAGTCTGTGCAGAACATAAATGGCGGCGGAATTGCGTTGGAACCGAACATGGCAGGGCGTCTCACCCAGACACTGAAGGAAGCCCATCAGAACCAGGAGATGGCGGGGCAGCCTTCCATCCTGGTCGTGCCGGACAACCTGCGTGACTTCCTCGCCCGCTTTGTCCGTTCGTATATCAAGCAGATGCATGTCCTGGCGTACAGCGAACTGCCGGACAACAAGCAACTGCGCATCGTCGCCACCATCGGTAACGACTAGAGGCTGCCACCGTGGGAATGAAGGTCAAACGCTATTTCGCGGAAACGATGCGGCAGGCACTGGAAATCGTCCGCGAAGCAGAAGGGCCGGACGTGATGATCCTGTCCAATCGCAAGGTCGAAGGTGGCGTCGAATTGTTGACGGCCATCGAAACCTCCGACGACGGCCCCGAGATTCGGGAATTGCCGGATGTCGACCTGCGCGGTCCGCTGGTGCGCAACGACAGCAAGCCCGCCGTTAGCGATGACCAGGCAGCGCCGTCAGTATGGACCAGCAACGTCGCGACGCAGAGCATGCAAAACGAGCTGCGCACGTTACGCGCGTTGGTCGAGCGTCAGCTTTCCGCGACGGCGTGGCGTGATTTCAAACATGAACATCCCCTGCATGCCTCGCTGGTTCGCGGGCTTGCGCAATTGGGCATGCAGATGCCCTTGGCGCGCGCAATCGCCAGCGAAATTTCCGAACTGAAGGATTACGACGCCGCGTGGCGCCATTGCCTGGCCATTCTTGCGCACAAGTTGCGTACTGAAACCCCAGGCTGGATGGAGAACGGCGGCATCGTCGCATTTGTCGGCCCGGCGGGCGCCGGCAAATCCACCGTCCTCGCCAAGTTGGCGGCGCGTTTTGCATTGACCCACGGCGCCGACAGCGTCGCCCTCATTGCGGCGGATAACGTTCGCATTGCAGCCCAACAGCAGCTGCGCGCCTTCGGTCGAATTCTTGGTGTCGCCGTACGCAGTGTTGTTGATCCCGGCGAAGTCCACGACACCGTGGCCAGCCTGCAGCGCCATCGTTTGATCCTGATCGATACGGCGGGGCTGTCGCCTGCCGATGACCACATGGTGAATCTTTTCCGCGAGCTGCGCCGACCCGAGCTCGGTGCGGTATTGGAACTCGTGGTGCCGGCCACCACTGATTACCGCACGTTGTCACGCACTGTGCAGGCATACGTAGAGCAAGGTGTTCGCGGTGCAGTGCTGACCCGCATGGATGAGGCGGCTGAACTTGGCGCGTGTCTGTCGGTTCTGGTGGAGCAGGAACTGTCGCTCAATTTCGTATGCGCCGGGCAAAAGGTGCCGGATGACATTGAGGTCGCCCGCGCGCATCAGGTCGTCGCTCGCGCGGTGCAACTGACCAGGGACGCGGCCAGTGTTCCGGACAACATGGTGCTCGAACAGGCTTTTGCGCCCTGAAGGACGCGGTGTCCGGTTCCGATAAAGCAACGATAAACCTATAAAGCAGATAACAAGAGAGCATGCGCGTGAGGAATTCTTCGGTCGAAATGCTGGCCCCGGGCGGCGGTAATCACGGTCCTCAGGTTGTTGCCGTGACCAGTGGCAAAGGCGGCGTCGGCAAATCCACGGTTTCGATCAATCTGGCGATTGCATTGGCGCAGGCGGGCAAGCGCGTAGTGCTGGTCGATGTGGATCTGGGGCTTGCGAACATAGACATCATGCTCGGCCTGCGGCCGACGCATAACCTCTCTCATGTGCTGGCAGGTGAGTGCCAGCTGTCTGACATCATCATGGAAGGTCCAGCCGGTATCCGGGTGATCCCTTCATCATCCGGTCTGCGTGAAATGGCGGAACTCGGTGATCGTGAGCGCGCCGGGATCATCTACGCCTTCAGCGCGCTGGCCGATGATGCGGACGTAGTGCTGCTCGATACCGCTGCCGGCATCTCCGGCAACACCACCCAGTTCTGTACTGCCGCGCAGGATGTGCTTGTTGTTGTCTGCAACGAACCGGCATCCATTGCCGATGCCTACGCGACGATCAAGGTCTTGAATCAATACGGGCGTAATCGCTTCCGGGTTCTGGTGAACATGGCAAACAGTCCGGCTGATGCAGCCGATCTGTTCCAGAAACTGGTGACGGTGACGGACCGTTTTCTGAATGTAACTCTCGAGTTAACCGGCACAATCCCGCGCGACGCCAAGGTTTCCGAAGCGGCGCGCAAGAGAGAGTCGGTAACGCTGAGTTACCCGTCAACCCCGGCTGCCGTGGCGTTCAAGAAACTTGCCATGGCAACCGATAAATGGCCGAGACCGTCCGTAGCCAGCGGCGCGCTCGAATTTTTCGTGGAGCAGTTGGTACAACCATCTGCAATGGGGAGGCATGCACAGGCATGAGCATACGTGCTTATAAACAGACTTCGGAGTCCCGTGCGGACACGCAGGCTGACACAATTACAAAACACGCACCGCTGGTTAAACGTATCGCCTTTCATCTGATGAGCCGCCTGCCGCCAAGCGTGCAGATGGATGACCTGGTTCAGGCCGGAATGATCGGGTTGCTTGAAGCGGCACGGAATTACGACGCCAGCCAGGGCGCAAGTTTCGAAACCTACGCCGGTATTCGCATCCGCGGCGCCATGCTCGACGAAATCCGCAAAGGCGATTGGGCGCCACGCTCCCTGCATCGCAAAGTGCGCGAGATTTCCAAGGCGATCTCGGAAGTTGAAGCCGAGAAGGGCACCCACTCCAAGGATGTGGAAATCGCCAAGCGCGCCGGCATGTCGCTCAACGAGTACTACCAGACCTTGCAGGATGCCAGCGGTTACCGGGTGTTCAGCCTGGAAGACCTGCCCGAAGGCGATGAAAGCATGATGGATTCGATTGGCGACCGCATCAAAGGGCCGCACGAAGCCGTCGAAGATGATCTGTTCACCCAGGCATTGGCCGATGCCATAGATACATTGCCCGAGCGCGAGCGCCTGGTGATGTCGCTTTACTACAAGGAAGAATTGAACCTGCGTGAAACGGGCGAAGTACTCGGCGTCAGCGAATCCCGTGTCTGCCAGATTCACGCCCAGGCGCTGGCCCGCCTGAAATCCAAGATGACTGAATGGACGACCTGAAAAAAGCCGGCAGGATGCTGGCGCTTTTGGAAAACACCTGAACATCGCAAGCAACGGAAAGCCCGTGACGTAAGGTCAGTTTTCTCCTACTGCCCACGCGGTATCTTGTCAGGCTCTTGCCCGGTTCGGCCCCGGGGAAGGGCCTGTTTTCTTTTCGGCCTTCCAATCAGTCATACGCGTTCACTTGTCTGGCGGCCGCCTGGCCCGGGATTCGGGTGTTGCAGGCGCAAATATCGGGAATCCCCCGATTCCGGCGCCAAAATCCGGTGATTATTCTGGCACGGTTCCTGCTTTATGCTTGATGAAGCCGTTGGCGGCGGCGGAAACTTGACGGTGTCGCCAGCAGTGCCGGCCAGGGATGGTGCCTGCGTCGGAACGACATGGGAGTCTGCCATGGCTGAATTCGATTTACCGGCACTACGCCCGACCCAACCGCTGACCGGTGTCAGACGGGTTGAGCGCGAGCAGCAACGCCAAGCGGAACGTCGCCAACCGGAGCCGGACAAGTCGGCCGACGACGAAGAGTCCGAGCCGCACGTGGATACATATGTATGAATACAATGATCGTTGACATCGCGTTGGCCGCCGGTGCCGGGCTCTGCCTGGTGATTTCGGTCGTGCTCAGCGTCGCCATTGCGCGTCAGCGACGGGCGATTCGCTCGCTCGAGGAAATGCTCACCACCGCCCGGGATGACCTCAAGATGGCGCTCGACTGCTCAAGAGGTCTGGCCGACCGCATCCGTCAGCACGACCGCCAACTCGTCGATGCGACGCGCCGCCTCGACAATATTGATATGGTCGACACCGGCGGCATGCAGGTCAGCAAGGTCATCTCGTTGTTCGACCAGGGCTACACCGTCAACGACATCGCCCGCATCTGCGACCTGACCACCACCGAAGTGGACCTGATTTCCTCCATCGCCCGCTACCGCAGCGTCGCCTGATCGCCACCCGGGCGATAAAATTCTCCTGATTTCAACGATCAAGCGGGTCGCCGAAGGCGATTCGTATGGGTATAATGCGCGCCCACGGAGAGGTGGCCGAGTGGTTGAAGGCGCACGCCTGGAAAGTGTGTATACGTGTCAAAGCGTATCGAGGGTTCGAATCCCTCTCTCTCCGCCAGTATTGCCTCGGTATTACCGAGCCCAATGTATTTCTATATGCACTGGGATTCGAACCCTCGATACATAGACAAACCCGGGTTCGACAAACCTGCGCAGCAGGTTTGAACGCAGCGCCGTCAGGCGTGCGGCCCGAAGGGCGAGGCCGGCAGGCCGAGTAATCCCTCTCTCTCCGCCAGTTATTTCCAGAGTCATACCCGAGCGCGATGCATTTGCCAGTGCACGGGGATTCGAACCCTCGATACATAGACAATTCAGGGTTTGAACGCAGCACCGTCAGGTGCGCGGCCCGAAGGGCGAGGCCGGCAGGCCGAGTAATCCCTCTCTCTCCGCCAGTTATTTCCAGAGTCATACCCGAGCGCGATGCATTTGCCGGTGCTCCGGAATTCGAACCCGCGAGACTGGCTGGCCCCAGGTTTCACAGACCCTGAGACTGGGCGCCACGAAGAAGCAGGCAGTGTGCAACGGCACAACGGACTCGTTCCATGCGGTTCAGAGTGCAGGAGGCGCAGCGGGTCCGTGACCAACGGCCCTCGGTTGGGCACGGGTCGCGCTCTAACCTGAATCGAACACCGATGCGTGTATGATCGGCCCCGTCGCAGGAGAATCGCCATTCGGCGAACGAAGCAGTCCTGGGAAGATCTCGAGTATTCAGTTATAGAGCGAACCTTAACGTGCGTTTACTCCTGGTCTCTGATCTCCATTACGCCTTACCACAGTTCGACTGGCTCGTTCGGAACGCGCCTGCCTTCGATCTCGTTGTACTGGCCGGCGACCATCTCGATATCAGTTCGTCGGTCGCAATCGATGCGCAATCCGTGGTTATCCTGCAGTACCTCGAGTTGCTGCATGGCGTCGCGCGGATTGCCGTGAGCTCTGGAAATCACGACCTCACGGGGCCCGACTCAAACGGCGAACAGGCAGCGCTGTGGCTCGCGGAAGCGCGCGATCATGGTGTACCGACCGATGGCGGCTCTCTGATGCTGGGCGAAACTCTGGTAACGATTTGTCCGTGGTGGGACGGGCCGCAGGGACGCGATACGCTTGAAGCGCAACTCGCTACCGACGCGGCGCGCCGGCCGGGCCGCTGGATCTGGGTTTACCACTGGCCGCCGCTGGGTTCCCCGACGTGCTGGACGGGTCGTCGCCATTACGGCGACGCGGATCTGGTTGGCTGGATCGAACGACATCAACCCGACTTCGTTCTCTCCGGTCATGTCCACCAGCCACCGTTCAAACCGGACGGCGCATGGGCCGACCGGATCGGAAACACCTGGGTGTTCAATCCTGGTCATCAAATCGGGCCGGTGCCTGCGCATATCGAAATCGATTTCGAGGTTGGATTGGCCACCTGGATGTCGCTGCTCGGCACCGAGGCGCTCAGTCTCGCGGATAGTCAGGCGCCGCCGCGGACGTTGTTCTGACAGCGTGATGCAAAACGAAGGCGATGGTAGACGCGGGTGCGGGCGGCGGTACTGCGTTGTTTCAGTAATCGGGGTTTGGATCGCGCACGGAGCCGGTGCGTGCGGCTGGCCGTTGCCGCGACGTCAGGCGTCGCAGGACTTCGGGAATTATTGAAAGCCCCGGCGCATCACCGTACTGGTGCTGCAGGTCCACGAGATAGGTCGTCACGAGGTTGAGCCGCTGCGCAAGGCCGGTAGCAATGAACGTGGTGATCGCGGGGTCGCTTTGGAGCAGCGCCATGCCATCCTCTGCAAACCTGAGTACGGTCGGCTCGGCGGCGCGGACGGTCGCGCCGTAGTTTGCATTCAACAACAGCGAGATCTCGCCAATAACAGCGCCCGGTTCGGCGATGATATTGACCACGACCTCGCCTTTGTAGACGTGCATTGCCCCTGATACAAGGATCCACATCGCGCCCGCCTGACCGCCTTCCTCGATCACGGTATCACCCGGCGCGAACGTAACTTCCGGAAGGTGCGCCGACAGCGAAAGCATGTCTTTCATGGATTCAGATGGTACACGGGTCGGTGAAAAAACGAGAACTCATTGTTCGGCGAATCCGACGCAACCTACCAGCGACCGGGTCGCCGAAGCGCAGTGGTTACAGGCGACGGCGGATTCGACGGTGTCACGCGCTGGTCGACAGGTTCTTCTACGACGTCGCGCCCGGAGATAAGGACGGCGATGTCGACGTCGTCTCAGGCACCGAGGACGAAATCGTCAGGCAATGCGTCAGTGGTCAGTGAAGTGAACGATACGATACTACCGCCTGCAGTTGGCGGGCCAGACAAAGCGGTGATCGTCGATGCGTCCATCAAACATCGCACGCGAGCATTGATATCCGGTTGACCGCTCGGACATTGGCATGCCCGTTGTTATGACCCTGTCCATCGCTGACAGCAACGATGATGTGCCCGACAATGCCGGGCTTCTGGTCATCGCAGAAGGTGCATGTTTCATGTCGCCGGTGATCTCCGAGTCGAAGGTCGTCGCCGATGCTTTTACTAGCTGCAGTCAAGTACTTCGCAGGTGGCAGCGAGCGCGAACCGGTCGCTGGCAATGTACCGCCGGCACGTCACGGGTCTGCAGTGACGGCGTACTTGGCCGTCTGCGGATGATTGCCAATATTGGCTATTGTTGGCCGTGCACTTGGCGCAGAGCCACTGTCCAAACCAAAGCACGCACAATGCCATAAAGGGAGTTTTTAACATGGTATGAACAGCACCAGCTTTGGTGCTGTTTTCGCACGCGATTCGGGCGAATGTTGCTTCTATGAGACGCTTCGAAAACCTACGCTGCGACTTCCATTCAAGCGGTTGCCAGTGATCGCGATCGCACCGTGATAGAGCAGAAAAAACTCGAAAAAACAGGCGCAATCACGCTCAAGTTCCGTTTGGCAGCGGACGCTACCTCACATTCAACGTGCCGTATATTCCACCGCTTCCGATACGTACTTGCTGAACGGTTGTCGTGGAAAACACTTATTCTCTTTCAAGTCAGAGTATGTGCTGGTACGCTACCGCCGCGATAAGCACTTGGGGCTTGTCGTTTAAACAATCTGCAGATGTTTATTTTCTCGAGTTTATCCGGGAGGGGTATATATGACAGGGGAACAACGCAGGCCTCAAAGCCTGTTTCGTAAGAAGCAAATCGCATTAGCCGTATCGGGCATTTCCGCCATGCTGGTTGGCGGACAGCCGATGTTGGCTTATGCGCAGGATTCGGACACCATCACCGTTACCGGTTCGCGTATCGCGCGTCGCGACCTGACGGCGCCAAGTCCGATCATGACCGTCGACACCGGCTCGTTCGAAAATTCGGCGACCACAGGTGTTGAATCCGTCCTCAACCAGATGCCGCAGTTCGTACCTGGTAACACGCAGTTCACTTCCAGTATTCAGAACAGCGCCACCAGCACGCCGGGTGCGGCAACCCTCAACCTGCGTGGTCTGGGTTCCAACCGTAACCTGATCCTGATTGACGGCCGCCGTGCACAGCCGGCAAACGCGACCCTCGCGGTCGACGTCAACACGATTCCGTCGTCCGCTATCGCCAACGTCGAAGTCATCACCGGTGGTGCTTCAGCCGTGTATGGTCCGGACGCTATGGCAGGCGTCGTCAACTTCGTTCTGAAGGACGACTTTGAAGGCATCGAATTCGATGCGCAGTACGGCGTGACCGAAGATGGTGACGGCGATGAAAGCCGCATAAGTACCTTGATGGGTATGAATTCGGCCGATGGTCGCGGCAACATCATGATTGGTCTGGACTGGACCAAGCGTAAGCCGGTGTTCCAGCGCGACCGCCAGTTCTACGTCGATGCGTGGATGGATCCGGAAAACCCCAGCGGCGCGTTCGTCCAGGCGCGTTCATACTTCGGCGGCACCAACCTGCCAAGCCAGGCTGCTGTGGATGCTCTGTTCCCACAGGCCGCTCCGGGTACCGTAGGTGTCAGTTCTGAATTCCGCTTCAACGAGGACGGTTCAGTATTCGTAAACCAGGGTGCGTTGGGCTACAACGGCCCGTACAACTGCCTCGACTGCGGTCCGTTTACGATGATGAAGCAGCTCACCGATGGCAACCTTGATCAGTTCACCACCACGGGTTACCTGTCCACGCCACTGGAACGCCATTCCGTGTTCCTGCGTGGCACCTATGAAATCAATGACAGCATCAGCGGTTTCTTCCAGGGCAATTACAGCAACATCGAAGTGACCCAGCGCGGCGGCATTCCGCCGGCAATCACGGTCTGGCAGGCGGCAGTGCCGCGTGATGGCCGTACGCTGCCGGATGACCTGAACACGTTGCTGGATTCACGCGCCACGCCTGGTGGTGACTGGGCCTTGTTCCAGGTGCTGGACTACAACGGTCCGATCGAACCGGTCAACAGCAACAACGTCTGGCAGCTCATGGCCGGTGTTGAAGGCGAGTTGATGGACGGTGACTGGACCTGGGAAGCCTACGTATCCCGCGGTGAAACCAGCATCGTCGCCGAGAACTTCCGCATGCCGTCGTTGCAGCGCTACCAGTTCCTGGTATCGCGGCCGAACTTCGGCGCGGGTGATGCCTGGACGGCGCCCGATGGTGGCCGCGGCTACCTGATCAGCTGCCCGAGCGGTCTGCCGGTGTTTTCCGATTTCACGCCGGACGAATCCTGTCTGGATGACATCGATACCCGCCTGATCAACCGCAGCAAGCTGGTACAGGAGATCGTTGAAGTCAACCTGCAGGGTGGGGCGTTCGAACTGCCCGCCGGCGAAGTGCGTTTCGCGGTCGGTTCAACCTATCGCTACAACTCGTTCGAATTCCAGCCGGGCAACCCGCTGGGTCAGCTGCGTGACAACCCGATCGGTGTGTTCGCATCTAACGGTACCGGTGGCGCAATTGACGTGTACGAGTTCTACGGCGAAGCGCTGGTACCAGTGCTCGACAACCTCGACCTCGAACTCGGTATCCGTTATTCGGATTTCAGCACTGCCGGCGGCAAGGAAACCTACAAGGCCTTGTTCACCTGGGCGCCGATGGAAAGCCTGTCGTTCCGCGGTGGCTTCCAGTACGCGACCCGCGCACCGAACATCGCCGAACTGTTCACGGCGCCGACGCAGGAAGTCGTGTTCCACCCGGACCAGGACCCTTGCTCGGTGACGACGCTGTCGCCGTGGGGTAACGTTGCCAGCAACCCGGACCGTCAGCAGGTCATCGACCTCTGCCGTGCCATCATCGGCAACAACACCTCGCAGTTCGATACGCAGACGTACTCCATCACCGGTATCCCGGGTCCGGAGGGTTTCCACCGTCAGAACCCGCCGTTCTTCCCGCTGGAAATCGCGTTGCGTCAGGGTAACCCGGATGTCGCGCCGGAAACCGGCAAGACCTTCACCGTGGGTGCGGTCATTGCTGATCCGTTCGGCGTCGAAAACCTGAATATCACAATCGATGCCTACCGGATCGAGTTGTCGGATGCGATTTCGCCGTTGTCCGTGGCGACCGTGTACAACAACTGCTTCAACTGGGACGGCAACAGCAACCCGACGTATGACGTGAACAACAGCTGGTGTCAGATGATTCGTCGTAACCCGGTCACGGGTGACCGCGAAGAAGTTGATACGCCGTTCTTCAACCTCGGTTCGTTGACCACTCAGGGTATCGACCTGACTATCAACTACGGCCGCGACATCGGGCCCGGCTTCTTCAACGTGAATACCACCATCAACTACCTGAACAAGTTCAAGTACCAGGTAGCGCCGGGTGACATCATCGTTGACGCCAAGGGCACGCTGGATCAGGGCGGTCTGTTCGACATTCAGGCCTTCACCCGGTTCTCCTATTCGTGGGATAACTTCTCCGTCGGTTTGAACTGGCGCTATCTGGACAGCATCAAGGCTGCAGCGGCGGCACAAAGCCCGAACACGACTATCCAGGGCACAGGTTCCTACAACCTGTTCAACCTGAATGCCTCGTGGAATATCGGCGAGCGTTACTCCGTGCGCTTCGGTATCGACAACCTGTTTGATCACGACATGGTCGCGGTCAACAACAACCCGGGTGTCGACTCCAACTCCGACAACACCGTGGCCAGCATCTACGACCCGCTGGGTCGTCGGTTCTACCTCGGCTTCAAGGCGAGCTATTGATCGCTTTGCACGAATAGCAGTTCGTAGTAATCCTTCAAACAGCCGGCTTTATGCCGGCTGTTTTTTTATGTCTACAGCACGTATTTCACCGGTCGGTTGCGGATGAACTGCGAGACGATCCATTTCTCGCCGGCGGTTGGCGGGCGGCCGGCATGCAACGTGCGCAGGTCGGGCGAACCGTCTTCCAGCGCATTGACGAAGTACATCGCATCACCGGTATTGCCTTTGAATGCCAGACCCATCGACGGGAAAAATGTTTCGCCGCCTTCGTACTCGTGGTTCAGGTAAATCAGGAAGGTAATGATGCGTTGGCCGTTCTCGCTGATCTCCTGGTCGTAGTCAGGCAGGTCGGGCGAAACGAAGTCGTAGTGATTGGAAATTTCCTCGCCGGGTTGGTAATGAAGTATGGCCGTCGCTTCCAGTTGAACCATGGGCACGCCGGCCGCGCGGCTGATGCGTTCCTGCAACAGAAAATGCATCACTTCATTTTCGACCAGGTTGAACTGGGCGATGGAATTGGTGCGGGTGACGGAGCGGATATCCTGCTTGTTGACGGGATCGTAAACCAACGCCGGTTTCAGGCGCCGGGCGGACTGCGCGATCAGCGTGGCGCAGAAATCCGCCGTCAGGAAACTGCGAAACGCGTTGACGACCGGTGCGAAATTAAGTGGTTCGACTGCAGGTACCGTCAGCAGGGCCGTCACATCCAGCGATTCGCCCAGCTGCTGCCAGAAGGCCTCCTCCCGTCCCAGCGTCTGTTCCGCTTCCGACTTCCTGCCGCTGAACAGCAGGAGCTGCATGCGGGCCGGTTGCCAACCCAGACGCGCGGCCCAGGTCAATGTTTTGAATGCCTGCGGCCAGTCTTTGGGTTGAAACACACCTGTACATTGAAATACCGCGACCTGCGCCATCGCCTCGGGCTGGCCTTTGCGTGCGGCTTCAAGCACCATACCGGCGCCGTCTTTGGGCAGGTACGGCGCACGGTCGCCTACCAGCAGCCGCTTGCCCAACGTGGTCATCGCAGTGAGATCGCCCGCTCTGGTCCCGCGTGCCAGGACGTTGACCGCTTCGTCGTGGTCACCGGCGTCGTCGAAGCGTGCTGCCGCATCAAGATGGATATTGGTCATCGGGTCTCTTTCACGCCGGTTCCCGCCGGCCGTTCGAACTGATTTAACCGGTGCTTTGATGCACAATACCTGTTTGAAGGCAGGGCGGGGTAGCGACTTTGCTCAGCTGATAGCAGGCCGAAGCCTCCTTTCGAGGAACAGATTGATGATTGCATTATTTAAACCTGAACGATTCAAGTTGTTGCTGGAAATTATCCCGGTTCTAGTCCTGGTCTTGGGCGCGCGCGTCGCCTCGGCCCAGAACGGGGAGTTCATGGATTGCGCGCAGTATACCGACAGGGCGGAACGGCTCGCCTGCCTCGAGCAGGCGCTGGACGAGGCAACGACGACTGAAGCCGGTGCACCGCCGGCGCAAACGGTCACGCCACAGGAATCACGGACAAATCAACCTGTCCGCGGAGAAGCCACTTCCGATTTGCCCCGCATCGCGACGTTCGGACTGCCGCCAGCCAAAACCCGACTCAGTGTCGATGCCCAAGGACAGGAATCGCTGCATGACACGGTGGTGAAGCTCGAGAAGTACGGGAGCTTTGTCCAGATTGAGTTGGCCGGTGGACAGATTTGGGAGCAGTCCTACCCGCGGGCGTACAACCTGGAAGTCGGCGACAAGGTCAGGATCTATCGCGCGGGTTTTGGCGATGGCTATCGATTGAAGACGGATCGTCTGAGCGGGTTCATCCGCGTCCGCCGATTGGAATAATCGCGCCTTGTCTTGCGTTCCCGCTGTTGCGGAACGCAGCGCCTGATGGAAGGCGCATTAACCCGCATCAATTCGCATTACCCAGGTGAGCGGCACATTCCTATGAAACGAAGATTGATATCGACAGCAGTGATTGCGCTGATGGTCAGCACCGGTACACCCGCACAGCAGGTCGCCTCGCCGGGGTTTGCCAGTGTCGGCCGTGGCGCACCGCTCAAGGATGACGCGAACAAGTATCCGCTGGTCGGCACCGCGGTACCGTTGATTATCGACGCCGAAGGGCAGCTGCACTGGGACATGGACCATGTCATTGTCTCCGCGCGTGATGGCGCAGTACCCGACGGTATCAAACCGCTCGAACGCGACTTGTTTACCACCGACGATTTCTATGCGGACCGCGAACTGTGGTCCGACCCGCGCTACTTCCGTTGCAACAGTCCGGCGGCATTGGAGGAGTTATGGGGTGGCAACGGCCGCGGCATGATCGGCGACAATCCGCCGGCCAGCGCATCCTGGGGCTATTGCGACCGCGACTATCCACGCGAATCCATGGTCAGCCCGTATCCGTTCAAAACCGCCGAAGAACATTACAAGGCGCTGGTGGAAGAAACCCGCAAGCGCGGTGGTCCGACCAAACATACCTATGCCTCTGTACCGGGCGAATGGAGCGGCGTTTACAGTCATCCCGGCTTCACCCCGAACAATCAATACTGGTACCGGATGCGGCACGTACAGATGCCGACCGTATTGTCGCTGCTGACGCCTGAATACCAGCAACGCATGGTGCAGGAAGGTTTCCATCACGCCCACACGAACAAGCCGCAGTGGCCATCCTCATATTGCTGGCCGGAAGGTTTCATGAGGCGCTGGCATGAATACGCCACCTGGGAGCACTACATCATGGTGACCCCGGACATGGTCCAGATCCTCGCTGGCGTCGCGCGCAATTTCATCACCAATATCCATGTCGGCCGTGAATTCAACATGGAAGGGCATGTGCCGCGGCTGGGCGCCGACGTACCGCGCTGGTACGGCGAAACCATAGGATTCTGGGACAAGGACGTGTTGATCACCTGGACCTCCAACGTGCAGGGTTGGTCGGTGCATGCGGCCTTCGAGTATTCGAATGAAATGCAGACGGTGGAAATCTATACACCGATGCACGATGCCGAAGGCAAGTTCCTCGGCCTGAACCACGAATCGATTTTTTATGATCCTGAAACCCTGGTGCAGCCGATCCGAATCGTGCGCAACCTGATGAAGGTGAGCAATTTCACCGAGGGCGATCCCTACGTGTTCGTGGAATGCACGCCCGCGATTTACCCGATCGACGGCACCGCGACGCCGGTGACGCCGGGCCAGGTCATCGACTACGAGATTCCTGACATGTATGGCCGCCCCTGGGCGCAGATCTGGGAGAAGTATTGGGAGCAGGGCATGCGCAAGCCCGATGCCGAAGAGGACATCTTCAAATTCGAGTAATCCGCTAATCGATGGGCGGTTGGCGCGGATTCAACCGTCCGGCCGTTGCGACGCCCGAAACGCCAGCGGGGTCATCCCGGTCTCTTTGCGGAAAAAGCGGTTGAAGTAGGCGGGATCCTTGAATCCGAGCTCCAGGGCCACCTGCGTCGCATTGGCGGCGGTGTAGATCAGCAGGCGTTGTGCCTCCAGCAACAGCCGTCCCTGAATCATCTCATGGGCCGTTCTGCCCGCGTAGCGCCGGCATATACGGTTCAGCTTCGTCGAAGAAAGTCCCAACTCGTTGGCATAGCGTTCGATATTCATGTGATCGCGCAGGTTGTGTTCAAGCATGCGACGGAAGCGATCGAACGCGATGTAGTGCGCGTCGCGGTAGGCTTCCGCCTCGTCGTCGGCATCGACCATCCGCGCCATCTCAATCATCACCAGGGTGAACAGTGATTCCAGGGCGAGCTTTCGCGCTGGATTACTGGCACTGAATTCGTTCGTCATCCGCGCCAGAATCTGGCTGAAAAATCTGATTTCGGGCGCGCTTTTCTCGAATTGCCGGACCATGGTCGTACGCATCAAGCGCAGCATGGTTTCCGCTTCCGGTGCGCCGGCCGGGGGCGTGAAGACATGCTCTGAGGCGGTGACGACCCAGCCGATGCTGTCGTCGCTGAAGTTGAAGCTGTGCACCTTGCCGCCAGGGATATACAACATGCATGGCCCGGCAAGCGAGTGACGTCGCTGCTCAATCTGCAATTCACAACTACCGTTCAACGCGAACATCAGCTGCAACAGCTCCGGGTGCGCGTGCGGTTCCACCCGACCTTCCATAACGCCGGCGCGCAGACCGATTTCCTCGATGTGCAGGAATTCAGGTTCATTGGCGTCGTACGGCAGCCCGTAAATGGCGAACATCGGGATACTGGCCATGCTGCTCCTGAACATGTCGTGGGTCACTGGGTGCACTAAAAGTACAGTATTCACACCTGCTTAGTCCATTTTTACCCGTGGTCTGGTGAACAAAAATGCAATCCTCGTGTCGCCAGGGGGCGGAGAAGTTGTGGTGGCGACGAGGTGCCCGTGCGCACACCACATTTCAATCCAGGGGAATTCATTCATGGCCCACTATCCGCAGACTGCAATGTTCACCGGGTTCCTGCATCTCAACCGGTTTGAAGGCGATTTGGTTGACCTCGAAGTCGAGGGCGAGATTCCTGACGATATCGATGGCTTCTTCCATCGCGTTCAGCCCGATCAGCAGTTTCCGCCGATGTTCGACAACGACCAGTTTTTTAACGGCGACGGCATGATCAGTCAGTTTCGCATCCGCGATGGCAAGGTGAATTTCAAGCAGCGCTGGGCGCGCACGGACAAATGGCAGCTGGAGCGTGCGGCCGGCAAGCCCTTGTTCGGCGCCTACCGCAACCCGCTGACAGATGATCCGTCAGTCAAAGGTCGAATTCGCAGTACCGCGAACACCACGCCCATCGTCCACGCCGGCAAGTTGTTCGCGCTGAAAGAGGACAGCCCGCCGCTGATAATGGACGTGCTGTCCATGGATACCGAAGGCTTTTCGAATTTCAACGGCGCCATGAAGAACCAGACCTTCAGCGCGCATCCGAAAATCTGCCCGGATACCGGCAACATGTGCAATTTCGGCTATGCGGCCACCGGGCTGTTGACCACCGATTGTTCGTACATGGAGGTTTCGCCCACTGGTGAACTGCTGTTCGAATCGTTTTTCACCGTGCCGTATTACTGCATGATGCATGACTTCGCGTTGACCGAACACTACGCGCTGTTCCACCTCGTGCCGATCACCTCGAACTGGGATCGCTTGAAAGCGAACAAACCGCACTTCGGCTTTGATACCTCGATGCCGGTCTATCTGGGCGTGTTACCGCGTGATCCCAAAGGCGGCGCCATCCGCTGGTTCAAGGCGCCAAAAACCGTTTTCGCCAGTCATGTGCTGAATGCCTATGAAGAAGGCAGTCGCATCCATTTCCTGATCCCTGAAGCCGAAGGCAACTGCTTCCCGTTCTTCCCGGATATCAACGACGCACCGTTCGACCGCGCAAAAGCGACGCCGGTGATGACCCGCTGGGTGGTTGATATGGCATCCACAGGTGAGAATTTTGAATCAGTGACCCGCGTTTCGGATCACGTGGGCGAGTTCCCACGGGTGGATGACCGCGCTGTGGGGAAAAAGAACCGACATGGCTGGATGTTGTCGATGAACATGGAAATGCCGTGGGAGGGCGCCGGCAGCCGCGCGGCGGGTTTCATCATGAACACCCTTGTTCATTTCGATTTCCAGACCAACCTGCAACATGTGTTCTGGTGTGGTCCGCAGTCGATCATGCAGGAACCGTGCTTCATCGCACGCCGCGGCAGCACCGAGGAGGGCGACGGTTACATCGTCGCGCTGCAGGATAACGTCGTCACCAATTACTCCGAACTGTTGTTTCTCGATGCGCGGAATATCGCCGCCGGCGCCGTGGCGCGCGCAAAACTGCCTTTCCGACTGCGTTCCGGTCTGCACGGGACGTGGATCAACGCCGAACACGTGCCTGGCGCATAGCCCAGGCGCTGCCGAGTACCCCCGGCGCAATGCGGTTCGTCGCCACTCCCCAGGGCGGCGGGCCGCGCGCCACTTGACCGGGACTCATTTGTTCCTAATGATGCTGGCTTTCGTGACCAACCCGGGAGGGAGACGTATGGCAGTCAAATTTGGAATCATTGCGGCGCTGGCAGCGCTCACAAGCTTGTCGGCATCCGCGCAGGAGCCCGTTGTTGGTGTGGCTGATCCGGAATCACTGTTCCAGGATTCCGATCCGGCCCTGCATCGCAACAAGCAGGCCGCGCTGCACATCATGCGCGAGCTGCTCCAGTGCAATCAGTGGGATCGCGCGGGCGAATGGCTGACGGATCAATATCTGCAACACAACCCGAATGCGTCCTCGGGGCTTGCAGGCGTTGTCTATTACTTCACGCAGGTCATGAAGCGTGAGCCGATCAAGGATTGCGACGTGCTGACCACCGAAATCGTTGCGGTGATGGCAGACGACGATTATGTCACCGTGCTGTGGCCGCGCACTTATCCGAATCCGCGCAAGCCCGGCGAAACCTATTCAACGTCATGGTTTGACACCTGGCGCTTCGTCGACGGCAAGGCCGACGAGCACTGGGATCCGGCGACCATCGCACCGCCGGCCAATTAAGCAGAAGCTCGAAGTCATGTGCGCCGGTGCTTCACGGCACTGGCGCACATCTCCAGTTCCCATCGTCAGCGCTGAAACACCACTTCGCCTTGTTTGATTGTCGTCACGACGTTGAATAACGCCGTGACATCGGTCAGCGGATCACCTTCCAGAATCACCATGTCGGCGGATTTTCCCGGCTCCAGCGTGCCGAATTGATCGCCATGCAGGGTTGCCTTTGCGGCATTACGCGTCAGCATCTGCACGATGTCGCGCGGCGAAAATACCACTTGCAGCGCACGTAGTTCATCGGCCAGCGATTGTTTCGGCGGCCATTGCGTATCAGTGCCGTAGGCATAGGTCTCGATGCCGGCCTGCCATAAAACGCGCGCGTTCACCGGCCCCTGGCCGGCGCTGGAAATGGTATTCCACGGAAACGGTTGCGCATCACGGAACAGCGGCTGGTTGTTGTCATCGAAATGCGGCACGAACACCGCCAGCGTCGATGTCATCGGGATACGTGCCTCGACAATACGGCGCACCGCTGCGGGATCGTCGGCGAGGTTGCCGATGTGTGGCGTATGAACAAGCGTATCGGGGCCGGCGTCAAGCGCAGCCAGCGTGTCGATCACGCTCACCGCGTGAGTGATGGTCGGCATGCCGTGTTTCCTGCCTTCGGCAATGATGAGTTTCAGCGTATCCACTTCCGGCCCGCCAGGTGTCGTGACGATGACGGTCTTGAGGTAGTCGTAACCAAGGTTGGCTGCGTTATCGACGGCCTTGATCGTGGCTTCACGCGGAATGGCAGGCGCCGGACGGGTCGAGCGTCCCGGCGGACGCGAGGGATCGGTACGCGCCGGATCGCCGCGCGTCGGCGCTGTATCGGGAAAAGGTGCGGCCAGTGGAATGATGGTGCCGGCGAACAAGCGCGGCCCTTTCATGGCGCCACTGGCGATGCGCTGCCGTGCCTGAAGTATCTGCGGTGGATCGATGGCAGACAATACAGTCGTGAAACCTGCGGCCAGGAACTCCTGCATCTGCGCTGCCGCGCGGTTAGTCAACCAGTCATCGGGATTGCCGGTGATGATGTGCCGATGAGCGTCGACAAAACCCGGCATGACGGTGCGGCCATTGGCGTCAATGGTCCTTTCGGCAGCAGCGGTAGCAGATGCATCACCCGGCGTCACCGACTCGATCACACCGTCGCGCACGACAACACTGCCGCGGTCGATGACCTGACCATTGCCATCGATGATGCGCGCGTTGGTGATCACGAGGCTCTGTGCGGCGACGTTTGTCACGAAAATTGCGCACAGCACCGGCAGCCAGCGCTCAGACCCGTATTTCTTCATTTGCATATCCTCTGACGAACAAATCGTTCAAGCGGCGGAAGCGCAGTATTGCTGCCGCGCAGCACGCTATGGGTTGCCCCGCTTCAATCGTATTGACGAATGATGCGACAGGCGGCCAGCAGGGTTCAACAGCGTTGCCAAGTCAAGCAAGCGACCGCGAGTGTGTTGCTGCGACACGGGGTACATGGTCAATTCCGAACGCGGGTTTTGAGACACCGTAGCGGTGCGTTATCATCCGCAGGCGCCGGCGGTGGCAGAACCGTCGCGCCCCGAGGGGAAAGCGCAGTTCATTTCCGACCAGAGATTTTTTGACGTCTGGTGATTGCACCAGATTGCAGACGTCCGCCTGCACGCGCGGACGTATCGATTCATCAGCAACTTTCATGAGGAGTTATCCGCATGTCGGCAGGTACGACGAGTGAAAATCGAGATACCTTGAGCGCGTTACTCGAACGCATGGTCCTGATACGGAAAGCCGAGGAGCGGCTGTCCAAAGCAGCGCAAGCTGGTGAACTGCCAGGTGCGGTGCATTTGTATATCGGCCAGGAAGCGTCCGGTGTCGGTGCGTGTTCGCAACTGAAGGACAGTGACTGGATCACCAGTACCCATCGCGGCCATGGTCACTTCCTTGCCAAGGGCGGTGACATCAACGCGATGTATGCGGAGATCTGGGGCAAGCGCCAGGGTATCTGCAAAGGCATGGGTGGCTCCATGCATGTGGCCGATGTGTCCAAGGGAATTCTCGGCGCCAACGGCATCGTCGGCGGGGGTTTTGCCATCGCGACCGGGGCGGCGTACGGCGCCAAGCTGCGTGATGACGGCCGGGTCTCGATGTGCTTCTTCGGTGATGGCGCAGCCAACCAGGGCGTATTCATGGAAACCATGAACGTCAGTTCGGTGTGGAAGCTGCCAATGGTCTTTTTGTGCGAGAACAATCGCCTGTCCGAGTTCACCGTGTCATCCACGATTACTGCCGGCAATCTGGTGGACCGCGCCAAAGCCTTCATGCCGACCATCGTGGTCGATGGTAACGACGTGCTTGCTGTTCGTGAAGCCGTCGGTGAAGCCGTTGCCCGCGCGCGGGGCGGCGAAGGTCCGACCTATGTTGAGACCGGCACCTACCGTATTCATGGCCATCTTGAAGCCGAGGACGCCTTCCTCGCCGGTGGCAAGTATCGCAGTAAGGAGGAGATCGAAGCCTGGCAGACCAAGGAACGCGATCCCATCAGCCGTTTTGAAACCTACCTGACCAGCAACGGCATCATGGACGAAGCGGCCATCGCGGCGATTCATGCGCGCGTCCAGCAGCAGGTGGATGACGCCGTCAAGTTCGCCGAAGCCGGTGACGACGCCGATCCGAAACTTTCCTATACCTTGATGTTCGCGGACCAGGAGGCTTGATTCGACATGGCGCGTAGAAGACTTATTCAGGCAATCAACGATGCGCTCGCTGAGGAAATGGAGCGCGACGAAAACATCATCGTGCTCGGCGAAGACGTTGAACTGGCGATCATGGGTGACACCCGTGGTCTGCTCGAACGCTTCGGCCCCAACCGCGTGCGCAACACGCCGATTTGCGAAGCCACGCTGACAGGTATGGCATTGGGCGCGACCGCCGCCGGCTATCACGTTGTGCTGCACATGATGTTCGCGAACTTCGTATACACCGGCTTTGACGCCATCGCCAACCAGATCGCCAAGATGCGCTTGATGACCGGCGGCCAGATGGAATTTCCAATCACCTTCCTCGCCGCTTATGGCGGCGGTGCATCGAATGCTGCCCAGCACAGCGACAGCGCGCATCCCACGCTGATGAACATCGGTGGCATCAACGTCGCCATGCCGTCGAATTCCGCTGACGCCAAGGGCTTGCTGAAGACTGCGTTGCGCAGCCGCAACCCTTGCTTCTTCCTCGAGCCCGCGTCCCGTGGCGGCCAGATGGGCGAAGTACCGGACGGCGAACACCTGGTGCCCTTCGGCAAAGCCAACGTCCTTCGCGAAGGCAAGGACGTATCGATCGTCACCTTCGGCACGACCGTACGCACATCACTCGATGCCGCCGATCAGCTGGCGGAGCAGGGTATCGAAGCCGAAGTCGTTGACCTTCGCACGCTGGTCCCGTTGGATGAAAACGCGATCGTTGCGACACTGGCCAGGACCGGCCGCATGGTCGTGGTGGATGAGAGCCGTGACCGTGGTGGCGCCGGTGGCTATATCGCCGCCATCGCCGCGGACAAGGGCTTCAAGTCGCTGAAGGCGCCGGTCAAGCGCGTCAACATTCCCAACGTCGCCATTCCGTATGCGCCGATTGCGGAACGCGAAGTGCTGCCCACCGCGGACAAGATCGTCGCGGCGGTCACCAGTATCGTCGGCTGATGGCAACGGAGAACTCTTGATGACGTTGAAAAAGATAACGCTGGCCGTTGTGACAACGATGGCGCTGTCCGGCAGCATCGGCTTCGCCCAGAGCGTCAACAACCAGCGCCTGGCTGATGAGCGCGATGGCAGCAACTGGCTGGCTTACGGTCGTACGTTCAGTGAAGGCCATTACAGCCCGCTCGATGAAATCAATACCAACACGGTTGGCCGGCTGCAGCTGGCATGGTCGCTGGATCTTGACGTCACCAATTCGATCACCACGCCGCTGGCGGTGGATGGTGTCGTTTACCTCGGGGCGGGCCACGGCATCATCCACGCGGTCGATGGTAAAACCGGCAAACTGTTGTGGCGTTACGACGCCAAGGCCACGGAGTTCGGTGGCACCAAGATGCGTGTCGGCTGGGGCATCAAAGGCATCGCCTTCTGGGATAACAAAGTCTATGCCGGTACCACGGACGGCCGCCTGATCGCGCTGAATGCGCGTGATGGCTCGCTGGCCTGGAGCGTGCAGACGGTGGACCCGGCCAACGGTGCGGTCATCACCGGCGCACCGCGTGCATTCAACGGCAAAATCGTCATCGGCTTCGGTGGCGGTGACTTCTCGCCGTTGCGTGGCTATGTCACGGCGTATGACGCCAACGATGGCAAGCAGTTGTGGCGCTTCTACGTCGTCCCGGGCAAGCCGCAGACCCTGGATGGCGTTGCTTCGGATTCGGTCATACCGATGCTCGAAGACAGCTGGTCCGGCCAGTGGTGGAAATACGGTGGCGGCGGCGTGGTGTGGAACGCCATGACCTACGATCCGGAATTCGATCGTCTCTACATTGGTACCGGCAACGCGTTGCCCTACAACGCGAAGATCCGCAGTCCTGATGGTGGTGACAATTTGTTCACGGCGTCGGTGGTCGCGCTGGATGCCGATACCGGCGAATACGTCTGGCACTACCAGACGACGCCACGCGATGTCTGGGATTACGACTCCACCAACGATATGACGCTGGCCACGATCAGGATCGACGGTCAGGATCGCAAGGTCATGTTGCATGCGGCCAAGAATGGCTTCATCTACGCCATTGATCGGACCAACGGCAAACTGATCTCGGCCGAGAAACTCGGCACTGTGACCTGGGCGGAGCGGGTTGACCTCACGACGGGCAAACCCGTGGTCGCTGAGGGCGCGCGTTACGAAGACAAGCCCGCATTTCTGTACCCGAGCTTCCAGGCGGTGCACCACTGGCTGCCACAGTCGTTCAGCCCGCGTACCGGTTTGCTGTACGTGCCGGCGCTGGAAATGCCGTCCGAGTTCGGCGCCGAAGGCGTTGATGCCGAGAACTGGAGTCCGCGCCAGCTGACCCCGCAATACACCGGTCTTAATATCGGTGTCGGTGATGTACCGCGTGACGCCGGCTACAGTTTGCTGAAGGCCTGGGATCCCGTTGCGAAGAAGATTGTCTGGGAAGTCGAAACGCCCGGCATTTCCAACGGCGGCAGCATGGCGACCGGCGGCGGACTGGTATTCCAGGGCCTGGCCGACGGCTACTTTCACGCTTATTCAGCGACCGACGGCAAGGACCTGTGGAGCTATTACGCCGGTGTTGCCGTGACGGGTGTGCCAATCACCTACAGCGTCGATGGCAAGCAATACGTGACGATCACCTCCGGCCCGCTCAATGGCGCCACGGGTGGCTTCGGTTCGGTCTCCGCCCGTTGGGGCTGGGACCCGCGTGTCCATCCGCGACGTCTGCTGACGTTTGAGCTGGACGGCACGGCGGAACTGCCGGCGACCCCGCCGCCGACACCCGCACTGCCATTGGATGCGCCCTCGTTCGTGATCGACGAAGGCAAGGCCAAGCAGGGTGAATCGGAATACCTGGAGTGCGTGCTGTGTCATGGCATGGGCGTGGTGGCTGGTGGTGGCGCAGTGGATCTGCGCGCATCGCCGGTGGTGCTCTCGATGGAGGCATTTACCCGCGTGGTGCGTGACGGCTCCTTGCGCGATCGCGGCATGCCGCCGTTCCCGGAATTCACGGATGAACGTCTGGACGCCTTGCGCCATTTCTTCCGCCAGAAGGCCCGCGAGTCATTGGCCGCTGGCGCGGGAACCCAGTAGCCGCTCCTGGCAGATGTATTGCCAATAGCGTCGTAACCAGCCGGGCTGCTGCACACAGTTGCCCGGCTTTTTTGGTTCCTCACCCAACACCGGGGAAATCCGCATGGGCTTCGTCTTATTGCTCCGTCATTCCGGGCGCGCCCGCGAACCAGCCGCGGCAAGCTGGATCGCACCGCTGCGCCGGCCTTAAAAGAAAGGTTTTGCTATCGAAACCTTTGGGGGAAGCGAACGACATGTCAGACACCGTGAGTGATTCCATCGCGGCCGACGCCCTGGGCCTGCATCGGTTCGCGCCACCCTGGGTTACGCCGGCAATATTCAGGTCCCGGCGGAATTCAACGTCGTTGAACCTGCGCGCACGAATCTCGTGTTTGATTCACGTGACGTCGAGATTTTTGATGTCAGACCTGAACCGTGATCGGTTCTCGCTCGATGTGCAGGGATTCGCCTACATCGATTGTCCGAGTTCAGTGGCGGCCAATCCGGCAATCCGGGAATTGAATCTTCGACCGGACAATCTCGACCATCCGTTGAACCATCAATACATGGCGGAAGTCGCGGCGCGCCTCAAGTCGCTGACAGGGGCGCGCGAGGTGTTGCCGCAACTGCAGGGGTTGGTGGTGCGAACGACCGGTGGACCGAAAGCAGCAGTCGTGGGCGGGGCCGGCCCCGTTCGTGCACCTCGATTACACACTGGTGACCGCACACCTGTTCTGTGCGCTGGCTGAGCGTGACTATGCGGGCAAGGTGGCACCTTATCGTCGATTCGCGGTGTACCAGACCTGGCGCGCAATTTCTCCCCCACCGCAGGACAACGTGCTGGCGGTGTGCGATGGCCGTTCGATTCCGCCTGACGATGCTATCGTGTTTCTTAGCGTGCTGGGGCCGGCCTCCAAACCCGGCACGCAGTTCGATGCCAGGTTATGTCGCTACAACGCCTCGCACCGCTGGTATTTCCTGTCGGCAATGACACTCGATGACCTGCTGGTATTCAAGGGCTTCGACTCCGATGCCCCCGATACCTTGAACGCCATGCATACCGCGTTCACCAACCCCGGGGCAGGAGCAGGCGCATCGCCACGCGAGAGTATTGAAGCCCGGTTCTTTGCATTCTTCGACTGAACTTTGGCACGTTCGTCAATGTACCTCACCTGAAAACGTGCGCAGAGCCGGGTTGGTTCGGTCCGGCATTGCAAGCGCGGCTTTTACGCCGGGACGCTCGTGCATCCGGTCGCGCCACGCCACCAGCCGCGGGCATCGCTGCTCGATGTTCATATCAGGAAACATACGGGCCACCGCGATACCGCAGTTGGCGAAGAAATTCACGTCGGCCAGCGTGTAGTCATCACCCGCCAGCCATTGCGTTTCGCCCAATTGCCGCTCAACCTTGTCGACCGCGTACTCGATCTTGCCCGTCGCGTAATCCAGTTGCTCCTGGGAAAACCCGGAGCGCGCCGTCTTCCATTTCTGCCGTTGGTCCGGTAACGGAATACGTTCCATCAACTGCTCGAACTCTCCGGATTCGATACCGCGGGCAATCACGCCGACCATCCGGTGCCAGCCCCACATCGAAATGTAGTTCATCACGTGCTCGTCGATGAACTTGTTCCAGTAGCGCATGCGTGCGGCGCCCAGTGGATGTCGTGGGCGTAGCGGGATATCGGCAAACACGTCTTCCAGGTATTCGTTGATCACCGTGGTGTGGGTGATGATGGCGCCATCGTGCTCCAGCACTGGCACCTGACCTTCGGGATTGAGCGCGACGAACCAGGGCTGGTGCTGTTCGAATTTATGCAGATCGACATAGATGCTTTCGAACGGCAATGCCTTCTCATGCAGGGGGATCAGGCATTTCAGCGAATTGGCCAGCGGTTCTGCGTGGTAGAGTTTGAGTGCCATCGATGCCTCCTGGGAGTTTGTCGCCGAATCAGATACGTTTACCGCCGCGCGCGGCGACCATGTCTTCGGTATTGTTTTCGAAATCACTGGCGGCATGCCGCTCACGCAGCTGCATGTCGGGTGTGCCGCCGAATGTCCGGTTGACCATGCGGCCGCGTTTGACTGCCGGGCGACTGGCGACGAGGTCCACCCAGCGATCAAGGTTGCGATAGGTCTCTACCGAGAGAAATTTCTGCCCGTTGTAAGCGTCGCGCATGATGGACCCGTACCACGGCCAGACCGCGATATCGGCGATGGTGTACTCATCACCTGCGAGATATTCGTGGTCCTTGAGGTGGGTATCGAGCACGTGCAATTGGCGCTTGGTCTCCATGGTGTAGCGATCAATCGCATATTCGATTTTGATTGGCGCATACGCGTAGAAGTGGCCAAATCCGCCGCCGACGAAAGGCGCTGAGCCCATCTGCCACATCAGCCAGTTCATGGTCGCAGTGCGCTTATAGTGCTCGGTCGGCCAGAACGCGCCGAATTTCTCCGCCAGGTAAACGAGGATCGAACCACTCTCGAACACTTTCGTCGGTGGCGTGGTGGAGTAATCGATCATCGCCGGAATTTTGGAATTCGGATTCGCGCCGACGAATCCGCTGGAGAACTGTTCGCCCTTGCCAATGTTGATCAGCCAGGCGTCGTACTCCGCGCCGCTGTGGCCCAGCGCCAGCAGTTCCTCCAGCATGATGGTGACCTTCACACCATTCGGCGTACCGAGCGAATACAGTTGCAGCGGGTGTTCCCCCACCGGAAGTTCGTGCTCGTAAGTGGCGCCTGAAATCGGCCGGTTGATACTGGCCCACTCACCACCGTTTTCCTGGTCCCAGGTCCAGATTTCAGGGGGAACATAGCCCGGCGGTTGATTCCGGGAAGGATCGTTGCTGTCGGTCATCAATTGTCTCGCGTAGTGGTTGGCCGCTTCGCTGCAGCTGCTGGCAGTTCGGCCATGATTTATCGAGGAATGGCGCGCGGCACTGCCGTGCCGTGGCGCCGGAGAAATTCAGGCGAGCGCTATGATAGCGTCATTCGCAGCGCTGGCGCCGGTACTGCAGCGGTGACAGGCCGTACTTCTGTTTGAAGCGTCGGGCGAAATGGCTCTGTTCGTCAAAGCCGCACATCCCGGCCAGTTCACCGATCTGCAGGTGACGGTGGTGGCGGTCGGCCAGCATCTGCGCGGCACTGGCCAGCCGGATATCCAGCAGCCGGGTACCCAACGTGGTGCCGGCGCGGGCAAAAATGCCATGCAGGTGGCGCTTGGAGATGCCGAGACGGTCGGCAATCAGGGTCGGGTTGATGTCGCGATCGGTGTAATGCTCTCGCAACAATCGGCAGGCCCGGTGAAACAAATCATCATGGTGCTGGCCGGATCCGTCGGCCGCGGTTCCCGCCATCAACGCGATCAATGAGCCCAGTTGATCGGCAATCGTCGATCGCGATACCGGCGCCTGGTTCAGACCGGCCGAGTAGATGGTGTCGAGCAACGCCGCCAGTGGGGCGCCCCACGTGGCGGTACTGGCAATCGGCGCAGCAACCAAAACTTCAGGGTTTGCCACCCATAGCCGTAGCCAGTCGTCTTCCAGATGCACGGTATGCGCGACGCTGTCGTCGGTGATGGTGAGGTCGTACGGGTGCCGGTTGTCCAGCAGCACGAAGCTGTCTTCGGTCAGCGTCAACCGTTTCCCGCAGTGGTCAAGCTGCGCACCGTTACGCTTGAAGAACAGCAGGTCGTAACTGCTGCCGCGGCCGCCCTGGGTCATCGCCGGCATATGATGCACGCGTTGGGGACGCGCCTGCAGGAAGTTCAGTGACAACGGCCCGAGCACAAAATGCTGCCAGCCTGCCTTGAAGCTGTCCGCCGAAGTGATATCGATATGCATCGTCGCGATTTCCGCCGACAGGCGTTCCGTCCACGTGTCCAGCGCACTGCGATCACGGGCGTTGGTCAGTGCCATGCGGTAGTCGGTAGCTGTCGCGGCGGTATTCTGCATAGGGATAGGGTCACCGATAGCCGGTGTGCAATCTCCGGATGACGATAGTGGCCCATGATATTCGAGAACCGTAAGGACACCAATTGCCGGACGATTCGAGTGCAGGATGGCGTGCTGCGCCGCCGCACGAATGCTGTGAGGGTGCACTGTGGTACCGAATTCATTGCGCTGGCAGGCGCGCATTCGCGCAGTAAATGGTTAATCTGTGCGATATGGCGATGGAGACCGGCGGCCAATGCCGGAACCGGTGTCATGCGGAAACGAAATGTTTGAAGGGGGAAATGATGAGCAACGGAAACTTCGCGAGCAGGCGCGTGCGTTTTGCAGACATCTGTCACGCGGGATTGCTTTGGTTGGCCACACTGGGCATCGCGGCGGCGGCCGATGGACTCTCAGTCAAGGTGGTGACCACCAACGAGTCCAGCCTGTATGCCAACTGCACCATCGTGATGGGTGAGCGCGATATGGTGTTGATCGATGCGCCGTTCACCAACGCCGATGCCCATCGGCTGGTGGCCGACCTGCTGGAAACCGGTAAGAACCTCACATACGTTTACGTCACCCACGACCACCCCGATCACTTCTGGTCGATGCAGGTCATCATGGACGCATTTCCACAGGCGAAGGTGATATCCCATCGCGAGGTCGTTGCGGACATCTGGCGATCCATCCCGTTCAAGATTGCACGCTGGTCGCCCATGCTGGGCAACAACGGCCCGACCTATCCAACGGCGCCACTGCCACTGGCGGAAGATACATTCGAGTTGGAAGGCCACGTCTTGCGCGTCCTCGGTCCGATGCAGGGCGACCACTATCACGCGACCGCGGTTCACGTGCCGGATATCGGTTTGCTGGTGGCCGGCGACATCGTGTTCCACGGCATCCATGTCTGGCTGGGTGAAACCACGGCCCAGAAGCGTCAGCAGTGGATTGCAAATCTCAACGACCTGATGAAGCTTGAACCCGCCACCGTGGTGGCCGGACACAAATTGCCGGGGTTGGCCGATGATGTCGCCAGCCTGAAGTTCACCCGTGACTACATTGTTTCGTTCGAGCAGGACGCCAAGGCGGCAAGTGATTCGTCTGATCTGATGGCCCGGACCCGGGCGCGACATCCGCAAGTCAAAGATGCCTTGGGCGATTTCATCCTGACCAATTCCGCCCGTGTCGTCATGGGCGAAGATCCACCGTGGGAGGAGTGAGCATGCAGCGCAGGCAGTTCATGACACTGGCATCGTCCGCGATGTGTTTGCCGATGCAGCCGGCGATTGCGGCAATGCTTTCGGTCCGTCCGGAAGTCCGTCTGAGTTTCGTTGATGATCGTTTCGCCCTGGCGCGCGCGGTCGCCGCAACACGCTGGCAGGCGGACGGAGTGGTGACAGTCAACGGCGATGTGACCGACGTCTGGCAGACATACTTTGCTTCGGCGATGAACAGCCGTGAATGGTCTATCCAGGGCGTGACCACCGAGTCCTTCCATTTCTGTCTGAAGGTTCTGCTGAACGATCGCTACGCAATCCGCAGCGAGTCAACCCGATTGGATAAAGATCTGTACCTGTGGACATTGACGGGTACTCCCATCGCCAACAACTACGAGGTGGCACACCATGGCTGAACCGTTACCCCCGGGCGTTAATGCCGCAGCAATGGCCGAAGCACTCGATCGCTTCCGCAAGATCGTCGGTAACCAGTGGGTGTTTTCCGGCGCCAGCGTCGAGAGCTATCACGATCCCTACACGCTGACCAACGACGATTCGCAATACAAGGCGCACGCCGCCGTAGCACCTGCGTCGGCGGAAGAAGTGCAGGCGATCGTCAAGGTGGCCAATGAATATGGCGTGCCGTTGTGGCCGGTTTCGCGCGGCAAGAATTTCGCCTACGGCGGCGCGGCGCCGGTGTTGTCGGGTTCTGTCGTGCTCGATATGAACCGGATGAACCGGATCCTCGAAGTCAACGAGGATTTCGGCTACGCGCTGGTGGAGCCGGGCGTTTCGTACTTCGACCTCTACAATTACATCCAGGCCAAGGGCATCAAGCTGTGGCTGGATGTGCCGGACCCGGGCTGGGGCAGCGTGATTGGCAACGCGCTGGATCACGGCGTGGGCTACACGCCCTACGGTGATCACTTCGGTATGCAATGTGGCATGGAAGTGGTATTGCCAAACGGTGAACTCGTGCGCACCGGTATGGGTGCAATGCCGGGCAACAACACCTGGCAATTGTTCAAGTATGGTTTCGGACCGTACGTGGACGGCATGTTCTCGCAATCGAATTTCGGCATCGTGACCAAGATGGGTATCTGGTTGATGCCTGAACCGGCCGGTTATCGCCCTTACATGATCACGTTTGATCGCGAAGAGGACATCGAACAGGTGGCCGAGATCCTGCGGCCGTTGAAGGTGGCCAGCGTGATTCAGAACGGCGCCACGGTACGCAGCCTGGTGCTGGATGCTGCAATCACCGCGACCAAGAGCAAGTACTATTCCGGCGACGGCCCGATTCCCGACAGCGTGGCGCGCCAGATCATGGCTGACCAGCAAATCGGCATGTGGAATTTCTGCGGCGCACTGTATGGTCCGCCACCGCTGATGGATACGCTGTGGACGGTGATTCGCGATTCCTTTGCGAAAGTGCCGGGCGTGAAATTCTATACGCCGGAGGACCGCAAGCGGCGGCCGGACATTCTGATCCACCGTGGCGAAACCATGCGCGGCGTGCCCAAGCTGACCGAATTCAATTTCCTGAACTGGAACGGCGGCGGTGGCCACGTGGGGTTCTCGCCGGTCTCACCGATCACGGGTAAGGATGCCATCAAGCAGTACCGCATGGTGAGCGGCCGCGTACGCGAATATGGTTTCGACTATATGGGGCTGCTGGCCATTGGCTGGCGCGAGATGCATCACGTGGTTGTTATCGTGTACGACAAGAACAGCCCGAGCGAACGCGCCAGGATGGACGAGCTGTTCAAGATTCTGGTGGACGAAGCGGCGGCCGAAGGTTATGGCGAGTACCGCACGCATATCCGCTACATGGATACGATTGCCGGTACCTACAGCTGGAATGACAATGCATTGATGAAGATGCACCAGTCGATCAAGGACGCACTCGATCCGAATGGCATCCTGGCGCCCGGCAAGTCCGGCATCTGGCCGAAGCGGCTGCGCGACGGAGGCGTGTAATGAACAGACTGACAGCAGTGTTATCCGCGGTGCTTGTCGGGACCTGTGGTGTGGTCTGCGCACAGGACGCGGTGCAGGCCGGCAAAACGGTGTTCGAGCGCGACTGTATCCAATGCCATGGTCCGGGCAATGAGGCAGTGGGCACATTGCAGCTCGCGCGCACGCGCGGTGAGGACAAGGCGCTGTTGACCGAGCGCACCGATCTCGTGCCTGCCTACATCGAGTACATCGTCCGGCACGGGTTGAATGCGATGCCGCCCTTCGTGCCCAGCGGCCTGACCGAAACAGAATTGAAGGCGTTGGTGGCGTACCTGACGGATTGAGCATGAGGCGGCGAATGGGCATGAGCATGGGCACCGGCGGGCGGGAGTCGATATGGCGGGCTGGAGACGGTATCCTTGCACGTTATGTCCGCAGGGCCGGGAATCTGGCGCCAGTGGTCAGATTGATTCCTTCGAACCCATCACGGTAAGCGAAACCATGCCAGGATTGCTCAACGACGTCGACCCGGACGGACTGCTCGAATACTCGGTGGTTTTCACCGACCGTTCGCTCAATCACATGTCGCAGGCCTTTCAACAGGTCATGCGGAATATCTCCGCCACACTGAAACAGGTCTACAACGCGCAAGCCGTGGCTGTCGTACCAGGGGGCGGTACCTACGCGATGGAGGCGGTCGCGCGGCAACTGGGTACGGGCCGGAAATGCCTGGTGATCCGTAACGGCTGGTTCAGCTTCCGTTGGTCGCAGATATTTGAAATGGGGCACATCCCGTCGGCGGAGATTGTGCTGAAGGCGCGCCGGACCAGCGACGCAGCGGAGTCGCCGTTTGTACCGGCGCCCATCGATGAAGTCGTCGCGACCATACGTGCCGAGCAGCCGGCGGTGGTGTTTGCTCCACACGTTGAGACATCGGCCGGCATGTTGCTGCCCGACAACTACCTGAAGGCTGTCGCTGACGCGGTGCACGAAGTGGGTGGCTTGTTCGTGCTCGACTGCATCGCGTCCGGCACGCTGTGGGTGGACATGCAGGCGGTGGGCATAGACGTTCTGATCAGCGCACCGCAAAAAGGCTGGAGCGCAACGCCTTGCGCGGGCCTGGTGATGATGAATGACGCTGCCGAGGCGCGGGTGAACGAAACCACCAGTACAAGTTTTGCTGCGGACCTGAAGAAATGGCTGCAGATCATGCAGGCCTATGAGAACGGTGGCCATGCCTATCACGCGACCATGCCGACCGACGGGCTGCGCAAGCTGGAAGAGACCATGCAGGAAATGCAGCAGCGCGGCTTCGCTACGTTGAAGCAGCAGCAATTGGAGCTCGGAGCCCGGGTGCGTGAGTTGCTGACGGGGGCTGGTTACAAGAGTGTTGCCGGTGCAGGTTTCCAGGCGTCGGGGGTCGTCGTCAGCTACACGCGCGACAGCGATATCCAGACGGGTAAGAAATTCATTTCGCTGGGACTGCAGATTGCAGCGGGCGTCCCGTTGCAGTGTGACGAACCAGCAAACTTCAAGACATTCCGCGTCGGTCTGTTCGGTCTGGACAAGTTGGCGGATATCGGGCGCACGGTGAATTCATTGGCTGCCGCGTTGACCGCGGTTGCCTGAAAAGTTGGCAGGTAAGGCACTGATAAAAGAGAGAAAAACCACGGGTGTCCGGGTGTTGCCCGGGGCAGGGTGGAGCAAGCACCACCTTGGGTTGAGTGAAGCTGGGCCGGGCAGTCGGTATTGAGTACACTAGGCGCCCGTTTTGCCCGCGGTCGGAGCGATATTCCGGCCTGTCCGGCCGGCGTGTTGCAGTGCTGATGTTCACTGCCGCACGGATTTCCGCGCCGGTCGACGTCCGGAGCCCGGCCAGCACAGGGCGCCACTGACATGGGCAAGCTCAACAATCGGCCGGCACAACTGCCAGCCCAGGTTTTTCAACTCTGGTACGGAGACTTACGTGAGTAATTCGGAAAAGCAGCAAATCATCGACTTCATGGCCAACTGCACGCTGGAGATCACTCCCGGTGGCGCCAAGAAGATCGAAAACTTCCGCGACCTTCTGCGTGACGGCACCACCGTCTATGTCACCTTCCTGCCGGGCTCGGATTTCAATGACACGGTCGCGACCGTCAAGCGCCTGTTCGCCGAGGGCATGAAGCCGATTCCACACATCGCCGCACGTTCCACGCCGTCCGCGGCGTTCCTGGAAGAGAACCTGCGCATGCTGCGTGACGAATGCAATATCGATCACGTGCTGTTGATTGGTGGCGGCGTCGACAATCCGGTGGGTGAGTTTGACAGCTCGATCCAGGTGCTGCGCACCGGCTTGTTCCAGAAGTACGGCATCAAACATATCGGCGTCGCCGGTCACCCGGAAGGTTCGCCCGATATCCCGCCGGCGGATGTCACCACGGCGATGTTGCAGAAGAACGAGTTCGCGAAGGAAACGGGCATCGATATGTATATCGCCACCCAGTTCTGCTTCGAAGCCGAGCCGATCATCGAGTGGGACAAGACCATCCGCGGCCAGGGCAACAAGTTGCCTGTACATATCGGTATTCCGGGGCTGGCGACGATCAAGACGCTGCTCGGTCACGCCAAGGCCTGTGGTATCGGTCCGTCGATGCGGGTGATCACCCGGCAGGCGGCGAATATCGCCAAGCTGATGACCACGCGCGAGCCGGACAAACTGGTGCGTGATCTTGCCGTCCACAAGGCGGCAAATGCCGATTGCGGCATCAAGCAATGCCACCTGTATCCGCTGGGTGGTCTGCGCAAATCCGCGGCATGGCTGTACGCGGTGCAGGATGGCGAATTTGAACTCAACGATGAAGGCGGGTTCAAGGTTTTACGCGAGATCAGCTGACAGTGCTCGGTTGCATGTGGGCAGATGTATCGCCCGCATGCCCACAGATGATCTCGTGAGCATGAGCGAGGACGAATGCCCGCTGATGCGGGCATTCGTTTGTCGGAACCACGGTGCGGGCAATCTTCATACCGGCACTGTGAGCCGACGGCAATGATGGCGTTATTACGCTTACGGAGATTCTGTCAATGAGCGAAGCAGTCTCACGACTGGATGGCGGCTGCCTGTGTGGCGCCATCCGCTACCGGCTCAACGGGCCGTTCCTGTTTGTATCTCAATGCTGTTGCAAGGATTGCCAGAAGGCGACCGGCACCGGTCATACCACCATCATCGGCGTGCCGGGACCCCAGTTGCAGATTCTTGCCGGCACCCCGAAAACCTATACCAGCCGTGGTGATTCCGGCGGTGACGTCGTGCGACATTTCTGCGCTGAGTGCGCCGGCAGGCTGTACACCTCTGGCACGCTGCCCGGCGAGATTGTGATGATTCAGGCGGGTTCACTGGACGAGCCCTGGCAGATCACGCCGGAAAGTGTGATCTACGTGAAAGACGCGCTGCCATGGGACAAGTTTGATCCGGCATTGCCCCGCTTCGAAGCGCTGCCTGACAGAAACTGAAGCAGGTTTTCCAGGAACTACGACACCCGAAAATGTAACTGTTGTCCTGTCACCCGAGCGATAAAAATGCTGTTCGCGCGGAGTACCGCAGGACGACTCAACCGGTTGAGGACCGTGTAATGGAGCAGACATCCGCCCGCAGTGAAATACCCGTCGCCGCCAGTGTGGCGTCGACGCAGACGGCCGAAGAAAAGAAATTTCCATTGCCCAGCTCGCTGGGCGTCGTGCCCGGCACCGAAGGGGCGCAGCAGGCGTACCCCTATTACATGCAGTTCACCCCGGATGATGACGAGCGCTTCTGGTTCTATAACTCCATGCATTTCCCCGAACCGATGTCGGTCTTCGACATGGTGACCGCCGAGGCGGCGTACTGTGCCCTGGGCGCGGCCAATACGCGCGTACATTGTCTGCCTACGACCAAAGGCATCGATTACCGCATCATCAACGGACGCGTATACATCGGCGGCGTCGCGGTGACCGATCCGGCGGAAGTTGCCGAGCGCACCCGCGAGTTCCAGGCGCGTGCCTTCTACTACTACGAACATTGGGAACGGTTGTACGAGCAGTGGAAGCGCAAGATGCGCGAATTGATTGGTCAGGCGCAGGCGTTGCCGAAGCCGCATCTGCCCGATTACGAGCCGCTGGAAAACGTCCACATGGGGCGCGGCATTGCCTCCAACCAGACCTTGCTCGTCACTTATCAGAAGACACTGGAAGGCTACTTCCAGATGTGGCATCACCATTTCGAGTTTCTGTTACTCGGCTACGGCGCCTACCTGACTTTCTTCGACTTCTGCAAAAAAGCCTTCCCCGAAATCGCTGATCAGACCATCGCGCAGATGGTGGCGGGTATCGAGGCCGAAATCTTCCGCCCCGATGAAGAACTGAAACGTCTCGCGCAATGCGCCGTGGATTTGAAGGTCGATGATGTCTTCCGGGATGGCATCAAGGCCGAAGACGTTCTCGCGACACTGGCGACGCGTGGCGCCGAAGGTAAAGCCTGGTTGGATGAACTGGAAACTTCGCGCGACCCGTGGTTCAACGTGAACGTCGGCGATGGCTTCTATCACTACCATCGCGCCTGGAACGACGATCTGACCATACCGTTCTCCGCGCTACCCGGCTATATCGCGAAGGTGAAGGCGGGCGTGAACCTGGAACGGCCCACCGAACAGTTGATGGAAGAACGCAAGCAGCTCATCGAAGACTATCGCGAACTTCTCGATACCGACGAGGAACGCGCCGCGTATGATCAGATGATCCATCTCGCGCATCGCGTGTTCCCGTATGTGGAAGGGCACAAGTTCTATTGCGAGCACTGGTACACCAACCTGTTCTTCAACAAGATTCGTGAGTTCGGCGAACTACTGGCGCAGAACGGTTTCTTTGCCGACGCTGAAGACGTGTTCAATCTTTCGCACTACGAGGTCGAAGCCGCCATCATCGACCTGATGCATTCATGGTCCAGTGGTTCGCCACCGCGCGGCACCCAGCGTTTCTCCGCACTGGTCAAGGAACGCAAGGCCGCATTGGCCGAATGGGCCAAACACGAAACCGCACCTGCACTGGGTCCGGTGCCGGATGTCATCGACGATCCTTCCATCGTGATGCTCTGGGGCATCACACGCGAGAGTCTCAACGCCTGGCTCAACTCAGGTGATGAAGTCGACTCCAATGAGATTCGCGGCTTTGCCGCTTCGCGCGGCGTGGTCGAAGGGCCGGCGCGGGTGGTCAAGTCGGTGGACGAAATCGCACGCTTGCAGCAGGGGGATATCCTTGTCTGCCAGGTGACCAACCCGACCTGGGCGCCGATCTTCCAGAAGATCAGTGCGGCGGTTTCCGACATTGGTGGTTCGATGAGCCACGCCGCGATCGTTGCTCGCGAGTACGGCCTGCCCGCGGTCGTGGGCACCGGTACCGCAACGCATAAAATCAAGGATGGCCAGCGTATCCGTGTCGATGGTGGACGCGGCATCGTCACGCTGCTGGATTGAACCGGTCCGCGTGACGCAAGCGCGGATCAGCCGACAGTCAACAAATCTGGTTACCTATGAATTCAAACGAACACATCAGTTGGTTTGCCGACATCGGGCTGCAGGATCGCCCGACCGTTGGCGGCAAGGGCGGCTCGCTGGGTGAACTCACCCGGGCCGGGATCGCCGTGCCACCAGGCTTCGTCGTCCGGACGGCCGCCTTTGAAACTTTCCTCGCGGCGCTGGAAGCCAGGGCCCCGGTACGCGCACGCGTTGAATCACTGGCGCATGACGATTTGCAGGCCATCACCGAACTGTCCAACGAAATGCGCGAGCGGGTGGAGAAAGAGCCGCTGCCTGCAGCGGTGGAACAGGATCTGATTGCCTCGTATGCGGCACTATGTGCCGACAGCCCGGATTCCCCGGTCGCGATACGCTCCTCCGCGACAACTGAAGACGCCGAAGACGCCAGCTTCGCCGGCTTGCAGGATACCTACCTGTGGGTGCTCGGCGCGGCAGATGCGGTCAAGTATGTCAGGTCCTGCTGGGCCAGCCTGTACTCGGTGCCTTCGATGGCCTATCGCCGCAAGCATGGTCTGCCCGAAGAAGGCGTCGCAATGGCCGTTGTTGTTCAGCGTATGGTCGATGCGCATTGCGCGGGCGTGATGTTCACGCGATCACCACTCACCGGCGACAAATCCGTGATTACCATTGAAGGTGCCTGGGGACTGGGCTCTTCCGTCGTCGGCGGCGAAGTGACGCCGGATCGTTTCGTGGTCGGCAAGATCACCGGCGAAATCACCGTGCGCGACATTTCCGAGAAACTGGTCGAGCACAAGCCGGCGGCCGGTGGCGGCGTGGTCGACCTGCCGGTGGAGGGCGATCGCCGGACGGCACCCTGTCTCAGCGACGATGAGCTGCAGCGGCTGCGCGAAATAGGGCGCAAGGTGGAGAAGCATTACGGTCGGCCACAGGATATTGAATGGGCCATAGACCAATCGGGCAATGTCATGCTGCTGCAGAGCCGCCCGGAAACCGTGTGGTCGGCCAAGGCCGCCGCGCCGGTGGCCAAGCCCACCGACAATCCACTGTCGCACGTGATGAACATTTTCGGGGGCCGTCGATGAGCCTGACCACCAAGGACGTAGCCGAGATCATGGCGTTGTTGGAAGGCTCGACCTTCGACAGCCTGTCGCTCGAAATCGACGGTGTGAAACTGCAATTGCAACGACGCGGTGCGGCACCTGCCATAGCGACCGCTGCCAGTGCGCCCTCAACGCCGGCACCCGCGGCGGCGCCAGCACCCGCTGCTGCGCCAGCCAGTCCGGCGCCGGCCACCAAGCCCGCTTCCGAGGCTGGTCTGACCGACGTACCTTCGCCCTTGCTTGGCGTTTTCTATCGTGCGCCCAAACCGGGTGAACCACCATTCATCGAGGTCGGCGCAAAAGTCACCGACGACACGGTCATCGGCATCATCGAAGTGATGAAGTTGATGAACTCGGTGCGCGCCGGCGTGACCGGCGAAGTGGTGGAGATACTCGCGCCGAACGGCAATCTGGTCGAGTACGGCGAAACGCTGATCCGCGTCCGCCCCGAGGCTTGAGTATGGCCATTCGGCGTATCCTGATTGCCAATCGGGGCGAGATTGCCGCGCGCGTGATCCGCAGTTGCAAGGCACTGGAGATTGACTCGGTGCTGGCCGTCTCCCAGGCGGATCGGGAATCGTTGCCGGCACGGTTGGCGGATCGTGCAGTATGCATCGGTCCGGCGCACCCTTCCGACAGTTACCTCAAGGTGAATACCATCGTTCAGGCTGCCTTGAGCACTGGTTGTGACGCAATTCATCCGGGTTATGGATTCCTCTCCGAGCGAGCTGCGCTTGCCAGTCTGTGCGAGCAGGAGGGCGTGATCTTCATTGGTCCGACTGCGGCCCAGATCGAAGCGGTCGGCGACAAGCTGCGCGCCCGCAGTGAAGCCGAGGCCGCCAAGGTGCCGACAGTGCCCGGTGGTGCGGTTGAAAGCTTACCGGACGCAGTCGCGCTCGCGGCATCAATAGGTGCACCGCTGCTGATTAAAGCCGTCGGCGGTGGCGGTGGCCGCGGCATGAAGTTGGTGGAAAAGCTGGCGGATCTTCCGGCGGCGATGGAAATGGCTTCTGCTGAAGCCGGCGCCGCATTCGGCGATGCCCGGGTCTATCTCGAGCGCTATGTCGCGCACGGTCGGCATGTCGAGGTTCAGGTATTGGGAGATGGCAACGGCAATGTCATCCATCTGGGTGAACGAGACTGCTCGGTGCAGCGGCGCTACCAGAAACTGATAGAGGAAACGCCGGCGCCTGGTTTACGGCCGGAATTTCGTGCCCGCATCCACGAAGCCGCTGTGCGTTTCGCCGCGCGCCTGGATTACCGCGGCGCGGGGACCGTGGAATTCCTGGTCGATATGGATCGGGACGAATTCTATTTCCTGGAAATGAATGCGCGTATCCAGGTCGAACATCCCGTGACGGAGGCTGTCACCGGCATTGATCTGGTCGCGGAACAGATTGCGATCGCCGAAGGCAGAGGCTTGCGGATTGCGCAGGCAGACGTGCAACTGGCAGGTTGCGCCATTGAATGCCGCATCAATGCCGAGGATCCCGCGCGCGATTTTCATCCCAGCCCGGGGCTGGTGAAACACGCCGTGTGGCCGACAGGCGAGGGTGTGCGGGTGGATACGCATATCGAATCCGGCTCGAAGATCCCGCCGTTCTACGATTCGCTGATGGCCAAGATCATCGTGCACGATACCGATCGCGTCGCCGCGCTGGCACGCCTGAAGAAAGCGATTGCCGCGGCTTCCATTGAGGGCGTCGCCACCAATCTCGATTTTCATTCCAGGGTGCTGGCGGACGCAGAATTCGCGCATGGCGGAGTCGATACCGGCTATCTCGGTCGGTACCTCGCGGCGCACCCTTTGAGTGGAGTTTGAACCATGGCAGATGTGCAACTCGTCGAAACTTCGCTGCGTGATGGCAACCAATGCCTGTGGGCGGCGCTGGGTGTTGATACCGCAAAAACGTTGACCATCGCACCAGCGCTGGAGCGCTGCGGTTTCAAGGCCATCGATTTCACGACGTCCACCCATATGGCGGTGGCCGTGCGTTACAAGAAGGAAGATCCCTGGGAACGCATCCGGCTGATGGCCAAGGCCGTGCCGAATACGCCATTGCAGTTTCTCTCGACCGGCTTCCGCTTCATCGCCTGGGAAACCGCCAGCCCTGAGTTCATGTCCCTGGCATTCCGTACATTGGTGAACAACGGCATCCGGCGCTTCGCGCTGGCCGACCCGATGAACGACGCCGATTCCAATGTCATCTGCGCAAGGATGGCGAAAGACGCCGGCGCGGAGTATGTCGTTGGCGCACTGGTTTACACCTTGAGCCCGATTCATGACGATGCACACTATGTCGAGTGCGCGCGCAAGATGGCGCAAAGCCCCGACGTGGATGCGATCTACATCAAGGATCCGGGTGGACTGCTGACGCCGCTGCGCGCGGAACGGCTGATTCCGCAACTGATGAAGGTGCTGGGCGACAAGCCGCTGGAATTGCATGCCCACTGCACGATAGGCCTGGCCGAGCTGACGTATATGGACGCGCCGAACTGGGGCGTCAGTGCGTTGCAGTGTGCGTCGGGTGCGGCCAGCGATGGCACTTCCAATCCGCCTTCGGATCGGGTCGTCAGAAACCTGCGTGCGCTTGGCCATACCGTACATGTCGACGACAAGGCGTTGAAAGAGGTCAACGATTATTTCACTGCACTTGCCGAAGCCGAAGGCCTGCCTTCCGGTCGGCCGCAGGCGTTTGACGCCGCCTATCTGTATCACCAGTTGCCGGGTGGCATGGTCGGCACCATGCGTCGGCATCTGTCCGAAGTGCGTTTGTCGCATATCGAAGGTGAGGTCATCGAAGAACTCGGGCGGGTGCGCGAAGAGCTGGGCTGGCCGATCGTGATGACCCCGTACGCACAGATGGTGCTCACGCAGGCCGTGATGAACGTGACCAACAAGGAGCGGTATTCGACCATCCCGGATGAAGTGATTCGCTACGCCCTCGGTCGTTTCGGCCGACCGAACCAGCCCATAGCGCCTGAAGTCATGAATCGCATCGAGTCGCTGCCGCGGACGCGTGAGTTGCGTAACGAACCGGACATGGCGCCGCTGGCCGAATTGCGCAAACGTATCGGAACGAAACTGTCCGATGAGGAATTTCTGCTGCGGGCCACGATGCCTGCAGGTCTGGTCGACGCCATGCAGGCCAACGGTCCCGCGCCGCGTGTCTACAATCCGCAGTCCGCACCGGTGAAGAATCTGATCCGCCAATTATGCGAGAAGCGCAATGTCGCCCGCATTCTGGTGGAGAAGCCAGGCTTCAAACTCGAACTGACCGGCCGGGGCGAGGAATGAGCGGCGCGCCCGCCGCGGACGTCACCCAGTGGAATGAACCCTTGCCGGCCATCGCCGGGTATATGTTCGATCTGGATGGCACGTTGATTCTGAGCGATCGATCACTGGGCGGTTACCAGGTTCTGCCCGGCGCAATCGAAGTTCTGGAAACACTCGCCGCACGCGGCATCCCGTACGTCGTGCTGACCAACGGCAGCGCTTATCCACCGCCTGAGCAGGCAGCGAAGCTGCGCAAGCTGGGTTTGCCGATCGACGACGATGCAATGCTGACACCTTCCAGCGTTGCCGCTTACCTGATGAAGCGACGCAAAGTCGCAAGCGCACTCGTGCTGGGTTCCACCGGCGTCGGCTATGCGCTGGCCGAGGAGGGTATCGATACCCGGTATCCAGGTGACGTCGGCGCCGAAGATGTGCAGGCCGTCTATATCGGTTGGCATCCGGACTGCAATATGAAGGACATCGAAGCCGCCTGTAACGCGATCTGGGGTGGCGCAAAGTTGTACGTCGCCTCTGACGTACCGTTCTTCGCTACCACTGCCGGCCGCACCATTGGTTATTCCTATGCCATCACCGCAGCGGTCCGCAAGATGACCGGGGCCCCGATGATTCTGACCGGCAAACCGTCGTTGCAGGCCTTGCGCCTGGTCGCGCGTCGCCTCGGTACGAAAACCGGCAACGTGGCGGTGGTGGGCGACGATCCGCTGGTCGAAATGATCATGGCCCGCCGCGGCGGCGCCGCCGGTTTCGGCGTTACCACGGGTTTCAACAAACTCGCCGACTGGTCTGCGCAACCGCAGTCGCGCCGTCCGCACCGGGTATTGGAGAATGTCGGGGAGTTGCTGCAATACCTGTAAGGCCCGCAGGGTGCCGTGATTGTTCGTCTGGTTTTTGTACCCCTCTGGCTACGAGTACGACGTGCCTTGGGTTTTTGTGCGTTCGGCGATCGTTGGCAATCCCGGTAGTCGAAGTCTGCCACCGGGATTTTGCGCGAACTGCGGCACGGTACGATAGGCAATCGTGCCCGCAATCAATGCGAGCAGAATCAAAACCAGGAAAGGTTTCGCGTAGCTGCCGGTCACATCGCGCATGTACCCGACTGCCGTTGTGCCGGCCGCCGCACCCAGCAGATTCGCCACAGTGAGAAAACAGACAACCTCGGCTACCGCGCGATTGCCGAAGTTATGCAGTGCGATACACGGTGCATCGATCATGATCCCGCCATGGGCGATGCCACGAATCACAACGAACACGGTGAGCGAAAACGCACCGGCGACCGGAAATGCCAATGCCGTTCCAAGCGCCAGGATCCACCAGCAGACCGCAACGCCGCGCATCGACCAGCGATCAAAAAGCCAACCGAATCCGACCTTGCCGCAAATACTGCCGACCATTACCAGTGTCACGCCGCCGGCAGCGGCCGATTTGCCGAGTTGGGCGTCACGTTCGATGAACAATGCCGTGTGTTCGAGCAGCGAATAATCCACCGCCCCAACGATGAAGTGGGCAAACAGCAATGCCCAAAAACTGGCAATCCCGAACAGCTCGATCGCCGCCGGGCCAGTGACGCAGGTGGTGACAGTTTCGGTCCGTTTCGTCAATCCGCCCGTGGCCGCCGGTAACGGCGGCTCGCGCAATACAAATAACTGAAGCGGTATCACCAGCAGGCAGACGGCAATTCCGAACAGCGTCGCGGTGTCCTGCCAGCCGAAGCGGCTCAGCAGTGAAATGCCTATGATGGGGGTCGCAGCACCAGCGATACTGCCAGCGGTAAAGGCGATGCCAACGGCACGGCCGAGATGGGCATCGAACCACCGGCTCAGCAAGACCTTGCACGCGATGCTGGTGACGGTTGCCGATAGCCCGAGAGCAAATCCACACACGTAGTAACCGGTCAGACCGGACACGTATTGAACGCCGAACAGCACCAGCACACAGAGTCCGCTGCCGAGTAGCGCCAGCGTCCGGGTCCTGATTCGGCTGATACTGAGGCCAAGTATCAGCGCAGCCAGCGCACCGCTCAGGAACTTGGTCGACGAGAAGCCCGATACCTCGCCATGGCTCCAGCCCATCTCGTCCATCACGCTGGCGTACATCAGCGGAAACAATACTGCGGGGGCGGACAGTACGAAGAAAATTGCTACAGAGCATACGGCGACGTTCTGCCACGCGTGTCGCGCGTCGTCGTAATGACGCTTGAACAATTTCATGGGCTGCTGGCAACGTAGACCGTGACGTACTGCGGCGCACCATGCGCCCGACGTTCCGGTAGGCGGCCATGCTCCGGGACCACGGCTGAACCGCTCATTTTCCGTTCCATGTAGCGCTTGGTTTGTTCGATTTTATTGATATAGGATGGCGATTCTATTGATCAAACTTCCCGCTTTCAATCGGTCACCCGTGCCGTACTTTCTCATGGAACTCAGACAACTTCGATACTTCATTGCAGTCGCCGAAACCAAGAGCCT
>JACKNH010000028.1 GCA_024234975.1 Gammaproteobacteria bacterium
AGCCCATTTTCACGCCTGCGTTCACTGACTTCGCCCTGGCGGAATATCGATTCGAGCGGGCCACGGACTTCGCGAAACCGGGCGACCGCCGCGGGAATACCATCGTTGTGCGCACAGAATCCGCGGTAAACGCGTTGAGTGACCGAGCGGATCCGCAGATTCGGCGGCGGCGTGGCGTAATCGGCGTCAATCAGGCCGGTATGATCGAAATCGTAGGGGACAACGACCACCGGGCCACTCTTGCTCGATGCTATTGGCCGCCCGTTGTGGCAGCACTCGTCGTCGCCCTCTGAAGGCACGTAGGCGGACCAGTCTGTATTGCCAACCAGATATTGAAACAGTGTGGACAGGCTGGCGTGGGTGCTGTCCAGTTCCTCGATGCTCAATCGTGGCTTACGCACACGTTGCATGGTGTTGCGCCGCGCCACGTCCTCGATTTCTTCAATGACAAAACCCGGCTCGGTAAAACTCTCGACTTCGCCGGTGCTGTCCCGGTAGGTGACATTCAGCATCCGGGTGCGGAACGAAAGCGGCGTCAGCAGGTTGAACACCTGGTAGATTTGCTGCTCCAGCCGGACGTAATCAGCATACCGGTCACCGCGTTTGCATTGGGTAACGAGCTTCAGTTCCTTGAACCCGGCGAACAAGGTGCCGGTGGACCGCTTGGGTTTCAGATCCAGCAGGATGGGCGGGAAGGAACACAACTCCAGGCGCTTGTTGCCGCGCGCACGGACTTCCAACGGAATGGAGATCGTGTGACCTTCACTGTCCCGGTAGTGCAGCGTCGCCGGCAGCGGTTTTTTCGCTGCCTTGTTACGTACCAGTTCACGTAGCGGAAATTCCAGAATGATTGAAAAGTCGTCGCGCGCAGCGAACAGGTCCTGCGCCTGACTTGCCGCAATCCACGGAACCTGCAACAGCACAGACGTCAGCAAAAGCGCAAAGAGCGTGTGAGACCGCTGCATCATGAATTTTGCACAGCGGACGTCGTGGCGCATATCCGACTAGTCCGTCGGCACATCCGGATGGGTCAGCGTCAGCATGTATTCGGCCGCGGCCTGCACCTGTTGTGTCGTCAGTTTGCCCGCGTCGTCCTTCTGCGGCGGCATCGCCAGGTATCCGCGTTGTGCATGGTCGAACAACACCGCCTGCCACAACATGGAACGCCCGTCCCAGTCTGCCGGCTGCCCGGTTTTAGGCGCGCCGTTCACGCCATCGTCATGGCAGGCACTGCAGGCAGCCTGGTACGCGCGCAATCCAACTTCGAGTCGGTTGACCGGGGCTGATGTCGCAGCAGCGGGTGGTGAGTTGACCGGTGGCACATCCTGCTCCGAGCATCCCTGGCTGCCCGCAACCAACGCGGCCACTATGAACGACAGCGGCAGAATTCGCATCGTGGCACTTCTCCTTGCAAGGTTGCCGGCGTCACCGCGCGGGTGTGAGATCTGCACGCAAATATAGCGCAACGCCCGGTCTTCCATCTGATGCCGGACAATCATCTGCAATCCGCAATGCACCGGTGGTCTCCGCGACCGACGCTTGTCTGTTCCGGGTATCTCGCATATAGAATGTCCCGCAGGTGGATTCTCGTTCGGGGGGACGTTGATGGCACTTCGCAGAAATTTTCTGGCCGGATTGGCGGGCTCGGCAGTGACGGTGTCTACGGCCGGCGCACAGATTGGGAATCTTCTGGCGGAACCGGAGCCGCGACGACGCGGCCGTATTCGCCAGGGTATCTGGAAGACCGTGTTCGGCGCCGATACCACGCTGTCGCTGGATGATATGTGCCGCATCGCGACTCACCTTGGCATCCAGGGTTTTGACCTGATAGCTGAACAGGACTGGCCATTGCTGCGTCGCCATGGCTTGCGGCCGCTGATGGTTGAAGGGCCTTACTCGAGTTTCGACAACGGCATCATCCACCCGGAATTTCATGACCAATACGAAGCACTCGCCCGGCCATGGATCGATAGTTGCGCGCGCAATGAAGTGGCGACGACTGCATTTATCGGTGGCCTGCAAAGACAGCTGAACAGTGAACAGGCGTTGGACAATGCCGTCGTATTCTTCAACCGCATCAAGTCGCAGCTCGAAGACAGTCATGTTGTCGCAGGCCTGGAGAACATCAACAACCGCTACGATGAGCCGGGCTACAGCCGCGCCGGCCAGGTATTCGGCCCTTTTGAATGGGGCCTGGAACTGGTGCGCCGGGTCGATTCACCCAACGTCAAACTGATCTGTGACCTCTACCATCTGCAAATGCAGGACGGCAATATCGCCCGGACCATCCGCGAGAATATCGCCAGCATCTGCCACTTCCATGTCGCCGGTGTGCCGGGGCGTAACGAACTCGACCATACCCAGGAAGTGAACTTCCGCTACATCGCTGAAGTCATCGCTGCAACAGGATTCAGTGGCTACGTGGCCCACGAGTGGCGGCCCACGCCGGGACGCGATCCGCTGCAAAGCCTCAAACAATGCCTGGATGTCATGGACGTGTAGGTGCCGGCCGTACTGTGTCCTGGGGATACGGAAACATCATCATCTGCGCCACAGGATTTGCACTGGTGCCATTGCGGAATTTGAACGACTCGGCGATTTCAAGCGTATACGGATAGACCCGCAGGTAATGTCGCGCCACGATGGCCTGGATGTAGTCGAGCCGCTTTGTGGAAATGCCAGCAAATCCCCTCCATGGGGCCCCCTTGTGCTGAAAAAATCCTCCGGAATTTAGCGGGTTAGCGGACCGGGGGCTTTTTGCTCGCGGTGCGACCCAAGGAATGCCACGGCGGTGGCGTCCTACCATGCGATGATGGCCACCATGCTGGATACATCCGTTGAACAGACGGCGGACGAGGACCGCGCGCTGGCGCTGCGCGCGGCCAATGGCGAGCGCGCGGCATTTGCCTTGCTGCTCGAACGCCATTACGAACGGGTGTTCCGCATTGCGTTGCGCTGGTCCGGCCATCGGGCCGATGCCGAGGACATCACCCAGACGGTGTGCATCAAGCTGGGTGCTGCCATCAGGAGTTTCCGCGGCGAGGCGAAGTTCACGACCTGGCTGTATCAACTGGTATTGAACGCCAGCCGCGATCATTTGCGTACCGTACGCAACACTCAGCAGCGCGACGCCGCCTATGCCGAGCACACCGAGTTGATGCAGGACGACGGCGGGCACGGCGATGATGTCAGTCGGGCGTTGTGGGCGGCCGTCAGGCAATTGCCGGATAAAACGCGTGACGCGGTGCTGCTGGTCTACGGCGAGGACATGAGCCATGCCGCGGCGGCCGCGGTGCTGGGCTGCAAGGAAGCGACGCTGTCCTGGCACATCCATGATGCGAAGAAACGTCTTGCGGCCCTGCTTGCGCCGCACGGGGAAGTCATATGAACCTGTCGGACGAACAATTGAAAACGCTGGCGAACTCAGCGCCGGCGACCCCGGATGCCCAACGGCGCCGTGACAACATCGAGGCGGCACTGGCCGCGTTCGACGCCACGCCGGCGGCTGCGGAGGATACGACCCAAGGTTTGTCGCGCTGGCAGCGTCTGAAGTCCGTATTCCAACAAAAACGGAGAATGGACATGCAAGAACAAAAAGATTTCCGCGGCTGGTTGACGCCCGCACTCGCCACGCTGCTGCTGGTGCCGGTGGTGGGGTATGTCAGCTGGCAGAGTCAGCGTTATGACGGCTCGCCGCGTGATGTCGTAACGCTCGCAAAGCCGGGTGAGACCATCGGCGTACGGGGAACGGAATATGAAGCAGTTGATACCAGCGATGCGATCGCGCTTGACGATGTGGTGATCGCGGCTTCACCGGTCGCGCCCGCGCCGGTGGCGGAATTGCAGGCTGCACGCGCGCAGGCAATGGAGGGGCGACAACGGGCGGAGGTGGCCAGATTCGAATCGCGGGCAGTCGCGAAAATGGCTTCTGGTATCGCCGCCGCGGATGCCAGCTTCGCGAACGAGAACGTCGTGCTATGGCAACCCATTGGCGCCGAAGCCGATCGCGACCGCATCCAGAGCACCGACAGCAACCCGGTCAAACGCGTCGCCGAGCAACCGGTGTCAACCTTCTCGATCGACGTTGATACCGCCAACTATGCCTTCCTGCGCCGCCAGTTGAATGCCGGTAACTTGCCGGCGCCGGACAGCGTTCGGATCGAGGAATTGATCAACTACTTCCCCTACGCCTGGCCACGTCCTGCCAGCGCCGAACAACCGTTTCAGGCGACGGTCAACATCATGCCCGCACCCTGGCACAACGGGCGCAAGCTGATGCACATCGCCATTCAGGGTTACGACATTGCACCGACGACGCGACCCAAAGCCAACCTGGTGTTCCTGATCGATACCTCGGGCTCGATGAACCAGACCGACAAGCTGCCGCTGTTGAAGAATGCCTTCCGTTTATTGCTGGACACATTGCAGGCTGATGATACGGTTGCCATCGTCACCTATGCCGGCAACGCCGGAACCGCGTTGGAACCGACGCGCGTGGCGGACAAGCGCAGGATTCTGGATGTCATCGACGGTCTGGGCGCCGGTGGCTCGACCGCGGGTGCGGCCGGCATCGATCAGGCCTATACATTGGCGGAACGATCCTTTGTCGAAGGCGGCGTCAACCGCGTGCTGTTGGCGACTGACGGCGATTTCAATGTCGGCCAGACTTCCGATGAGGATCTTAAGCGCATTATCGAGAACAAGCGCGCGCGCGGGATCTACCTGTCGGTATTCGGTTTCGGCCAGGGCAATTACAACGACCAGTTGATGCAGGTGCTGGCGCAGAATGGCAATGGCACCGCGGCGTATATCGATACGCTGTCGGAGGCGCAGAAGACCCTGGTGCAGGAAGCGGGCTCCACGCTGTTCCCAATCGCCAACGATGTGAAGATCCAGGTCGAGTTCAATCCGGCCACGGTCGCCGAATATCGTCTGATCGGCTACGAGACCCGCGCGCTGGCGCGCGAGGATTTCAACAACGATCGAGTGGATGCCGGTGACATCGGCAGCGGTCACTCGGTGACGGCCATCTACGAACTGACGCCGGTCGGCAGCGGTGCGGTGTCGGTAGATGAACTACGCTACGCCCGCGCTGAACCCGCCGCCGTACCGGCGTCGGATAACGAATTCAACAACGAATACGCGTTCGTGAAGATCCGCTACAAGCGGCCGGGCGAAAGCACGAGCAACCTGATCACCCAACCAGTGACCGGTGGTAACGAACTGGCTTCGCTGGACGCCGCCTCCACTGACCAGCGGTTCTCGATTGCAGTGTCGGCCTTTGGACAGAAGCTGCGCGATGAGGATGCCGTGCACGACTACGATTGGTCAGCCATCCAACGGCTGGCGAGTGGCGCGCGTGGCGATGATGCCTTCGGGTATCGGGCGGAGTTTCTGCGGCTGGCGACGCTCGCTGCCACACTGCAATCTCAGAATCGCTGAGCAAAACTTAATGGCCGCGGGTGGTTACCCGCGGCCGCATATCATCCAAACCAGCTGAAAGACTCGCGCCGCGTGCGCGGGTCCTGCCGATAGAACTGACTCAACTGTTGATAAAGCGCGGCATCGTAGCGATAGAGTATTTCGGGCCGCTCGAAGAAGGTTTCCGACATCACCGCGAAGAATTCTGCCGGGTTCTCAGCGGCATAGGGATCGATATCGGTCCAAACCCGGTTGGCCACCGCGCGCGACAGGTTTTCGTACGACGCACTCAACGTCTGCGACCATTGCTCCGACGCCATGTCGGCGTGCAGCGGTGGCATGCCGTTGGCGACACCGTTGAGCATGTCAATCTTGTGCGCGAATTCGTGCAACACGACATTGGTGCCTGATCGCAGCATGCCCACGGCGACATCGCGCCAGGCGAGGATCACCGGTCCGCGCAGCCAGGCTTCGCCACCCAGCGCAGTCTCCCGCGTGTGGACCAGCCCGGTGTCTTCGCGCACATCACGCGAGGTCACGAAGGTATCGGGGTAGACGATGACCTCCACCCAGCCATCGAAGTACTCGATACCCAGATAAAGAATCAGCAGGCAGGCCTGGGCGGCGATCGCGACACGGATTTCATCGGTCACGACAAAGCCGCCGGCACCATTGATCGTTTTGCGATCAAGAAAGCGGCTTGCCAGCGAGCGCAGCCGCACCCGTTCCGTGGGCGACAAGCCAAATCGCGCGAGGATGCGGTTCGCCACCCGTTGCCAGAGTCGATAGGAAATCCGCGACGGCAGCCGCCGCCGGCGGAACAGGTTCAACAACACGTTGGAATCAGCCCCTGAAGCAAAGCGGTATCAATACCATAGGAATGTTTCAGCCGCGGTAGGTCTTGCGTGGCTGGCGGCGATGGGCAATTTCGCGCGGGTAGATGTCCGCATGCAGCACGCGACGCTCCGCCGCCGCGCGATCGTCCGGATAGGCTTCATCGGGCACCGAGGCGATGATGGCGTCGTAGCGCTCCTGCATGCCGTCCTTGAATTCCGGATGGGTCAGGATGAACAAATCGTTGTGCAGTATGCCGTTCAATACCCGTTCGCCGGCCTCCAGCGGATCCATCGCCACTGCCGCCATGCTGGGCCTGCCATCGCGGCCGGGCGGCAACACAGCGGTGGGATCGTTCTGCGTATTGACCAACCCGGGGCAGAATGCCGAGGTGCCGACCGTGGTGCCTTCAAGCTCCACGCGCAATGCTTCCATCAGACCCACCGCGGCGATCTTGGTCGCGGTGTATACGCCAGCCTGGGCACCGGGCAGCAAACCACCCATTGACGCCGTGGTGACGATCTGGGCGCCTTCACCGTGCTCCAGCATGTGTGGCAGGCAGGTGGCCACACCGTTATAGATGCCGGTGAAGTTCACCGCCACCGCGTTGTCCCATTCTTCATAGGGGGCTTCGCTGGCCTTGCGCAATGTCTTGACGCCGGCGTTGTTGACCAGCACATGCAGGTTGCCGAACTTGTCGTTGACCTCGGCCAGCAGATTCTTCCAGCCCTCGCGATCGGTGACATCGTGCCGGATGGCCAACACCCCGGCATTGGGTTCATCAAACAACGGCATTGCCTTGGCCAACCGCTCCGGATTGCGGTAGCCGACCACCACTTTCATGCCGGCGCGGGACAAGGCCCGTGCAATGCCGAGCCCGATACCATCCGACGACGCAGTGACATAAGCGGTCTTGCCGCGCACATCACGCAACGGGGCGGCCTGTGCCGCGGTCATCGGCGCCGCACCGGCGGCGGCTTGCGCGCGCACCGGCGTACTGATGCCCATACTGGCGAGCAGACCGGCCGCACCGGCGCCATACGCCATGCTGCCAAGAAAGCGGCGGCGTTCCATTGCAGGAGCCTCGCGGCCTACGTTGTCCGAGTTGTTATCGACTTCTCTGGTCATGCTGCATTCTTTCTTCGGCTGGTTTCAGCACAGTGACAAAGGCGTTGAATCACGCGCCCTTCAGGCGCGCCAACTCGTCGGTGTAAACCTTGTGCGTCAGCACGCGCGCCTCGAATGCCACACGCTCCGGCGGCGCGGGGGGATCGCCTACCGGGATTGAAAGCACCAGTGCTTCGCAGCGTTCCTTGACGCCCTGGCCGTACTCGGGATGGGTGATGATCCACATGTCGTTCCGTTTCACGCCACGCAACACCAGCCGACCGCATTCCAGCGGGTCCATGCCGGGCGGCGGGCCTGCGGGGCGCGCGGGCGCCGGACCGCGTGCAGCCTGTGGCGCTGCGTCGGGCACACCTTCGTTGCGCAGCTCTTCCGGACGGTTGCGTTCGGAATTGCGGATGTTGGTATTCACGCCGCCCGGCACAAAGGCCGACACGCCGATGTTCTTGTCCGCCAATTCGCCGCGCAGACCTTCCATCATGCCGACCACTGCGTACTTGGTCGTTGTATAGACCGTGGCATTGGCACCGTGGAAGACACCGCTCATCGACGAGGTGGTGACGATCTGCGCCGGCTCGCCATGGGCAACCATGCGCGGCAGAAACTCGTGTACGCCATTCACCACGCCATACAGATTGACGCCAATGGCGAAGTCCCAATCGTTGTAGGTCGCGCTGGAGGCTGATGCGCCAACGCCGACACCGGCATTCAACACCAGCAGATGTACCTTGCCAAACCGTTGCTCGACCTCGTCGGCGGCCTTCTTCATGCCATCGCGATCGGTGACGTCAAGGCGGACATAGTGGAAGTTGTCAGGATCGTCGGCGAAGAACTCCTTCGCTTCGTCCATGTGGCTTTGCGTGCGATAGCTGACACACACCTTCATGCCGGCTTCCTTGCACGCGCGGGCGATGCCCAGACCGATGCCGCTGGAACCACCGGTGATGAACGCCACTTTGCCGCGCAGGTCCTTCAGCGGCGCCGCCGGGTTCGGTGCATCGTGACTGCCGGCGAAGGCATCCCGCGGAATCGCCGCGCCGGCCATGGTTGCCAGCGTCGCCGTGCCACTGGCCACTTCCAGGAATCGCCGGCGATTGAGATTCAGATCCATGGATGGCGTCGGCGTTTGGTCTTCGTTGTTCATAGGTGGCACTCTCCTGGTCATGGTGTTGTTCAGTGGGCGAATCGGGAGATTCAGGCACTGGCCGGCCCTGCCCGCGCGCGAGGCGCCAAGCATAATCCGCGGTGCGATTATTCGCTAACGATGCGGCGGCACAACATAAATGCCGCCACGCATTCCCCCGGTCGGCCCGCCGTCAGCAGACCTGTGATTCGCAGCGCCCGGGTTGGTTCACGCCGGACGCCATTGGTTCAACCCGATGTCACCGGGGAAGCGCTCATGGGTTTCGTGCAGGTTTATAGAATATCGGTGATGACCAGGCGCGCTCCTGGAGGGTCGGCGGCGCCTGTTCTGACAGCGGCAGCCCATTGGCGACCGCCAGCTGGGTGGACCAGCGCGGCGTTGGAATCTCCAGCACCCGCGCGTAATACAACGCGGACTGCGCGGCGTCGAACTCCGGATCCACCCATTCCCCGCGCAACTCGGCGCTGCCGATATCGTTGCTGTAGGTGGCGGTTGCGAGATCAACGGTGTTGCCGACGTCGGGCAGCTTGCCGGTCGACGCATCAATCGATCGCGCGCCGGACCAGACCGCGTCAAACACCTTTTCATGCGAAGTGCCATCGGCATACCAGACCTTGATGACCTGGATGCGATCGAGATTGGCCGCCGCCGGATCCTTCACCGCATGCAACAGGATGCGCGGAGCGCCGCCACCGGAAGTCGCCGGCAGATCGTCGCCCATCGGCACACCGTCGCGGTACGCGGTAGCCAGCCAGTCAGGTAACGCCGTCACGTCAGCGGAATAGTTGAAGCTGGCAAACATCCGCACCCGGATGCGATTACCGGAAGTGGCGAACACCTCGCGTCGACGCAAGGCATCGAAGATTTCCTCGCGCGTATTCTGCTGCGCCCACACGCCGGTGAGCGCACCGGCGGAGAACCAGACGGTCGGCCAGGCGATCAACGACTTGTTATCTGACAAGACCTGCTCGGGATGGTTATGGTCGTCGGCAGTGCCAACACCGCCCGGGAAATTCCACTCTTCGGTCGCGGAGACGCCGGAATGGAAATCGGTAGCACCGACAAAGCCGTAGCGATACGGATTGACGCCGGTCTTCGCTTCAACTTGCAGCCCGTGGCCGAGGCCCGGACGAACATAGCCGCCGGGCGAGATATCCGCCGGCACCTGCCCCGGCACCAGTTCAAAGCCGGCGAATTCATCGGTCGGTGAAAACTCCGGCCGCGTTTCGCTGGTGCCTTTCATCTGCGCGATTTCCACCAGTGGTTCCATCTGCGCGCGGCGCGTGGCGAATTCGCGGCTGATGTCATTGCCGTCGAAATCGCTCAGCGCAAAGGCCTTGCCCTGGCTGGTATTGGTGTTGTGCGGAATCAACAGCACATCACGCCCGGCATCGCGTTGCGCATCGGCATAGTTCCACAACTCGCGCGGATCGGTCGAGTCCAGTGAACTGAACGGTCGCGGTGCGCCTTCGCCACGGAATAGCACCACGCGGTGCATGGTCGCGCGGTCCTGATAAGCCGACCATTCGAACGCGACAAACGTCGTGAACTTACCCGGGCGGTAGAACTCGTCCGCGGCCGCGCTGATGCGTTCCCAGTTCTCGTGGATCAGCGCCTCGTCGTTGAACTCGGCAATCGGCGGCGCCTCGCCGAGGAAGCTGGGCAGGAAGTGATTGAAGAAGGCCGTCGTGCCCTCGGCTTCCGCTGCCAGCCCTGGCCAGCGCGTCTGCGCGAAGCGGCCATTGCGATCCATCGCTTCGCGGACCACGCCCAGATATTCGGCATGGTCGGTGACAGCGAGGAAATCCAGCGGGGTTTGTCGCTGCACGGGATGGCCCATGTAATCTACCGATTCGCCCAGCGCGAACTTGTAGGCATCCTGCGGCAGCGTGCGGACGCCGGACGACACCGCGTCCAGCGACAGGCTGGTATGCAGGTGTAGATCGCCGAAATAGGCTTCACGAAGCGGATATCGCGGCAATCCGTCACCGGCTGCCACGCCTGCCACATTCGCACTTTCCGGCGCAGGCGCGGCCGAATCCGCCGTTGTCGGCGGGGCGCCGTCACATCCGGCAAGGCTGAAACCGGCCAGTATTGCAAGGCTGAGAAATGACATGAATTGATTGCGCATGGGCATCATCCGGCAGCGGATATGAAGGCCAGGCAGTATATCAGCGTGTTCTCGCCCGCCTGCGCCGGTGGCGTTCGAATCGGCCCGTGATATTTGCGACAATGCCGCCCACGAAATCACTTCGCGGGGAATTGCATCCATGACGCTGGCTGTTGCGTTGACATCGAAACTGAAGGATCCGTCACTGGCGCGCGATGCGGCTTATGTCGGCGGCAAATGGATCACCTGCGATGACGTGGACGCCAGCTTTGACGTCGATAACCCGGCAACGGGTGAAATTCTCGCCACGCTGCCCGATGTCGGCCAGTCGCTGCTCAGCAGCGCCATCGACCAGGCATATTTCGCGCAACGCCAATGGGCGCGCGCCACCGCCAAGGAGCGCGCAGTGGTATTGCGCAGGCTTTATGACCTGATGGTCGCCAACGCTGATGATCTCGCCACCATTCTCACCATGGAAATGGGTAAGCCATGGGCGGAAGCCCGGGGCGAAATTCTCTACGGCGCCAGTTACGTCGAGTGGTTCGGCGAAGAAGCCAAACGCATGTACGGCGACATGATTCCCGGCCACCAGGCCGACAAACGCATCATGGTGATCCGGCAACCAGTGGGCGTGGTCGGCGCCATCACGCCGTGGAACTTCCCCAATGCGATGCTTGCGCGCAAGATGGCGCCTGCCGTGGCCGCGGGCTGTGCAATGGTCGCCAAGCCGGCGCAACAAACACCGTTATCCGCTTTGGCGCTGGCGTATCTTGCCGAACGCGCGGGTCTGCCGGCGGGTATTTTTTCGGTGGTCACTTCCACCCGGTCGTCGATGGTCGGCAAGGAATTCTGCGCCAACGACAAGGTCCGCAAGTTGACTTTCACCGGCTCCACCGGCGTCGGCAGCATCCTGATGCGGCAGGCCGCGGATCAGATCAAGAAGCTCGGCCTTGAACTCGGCGGCAATGCGCCGTTCATCGTCTTCGACGATGCCGATCTCGATGCCGCGGTCGAAGGGGCGATGATTTCCAAGTTCCGCAACGCCGGCCAGACCTGCGTGTGCGCCAACCGGCTCTACGTACAGGCCGGTGTGTACGACGCATTCGCGGAAAAACTCGCCGCGCGCGTGAAGCAGATGAAAGTCGGCAATGGCTTGGATGAAGGTGTCACCACCGGGCCGATGATTGATGACAACGCGGTGGCCAAGGTGCGCGAACACATCGAAGATGCAGTAGCCAATGGTGCGAGCATCGCGCTCGGCGGCCAGCCAGCGCCGCAAGGTGGCCGCTTCTTCCAACCGACCGTGCTGACCGGTGTGACCTCGAAGATGAAGGTCGCCCGCGAGGAGACCTTCGGGCCGGTCGCGCCGCTGTTCAAATTTGATACTGACGAGGAAGTCGTGGCCATGGCCAACGACACCGAATTCGGCCTGGCTTCGTATTTCTATTCGCGCGATGTGTCTCGCATCTTCCGCGTCGCGGAGCAACTCGAGTACGGCATGGTCGGCATCAACACCGGCCTGATTTCCACCGAGGTCGCGCCGTTCGGCGGTATCAAGCAATCCGGTCTGGGGCGCGAGGGCTCCAAGTACGGCCTCGACGACTACACCGAGCTGAAATACATGTGCCTGGGCGGCGTGACGGACTGATAGCGGATCCTCCGGCGGGGCCTTATTCCGCTTCCGCCGGCGGCACCGCCCGCGCCAGCCACAGCTTCTGCGTGGGATAGGCGAACTCGATTCCTTCCTTCTCGAACGCTTCGAGAATCGCAAAATTGATCGCCTGCTGGATATTCATGTACTGGTTGTAGTCGGCCGACTGCACGTAATACACCGTTTCAAAATCCAGCGATGCCGCACCAAAGGCGGCGAAGTGGCAGCGATCGAAGCGCACCTTTTCCTGCGCCTTGACGATGTCGGTGATCATGCCGGCGATCTTCTGCAGGCTCGCACGCGGGGTTTCATAGGTCACGTTCAGCGTGAAGACCACGCGGCGTTCCACCATGCGGCCATAGTTGCGCACGCGGCTGGCAAGCAGGTCGGCATTGGCGATGACGATCTGCTCGCCGGTCAGGCTGCGAATCCGCGTGCTCTTGATACCGATGTATTCGACGGAGCCGACGTAATCGCCGACGTTGAGAAAGTCCCCGACGACAAATGGTTTGTCCAACGCGATGGACAGCGATGCCAGTACGTCGCCCAACACATTCTGTACCGCCAGCGCGACCGCGATGCCACCGATACCCAGCCCGGCGACCAGTGCAGTGATATCGATCCCGAGGTTGTCCAGCGTCAGCAATATGACTGCCGCCCAGATCAACACGCGGATGATGAAGGTGATGATGCCCATGGAACTCATCACCGCGCGATCCTCACCACCGGAATGCCGTCGGCGACGCTCCAGGGTTGCCATCACCGCGGTCGATATCCAGAGGCCGGCCTGCCAGAAGAGATTGATGAACATCACGGACTGCGTGAGCGAGCGGACACGATCCGGCATCGCCAGCGTCCACGCCGCGCCGCCGACGGCGATGATCATGATGAACAGCGAAGTCGTCTTGCTGGCGACCTGTAACGGTATTTCCGTCAACTCCACCACGCTGGTCTGTTGCAGTTTCTTATAGCGGCGACGGATCAGGCCACGGATGGTCAGCAATACCAGCACCGCAACGGCAGCAATCACGCTCGCCGTCACCCATTTCAGCAATGAATTGCCGAAGTACTCCACTGAAAGTATGTCTGTGACGGATTCCAGATTCATATCGATAAAGGTCGTGCCTCTGATGCAATGGCAATGGAGGCACCGTCATATTTCGGTTTCGAGTGGGGTTAACCGTAAACGCCAAGTGCAAGCATGGTCAACCGCGCGTCAGGCAATCGCCCATCGATGGTGCGTAAATGCAGGATTTACATGGGCCACGAGTGTGTCGCGGCCCATGTGACGTTTATGCGGGCGGCAGATCCAACGGCGGCAACGGACGCTTATCGAGAATCAGGTCGGATGCTTTTTCGGCCACCATGACGACACCGGCATTGCTGTTGCCGGCGACCACCTGTGGGAAGACCGAAGCATCGACCACGCGCAAGCCTTCCATCCCGCGCACACGCAGTTCCGAATCAACCACGGCCTTGTCGTCCTCGCCCATACGGCAGGTGCTGCACGGATGATGAACGGTGACGAGACTGCGCCGGATGTGTTCGCGCCAGTCGTCATCACTTTGCGTACCGTCGCCGGGAATGACTTCGCGGCTTGCCAGCGGTGCGAATGCCGGCGTGTTGAGAATCGACCGCGTGAGCTTGATGCCATACAGCAGCTTTTCGAGATCCTGCGACACCGCGAGAAAGTTCGGATCGATCAGCGGCGCATCATGGGAGTTGTCTGATGCCAGCCGTACTGTGCCGCGGCTTTGCGGGCGCGCGAGAATGGAAATCATGCCGTAGCCATGGCCGATGGGCAGCGGGCTGCCGGACGGGTTGCGATGGACCGGCATGAATACCAGCTGCAGATCGGGCCGCGTTTCCGCTTCGCTGGAACGGATGAAGCCGGTGGCTTCCAAGACGTTGCCGGCCAGTGGCCCGCGCCGCCACAAGAGATATTCCAGAACATTCCAGGCGCCACGGGGAAATGCCTTCAGCGATACGCCGTACGATGACGGATCCTTGGTGACATACCCAATCGCCGCCGCGGGATGGTCGTGCAGACCCAGGCCCACACCTTTCATGTCATGAACTACTTGGATGCCCAGTGCCTGCAAATCCTCACCGGGACCGATACCCGACAGCATCAGCAATTGCGGTGAACCATAAGCGCCGGCTGCCATGATGACTTCACGTCGCGCCTTGTACTCCACCGTCTGCCCGAGCTGGTCCGCACGAACACCGACTGCGCGCTTGCCTTCCAGCAACACGCGCTCGACATGACAACCGGTGACGATGGACAGGTTGGGCCGCGAGCGCACCGGGTTGATGTAGGCCGTCACCCCGGATTCGCGCCGACCATTGCGAATCGTCGCCTGACGCGGCCCGAACCCTTCCGGTTTCAGACTGCTGAAATCGCGACAACGCGGGTAGCCCAGACTGTCGGTCGCCTGCAGAAATCGATCGACCAGCGGATTGTTCTTCGGAATGTCGATGACATTCATCGGCCCGCCGTTGCCATGCAAGGGGGAATCCGGCCACGCCTCGTTGTTCTCGGAGAGCTTGAAGTACGGCAGCACTTCCCGATAGCTCCAGCCGCGCGCACCGGCGGCCGCCCAATCATCGAAGTCCTGCGGGTGACCGCGGAAATAGGCCATGCCATTGATGGAACTGCAACCGCCCAGGACGCGGCCACGGGGTATCGCTACCTTGCGGCCGTTGAGATTGGCCTGCGGAACGCTGAAATACCCCCATCCCAGGCGCGGATCGCCAATCGCTGCCGCCACCGCGGCCGGCACCTTCATCGTCCAGGAATCGTCCGGCGGGCCGGACTCCAGCATCACGACCTTGATCGAGGGGTCAGCGGACAAACGGTTCGCCAGTACGCACCCCGCGGTGCCCGAACCAACGATGACGTAATCGAATTCGTGGGTCTGCGACATCTGCTGCTCAATCCTTCAATTCGCGGAACCGTGGCTGACCTTCGCTGGTAACCACATGGCCGGCGGTGGGTTCGCAGAAATGCGAACCGATGACCAGTACATCCTGATCGATATAGCGTTTCACGAAGTCCTTGCGGGTCTGTCCGGCGCGGGTTTTCTCGAGATCGAAGTTGGCTTCCTTCTCCGGCACCGTGATTTGCACCGGGTGATGCATGATGTCACCGGTGATGATCGCGCTGATGCCTTTGGAATCGATGCGGACACTGCAATGGCCTTCGGTGTGGCCCGGTGTATGCTCGAGCGTCACTTCGTCGCACAGGCTGTCGCCGACTTCGATCAACGTCATCAGGCCGGCATCGATGACGGGTTTGATGGCGTCATCAAAATGGTTGTAATGGGTGTCGCCCTCGGCCCGCAGCCGTTGCATGCTTTCGAACTCGGTCCGCGCGACAAGATAGCGCGCGTTGGGGAATGTCGGCACCCACTTGCCATCCACCAATTGCGTATTCCAGCCCACGTGATCGAAATGCATATGGGTGCAGAACACCGTATCGATGCTCTCCGGCGGGTAACCGGCGGCAATCAGGTCGTCGAGAAAGTCGGACTGCATATTGCTGAACACGTCGAACTGCCGTTGGCGATCGCTGCCGATGCAGGTGTCGATCATGATGCGATGGGACGGCGTTTCGACGACGAACGCCTGGAACGAAATGATCATCATGCCTTCGGGCGTGGTGAAGGTCGGGATCAGCCAGTCGTACTGCTTCAACCATTCCGCGTCAGATCCAGCAAACAACATGCCGATATCGTCAACGAAACTGTTGACCTCCACGATGCGGGTGACTTTGACATCCCCCACCTGCCACTGCCGGATATTGGACACTGCCATGACTTCCCCCCGTTATTGTCTGACTGCGCGCGATGCGCGCGTTGTTCGATTGCAGTTGCGCCGCTTACGCCGCGGTGATGCCGCCATCGGCCACCAGTACGTGACCGGTCACGTAGGATGCGGCGTCAGACGCCAGCCAGACGATGGCTTCGGCGATCTCGGCCGGCTGTGAAACACGTTTCATCGGTACCGAGTCGGCGATGACCGAAACCGGAATATGGCCATCCACCATCCGATGCAGCAGACCGGTATCCACCGGCCCGGGTGCGACAGCGTTGACGCGGATGTTATGAATGGCATTTTCCAACGCCACCGCGCGGGTCAGGCCGACCACGGCGTGCTTGCTCGCGGTATACAACGCAACGTTGGCGATACCGGCAACACCGGCCTGTGACGATGTATTGACGATGGCGCCGCCACCGTGGGCCAGCATGTGCGGAATTTCATACTTCAAGCCCAGCCAGATGCCCCGCAGGTTGATACCCATCAGCTTGTCGAATTCATCCTGCTGCGCATCCTGTACCGGACCGAAACTGCTTTCGACACCGGCATTGTTGATGGCGATATCGACGCGGCCGAAAGCTTCCGCTGCGGCAGCGACGGCGCCGCTCACCGCGGCTTCGTCGCGCACATCCACTTCGCGCCACAGCAACGATGCCTCGTCGCCGACGCCGGCCAATGCCACTCTGGCATCGCTACTGTTCAGGCCGGCGGCCAGCACGCGGGCGCCGCGTTCGATCAACAGGCGTACCGTCGCCAGGCCAATGCCGGCGGTGCCGCCGAATACGATGGCCGCCTTGCCGGTGAGGTCGGTTGCGTTCATGCGCTAGTTCCGCGACAGCTTTTCAAAATCGATCTTCATCGCCTCGCAGGCTTTCATGGCCGCGATTCTGCCGGCGCCGAACACACCGCCGCCGGGATGCTGGAACGGACCGACGAGATACAATCGATCGACACCCGGCACCGTGCACTGGCCGAGTTCCGGCGTCGGCCGATGCGCGCCCGACTGGTAAGTCGTGGTTGCGATGCCATGCAGATCGCCGCGCAGGAAACTGGGCGAGGTGCGTTCCATATCCACCGGGGTATCGCAGTGGTAGGCCTTGACGGTCGCGTCGGTGACATTGGGGAAATACTTCTGGATCTGCTTGAGCATGACATCGGCATACTCGTGCTTGGTGTCATCCCAGGATTTGCCGTCCTTGCGTTCGTAATTCACATAGTCCCAGGCATGCATGGTGGCGGCGCCGGCCGGCACGCGGGAATCATCGAATGCCGACAGCGAGCCCAGGCCAATCAACGGGTACTGCGCGAAGTTGCCATAGCGCAGGTCGTCAAACGAACGGCGCATGGTCTCGTAGTCATCGGGCAGCAGTTCATTCATCACCGAACGGACGGGGGACCCATTACGGTCCTTCAGCGGTTCACTCAACGCGGCGTGCACCGTGATGCAGCCCACCGGCGAGATTTCAGTACCGGCGGCATCGCCTGCCACTACCGGATCCAGCCCCGGCACGATCTTGCCCAGGACATGCGGGTGGAACGCGCCGATGACGGCTTCCCTGGCGTCATATTCCTTTCCATGTGAATCGACCACACCGCACGCGCGGCCGTTGCGCACCTTGACCTCACGGACATCAACATCGGCGATGACTTCGCCGCCGTGATCGCGGATACAGGCGATCAGTGCGTTGGTGAGTGCACCGCTGCCACCGATCGCCACGCCGAATCCGTAAGCTTCGAGGAAGGCCGTGAACACGAATACGCCCATACCCGTCGCCTTTTCATCCGGCGACACCAGGTTCTCGCCGGCGATGCGGCCGAAGTGCATGCGGACGCGATCGTTCTCGAACACGTGGCACAACAGGTCGTGGGTACTCATCTGGGTGGTCTTCCACAACATGCGCCCTTCACGGCTTTGATCCATCATGGCCGTCGTCGCCCCCATCGGCGCGGGCGGCGCATAAAGCGTGGATGCGACCATCGGCAACCATTGCGCGGCCTGCTCGGCGAGGCGGCGGAAGGCATCGGCGTCATGTTGGGAGAATTTCGCGATTTCGGCGCAGGTTTTCTCCCGGTCGCGATACATCGTCAACGTACTGCCATCGGCGAAGTACGAGGTCATCGGTGATTCAGGAAAAACGTAACGCAGGCCGTACTTCGACTTGAGCTTGAGTTCGTCGTTCTTCAGCAGCGGATTGCCCTGGATGAAGATATGCGCCATCGAATGCTGATCGTGCAGATATCCGGGCAGCGTCAATTCGCGCGTCACCACCCCACCACCGAACCATGCGTTGCGTTCGACCACCAGTACCTTCTTGCCGGCAGCGGCCAGATATCCTGCGGCCACCAGGCCGTTGTGGCCGGAGCCGACGACGACGACATCATAATTACTCACGCGAGTCTCCTGATTTCGAGTGCAGAGTTTATAACACACCGTTCACGGCGCATCGGATGCACCGGCCGGCGGCCACCACGCTCAGGCGGAAGCGGGATAGTAACACTGCCGTCCTGCAGTTCCAGCGACGAGGAACACGTGCGCAGCGTGTGGCTGGAGGAGAATACTCGTCCCCCCTCCGGCAGGCGTCAGGGGATACGTGACGCGGTGAAGGCCTGCGGCATGCCGGAGAGGAACATGGTGCCGGTCAACGTGCCGTCGCCATTGAGCGTCGCCTCGTAGGCGACATGGCCCGGATTGCCTCGGAATACCACGTCGTAACCCCAGCGGGCACTGACGCCATCAGTATCGCCGGTCAGAATCGACGGCTCGATGCCCTCGACCTGTGGCTGACACTGTCCGCGCAGCTGCGCGCCTTGCTGTTGCAGCGCGCAGCGGATGGCGACCGGGTTGGTGTTGACGCTGGACGCAAGTAACCATTCGCTGCTGAAATCAGCGGCATTGGTCAGACGCAGCGCCATCAAACCGGTCAACAGCAGGCACAGTCGAATCTGAATTCGCATAAAGGTCACTCCTCAGCATTTGGGTTTGCGGCGCCGTCGCTACGCTACCACGACAGCTGTCGCCGCGGGCACGCCATCGCCCGGCCACGTTTGTGCATCGCACCAATCAGCGCTGTCGGCGTGCGATTGGTTGGTATTCCAACTTGTTCGCGTTGTTTGATCCTCGTCGCGGCAGCGTGCGCCCAAGGCGACGGCATTTTGGTATCGTTACGCCCAACCAAATCACTCTCTTTCAAAGGAAGCGCAACATGGCAGATTCCACCCCAGCATTCGGTGCGGGCGCACTCACGATGCCGCCGCGAATGGAAGTCAACCTGGAGGATTGCGAAGTCGAAGGTACGATTCCGTCGGAAATCGATGGCGCCTTCGTCCGCGTCGGCGCTGAATGGTATTACCCGCCGAAGTATGCCGACGATGCGATTCTGAATGCCGACGGCTACATCAGCAGCTTCCGCATCAGCAACGGCAAGGTCGACTACAAAGGCCGCTGGGTGGAAACCCACAGGCTCAAGGAACAGCGCAAGGCACGCAAACAAATCTACGGTTACTACCGTAACCCGTATACCGACGACAAGGACATCCAGGATCCCGAACATCCCAACCTGCGTACGGTATCCAATACCGCACCGCTGACCCATGCCGGCAAGCTGTTCACGTTGAAGGAAGACGGCCTGCCGCACGAAATCGATCCCAATACATTGCAGACCATCGGCCCGTGGGACTTCCATGGCAAATGGAAAAGCGAAACGTTTTCCGCCCATCCCAAGCTCGACCCGCTGACCGGCGAGATGGTCTCGTTCGGTTATGAAGCCACCGGCCTGTGCTCGGACGACCTCTGGATCTATACCGTCGGCCCCAACGGCCAGGTCAGCAATGAAGTCCGCACCAAGGTGCCTTATGTCAGCGTGATCCACGATATGGCGCTGACCCATCGCCACGTGGTGATTCCGTTCGGTGGTTATGTCACCAGCAAGCAACGGCTGCTGGATGGCAAGATCCATTGGGGCTGGGATCAGAACCAGCCGAGCTACATCGGCGTCATGCCGCGTGATGGCGATCCCAAGGACATGCGCTGGTTCAAAGGTCCCGAGCGCTGCATGATGCACACCTTCAATGCGCATTCCGAAGGCAACAAGGTCATCCTTTACGCGCCGTTCTATGACGGCAACTTCTTCCCGTTCTTCCCGCCGATCGACGGCTCGCCGTGGGATCCGCGCAAGGCACGCTCATTCATCCGCAAGATCACGCTGGATCTGGATTCGAAGAAGGATACCTACGAAGAAGAGATCCTGTGGCCGAATCCGATCATGGATCTGGGCAAGGTCGACCCGCGCGTTTTGTCGCTGCAGACCCGTTACCTGTTTGCACCGTTCAATGACGAATCAAAGCCGTTCGACCGTTCCAAGGCACCCAATGGTCCGGCGCGGGTGACCAACAGCTACGGCAGATTCGATATCACCACCGGCAAGATGGAGAGCGTGTTCGCGGGAGCAACGCATTCGCTGGCGGAGCAGACTTTCATTCCCACCGGCACCAGCGGCCGCGAAGGCGAAGGCTACCTTATCGGCGTCGCCTCCAATTTCGCCGAACGGCGTTCGGAACTCATCATTGCCGATGCCGAGCGCTTGCACGAAGGCGTGATTGCCCGTGTGCTCCTGCCGTTCACCGCCGCGTCGCAAGTTCACGGCGAGTGGTCGAACGCCCGGGCGCTGGGCCTGAGCTGAGCAACAATTATTGAGCAAACGAAACAGTGGCTGCGGCGCCCGCCGCAGTCACTGGTTAGCCGGAAACTCTCCGCATCATCCGGTGTTGCGCAAACCCGCAGCGATACCGTTGATCGAAATGAGTATGCCACGCTGCATACGTTCAAACGTCGCCCCGCTGCCAGAGGCGCCCGACTGCCGGTAACGGCGCAGCAGTTCCACCTGCAGATGATTCAAAGGATCGAGATAAGGGAATCGATGGGCGATTGAGCGCGCCAGCGCCGGATTGGATTTGAGGTGGCCGCGCTCGCCGGTAATCAGCTGCAACACGTTCTCGGTTTTTACCATTTCGTCGCGAATGCGGACGAAAATGCGGCGCGCATGTGCCCGGTTGTCGACGAGTTCCACGTAACGTTCAGCGATGGCGGCGTCGGTCTTGGCCAGCACCATATCCATGTTGGAAAGCAGCGTCTGGAAGAACGGCCAGCGACGGTACATCCGCTGCAGCAATGCAATACGGTCCCGGCGTGGGCCATCGGCCAGCCATTGTTCGATGGCGCTGCCGAACCCGTACCAACCAGGCAAGGCCAACCGGCACTGGCCCCACGAGAAACTCCACGGTATGGCCCGCAAGTCCTCGATAGCGCGCGTCGCCTTGCGTGAAGCCGGCCGCGAACCGATATTCAATTCGGCGATCTCACGAATCGGTGTGGCGGCAAAGAAGTAATCAGTGAACCCCTCGGTCTGATAGACCAGCTTGCGATAGGCGGTGAAGCTGAGTTCGCTGATCGCGTGCGCCGCTTCGAGATGGGAACGTGGCGGGGCCTTGGCGGGATGCAGCAGGGTTGCCTCCAACGTAGCGGCGACCAAAGTTTCAAGGTTGCGGCGGCCGATTTCCGGGTTCGAATACTTGGCTCCGATCACCTCACCTTGCTCGGTCAGGCGGATTTGCCCGTTCACCGTCCCGGGCGGCTGCGCCATGATGGCCTTGTAACTCGGGCCACCGCCTCGTCCCACCGTTCCGCCGCGGCCATGAAACAGACGCAAGGTCACGCCGTGCGAATCTCGCAGCCGGCCGAACATTTCCGCGAGTTCGGTTTCCGCACGGTACAGCTCCCAGTTGCTGGTGAAGAATCCACCGTCCTTGTTGCTGTCGCTGTAGCCGAGCATGATGTCCTGCTCGGCGCCGCTGCGCACCAGCATGGGCAACACACCGGGCAGATCGAAGAATCCGCGCATGATGTCAGTGGAACGGCGCAAATCGGCAATGGTCTCGAACAGCGGTACCACAATCAGATCGGCAATGCCGTCATGCGCGAGGATGCCGCGCATCAGCCCGGTCTCCTTCTGCAGCACCAGCACCTCAAGTAAGTCGCTGACCTGCTCGGTGTGACTGATGATGTAGTGGCGGATAGCCTCGCGACCGAACGCCGCCAGCGCGTCGCGCGCGGTTTCAAACACGGCGATTTCACCACTGGTCAACGCCGAGTATTGCGCGCCGTGAACCCGCAGCGGCCTGGCGTCGTTCAGAACTTCAAGCAGACATTCGCAGCGTTCGCTTTCGGTCAATTCCGAGTAACCCTGTTGCAGCCGCGCTTCACGCAGCAGTTCGGCGATCACCAGCTCGTGTTTGTCCGAACTCTGGCGTAAATCCAGCGTCGCCAGATGGAAACCGAAGACCTCCACCGCACGGCGCAACGGCGCCAGCCGCGGCGCCACCAGTGCCCGCGCGTGGTGCATGCTCAGCGACGCTTCAATGGTGGCAAGGTCGGCGGCAAAGCTCACCGCATCCGGGTACGGATCTTGCGGCGGCACCGCGAACGCCGGCGCCTCGGCGCCCGTCAGTGACGTCAAGGTTGCTGCCAATCGCGCGTAGATACCGGTCAGCGCGCGGCGGTATGGCTCGTCACTGCGATGCGCATTCTGATCCGGTGAGCGGTCCGCTAATACCTGCATCTCATCGCTGACCGGCACCAGGATTTGCGACATCGACAGTTCACTGCCGAGACTCTGTACCTCGCGCAGATAATGGCGCAGCGCCACTTCAGATTGCCGGGCCGTAGCTCGCTTGAGCGTCTGTGCCGTCACATTGGGATTCCCGTCACGATCACCGCCTATCCATTGCCCCATACGCAGAAACGGCGCGATGTGGTGGCCTGGCAAAGCGCGTTCGATGGTCTCATAGAGGCGCGGGATCTCGGTCAGGAACGTCGACTGGTAGTAGCTCAGCGCGTTCTCGATTTCATCTGCCACGGTCAGACCGGACATGCGTAACATGCGGGTCTGCCAAAGCTGGGTGACGCGGGCACGCAGCATTGCCTCATTGGCGGCCAGTTCGCGCTCGCCGCCGAGGTCGTCGCGGCGTTCTATCAATTCGGAAACAGCCCGCTCCGCATCAAGAATGCTCTTGCGTTGGACCTCCGTGGGATGTGCGGTCAGCACCGGTGAGACATAGGCGTGGTCGAGCATCGCGACGATATCCGTCGCCCGGCAGCCGGCGGCGTCCAGGCGCTCGAACGTCAACTCCAGCATGCCTTCCTGCAGGTCACCGGCGCGCTCATGCACGCGGCGACGGCGCACGTGATGACGGTCCTCAGCCAGGTTGGCGAGATGGGAGAAATAACTGAATGCTCGAATGACACTGACGGTCTGATCGATCGACAGGTTCTTCAACAACCGGCCCAGAGCCTTGCCCGCGCCAGCATCGGACTTGAGCCGGTAGGAGACGGACAACTGTCGTGTGCGTTCGATGAGATCGAAGGTTTCGCGGCCTTCCTGTTCGCGGATGACGTCACCGAGAATACGGCCCAACAGGCGGATATCCTGAATCAGCGGCTGATTCTTGTCGCTGTCGGCGCGCTTTGCCGTGTTCCGTTTCGGTGCTTTTCGTCGTACGCGATCCCTTTCGGTGCGTGTTGCCATGGTTTCGCTTCCAGGTTTCGTACGTCGGGGTAGCTACCATACCCTTCATGCAAGGCACATGCCGGCTGATACGTTTCGGCGGGCGGACCCGGCATCCATCTGACAACGTCAGGCGATGATTCAGCGTCCCTGCGGAATGACCGGCAGCGTGATTCGTGACAACGATGGGCCGCGATGAATCGTCCACGTGGGCGTGATGGTCGTCTGCGCCAGCGCGGGGTGCGGCGTGAAGCTTGGGGCATCCGCGCCGGCAATCGACACCCGGATACGATGGCCAGCCTTGAATACCCAGGCAGTAGGCATCAGGTCAATCTGCAAGGCAACCGTGCGCCCATTTTCCAGCACATTCGCCACATAGTCCTGTGCCCGGTAACCGTGCCAGGGCAATTCCGGTTTCACTACAATTTCACCGGCAGGCTTTTTCAACATCTGCTGTACCGGTAACACGCCCGCATAATTTGCGCGCAGCTGGCCTTCGGTCACCAACAGCGCTTTACCGTCTGGCGTGACATCCTCGAGATAGACATACACATCGGCGTTGGCGACATTCGCGCTCAAATGAATCTCGACGATGGGATGACCGGTAACTTCGGTGTCTTCGTTGACCGGCGTGCTGGTATACCTCAGCCGCGCGGCGGCGTCGCCCGCCAACTGCAATGGCTCCCGGGCGCCGGAAGTACCGTAATTCCACCTGTTCGCGCCTTGGGAGCGCGAATCGGCGTCCATGGCCACGGTGAATTCATCACTACCGGGATTGGCCGGACCTGTCGTCAGTTGGCCTTGCTCGGCGAAGTGATACTCCGTCATCACCTGCCGCGCCAACGGCCATGCCTGCTCGGTGCGCCAGCCGCTGCCCATGACATACAACAGGACCGGCGGCAGTTGCTCGTAACCGTTATCGATGCCGCGCAGGTAGTGATCAAAGAAGCGGAGTTTCTCGTTCAACAGCGTGGTATGCGTGGCGGTGTCGCCAAAGTATTTGAAATACGGCCCTGCGCGGTAAAGCGCCTCGGCATCGTCCGCCGGAAAGCTGCCGTGACCGGTCGGCGCCATCATCAAGTGGCTGGGTGCATGCCCGGCCAGCGTGGCATGCCACATCACCGTGTCGCGCGCGTGGTAATCGAACCAGCCTCCGCGGTGATAAACGGCAATGCCCGCCTGCGCAATGCGCCGCGGACGATCCGAAGGGTCGATATCCTCGAAGGTGTATGCCGTACCGTTCACTTTGGAATCACGATACGGCGCCCGCGCCAGGGCTTCCAGGGTAAGATTGGCGTTGGCCAGATGATCGCGCGTCGCATTGAAATAGACATGCTGACGCGGCTGCCCGTCGCGGTAGGTCGGCTCGCCATCATTCAGGAAGCTGCCATCGCCGTCCTTATCAATCGGGATTTCGTCGGCAAGTTCGCCATCGCCGTCTTCGTCCATGACCGGTGCTGCCGGCAGGCGGGCGCGCGGGCCGGCGGGTTCGTAGAAATTCTGATCGTCACGAATGATCGACGCCGAGGCGAAAGCTGATAGCGCAATGTTGCCGATACCACCGGGGTAGAACATCGACGTGTAATCATCGAACCCGGCGATCTCCGGGAAGATCGCTTTCAGCGCCGCCGGCGCCTCGGCGGCCGTCGCATACTGCGAGAAGCCCTGGTACGACGCACCGACCATCCCCACCTTGCCGTTGCTGAACGGCTGTGCGGCGATCCAGTCCACGAGTTGCTTACCGTCACGCCCGATCTGCGGTCCGCGATCCAGTTCGCGCGCGCCGAACGACGCGCCCGAACCGCGCATCTCCGCCACCGCCAGCGCATAGCCGCGCGACGTGAAGTATTGCAGGTCATGTTCGCTGTAGACCGAGGTGACGCGACCGGTAGCCGGATCGATACTTTCACGGTGTCCCGGCAGGTACCAGAGCAGCACGGGGAATCCTTGCGCCGCCGGTCCGCCGGTGGGCGTATAAAGCGTAACGGCCAGCTTCACACCATCGGCCATGGGTGCGTAATACGCAGCACGCTGATAGCCACGATATTGCGGTGCGGTTACCGAACCCCGCTGTTCGAACAGTTCGGCGCTGTCGGCGGCAACCGATGGTCGACCGCAGGCGGCCAACAAAATACCGCAGACAACCAGAGCACGAAAATGAAATTTGGGGTCAGCGTCGAAATTCTGATGCATCATCGATCTGGAGTCCTGGAATAAGATTTGGTCATGAACCTTCGGCGGAGCAACTGCGAATATTCATTGGCAGATATTCAGAGGACATTTAGGGTCCGCTCATTTGAAACAGGTGCTCGCGGTAGTCAGAGCAGGTGTGTCACCTGGCGCATATCGGAAACTGCTTCGAGGTTCAAAAGTGTTTGTGCCAGTTGGTTTGCTTCTGCTGGCGCGAGTGGTTGGCGTGCGGCCGCGGCGCAATCCACGAACTTTTCCACGAGAGCCTTTTCACTCATCGGGTTGGAAGGGCTGCCGTACAGCGGCCCGACGACCCAATCGATGACGCGGCCGTTGTTCAAGGTCACCTGCAACGCCAGACCTTCACCATTGCGTTCCAACCTGGCGTGATTGTCATCACGCTCGTATTCGATTCGCTGCGCCAGCGCCAGTGTTGCTGTGTCCTGCAGCGCATCCGGCGTATAGGACGCGAGATTGATGCGGCCGTGTATCGCCGCCGCGGCCACCGTGAAATACAGACTGAACTTGGCGTCGATCGGTGCCCGTGGCTCGCGCTTTTCGGCCGCCGGTTCGCAGACGATGAGGTTGCGTTCCTTCACGAATGCGCGGATATGTTTGATATCACCGGCAACCAACCGATCGCGACCGTTGCCTTCCAGCGCCGCCTGAATATACAGATGGTTGTCACGACATGCCGGCCACGCCTTGAAGCCGACATCGGCGCCGGCGAATCGTACGCCGAGTCGATCGGCGAGCATGCCGGCGTGATAGCGACCATCGCCATACATGGAAAAGAATCCACCTTTGCCTTCGAACGGCGCCTGGAAGCCTTTCACGCCGTGGCGTGCCAGCATCGCCGCCTGCACACCGGCTTGTGCGCAGAAACCGTCGCGCACCGCGCGGACATCCGAATACGGGTCGAACAGTATCTCGGCGCTGCAGGAGTTCTGACACAGCGCAAGTGAGAATGCGTTGAGCGTCTGCTCCGGATTCAGCTTGAGCAACCGCGCCGCGGCGGCAGCAGCGCCGAAGGTACCGGCGATGGCGGGCGGGTAGTAAGCCGTCGGTAGTTCGTCGACCTTGCCCTTGGCCATGGAGAGGCGGCACGTGATGTCACACCCCAACGCAACGGCGAGCATGAACTCACGGCCCGAGATGCCACCTGTCGCATCGGCAATTGTGATGGCGGCGGCGACGGTCGCCGCGTTGGGATGGGTGCGTGAGGGGTCGTGCGCATCTTCGTAATCCAGTGCGTGGGCCAACGCGCCATTGGCCAGAGCAGCCATCGGCATCGCCGCACCCCGGCCACCGGCGCCGATGATGCGTGCGGCACCATTCCCGCCAACTTCGCTCGCGGTGTCAATGAACGGCTGGCAGGCCGCTTCCAGTCCTGCGGCCGCCATCGATACACCCAGCGCATCGAGAACAGAGCGCTGCGTCATCGTGCGCACAACGCCCGGCAAGGCATCGTAACCCGTGTTGGCGACATACGCCGCCAGCGCCCGCGATTCGCCGGAGGCCGGATTGGGCAATCGTCGATCATCATCCAGCCGATTGGGTTCACCCGCGCGCACGGTGGCGGACACCAGCAGTGCAGCAGCACCGCCCAGCAGCGTACGCCTGTCGATAGCGAGATGAGGTTGGGTTTCGCTTCGTGTATCTGTCATCGATCGTCCCGCGCAGGATGTTGCGTGCTACATACCACTCATATTCTTCGTGCGGACCTTCCAACCGGTACGGGTGCATAGCGCGCAGTCCGGACCGGTGAACCAGCGGCCCGCTTCTGCGTTGCCGTTGAGCTGCCAGTCCATCCAGTGCACGGCCACCTGGGCATACTCACCACCGTTCTCGTCAAACACGAAAGTGCCGCCGTGACCGACGCCGTTCTCGGCAAAGAATACCGGCACGTGTTTCAGCAAGCGGAAATCATCCTCGGCGTTTTCATAGGCGATATCCTCTGGCCCGCCGTTGATATAGGCAATCGGCCCATGCAGCTTTTCGAGCCCGGACTTCTCGACCACGAGATTGGCATTCTCCTTGGCGAAGTCCGGCAGCTTGATCAACACACCGCTGTTGAAAGCAATGGTGGTCGCCACGCGTGGATCGCCGGCCACCGCAATCGCCTGCAGGCCACCACAGCTATGGCCCATGATGCCGACACGGCTGGTATCGATCTGGTGATAAAAGGGGCTTTGCGGGTCGGTCGTCTGCTCCTCGGCCCAGTCGATAGCCGCCAGCAGCTGATCAACGTTGGTATTGCCGGGCTCGACCGTGCGTGGCGCCGCGTCGGCGGGCGGCGGCACCGGTTGCGCGGGCGTAGCGCCCGCAACTTCTCGCTCCTGGCGCGGGTAACCGCCAGCAATAATGAAGAAACCATGCGAAGCGATTTCGCGTAGGAAATGACTGTAACGCAGGCCATCGTCACGACAACCGCCTTCGCCCCATATGACCAGCGGCAGACTGCGTGCCGGCATTGTGGCCGGATGATAGAGCGTGTTATTGCGCATGCCTGCCACGGCTTCGGCGAGGGCAGGATAAGGCCCGGTGCCGGAGACCTTGCCGATACGTCCAACCGGTTTAACGCCCTCCATGACATCGGCTGCCTGCACCGGATTCCCGAACGGGAAAACGCTCAGCGACACCACGCCCGCCAACAGATACCGTTTCAGATGATTACTCATGTTGTCCACTCCCGAGACAAAAAAAATGGCCTTTCAATCGCGAACAATTGAAAGGCCATTGGTCAGAGTTGAATAGTGACCGGCGGCGTCTAGAACCGGTAACCGACCTTCACACCGTATTGCCGCGGGTTGCCCATCAGGTACTGGCCGAGGCCGCTGTCGCCGGCGGAGGCACGGCTGATGTAGTCCTTGTCCGCCACGTTCTTGGCATACAACTCCGCCGTCCAGTTGCGCTCCGATTCGTAACGCAGGAACAGGTCGACGATGGTCTTCGACGGAATCAGGTTCTGGTCGAAGTGATAGAACGTGGTGTAGTACTCATCCTGGTACGAGACGCGGACCGACGGTACCAGTTGGCCGCCGTTGATATGCCAGCCGTCGTAAGACAAGCCGAAGTTCACCGCCGTTTCCGGCAGGTAGTCGATCGGCTCGCCCTTCAGGTTGAACGGCGTCGGCACGGTCGGGTTCACACCATCGGCCGCACGGGCCGGTAACACCAGCAACAGGTCGCCGTATTCGCCGTCGTTGTAGGCAAACGAAACGTCCCACAGGAAGTCGCTGAAGTGGCCGTTCAGCTGCAGTTCCAGACCCTTGACCTTGGAACCGTCGACGTTGTTGGTCACGCTGGCCGCGGGGTTGTCCGGATCCGGACGGTAGGTGCGCTGGAAGTTGTCGTACTTCATATAGTACGCGCTCAGCGACACCGACAGCATGTCGTCGAACAGGTTGCCCTTCCAGCCCGCTTCGAAGTTGGTCACCTTTTCCGATTCATACTCGTTGGCGAACGGCGTGGTGCCACCGGGCTTGTATCCGCGGCTGACGGTGCCGTAGAACATGCCGACATCGTCGGTCTCGTATTTCAGGAAGACGCGGCCGGTAAAGGCATCGAAACCCAGCAGGTCGCTGGCCGGCAGCGCGGCACCCGAAGGCGCGTTGTAATGTGACGGGCGGCCCGCCGGGAACGGTCCACCGGAGGAATAGGAGCTGTCGTCAAAGCCGACCGTATCGTCGTTGTAACGCAGGCCAAGCTTGACCTGGAAGGCGTCGGTCAACTGGTAACCGATCTCACCGAAGATGGCCTTGTTCCGGCGCACGTTGTCCAGGTAGAAGTACAGCCGCGTGTGAATGGTTTCGTCCAGGCCGGTACCCGGAAAGCTCGGGTGGTTGTAGCGCAGGAAGTTGAGGAAGTTGTCCTGCTGGTAGTTCAGGTAGCTCGCGCCGACGGTCCAGTCGAACGGACCATCCAGCGTTGATACCAGGTTCAACTCGGCCGTGTAGTATTTGTCGTCGATGGTGTAATCCGCACCGGCCTGCACCGCGTTGGTGGTGAACACGGAATTGTTGTCGCCATCATCCAGGTAGTGCTGGTGGCTTGCCAGATAGGAGATGTTGCCGAGCACCTTGAACGCATCGGTGGCGGCCCAGTCCATGGTCATGGTAACGCGGTCGTAGCTGACATTGCGGTGACCGTCGAGATCGTAGTTCAACTCGCGAACGCCCGTTGCCGGCAGCATGTTGGTGCCGGGGGCGGCGAAGTCCTTGTAGGGCACGCCGTCAGTCTTCACGCTGCTCATCTCGTAGATCAGGCGCGCTTCGAAATCGTCATTGGGCTGGAACAACAGCTGGAAGCGGCCGAATGACCGGTCCAGGTTGCCCGGCTGGTCTTCGATGCTGTCGGGGTCGCTAATGAGTTCGGGACCGTGATTTTCGTAGAAGCTGTCACGACGTTCCCACTCACCGGAAATACGTGCCGCCAGTGTCTCAGTCAACGTGAACGAGACACCTGCGCCCAACCGCTTTTCACCGTAGTTGCCGAATTCAACATTGGCAAACCCTTCGGTTTCGCCGATGACCGGTTTTCTGGAATTGATGAAGATGGCGCCGCCGGCGGCGTTCTGACCAGAATAGGTACCTTGCGGGCCGCGCAGAACTTCGACGCTTTCCAGGTCGAAGAACGCGTCACCAAAAACGAACTCGCGTGCGACATAGGCGCCATCAAGGTGAACGGCGACACCCACTGTCTGGTTGGGGGCCGACTCGGAGACACCGATACCGCGGATATTCACGTACTTGGTATTGCCGTTATCGGTGAAGGTGACCGAGGGTACCTGGTACTGCAGTTCCTCAAAGGTCTTCACGCCGCGCTTGTCGAGGGTCTGGCCGCTGAGCGCAACCACAGACAATGGAATATCCTGGACGCTGACATCACGCCGCTCAGCGGTGATGACAATCTCCTCCAGACCGCTATTCTGCGCGTTCGCAGCCCCCGCTGCGGCGGCAACGGCGACGGCCATTGCGGTCAAACGAAAGTTGGCAAAGCATCCCCTCATAACTGCGTTCTCCTGCGAAATTAGTTTATAGTGCGAACGAATTGACATAGAAACTATTGTAGCGTGAAAGCGAAATTCTCCACAACCGTTTGTAGTGTCAGGAGCACATTCACACGTCGGGGATTCGCATGGGTTCCGCTTTTGGTGGCAATCGCGACCGCCGGCTGCATCGCACCGGAATCGTTGAAAAATCCGGTGGATAACTCGCCACCAGCGCAGGCTTTCGAAGGTGCGCTGGGCGACGGCGCGGCCTGGAAAGCAGAAATGCCGGCCAACTGGAATGGCACGTTGTTGCTTTTTGCCCACGGTTACAACCGCGAACTTTCACCCCCACAGACCGCGCCGGCGGACGCAAGGGCACTGTTACTGGCACATGGCTACGCACTCGCCGCATCCGCCTATCCCGCCGCCGGCTGGGCCGTCGCCGAAGCGGTACCCAGTCAGCTCGCCGCACTGGATGCGTTCAGCGCTCGCTTCGGCAAACCGCAGCGTGTGATCGCCTGGGGTTCATCCATGGGTGGCCTGGTCACCAGCGCGCTCGCCGAGTTACATGGCGACCGTATCGATGGCGCGTTGCCGATGTGCGCATCCAGCATGGGCGCGCTGCCGATGATGAACATGGCGTTTGATGGCGCCCATGCGCTGACAGTCTTGTTTCCCACCGACCCCGCCGTGCAGGTCATCGGCGCCGGCGATAACTTCGATGGCATCCGCCGCGTGATGACCGCAGTGCAAAGTGCAGAACAAACGCCGGCGGGCCGCGCCCGAATTGCGCTGGCCGGTGTTCTGGGTGGCATACCGGATTGGACGCAAGCTGACCTGCCCCGGCCCGCAGCCAACGATGTCAACGCCATCGCTGCGCAGATAGCCCGCGTGATTCAATTCGGCGTGCTGCCACCACGCGGCGACCAGGAGATGCGCGCTGGCGGTGTGTACTCATGGAATACGGGTATCGACTATCACGCGCTTGTTGCAGCCACCGGCCGCCGGCCGATGCTCGAAGCGTTGTACCGCGAGGCGGGAATTCAACTCGATGATGATCTTGCCCGGCTGAACAGCGCGCCGCGAGCCGGGGCCGAGGCTGACGCCGTTGCCTACATGATGGAAAATTACACGCCCAATGGCCGCGTCGATGTTCCCGTGTTGGCGATACATACGATTGGCGACGGCATGACATCGCCGTCATTGCAGCGCGAATACGTGGAGAAGATCCGCGCCGCGGGCCGTCCGGCGAATGTCGCCGCGGGCTGGATTGAACGTGCCGGCCATTGCACGCAGAACGGCGCCGAGATGCTGGCCGCGATCATCACCCTCGAGCAACGCATCGAGAGCGGCCAATGGCGCGCGAGCGCAACGGAACTGAACAGCGTCGTCAGCGGCGGCGGAACTGTTTACATCGATTACCAGCCAGCGCCCATGCCGCGCCATTGCGACGAAGCATCAGGCTGCGACCTGCGGGGGTTTGTCGACTAGCGGCACTGCAACGAAACGAATGCGCTCAGGCAAAGTGTTGGCGCGTCCTGTTTGCCAGCGCGACCAGCGACAGCATCACCGGTACTTCCACCAACACACCGACCACGGTGGCCAGCGCCGCTCCGGAATTCAGACCGAACAGGCTGATCGCCACGGCGACGGCCAGTTCAAAAAAGTTCGAGGTTCCGATCAAAGCTGCCGGCGCGGCGGTTGCGAACGGCACGCGCCAGAGATATCCCCAGCCGTAGGCGATGAAGAAGATGCCGTAGCTTTGAATCAGCAGCGGCACCGCAATCAACGCGATGACCAGCGGATAATTCAGAATAGTCTGCGCCTGGAAGCCGAACAGCAATACAACGGTCGCCAGCAAACCGATCACCGCGAAGGGTTTGATCTTCGCGCAGAAGGATTCAATGCGCGCGCTGTTGCCCCCACCGTCCAGCAACTTGCGCGTCATATACCCGGCGGCGAGAGGAATCACGACATAGAGCACGACCGACAACAGCAACGTCTCCCATGGCACGACGATGTCCGTCACGCCAAGCAGGTAGGCCGCAATCGGCGCGAACGCGAACACCATGATGAGGTCGTTTATCGAAACCTGCACGAGGGTGTAGTTGGCGTCACCGCGGACCAGCTGGCTCCAGACGAATACCATCGCCGTACACGGCGCCACGCCCAGCAGAATCATGCCGGCGATGTATTCCTTTGCCGTCTCGGGCGCGACAAGCCCGGCGAAGACATGCTCGAAGAACACGATACCCAGCGCAGCCATCGTGAACGGTTTGACCAGCCAGTTCACCACCAGCGTGATGCACAAACCTTTCGGCTTCCTGCCGACATCGCGGATGGACGCGAAATCCACATTCACCATCATCGGGTAGATCATCACCCAGATGAACAACGCCACGACGAGGTTGACGTTGGCGTATTCGAACCCGGCGATGGTCTGGAAGATTCCGGGCAGCGCTGCGCCAAGCACGACACCAGCAGCGATGCACAGTGCAACCCACACGGACAGGTAGCGTTCGAATGTGCCCATGGGGGACGGTTGTGACACGGTCCTGAAATCCTTTCGGCAAAACGAGTATTTAGCGGTCGCGAATGCGGCTTGCGACGATATCGGACGTAAACAGGGTTCAACAATAAAGTTGCAGGAATATTACTTCGCTGAGGTCAGAGCTCATATCCCGATGATGTAGACTTTGCAAAGTTTGTTAACGCGCGGGCGGTCAGTTCCGGTCAGAGCTCATATCCCGATGATGTAGACTTCCAGCCTGATCGCGGTCTCGCGCACGGTCGTTCCGGTCAGAGCTCATATCCCGATGATGTAGACTAATGCCGGTCCACCCCACTCGGTATAGGAGGTTCCGGTCAGAGCTCATATCCCGATGATGTAGACTAATGCCGGTCCACCCCACTCGGTATAGGAGGTTCCGGTCAGAGCTCATATCCCGATGATGTAGACTCTGCCGCTGAGCGTTCTCTATTCGTTCGCAGTTCCGGTCAGAGCTCATATCCCGATGATGTAGACTCGAGTTCGGCGGTCGCGTCATGACCAAGGAGTTCCGGTCAGAGCTCATATCCCGATGATGTAGACTTCTGCCCGTAGGTTCCATCCAATGCAGTCCGTTCCGGTCAGAGCTCATATCCCGATGATGTAGACTTTGAATCGCTCACGCATATTGGCTGCCCATGTTCCGGTCAGAGCTCATATCCCGATGATGTAGACTATCTTCGGATTCCGGTGCGGCGGCTGGTTTGTTCCGGTCAGAGCTCATATCCCGATGATGTAGACTCTCCGGCGTGTGCGAGATAAATATCTCATTGTTCCGGTCAGAGCTCATATCCCGATGATGTAGACTCGAATACCCGCTTGCCGTCGTCGAGTTCGAGTTCAGGTCAGAGCTCATATCCCGATGATGTAGACTTTTTGCTTGCTTCATTCATAATCTGCCTCCGTTCCGGTCAGAGCTCATATCCCGATGATGTAGACTCACTCGAAGCGGGCACCGCGCCATGGATTAGTTCCGGTCAGAGCTCATATCCCGATGATGTAGACTTCATTCATAAATATCTCCATCGTCTAACGTGTTCCGGTCAGAGCTCATATCCCGATGATGTAGACTCCAGGTGCGTCGCGGTGATGTGTATTCGATGTTCCGGTCAGAGCTCATATCCCGATGATGTAGACTACGCAAGCCGCTGAACTCGCCAACCGCCTGGTTCCGGTCAGAGCTCATATCCCGATGATGTAGACTGCCGCGCTGAACCGTCCACGCTCAGGTCGTGTTCCGGTCAGAGCTCATATCCCGATGATGTAGACTTAACTCACAATCATGCAGCTCGACAAGCCCGTTCCGGTCAGAGCTCATATCCCGATGATGTAGACTGAACTCATCCAACGCTTCTGAACGTTGCGAGTTCCGGTCAGAGCTCATATCCCGATGATGTAGACTGACGGGGCGAGATTGGTACAACCCGTCCGCGTTCCGGTCAGAGCTCATATCCCGATGATGTAGACTTTCAAGGCAGGATTCTCGCTCGATGACACCGTTCCGGTCAGAGCTCATATCCCGATGATGTAGACTTACCACTTGAGCGGACGCATCGCCATTCATGTTCCGGTCAGAGCTCATATCCCGATGATGTAGACTGGCGCGAACGATGACCTGCAGCCATGACCAGTTCCGGTCAGAGCTCATATCCCGATGATGTAGACTGCTTGCTCCACATGGTGCTGAATCCGCCTTGTTCCGGTCAGAGCTCATATCCCGATGATGTAGACTAGCATTTCTATTCGGCGTGGCGTGTGGCGTGTTCCGGTCAGAGCTCATATCCCGATGATGTAGACTTGAAAGAGCAGCACGGGCATCCCGTCGATGGTTCCGGTCAGAGCTCATATCCCGATGATGTAGACTTTTGCTGTTCTTGATTCATTCTCCCGCCTCGTTCCGGTCAGAGCTCATATCCCGATGATGTAGACTTGGCACCGTGGAACAGACGATGGATTACAAGTTCCGGTCAGAGCTCATATCCCGATGATGTAGACTTACCTGCAACATTGGTGGAACGGCTTAACGGTTCCGGTCAGAGCTCATATCCCGATGATGTAGACTGTTCGGGTCTCCGAATCCTTGACCGGTATAGTTCCGGTCAGAGCTCATATCCCGATGATGTAGACTAAAGACATTGTTGCGCCGAAGGGCGGTAGTGTTCCGGTCAGAGCTCATATCCCGATGATGTAGACTCGTGGTTCGGGTGCCTGATTCGACCGTCCCGTTCCGGTCAGAGCTCATATCCCGATGATGTAGACTCGGCATTTCCATGCGTCTGGTGCGTGATTAGTTCCGGTCAGAGCTCATATCCCGATGATGTAGACTAGCGGCGGCAGTGGTAGCGCCGCCAAGCCGGTTCCGGTCAGAGCTCATATCCCGATGATGTAGACTCTCGACGAGGAAAGGACACAGCCAAGGCCAGTTCCGGTCAGAGCTCATATCCCGATGATGTAGACTAGCCCTTGCCCGGCATGTCAGTTCGCGCGTGTTCCGGTCAGAGCTCATATCCCGATGATGTAGACTGATCGTTACCGAGGAATGGATGCGACTCAAGTTCCGGTCAGAGCTCATATCCCGATGATGTAGACTACAGGCTCCGCAACCCCATGAATTCATTTGGGTTTGCGGTGGCTTGTTCTACAAAGAAACGCACCATTCAGAATAGTTCGAACTGCCCAGGCGCCGGTTTTCCGGCGGCACGGGTACCGCCGTGAAAAGAAATGATCCGTTCGTATTGCTTATCCGTGAAAGTCAGAATATTCACTCGCCCTCCCTCGGGCACAGCCTTTTCAACGTTTCCGCAGCATGTATCGACCTGCCCCTGGCTACTGTAAAAACGCATGTAGACGGAAAATTGCGCCATCTCAAATCCGAGATCAAGCAGCGAATTGCGGAATGAAGTGGCCGCTTTTCGCTCGGCTTTAGTCATGACCGGAAGATCGAACATAACAGCGACCCACATCAAACGATACCCGCTGAGCACTGAGTGCTACCCGGCTGCAGCGCTGCGTTCGGCGACCGATTGCATGGAAGGCAGTTCCAATTCTGCTCGTTCCCCGAGATATATCTGAACCAGTGATTGCGCAAGACGCTGCATGCAGACGGTGACGGGTGAGACTCCGGTCACCGTAGCCACATCTTCATACAACGCCTGCACCAGGGCACGTTTGCTTTCCGGTACCACCTCGTCACAACCACTATCGAGCAAACGACGAACGCACAGGTCCACCCGCGGGCGGAACGGTTCGATCAAGTCATCAACCAGCCGCATAGGATTGCCTTCGTTGGAATGGTGCAAACCTAGGGTGGGATGCAGCCCAGCGCTGACCACTGCCCTCGCCATGGCCGCCCTGAATACGGTGTAGCCGTAATTCAACAGGCTGTTCAGGCCCGCCGCGCCCTGGTCACGTTTGAAGGCGGCACCGAACAACAGCGGCCAGTAGTACCGCGCACCCTGGGCTTCGAGATTTTCAGCATCACCTGAACGAACCTTCGATGCTAGACGGGTCAGCGCCGCACTGGGGCTATCGAACGTTTCCAGTACACTCGCCTGAGCCAACAGTTTTGAACGCACGAGCTGTGCCCATAGCCGCTTTTGCAGAGGGCGCTTGGCGCCCAGCTGCGCATCGAACCGCTTGGCCTGATGGTAGTTACCATCGATAGGCAGCAACATGCCTACCGCATTATGGTTAGCCGCGCAAAGTACAAACGGCGCGCCGCGTTCTGCCAACGCCACTAAAAGGTTATTGCTGTAAGACAATCCGTACGCATTGCCAATCACCGCCGCAATGTCGTCCAGTGGAACTTTGCCCAACTGTTCGCGCTCGCCATCGGTAGCCAGTACTACCATAAATCCGCGGTGCAGGCTCAGATACCTGTTGTCGTCCGCGACTTCGACGATGCGACCTAACACCGGTTCAATACCTCTGGCCCTTTAGCTGCAAGTCGCCAATCGGACTAACTGACACGTGCCTAGCACAAGCCGTTACTAACGATCCTGCCATTTTCGATATGTATTTGAATCCCGAATTCTTATCCCTGTTGCGGGCGTCTACATTTGCTTCGTTGTGGGCCGCCATGAATACTTGGCCATTCCCACTAATGACCGCAATACGCATCAACTTCGGCACACCATCCACTACGAGTTTCAACACGTCACCAATCATAAGCCGCATGACCAATGGCGCTCCGGATTGGGTGAAATGGGGGTTTCTAAGCTGCCGCAAGCCTTCGTCCGCGCCTTGCGCGCGGACGATTTGATAGGCTTCGAACGTGGATACAACGTTGCCTTTGAACTTGCCTTTTTCATCCTTGAACACCTCCAGCGCATAGTTGCTGCCGCCCACATATCCCTTGTAGGGCAAGGGCGCTCCTGATTCGTCTCTGGCGTGACGATTCGCGTCCTTAGTGCTTGTTATCGGCACCAGCTTTTTATTACTGAACTCCCGTACACGTGTAACACCGTCTTCGGCGATGGTTCTACGGGTTACCCGGCCGTCCTCCCGAAATCCCCAGGCGGTTTCTTCGTGCATCGAACCCTGGTACCCATGGTCAGGTCTGTGGCTAACTTTTATGGCAGAAATCGCCCTGGCGACATCGTTTCGGAACGTGGTCCACGGCCACGGCATTTCTTCTATCAGTCGCTCCAGCCCGTCCGTTCGGGCGCGGGCACTGGCGGTCGAAACGCGAGTCAGCAAACCCTGGTCCGTCACTGCAACAACAGCAGCGTCAATGGCATGATGTCTATGGTCATCGCGATTCTTAAAGGAAGAACCCGACAAAAGTTCGTTAAGACCGAACTTGCCGCGCAGGAGCGCGGTCAGCCTGCCTGGTATCGCTCGAACTCTATTTGGAGGGCATATAAGACATAGATACTCTTTCGCTATCCGCGACAGATATGCTGTGTCATTCAATGCCCGTGCCAGGAAATCCTTGTCTTCGTTCAACCAGCGCTCGTAGCCATCGGGCGCAAACCGCTTCGCTTTCTGTTTCGGCATCCTGGCCGCACGGACAAGAATGGCCTCATAGTCATAACCAGCAATCTCCCGCTCACCGAAAGCGCCATAAGGAGTGAGATTGCCTTTGTCGCGATTAGCGCGTCGCATAGCCACAGTCTTGTTGTTCATACTGTCATCTAGCGTCCGTGAAAATGGCAGGATGTGTTCAATTTCGACTTCTGACGTCAATAGTTTTTCGATGTTGATCTGCTCCCCGGTGTAAGGACAACGACGATCCGCCACATCGCTCGGATTCAACTCCACCCATAGTTGCATCCTTTGCGAAAGTTCTCGTCGCTGTGACCTTGTCAGCGTCAAGACATCCAAGCCGCGGACTTCGGCGGCGGCAGTCACGTGCTGTTCATTTAGTTTTTCGCGCTCCCGCTGTTCTTTTTGGATTTCCAGCTGCTGCCGGCGACTCATTTTCAGCTCACGTGCAAGTTCGACGACAATTTCCGCGGGTCGACCGTAACGCTTGATCAGTGCGTTCACGACTTTACGAAGCTCATTCAATCCGATATGTACTGTCGGATTGGCGATACGTCCGTACCGCTTCTCATCGCTATCGTCCGGATTGCCAGAACCAAAGCCAACGTGTCGCTGCAATGGATTTCCGTAGTAAGGAAGCTCATCCAGCACGGCAGCATGGCCACTCAGACCAGCGCTGTGAGAAGTAAAACCAGCGGCGACGACGGCTTTGTCATATGTGATAACGTCAGCCTGCAAATGGGGCAGAATTCTCTCGACGGCGGTGCGACCCAGATTGATATAGCCTTCTGGTAAATCCGCATTCGCGACACGCTCGGCGCTCATCTCGTCCAGGCCGAACTCCTCTTGCAGCCACTTCACAACTTCGGATTCGCTTGGCTCCTCCAAAAGTCGAGTGACGATGTCGTCCTGTTGATTCAACGTAAAACCGTGCCATCTGTCACCAAACATCTCTTCACGCGCAAGTATTGCAGCGGTCGCATTGCCCTTCAGTCGATCACGCTTGATATCCTCCAGATTGAAGCTCGCGCGACCACCCAGACCGAGCGCTTTACGTAGCTGGGTGAAAGTCCGGTGTCCCGTTGACTTCAGGGCTTCAACTATTGTGTCCCGTTGGGAAAGGCTGAGGGGTTGTTCCGCCAAATCGTCTGCAAGTAATCGCAAATTGTTGGCTTCCTGGTAAATACGGAAGAACTGACTACTGGGAAGCGCTGCAGGCGCACGGCATTCATGCGGTATAAGAGTACAACGCCCGGGAATTACGGGTTTCAACGCGCGTTGGAACAAAAGTATGTCTTTAAGTCGGGTGTAAGCTGCAGACGTAAACAGTTGGGGACTGAATTGCGATTGCTTTTGCCATAGCGCATCGAACTCATGTTCCACCATCGCGCGGTCTGCGTAGAAATCGTACGCTTTATCGCGCTGGGTCTTGCCTCGCAGGCGCGCACGCACGCTCAAGCGATCGTCGTGTCGTTTAGCCAACCATTCTCCAAGGGTCTGACAATTCTGTGCTGCCAGTTCTTCCCGAAGTCGTCGGATCGAAGATTTGAGCAGACCGGATTCCTTGTCGGCTTTATCCGTTTTGCGGTTGCTCTGAAATCCTCGTCGCTGATTCAGGTGGAACAGCGCCCGAGCAAATTCCGGCCCCGTCAATTGCTCGTAGAGACCTTTCCGTCTGAGTTGATACGGATCCAGGTTCGCCAGAGCTTTCCGTGCCACTGGATCAGGAGGAAAGAACCCTAGCTCGATGAGCCCGCCTAGCAATCGTTCCTTGCGCTTGAGCAATCGGTCGCGACGCCGGCGCATGGCGCGGGCTTGCCGCCGTGTCACCGCTAATGACGAGCCATCCTTAGGATTCCGGCCATCGCTGAAGATGCGTACGCCAGCCCTTATTACTGCACACGGTTTGTCGTCTGTATCCAACCGGACCATGCACCAGCCAATCGATGTTGATCCAATATCCAGGCCCAGACGATACCTCAGCTTGCCCGCCATCACGTTCCTCCTTGACGATTTGTAAACTGCGCGTTATTTTTCTTCCCGCTAACATCATCGGGATATGGGCTCTTTCCGCTAACAAGCAGAGAGATGCACAAAATGCGAGGCCGCTATATGCGGCCTCTTTTGTTTGTATCCCATTTGGCGTGGTGAAAACAACGGGGCCGCTGAAAACTTGCGCTCTCAACGGCCCGTATGAACTTCGAAGTGTTTTTGAATAATGCTAAGCGGCTGCCGCCCTCGGCGCGCTGGCAGTACTCTGATTACCTGCACTGCCCGCGGTGGCGCCCACCGGCTGCTCGTGTTCAGGATTGATCTTCAGGAACAGCAGCACAATCGCCCCGACCAACGAACCGATGGCCATGATCATGGCGACCACGGGGACCGGGATACCGCTTTCGAACAGGAAGCCGGCGATGATCGGCGCCAGCACCGAGCCGCCGCGGCCGATGCCGATGGCGAAGCCGGTGCCGAAGGCGCGCGCGTGGGTCGGGAATGCGTGAGCGAACAAGGCGTACATACCAACGATGCCTGCGTTGGTGCAGAAGCCTGCACACAGGCAGATGAATGAAAGCATTTGCAGGTCTTCAGGTGGTTCGCCGAACAAGGAATAGCCGAAGACCGCAACTGCCATTGAGGACAACACGAAGACTCCGACGGTCAGCGCCTTGACGTCATACTTCAGGGTCAGAAAGCCGAATATCGCCCCGCCCAACGCACCGCCGGCATTCACCCACACCAGCACGTTGCCGGCAGCCGAAGGCGCAAAGCCGAGGTCGGCGACGATTTTCGGTACCCATTTGAGAATGAAATAGAACGTCATGATGTGGAAGAAGTATGCGGCGGTCACGATGATGGTGGTGGCGATCAACGTCGAGCCGAATACATCACCCGAGGACTGCTTGCGCGCGTCGGCGGATACGTGAGGCAGCGCCGCGATTACCTGATGCCCCATGCGCCGCAGCGTCTTGTTGATATTTTCCAGCGCACCGGCGGGTTGTTTGCGCGTCTGCCAGTGCACCGACTCCGGAATGAGGAAGTACACCAGTGGCACCATGATTGCCGTCAGACAGGAACCGAGATAGAAGACGGAACGCCAGTCATAAGTCTGCAACAACTTCGAAGCGAGCAGACCGCCGACCACGCCGCCCAGCGGATAACCGATGGTCATCAGCGCGACCGAAAGATGTTTGCGCCTGGCGTTGGCGAACTCCGCCGCCACAGCGTTGATGGCGGCCAGCATGCCACCGATGCCCAGACCGGTGATCACGCGCCACATCGACAACACCACCAGCCCTTTGGCCGTGGTTGCCAGGTACATCCCGAAGACCATCACTGTGAGGCAACCCAGTATTGTCGGTCGTCGGCCGATGCGATCGGCCACGTTGCCCAGCAGGATGGAACCGATGGCCATGCCAATCAATTCCATCGATAGCACGATGCCCAACTGTGCGCGGTCGATGCCCCACTCGCTGGCAATGCCGGGCGAAGCGAAGCTGATGGAGAGCACGTCGAAACCATCCAGCGCGTTGAGACAGACCGTAAGCGCCACGGCAACAATCTGCAGTGTGCTCATCGGCGATTTTGAAATGATGTCGCGCGGGTCGATGGTGTTAGTCACGATGCTGGTTTCCCTCTGATTCTTATTCACAACGCCCAAGTGGGCGGGAGTGTATCACCGTTTCCTGAGCCTCTGGCAACGCAGCGGCGCGTCCCTTGGTGATGCGGCGCAACAGCTGTGATCCCTATGGTTGGCGTTGTCGTGATGCAGGGGTAAGTAGCGCGCGAATCATGCAGATCCCGCTTGCGAAAAAGCATCGGGGCTGAGTAATCGATTGGTGTTCGAGATCGTGTAACCGACTTCTCAGGAACTACGATCAAACATGCGCCCGAGCTTCACACCGATGCCTGCCCAGATCAGCGCGACGACGGCGCCGACACCCGCCATTGCTGCAAACCCCATTCCCAGGGCATCTGTCATCAAGGCCAGTATGCTGATCGTCACGACATCGCCGCCCCGGTAAATCACGACGTCCGCTACCGGTTTGGCTTTGAAACGCGTCTGTCGATCAACGTGCGTGAACAGCATCTCGCGCGCGGGCCGGGTGATACCGTAGTTGCCGGCCTGACGCAGCGTCTGCATCACCATCAATATGCCTGCCGCCGGTACCAGCGCCAGCAGTATCAGCCCGACGGCAACCAGCAGCGGCATCAGCGCCAACGCAGCGGATACACCCAGCCATCTGACCAGGCGCCCCGTCGCGAACACGCCGAGCAGCGGCGTCAGTACGTTCACCGCGGCGGCGATGTAACCCAGAATGGCCGCCCGGGTCTCGAGCGGAAACACCCGCAGAACTTCCGTTTGTTGCAGGTAGAACAGGCCGTTGATGGCGGTGAGCAATAGAATGAACGCGCCGATGCCCAGCAGAAACGGGTTGCGCAGGAACAGGCTGAATCCCGCCAGCGGGCTGCCTCCGATCACATCGTCAGGTTTACCCACGATTGAAATGTCATCAGCCCGCTTGCCGGTCGGCGCCAGGCGTTGCAGATAAAGCACCAGTGGCATGCCGGCAAACAGCATCAGTGCTGCAATGAGCAGCAGGTTATCAACGCCAATCCGGCCGACGAACAGGCCCGCGAACAACGGTCCCAACGCGGCACCAGCGCTGGATCCGCCGGCCAGGAAGGCGAACAGCCGTTGCGACTGCGACTTGGTGAAAACCTCGCCCATCAGGCTCCAGAACACCGAGACGTGGAACAGGCTGAACAGGCTGACCCAGAGATAGAACGCCTTATCGATCAGCACGTGATTGGCGGCAATGCCGGCACCGGCATAGAACGCCGCGAAACTCATGGCGAAAAACAGATAGACGCCCGGGACAAGCCTGGCGAATCGCAATCGCGCGCACAGGTAGCCATATACCGCAACGCTCACCCCACTCAGCACCAGTTGCATGTTCCACAGTGCTGCGATCTCGGCATTGCTCCAGTCGCTGGCCATGGCGTCGCGCAGTGGGCGCATGAGGTAGTAGGCGGCCATCGCAATGAATACGAAAGTGAACGCGGCGAGCGCGGGCTGGATTTCCTCTCGTTCAATCAATACCGCGCGGCGTAGCAAGCGCTGCCAGGTCGATGCGTCTGTCGTGGTCATAGGCAGGCAGTCTACCGGTTGGCTGAATCCACGGCGCCGGGATTCGTCGCCACACGCCGGAACCCGGTCTGACGGCGCCTGGACGTTTTCGATCGCATCTCACCCTGAACCCGCCATGCACAACCCCGGTGTGCTGCTTCCGCCTTGGCGGTTGCTCGCGACCAGCCCCGGAAAGGCCATCCCCGGACTGCGATTTTCGTTGCATCTATGCAACTTTGATGCGACAAATGTATACAGGTGCCAGCAACACCCCCATTATTCAGTGCCCTCTATCAACTCGTTGTACATTCGTCTAATATTGCTTCCGATGCAGTATTGGCAGGGGACCTTAAGGGGAAGTATCAAGATTGGCCTGGTCGTCTGTCTATCTGTTGTTAATTACTGACAGTTGAACAGAGGGGGTTGCATATGGACTCGGGTGAAACTCGATTTTTTCTGGGCAGGTCCGGCCACAGCCGGGCACCGCTGCGGGCTGCGATTTGTGGTGCACTCGCCGCGGTGGCGGCAAATACACTGACGGCGTCCGCCGTTCTGGTAGCGACGATGGCAACGGCTTCGGCCCAGGACGGCGCCATCGATGAGATGGTGGTTTCGGCTCGCTTCCGCGAGGAAAGCCTGCAGGACACACCGTTGGCCATTACCGCCGTCTCCGGCGCAGAAATGGAATTGCGTGGTCTGACCGACGTGACCGACCTCGACGCGTTTTCGCCGAGCACGGTCATTGCGCCGCTGGGCGCAGGCTGGGGCAGCACGGCAGCCGCATTCATCCGCGGCGTGGGTCTGGGTGACAACTCACTGTCATTCGAACCCGGCGTGCCGATTTACATCGACGACGTCTATCACGGCCGCCCGCAGGGCGCGATCATGGATCTGCTCGATCTCGAGCGCGTCGAAGTGCTGCGTGGTCCGCAAGGCACCTTGTTCGGCCGTAACGCCATCGGCGGTACCGTGCGCCTGGTTTCCCGTAAACCGCAGGGTGACAACTCAGGCAACATCGAAATCCAGATGGGTTCCTATGACCAGCTGAACGTGCGCGGTGGCGTGGACGTCTCGTTGGTGGAAGACCAACTGATGTTGCGTGTGTCGGGCTCCTCCAAGCAGCGCGACGGCTACTTCAAACTGCTCGACTACGAGTGCGTCAACGGCCCCGGCACGCTGGGTGATGGCGGTACCGCACCGGTACAGGTCGCCACCGACATCGACGGCGCCCCGGTTTACTTCGAACCCATCGTGCTGGGTTCGGAACTGGGCTCACAGGATATCCGCACCGAAAACGGCTGTGTGGTCGATACGCTGGGCGATGAAAACGTGCAGTCCGGTCGTGCCGCGCTGCGCTGGATCGTCTCTGACGCGATGGAGTTGAATGTCATCGGTGACGTCACTCATCTGCGGCAGAAGGGTCCGGCCGACAAGTACACGCTGATGAACGGTGACTTCGGCCTGTGGACGTTGTGGAACAACCTGGTCGCCGGCCCGGTTTACGGCAACGATCCGGACGGCAATCCCATCCGCTGGGATGATCGTTTCATGACCGACAGCCCGTACACAGCCTACCTGCGCTATGCGGATGATTTGACCAACCGTCGTTGGGAAAACGTCAACAACATGGATCACTGGGGCGTCAGTGCATCAATGGACTGGGATCTCACCGACACCATCCATTTGAAGTCCGTCACCGCGTTCCGCAAGTTCACCAACACCTATGGTCGTGACTCGGACGGCTCGCCACTGCCGTTG
>JACKNH010000029.1 GCA_024234975.1 Gammaproteobacteria bacterium
GCAGTTCATTGACTATTCGGTACTTGAAGAGGCGTTGGAACGACAGTAAGGCGCGATGCCGGGGTCGCGGCCGGCGGTCGAACGAGGTCTGGAACCCGTTCGACGCGCCGGCCTGTTTTCCGCGGCGTCAGCCAGTCAACCTGAGATGACTACATCCGGTAGTTCACCTGGAAGTAGAACAACCTGGGATCGCCGGCAGCACCGAGGTCGTTGCCGGTCGAGCCGCTGTAGTTGCGATAGTAGTAATACTCCTTGTCTGTCAGGTTGGTACCCACCACCGAAAATTCGAGTTGGGGATAATTGGTTGGTACGAAGCCGATGCGCGCACTCAACAAGCCGTACTCCGGTTGATTAGTATCCGGGTCCGCCAGCTTGAGTATCGTGCTGCTCTTGTAGGAATAGGTGCCGCGCAGCGACATATTCCCCAGGTCTCCCAGAGGAAACTCGTAGGTTGCGCCGAACGTGGCTGACCAGTCGGGAACGTAGGGCAGCGGTGTGCCCGCTTCGTGGACCAGTCCGTCGCGTGCAGAGGCCTCCACCGCGTCCGGCGTCACTGAAGTAAACCGTGCATGGTTGTATCCCACAGAGGCATTCAGCGTCAGGCCGGGCGCCGCCACGGCTTCGAAGTCGACTTCAAAGCCCCGTATGCGCGCGTCACCACCATTCTGGGTGGTACGGAATGAGTTGGGCGGAATGATCACCGTGATCTGCGTACCTTGATACTTGCTGGTGAATACTGCGGCGTTGAACGTCATCCGGTCGTCAAACAGCGTCGACTTCAGGCCGAGTTCCCAGGTGGTGAGGTCTTCCGGATCGTAGGAGGGAATGCCCTGTCCTTCCAGCGGATTGCCGAATCCGCCGCTCTTGAATCCTTCGGCGTAACTGGCATAGACGAATACATCATCATTGGCCTGCCAGTTGATGCCGACACGCGGCGTGAATGCCGTCCACTTGTCACTGTCGGAGGTCAACGGGGTGACGACATCGCCGATTTCCGGTCGCTCGGACATGAATGAATAGGTCTTTTTATCCTTATTGATTCGGCCGCCGGCAAACACGTCGATGTCGTCGGTCAACTGGAAATTGACCTGGCCAAAGGCAGCGTAGCTGGTGGCGTCCATACCGAAGGAATCGTTACGGTCACGCGCGTCGGAGGTACGAGCGGTGATCTGGTAGACACCGTGCTCGAACAGCCCGATACGCGAGGCCGACGCATTCTCGTCGAAGTAATACGCGCCGAGAACGAAGGTCGCGCGGCCATCGAGGAAGCTGCCGCTCAATTCGAGTTCCTGGCTGAACTGTTCGCTGTCGTTGGTGGATGCTGCGGCGTTCCGCGGATAAGGCGTTCCGTCACCTGCGACCTGGATGAACGAATCAAGCTCGCGATACGCGGTGGTCGATTTCAGTCGCAGCGAGTCAGTCAGAGAATACGTGCCAACCAGGGACATGCCCCAGATATCCTGGTCGTCCTGGCTCGGCGAGGTTTCGTTGGTCAGCCGGTTGGTTGTCGTGGCCCAGCGGTTGTCGACAATTGAATCGGCGGGCAGCATCAGGCCGGGATTCAGCACCGGCGCGGCGATGGAATTGAATCGTGCGGGGCGCGCCAGCGTATTCGTGACGCTCAGCAACTGGCCATGGGTGCCCTTCTGGCGCTGGTAGGTATAGTCACCTGTCAGTTGCAGGCTGAATGTGTCCGACACATCCCAGAGCAATGAACCACGCGAAATGATTCGGCCTTCGGTACCGTAGCGCTCGTTGGTGATCAGGTTGCGCTGCCAACCATTGAAGTTCAGCGTTGCGACGGAGAATTTCGCACCCAGCACGCCCTCGACCAATGGCCCGTTCAAATCCACGACGGCGTCGCGGCGACCATGGCTGCCAGCCCGGACGGTGAAGCGGCCCTTCAACGGTCCATCCACGCTCGGTTGGGTGGTGACGACGTTGATCGCGCCGCCAAGCGTATTCCTGCCGAACAGCGTGCCTTGCGGGCCTTTGAGCACTTCGACGCGCTCGATGTCCGGAATCGACATCAGGCCGCCGACGGTGCGGGCAATGTAGACACCATCGACGTAGAGACCGATGGCGGGGTCGGTCGGGATCAGGAAGTCACCGGTGCCGACGCCACGGATGAACGCGGCAATGGCGCTGGTGCCACCGGCGGGACGCTTGGTCGGACTGATTTCCACGTTAGGGGCATAGCTCGTAATCGCACCGAGATTCTGGATACCCAGGTCATCCAGCCGCTCAGACGTGAATGCCTTGATGGCGATGGGTGTTTGCTGAAGATTGGTTTCCCGCCGTTCCGCAGTGACGAAAATCTCTTCGACCTGGTTCGGCGCATTGGCCGCGGCGGCGACCGGCACCGATGCCGGCAAAAGGCCTGCGATGGCGACCGCCAGCCCGGTTAGAACAAAGCAATAACTAGACTGATTCCGATTCATACGCGCTCCCCCAATGTGATAACGGATAAAGTCATAGATGTGTACTATTGCTGCAACCAGATATTTAGTCAACCGTATGACTTAAATCGAGCGTATGACTTGTTTCGGCCATCAGACGCCGGGGGCAGTTGCGACGAGGGAGGGGTGAAATCCTGTCAGCGCGCCGAGGGCGCCGTCGCGCCCAGGGTGGTCTCGATGAAATGCCTCAGTGCTTCGGTGACCCGCGCCTCGTCCCATTGGCGCGAGTCGACCTGATGAACGGACAGCCTCAACAGCGGGATCCCGGCCCGCAAAAAAGCTTCGTCCGCGAACGGCCATGCGTCGCCGAGAATCACGACCCCGTCGATGCCGGCCTGCAGTGCCTCCTTGACGAACCAGCCGCTGGGCCACGGTTCCATGCTCATGTACTGGGTGAAAACGGCGTACCTGGAAGACAACGTCCGCACGGGATCGGCATCGCCGTATCGCAAATAAGCATCCGCCGCGTACCCGAGATACATGGACCAGACAAATACCGCGCCGTAGTCAGCCATGAACTGTTCGTAGAAATCGACGTTGAACCACAGGCCCTGGCCGAGCCACGCCAGACGCAGGCGTTCATTTGCACATGCACCCAGGCCAGCTCTTGCCCGGTCTTCCACTTCCTGGCGGAACAACCCGGCCGCGTCCCGCGCCCATTCCGTGCCTCGGTGCCATTGGGGCATCATCACGCTGGTGAATGTATCGCTGACGCCGACAGGGGCCGGCCGGGTATTTGAAATAAGGTCGCGCGCCGCGCGAAAGTGTTCCTCGGTCTCATTGACCAAATCGAGGACCTGCCGCAGGCGCTCGATGTCGAACACCCTGCCAGTCAACCTCTCCAGGGTCCGTATCAACCGCCAGGTCTCGGCAACGTGCAGATCAAGTAACGCCGGATCAATCAAATCCGCCCACCGGTGCGGACCGAAATCCCACCATTGCGCAGGGCCGCCGACCTGGATTGCGCGTTCGAAGGGAAAATAATCAGCGCCGCAGGTCCGCGCCCAGAGTTCATAGATCTTGCCCTGATTGTCATCGCGCGGATCGCCAATGATGATCGAGGGAACAGGCAATCCACCCCAGGGCGCGGATTGAGGATCCGCATCGAAACATGAGGCAAACGCCAGCGAAAAATACTGCTCTTGATCATCCGGCCAACCACGCCGACGCAACTCGTTCAGGTATGCCGGAGCTTTCTGCTTGGCCGAAACCAGCGACGACCACCACTGTACGGTCACAAACGGGATATCCATTGCGCGCAGAACTTCCAGGGGTGCTTCAGCGGCAATAATGGCGAAAGGCTCGCCGGCGGCAACTGCCGCCTGCATTTCACGGAACCATTGACGGTGGTACGTATAACCAAGGTGCGCAGACTCGAGTCCGACGCCGCGTCGTTTCCGCTGCCTTGCAGGTACCGGCGGTTCAGCCATGACGCAAACCGGCCGCCCAGGTTTCAATGCGCTCGTCGATGAGTTGCGGGACCGGGTCATACGGCAGATCGTCCAACAGCAGGAACGGCAACTCGCCGAGCGCCTCCTGCTGATCAGGAACGTCCCAACGCGCAGCAGGATCACCAGCGCGCACCAGACAGAGAACACCGGCGATGCGCTGCTCACGCGCCCGTGCTGCCGTTTGTCGCGCCCGTTCGCTGGCCGGAAACTTCGCCGACCTTACCGGGCTGCGCTGAAAACGATCGATAATCGCGGCCAGTGGATCGTGCACCTCGTTGTCGGATGTGTGAAATACGAACCGGGCCGCACGGTCATGGTCCTCGCCGACCACCCGCAATCCGTGCCGCTCGATGAGTTCGTAATAACCGGCATGGTCATGCGCGCTACCGGTGACGAGCACCTTTTTCCCTGTACAAACAGGATTGCTACGCCACTGGCCGACCAGTGACCAGATGAGTACTCCATACTGCACCGGCTCCATCACATCGGAGGCGGCTGCCGCTAGCAACGTATCACATCCCGAAATTCTTCCCTGGCGACGCAACAGATCGATCTCCCGCCAGGCAGCCCGATGCCTTTCATACAATGCGAGAGCCTCGCGCAGAGCCCCGTCATCACAACCGCCCAGCGCAGCAATCAGCTGCCGGGCGCGAACCATGTTGTAGGTACGCGTGCTGTCCGCGGAGCCATGCAGCAGGTCAAGGAAATGCAAGGGTGGAACACGAGCTGCTTGCCCGGGATACAGGCGCATGAACTCGCGCAATGCGTAGAACACCCGTACATACGTTTCGCAGGCATGAGAGAAGACGATGCAATCCAGGTCGCCGAAGGAACCTTCGACAATCATCTGAAACAGGATCTTCGCCTTCTCGTCCGCGCCTCCCGCCAGATAGCGCTGGCCGAGTTCGTAACCATGACCAGGACGCGATGCCAGCCGCACCGGGTGCAGTCCGCAGGCGAGAACCAGTTCAGGGGGCACGTCGCCGCCGACAATGCCAGCGCGCCTGCGGTTGTCACCCTGTCCGGTCAGCGCCGCATCGCGGGCCGCTTTCATCTCATCGAGGAAACTACGTTGCATGTGCGCGTTCAGTCCACCGCTTCGGCCAGTCTGATATCGGCCTCGATGAAACGCGAACCGTATGCCAGCAGTATTGAACCGGCGGTGGCGAACACCGCGCAACACATCACGCCGTACCGTAATCCGTCCGCCCCGAACTCCGGCGTCAGCGCATCGCTGATGGCGCCGACGATGATCGGTCCTCCCCCAATGGCGACAATGGACGCAGTGAATCCCTGCAACGACGATGCCAATGCGCGCATGCGCGGCCTGACGACACTCTGGTTGACCGCCAGCACCGGACCGAATTTAAACGCCGCCATGAAAGCGACCATGCCCATGCCACCCAGAGTGACCCAGACCGAATCAAAGAAGGTGGCGGCCAGGATTGCCGGCGCCGCCAGGAAGGTGGCCAATGCGGGCCAGAGCAGTTTCCAGCGGTCACCGTAGCGGTTGCTGCGCTCGAGAATGACGGCGCCGCTCAGCGCGCCCAGCAGCCCGACGATGCCGGTAATCAGACCAAACGAGATACCGACTTCACTGGGTGACATTTCATGCACCCGGCGCAGATACGTTGGCGCCCACACGGTAAACCCGATGATGCCGATTTGCGAAATGACATAGCCGGCGGCTGTGCACAGGAATGTCCGCTGCCCGCGCAGGAATCGCAGCACCTCGCGCACGGGAGGCGCGGTGCGTTCATAGCCCTTTACGTGATTCCTTGCGGCTTCTCTCGCGCGATCGCGAAAGGTGAACCAGACCACGGCGCCGGCAATCAATCCGGGAATGCCCGCAACGATAAAGGCGCTGCGCCAACCGTGGTGGGTTTCGAACCAGCCAATCACCGGATAGCAGAACAAGGCCGCCAGCGGTGAGCCCATGATCAATATGGACATGACGCGCGCCCGACTATCCTTGGTGGAACTGTCTGACAGAATTGAATGCAATACCGGTGTCGTGGCTTCGCCGATACCGACGCCGATGCGCGCCAGCGCAAGTTGCAGGCCGTTCTGCACAAAGCCGCACAGCAGGGTCATGCCGCTCCACAATGCAGTCGACAGCGTGATGATGATGCGGCGGTCACTGCGATCTGCCCAGCGCGCTGCCGGCAAACCGAATACCGTATGGAAGAACGAGAAGCCGAAGCCGGCAATAAGCGCCAGCATCGTATCTGAAAGCTTCAGGTCCGCCTTGATCGATTCCAGCAGCAGGTTGACGATGTTCCGATCGACGTACATCAACATGTACAACACCGTGAACAGGCCAACCGTGTAGGCCGAGTTTCTGCGCAGCGTTTCCCCGCTGTCGATCGCACTCGTGGAATTGTGCATGTTTCCCCCCTTTATACCTTACCGATCTGCGGGTGCGCGTGGTTCAACCCGGCTGACTGGTGACGAATCTTGAAACCAGGTAGGGCTCGATGGCGTCGGAGCCACCTTCCGAGCCGTAGCCGGAATCCTTGATGCCACCAAAGGGCACTTCCGGCAGACCCATGCCGATGTGATTGATGGTGATCATGCCGGATTCGATCTCGTTGGCCAGCCGATGTGCGGTGCGCGCCGACGAAGTAAATGCGAACGCGCCAAGCCCGACGGGCAACCGGTTGGCTTCTGTGATCGCCGCATCTAATTCATCGAACGGCGACACCAATGCGACGGGTCCGAAAGGTTCTTCGTTCATGATACGCATCGCAGGATCGAGGCCCGTCAGAATGGTCGGTTCGTAGAAGTAGCCGGTGTCGCCGATTCGCCGACCCCCGGTTTCGAGCTTCGCGCCTTTTGCCACCGCATCATCAACCATGCCCTGCACGGCTTGCACACGCTTCAGATTGATCAGCGGACCCATGCGCGTCGCCGGGTCAAAACCATCGCCAACCTTCACGTTACGCGCACCGGCAATGAATCCCTCAACGAACTCGTCATGGACCTTACGGTGGACGAGGAATCTGGTCGGCGAGATACAGGTCTGACCGGCCGCGCGGAACTTGAATGCGGAGAACAATGCGACCACAGCCTGCACATCGGCATCATCACAGATGATGACCGGTGCGTGTCCACCCAGCTCCATGGTCGTTCGCTTCATGTGTCTGCCAGCGAGTTCGGCCAGTTGTTTGCCGACGGCGACCGAACCGGTGAAACTCGCTTTGCGGATCACCGGATGTGGTATCAGGTAGCTGCTGATTTCGGCCGGCACACCGTAAACCAGGTTGACCACGCCGGCCGGCACGCCAGCATCCGCCAGCGCCTGAACCAGTGCCGCGGGTGACGCGGGCGTTTCTTCCGGACCTTTGACAATGATTGCACAGCCGGCGGCCAGTGCCGCGGCCAACTTGCGGATGGTCTGGTTGATGGGGAAATTCCATGGCGTGAATGCTGCCACCGGGCCGACCGGCAGTTTGTGCACCGCCTGCGTCACCGACGGTGACCGTGCCGGTATGAGCTGTCCATAGGTTCGTTGTGCTTCACCGGCAAACCAGTCCAGAACATCGCCGGCAAGCAAGGTTTCGGTGCGCGCTTCCGTCAGCGGCTTGCCCTGTTCCAGCGTCAGGATTTCGGCAATGCGATCCGCGCGTTCGCGGATCAGCGTGGCGGCACGGCGCAGGATGCTTGCGCGCTCAAACGCAGCGGTGCGCCGCCAGAGGTCGAACCCGGCCTGTACGGCAGTCAAGGCCAGATCCAGATCATCGGTCGACGCTTTAGCCACCTGGCCGATCTGTTGACCGGTGGCCGGATTTTCGACCGGGATGAACGCGCCGCTGATGGCCGGCCGCCATTCGCCACCGATATACAATCCCGTATCTTCATACTGCATGACGTTCTCTCCCGTTCAACAGGCGTTGTTCTATGAATGCGCCGATGCGATCGCAGATTTCCGCATCACCGGCGGGACGTGGTATCGCGAGATAGGGGATCCCGGCCGCTTCAACGATTTGCTGCTGCAATGACACGCCATTGGCCATCGCCGGTTCAACGACAATGGCTGCATCACATCGATGGCGACGTGCAACATCGATAATCCGGTACGGTCCCCAATCGAACAGCAGCATGTGGCGGGCGGCGAGTGCGCGTAACGGATCGGCCGGGTCGAATCGTCGACGGTACAGGCCTGGAATATCGGTGTACGAGCAGCACACGGTGACCGCGCCATAACGCGTTTCGATTTCATCGTGCCATGGGGGTGTCTGCACGCTGTAGTAGAGGCGGAATCGTTCGTTTTCGTAGGCGCCGATACCTTCGTCAACGCGCTGGCGGATTTCTTCTTCGTAGCGGGTGATGAGGTCCACGCCCAGTGGCGAGCCTCGATGCCACATTGCTTGGTATATCGAAATCTGGTCGCGGATGTGCACCGGGCACACTGGCGCCGCCGCGATGGCTTGTTGGGCACGGGTCCAGATCGACATCTGTTCGTTGATCAACGCCATGACCTGCGCCAACCGGGTCACGGTAAGGCGGCGGCCGGTGATTGCCTCGACCCGCGCGACAAGTTGCCGCTCCTGCGCGATGCGATAGTCCAGACGCGCAGGGTCGACCATGGCTTCCCAATTGTGCTCGAGATGTTGCCACCATTCCCTGGGGAGTGGCCGGAAGGGGGGCGAAGGGAAGCTGAAATCCATCGTGAAGTTTGCGCAGCCCAGCTTTGCCGCCCACAACTCGCAGACCCGCGTTTCCATCTCGTTGCGCGAACTGCCGCAGATGATGGTAGGCGTCGGCAGGCCGCCCCAGGGCGCGTCTTCGGGGCTGAGGCTGGCCGCGAGCGCAAAGCCGAAGAAGTGGGCGCCGGGATAGCCTTCCGCCTGCAGGATGGCATTCATGCGGGCCTGTTTGCGCTGGGCGAGGATCAGGTAATTCCAGTAGTTGATGGCCAGCACCGGAATATCCATGGCGATGAACAGTTCTTCGGCTTCATCGCCATTGCAGATCGCGAACGGCCCGCCGGCCGCCACGCTCTGCCGTGTGCGTTTCACCCAATCCCGTTGCAGCGCACGGACCTCCTCGACCGCCTGTAACCGTGAGGAGATGCTCGGCAGGTTCATACTTGCCAATCCTTCATCAAGGTTGCGAACCGGTCGCACAATGGCGGCAGCTCCGTTGTATACGGCAGGTCTGCAAGTGTTGTTGCCGGAATGTCGAGTGCGTGGTGTTCGGATGGCGCTTCCCACAGAGGCGCCTCGTCGGCACTGTACAGGCAGGTCAGGAAGCGCCGTGCGATCGTGCGGGAAACACGCTGTTTGACCTTGGCAACCGATTCGGCGAGCGGCACAACAAAATCAGGATGATGATGGTAGTGCGCGGAAATCGCGGCAAACGGATCACCGTCACCTATATCCTGCTCGATGAGGGCCGGTCCCCAGCCATGGCTTTCAGCAATGACATTGCCGCCGGCCTGTTCGATGGCGCGATAGATGGCATCGTTATCCTGCGCACTGCCGCCGATGAATAGCGGCAGACCAGGAACTGCGTCGCCGGTTGCGGCGCTGGCGATCATCGATTCCAGTAGCGCAGCCGCGTCGTCACATCGCATCCTGCGGATTGCGATCAGCGTACGCAACGCCAACGATCCCGCCAGTCTGGCGGGCATGGTTTCGCGCAAGCTAGCGAACCGGCGCAAAGCACTCGCGCGCCGGTTGTATCGGGCTACCGCGGCCGCCATTGCGCTGTCGGTGATGGGGGCGCCGGCCCAGCCTTCCAACCTGGATCCCAGCTGGATGATCTGTCGATGATTGAATTCGCTCGCGGCAAAGGAATCACCCATCGCGCGGTCGAGCACACAGAGCGACGGGGGCCGCTTCAGCGCAAGCAGGCGTTCGTGCAGCTGCAGAATGTGCTTGCGGGAATTGGAAATGATGAAGTGATCGATGAAGTCCAGGTGACCCGCGGCGATCTGGCAGACCCAGCTGTTCACGTATGCCAGGCGATCAGCGCGGACATCTATCGGTCCGCGCGCCATTGCCGCAGGAATGTCACCCGCCGGATCACCAGCGACCCGGTAAGGCAGAAATCCGGCGGCTTCGATCAGAGCGACCGGAACATCATCAGCAAAATACCCTACGACTGCGCCGCCAGCCTGCTTCCAGGTGCGGGCTGCGGCGTCCCGTTGCAGATAGTGATCTGTCACCGCATCCCCTGGTCGACGCCGCGTGCCGCTTGCAGTTGTGCGGCGGAGACCCAGCAGCCATGGAATGCGGCCCGCGCGCGCAGGCTCAGTTTGGCAATTGCGACCGGGCCTTGCGCGAGGTTCTGCGCGTCCAGTACAACGAGGTCGCTGCGGCCTTCGGCATAACGGTTGACGACCATCAGTATCCAGCCGCTGCCTTCCGGCGCATCGTCGCTGCGCGGCACGAACTGCGGTTCCATCGGTGCCGAGGCCTCCCCGACAAACCAGCTCTCCACCAGTGTGCCGGAGGTCATGTCGAAGCGGGCAATGGAGTTGAAGGCCTGACCGCTGCGGCGCGTTGTGGCTTCCGCTCGCCGATCAGGGTCGGTGAACAGCAGATAGCCATGACGATAAGGCGCCATCTGGAAACGGTCATCGACGCGTGGATACTCGCATTGCCTGTCGAAAAACCTGGTTGAAGTGAATTCGTCCGGTCCGTTCAAATCGATGGACCAGCGGGTCAGCTTCGGCCTGGCCCGTGTCGGTTCGTACAGTTTGCCGTTGATGTCGGTGAAAAACGGAAATGACTGAATTTCACTGACACAACAGTCAATGTGAATATGACCACCGTCGGTCCACGCATTCATGATGTGATACATCCACTGCGGCGGCCCCTTGAACCAACGGATGTCTGAGCCATCACCATCGCGTCGCATGACGCCGAGATAGCTCGGCAGGCTGTCGTCCCATTGGAAAATCGGGCCGCCCCGACGCATGCGTCGGTCATCCGGAGTTGTGGGCATGACCGGAAACACGATGTGCTCACCGGTTACCGCGATGTCGTGAATCATGCTTGCGTAGGGCGGGGTGACCTCGAATTCGCGGACCAGTCCGCCGTCCTGGTCAACAACCCAGTAGGCAATCTCCGGCGCAATCCCGCCGCGGGAAAAGAAACCGTGCATGAACAGTTCACCGGTTCGCGGATCGATTTCCGGGTGCGCCGTCGCGGTCTTGCTGTGCAGCTTGCCGCCGTAATCCCAGCGGCCGCGGGTTGCCAGCGTATCGGGGTCGATTTCCATCGGCCGGCTGTCTTCCTTGAGCGCAAAGAGGCGGCCGGCGTGCCAGAAGGCTGTGGTATTCGCGGTGCCGCGCTCGACGCCGGCGACCGCGGGATCATCGAGGTAGGGATTGCGGTAACCACCAAACAGTGACCGCCGCGCCTTGCGCTCGGCCAGGAAGCGTTCGGTACGGACGAACCGTGTGCGAAAGTCGACATGGCCATCTTCGAACCGGAACATGCTGATTACGCCGTCGCCATCGATGAATACACCGTCGCGCATCGGTGGGTACTGGTGTTCCGGTCCGCACCGGTAGAAGGTTCCGTTCAATTCACGCGGTATTTCACCGACGATTTCCAGGTCGTAAATGTCGGCATCAGCCCGTACCGGCCAGTCAAAACCACTGAATGTCGGCACATCCGGAAATGGATGAGTCATGTTTAATCGCCCCTTTCGTTCTGACCCTGATGTGAATGCGAATGCGCCTCAAATCAGTCATACGTATGAATTCTACGCGTTCAATCGAACGAAAGCAGCACCTTGCCGGTGATTTCTCCGCCTTCCAGCAATCCGTGCGCGTCTGCCACCTGGGTGATCGGCAGCACGCGGTCAATCAGCGGTTGGTATTTACCCTGCTCCACCAATGGCCAGAGGTCGCGTTCAACCGCGGCGATGAGCCGGGCTTTGCGCGCCAGCGGGAGCGCACGCAAGGACGACGCATATACGGCGCCTTGTTTCATCAACAGCCGCGCGAGGTCGATCTCACCTTTGCGTCCACCCTGCAAGCCAATCACCAGCAGCCGCCCATGACTTTTCAGCGCATCGATGTTCCGCGGCAGGTATTTGGCACCGATGATGTCCAGGATGACGTCGGCGCCCCCGACAGCCTTCAGTTCGGTGACGAAGTCCTGGTCGTGGTAGTTGATCAACAGGTCCGCGCCGAGCGATTCGGCCACCTGGAGCTTGGCCTTGGAACCCGCCGTACACGCCACCTTGGCGCCGTAGGCCTTCGCAATCTGGATGGCGGCGGTACCGATGCCACTGCCGCCGCCATGGATCAGGATACGGTCGCCACGAACTATGGCGGCCAACTCGACAAGGTTGTAGTACACCGTCGCGAGGGCTTCCGGAAGTGCGGCCGCGGACGGCAGCGGAACATTGGCTGGGACAGGTAACGTCAGGCTGGCAGGCACGGCAACCTGTTGTGCGTAGCCGCCGCCAGCGAGCAGCGCGCAGACCTTATCGCCCACGGCCCGCGATCGGACCTTGTCACCGATCGCCACAACCACGCCGGCAACTTCCAGCCCGAGAATCTCCGATTCACCAGGCGGTGGCGGGTAATAGCCCTGCCGTTGCAGGATGTCGGCCCGGTTCACTCCCGCTGTGACCACCTCAATGACCACTTCGTCCGCCTTGGGCACCGGGTCGGCAATCTCCTTCAGCACCATGACTTCGGGACCACCAGACGACTCACACATCACGGCTTGCACAGGGGTGGGCTCCTTTGAATTTCAGGCCAGCCTACGTGCACGCAACCACTTGATGCAAGTCACCCGTATGACTTTGTAATTCGCGGATTGAAGCGTATCGTTAACATTCAACACCTTGCAAGGAAACATCCGTGGCAGTGACCGATCGACGAAGCGCCAACGCCAAAGCGGAGAAGGACGCGACAACCGAGCACGCATTTCTTGACGCCGCGGAACGTCTGTTCGCAGACAACGGTTTCGAAGGCACCCGCGTGCGGGCCATTGCCGAAGAGGCCGGCGCCAACCTCGGCGCGCTGCATTATTACTGGGGGAGCAAGGAGGCACTGTTCCGCGCGGTCTGGGAACGGAGGATGAGCCCGCTGATTACAGCACGCAAAACGCGCCTGGCGGAACTGCTGGCCCGTAAACAGACCCGCCGCATCGCTATCGAGGAGCTTCTAGGCGCCTGGATCGAGGCCGGCCTCGGCCTGACCACCGAATCGACCAGCCCCAGTGAAGTCTTTCAGAGACTCTACGGCCGCGCTCTGACGGACCCGTCATCCGCCGTGCGCCAGGTCCTTGATGAATCGCTGGACGAATCCGGCCGTATGCTGCTCGATGTCGTCCGTCGCGCCTGCCCGCACCTCGCTGACGACGACATCTACTGGCGCATCCAGGTGTTGCTCGGTGCGGTACTGTATGTCCATGTCGGCGGAACCCGGATGGACCGCATGGCGCGCGACATGAAAATCGAACGCAGCCTCGACCACGGCGCCCGCCAATTGATCCATTGCCTGGCGGCTACCTTCAACGCCCCGGCATTGGGTGGGAAAAAAAAGTCATCCGTATGACTTGACGTGGGTGTGGTGGAATCGGTTAGATCGGCGGACCATAGCCATAACTGCGTTTCGCCATGACCAACAGCACACACACCGAACATAACCTGCCTGCCGCTGTTCCCGGCGGACCGCTCGCCGGACTGGTCGTCATCGACATGGCGACCATGATGGCCGGGCCGCATACGGCAATGATGCTGGCCGATTTCGGCGCCACGGTCATCAAGGTCGAAAGTCCGGCCGGTGATACCTCGCGGGCCTCGCCCAACAAGGTCAACGGCACGTCTGTATATTGGCGGTTGCTCGGCCGAAACAAGTTTGCCGTCACCATCAATCTCAAACACCCCAAGGGCCGCGACCTGATGTTGCGGCTCATCGAAAAGGCCGACGTACTGATAGAAAACATGCGCCCCGGCAAGCTCGAGGCCCTCGGCCTGGCCCCGGCAACGTTGCATGAACGAAATCGAGGTCTGGTCATCCTGCGCGTGACGGGCTGGGGGCAGACCGGTCCCTACGCAAATCGCCCGACCTTCGGAACACAGGCCGAAGCCATGAGCGGGTTCACCTACGCCAACGGCCAACCCGGTGGCCCGCCGACACTGCCTCCGCAAACCATTGCCGATGGCGCTGCCGGCTACCTCGGTGCCTTTTCCTGCATGGCCGCGCTTTGGCGACGCGCCCAGGACCCGCTGCACCGCGGCCAGGTGATCGACCTCTCCTTGTTCGAAGCGTTGTTCTGCATGTTCGGCCCGAGCATTACGGCTTACGACCAACTCGGCATCGTGCCCGAACGTCGGGGAAGCCGTGCGCCTGTTTCCGCGCCCCGCAATATCTACCAGTGTCGGGACGGCAAATGGGTCGCAATCTCCTGCGCTGCTGACCAGATTGCCAAACGGTTCTTTGCGCTCATTGGCCGCCCGGACCTGAACGAAGACGCGCGATTCTCCAGTGGCGATGCAAGAGCCCGCCATGTCGAAGAACTCGACGTGATCATCGCGGCGTGGATGAGCAAACACGATGCGGCAGATGTGGTAACGCTTCTGACTGACGGTGGCGCCACTGCCGCGCCCGTATATACCATCCCCGACATCCTTGCCGATCCCCAATTCATCAGCCGAGATTTGATTGCGCAGGCGCCGAGCGAGGACGTGGGGCCGATCAGGATGCAGAACGCATTTCCGAAATTCAGTGAATCGGCGGGCGGTGTCAGCTGGTCAGGACGACCGCTGGGAGCGGACAACCACCTCTGGTTTGTGGAAATGCTCGGCCTGGATCCGGAACAGCTGGCAGCGCTCCACGCAGAGGGTGCAATTTGACCCGCCTGCCCCGCATCGTACCTGGAACCTGCGAAGCGACCGCGGCCATCGAAGCACGACTGATCGCAAATCGCGGCTCGGTATCACCGCTCTACCAGGTGCTGCTACACAGCGTTCCGGTGGCCGATGGCTGGGAGTATTTTCTGACGCGCTTGCGTCAGCAACTCGGTCTTGCGCCACGGTTGCGGGAGCTGGTGATTCTGCGAATCGCTGTGCTCAATGCGGCGCCGTACGAATTCAACGCCCATCGCGATCATGCGCTCGCTGCAGGTTTGAGCGCGTCCGAAGTTGATGCGCTCGCCAATGACCTTCGCCAGTCATTCACGGGAACCGATTCGCTGGTCCTCGACTACACGGACCTGGTCACCCGGAACGAAAACATAGACGACGATATCCACGCGGCGCTGGCTATTGCCTTTGCGCCGGCGCAAATCGTCGAACTTACGGCATTGATCGCCGCCTACAACATGGTTTCCCGCGTTCTGCGCGCGCTGGACATCGAAGGATGATCCCGCAACACCTGTCGATCTTCGACCTCCGCGGTTCCGTACCGATATCAGCATTGATCGCTGACCAAAACAGCGTTGCCTACCGCTGCGAGTCTGAACAATTGTTGCTGGTGTACACGGAAAACGCACTGACAGTCGGCCGCGAACCAGCTCCAGCGGCGGCGAGTCGCGCGCATCGATTGGAGCCAGTACAGGACATCCCCGGTGCCGCGGCGGGTTCTACTCCGAGCGTCCACTACATTGTCTGGACTGATGTGACGCCTGGTTGGGAGCCGGAAGTCGACCGATGGTACGGGACCGAACATCTCCCCGCGCTTGCCGCAGTCCCGGGCACCGTGCGCGCCAGGCGTTTCATCCAACATGGCAGCGGTCCACGCTCGTACGCCTGCTACGACCTGGTGTCGCAGGATGTGGTCGCATCCGCGCCATGGCTGCAGGTCCGCGCGACGGATTGGAGCCGCCGAATCAGGCCGCAGTTCATCAACACCCGCCGCTGGTACACGACGCCGCTGGCTGTTCCGGTAGCCGAGTCCTGAAGGTGGCGCACACGTTGCCTGCCGGAAGCTGGGATACGCACTGCCATGTCTTCGGTCCGTTCGCGCGCTACCCACTGGCGACTGATCGCACGTATACACCGGCGGCAGCGCCGAGCGAGCGTTTGTTCCAAATGCACGAGTCCATCGGTGTCGCCCGTGCGGTGATAGTGCACCCCGCCTGTCATGGCTTTGATTTGACCGTCACGCTCGATGCAATCAAAGCCAGCGGTGGCCGGTACCGTGCGGTCGCACTGGTGAAAGAGACCATCTCCGATGGCGAACTCGATGCCTGCCACGCCGCGGGAGTGCGCGGCGTACGCTTCAATTTCCTGTCAAGCCTGGGCCGCCCGCCCGCGACAGATACGATCCGCCGGGTGTGCGATCGCATCGCCCGACTCCGGTGGCATGTCGTTCTGCACGTCGATGCCGGCGCACTGCCCGCGTTACCTGCACTGACCAGCAATCTGCCGCTTCCGTTTGTGATTGATCATTTCGGACGCATCCAGGCCGAGGCCGGCATGCAGGACGCGGCGTACCAGACGCTGTTGACGCTGGCAGCCGGGCAAAATTGCTGGGTCAAGATTTCAGGTGCCGATCGGGCTTCGGCTGAGCCACCGCTGTATCGCGACATGATCCCGTTCGCGCGCGCATTGATTGCAGCGGCGCCGGAACGGATTCTGTGGGGGACTGACTGGCCACATCCCAATATCACGGGTCCGTGTCCGCGCGAAACCGATCTCGTTGACCTGCTGCATGAGATCGTCCCGTCGCCGGATATGCTGTGCAAAATCCTGGTGGACAATCCGCAACGACTGTACGGAGAAGTGCAATGACTACGGACCGGCCGCTGTCCGGCATCAGAATCGCTGATTTCACCCAGGTCTTCGCCGGCCCGTTCTGCACGCATCAGCTGGTGCTGCTTGGCGCCGAGGCGGAAAAGATCGAACCGGTCGGTGTCGGTGACATTCTGCGCAAGTACAAGCATGGCGGTGACCAGATGGGCGGCACCAGCGGTTCGTTCATTTCGATCAACGCCGGCAAGAAGTCCATCGAACTCGATTTGAAGAATGCGCGCGGACGCGAAGTGGCCGAACGCATGGTCGCCACCGCCGACGTGGTGGTCGAGAACTTCCGTGCAGGTGTGATGACGCGGCTCGGCTTTTCCTGGGAGCGATGCCGCGAACTCAATCCTCGCATCGTCTATGCCTCGTTGTCCGGCTACGGCGCTGACGGACCGATGAAGCATTTCCCTGCCTACGATCACAACATGCAGGCCATGTCGGGCATGATGACCCTCAATGGCGCGGAGAAGGATCCGTATATGAAGGTCGGGTTTCCACTGATCGACAGCTTCGCCGGTTATACCGCCGCCTTCGCAATACTCGCCGCATTGCGTCAGCGTGACCGGACCGGCGAGGCGCAATATGTCGACATCGCGATGCTGGACGCATCCATCGTGTTGATGACTTCGATGGTGGTGCCGTACATGAACGCCGGTCGCGCGCCGCCGCGCACGGGAAACCGGGGCTACAGTGGCAGTCCGACCGCCGACGTGTTTGCCGCGCGCAATGGCCAGCTATCGCTGGGAGCGAATTGGCCTTATCAATATGAAGCGCTGTGCCAGGCGCTCGGTCTGCCCGAGCTGATCGACGATGCGAGGTTCGCGACCCGTGACAGCCGGATCGCCAATGAGATTGAATTACGCACCTTGCTGGAAGCGAAGTTGCAACAGGAGGACGCGGAGTTCTGGGAGGATCACTTGAATGCCGCCGGCGTACCCGCGTCAAAAGTCAGGACGATCGCCGAGGCCGTGGCGCTGGAACAACTGCAGATGCGCAACCTGTTTCAATCGGTGCCGGTTTCTCACGGCGATGAGCGCAGCGTGAAGATTCTGAACAATGGGTTTCGCGCCGAGTGGAACGGAGTGAGCGATCCGTCGCCGCTGCTCGGCGAGCATACCGACGAGATTCTGTCCCGGCTGGGCTTCAATCAACAGGCGATTGAATCACTGCGTGCCGAAGGTGTCGTGGGTCGTGGCGTCAGCGATGCCGCTGCTGCCGGAAGCTGACTGCGACATCGGCTGCCGTAGGCCGGGAGCGTAACCCGGTCGGCGGATGTCACGATGCGAAAACCTCCGGACCTTCGACTTCGCGAATCAGGCTGACGAAGTCATCCGGCCACGCCGTCGACTTCTGCGTTTCCCGGCTGACATATACCCAGACCTGCCGGCCTTCTGCCGCGGGATCGGTATCCCCGCGGCGAACGACCCGGTATTCGAAGGTAATGCTGGATCGACCCATGCGCGCGACGCGCACGCCGATTTCGAGTTCATCATCGAACCGGATGGGCTTGCGGTAGTGAACTTCGGCGCTGATGACGCGCAACTCGGCATTGTCGGCTTCGCCGCGCGCCAGTCGATCGTAGTTCAGTGCGCGATAGTACTCGTTCAGCGCAATACCGAAATAGACGAGGTAATGCGAATTGTGCAGGAGACCCTGCATGTCCGTTTCCACGAAACGGACCCGCAGTGGATGGCTTACGGTCGATTTGCCGGTCGTGCTCAAGCAACTGCTCCAGTATCGCGCAACGCAGCTATCTGCTGCGGGGTGTAGCCGAGGCCGGCCAGCACCAGGTCGGTATGTTCACCGATGCCGGGCGGTGGTTCGCTGACCCCCGGGTTATCGCAGTCCAGCTCGAACCCCGCGTTCAGCACGTGAATGTCTTCGCTGTCGGGCAGACCGGCGATGTGCAGCGGCTGCTTGAGGCTGCGTTCCGCCAATGCCGGGTGGTTGCAGGCCTGATCGAGCGTCCGGATGAGTCCGGCCGCGGCGCCTGCCTGGCACAACAGCTGTTCCCATTCTTCGCCGTTCCGTTCGCGGAAAATCTGCTGCAGACGATCCCGCACCTGTTGGCGGTTCTCCGGTCGTGCACGCGCCTGCGCGGTCGCTGACACAGGGTCGTCCAGCAGTTCCGGATGGCCGAGTGCACGGGCCAGCGTCTCAAACTGGTTCTGCTGGATGGCGCCGATCGATATGTGCTTGCCGTCTCGTGTCTCGAACACCCCGGCGGTCGGCAGATTGGAATAGCCGGTGTTACCGGACTTCGGCGGCACCTGTCCGGTTACCAGATAGGGCACGGCGATCGCTGATTGCAGCAACAGGCCGGCGTCCAGCATCGCAACGTCGATGTGTTGGCCCTGACCCGTCCGTTCCCGCCGCAGCAGCGCCGCGATGATAGCCATCGCCGCCAGGGTTCCGGTGTAGTTGTCGACCGCTGGAAAGCCGACGCGTATCGGCCCGTCTTCCGCAGTGCCGCTGGCGCTCATCATGCCGCTGGTGCCCTGCACGATGTTGTCCACCGCCGGATAGTCGCGATATTCGCCGGATTGACCGTAGCCGGAAATCGAGCAGTACACGACATCCGGATTGAAGGCCTTGCAGCGCTCGTAGTCGAAGCCGAGGCGCTCGATGGTGCCGGGTTTGAAGTTCTCGACGATGACGTCGGCGTCGCGCGCCAGAGCCAGCGCAATTTCCTTTCCCCCCGCCGATTTCAGATTCAGGGCGATGGATTTCTTGCCCGCGTTGACATTGATGAAAGCAGGCGCCATACCGTCGTAGCGCCGGTCCTGTCCGTAATAACGCAGGTTATCGCCGCGGCCGGGTGATTCGACCTTGATCACCTCGGCGCCTTGCAGCAGCAGGAAATGCGTCGCCAATGGTCCGGCGAGTATGTGCGAGAAATCGAGCACGCGAAAATTTGTCAGCGCCTTCATCTGCTGGTGGCTCGCGTTACGTTGTCCGTGGTCGCACTCATGACGCGCTGATAGCCGGCGAGCCCAACCGGTTTTCGATGAAGTCGGTCATCATGCCGCGCATGCGTACGTCATCCCAGGTCCTGGCGTTGACCGGATCCACCGGCAGTTCCAGTACCGGAATGCCGGCATCTTCGAGCATGCGGGTGATGAACTTCAGCCCACGGCCAAAACCAATCTGCACTGCGCCCTGGACACGGTGGGTCTGGGCTTCCCAGGTCGCCCATGCGCCAGACAAGGGCGGAATATGCATCTGCCGATTGAAGCTCGAGTAGCGGCTGGCCAGCGCGCGAACCGGGTCCGAAGTCCCATAGCGCTGGTAGCCGTCAATGGCAAACGCAAGGTAATTGGAACGCACGAAGGTTGCGCCGTGACTGCGTTCAAACGATGCGAAGAATTCCAGTTGCTGCCACAGGCCGGCGCCCACGTACATCAGCCGCACACGCTCGTCGGCGCACACCCACTGGCCGGTGTCCGCCCGCTGTTTGATCTCGTCGCGGAACGCTCTGGCTTGCGCGAGCGCCCAATCAGTGCCGCGGTGCCACTGTATTCCCATGACCTGGCCCATCACTTCATCCAGCCGGGCCGGCAGCTTCGGCGCATTGCGAATGATGTCCCGCACTTCCTCGAAGTATTCCTCCTGCCGATTGACCCGGTCGACGATCTCCGCGAGTCGGTCCCGATCCAGCCGGCGTCCGGCCACCTGCTCACACTCGGTGATGAAGGTTTCGATTTGTGCCGCCATGACGTCGATGCGATCGCTCTCGTCCAGCGCTTCCCAGGCATGGTGCGACATTTCCCACCAGCGCGGGTAAAGGCTGCGTAACACCGGCACTTCAAACGCCACGTAGGGCACCTGCCAATGGTCGGCCAGCACCTGACCTGACCGATCATGAATATTGCCGGTCACCAGTGCTGCCCTGGGCAGCCCGCCCCAGGGCCGGTTGGCCTCGTCATCAGTGAGAACACTTGCCAGCGTCAACGCCGAATAGCGTGACAAACCCTCGTGAAATCCACGTCGCGTGAGTTCGTCGGAATAGGCCGTCGACATGCGCTTTGCGGACACGAGGGCGGAATACCAGACGTCGGCCACCATTTCCAAATCCAGCGCATGCAGAATTTCGTGGGGTGTTGTCGCCGCACCGAGTACGTACGGCTTGCCGGCCTGCGCGTCCCGCTGCAGCTTCTGAAACCATTCACGCTGGTACGCACGTAACGACCGGGTGACTTCAAGCTGGGCTATGTCACTGCGAGCCGTGCGCTGCTGCTGTTCTGTCACCGTAAATCACCCGTCAATCTGCACGTTCAGCGTCTGATAAAGACATAAAATTCGTTAGTGTGGTATTTTGACTTTTAGCCCGGTCAATGACAACAGATCGGTACTGACCGATGCATGTGAGCCCTGAATGAATGATGTGAACGAAAGCGATTCTGCGTTGGCCCTGCGCGCGGCCCGTGCGCTTCGTCAACAAGGTGGCAAGGTGATTGGCTTTGTCGGTGGCCCGGTGCCGTTTGAACCTGCGCGGGCGATGGATGTGTTTCCGCTGCCGCTGAAGGCCACGCCGGCCCCGCATGATTGCACCGCGATCGACGACTGGATCGACGACAAGGAAGATCCGCTGATCAGCTCGGTGTTCGGTCGCATGGTGGCGGGCGAACTGGAGCTGCTGGACGGGCTTGTCGTCACCCGCCGCTATGACTACCTGTATTACGGACTGCGCGAAATTCTGCGGCAGGGCCTGGGCCGTCACCTGCCGCCGTTGCACATCCATGACCTGATGCCGATTCCGGGCGACGGCGCCCTACTGTACAACCGGCGCAGCGTTCAGCGATTGATGGATTTCATCGGCCGTGTTTGTGGCCGCGGCGTCGACGACGACGCCTTGCGATACCAGATAGGCCAGACCAACGACTGGAATGCCACTCTGCGAACGCTCAGTGAGGCGCGGCGCGCAGGCCGCATCTCGGGGTCTGCGGCGGTGACGAACATTCTTGCGGGGCAGTTCGTGAACCGCGACCAGGGCAATGAGCTGATTGCGGCATTACTGCGCGAATGTGCTGAGGGTGATGCGTCCACCGACACGCGCATCATGCTCGTCACATCACAACCACTCGAAGACGCCGGCGTCCACCGGGCGGTGGAATCGGCAGGTGTCTACATTGTCGCGGAGGATGATGGGACCGGAATGTTTTGCGTACCGGCGCCGATGAACGCCGGGGACGATCCTGTCACGTCGCTGGCCGCGTGGTATGGGCAGGGCATACCTCAACAGTTGGCGCATCCGCTTTCAGCGCGGATGACCCACGTGCTGCAAATCGCCCGCAGCCAGTCGTGCACCGTGGTGGTCTTCCTGATCGATCCCCGCGACACACGGCTCGGGTGGGACTTCCCGCCAATGCGCGACCAACTTCGGGCGCTGGGTGTCGACGCCATCCAACTGAATTTCGACTACCAGACCCCGGAAGGTCTGGTAGCAGCCACCGCGGCGCTTCGCGACTTGAATCTGTCAGCAACCGCCTGTGCCGGGTGAATGTTGATCGCGCGAAGCGATTCAGTTGGTTGAACGCAACGCTGGGACTGTCGAACCCATGAAACCAGATGGCTTGATATGCCGATGGTCAGGAGTTCAGGCGCGCTCGAGCAACATAGCGACGCCCTGGCCAACGCCGATGCACATCGTACATAGCGCGTAACGGCCACCGGTGCGTTGCAACTGGTAGGCTGCGGTCAGCGCCAGGCGCGCGCCACTGGCGCCGAGCGGGTGGCCAATGGCAATGGCGCCGCCGTTCGGGTTGACGTTATTCGCGTCGTCAGCCATGCCAAGCTCACGCAGGCAGGCCAGGGCTTGCGCCGCAAAGGCTTCATTCAGCTCAATGATGTCCAGGTCGCCGATGGCAAGCCCGTGGCATGTCAGCAAGCGCGTGGTCGCCGCCACCGGCCCCATACCCATGATGCGCGGTTCAACCCCCGCCGCACTGCAAGCAATGATGCGCGCCAGCGGCGACAGGCCGTGAATCCGCATCGCTTCTGGGCTGGCGATGACGAGCGCACAGGCGCCGTCATTGATGCCTGAGGCATTTCCTGCGGTGATAGTGCCGTCGTCAGTGACGACAGGTCGCAGCCGCGCCAGTGCCGCCAAATCGGTATCGGGCCGCGGATGCTCGTCGCGCTGGAAGATCACTGGATCACCACGTCGGGCGGGCAGCGTCACCGGGTGGATCTCTTGGTCGAATACACCGCGGTCGGCTGCTTTTGCGAAACGCTGCTGGCTGCGCAATGCGAACGCGTCCTGGTCCTCGCGCGATACGGCAAACTGCCGCGCAACGTTTTCGGCGGTTTGCGGCATGCTGTCGACGCCATAGCGGCGTTCCATTTCCGGATTCACGAACCGCCATCCCATGGTCGTATCCTGGAGCGCGAGATCACGGGCAAATGCGCGCTCGGTCTTGCCCATAACAAACGGCGCCCGCGTCATATGTTCAACGCCACCGGCGATCATCAATTGCGCATCCCCGGCGCGGATGGCGCGTGCCGCCTGGGCAATCGCCTCCAGCCCCGACGCACACAGCCGGTTGACCGTAACCCCCGGTGTCGTCGACGGCAGGTCGGAAAGTAACGCGGCCATGCGCGCCACGTTCCGGTTGTCCTCTCCCGCCTGGTTGGCGCAGCCGAGGATCACATCGTCCAGTGCGGACCAGTCCAACGTGGGATAGCGGGCGATCAATGCCTTGAGCGGCAACGCCGCGAGGTCATCGGCACGAATCGTCGATAACGCTCCACCGTAACGACCGAAAGGCGTACGAACGCCATCACAAATGTAGGCCTCGTTGATCATCGTCAGTTCAAGTGTTGCCGGTCGTCATTGCTATCGTTCATGTCTTCGTCCGTCTCCCGATACCTGGTGCGTCAGTGGCACAGCTGTGTGCACCAACAATTCAGCAGCCACGGTAGTCCGGTTTGCGTTTGTCCAGAAACGCCTGCATGCCTTCGACCTGGTCGGCGCTGTCGAACAGCGCTGTGAATGCAGTGCGCTCGAGCTGCAGGGCTGCGGTCAATGGCAGATCCTGACCCTGCCGCACCACTTGTCGAATCGCGGCCACTGCCAATGGCGGCATGCCAACGATGGTCTGCGCCAGTGCAAGCGCCGCTGCATAAGTGGTGCCCGCGGGCACGACCTCGGATACCAGACCACACGACAGCGCCTCGGCGGCGCCGATCTGCTCACCGGTCAACAACAATTTCAGCGCACGGTAACGACCGGCGGTACGTAGAAGAATTTGTGTTCCACCGGCGCCGGGCATGATGCCGACGCGGATTTCCGGTTGCGCGAACTTCGCTTCATCGCTGGCAATGATGAGGTCGCAGGCCAGGGCAAGTTCGAATCCACCGCCCAGCGCGTACCGTTCGACTGCGGCGATCAGCGGCTTCGGGCAGGTACGCAGCACCTCGAACACCCGGCCGGTATTGAGGTCCGCATGCGTGCTGGAAGTCATGTCCCGCATTTCGGCGATATCGGTGCCGGCAACGAAAACGTCGTTGTCACCGGTCAGGACGATGACGCGAACCGCGCTATTTTCGCCCAGCGCAGTGATCGCAGCCTCTAGCAACCGTTTGACTTCGAGGTTCAGCGCATTGAGTCTTCGCGCCCGATTGATGCGGACGGTGGCGATGCCGTTGTCATCGATTTGCCAGTAAACCGGGCGTTGAGGCTGTTCGTCTGTCATTTCCTGTACCGGCTATTGATGGGCGCTTGCGAGTGCGGCTTTACGCCGCAGTAAAGGCGACGCGCGGTAGCGTCCGTCGCCATGTATCCGGTCGAGATTTTGCACCACCGTCAGCACGTGGTTGGCGCCGATGCGCTGCAGCCAGTCCAGCAGGCCCAATGGATAATTCACTCCGCGCAACATGGCCGTCTCGATGTCCGCTTCATTCGCAACCTTGCGATATACCGCGTCCACGGCTTCATTGATCAGCATCGCCACGGTGCGCATGACCACCATGCCCGGAACATCGTCCACGATGCAGACCTGCTTGTTCATACCCTGCAGCAGTCCGATGGCCGTCGCCCGCATGGTGTCGGGGACCTGATCGGCGAAGGCCAGTCCGAGGCGTGACGCGTTGGTGTAGTCCAGCGCCAGGTCCAGCAATGCGACAGGACCTTCGGTTGCTGCGCGTTCCGTGGCCAGCCTGCCATCGGACAGGCACAGCTTGAGGCCGTCGATATCCATATGCCCGGGTCCATCGTGACAGGTGACCACAACGCCTGCCGCGCCAGCCATTGCCACCAGGGGTTGGGCCGGTCCCAGGCGGCCGAAAACCTGTAGTCGCACTGGCATCGGCGCGGCAGGCGCAGTGTCGATTTCCGGCGCCGGTGCCGCGTCACCGTATTGATAAAAGCCGCGACCGGATTTCCGTCCGAGATGTCCAGCCAGTACCAGTTCCTGCTGGACCGCGCAGGGACGGTAGCGCGGGTCCTCATGAAACGCCTTGTAGACGGATTCGGTCACCGAGTAGTTGACGTCCTGACCGATGAGATCAGTGAGTTCGAATGGTCCCATCCGGAAACCACCACTTTCGCGCATCAGCGCATCGATGGTGGCGGGCGTTGCCGCGCCTTCTTCCAGCGCGCGCATGGCCTCGCCGTAGAACGGTCGCGCTACGCGATTGACGATGAATCCCGGACTCGAACCACACACCACCGGCGTCTTGCCCCAGGCCACTGCCGTGGCCTGCAACTGCGCGATCACGCTGCGATCCGTACTTGCGCCATGGACGATTTCGACCAGTGGCAGCACCGGTGCGGGGTTGAAGAAATGCATGCCGGCGAAGCGCCCCGGATATCGCAGTTCGCAAGCAAGGCCGGTGATCGACAGTGACGAAGTATTGGTCGCCAGCACCGCATCCGGCGCGACAAGGGATTCCAACTGCTGGAACAGGTCACGCTTGATCGACATGTCCTCCACGACAGCTTCGATGACCAGGCTGACATCTCGCAAGTCATCCAATCCGGCCGCAGGCACGATGCGCGCCAGCCTTGCGCGCGCTTCGTCGACCGTGATGCGACCGCGCTCCACCAGCCGGTCCAGATCGCGCCCGAGTTGTGTGCGCGCTTTATCCGCAGTGCCCGCGATCGCGTCGAACAACAACACGGTATGTCCGGCGGACGCGGCAACCAGCGCGATGCCGCGCCCCATGGCGCCGGCGCCGACCACGGCAACGTGGCCGGAGATGGCGGCAGAGGTCGCAAGCGCCTTGTCGTTCATGGCGATGTTGACCCGAACTGGTACAACGCGGCGGGGTTGTCGACGAAGATACTCTGCACAAGTGGCGCCTCGCCGAGCCAATCGCAGGCGAGATCGACCAGTTGTCCCGCATCCGGCTCGCGACCGTGCATCCTGATGAACGGCCAGTCCGAACCCCACAGCAAATGTCGTGGATTGGCTTCAACCAGTGCATCGGCCTGCGGTCGCAGGTCTGCGTAGCCTGGCGCCTGTGTCGAGCAACGGCATACCGAAAGTTTGATCCAGATGCGTCCTTCACGCAGCAAGGCCAGCATCCGCTGAAAATCCGGATCGCTGATCCTGCGCGCCACGTCCAGCATCCCCATGTGTTCGAAGACAACGGGCAGGCCCGGCGCAAGCACTGCATCGAGATGCTGCATCAGGTCAGGGAGTCGCGCCCAGACGTTGATGGACCAACCCAACTGTCGCATTCGTGGCGCCATCACGGCGATGTCCTGGAATCCGACAGCACCCGGGCGCCGCGCGCCGGTGGGTGAGGCGGCTTCAACGAAACGCAGCCCGCGTACACCCGCGGCATGCATCTGCTGGAGTTGCTCGTCGGTGGTTGCTGCATCCGCCGCGCCGACCCCACGCAGACGGCCGCCGCCAGCATTAAGGGCGTGCAGCATCGGGGTCAAATCGAGGCCTTGCTGGGTGGGTTGGACCAGCACACCGCGGTCGAGTCCGACACGATCGAGCATTTCCAGGTAAACCGGTAACGGCGCCCGCGGTACAGCGTAATCCGGTGGATGGATCAGTGGAAACTGCTGGAAAGGACCAAAGACATGGTTGTGGGTGTCGCAGGCGTATCGCGGCAGGCGCCGATCGGCCACTGCCGGCAGCCGGGCGTCGATACCGTCTTCATCAGACATCCCTGGCTCCGGAAGCTGTATCGCGCCGGATGCATTTGGGCAGCCGTGTCGGATGGGCCAGCTGCCCATTGCACGACAGGTCCAACGCCAACGCGTTTTCGTTTTCCGGCACCGGAACCTCGTGTACGTTCAAGGTCATCGCCACCATCGAGTAGTAACCAATGATCGCGGTGAGCTCGACGCGGGCCGCCGGTGCGACCAACTGACTGAGTGCGGCATAGACGGCGTCACTGACGTGGCCGAACTCAAGAACTTCACAGGTGAAATCGTAGACGGCTGCCAGCAGCGGGCTATCCATGGCCGGCGCTTGCGCGCAACGTATGGCCTCGATGATTGCTGGCGCCAGACCGGCTTCGGCGGCAATCCGCGCATGGATCACCCATTCGACCTGGCTGTTCCAGTAACGACCGGTGGTGATGATGGCCAGCTCTGTCGCGGTGGCCGGAAGATCAGTTTCGAAGCGCAGGAATTCGCCCAGCGCCTGCCAGCGATCTGCCAGGTCGGGCGAGTGCAACGCGACGCGCAGCGGGCCGATGACCTTGCCGCGCTTTCCGGCAACAATTTTGTCGTAGACCTGCCGCTGCGCGTCGTTCATACGGGCGGGGTCGGCCATTTCAATTCTGGGATTCTGCTGGCGCACGCTGGTTTCGTCAGATGACATGTTGTTCCCTCAATGAAGCGATTGCCCCGGCGTCCAGGCCGAGTTCATTCAGCACTTCTGCTGTGTGCTGGCTCAGTAATGGTGGTGGCGTGTCGAATTGCAGCGGCGAATTCTCGAACCGCATCGGACTGACGACCTGCGGCACGCGACCCGCCAGCGGGTGCTCGATCTGTTGCAACATTTCACGGTGCTGAACCTGTGGTTCGGCAAAGACCTCAGGCACTGCATTGATCGGACTTGCCGGCACGCCGACGTCATCGAATCGACTGACCCAGTGGTGCATATCATTGCTGGCAAGTCGTTCGACGATGATCTCATTCAATGCCGGCAGGTTGCGTATCCGGTCGGCGTTCCGGCCAAATCGCGCGTCGGTGCCGAGTTCCGGTATCCCGAGTTGTTCGGCGAATTTTCTGAACTGACCATCGTTGCCGACCGCCACCGCGATAAAGCCATTGCGGCAGGGGTAGACGTTCTGCGGCTGGATGTTGGGATGGCTGTTGCCGTTACGTCGGGGTTCGCGGCCTGAAATCAGGTAATTCATCGCCTGATTGGCGAGCATCGCCGCCTGCACGTCGAGCATCGCAAGGTCGATGAATTCACCCTGCCCGGTGGCATCCCGATTTGCCAGCGCTGCCAGTATCGCCACGGTCGCGTACATGCCGGTCATCAGGTCGACAATGGGTACGCCTACCTTCTGCGGGCCGCCGCCTGGATTCGCGTCGGCTTCACCGGTCACGCTCATCAGGCCGCCCATGGCCTGGATCATGAAATCATAAGCCGCCTGGCCTGCCCGCGGACCGGTCTGTCCGAAGCCGGTGATCGAGGCATAGATCAGGCTGGGATTCTCTTGTTTCAGATCTTCGTAGGCCAACCCGTAGCGCGCCAGCGCACCGACCTTGTAGTTCTCCAGCAGGATATCGCTGGTGCGCGCGAGTGCCCGGATGATGTCCTGGCCATTTGGCGTCGAGATATCCACGGTAACGGAACGTTTGCCGCGATTGACACAAAGAAAGTATCCGGCATCGCCGTGCTGCTCGCCGTCCGCCGCGGCCAGGAATGGCGGTCCCCAGCCACGTGTATCGTCGCCGGCGCCGGGACGTTCAATCTTGATCACGTCCGCGCCAAGGTCGGCGAGGATCTGGCTTGCCCATGGCCCGGCCATGATGCGGCTGAGATCCAGTACGCGGACATGGCGTAACGGTCCGGTTCTGGCAGGTCGTTGCGGTGTCTGCGCGCTGTCGTTCATGGCGCGTCGACGGGGATTGTCACGGGCAATTTCAAATTCGTCACCTTGATTCCAAGCAGTCGGTGATGGTCTCAATGGCGCAGAATTGTGACCGCGCAGTTGCCACCCGCGCCCAGTACGTGAGCCATTGCGGTTCTGGCATCGGCGACCTGGCGGGCGCCGGCTTGTCCGCGCAACTGGCCGACCAGTTCCACCACCTGTCCGAGATGTGAGGCACCGACCGGCTCACCCTTGCTGATAAGACCGCCGCTCATGTTGACCGGGTACCGGCCCCCGATGTCGGTATGGCCGGCCTCGACCAGTGGCCCGCCCTGGCCCAGGCCACACAGACCGATTTCCTCGTATATCTCGATCTCGCAGAACGCGTCGGTATCCTGCACCTCGAAGCAATCTATGTCGTCGGGGCCGATGGCTGCTGTTTCATAAGCCTTGCGCGCGGTCAGGGCCGTGGGGCCGGTATTTTCTATCGTTGCGCTCATGCTGTCGGCCGGGCATCGAAAATCAGCGGAATAGCGCGCGATCGTGTGGATACACGCCGCGATGGTGACCGGGTTGCCGCCCAGTTGCCGGGCCCGCCGGCCGGTGGTCACCACCAGCGCGGCAGCGCCGTCGTTCGGTGCGCAGATTTCCAGCCGCCGGATCGGATCACACACCAGCGGGGAGGCGAGGATCTCCTCCATGCTGAATTCCTTGCGGTACATCGCGTTGGGGTTATGCACGCTGTTGCGATGATTCTTCCAGGCAACGCGGGCAATCTGCGACTGTGTCGTGCCGTAGTCATGCATATGGCGCATCGCGCGCATCGACCAGTAAGCGGGATTCATCGACATACCCATGCGAATCTGCCATGGACTGTAGATCATCGATGGATCCATGAAGCCGCGCGGCATTTTCTCGACCCCGAGTACGAGCACGGTTTCCACGTCCTGTGAACGTATCGCCAGCACTGCCTGCCGGAGGGCGGCGCCGCCGCTGGCGCACGCGGCCTCGACATCGACTATCGGAATGTCCGTACCACCGAGGCGGCGCAGGATTCGGGCACCGGAGGTTGCCGGCAGGTACATACGCGAAAGATAGGCCGCTTCGATGTCGGACCATGCCAGGCCCGCGTCGGCGAGGGCGGCCCGGGCCGCATGTGCGCCAAGGTCCTGTGCACTGGCGTCGAAGCGGCCGAAGGGATGAATGCCCGCACCGAGAATGACGATATCGGAATCGTTCATGCCGCGCTGCCTCCCGCGGCCGTGAAGCGGAATGCCAGCCAACGACGATCCTCGCCCTCACGCAACAGCCACGGGGCAAGGCGCACCTTGTCACCGATGCGGAACGTGCTGATGTCGCCATCGAGCGGCGTCATCACCCGCAGGCCGGAAGGTAGTTCCACCAGGCCTACACCGAACGGCTCGAACGGATCGGGACCGAGGTAGTTGCCCGGTGGCCGGTGACGCACGACCGTGAAAGTCCACAAGGTGCCTTCGCTGCCGAGCGCGATACTTTCGATGTTATCGCCGCCACAATTCAGGCAGACCGCGTTCGTTCCCAGCGAGACCTCGCCGCAGGTGGCGCATCGGCTACCCAGAAGTTCGATCTGACCATGAGCCGGGTCCAGTGACCTGACCATCCCGTCGTTGATAGGCGCGACAGCGGAGGCCGCGGTGGATTCTGCCTGCATATTTGATGGCCTGTTGAGTATTGATTGAAGCCTGTGTGCCTGTCGTTGCGAACCGGCCGGCATCCCGGGTACGGTCACCCGCCGCCAGCGCAGACACTGCGTTCCCGCAGGCCATACCGGTCGGCCGGGTGTACTGACTGGTACACGCTGGCGACGCTATAAAAGTCAGTCAACTATACTTTAGTGTTTTATTGAATTACAACCACTTAGGGCGTGGAGAGACCACAGTCGTCACCGCGCAGGGTGCTGCTGTAGAAAATCCAGCAGCGCACGGTTGAACGCGGCGGGTTGCTCCCAGTACGCGGAGTGGCCGGCCTCCCGAATGATCACCACGGACGGGTCCCGCATATGACGCGCGAGTTCGCGCAACATCGGCGGTGGCATGAAGATGTCCGCGTCGCCGCCAAGCAAGAGCACCGGTAAATCAATGGCGCCGTAGACATCCCATCCCAGGTGACGCGATGGCGGCATTCGCGTCATGGTATGCATTGCGTGCTCTTCCAGTTCGCGCCAGGCCGCCACGCCTTCGGGGTAGGCTGCACGGTACGACGGTCCCAGCTCCTTCACCCAATGCGGCAGCGCTGCGATGGATTCCGGCCGGACCACTTCGTACCAGTCGCGGAACTCACGATCGGCGATACCTGCTGTACTGCAGGCGATGGTGATACTGAGCAGCCGATCGGGATGCGCCGCGGCGTAATCCGGCACGATGAAGCCGCCACCGGCGCTGCCAACCAGGTGGAATCGCGATAGTCCCAGGTGGTCGACCAGCGCGTGCAGATCATCAACCTGCGACCGTGACGGCTCGGGTTGTCCCGCCTCTGAACGAAAATGGCCGCGCCTGGAGTAGGCGATCACCCGGTAACCTGCCGCCGCCAGCGCGGGCTGCTGGTAGCCCCAGATCGCCGCGCTGCCGGTCATGGGATGCAGCAGGATCACTGCCTCGCCGTCGCCGCCGGTATCCCAGTACCACAGCTTCGCGTCACCGGTATCCAGGTAATTCTCATGTATCGGCGCCTGCTGGGACGGCGGGGCCCAGGACGATTGACCCGGCAAATGAGTCACCGCGAAACTGTCGGCCCGTGCTCCCGAAACGCCCACGCAGTACATCAAGGCAGCAAGCGCGAAGATGCCCGCTTTGTAGTCGGTTGTCATGCCCATCTCATTGCGCCCCCGTGTCAGGGTGAAGTCGAAGAAAGCGCAACAGCGTCGCGTTGAAAGCCTCCGGTTGCTCCCAGTAGACCGCGTGCCCTGCCTCGCTGAAGACCACAACCTCCGGCGCGCGCCAGTAGCGCGCATAGGCCGCCAATCGGGACGGCGGCATATAGAAGTCGCTATCGCCGGTGAACAGCAGCACGGGAAGATCAATGGCGGCCAGACGCTCGGGGGTAATGTCGTTGAGCAAAGGCACCGCCACGCGTCTGCTGCTGGATGTTTCATTCAACTCGCGCCAGCGCGCGGCGCCTGCGGAATTGGCGGCGCGGTAGGCCGGGCTCAACTCCTTCAACCACACAGGCAAGGCCATCAGTTCCGCGGGCAGCAACGTGGCATTGCTGGCGGCGTATGCCGGGTCGCCCGGCTGACCGATGGTGCAGCCTATCGCGATACTGAGCAGCCGCTGGGGCGACGCGATGGCGAAGTCCGGCACGATGTTCGCGCCCGCCGCGAATCCGACCAGATGAAAGCGGTCGATTTGCAGGTGCTCCAGCAGCTTCATCAAATCACTGACGCCGGGCGCGGGATGGTCCGGGTCGCCAATACCTGATTGGAAGTGGCCACGCCTGGAATAGGCGACCACCCGATAACCTTCCGCCGCCAGTGCCGACTCCTGGTACGCGAAGACTGCGGCGCTGCCGGAAAACGGATGCAGCAGCAAAATGGTTTCGCCCGCGCCGCCGGTATCCCTGTACCACAATCGCGTGTCGCCGACATCGACAAAGCCTTCGTGCGCCGCCATGGGTTGAGGCAGCGCGGCCGGCGTCACCTGTGCCGGTATGTAGGCAATCGTCGTTGCCGGAGGATCACTGGCGGCACCGAGCAACGGTTGGCACAACAGTGTCAACAGCGCAGTGAACAGGACACGGCAGCTTGATGGAAGTGCAGTCATGGCCAGTAATTCTCCGGCACGCGGCCGCTGACCGGATTCCGATAGTGAAACCACATGGGACCGATCGAAGGAAACGGTGCGAACGTGATTCCGCGCGGTGGTTCGTCAGGAGGATAGGTGGTCAACAACGGGCTCGGCTTGCGCACGCCGAAGTTTTCCGGTACCCGCGCCCACCCCGCCTTGTAACCGGGTGTGCGCCAGACGTGATCGATCTCAACCAATGAAAACAGCCAGCGGTCGCCGCGCTTCACCGCCTTGTCTTCATACATGCCGCCGGTAAAGCCACTGGGGCGATCGTAGTTGCTGCCGGTCTGGAACAAGCGGCTGCGAATGTTTGCCGAGCGGCCGTCGGCAGCCACGTGGATCACCGGCTGTACCCGCATATGCAAAGGGATGGATCGCCGCGGCGTGTCACGCCCCGCGCCATGCAATTCCAGTTCAACCTGCCGGATACGCGCAGGGCCACGATAGATGCCCACCGCCGGCATCGCGCGCCCGGCATCTTCAGCAAACAGTTCGGCGAATTCAGTCCAGAAAGCGCCATCGCCGAAACCGTCGTCGTCATACCAGCCGAACGCGCTGGACAGGTTCTCCGCCGCATCGTATCCCTCGATAATCGCAAGGGCAGTGTTCGCTCTGGCCAGGCGTTGTTGCAAGTCTGCATCGGAGGTTGGCGCGGTTGCTGAGTCATCAGCAACTGGTACGTTGCTGCCAATCGCCACCGGCATCGTGCCGGCAGGCGCAGCGATTTGCTCGCCCGTCACCGGATGTTGATAGGAAAATGTCGGTAGCCATGGGGCAGTGGACGGCAGCACCGGTGCGCCGGTGCTGTCGTCCGGTGCCTGTGCCGGCGACGGCTCCGGTTCCGGCAGACGCCCGCTTGCCCAACCGAGGTCATAGTCAGCCCGCATCTTTGGAAACAAGGTCATCTCCTGAATCACCCAGACGCCATTGACGTTGCGATAGACATTTTCGAACACGGCTTCGGCCCATTGCGCCCATTCCCCATTGTGGCCGGCCATGGTCAACTGCAACCCGCGCGCGCTCGCATAGTGGCCGCCGGGCGCGATGGTCACCACGCTGCCAATCTGCATGTGGTCGTTCAATTCGCCTGGACGCAAGCCGGCGGGACCGTCGCGCTCCAGTGCCCGTCGGATGTTCTGCCTGCCGTGGTAAGCCCCCAGCCCGGCGATACGCAACACCGCATCGTCGGCAAACAGGTCGACGACGTCATCCCACATCTTTCGATCGACATAGTAACCATAAGCGTTCTGCAGATTGCGCACCGTATCGCTGGCCTGCATGTCGCTGAGGCGCTGTTCGAGTCTGCGCAGGCGCTGTGCCGCCTGTGCATCGTCAGCCGGCCTGGTGCGTGTATTGACCTCTGCAATCGGAGGGATCGGGCGTCCGACCTCCTCGGGTGTGAATCGATACGGTATGAATGACGTGTCCTGCAACAGATTGCGCCAACCGGTCGCGTAGGCGCCGGCGAATTGTGGATGGTAGGACAGCCGCGAAATTTTCCATACGCCGGTTTCGCGGACGTAATCCGCAATCAGTACGCCGCCGGCCCACGAGGCGCCAGCGCGCGGCCCGCCAAGCATTGAAAACTGATGCCAACGGCCCTGCGCGGAGTTGCCGTCGGCTGCCAGCGTGACGACCGGCGTAATGTTCATTTGCAGGTGCATCTCGTCTACGCCAAGCCCTTCGTGCCCGTGTCCCAGACGGTCGCGCAGGAATGTATGGATGGCGTCACGCCCGACAGCGTGCTCGAGCCCGTAATCCAGCCTGCCGTCACTGGCAAACAGATCCGCCATCGCGCCCCACAGGCCGAATTGGGAGAACTGCGCGTAACTGCGTTGCAACCGCTTCGCGGCGCGGATGCCGGCAGCGCGATCGACGGCCTGTTCCAACCGCAGCAGTTGGATGGCGCTGTCGTCGGCGATATCTGCTGCCATTGCCTTGAACCCGGCAACAGAGATGAACACATGGGCGATCATCAGAACGACCAGCATCGGTGACCTTGCGTATCCGCCATTCATGGTTTCCCCTTCCGTCAGGTAATCGAGCCGTTGCCGGCCGCGCCTCGACATTGCGCGGTATCGTTTTCCCGCGTGCGGTCGAGTTCGTTGATGATCGTTTCCAGTCGCGCCGCAGCGGAATGAGCGATGTCGTCGTACAGACTCCGGCCCTCGGCGTCTATGGCCACCGTTGCCGGGCCGAGTGCATCCACCTGCAATAATGTCAGGCGGTAGTGTTCAATGAAGTCGTCCCAGTACACGGCACGAACTGCGGTGAGTGCACGTGCGTACAAAGGTGCGGCGCCGCCGGGAAACGACAGGTATACACAGCCGGTCCGTCGCATGGCCTGGGCGCACGCGGCATTCAACCCGCCCTTGCCGCCGACGACTCGCAGGCCCAGCCGCGAAATGATCGTTGGCATGAAAGGGTTGAACCGGCTGCTGGTGGTTGGATTGATGTACGCCACATCCGGCTTGCCATCGAGCTGCGTGTGACTCGCGCCGAAATGCAGTAATGCACCTTCGGCCATCGGGACCGGTATTGGCGTATCGCTTTCCAGCATCTCCATCAGGCGTTGATGGCTCGGGATCCCGGCGGTGATCACCACATCGCCGCTCAGGTAAACGCTGTCTCCCAGCGCCAGGCCAGCGATACGCTCACGGTCTACCGGCGTCGTCAGATAATGGGTATCGGGCATCGCGCAGATCGCTATCTAAAAATACTCGGTGTGACCGTCCGCGAAGATGCGGGCGCCGGCCCGGCGGTTGATCCAGCAATTGAAGCTGACCGCCACCGGGGTGTAGCCATGCCCCGCCGAGTATTCGACGTGCAGTTCCATCGCCGTACCGTCACCGCCGGTACCCATGGGGCCGAAACCGGTCTGGTTGACCGCGGCCAGCAAGCGCCGCTCCATCGCCGCGACCATGGGCTCCGGATGGCGTTGTCCAAACGGCCGCAGCATGGCTTCCTTGGCCATCTTCGCGGCGTAATCGAAGGTGCCGCCGATACCGACGCCAATCACCACGGGCGGACAGGGTTGTGCGCCGGCGCGTAGTACAACTTCCAGCACGTAGCGTTCGATGGTCGCCAGTGAAGGGAAACTGAACACCTCGAGCGCAGCCCACCTGCCCGAGCCCAGTGCGCTGGGAGAGCAGATGATTTCCAGGTAATCGGCGCCATCGATGAGATCGAATGTAACCACCGGCATGCCGCGCCCCGCGTGACTGCGTTCGCCGGTGAGCGGGTCGGTGACATGCGGCAACAGCGGTGGGTCGCTCGTCGCAATCAGCGACGCAAAGCCATCGACGAACGCGCGGCGTATATCACCTTGCAGGCGCACGCCGGTGCCAATGCGCACGACATAGACCGGGATGCCGGCATCAGAACACACGAAGGTCTGCTGTGCCTGCGCTTCCGCAGCACTCTCGAGCTGGATGGCAATGGTCCGGCGCGCGGTGGGATTGGATTCGGCGGTCGCGAGGTGCCGCAACGCGGCCTGGGTTTCCCCGGGTACCTGGCGCAAAGCCCGCGCGTACAGCTCGGCGGCTACCGATTTGACGATGGCATGTCCAATCGGTACGTCAGTCATCGTTGTAAATCTCGGGGTTTGCCACGTGCTGCGGGCGGCCACCTTGCAATACCGCGATGATCGCGTCGGCGACCGAAATCGATACCCGCGTCACCGCTTCCCGGGTATACGTCGCGGTATGAGGTGTCACCAGCACCCCGGGGGTGCCCGGCAAGCGGCTGGAACTGCCCGCGCCTTCATCCTCGAGGACATCCACGGCGGCGCCGGCGACATGTCCGGCCTGCAAAGCCTCTACGAGGGCGTGTTCGTCAACGAGTCCGCCGCGTGCCGTGTTGATCAGGAACGCTCCGGGTCGCAGCAGCGCCAGACGTTCGCGATTCATCAGATGGCGGGTGGCCGGCGTGAGCGGTGCGTGCAGACTGACGAAGTCGGCGCTGGCGAGTCCCGTTGCCAGATCGACGAGTTCAATGCCATCCGGTTCGAGGACACCGGCCGTGCTTGTGCGGGTCACACCGAGGACGCGCATATCGAATCCGCGCGCCCGTCGCGCCACGGCCCGGCCGATGCGTCCGGGGCCGACAATCGTCAGTGTCTTGTTCCAGACTTCAGTGCCGGTATAGCGGGTCCACTGGCGCTGGCGACAACTCAGCGTGGAATCGACGATGCCGCGGGCGGCGGCCAACAACAGGCCGAACGTGTAGTCGGCAACGCTTTCAGCATTCAACCCAGAGGCGATGGTTACCGGTATCCGGCGCCTGGTACACGCCGCGACGTCGACTGTGTCCAGTCCGACGCCCGGTCGCGCGATGATTTTCAGGTGCGGCAAGGCATCGATGATGCGCGCGCCGATCGGATCCATCGAGAACACCAGCGCGTGCGCGTCGCGGGCGCAGTCGATGAACCAGCGCTCCTCGAACTTCCTGCCGGTGACCACATCCACCCGGCAGCCCGCCTGTTCCAACCGGTCCAGTGCCGGTCTGCAGGACGCGACCGATTCGGCGGTAATCAACACGTTGCCTGTCACTGGAGAATGCTCAGGTCAGGCAACAGCTTCGTTTGCGGGTGGCAGGAAAGTGGCCGGTCTGACATGACAAAGGGGGCAACCTGCGCGGTATTCCATGAAAAACTATAGTATAGAATCTTAGATCATTTGAAAACGAGCCTGCCCGCTTGAATCGATGGTGTTCCGGCAATGCCCCGGCAGACCTCGAACCGGTCGCTGGCGCAGGCCCTCACCACGGGAGTTGCCGCTTGAACGTACCGCAATCACACAGATGGCCGTCATGGCGGTCGGTGCACCGACTATTCGTGCTGGTTGTTATGTCTCTCTGGCTGTCATCGACGCCCGCCGCCGAGCAATCGACCGGTCGGGGCGACGCCCAGCGACTGGCCGAATTGCACCTGACGACGGAACGCGCAAAAGCACTGCGCTTGGTCAAGAACCTCCAATACCGCTTCGCTGCCTATGCGCAATACGGCCTTTGGCAGGACATGGCCAGCCTGTTTGCCGACGATGCTGAACTCAGGCTGGGTGAGCAGACGATTCGTGGCCGCGAGGCAATCGAAACCTGGCTGCGCACGCAGGGCGGCGGGCACGATGGATTGTTGCCGGGGCAGTTGAACACGGAGTTGTTCATGGCGCCGGTCGTCACCCTGGCTGCTGATGGCGAATCGGCACGCGGTCGTTGGCAGCAGCTCACCATGCGCGGCATCAGGGGCAGCGAAGCGCAATGGTCGGGCGGGCTGCAGGTGAACGACTACGTGCGCGAAGGCGGAATCTGGAAATTCGCGGTGATGAACGTGTATCAGCAATTCGCCGGCGAATATGAGACTGGTTGGTACTCGGTAGCGAATGACCTGCCGTTTATCCCCTATCACTTTTCCGAACGCGAGGCCGGTGCGCCGATTCCTCCATTGACCGCACGCCAGATTGCGGCAGCAAATGCCCGCCAGGATCTGCCGTCATTGGCAGACATCAGCACGCAGGTGCGGGCCATGCAAGCCGAAAACGAAGTCAGGAACCTGCAGCACCAGTACGGCTATTACGCCGATCGCAAGATGTGGGATGACGTTACGGATCTGTTCATGCCCGATGGCGTACTGGAAATCGCCGGTCTCGGGATTTATCAGGGCGTCGCCGGTATCCGGCGGGCTCTGGAACGGGAAGGGCCTGCCGGCCTGCAGTACGGGCAGGTCAATGACCGGGTGGAGTTCCACACCATCGTTGAAGTGGAACCGGAGGGCACGGTCGCACATACCTTTGGCCTGCAACTCGGAATGCTGACACCGGAACTTGGAACCGCCTACTGGGAGGTGTCGAGCTTCCATAACACCTTCGTTTCCTTTGAGGGCAAATGGCGGCTGCTGGAGATGCGAGTCTATCCGCAGATGAAAGCGGACTATTTCAAGGGGTGGCATCAAAGTTCGATTGTCGAATCCGTACCTGCCGGCGCCGCCAGACCGGACCTGCCCTCATCGGCGGCGATGTCACCGCAGACTGCAAAGGTGATTCCCGTATTGCCTGTGAATCCGGTCACCGGTGTACCGCCCACCCTGCCGCATGACTTCACCGTCACCGGCGCAAAACCGTTGACGTCGTATCCGGCGCGCGCCCGCAAAGCTGATCTCGTGGACGATGCCAATCTGGATGAGATTTTCCGCCGCCTGGCAGTCGTCGCGGCCTACGACAGCGTGGAAAACATCTCCTCGGCTTTCGGTTACTACATTGACGATTACCAGTGGCAGCGCTACGTCGCCAACTACGCCACCGACGGTTGGCGCAAAAAGGCCAACGGCGCGATCTATATCGGACGCGAGGCCATTTTCAAGGCTGAATCATTGTCCTATGGACCAATGCCGGTGGTGCGCGATTGGGTCAGGCTGCATAACCGATTGCAGCCGGTGATCGAAGTCGCCAGCGACGCGAAATCCGCCTATCTGCGTACCCGCATGTTGCTCTACTTCGCCAATACGCGGTCGCCAGGATCATTCAACAGCGGCATGTATCCCAATGACAGCGCTGTGGTCGAAGACGGCGTGTGGAAGATGCGGGTGGGCGGCTGGATAGACGAGACCTATTTCCGATCGCGCAGCTATGCGCTGGGCTGGGCGAAACCGAACGCGCCGGCGACTGCGGAACAGCAAGGGTTTGGCATTCGAGCCAGTGCGGAGGACAAGGTGGACCAGGCCCGTCGCGGGCTGCGCTATCCACCCGATATCGCGCCGGAGCAACTGGGCATGCGCGGTGCAGGCATCGTCAGCGGCTTCCCGGGCTATGCTGACTGGCCTGCGATAAAGCCGATGTGGTTCCACTATGTGAATCCGGTCAGCGGACGCGTACCGGAATACTATTGCGCCGATGTCACCCGTTGCGCAGGGCAGCCCTGATAGTGATACGGCAAGCAGCGTGCGGGCGTTGCGAGGTCACCGCAAGTCATCAAGCCTTAAAGGGCGTTACCGTGCAGATGGGCTTGATCCAGACCATCAGCACTACAGCGCCGATCAGCAGCAGACCACCGAAATAGAACTGGGCTACGGCCAGGTTGCCAGTCTGATCGACCAGCCAACCGACCAGGGTCGGGCTGATGAAATTACCCAGCCCCGCCAGTGTGGTGATCAAGGCAATACCGCCGGCAGCGGCCGTGCCGGACAGGAACGTCCCGGGCAGTGACCAGAACGGCCCCATCGCACCAAAGGTGCCAGCCGAGGCGATGGTCAGCAGCAAGAGCGAAACCGGTACGTTGCTCGCGGCCAGGGGCAACAGGCTCCAACCCACGGCCGCCGCCACCAGTGGCAACGCTGCATGCATGCACCGCTCCTGCTTTCGATCGGAGCGTCGTGCCACCAGGAACTGGATGACGAACGCCACGGTGAACGGCACCGTAGACAACATGCCGATGTTCCAGACACTTTCGATGCCGGCGGAACGCAGTATCGAAGGTAACCAGAAGAAGATGCCGCCGGTGCTCACCATCAGCGCAAAAGCCGGCGCGGCCAGCGCATAGAACCGGGGGTCTTTCAGGGCATGCAGGAATGACGGGTGTCGCTTCGGGCCGCCCGCCTGTTGTTCCGCCGCCAGGTCGTCGCGGACAAGTTCTTTCTGTTGCCGGGTCAGCCAGCGGCTCGTATCGGGCTTGTCGTCGAGATACCAATAGGCGACGACACCTGTCAGGACCGCGGGCAGCCCTTCGATGATGAACAGCCACTGCCAGCCGTGCATGCCCATCACGCCATCAAAGCTCTGCATCACTGTCCCGGCGACCGGGCCGCCAATGGTGCCGGAAATCGGTATCGACGCCATGAACAGCGCAGTGAACCTCGCCCGCCGTGAGGCCGGTACCCAGTACGTCATGTACAGCAGGATGCCCGGGAAAAGCCCTGCTTCGGCGGCGCCGAGCAGAAATCGCAGACCATAGTAATGCCCCGGCGTCGCCATGAACGCGAGCCCGGCGCAACACAAACCCCACAGCACCATTATCCGCAACAGCGTTTTGCGCACGCCATGCCGGCTCAGGTGGAGATTGCTTGGAATCTCGAGGAATATGTAGCCGATGTAGAAGATGCCCGCGCCGAAGCCGTAGATGGACTCACTAAATCCGAGATCACCGGTGAACTGCAGTTTGGCGAACCCGATATTGGAACGGTCGATGAATGCGATGACATAACAGACGATCAGGAACGGCATGATCCGCCCGAGAATGCGGCGATATGTGTCGTCAGCGAAAGTATCCGCCGGCGCGGTGCCGGAAACCGAGGTGGTGTTGGACACGCGTTTCTCCCCTGATGTCCCTTGGTCAGCATTGCCGAGCCTAACTGCTGTTCGATGCTAATGTCAAAATGACAGATTTATAGTTTTTTATTATCATGGGGCAGTCAGCAGGCCATGCGCGCTGGCCCGCCGCTGCAATCCGGGCGGCGAATTCACGGGGGACGAGGGGATTGTGAGCTACCGGCATGCGGACGGACCCTGCCTCCAGGCGGGGAATCAAACATGAAGCTGCATTGGTCGCCGCGTTCGCCGTTCGTGCGCCAGGTGATGATCGTGATTCACGAACTCGGTTTGACCGATCGTATCGAGTACACCCGCTCAGTGGTGGCCATGACCAGGCCCAATATTCCCCTGATGGCGGACAACCCGCTGAGCAAGATCCCCACGCTGGTCCTGGCCGATGGCGAGGTGCTGTACGACTCACGGGTGATCAGTGAATACCTGTGCTCGTGTTGCGATGACCGCAAACTGTTTCCCGCGGACGCCGCACGGTTTACCGCGCTCCGCCGCCATGCGCTCGGCGATGGCTTGCTGGATCTGCTGGTGCTGTGGCGGAACGAGTACCTGCGACCGGAAAATGCACGCTCACAGCCACTTATCGATGCCTTCGAGCTGAAATACGCGGCGGTGATGAAGCGGTTGGAGGCGGAGGCAGACGCGTTTGCAGCCACCGGATTCAGCATCGGTGATATCGCCATCGGGTGCGCATTGTCGTATCTCGATTTCCGCTTCGGACATCTGCACTGGCGTGAGCAATGCCCGCGGCTCGCGGTCTGGCACGCGGCATTCGAAGCGCGGCCGTCGGTGATGGCCACGGCCATCATTGACGATTCCTGATACCTCAGCGGCTTGACTGATTTGTTCACCGCCACGGCGCGGCGACGCTTGCGGCGGTGGTTTAAGATTCTTAAAGTTGGTTTTTTAAATTTATGCCGCGGACATTTCGGTTCCGCCCAGGGGGATGACCATGTTTCTGCGCTGGACCTCGCTTGCTGTAACCGTTTTCCTGACTGTCGCAGCCGCGACCGGGACCGCCGCTGCCGCGGGTGACGTCTACCGCGTAGCCATCCTGACCTACGCCGGTTCGGCCTCGGACGAATCCGCGCCACCCGAAGCCGGTCCGCCGGATATGCCGATCAAGACCCTGCTGGCCGGGCACGGCTATCGCGAAGGCGACAATATCGTTTACGCATTTCGCGCCGGTGGCCGCGACAAGGCGCGCACGCTGCGATTCGCCAAGGAGCTCGTCGCCTGGAAGCCCGATGTCATCGTCTCGCAGATGACCGCGTCCGGCGTGGCATTGAAGGAAGCCACGCGTGGTACCGACATCCCGGTCGTGTTCTGGTCGACCGACCCGGTGGAGGCCGGATTCGTTGAATCCTATTCGCGGTCGGGAACCAACTTCACCGGTTTCACTTACCTGCCGGAATGGGAGTTGATGCAGCTGCGATTGCTGAAAATCGTCGCGCCGCAGGTAAAGGTCGTCGGCCATCTTTATAACCATACCTACGAGCCGGCGCCTTCAACGCTGCGCGATCTTCGCTCCGCCGCTGAACTTCTCGGGATGGAGATCAAGGTCTATGAGGTCCTTACGAAGGACAGGTTTGAATCGACGTTTGCCGCGATGAAAGCCGATGGGGTGCAAGGTGTGGTCGTCGGCCCTCACGAACTTTTCAATACCAACGGCGATATCGTCGGTTCACTTGCGCTGAAGTATGGCTTTCCGATGACGGTCTGCTGCCAGCGTTCCATCGTGAACGGTGGCGCCATTGGCGGCTACAGCCCACCGCCGGGCTGGCCGGCAATGGCTGAATTGATCGACGACTTGCTGCAAGGGCGGGTCAAACCGCAGGACACGCCGATTCAGCGGATATTCGCCAGTCCGCTGTCGTTGAACCTGAAGGCGGCCGGTGCGCTGGGCCTGACGGTGCCGCCGGAAATCATTGACGAGGCGGCTTACATCATCCGCTGAAACACGCCCGCAACCCGGGGCGGCGTGCATTCACGCTGACAGTATCGAGTGGAACAACGGCGGCCGCCTGAAGCGGACCGCCGTCTACTTCAGCTTCATTTCGATGCGAACCTGGTCGCCGCGGTAGACGCCGTCCGAAATCATGATGATCCGGCCTTGTGTATCCGTCGCCGAACGGGTGACCAACGCAATCGGCGCGTTCAGGTGGATATCGAGCATTTCCGCGATCATCACGTCCGCCTGACCAATCGTCATCGTCTGGCGGACATCGCCAATGGTGAGGCCGCGTACATCATTGATGAGTCGTAACGCAGTGGTGGTGCTCAATGCAGTTCGCGGCAACCGTTCGCAGATACTTTCGTCGATGTAGACGTTGGTGATCAGGTAGGGCTTGCCGTAACGAAAATGCCGGCGGCGTAACAGACGGTAGGCCTTGGCGCGCTCGCCCGTAATCAGCGGAAACTCCGGTAGGGTGGTGTTGAACTGCTCGTTGAGCAACTCGATGGATGCGCCTTCGCGCGAGCGCAGCAGTCCCGCCCAATCGGTCTCGACTTCATACCAGAGTTGTTCCTGAGGCTGATGGGT
>JACKNH010000030.1 GCA_024234975.1 Gammaproteobacteria bacterium
CAGAACGATCGCAATCGCAACGCCAGCACCCACCGCCACCATCAGGTCGTAGGTGACCGTGATGATGATGACGAGCATGGCGACGAATGCATCCTGGCGCAGGTGGCGCAACCGGGTCCAGCGCAGGATATCCTTGTCGACGACATCGAACGCCACCGCGATGATGACACCGGCCAGCGCGCCGATCGGCAGGTAACGTCCGAGACCACCGGCAAACCCGGCCAACAGCACGAAGCACAGGCCGGCGCAGACGCCGACCCAGCGACCGCCGCCGGACTTGATCGCGATCACTGTCGCCGCGGTGGTGCCGGCGCCGGCAATGCCGCCGACCGCCGCACTCACAATCTGACCGACGCCTTGCGCCATCAACTCGCGCCGTGAATCATGCCGCTGACCGGTGGCGACATCGGCTACGACCGCCGTCAACAAGGTATCCAGCGATGCCAACACCGCCAGCGCCGCCGCGGCGGTGACTATCATCGTCCACGGCAGTCCCGGCAATTCAGCACCGCTGAAAATGCTTTGCGCGCCGGCAAAGCCGGGCACGACACCGATAACCCATTCGCCAGGGATCGCCGCGCCATGCGCGGCGCGCAGGGCATGAAACACCGCCATCCCCAACAGCAGGCCGGCGATCGGTCCGGGTATCTTCTTCAGCCAGCGCGGCAGCAATCGGGCGCCGGCGATGGTTGCAAGCGCGGTCACCGCAGGTACCCATTGCCAGCCCGCCCACGCAGCGCCCGGGGCATTGCCCGCAATTGCGGACCATTGGGATGTCAGCATCAAGACTGCCGAGCCGGTCATGAAACCACTGACGACAGGAAACGGAATGTATTTGATCAAACGCCCGCCACCGGCAAGGCCGATCAGCAACTGCAGAAGTCCGCCCAGCGCAATGGTCATTGCCAACGCCTGCAGGATGCCAGCGGCGGCCAGTCCGTTATCGCGGAATGCGGTCGCGGCGCTGACCAGCAGGATCAGCGTCGGCCCGGTCGGCGCGGTAATGAGGCCCCGGGTACCACCGCCCGCACCACTGGCAGTACACAGCGCAGCGGTGGCGATGAGCCCGGCAAATGCACCGGCCGCGCTGGCTGCACCGGCTACCGCAAACAAGGTGACTCCGAAGGCCATTGCCTGGGGCAGAATGACGGCGCTGGCGGCCAGTGCACCCAGCACATCGCCACCGCATGGCCGTACCCGGGACATGGTGCGATTCACCTCTGCCATCGCTCATCACCTTCTGACCAGGACCTGCACGGTGCAAGGGTCCGCGCGCTGATCATCCTGCATCACCATGGCGGTGGAACTGACGTGTATCAGCAACGCGCATTGCACGATATACAGGATTGCACGCGGGCATTTAACCCCAGGCCACGGGATTTCGTTACATCCATACCCGCAGCCGCCGTCGGCGGGGAAGTTGCACTGGTGCATTTCCGCTACCGCGTCGCACGCCTAGGGTAGCGGCTGGCGGCTATCGTCGACGGCGCGGCAGATATGGTACCTTACGGGCCACGTCGCACTTGCGGCTGGTTCGCAGGCAACAATCGTTGCACCAATGAATTGTTGTGATTTCGAACCGCGCGGAACGTAACGATCGGGTCACGTGGTGGCAGCCGCGTGGCGATGGGGGAACGCCACTTGAGTACGACACCGTCCGACGCGCCGCGTACGGCGAGCGGTTCCGACGCCTATCTCTCCAATCCTATGTACCGATGGTACGTCCTCGGTCTGCTGGTCGTCAGTTACGTATTCAACGTCATTGACCGCGGCGCACTCGGTATCCTCGTCCAGCCGATCAAACAGGAGTTGCAGATCAGCGATACGGCCATGGGCATGCTGACCGGCCTGGCCTTCGCGATCTTCTATTCGATCATGGGCATCCCGATCGCGCGGCTTGCGGATCGCTGGCAGCGGGTCAAGGTACTCGCGCTGGCAGTGGCGCTGTGGAGTGTCGCCACCGCTGCGTGCGGCGCCGCGGTCAATTATCTGACGCTGTTCATTGCCCGCAGCGCGACCGGTGTTGGCGAAGCTGGCGGGTCACCACCGTCACACTCACTGATATCCGATTACTTTCCTGCCGCCAAGCGTGCGACGGCACTGGCCATCTATGCCATGGCCGTGCCGTTCGGCACGGCGCTGGGAGCGTTTTTCTCCGGCAACCTGAATGTGATGTTCGGCTGGCGCGTCACCTTCATGCTGGTGGGTCTGCCCGGACTCGTGGTGGCACTGCTGGTGTTGTTCACGCTGAAGGAACCACCGCGCGGCTATTCCGATGGCCCGGGCGTGCAGCGCAATGCCGAGGCGCCGCCGTTTCTCGAAGTATTCCGCTTCCTGCTGACCCGCAGATCATTCATGCATATGTCGCTGGCGGCCGCGTTGCACGCCGTGGTCTGGTATTCCGGCAGCGCATGGAATGCCACCTTCTTCATCCGTTCCCACGGCATGGACACCGCATCCGCCGGCAACTACCTGGCGATATTTGCATTGGTGGGAACAATCGGCAGCTTCCTCGGCGGTTATCTCTCAGACCGCCTCAGCGTCTGGCGCAACGACAGGCGCTGGTACATGTGGGTGCCGGGGGCGGCCTGCCTGCTGATGGTGCCATTTCAATTTCTTTCGTATATGTCGCCGACGCTGGATGTCGTGGTACCCAGCTTCATCGTCATGGTGGTGTTGGCGTCGATGTTCTTCGGCCCATCCTTTGCCGTCGCGCAATCGGTGGCGACGCTGCGCATGCGTGCGGTATCGACATCGGTATTGCTGTTCGTCCAGACCATCATCGGATTGTGCGTAGGGCCACTGGTAGCAGGCTTCCTGAGCGACCATCTCGCTCCGCAGTTCGGCGAACATTCCCTGCGTTATGGCCTGGTGGTGATTGGTCTGGCGAACATCTGGGCCGCGGTGCATTACATGATTGGCGGCCGCCACTACCGCGCCGATCTGGAACAGACCGCACGGTTGAACGAAAACACCTGAATCGTCAGCAATCGGGCGGCTGTTTGCGCGGGCAGCCGTCAAGCGGGCCACGTATAATCGCCTCCCGTTATGACGCACGAATCCACGCCACCACGTCTGCCCGGCATGTTGCTTGCGGCAGGCGGCGCCATTGCCTTCTCCGGCAAGGCGATCATCGTCAAGCTGTCCTATCAGTACGGCGTCGATGCGGTGACGGTCATCATGTACCGCATGCTGTTTGCCCTACCATGCTTCCTGTTGCTGTCGTGGTGGTCCAGCCGCGGCAGGCCGGCCTTGTCGTCACGTGATTGGTGGGAACTGGCCGTATTGGGATTCTGTGGATATTACCTTGCAAGCTTTCTGGATTTTCTGGGCCTGCAATACATCGGCGCCAATCTCGAACGCCTGATCCTGTATCAGAACCCCACCATCGTGCTGGCCATCAGTATGCTCGTTCTGCATATGAAGGTGGGCTTGCGGCAATGGGCGGCGCTGGGCGTCAGCTACCTGGGTGTCATTGTCGTGTTTGCCCATGACATATCGATCAGCGGCAGTCATGTCGTGCTCGGATCGCTGTTGGTGCTGGGCAGCGCGGTGAGCTATGCGATATATCTGGTGTTCAGCGGCAACATCGTCAAGCGGATCGGTGCACTGCGGGTGACGGGCATCGCCACGTCGCTGGCATGCCTGTTTTGTATCGCGCAATTCTTCGTGTTGCGTCCGCCCACCGCGATGCTGGTGGCTGACGAAGTCATCCAGCTGGCGCTGCTCAATGCATTGTTCTGCACGTTCCTGCCGGTATTGATGGTGATGCTGGCGGTGGAACGGGTCGGCGCCGCGGTCACCGCGCAGACCGGCATCGTCGGGCCGATGTCGACGATTTTCCTCAGTGCCTGGCTGCTGAACGAACCGCTGACCTTGTGGGTTGCGGCTGGCACGGTACTGGTGCTCGCGGGTATCTGGCTGCTCGCCCGCTGGCGCTGAACAGGCGCCGCACAAAGACAAGCGTCGCGCACTGCGTGACTGTAGCGTTTTTGCTTCGCCGGTGCCGACACCTTGCCAACTTGGCTGCATCGAGCGGGCAAGGCGCGTGGATACGCCGCGTCAGAACCCGTCCTCGACTTGCCTCGTCATACCGCCTGCGGCAGCTCGGCCGGGGGCTGGTCGTGGACAGCATAGGTGATACGATTCTTGCCCGCACGCTTGGCCAGGTACATCTGGACATCCGCCTTGCTCAGCATCTCGGCCACTCCCGCGGGCGGCCGCCGACAGGTGAGCACGCCAATACTGAATGTCACGCCCCAGCCATGCGCCGACATTGCAGCGAGCAGCGCCGTCTGCAATCGCTGGACGATGATCCGCGCGGCGTCCTGCGACGTCTCCGGCATCAGGATGACGAACTCATCACCGCCAAGCCTCGCCACGACATCGTGCTTGCGCAACGTATCGTTCATCGTCCGCGCGGTCGCGCTCAAGACCTCGTCGCCCACGGCGTGCCCGTGGATGTCGTTGACCGCCTTGAACCCGTCCAGGTCGATATACAACACGGTCAGTTCCCGTCCCGTACGCACCATCCTGCTGAGTTCCATCGCCGCGTGGTCATAGAGTGCGCGGCTGTTGGCGGCGCCCGTCAGCACATCGGTACGCGCAAGTGCACGCTCGTGTGCGATGGCCTCGCGCAAGTGGTTCAGCAGGAGGGTGACCGTGACAAAGAATCCAACGCGAGTCAGGGCATTCCAGGCCGCCAGCGGCAGGCTGACCTCAGTGGGCGCGAACATCGCGTTGGCCATCAGCCAGATTGCGCCTGCCATGCCTGATACCCACAGCCCTGCGCGAAGACCCAATGACCACGTGGCGAGGGCGACAGGGGTGAGATAGAACACGCCCGTGGAAATCTCGATACCGGTGACATGGTCGATGACACCGAGCACGAGCAGCGCAGCCATGATCAGCGCCCATTGCACCGTCAACCGCTGCCGGCACAACCAGGCGACTCCCACCACCAATTTTGCGGAAACGGTCATGAATGATTCAGACACCAGACAACTTTGGTCAGCTGCGCCAGGACGGTCCCCAGGAGCGGCAGCCATTCCCGTGGGCATCAGATTCCGGCCGGTTGCCGCCGACTACGCGAGTTACATGAACCAGGTGACAGCGCAATTTCGACCTGTAAAAGTGTCATCCAATAGCGGCCCGCTGGCTGAAAACTCGAGTCCGTCGCGGCTGGATGCAGTCGGCGGCGGCAGCCCCTTAACGGGCTCGACTGCCGCCGAGCAGCAGACCCGACGACCTGGTGGCACAATGAGCGGAAGTCTGGATCACCGGCCGCCCCGCGCTGGACATCAATGCAGGAACACGCATGGAACACCACGAAATCCCCTACCTGCGCGACATCGTCATTTTCCTCGTGGCCGCCGGCGTCGCGGTGCCGGTACTGCACCGGTTGCGCGTCAGCCCGGTGCTCGGTTACCTCATCGTCGGCGCTGTTGTCGGGCCTTACGGCGTTGGTCTGCTGGCTGACAATGTCCCGTGGCTGGCGTGGATCACCATTGCCGATATCGAAGGGGTCCGTACGCTGGCGGAATTCGGCGTCATCTTTCTGATGTTCGTCATTGGTCTTGATCTGTCGCTGGGCCGGCTATGGGCAATGCGACGCTGGGTGTTCGGCCTGGGCAGCCTGCAGATTGCCATTACCGGTTGTGTGATAGGTGCGATTGCGTTCGGGTTCGGCAACTCGCCCGCCGCATCGTTGGTGCTGGGAGCCTGTCTCGCGCTGTCATCGACTGCCATCGTGATGCAGTTGCTGGCTGAAAGCCGCCTGCTGGGCACACCGCTCGGTCGTTCGAGTTTCTCGATTCTGCTGATGCAGGATCTTGCCGTGGTGCCGATTCTGTTTCTGGTCGGTGTCCTCGGCGCCCAGGTGGAAGGCGCACTGTTACCTGCGCTCTTGCGCGCGATCGGCGAAGCCGCTGCAGTTCTGACTTTCATCTATTTTGCCGGCAGAGTCGTTCTGCGACCGCTGTTACGGCTGGTCGCGCGAACCCGCAACGCCGAAATGTTCATGGCGGCGATTCTGCTCATCATCATCGGCACATCGATGCTGACCGGCGCGGCCGGCCTGTCGATGGCACTGGGTGCATTTCTGGCGGGGCTGCTGCTCGCAGAAACCGAATACCGGCATGAGATTGAAGTGGACATCGAACCATTCAAAGGCCTGCTGCTGGGCCTGTTCTTCATGTCTGTCGGTATGGGAATCGACTATCGGCTGGTTAGCGCGGAAATTTCCTGGCTTGCGCTTTCGGTCGTCGGGCTGTTTGTGATCAAATCCGCCATCACGGCAGTGTTGTGCCGGATGTTCGGACTGCCCGGCCACGTTTCACTGGAAGCCGGATTGCTGTTGGGTCAGGGCGGTGAATTCGCGTTCGTCGTCGTCGGCCTCGCCATGAGTCTGGATCTGCTCCCGCGCGATACCGGCCAGTTCATGTTGATCGTCACTGGTCTGACGATGGTGGTCACGCCACTGGTGGCGCGGTGTGGAAGCATCCTTGCAGCGAAACTGGCCGCGGGCAAGGCGACCGATAACGCCGTAACGTCACTGCCACAGTCAACCCTCGAAGGTCATATCATCATTGCAGGCTATGGTCGTGTCGGCGCGATTCTCGCAAGAACGCTCGAGGGTGACGCCATTCCCTACCTGGCACTGGACACCGACGCCGCCAAGGTCGAGGCGGCATCCCGTGCCGGCATTCCGGTCTACTACGGCGATGCGTCGCGCCTGGAAATGTTGCGCCGGGCGCACACAGGATCGGCGCGGGCGCTGGTCATTACCATGGACAATCCTGGGGCCGCCGACCACGTGGTTCGCGCGACGCGCGAACACTGGCCGCAACTGCCCATCGTCGCCCGTGCCAGGGACTCAGCGCATGCGGCGCGCTTGTTGGCCCTTGGCGCGACAGAAGTGATCCAGGAAACGGTCGAAGCCAGCCTTGAGCTCTCCGGCAGACTGCTGCAACTGGCCGGCGTTCCGGAGGACACGGTGCGTAGACGAATCGCGATTCAGCGCGAGATCGAACTGACCATCGATCCTGCTGTTGACTGACACCCGGCTAATGCTGTTCGGGCACGCAGTTGTACGGCTGGATCTCCAGATCCGACCGCACCAGGCGCTGGCTGCCGGAGAACGGCTGGGTGAAATACCCCGGGTCGTCCACCGTCCAGTTCAGCACCAGCTCATCGTTCTGCGGATCGACCGCCAGTGTTTCGGTGAATGTCATCTGGTCGGAATGCAGTACGCCGGTGGAATCGCGGCCGGCAAAGTTCTCGACGAACTGACTCAATACGCCTGCGGTGAATCCGACTGTGGTGATCACCAGCGTATCGCCCTGCCACTCGCCCCGTGAATGGCCCAGCACGGCCGGCCGCGCCGACACGCCACCGTACGGCGGAAGGTCAATCGACCGGCGGACATCCATCCATTCATGCCTGATGAGTACATCTCCACCGTTGCGGCTGATCACCGTCGGTTGCGTCGCCATGCCCCAGACGCGGATCTGGCTGACCGGGCTGCAATGCAAGGTCGGGTCATCACGGATCGGATCGTAGGCGTTATGCGCCGCCTGCCCCGCCGGGGTCAACGGCACATCAAAGTTACGGCGCACTGTCTGGCTGACCGCGAAATCCTTGCGGATCCAGGTACCGAATATCCTGCCCTTGTCGGCATCCTTGCCGGCCCTGGCGGCCTGCTCGCCGGTGAGGAATCCGAGTTCAATGGTGCGCCCGTCTGCCAGCGTACCGACATCGAAGTAGCAGCCGTGCGCATCGCGCCGGTGCGGAAAACCGTCGATATGAATCTGCGTGCCCGGCGGTAGTGTTTCGGCGGTGACATTGAGCCGGCGAAGAATCGTCGTACCGTGCATCTCGCAATGCCAGCGTGCGGTTTCACCATTGGCATCGGTGACATCCAGGTGCAACACGGAATGCGGGTTACGCGCTTCAAACTCAACGACCGTGCCGTCCAGCACCATCGGCTGCTTCAGGTCGTAATGCGCGGTCACGCCATGGTGGGCGTGGGCCACACCCGTAGCCAGCAAGGCACTCACCGTGGTGGCGACAAGCGCACCTGATGTGTTCAAACGATTCATCCAATACTCCTTCGCGGGCGAATCCGCACCGCGTCCGGTCATTCGCGGCGTCAGGCGTATTCCGCAATCGCGGTCAGAAACGCCTTGCCATACTTGTTCAACTTATGCTGACCGACACCGCTGATGGCCAGCAGTTCCCCGTCATCCCTTGGTTTTTCGCGCGCCATCTGTACCAGCGTCGCATCGCCGAACACAATGTACGGCGGCTTGCCTTCGGCATCGGCCAGCGCCTTGCGCAGGGTGCGCAAGGCTTCAAAAAGTTTCTCGTCACAGGCCTGGTTGTCGGCGTCGCGGGGACGCCGCACCTTGCTCACCACCTCTTTCACGCGCGGGCGCGCCAGGTACAGGGTCTGCTCGCCGCGCAACAAGGGCCGTGCCGCCGGCAGCAGGCGCAGGATCGAAAAGTTGGCGATATCCTGTTCCAGCAATCCATGGTGGATAAGCTGCCTGAAAATGGACGTCCACTGTTGTTCACTCAGGTCGGCGCCCATGCCGTAGGTCGATAAACGGTCATGACCGAGTTGCCGCACGCGCTCGGTTTCGGCGCCGCGCAAGACATCGATCACGTACTTCATGCCAAACCGCTGGTCGACCCGATACACGCAGGACAATGCTTTCTGCGCGTGGACCGTGGCATCAAACAACTCGGGCGGGTTCAGACAGATATCACAGTTGCCGCAGTTCACCTGCCGATTGGCTTCATCGGCGACGCCGTACTGCGGCCCCGCTACAGCATCACCGAAGTAATTCAGCAATACCTGCCGCCGGCAGGTCACCGCTTCGGTCAGCGCCACCATGGCATTCAGCTTATGGGTTTCAATCCGCAACTGATCGACGTTCTGCGTATTTTCGATCAGACGTTTCGCCGTCACGATATCCTGCGCGCCGTACAGCAACAGCGCCTCGGACGGCAGGCCATCGCGGCCGGCGCGACCGGTTTCCTGGTAATAGCCTTCGATATGCCGCGGCATGTCGTAGTGAACGACGAAACGGACATTCGGCTTGTCGATGCCCATGCCGAACGCCACCGTCGCAACGACGATTTGCAATTCATCCTTGAGAAAATCGTCCTGCACCCGCTCGCGTTCCGCGGCAGGCAGGCCGGCATGGTAGGCCGCCGCGCGGTAGCCGTCTTCGCTGAGCCGACGCGCAATCTCCTCAACGCTGCGACGTGACAGTGCATACACAATGCCTGCCTGGTTACCGCGATCCTGGAGAAAGCGCTGCAATTGTTCGAATGGCCGGTGCTTGTCCAGCACGGTGTAGCGGATGTTGGGGCGGTCAAAGCCGGTGACATGCCGGCTTGCCTGTGAAAGACCCAGCACGCGGACGATATCCTCACGTGTGTGACTGTCGGCAGTCGCGGTCAGCGCCACCAGGGGCACGTCGGCAAACCGTTCACGCAATATGCCAAGCCGCGCGTACTCCGGCCGGAAGTCATGTCCCCACTGGGAAACGCAGTGCGCTTCGTCAATCGCGAACAGCGCCACTTCAAGCGTGGACAACCGTTCGATGAATCCGCCACTGATCAAGCGCTCGGGACTGACGTAAAGCAGATCCAGCTTGCCGTTGTGCAGACGCCCCAGAACATCACGCGCTTCCTCGCCATTCAGACTGGAGTTGTAGCAGGCGGCGGCGACGCCGAGATCCTGCAAGGCGTCGACCTGGTCTTTCATCAATGAGATAAGCGGCGAAACCACGATCGCGGTGCCGCGCCGGTGCAGGGCGGGCAGCTGGTAGCACAGCGATTTGCCGCCGCCGGTCGGCATCAGGACAAATGCATCCCGGCCGGCGATCAGTTCGTCGATGATTTCCTGCTGATGGGGACGGAAGCTGTCGTAGCCGAAGACTTCGCGCAGCGTTGTGTGAGGGGTGGTCAGGAGTTCGGAAGCGGCCAGTTGCATGGCGGTATTGTACCCGCTGTGGCCGGTGCTGCGTGCTGCCAGCGGCCGTCCGCTGGTAAAGGTGACATACCCGCGTCAAACAATGTCGAACGTCAGGAATTCGCCGGTGGCCGCCTCATCATGGCGCACGACGTCGGCTACCGATGCCGCCGGTGGTCCGCGGTGACACCACTCGACGAGCTGTCCCACCTGCCCGGGCGTGCCTTCGGCCAGGACCTCGACCTCGCCATTGTCACAGTTCCGCACCCAGCCGGTGACGCGCAGCCGCTTGGCCTGCTCCCGCGTCGACGCGCGAAACCAGACGCCTTGCACGCGCCCGGAAATCCGCAAACGAATCCGCACTGTATCCATCCCTGTTTCAACCTGCTGCCGCGCTGCCCGGGCTTGCCCGGGAAGGATACGTCAAATGCAGTCACCTCGCCCTCATGAAGGTGCCGCCAGCGACTTCAGATGGTCCCGGCATTGGGCACGGTCAGACCAGTGACAGCTGATGGCGAGGTAGCCGTCCGGCCGGACCAGGTAGAGCCATGGCAACTGATTGTTGCCGCCTTCAGCCAGCCTGCCGCCAACGACCCGCAGGTGCGTGATTGGCAGGCGGGAATCGGCGCTTATTGCCTGGATTTCATTCATCGATGGCATCGTCATCGACGCCTCGCCAACCACTAACAATGTAAATCCGCCATGGCGCAGGAACGATGACAACCAGTCGCCATAGGGCGCCGGCAACAAGACATCGGGCATGCGATCACCGGCGGCCAATCCGCCTGCTGCCGCATTTGCATCAGTTCGATAGTGATAAGCCAGCCCGGAGACCTGGTTGATCAGCGACACCAGTTCGCCCTGCTGCTGCATTTTCAACATCGTCGCCGGCGAACTTGCTCTTCCGGCCATGAATAAATCGTGAATGCTGGTGGCGGCAGCGATCACCTGGCGACCAATCGGCTGCCGTTCTGCTTCATATGTATCCAGCAATTTCGGATCGGCGAGCCCTTGCGCCACCAGAGCGAGTTTCCAGCCGAGGTTGTAGCTGTCCTGCAGGCAACAGTTCAGCCCTTGGCCACCGCCGGTGGAGTGGACATGGGCCGCATCGCCGGCAAGGAACACGTTGCCGCGCCGGTACTGGTCCGCGAGACGTGCGCGGCTCTGCCAGCGGGAATGCCAGACGGTGGCGCCGAAACCCACGCCGTCATAGTGCCGGGCAAGGATTTCGGAAAACACCTCGAGCGCGGTGGCTTCGGCATCGGCAACTGCGGCAGGCTGGCTCAGCAACAGTCGGAACATATCACCGGGCAACCGCGCGACCATCAGAAAATGCCCCGGTCCCATGCAGTAGTGCACCCAGTCAGGATCGTCAGGAAACCCTGTCAGCTGAACATCGAGATTCTGCAGGACGACGTCGGCATAAACGTCGTCGGACGCCTGGGTGAAACCTGCGAGTTCCCGAACGCGGGAGCCGGCGCCATCGCAGGCCACGAGGTATCGGCAGTCCACCCGCAGGTGTTGCCCATCACTTGTGGTCAGTGAGACTTCGACGCCGTCGTCTGCTGTGTGGAGGTCAACGCAAGCCGTGCCCCATTGCGGTGTACGGCCGAAGTTTTCGGCAAGGTGCGCACGTAATGCCGCCTCGGTGTGATGCTGCCCGTGCAACAGCAGGTAGGGAAACCGCGACGGGAGCGGGCGGAAATCCAGACCTGGCCGCACCTCGCGCCGTGTGCCGTGATCATCGACAAAATGCATCACATAGCCTGGACACTCGATGCCGCCGGCCATGAACCGCGCCAGCAGCGCGGGACTAATCTGGTTGAAGATTTCCAGCGACCTTGCGTGCACGGTGATCGCCTTGGAAAACGGCGACGGACCGGCCAGACGGTCCACCCAGTGGAAGTCGATACCATGACGGGCCAGTTCAAGCGCAAGCATACTGCCGGCGACGCCGGCGCCAACGATGACAACGGGCTGTTGAACGGATTCCTGCATGGCGGCATCCCCCCGGTATGGCCATTGGTATTGCGCGATTCAGCAATGATGCCGCATCACCATTCCGGTATGCGGCCACATGCATGTGCCAGACATCGGACAATCAGGCCGCGGTGGCAGTTCAATGCAGGGCGAGGCGCGGGTCGTACGACCCGCTGCGGGACGGGTTCACAAACGCTTGCGCAATTCCACCAGGCGCTTTGCGCGATCAATCGCCAGGCGCGCCGGCGGTGCGTCACGCGCATCCAGCGCGACTGCGGCCTCGCGTTTCAAGTCCTCGACAACTGCATCCATGCGTTCCCGTGCCGTATCGCGGACGCTGAGCTGGGCGTCGATGTAGAACTGTCGTGCACCGCTGAAGTCACCACGATCCAGCGCCTTGTCGGCGTCCGCTTCAACGCTGGCCACTACGCGGTCATCGTCCAGTGCCGGCAACGACTCCGCTTCCAGAATGGCATTGGCGGCAAACCGTTTCTGGTTGAGGTTGCTTCGTTCATCCAATGCTTCACTGAGCTGCTTGCGCATTTGTTCGATATCGGTCAGTGAATCGCGTGCCGCGGTCAGCGTCGCTGCAGCGCCGGCATAGTCGAGTCTGCCGGTGGCGGCGCGGGCGTCTTCAAATTGCTGCTGGATCCGTGCCAGCTCATTCTCGCGACTCACCCAGCGTTCGATCAACGAGATTTCATCCTGCAACCGCTGGGTTCTGACCGACATGCGATTGAGATCGGTGCTGAGCGTCCGCCGTTCAACGTCATTGGTGCTCTGGTCCACTCGGGCGGACAACGCTGCACGCTGGGCTTGCGCGTCGGCCGCCTGGCGCTGCAACGCCGGCAGGCTGGCGGCGATCCCCTGCATCAGGGATTCCACTTCGGCCTCGAGCGCTATTGCCTGCTGCCGGACATCGCCCGCCGGAACCTCCGGCGCTGTCGTGAGGGAGGACAACGCTGGCAGTTGCGGCATCCCGTTATTGGTGAACCACCACCAGCCCCCGGCCGCGGCCCCGCCGAGCACCACCAACACCCCCAGTATGAGCGCCAGGCGACCGGACTTTCTCTCTCTGGGACGCGCCACACGATCGGTGATTTCATTTCGCAGTGAAACGCTGGGTGGCGTTTGCGTCAGTGCGCGGGTCGCCAGCATCGTCGGCTCTGATGCAGCTTCGGCTGCGGGCTGCTCCACCCGAGTGGGCTGCCCTAGCAGCGCCGCTCGCCATTGGCTGACGTCGGCCGGCCGATCGCGTTCACGTACCGACAACGCGGAATCGATCGCGAGCAGGAACTCAGTGGAATAGCCGTCGAGGCTGCGAGTCGACAGTGGCGCCAGTGTGTCGTCGAGGATGCGATCAGCAGCCTCCGGTGGCGGCCTGCCGGAAATACACGCATAGGCCACCGCACCCAGCGCGTAGATATCCGTCCACGGCCCGAGGTTGCCCTTGCTCGAATACTGTTCGATGGGCGCAAACCCCGGTGTGACAATCGCCGTGACCGAGCGGCTCTTGGCGCCCACCGCCTGTCGCGCGGCGCCGAAGTCCAGCAATACGGGTTCGCCATCGGGACGCACGATGATGTTGCCCGGTTTGATATCCCGGTGCAGGAAATTGATGCCGTGTACCTGCACCAACCCATCGAGCACCGGCATCAGCAGTTGCTTGATTGCTGATTCGCTCATCGGGCCGTTGCGTTTGATGAGCCGCGCCAGCGTCTCACCCTCGCAATATTCCATCACGATGTAGCCGGTGCCGTTGGCCTGGAAATAACGGTAGACCTGCACGATATTGGGGTGTTTGAATCGCGCCAGCGTGCGCGCTTCGTCGATGAAACGTTCCAGGCCCCAATCGAAACTGCCTTTATCGGCGTCTGACTTCGGCAGGACGGTTGTGCCGTCGGCGCGCACCGCCAGCTCGTTGGGCAGATATTCCTTGATCGCAACCGGCTTGTTCAGATGGGTATCGACACCCAGATAGGTGATGCCGAAACCACCTGCACCCAGCAGCCGTTCCAGGCGGTATTCCTGCAACTCATAGCCGGGCGGCAGTGCCAACAGATGTTCAGCCATCACGCATCCCCGTTTGCCAATGGCTTGAGAATCATCACGGTGGTGTTGTCCTGGTTGCGCGCACCGGCAGCCGACACCGCGTCCAGCATCAGCTCAACCGTCGTCCGTGGGTCAACCGATAGATTGTCCGCGACCAACTGCGCGATGGTTTCATCGGCCAGACTCAAAACGCCATCACTTGCCAGCACCAGCACATCGCCTGGCTGCAATGCTACCGGCTCTTTGGCGATGTCGACGAACTTGATCGCTTCGCCGGTGACTGCGGAGCGCAGCACGTGACGTTTGGGATCGGTACGGGCATCTTCTGCCGACAACACACCCTCCTCCACCAGCTTGGCGAATACAGGCACCATCGAGTGATCAGCGTTCAACCGCCGTAACGCGCCATCCCGTAACAGCCATAGCGGCGAATCACCCACACTGCTCCAGGCGATGCGGTTTTCAGCGACCGCCACACACACCAATGTGCAGCCAATATCGCGCAAGGCCTCATCGGCCGCGATGGCATCCGCCAGCGCGTTATTTGCCTCAGCGACCGCAAGGCGCAAGCGCTCCAGCGTGCCGCCGGGGACTTTCCGATAAGCCCTGGCCGCCGCGTTGACGGCCAGCTTGGCGGCCGTGGCGCCATTCGAATGACCGCCCATTCCATCGGCCAGAACCATGAACGTATGTTCCGCCGCGCCCGGGACCGGTTCAGTGAGGTCCAGTACGCCGCAGGCATCTTCCTGGTAATCGCGATCGCCGCGAATCTGGCGTGCGGCGTAGCGTTCGGCGAGGGAGCCGGCCATCAGCGTGACTCGACACGCGTGCAGAAGGCTACTGCAGCTTTGCTGTACTTGTGCATTGGTCGTTGGGTACATCGCGCCGGCGCATCACCGGCTCCGGTGTCGTGGTTTCGTTGCGAACGCATTCGGCCAGCGCCAGGCAGGTGGAAGGCAGGCCATCCTTATACTCCTGGCGCAAGGTGAAATACTGGGTCGGATCGCGGCTGGCGCCATTGTGGACGGCGGCACAGGCCTCGTCCGCCATGGCCCTGCCCTCTTCATCGAGTTGCGGACAATTGCGGTCAAAGCGGAACTCGGCGTTGCCGATCGCCACTCTGCTGACGCGGTCGGGGGGCTGGTATTCGTATTGCTCCTGGCGTGTCGCCGGGCACCATGAAACGATCAGCCGGGTGCTTGATTCATCCGGCGTCAGTTCAAGATCCAGCGGCTTGTAGCTGTCCGGATTGCCGCTGATGTGCAGCGCCTGCCCTTCGGCGAAAGGCGCGGCGCTGCCGTCGGCATAGGGCACTCCGGCAATCATGATCTGCAATTCATTCGGCGTGATTTCAATGGCCAGACGACGTGCGTTTTCAGCCAGTTCGGCCTCCAGGGCAAGCAAACGGGCCTCCAGCAATTCCAGATCAGTATCGGCAGCGACAGCCTGCACCGCTTGTGCGCATAACAGGCCGGTAAGCAAGACGCGCATCCACGCTGAAGACCGCCTTTGCGGCTGCGAACGTTCGTCGATGATGCAAAGCCCGCTGCCGGGCCGGAGGTTCGAAGTCATCACCGCTTGAGATTACCCCGAAAACCGTGCCCCGAACAATCAGCGGCGGGCGCTTCCGGTAAGGGTTACACAGTGCCGGGGGCGACCGCACCCGCCGCCCCCGGCCGCAACCCACTAGTTGGCATTGGCCAGCCCCGCGACAGGTTCGCGGGGGTTGATGTTTCTGGTCAGGACCATCAGCACGGCTAGCACAGCAACCAGCAGACCGGTACCGAACAGCAGTGCAAAATCCTCCAGCTGGAGCAGTACATACAAGGCTGCGTACAAGCCACCCAGACCCGCGGCAACCGTGGCGCCGCGCCGGCGACTGGCGACAGCGATTGCCACGTAGCTTGAGATCATCGCCACCGCCAGCGTGGCCGCCAGCAGGTAGGCCAACACAAACCCCGCGTGTTCGGCAATGGAGAGTAGAACGAGAAAGAACACGACAAGCGCGCAACCCACCAGGGCGTATTGCACGAAGTGCATCCGGGTCTGCGCACCAAGTTCAAAGATCACGAACGTGAAGAACGTCAACACGACGAACAACAGGCCGTATTTCACCGCGCGCGTGACCATTGAATAAAGGTAGACCGGTTCGAAAAGATCGACACCGGCCTGCAACTCCTCCAGCGAGTAGCGCTCGATTTCCTGCTGCCAGGTCTGCGGATAGCTGCGCGCAAGCCGCGGCACTTCCCATTGCGCACTGAAGCCATCCGCCGAGATTTCCGCTGCCGTTGGCAGCAGGTTGCCGCGGAACTTCGGATGCGGCCAGTCGGCCGTGACGCGGGCAGTCGTGGTGCCGCCGACGGGCGTGAAACCAATGCCGCCACTGCCGTTGAGATCCAGTTGAATGTCGAATGGAATCGCCTCACCGGCGTCGTCCGCCAGATTCAGTGGAATGTGCACACCGGTACTCATCAGGGCCGGCAGCCGTGTGCCCGGCATGATTTCCCGTGCCTGGTTGCCGACCGTCGCGGCCGTCACGCGGCGAATCGCCCGTGTATCGCTGATTCCGATCGCCAACCAGGCATGGGCGAAGTCCACGCTGTCGATATCAATACCCAATTGCGAGAAGTCCGGCCGCGTGATCTCACCTGTGATTGTCAGCCCGGCCTGGTAGACGACGGCTTCATAGATACCGCGACGCCGCGTTTCATGGCGAAGGTCCATTGTGTAATCCAGCGACACGGGCAGACTGACGAGATGCCGTTCAACCAGGACGTTCTGCAGGCGTTGCGTTGTCGCGCCGGAAGGGTCAGGTACGGTTTGAACCGTGCTGTGCCTGATCCTGAACGGCACAATCAGGGCGACACCGCCGAGGGTCTGGTTGCCGCCCCAGGCATTGGCGATGTCACTCAATGCTGACTGGTAGTAACCGGTGCGCTCATATACCAGGTAATCCACCATGTTCAGTGGAATCATCATGGCGAGCGCCAACGCGGCGATCAGCGCAAACCGCGCGGTGAGTGAATCGGATGCAGGGACTTTCATGGCAGCTCCACACGAAGTAATCGGAGCCGGTATTAAAGCGGTGACAAATGGCGGTTCGTGGGCTGGATTCGGGCAAAAAAAGGGTTTCCTCACCCAACACCGGGGAAATCCGCACGGGCATCGTCTTACTGCTCCGTCGTTCCGGACGCGCCCGCGAAGGGGGCGCGAGCCGGAATCCATGTGGCTTGGAGGCAGGCCCTATGGATCCCGGCTCACCGCTGCGCGGTGTCCGGGATGACGGAAAAAGAGGGGCTGCGCAGCGTCCGGGATGACGGGAAAAAAGGGCGCCTGTTCCCGAACTAGTGCTGGAATTCGTCGGCGCTGCCGTTGTAGCGGGCGACCCGGATGCGATGAATCTTGCCGTCTTTCAGCTCATAGAAGATGAAGCTGACGATTTCGCGGCGGCTGCCTGCCGGGAATGCCAAGCCGTGTTTGTCATAGTCACGAAACGCTTCGAAGACCGTGGGCATCACCACCGCAACCGTATCGCCGGTTTTCGCAAACGCGGCTATCTCGACGTGCTCGCGCACGTACTGGTGAAAGTCACTGTAGAAATCCGCAATGGCCTGCGGACTGGTCAATTGCAGGTCGCCCACGGCATACGCGACATCCGGCGCATAGTAGGCGATCTGTTCGGCGTAGCGATGGTTGTTGAAATTATCGAGATAGTTCTGCAGATCGGCCTGCGTGCGGATAAGCGCCTCGTCCGCCACCGCGACGAACGCGCTGCCAAGCAACAACAATACGGCCACCGATTGGTGCACCTGCTTCAAATGTTTGGAATATATCAACGACTGCAACATTGCCTGCCCCCCGATTTGGATATCCGCCAGCTGGCGATTTCCCGCAGCATTGTAACGCTGCGCGCCATCCAAGGAAGCAATGCTTCGCGATCAGTGGCGAGAGGGATAACCACGTGGCCGAATGGGGACGACCACGTGGTATCCGAGTGCGATCAACCCCAGAGCGTCCTCGAAGCGATCTTTGCACCTTGCGCCAGGGCCTCCAACTTGGCCCACATGATGGTGGGATGGACACGTGCCATAAGCGGTCCCTGGGCGAACCCGCAATCGGTACCAGCGATGACATTCTCACCGCCGACCACGCTGGCGAATCGCAGAATACGTTCCGCCACGAGTTCAGGGTGTTCCACGACATTGGTCTGGTGACTGACGCAGCCGGGCACGAGCTTGCGCCCCTCCGGCAACTTCACCGTTTTCCAGACCTGCCACTCGTGCTCGTGGCGGGCGTTGGCGGCTTCAATGCAGTAGGCGCCGACGTTGACCTCGAGCAGCAGGTGGACGATTTCCTTCAGTTCCACGTCACTGGTGTGCGGCCCGTTCCAGCTGCCCCAACAGATGTGATAGCGGACCCGGTCCTGTGGAATGCCACGCAAGGCTTCGTTCAGCGCATCAACGCGCAGTCGCGCCCAGCGGAAATAGTCTTCCTTGCTCGCCGGTGGCACCATGGCGTCGTACTGGAATGGCAGGTGCGCATCGTCGATCTGAACGAACAGACCGGCGTCGACAATGGCTTTGTATTCCTCGCGCAATGCCGCCGCCCCCGCCTGTACATAGTCCTCGTCAGAGGCGTAGTACTGGTTAGGGCTCAGCGCAAACGCACTGGCGGGCGCCGCGACAGGAAGAAAGCCCGTCTCGACGCCTGCCTTGGCCATTGCCGACTTCAGGTTGGCGATATCACGCTGCAGTTCGTCATGACCGGTGTAGGTGATTGGTCCCACGCAGGGGTAAATGCCTTCCGGCGTATTCTGGCCACCCCAATACTCACCATAGAACTCGGGGAAACTGCGGTGATCACCGCAGATGGTCGGCGCCTTGCCTTCCATCGCCAGTTCCTGCCGCTCGCCAAAACCCGACAGCCGGGCGATGACGTACTGCTCCCAGCCACCAATCTTGCCGTACTCTCCGTCACTGACGATGTCGACGCCCGCCTGCTTCTGCCGGGCGACGACGCCGTCCACCGCGGCGCGCAGCGCCGCGTTGAACTCGTCGTCACCCAACTCACCGGCGATCCGCTGTTCGAGCTTCGCGCGAAACTCCGGTGGCCGGACCAGGCTGCCGACGTGGGTAGTCAACACCCGTTTGTCGTTGCTCATGGTTACCCCGCGATCAGAAGTTGCGCCGGATGGTCAGGTACCACTCGCGCGGCCAGCCGGGGCGACCGGTACCGGAGAAATATGGCGCCTGGCCACGACCGAAGTAGCTCTCGTAGTAGAACTTGTCACCCAGGTTGGAAACGTTCGCTGATATCGTCCAGTTCTGATCGACATCACTCCAACTGATCCGGCCATTGAACAGACCGACGCTGGGCAGCTCCGACTCCGGCGTATTGAAGGCATCGGCCTGCATGCTTGAGCGATAGGTGTAATCAAGACGCGGCGTCAACGTACCCCAGTCGCCCATGTTGAACTCATACTGGGCGCCGATGGAGAACTTGGTCTTCGGTGATCGCTGTCGCCGGATCGACACGGGTGTAGTTGAAGTCGACCACGCCCAGCGCGACATCGATCAACATGCCATCCACGGGCTGCATTTCCACTTCCACTTCAAAGCCCTTGATATGCGCATCGCCGACATTGGCGGACATCGCGCAAGGCGCACCCGGAAAGGGCGAAAAGGCATCGCATTGGATCAACGTGCCCTGCAGATCGGTGAAGTCGTTATAGAATGCGGCAGCGTTCAAACGCACCCGGTTATCGAACAACTGGCTCTTGAAGCCGAATTCGATGGCATCCAGTGTTTCCGGGTTATATGGAATCGCCTGGCTGGTGAAGAACGGCCGCGGATTCACGCCACCGCCTTTGTAGCCGGTGGAAAAACTACCGTAGATCATCAACGCGTCTGACAGCTGGTAGTCCGCCGCGAAGCGGAAGTCGACGTTGTCGCCACTGTAGGGCACGGTGAAGTCAACCAGCGCACCCAGCACCGGATGCGGCGCACCGGTGTAATCCCAGCGGTTGAAGGTGAAATCCTTGCTGTCATCGGTATAACGCACCGCAGCGGTCAGACTCAGGTTCTCCACAGGATGCAGGACCAAATGTGCGAAGACCGATTTCGACGAGGTCTTGACCGGATCCTCGAACAGGATATCGAGATTCAATCCGCCGCCGCCGACGGCGAGACCACCGGGAATATTGACGCGTCCGCCCGAACGACCGTCCGCGTCGTAGTAGAAGCCGCCCAGTGTCCAATCCAGCATGCCGTACTCGCCGGACAATCTCAGTTCCTGCGTGAACTGGGTGTGATTCAAATGCCAGATCTGGTCCGAAACACTGGCCGGGCTGGCTTCGAGCGCAGTCGAGAACTGCACCTTGGATTCACGATAGGCCGTTATTGAAGTCAAGCGCACGTTATCACTGATTTCAAAGTCGAAGTGATTGGATACACCCCAGGCGTCCAGCGGCGTCGTCGACGGTTTGACGAATGAGGACGATGCGCCGGCGCCAGTAGGGACGCTGACGTTGGTTTCGAAGTTCGTATAACTGTGTTCCGGTGTCAGATAACTTGCAGTGCCGGTCCAGATTGGTGATTCGAAACGCTGCTTGGCTGCGGGGTTCTCGGAGTTACTGCTGGTGATGTCAAACGTGAACGTGTTTTCCACCCGGTCGCTGATCAACCAGAGAACGGAAGCCCGCCCGCCAAACGTCGATTCGCCGCCTTCCGAACCGATTTTGCAGTTCTCCTGCAACCGGCCGCTGCCAGCGCCTGCATTACCCGCCGCGCAGTCGTAATCGAGTCGATCAAGGTAACCCTTGCGATGCTTGCCCATTGCCGAAACGCGGGCATACAGCGTGTCTTCCACCAGAGTGATGTTGGTCGCCGCGCGGCCCGATATCCGATTGAATGTGCCAACCTGGAACTCTGCGAACGCGTCAGCTTCCGGACCGGGGCGCTTGGAGAACAGCTTGATACTGCCACCGATGGAGTTCTTGCCGGCCAGCGTGCCCTGCGGACCACGCAATACTTCAACACGATCGGTATCGACAAGGTCGAACAGTGCGCCGGTCAGCACACCGTAATACACGTCATCCAGATACATGCCGACGCCAGGTTCCACCGCGAAGTGCGGATCGGCCTGACCCACACCTCGAATGAAGATACTGGCCATCTGGCCAAAGCCGGCGGCGCCGCGCGAGAGTTGTACATTGGGCGCCCAGTTCGATGCGTCGGCGATATCACGCGCATTACGTGCGTCGAGCATTTCGCCGGTGACTGCCGTGATCGCAATCGGTGTTTCCTGCAGGTTCTCCGATCGGAACTGGGCAGTAACGATAATCTCCTCCAGACCGCCGCCGGATTCGCCCGCGATTGCCTGCGTCGAGCTCAGTCCGAATGCCCCAACCGCCAACACCGGCAAACCTGTCAGTGCCCGCGCCACCGCCATACGACATTTATTCTGCTTCCAGTTCATGAGCTCCCCCTTCCCGTACAGGCCCGATTGAATTTCGGTCAGCTGCGCAAAGGTTGCGTCGCTGACCGTTACCACAAACTCCTTCGCCGCCCGCTTCTCCGCGCCTTGGCGTCGGCGGGCATTGATTACATAAAATCTGTCTTACGACCAAAGTCGTTTTGAGGCTAACGCAGCACCTTCGGTCAGCGCCCGCAGCTTCGCCCACTGAATGGAGGGATGCACCCGCCGCGTGAACGGGCTCTGAGCAAAGCCGCAGTCAGTACCCGCCATCAGATTGTCGCGTCCGACCAGGCGTGCGAGACGTTCGATACGTTCGGCGACCAGTTCAGGATGCTCGACAATGTTTGTCGCGTGACTGACGACGCCCGGAATCAAGGTTCTACCCGGTGGCAGATGTACGTTTTCCCAGATCCGCCACTCGTGTTCATGCCGCGGATTGGCCATCTCCAGGCAGTAATAACCCACGTTGACCTGCAATATCAGATCGATGATCTCTTTCGCAGGCACGTCGGTGGTATGCGGCGTATTAAAACTGCCCCAGCAAATGTGATAACGCAGTTGCTGTTCCGGCAACCCTCGCAGCGCGTGGTTCAAGGCGTCGATGCGTACCTGCGTCCACGCGCGATAGTCTTCGATGCCACGTTCGGTGAATGCGACATCCCACATATAGGGAATGAACGCATCGTCCACCTGCAGAATCAGCCCCGCGTCGGTGACGGCCTTGTATTCCTCGTGCAAGGCATCGGCCAGCGCGAACAAGGCCTCTTCATCACTGGCATAGTGTTCGTTGACGAAATTCGGCACGGCGCTGCATGGCGCGACCGCGGTCAGAAAACCGGTGGCGGAACTGTTCTGCGCCAGGGCCTGCTTGAACATGGCGATGGTCTTGCGGATCTCATCCTGACCGACATAGGTGATAGGCGCGGTCACATGGCGCACACCACGCCGACGGATGTTCTGGCTGGGGAAATATTCCGCATAGAACTCCGGAAACAATCGTGCATCCTTGCCGGCGCCTGCGGCAACGGTGACGTCACGTTCGACGAATCCGGTCAGACGTGAAAACACGTAGGTCGACCAGCCGTAGAAGTGCGGGTATTCGCCGTCGCTGACAACATCGATGCCGACTTGTGTCTGCTCGGCGACAACCTGCGCCACCGCCTGCCGCAGATAGCTGTCGAACTCGTTCTGATCGACGAGTTCTCCTTCCTCGATGCGGGTGGCGTATTCACGCAGCCGGGTCGGTCGCACCAGACTGCCGACATGTGTCGTGAGAATTCGCTGTTCAGAATTCGGCATGGTTAATCGGCAAATCCGGAACTTTCACCTGGGTGTTTTGTGCCGTCGCAACGCAACAATGCGCATTGCTGGCACCCATGATTTCGTTGGTGTACAACGTTACGCCAGCGGGCGTTGCGATCGCTTTGCTTGAGTGGCCCCATTCCTGTACTGGAATGGACCCATGGGAACTTCGTATTGGAACGCCGGCACCACGGCAGGTGAATGTTCATGTTGACGACCGACCACAACGTCAGAACGTTGATATCTCATGCGGTAACCCGGCCATCCACCTCGCCGAATTGGGCCCAGTTGATCAAGACCTACGTCGGCGGCCGCAACGTCGAGGCGCTCGGACCGGAAGATGGTTTTGTCGGCCGTCTCTCCACCTGGAAAATGGGTCCGCTGGGTTTTGTCATGGTGAATATCCGCGGTGTACCCATGCGTGCCCAGCCCGCGCCGACGCCGCGCGTTGCACCCCGCCAACGTGACCTGTGGCTTGGCTTGTGCCTGGCAGGCACCGTTGAACTTGAATATCCGCATTTCTCCGGCACCGTACATCCCGGATGTTTTGCCATCCTTGATGACTCCATGCGGCGGATCACCACCTTTTCGAATGATTGCGATGCGTTGTGGATTCGCGTTCCGCAAGCACATGTCATGGCCACGCGCACGCTTTCGGAACGCATGATCATTGATGCCAGCGAAGGGTCGGCCGCGGTCGCGAAAGATCTTCTTTGCAGTGTGGCCGTGCAGGCGGACAAGCTGCATCCGGCAAGTATCGAAGGCATGGTCGACGGTGTGCTGAAGATTATCTCCGCCACGTTCTGCCCGCTGTTGAGTGACCTGACCACCGGGAGCGCCCACCGCGCGAACGGCTTGCGGCGTGCCAAGCAGTACATCGAAGAGCGGCTCAATGATGAATCACTGTCGTTGCAGGGTGTCGCCGAAGCGTTGGCGCTGAGCCCCCGCTACCTCAACAAGTTGTTCGAGAGTGAACAGACCTCGCTGATGCGCTGGACGTGGCAACGGCGGCTGGAACGCGCGCGCATGCTGCTGGACAACCCCGCCGCCGACGACCAATTAATCTCGTCAGTCGCCTACAATTTCGGCTTCAAGAATGTCTCGCATTTCAGCCGTGTCTTCCGCGAGCGCTTCGGCATGTCGCCTACCGAGTACCGTGGTCTGCATTGCCGCCCGGCATTGACCCGGCACTGACCCGCCGGCACTGCTGCCCGGCGGGTATGCCGCGAGTTGGCGCTACTTCTTCATGCGGTTTTCATACTCGATGTACGCCTTGTCGCGTTCGATCCAGTCCTCGAACATGAACGGGTGGAATATGTGTCCCATGCCATAGAACTCGTCATTCTCCGAATGCACGGTATTGCGGTTTTCAAAGTTTGTCTTCAGATACTCCATCATGCCCTTGGTCGCACCTTTCATCGCTGCATGATTGGATACCAGGTGGAATCCCCACGCCTTGAGTTGCTCGAGTGTGGCGTCGGGCACGCCATTGGTTGCGTGTAAATCCGGATAGAAGCGGTAGCCGGGGACTTCGGCTGCGATTCGGCGGCATTCGGGTTCACCATCCGCATGGCAGATGTTCTGAATCATGGTGATTTCGGCGCCGGCTTCCACGCCCATTTTCGCGCGGCGGATAGCTTCATCCAGACCCAGGGTGAAGTTGTTGCCCGATACCGCACCGATCTGTGATGGCCCGCCGCCCTTGATATCGGTGCGGGCGATGATCATGCAATCGGTCCCCGCCACGGCATCGACCGCGGCCTTGACATGGGTCGCCCAACGCTCGGCTTCCAGGTAACCCAGATGATGGCCGTAGTGATATCCGGCGAACATCGTCCCCTCCCGGGTATCCTCGATGGAAATCGCCATCACCCCGGCCTCCGCGAGTCGCTTGCAGTTACGGTAGACCTGCAACGGCGAGACACCACCGTTCTCTCCGTCGACAATCAGCGGCAGACTCGATGAGTTCGCGATGCGTGAGGCCACCCAGATATATTCTTCCCAGTTATAGGCGCCCGACGGAATGCCCAGGTGGGCATATTCAAGTTCGACACTGCTCAGCAGAATCGAGTTGTAACCGCAGAGCTCGACTACCCGGGCTGACACGCAGTCATAAACACAGGGCGACCAGACCAGCTCTCCCTGCTCGAGCAATTTTCGGATAGTGGTTTTGGCAGGCATATCATTCGTTCCTCATCATGACGAAACGGCCGATGTTACCCATATCGCTGATGATCCTGAATGTCGCACGCGACATTTCAATGCAAGTTGTTTACCGGTAGCGGATGGTCGTGCTTCCTTCTCGCCAGCGTTCCCGACCAGGCGGACGCGTGGCCAGGTACCGCTGCCCTCTCCCACCTGCATGACGGGCGAAAACGGCACTGAAAAGCGTTAAAATCGGCGCCCCGCCTGACCCTGACGGCGATTCCAGTGAGCACATTCAAATACAAGGGGGCAGTAATGAACGTATCGCACAAGCTGATAGCGCTGACGATTTCGCTGGCGGTGGCCGCGGGATGCCAACGCTCTGACCAGGAAACTACCGGGGCCGACGCGCCAGCCACCCGGGAAGTCCCGGCGGCCGCAGCGAAGTTCGCCGAGGTGGACGGCCAGCGCCTGCAAAACGCGGCCGGCGAGCCTTCGCAGTGGATGACTTACGGTGGCACCTACAGCGAGCGCCATTTCAGCAACCTCGACCAGATCGATACCGGCAACGTCGCCCGCCTGGGACTGGCCTGGTTTGCTGATTACGACACCAACCTGACCCAGACCGGCACGCCACTCTATATAGATGGTGTGATTTACGTGTCGACGGCCTGGAGCAAGGTCTACGCCTTCGATGCGCGCACCGGCGCGCAACTCTGGTACTACAACCCCAAGGTGCCGGGCGAATGGGCGGTCAAAGTCTGCTGCGGCCTGGTCAATCGCGGCATCGCGGCGTACGACGGCAAGATTTACGTCGGCACGCTGGATGGCCGTTTGATCGCACTCGATGCCGCCACTGGTGAAGAAGTCTGGTCGAAACTCACCATCGACCCGGACCAGCGCTACTCGATCACCAGCGCGCCGCGCGTGGTCAAAGGCAAGGTGTTGATCGGCAACTCCGGCGGCGAGTTCGGCGTACGTGGCTACATCGGCGCTTACGATGCGCAGACCGGCGAGGAAGCCTGGCGCTTCTACACTGTGCCCGGCAATCCGGCCGAAGGCTTCGAGAACGAAGCCATGGCCAGAGCAGCTGATACCTGGGGCGGTGAATGGTGGAAGCTCGGTGGCGGTGGCACGGTCTGGGATGCAATCGTCTACGACCCGGAGTCCGATCTCGTCTACTTCGGTACCGGTAACGGCACGCCTTGGAACCAGCGCGATCGCGATCCCACAGGTGGCGACAATCTCTACCTGGCCTCCATCGTTGCGGTTCGACCGGATACCGGCGAATACGTCTGGCATTACCAGACCACCCCGGGCGATACCTGGGACTACGATGCCGTCAGCCCGATGATGCTGCTCGATATCGAACTCGACGGTAAGCCACGGCATGTGCTGGTACAGCCTTGCAAGAACGGCTTTTTGTATGTGCTCGATGCGGCGAGTGGCAAATTGCTGAGCGCGGATCCCTTCACCACGGTCAACTGGGCCGATGGCGTGAACCTGGAAACCGGCCGCCCGAACGTTCGACCGGAAGCACGCTACGAGATCGGCTCGGTGTTCAATCTCGCCCCCGGTGTGCAAGGCGCGCATGGCTGGCACGCGAACTCGTACAACCCGTCAACCGGGCTGATGTACATCCCGACCCAGCGCGCGTACTTCCCGATGATTGCCGAGGAGAACTACCAGCCCAGCGAAGTTGGTTACAACCTCGGCCTGGATTTTGCTGCGCCATTCACCTACTACCGCGATCACCCCGATGTGCCAAGTGAATTCGTTGGCTATGTCATCGCCTGGGATCCTGCCACCGGCCGTGAAGTCTGGCGTGGCGAAGAAAACCAGGGCGCGACCGGCGGCACGCTGGCCACCGCGGGTGGACTGGTGTTCCATAGCGGAGGCAGCAGCAACGAATTCCGCGCCTACGATGCCCGCAGTGGTGACAAGCTGTGGCACGTGGATGTGCAGACCGGTGTCGTCGCGGCGCCAATCAGCTATGAGATCGACGGCACCCAATATGTCGCGGTCAGTGTCGGTGGCGGCACCGCCGCCGGGTATTTCGCGCCTAATCACTCACGACTGCTGGTGTTCAAGCTCGATGGGACCACGACGCTGCCAACGCCGGTCGAGTATGTTCCGCGGCCGCTGAATCCACCGGTGCTGACCGCCAGTGCCGAGGAAATCGAACTCGGTCGCCAGCAGTATTCGCAGTACTGCGCGGCATGCCATGGCACGAATGGTCAGACCCGTGGCGCAACCTTCCCCAACCTGATGGTCACGCCATTGCTTCACACACAGGAAGGCTTTGACCAGGTGGTGTTGCAAGGCGTACGCGCCGAGCGCGGCATGGCATCGTTCGCACAGGTGCTGGAGCCGCGTGACAGTGCAGCGATACTTGCCTATGTCGTCTCACTGGCAACCGCGGCGAAAGACGCTGCGCCAACTGCAGCAGCCGGACCGACGGTCAATCAGCCGCATGAGGACATCGAGTAGACACAGTGTCGTTGCTGCAAAATGATGCACGGCTGCCGGCAATCACTGCCGGCAGCCGGTACTTAGCTGTGCTATGCAACGCGTCAAACAAGGGAATCATGCGGAATTGAGACGCACGCCCTTCCTGCAGTCGCATTAGAGTAGTCATTACCCTTGAAGAATCAACGTCTGCCGGTCATGATGGCGCCACCTGACGCTCGAACGCTGACCGCCCATGCGTTTCAATGGATTGACGATCGCCGCTGTCTCCCTCGCCTCCTTATTGGCGCTGATATGCGCGATCCCGGCAGCTACTGCCGTGGAGTGGACCTACACGGTCAAGCCCGGTGATAACCCGTGGAACATCACCACCCGCATGCTGGCCGGCATTCAATACTGGCCGCGTATTCAGGCACTCAATGACATCCGCGATCCGCTGCATATGCCACCGGGCATGCGCCTGCGTATACCCCAGGAGTGGTTGCGCCCGCAGACCGTCACCGCCAGAGTGGCGACAATGCGCGGCGACGCGACACTGACGCGCGCCAGCGACGGCTCGACCATTGCATTGCAGGCCGGCGCCGTTCTCGCGACTGGCGACCTTGTCCGTACCGCGACACAAACCAGCGTGACATTGGAGTTCGGTGACGGTTCGCGGGTACTCGTCCATCCCGAATCGGCATTGCGTCTGACTTCGCTGCGCCGGTTTCAGAACACGCCGCTGTATGAAACCGAGCTGCATCTGGAATCCGGGCGGGTGGAAAATGAAGTTCGTCCACTTGGCGGCGAACCCGGTCGCTTCGAAATCACGACGCCGGCCGCCATCACTTCGGTTCGCGGCACGGATTTCCGCATCGGCGCCGAAGATGCAGCGACGCTTGCCGAAGTAACCGAAGGCGGCGTCGGGGTGACCGCTGCGAGTAATCGTGTGGATGTACCGGCGGGATTCGGCACCAAGGCCGTGGCCAACGAGCCGCCACGACCGCCGGTGCAACTGCTGCCCGCACCGGCGACCGACGACATTCCAACATTATTTGAACGGCGAAATGCCGCAATGGTGGTACCGACGGTGGCGGGCGCCGCCGGCTATCGATTGCAGGTGGCGCCGGATGGTGCGTTCAATCAACTGCTGCAGAACGACACCTTCACCACGCCGACACTGCGCCTGGGCAATCTGGCCGATGGCGATTACGTTCTGCGCCTGCGGGCAATCGATGCCCAAGGTATTGAAGGGCTGAATGCGGATCATGTGTTCCGGCTGAACGCGATACCGGAACCGCCTTTGGTCATCGCTCCCGCACCCGGCGCGATACTGACGGACGAACGTCCAGCCATGCGCTGGGCCGAATCGGTGGATAACCCCAGCTACCATCTTCAACTGGCCACTGACGACGCATTCAATGATCTCGTGCTGGACGTTGAGAACATTGCGCAACCTGCGTTCACTCCCGCTGACGCACTGGCACCCGGCATTTATTACTGGCGCCTGCAGGCCACCACCGCCAATGACGGCACCGGACCGTTCGGCGACGCCCAGCAATTCCGCCGCATTCCGCCTGCGCCGGGGTTGTCGGCGCCTGAAATCGCCGCCAAGGAAATGGTGGTCCGTTGGCAGGCGGGCGACGAAGGCGACCGCTATGAATTCCAATTGGCCCGCGATGAGGATTTCGATCGCATCATCGTCAGTGAAATGGCAGCAACGCCAGGTATCACGCTGCCACGACCACGGCATGGCACGTATTACATGCGGGTACGAACATTGTTTGCCGATGGCATCGAAGGTCCTTTCGGGACACCGCAGAAGATGCAGGTGCCGGTGAAGCCGGTTCCAGGCTGGGCCATCATCCTGCCTTTCTTCCTGTTTCTTCTCTGAGCCATCTCCCGTGCGGCTTCGCGAAACGCTGTCCAAATCACTGGTGCCCGGTGCACTTGCGATGATCGCGCTGGTGAGCACACTGACCCCGCTACTGAGTCGCGTCGACCATGCGCTGTATGACATGGTCATGAGCGCCGCCCCGGCCAACACAACGGATGAGATCGTCATCATTGCCGTTGATGACAAAAGCCTGGCCGCGCTGGGTCGCTGGCCGTGGCCTCGCACGATTCATGCCGACCTTCTGTCGCGCCTGGCCAAGGTGCAACCCGCGGCGATTGCGCTGGATATCGTCTTTGCCGAACCGTCTGCCGATGCAAGCGACGATGTGGCGCTCGCCGGCGCCATCGAAGCCAATGGCAACGTGGTCCTGCCGGTGTTCCCGGGAACCCGTGTAGACGGGCCAGGGCTGCGCGAAGTTCTGCCGATACCCGCCATCGCCCGTGCGGCCGCCACCGTCGGTCATGTCAGCATGACATTGGACAGCGACGCGATTGTCCGTCGCGCTTTTCTCCACGGCGGCATTGGCTCACCCCATTGGCCAGCTTTGCCGCTTGCGCTGGCGGAAGTCGCGCAGCGTTCAGCCCCGAATTTCAATGCTACCGGGCGTCGCGACGCCAACAGCGCCATTCGCCGGGATGTGTGGACCAACGATCATGAAATCCAAATCAACTTCGCCGGGCCTCCCGGCGCGTTCCATCACCTTTCGTATATAGATGTATTGGCCGACGAAGGCGGACTCAGCGAACTGCGCGGCAAGTTTGTCCTGATCGGTGTGACGGCGGCAGGCGTTGCCAATGCGTTGGCCACCCCGCTATCAGGGGCGGCCAGGCCGATGCCCGGTGTTGAAATCAACGCCAACATACTCGGAAATATTCTGCACCACGACTGGTTCACGACATTGGCAACGCCGTGGCGACTGCTGCTGGCGATTGCCGTTGGCGCTGCACTACTGATCGTCTATCGCAGGCTTTCACCACGCGCTGGACTTGTTGCCTGCATTGGCAGCGTTGCCACGCTGTTGATACTCAGCGCCTTACTGATGCACTTCTTCCACGTCTGGCTCGCCCCTGGCGCCAGCTTCGCCGTCATGCTCGCCAGCTTTCCGCTCTGGAGCTGGCGTCGTATCGAATCGGAAACCTCGGCCAGGCGTCGCTTGCAGGCCATCAACAGCACGACCATGGAGACAGTACGTGACGCCGTCGTCCAGTTTGATGCCGATACGCGCGTGGTATCGCAGAACAGCTTTGCCCATGCCATCTCCGGCTACGCCGCGGCGGAAGCCAGGGGCATGACGATGAGCGAGCTGTTCCGCGGCATGGATAGACCCTCGGCGGACGCCATCCATGCGGCGTTGGTTCAGGCGCGGGAAGAACAACGGGCTGTCCATCTGCCCAAACCGATAAGCGTCACATCGTTCACCGGCCGCGAGTACATGATGAAGGCGACAGTCAATCCGGCCCGCAATGATTCCACCGAGGCGACGGATGTTGTTCTGGCGTTGCACGATGTCAGCGAAGCGGCCGCATTGACCGCGCAGCTCGAGTTTCTGACCACTCACGACCGCCTGACCGGACTTCCCAACCGCTTCCTGATGGGCGACCGCGTTGCCGCCGCCATCGTCAAAGCGGCCAAAGCGGAGCAACCTTTTGCGGTGATGTGCTTCGACCTGGATGGGTTCCGGCACATCATCGACAGCTACGGCCACGATGTGGGGGAAGCAATCCTGTGCGAGATCGCCAGCCGCCTGCGTAATCGCGCCGGACGCGCGGACACTGTCGCCCGCTGGAACGATGATCAATTCATGTTTCTGGCATCGCATATTTCGCAACCCGATCAAGCTGGCTCGCTGGCTGAGGAAATTCTCGCACTGATTGCCCGTTCCCACCGGCTGGGCGCGCTGGACTTGTGCGTCACGGCCAGCGCAGGCATCAGCCTGTACCCGCGCGATGGCACGGTAGCAAGTGACCTGCTGCAGCGTGCCGAGCTTGCGCTGCACCGGACCAAGTCGCGTCGCGGCGGCGCTATCGGCTATTACGCGGAAGCACTGGACGTTCAAGCTCGCAACCGGATGGAAATTGAAGCAGGGTTACGCACGGCGCTGCGCGAGAACCAGTTCGAGCTGCATTACCAACCGCAGATTTCGTTGACGACCGGTGCCATTACCGGCACCGAAGCCCTGCTGCGGTGGCATCATCCCGAGCGCGGATTGCAACTGCCTTCGTTGTTCATTGCCCTGGCCGAGGAATCCGGCTTGATCAACCAGATTGGCTACTGGGTGATGGAATCGGCGTGCCGCCAGTTGCGCAGCTGGCAGGACGAAGGGCTCAGCGTACCGGTTGCCATCAATGTCTCCGCGAGGCAGTTCACCAGCGAGGACATCGCATCGTCGCTGCAGATGATTCTGGCGCGGACCGGCGCGGCGGCCGAGCTCCTCACGTTGGAAATCACCGAGAGTACGTCGATGGAGGATCTCCCGCGGATCCGCGACGCCATGCAACGAGTCCAGACCCTGGGCGTGCGGGTGTCGATGGACGACTTCGGTACTGGCTTCGCCTCCATCACCAATCTCAAGCAACTGCCGGTGAACAAGGTCAAAATCGATCGCTCCTTCGTCAAGGACGTCATCACGGATCCCAACGACGCCGCAATCAGCATGGCAGTGATCGCCATGGCGCACAGCCTGGGCCTGGAGGTTATCGCCGAAGGCGTGGAAACGACGGAACAACTCGCGTTTCTGCATCACCATGGTTGCGACGAAATACAAGGCTTCCTCGTCAGCCCCGCACGGCCCGCGAGAGAAATCACCGAGCTTTACCTGCGCATGCGCGACGATCCCCGCTATCGCTGGACCGAGGCCGGTGCATTCGATACCGCTCGCCCCGGCGCCGCGCGTCTGCGCTGAACGCGGACCGGCATTGGCCCCGGTAGTTACAGTAATTGCGGTGGACATTCGGTCGCACACCGCTACCCCCATGCCTGGCACGGGCTGCACATCGGAAATCTCCCCGCCCAATCCGCCTTGCGACAACACGCCCCAGCTATAGCCGGTGTACACTTTTCGGCCAATCCAACAGGGGGACACACACCATGACCACACGCGGCAAGGATCTGCTCAAGGATAAAACCGCGCTCGTTACCGGCGGCGGCGCAGGCATCGGACGTGCCATCGCTGAACGCTATGCGCGCGAGGGCGCGACGGTCATCGTCACCGACTTCAACGATGACGCTGGCCAGCAGACCGTGGCCGACATCACCAGGGCCGGCGGCAATGCCAGCTACGAGCATTTGAATGTCTGTAACAGCGCCGAGCATGATGCGCTGATTGCGAAGATCGTGATGCAGCATGGCCGCCTCGATGTCGCCTGTAACAATGCCGGCATCAGCGGCGCCATGGTGCCGCTGGTGGAAATGACCGATGCGCAATGGCTGGAGGTGATCAACACCAACCTGTCAGGCGTATTCTTCGGCATACGCGCGCAGTGCCGGGCAATGAGCAGCGCCGGCGGTGGCGCCATCGTCAATATTTCTTCCATTCTCGGGCAGGTGGGTTTCCCGGCGACGGTCGCCTACACCGCAGCCAAACACGGCGTGGTCGGTATGACGCAGACCGCGGCTATCGAGTACGGCGCGCAAGGCGTTCGCGTCAACGCCGTCGGCCCGACCTTCATCAAGACAAGCTGGATCAACAATATTCCGCCGGACCTGCAGAGCGACTTGCTCGCCCGCCATCCACTCGCCCGCTTCGGTGAAGCAGAGGAAGTCGCGGCGCTGGCGTTATGGTTATCGAGCGATGAAGCCTCGTATATCACCGGCGCATATTATCCGGTGGACGGCGGCTATCTCGCGGCGTAGCAGCACGCCCGCTGGCGGCTGGCTACGGCAAAGCAACGGCAGGGCTTGTAACCGGCACTCGCCAGCGCCATATTATGCGCTCGGGCAATTATTTGAGAGGAGGTGATCCAGTGTCTCATTGTCATTTAACATCGTCGGTGTTTCAGACCTGGATCGTCGCTGCTTCGGAGCGTGTCGCTTAAAGCAGCAGCGCTGACCGGTCTGTAAGGACCGATAGTCTGACAATGCAGGGGGACGCCGGAAACGGTGTCCCCCTTTTCGTTTCCGCAGCAGACCCTTTAGAGCCGCATGGATTCCCGCCTTCGCGGGAATGACGGAGATGGAAGGTCGTTGCAAATGCGTCGCCGCCGCGGCCCTGTCACCCCCCGTCATTCCGGACGCCGCGCAGCGGTGAGCCGGAATCCATAGAGCGCAACTCAACGCCGCAAAGATTCCCGGCTTCGCGGGAATGACGGACGCATGACTTCACTGCGCCGAATAAGTCCCCCAGTTGGCCGCATCCCAGGTATTACCGGGTGGCGGAATGTTTTCCGGCTCGTAGAGATTGAACTTGCCCAGGTCGATATCGGTGGCGGCCGCGATGGCGGCGGCGGAATCCTGCAGCGCGGGTAGAGAACTGTCACGCCACGTGCCACTATCCAGACGGTCGATGAGTAACTTGAATCCCACAGCGCGATCGAGCGCCGACATGCCGGCGTGGCCGGCGGTATCCGACCACAGCAGGCGGAACAAATCACCTGCGCCGGTACGTTGCAGCAAATCGCGATAAGCGGTTTTATCTGACAGCGGGTCCACCGGATCGTCGTTATCAACGTTGACCAGCGGCACACGAATCTCCCCGGTATACGTCATCAACGGCTCGGCACGCGCAATGGCCGCCGGGTCTGCGGAAATCCTTGGCGCCGCAGCCAGTGTGGCGAGGTCATCCTCCAGACTCACGCCTGCTGTTGAATACAGCGCTTTGACCATGCTTTCGCGTCCGGAGCGTGCGAGTTGCTCGGCATAGTCGACGCCATGGTTCCACGACACGTTGCCCCCGGCGACCTTTTCCACGCCGGCGCGCACCGGCAGCGCGGTGGCAAACATCCACGCCGCGGCCATCTGATCGAGTTGTGCCTCATAGTCATCCGCCGCGGGTTTCGGTTGCCGCGGGTCGGGCCATGGTGCGAACTGGACCATCGCCGCGGAAAAGGCCAGCCGGGCACGGCCGGCCGGCGTCGCCAGTGCCTGCTTCAACAGCGTTGCCAACGCTTGCGTTTCACTCGGCACATCAATGTTGACCAAGGTCATCGGTGACTGTGGGTCGACCAGGTGCTTCAACACGAACAAGGCATTGAGTTTGTTGTTCAGTACCGCGATCTCGCCGGCGCCCCCGCCCGCCGACATCAGGCCGCCATCGAACATGCCGGGTTTGAGTTCCAATGCCTTGCGAACGACAAATGCGCCACGTGAGACACCGCTGACCAGCGTACGCTGCGGTTGTCCCCAGGCCGCGGCCGCATGGCTGCGAACCGTCAACAGGTAATCGACGGCCTTCGGAAAGTCGTAGCCGACCGGCTCCCGCGTAGTGCCACCGTAGGCGTAGCCTTGCGCGAGCAGCCATTCATTGAATGCGCCGAGGGATTCGCCAATGCCCATGTTGGCCCCGGGTGTTTCCCGCTCGGCGCGGGCACGGCGCACCATGAAGCCGGCGCCGTCCAGATCAAGAATCAAAGTGCCATTCCACTGCGCCGGCTTGACCACCGCCCACTGCGTGCCATCTTCAAGCTCGCCGTTGATGATCTCCTGAATCGCAGGAGATTCGGCGGCCGAATTTGCAACCGCCGCCGATTCGGCCGGAGGTGCGCCGGCCGGCGCGGAATCCTCCGAGGGTGAACATCCCGCCAAGGCGATGAGTACCGACAGCATCGCGAACAACCAATGTCGCCGACGTACAGCGGATGAATGAATTCCTGCGAATGTCTGGCCGGTGCCGCTTCCCCGCTTCATGGCGCTCCCCTTGGTTGAGTTTCTCAACGATTTTAGGTGCGTAGCGGTGGTCCCGACAACTGTGCCGCGCGCCTGCCACGCCGCGAGCAGGAACCCCGGCAGGCGGCGATGCCTTTCCGTCGCTCGTGATAGATTACCGGCGAAAGTGCCGCCGCGCAGAAATCGACAGCCAGGCAGTTTGATGCAGTGGTTTGTGGCGGGCGGCCGAAACGCGTGATTCCCTCGCATCATCGTCGCCGATGCCTTACATATCGCAGGAGCTTTGCCATGCCCCCTCTTCCCACGTCCATCCTCGGCCGGACCGGCCTCAATGTCACAAAGCTGGGCTATGGCGCAATGGAGCTGCGCGGCGTCGATCACTTTCCGCGGCTTTCGCAGGCGCAGGCCAGCGCAATCCTCAACGGCGTGCTGGACGGCGGCATCAACTATATCGATACCTCGCCGGACTACGGCTATTCCGAGCAAATCATCGGCGAACAGCTCGCCCATCGCCGCGCGGAGTATTACCTCGCCAGCAAATGCGGCTGCCCGATAGAAGATCCGGAAGTGCCGCACGAACAGCGCAAGCCGCATGATTTCTCGCGCGCGAATGTCCGGGCCGGGGTCGAGCAGAGTTTGCGACGCATGCGCACGGATTACCTGGACGTGGTGCAGTTCCATGTCAGCCCTGCACGCTCGACGCTGGAACAGGAAGATTCCGTGGCCGAACTGCTGGCGCTGAAAGACGAAGGCAAGGTGCGGTTCATCGGCATGTCCGGCACCATTCCGGAACTGGCCGACCACATTGCGATGGGGTGCTTCGATGTCTTCCAGATCCCGTATTCACTGGTCGAACGCGAGCACGAGGCGCTGATTCACCAGGCGGCCATGGCCGGTGCAGGCATCGTCATCCGCGGGGGTGTTTCGCGCGGCGTGATGGTCAAGGATGAATCGGTCATCGATGAGTACCCGCCCTTCCTGCAGCCGGCCTTCCGCGCCCGCCGCCAGCGCTGGCAGACCACAAATATCGATGACCTGCTCGACGGCGCGAGCCCGATGGAGTTCATGCTGCGGTTTACCATCAGCAACCCTGACATGAGCACCACCATCGTCGGCACCGCCAACCCTGCCCATCTCGCAGCGAATGTTGCAGTTGCGCAAAAAGGCCCCCTGCCCGCAGACGTCTACGCCGAAGCTTGCCGCCGCTTCCCCGTCGATTGACCTCTCGCAAGGGGATACCCACGCGCGCGCGGCCAATTTAATTTTCCTGTTCTGGAATCTCCGGCTGCGGCGCGCTCTAATTCATGGTCTCGCGGCACGGTCGGGGCTTGCGCGCCCGGCCATACGCTCAGCCGCGTCGATTCGGAAAAGGGGAATTCCATGTCGTTGCTCGCCACTCGTTTCACCTTCATCGCCTCACTCACTGCCGGTATTGCAATACCGCTGTCAGCGCTCGCTGCCCAACCACTGGATGATCTGGCACGCGATGTTGATCGCGCCGAATCGATCCGCGCGGTCAAACAACTGCAGCGGACCTATGCGCAGTACTCGCAATACGGCCTGTGGAAGGAAATGGCCGACCTGTTCGCGAGCAATGGCCGCTATGTCTTCGATGACACTTCCGCCACCGGCCCAGCGGCCATCGCCACCTACCTCACCGAGCACGAAGGCTACGGCCATCAAGGCCTGCATTCCGGTGAAGTGCATACCCAACTGATTGGCGCCCCGGTGGTGACGCTGGACGAAGGCGGCGAAAGCGCCAAAGGCCGCTGGTACGGTCTGTTCCTGCTCAGCGACAGCGACGGCAATGCCAGCATCCAGGGTGGCATTTTCGAGAATGAATATGTCCGTGAAGCCGGCCGCTGGAAAATCGGTGTGCTGCACTTCCATCCCCAATACGCAGGCAGCTACGAAACGGGCTGGGACAACTGGCAGGGCAAGGATCTGGGCTTCGTACCGTTCCACTTCACGCCCGATGGCAGCGGCATTCCGATTCCCGCTCCCACCGGCACGGCACCCACGACCAACGCAACACTGGAACAATTGGAAGAACGCATCGCGGTGATGAATGACGAAAGCCTGGTGCGTAATCTGCAAGCTGCTTATGGCTATTACGTCAACCGCCGGATGTGGGATGACGTCAGCGATCTGTTCGCCGCGGACGGTGTGTATGAAGTAAGCGGCATCGGTGTTTACCAAGGTCCGGCCGGCGCCGGCCGCGGTCATCAGCAACGCATGGGACCAGCGGGCCTGACCGACGGCGTGCTCAATGATCGGCTGCAATTCGATACCACCGTGAGCTTCGCGCCGGGCCGTCGCGAGGCACATGTGCGCGGTATCGAGTTCGGCATGTTGGGTGATTCGAAGAAAGGCGAGTCGTTCTGGGAGGTTTCCGTCTACGACAATCGCTTCGTGAAAGAGGATGGCCTGTGGAAAGTGCGTGAGATGCGCGTGTTTCCGCTGTTCAAAGCCGACTATCACGAAGGGTGGGGCAAGAGCCGTTTGCCACAGCAGGCGATGGTGGGTGAGTTCACGCCGGACGTACCTGCACCGGCAAGTGACGCGGCTCGCCAGAATCAATTGCTGCCTGCGTTCGTCTCGCATCACCCGGTGACCGGCAAACCGATTGCAGCACCTGAAGGTATGCAGATGGTGGCGACCCAATCGCTGACCGAACCGAAAGCCTCACCGAAAGCAGCGAGCCGAACCGGCGACACCGCCACGCGCATCAGCGAAGCACGACGCAAGCTGGCGATGGCGACCGCCTATGATGGCGCGGAGAATGTTTCCAGCACCTATGGCATGTACGCCGACGACTTCCAGTGGCCCGGGCTGGCCGCCATCTTCGGCAAGACCGGCACCAAGCAGATTCCGTTTGCCGGCTACTACACCGGCGCGGACCGCATCGCGCACGCGTTGAACCTTGAGTATGGTGACCCACCGACCTCGCGCGCCGGCATCGCCTTCCACTGGCGCATTCAACCGGTGATCGTCGTCGCGCCGGACGGCCGCTCAGCACGATTGCGCACCTATCTGTTCCACCCGAATACCGGCCGCGGCTCGAGCACGCTGTTCGGTGCAATCTATCCAGACGACCACCTGATTCTGGAAGACGGCATCTGGCGCTTGTGGAACCTGTCACTCGATGAGCCGTACTTCACGATGGATGATTGGAAAGGCGGCTGGTCCGCAGTCAAGCCGTTGGCGGAGCGGCCACCGCGCAAACCACGCCCCGTCGATCCCACGCGCCCCAAGCGTTACCTGGGCGCTGACCTCGTGGCGAAGTACCGCCCGGACGTACCCATCAGCGAACTCGGCAAACTGCAGGAACACTTCCGCGGCGGCACTGGTGAGCCTTGGGAGTGGCCGCAGATTCTGCCGATGTGGTGGGGCTACAAGAACCCGGTGAGTGGGCGTGAGCCTGAACTGTTCCTGCCGGATTGTGTGCCGTGTGACTATTCACCCCAGATGAGCATGGTGAAACACGGCTACCTGTTGCCGACGACCGAGCCGGTGCGTAGCGAGGATTGATACGTTCAGGTCGTAACTCTGACTCTGCTGAAAACGAGCAAAGGGAATTCATGAAACGACTCAAATCTGTGGTGGTCGCAATGTTCAGCCTGAGTCTTGCGTGGACAACCCACGCCGACGAAGCGCTCGACAATCTGGCCCGCGATCTCGACCGCACGGAAAGCCTTCGCGCGGTAAAGACACTGCAGGCCAGCTACGCGCAGCTGGCACTGCATGGACTGTGGACGCAGATCGGCGAGCTGTTCACCACCGATGGCAGCTTCGAGTTCGACGGTTTGGTGATGCCGCTTGAGTCCTTACAAGGCCAGGCGGCCATCGCAGATTTCCTGCGCACGCGTTACGGCGGCGGTCACGATGGGCAGACGGCAGACGGCCTCTCGGCAATGTTCATCGAGTCTCCCATCGTCAACCTCGCTGAGGACGGTGGAAGCGCGAAAGCACGCTGGCAGATATTGATATTCCATGGCCACGACGGGCAGGCGCGGATTGAAGGCGGTGTGTTCGAAAATGACTACGTGCGCGAGCGCGGCACCTGGAAATTCTCGCGCGCCCACTACTACCCCCAATACGACGGCGCCTACGAAGATGGCTGGACCAACTGGGGCGGCGGCGACGTTCCGGTGGCGCCCCGCCATTACACGCCGACCACCGCCGGCATTCCCATTCCCCCGCCGGTCGTCGGCAAGGCGCCAACCACCACTGCGTCGTTGAGTGAGTTGCAACAGCGCATCGATACGTTGAACGAGAGCGATCGCGTTCGTAACCTGCAATCCGCCTACGGCTTCTACGCTGATCGCAAGATGTGGGACGACGTGGTGGATCTCTTCGCTGACGACGGCGTGGTAGAGGTTGGCGGCCAGGGCGTGTGGCAGGGCAAAGATGGCGTGCGGCGCTGGCTGGCGAGTATCGGCGCGGCCGGGCTGTCGCACGGGCAACTCAACGATCGCGGCCAGAACAGCGTCATCGTGACCATTGCACCCGGCGGCAATGAAGCCTTCACCCGTGGTATCGAACTCGGCATGCTCGGTGAAGCCGATCAGGAACAGGGTTGGTGGGAAGTCTCGGTGTTCCGCAACCGCTTCGTCAAAGAGGACGGCGTGTGGAAGATTCGCGAACTGCGCCGCTTCCCGTTGATGAAGACCGATGTGTTCCAGGGTTGGGGCAGGAACCGTATTACCGAGTCGGCGCCTACCGGTGCGAACGCGCCGGATGCGCCACTGCCCGCCGAGGACAGCATTGTTCCTGCACTTGCCGTGCCGGCGTTTATCGGCCTCCACCCGGTGACAGGTAATGTGGTCAACATCGCCGGTGGCGCCACGCTGGTCGCATCCACCAATCTCACCGGCGCGATCCCGCCAGGCAAAGCCGAAGCTGTTTCCACCGCAGAAGCCGCGCGCCGACTCGCCCGCTCAGCCGCCTACGACGGCGTAGAGAACATCTCGACGACCTACGGCTATTACATCGATGACTCCGACGCCATGGGCTGGGCGAGCACGATCGCGAAGAATGGCTACAAGGAAACGCCTTTCTCCGGCTACCACATCGGCCGCGACAACATCATCGCCGCCCGCGTTCGCGGGCCGGGGCCGGAAAAGCAGGTAGGCATTTCATATCACTGGCTGACCCAGCCAGTGGTGATCGTCTCCGACGATGCGCGTTCAGCCACCGGCCGCTTCCGCCTCTTCCAACCCCGTACCGGCAAAACCGTGGGCGAAGCCGGCGACTTCTTCGCCGCGCAGTTCTGGGGTGGCATGTACCACAACCGCTACGTACTCGAAGACGGCGTCTGGCGCATCTGGGAACTGACGCTCGACGAACCCTACATCACGCCCGTTGCATGGAAAGACGGCGTCTGGGCCAAAGCCAAGGACCCGACCGAACCCGTCCGCCGCCGCAGCATGGCCTCCGACATCACCCCGGCGCAACTGGGCGAACGCGAGGCACATTTCGCCGGCGGCCCCGGCGAAGTATGGGAATGGCCGAAAATCCTGCCCATGTGGTTCAGCTACCGAAACCCCGTCAGCGGGCGCGTGCCGGAGTTATATCAACCAGAATGCGTGGGATGTGATATCCGGCCGGAACTGAAGCTCGAGGCGAATGGGTATGAGGAACCAGCGGAATTTATTGAGGCGAATGTTTCGCCGAATCGGTAGGTGAGCTCACAACACTGGCAGCCCCTGCGACTCAACTCGTAATGAGCAAATTGATTCCGCCAGGTGCACACTCACGTCAATCAACCAATCGATTGCCCCGCGAAATCACCAGCTCAAACATCTGCCATTCGCTGGGCAGCGCAGACATTTGCGAATCGTGCCCGAAGCGCCGCCAGCTCTGAACCTACGGCTTAAAATCTCACCTCGTGTCTATGGCTCACAACTGTCTTCAAAAATTTCTAACCTTGATAGCCATCTCTCACAAAGACTGCAGGATTATTGAGGAATATCGACATCCTGCGTGACTCTGTGGTCCATGGATAAGCTAAGATTTCGTCCATGGACCACATACGTCAGTCTGTTCGTCTTACCGACGAACGCCGCCATCATCTCGACCGATTCTATGATCTGATCGAAGATTTACAACGCAATCTGGGTGGTAAACGGCGATTAGCTGAATGCGACGGACGCATGGGTTGGCCAACCCGCGGAGTCTACTTCTTCTTCGAACCCGGAGAGTTTAACGGAAGTGGCCGCGACCGCATCGTACGCGTCGGCACCCATGCACTGAAAATGGGTTCAGGAACCACGCTTTGGAATCGACTCTCGACTCACCGCGGCACACAATCTGGAGGTGGGAATCATCGCGGTTCGATTTTCAGACTGCTGGTCGGCCGCGCATTGATAGCTAAGGACGCGATGACGCAACCTGAGACCTGGGGCTTTGGAAATGATCCAGGGACGGCGGCTCGAAAATTCGGCCTTACGCGTACTGCGCTTCTCGAGTTCGAAGCGGCGCTTGAGCAGCGCGTCAGCGAGTACATAGGCCAGATGCCCATCCTGTGGCTGAGTATCCCGGATGCCGCAGGTCCTGAATCAACGCGGGGTTACATTGAACGCAACGCGATCGCACTCCTCAGCCAGTATCGTACCGTGTCGTCGGATAACCCATCTGGGCAGTGGCTGGGAACCTTTTCGGATCGCGACAAGGTCCGAAAATCCGGCCTGTGGAACTCGAACCACGTCGACGAAAACTACGACCCTCATTTCCTTGACGAGATGGTAGTCCTGATCGAACACATGCATCTCCGGGCGTGAAATTGCCGTTGCTACGCTACCTTGGTAAGAGCGCTCGGATTCTACGATCGGTGTACACGCAACTGTTTGCCACGACACTGGTGACAGCCCAGTGTATCGACTTCGACAGATGAGTTACTGCGCTGGACAGTGCCGCGTCAACCAGCCGAGTTGCTCTCCGAGCCGCAGTCCGGCCATAGGCACG
>JACKNH010000031.1 GCA_024234975.1 Gammaproteobacteria bacterium
CTGCCCAAAGCAGAAGCCGAAGACGTCAAGAAGCAGTTGGAAGAAGCTGGCGCCAAGGTTGAACTCAAGTAAGCGCGACGCTTGCTTGCAACCTTTGCATCAGTAGCTGTTTTAAGCACCGCGGTGGTCCTGGTGACCATCGCGGTGTGATGCTTTGTACAGAGTTTGAAGTTTGATATCCCGCGCTGGGGTGCCGCTGTCGACCAGGCAGACTGGAACCAACCCAGCTCACGGACCTAAGGGCGTGCACTGACGAGGTAGTTTCATGGGTTATTCGTACACTGAAAAGAAGCGCATCCGTAAGCAGTTTGGCAAAAGCGTCAAGATTCTCGACGTGCCATACCTGTTGGAAACGCAGATCGACTCTTATCGCCAGTTCCTGCAGGAGGATTTCTCCCCTGTAGAACGCGATGACATCGGCCTGCATGCGGCATTCAAGTCCGTTTTCCCGATCGAAAGCTACTCCGGCAATGCCGTCCTGGAGTATGTCAGTTATCGGCTGGGAACTCCGGTTTTTGACGTCAAGGAATGTCAGGTACGCGGCCTAACCTACGCCGCATCCCTGCGCGTTACCGTGCGCCTGATCATTTATGACAAGGAATCCGGTGCCGAGAAAAGCGTAAAGGACGTCCGCGAGCAGGAAGTGTACATGGGTGAGCTGCCGCTGATGACCGAGAACGGTACGTTCGTCATCAATGGCACCGAGCGTGTCATCGTGTCGCAGCTGCATCGTTCGCCCGGCGTATTCTTCGAACACGACCGCGGCAAGACGCACTCATCCGGCAAATTGCTGTACTCCGCACGAATCATCCCGTACCGCGGTTCCTGGCTCGATTTCGAATTCGATCCCAAAGACCACGTTTACGCCCGTATCGATCGGCGCCGCAAGATTCCGGCGACGGTGTTGCTGCGCGCGTTGGGTTACAGCGCCACGGAAATCCTTGATCTCTTCTTCGAGAAGAACGAATTCGCTTTGACGGACAAGGGCATCACGTTGACCCTGATAGCAAGCCGTCTACGTGGCGAAACGCTGGATTTCGACGTCGCCGACAAGAACGGCGAAATTATCATCGAAGCGGATCGACGAATCACGGCACGTCAAGTCAAGCAACTGGAGCAGGCAGGCCTGAAATCCATCGCCGTGCCGGCGAATTACGTCCTGGACAAAATCCTGGCTGCTGATGTCATCGACAAGAAGACAGGCGAGATTCTGGCTGAAGCAAACGACGAGATTACCGAAGCGCTACTGAAAAAGCTGGCGGAGAATTCGATCGACAAGTTCTACACGATCTTCGTCAACGACCTCGACCACGGCTCCTACATCTCCGATACGTTGCGTATCGACAACTGCAAGACCCAGCTGGAAGCGCAGGTCGAAATCTATCGCATGATGCGTCCCGGCGAACCGCCGACCAAGGAAGCTGCAGAGAACCTGTTCAAGAACCTGTTCTTCACCGAAGAGCGCTACGACCTGTCCGCTGTTGGCCGCATGAAGTTCAACCGCAGGGTCGGTCGTCCGGATTCTGATGGTAGCGGTACGCTTTCGGAGAAGGACATCACCGATGTACTGCGTACGCTGATCGATATCCGCAACGGTATCGGCACCATCGATGACATCGACCACCTCGGGAACCGACGCGTCCGCAGCGTCGGCGAAATGGCCGAGAACCAGTTCCGTGTCGGTCTGGTCCGTGTTGAGCGTGCAGTAAAGGAACGCCTCAGTCTGGCGGAGTCGGAAGGCCTGATGCCGCAGGAACTCATCAACGCCAAGCCGGTTTCGGCGGTGGTCAAGGAGTTCTTCGGTTCCAGCCAGCTGTCACAATTCATGGACCAGAACAATCCGCTTTCGGAAGTTACGCACAAGCGTCGCGTTTCAGCGCTTGGGCCGGGCGGTTTGACCCGCGAACGCGCGGGCTTTGAAGTCCGCGACGTGCATCCCACCCATTATGGTCGCGTATGCCCGATTGAAACGCCGGAAGGTCCAAACATCGGTCTTATCAATTCGTTGGCTGTCTTTGCCCGGACCAACCGCTACGGGTTCCTGGAAACCCCGTATCGCAAGGTGATCAACCGTCGCGTAACGGACGACGTGGAATACCTGTCCGCAATCGAAGAAGGTCAGTACGTCATCGCACAGGCAAATGCAGCACTGGACGACAAAGGGCTGCTCGCCGATGACCTGGTGTCGTGCCGATTCCAGAATGAATTCACGCTTGCGACCTCTGACCGCGTTCAGTACATGGATGTGTCTCCGATGCAGATCGTATCGGTGGCAGCGGCCTTGATTCCGTTCCTTGAGCACGACGACGCCAACCGCGCGCTCATGGGCTCGAACATGCAACGCCAGGCTGTGCCCACATTGCGCGCGGAAAAGCCATTGGTCGGTACAGGTATTGAACGGACGGTTGCAGGCGACTCGGGCGTAACCGTCAATGCCCGTCGCGGCGGCGTGGTGGATTCTGTTGATGCCAGCCGTATCGTCGTCCGCGTCAATGACGATGAAACCGAAGCAGGTGAGCCGGGCGTCGACATTTACTCAATGACGAAGTACACGCGTTCCAACCAGAACACGTGTATCAATCAGAAGCCGTTGGTACGTCCTGGTGACAAGATTGCGCGTGGCGATGTCCTTGCCGACGGTCCGGCAACCGACCTCGGCGAATTGGCGCTCGGTCAGAACATGCTGGTCGCGTTCATGCCGTGGAATGGTTACAACTTCGAGGACTCGATCCTGATTTCAGAGCGAGTCGTGAAGGATGATCGCTTCACCAGTATCCACATCGAGGAACTGACTTGTGTCGCGCGCGACACCAAGCTCGGGCCGGAAGAAATCACGGCGGATATTCCAAACGTAAGCGAAGGCGCACTGTCCAAACTTGACGAGGCCGGTATCGTTTACATCGGCGCCGAAGTTCATCCGGGTGACATCCTTGTCGGCAAGGTTACACCCAAAGGTGAAACCCAGCTGACGCCTGAAGAAAAACTGTTGCGTGCAATTTTCGGCGAGAAGGCGTCGGACGTAAAAGACACTTCCGTACGCGTTCCATCCGGCATGAGCGGAACGGTCATCGATGTGCAGGTATTCACGCGCGATGGCGTGGAGAAGGATTCGCGCGCGTTGGAGATCGAGCGCGGAGAAATGGCGCAGGTCAAAAAGGACCTCAACGATCAGTTACGCATTCTCGAAGATGACATCTACCAGCGTATCCAGCGCCTGTTGATCGGAAAGGTGGCGAGCGGCGGACCCGGTGGCATCAAGAATGAGACCAAGATCACCAAGCAGTTGCTCGACGAGGTCGATCGGAAGAAGTGGGTCGAAGTCCGCCTGAAGGCGGAAGACGCGAACCAGGATCTGGAGCGTCTTGCCGCACAGCTCGAGAGCTACAAGGAGGAGTTCGAGCGTCGGTTTGAGGAAAAGCGCATCAAGCTGACGTCCGGCGATGACCTCGCACCTGGCGTATTGAAGATGGTCAAGGTGTACCTGGCAGTAAAACGCCGCATGCAGCCGGGCGACAAGATGGCAGGGCGTCATGGCAACAAGGGTGTCGTTTCCATGATCGTTCCAGTGGAAGACATGCCGTATTCGGAGGACGGTACGCCGGTCGACGTCGTGCTGAATCCGCTGGGCGTGCCGTCGCGTATGAACGTCGGCCAGGTGCTGGAAGCGCACCTCGGTTGGGCTGCCAACGGCATAGGTCGGCGAATCGAAGCGATGCTCGTCGAGCAGCGCAATATTGAAGAGGTTCGCAAGTTCCTGACCGAAGTCTACAGCGTGGGCGACAGGCAGGAGCAAATCGATCAGCTCAATGACAGTGAAATCGTCGAGTTGGCCAGGAACCTGCGTGGCGGTGTACCGATGGCGACGCCGGTGTTCGATGGTGCCAGCGAAGATGAAATCAAGACGATGCTGGAACTGGCAGGCTTGCCGCGCAGTGGCCAGACGACCTTGTACGACGGCCGAACGGGTGACGCATTCGATCGGCCGGTGACCGTAGGGTTCATGTACATCCTCAAACTCAACCACCTGGTTGATGACAAGATGCATGCGCGTTCGACAGGGCCTTACAGTCTGGTCACTCAGCAACCACTCGGCGGCAAAGCCCAGTTCGGTGGCCAGCGTTTTGGAGAAATGGAAGTGTGGGCGCTGGAAGCGTATGGCGCCGCGTATACGTTGCAGGAGATGTTGACGGTGAAGTCGGACGATGTGAATGGCCGTACCAAGATGTACAAGAACATCGTCGACGGCGACCATCGAATGGAGGCGGGTATGCCCGAGTCGTTCAACGTGTTGCTCAAGGAAATCCGGTCATTGGGTATCGATATCGAGCTTGAGCGCGATTAAGGCGACGACGTAAACGGCATTCGAAGAGTTCGAGGAGAATTAAACGTGCGAGACTTGTTAGACCTGCTCAAGACTCAGGGACAGTCAGAGGATTTCGATGCAATCAGCATCGGACTGGCGTCGCCCGAGAAAATCCGTTCGTGGTCGTTCGGCGAAGTCAAAAAACCGGAAACGATCAACTACCGTACCTTCAAACCGGAACGAGATGGCCTGTTCTGCGCCAAAATATTCGGGCCGGTCAAGGATTACGAATGCTTGTGCGGCAAGTACAAGCGTCTGAAGCATCGCGGCGTGGTCTGCGAAAAATGTGGTGTTGAAGTCACGCTGGCCAAGGTCCGCCGCGAACGTATGGGCCACATCGAGTTGGCCAGCCCCGTTGCACACATCTGGTATCTGAAGTCGCTGCCGTCACGCATGGGCTTGCTGCTGGATATGACGCTGCGCGAGATCGAGCGCATTCTGTATTTCGAGGCTTACGTCGTGATTGACGGCGGTATGACGGACCTTGAGCGCGGTCAGCTGCTGTCCGAAGAGTCATATCTGGAAGCGATTGAACAATACGGTGACGACTTCTCGGCCAAAATGGGCGCGGAAGCCGTGTACGAGTTGTTGCGCACAACGGATCTGAACGAGGAAGTCGCCAAGCTGCGCGACGAACTGCCGCGGACCAATTCCGAAACGAAGATCAAGAAGATCACCAAGCGGTTGAAGTTGATGGAAAGCTTCCTGCTGTCAGGTAACCGACCTGAATGGATGGTCATGAAAGTGTTACCGGTGTTGCCGCCGGAATTGCGGCCACTGGTGCCGCTGGATGGCGGTCGCTTCGCGACCTCCGATCTCAACGACCTTTACCGTCGCGTGATAAATCGCAATAACCGCTTGAAGCGGCTGCTTGATTTGAATGCGCCTGACATCATTGTGCGCAATGAAAAGCGCATGTTGCAGGAAGCGGTTGACGCACTGCTGGATAACGGTCGTCGCGGTCGTGCCATCACCGGTACCAACAAACTGCCGTTGAAGTCGCTGGCCGACATGATCAAGGGTAAGCAGGGTCGTTTCCGCCAGAACCTGCTCGGCAAGCGCGTTGACTACTCGGGTCGTTCGGTCATCGTTGTCGGTCCGACGCTCAAGCTGCAGCAGTGCGGCTTGCCGAAGAAGATGGCATTGGAGCTGTTCAAGCCATTCATCTTCAGCAAACTGGAGCGGCGCGGTCTGGCTACCACTATCAAGGCTGCGAAGAAACTGGTCGAACGTGAAGGGCCGGAAGTCTGGGATATTCTCGAGGAGGTTATCCGTGAGCATCCTGTTCTGCTGAACCGCGCGCCGACGTTGCACCGCCTTGGTATTCAGGCGTTCGAGCCTGTGCTGATTGAAGGTAAGGCGATCCAGCTGCATCCGCTGGTGTGTACCGCGTTCAATGCTGACTTCGACGGCGACCAGATGGCCGTGCACGTGCCGTTGTCCATCGAAGCGCAGCTCGAGGCGCGCACATTGATGATGTCGACCAACAACATCCTCTCACCGGCAAACGGCGACCCGATCATCGTGCCGACGCAGGACGTGGTCCTTGGCCTTTACTACATGACCCGCGAATCTGTCGCCGCCAAAGGCTCCGGCATGATTTTCTCGGACCTTTCGGAAGCGCATCGTGCCTATGAAACCGGTGCGGTATCGCTGCATGCCCGCTGCAAAGTGCGATTGACTGAAACAATCGTCGAAGCCGACGGCAGCCACCGCCAGGAGACCAACCTCGTTGATACGACTGTCGGTCGTGCAATGCTTTCGGCAGTGCTGCCGCCTGGTCTGCGCTTCACGTTGGTCAACAAAACCTTGAAGAAAAAGTCGATTTCCCAGCTGTTCGACGCCTGTTACCGTCGTGTCGGACTCAAGGAAACGGCCATATTTGCGGACCGCCTCATGTACATGGGATTCCGTCAGGCGACGCGCGCCGGTATCTCAATCGGCGTCGACGACATGGTTGTCCCGGATGAAAAGAGCGCGATTATCGCCAACGCTGAAGCCGGCGTTAAGGAAATCGAACAGCAATATGCCTCGGGTCTGGTAACGACCGGCGAACGCTATAACAAGGTCGTCGACATCTGGTCCCATACCAATGACCTCGTGGCGAAGGCCATGATGGAGAAGTTGGGCAAAGAGCAGGTCGAGAAGGCCGATGGCAGCAAAACCAGCCAGGAGTCATTCAATTCGATCTACATGATGGCGGACTCCGGCGCCCGCGGCAGCGCGGCCCAGATTCGTCAGCTGGCGGGCATGCGCGGCCTGATGGCCAAGCCGGATGGTTCGATCATCGAGACACCGATTACCGCGAACTTCCGTGAAGGCCTCAATGTTCTGCAGTACTTCATCTCGACCCATGGCGCACGTAAGGGTCTTGCGGACACCGCATTGAAGACTGCGAACTCCGGCTACCTTACCCGTCGTCTTGTCGACGTCGCACAGGACCTGGTCGTCACCGAGCGTGATTGCGGTACTTCCGCGGGCATCACACTCACGCCGATCATTGAGGGCGGTGATGTTGTTGAAGCACTGCGCGATCGCGTACTTGGCCGTGTCATCGCTGAGGATGCGTTGGAGCCGGGCACCGGGGCATTGATTGTTCCGGCCGGTACGCTGCTCGACGAAAGCTGGGTCGAGAAGCTGGACAGCGCGGCCATCGACGAGGTCAAGGTACGTTCAGCCATCAGCTGTGATACCCGCTACGGCGTGTGCGCAAAATGCTATGGCCGCGACCTGGCCCGTGGTCACATTGTCAATGTCGGCGAAGCCGTTGGCGTCATGGCAGCACAATCCATTGGTGAACCTGGCACGCAGCTGACCATGCGTACCTTCCACATCGGTGGTGCAGCGTCGCAGGCCGCAGCCGTCAGCAGCGTCGAAACCAAATCACGCGGCACGGTTCGTTTGCACAACATCAAGTTGCTGGAGCGCGAAGGCGGCGGTTCGGTCGCAGTCTCCCGTTCAGGCGAAATCGTCGTCATCGACGAAAATGGTCGTGAGCGCGAGCGCTACAAGGTGCCCTACGGCGCCCACATCCGAGTTGGTGGTGATGATCGCGTCGAAGCCGGGCAGCTGCTGGCGACCTGGGACCCGCACACCCACCCGGTCATCACCGAAGTGCAGGGGCGCGTCGTCCTCAAGGACATCGTCGAAGGCGTTACGGTCATGCGCCAGGTCGACGAAATCACGGGTCTGTCGAGCATCGTTGTGACCGAGGCCAAGCAGCGCGGCTCATCGGCCAAGGACCTGCGTCCGTTGATTCAGCTCGTCAACGAAAAAGGCGATCAGCTGATGATTCCGGGTACCAACATCCCGGCGCATTACTTTGTGCCACCTCGTGCAATTATCACCGTGACCGACGGTGGTGAAGTGAAGGTAGGCGATACCCTGGCCCGTATCCCGCAGGAATCGGCCAAGACCCGTGACATTACCGGCGGTCTGCCGCGCGTCGCGGACCTGTTCGAAGCCCGGAAACCGAAGGAACCCGCCATTCTGGCAGAGGCCACCGGTACCGTAAGCTTCGGCAAGGACACCAAAGGCAAGCAGCGGGTGGTTATCACTGCTGAAGATGGGGCCGAGGTCGAAACGCTGATCCCGAAATGGCGTCATGTCACCGTGTTCGAAGGTGAACATGTCGAAAAAGGCGAAACCATCGTCGACGGCGCACCAGACCCGCATGACATTCTGCGCTTGCAAGGCGTGCGGGCGCTGACCGAGTTCATCGTCAACGAAGTGCAGGACGTCTACCGCCTGCAGGGTGTGAAAATCAACGACAAGCACATCGAAGTCATTGTGCGCCAGATGCTGCGTAAGATTGAAGTCGCCAATCCCGGTGATACTCGCTTCCTCACAGGCGAGCAAATCGAACGTGAGCGCCTGCTGGAAGAAAACGAGCGCATGCGCAGCACGGGTAAGGAAGAAGCCGGGTTCGACCAGATGTTGCTGGGTATCACCAAGGCATCGCTGTCTACCGAGTCCTTCATCTCTGCGGCATCGTTCCAGGAAACGACTCGTGTCCTGACCGAAGCCTCAGTAAGCGGTAAGCGCGACGACCTTCGCGGTTTGAAGGAGAACGTCATCGTCGGTCGACTGATTCCAGCTGGAACCGGGTTCTCCTACCACGCGCAACGCCGGCTGAGCCGACAGCAACTGTCGGATCCGGCACGGGTGGCAGCGGAGTTTGCAGCTCTGACCGAAGAGGCCACAGCAGGTGACGACAACGCCACGCCGGCGGATGCGAGCAGCGCCGGCGAAGAGTAAGACAGTTGGGGTACCCCGGCTGTTGACAGCCGGGGTATCGCACACTAGAATCGCGCACCTTTCGCACCGGTGGGATCACGAACTGACCTGACGGGCGATTGACGGGAATTGAAGAGCGCCAGGTTCCACGCGCTTGAGGTTAAAGCAGTTCGAATCCCGCACGGGGCCACCTGTGCGAATCCGCCATTTTCTGTCGGGTTACTGGAAACGTACCGCCTCCGACCATCAAGCCACAGAAACCGGGCACTCAGGCTGGAGAAGCGACCCGAACGCCATGTGAGCGTCCGGTTCGAACCGCAACCCGTAATAGTTAAATGAGTTACGGGTCGGCAGCGGCTAGTTAGCGAAAACCGGACGAATTCAAGGCCACGGCGCACGTGCGTCAGTGGCTATTCGTCTTAATAAAACCTGCAACCTGCAACAACACAAAGCCCGGAACAGCCTCACAACGCGCAAGCGGAGGCAGGCGGGCTGACCCCAAGGCGGTTCGAGTCTCGATACGTCGATAGCCTGAGCCTGTGCCGGTGGCACAGGTCTGCGGCCGGGTAGTGTTTGGCGGAAACGGAAGAAAACATGGCAACAATCAACCAATTGGTACGCAAACCGCGCAAGCGGCAAGTAGAAAAAAGCAGTGTGCCGGCGCTGGAGGGTTGTCCTCAGAAGCGCGGGGTTTGCACTCGCGTATATACCACCACTCCGAAGAAGCCGAACTCCGCGCTGCGTAAGGTTGCCCGCGTACGCCTGACCAATGGCCAGGAAGTCACCACGTATATCGGCGGTGAAGGTCACAACCTGCAGGAACACTCGGTCATTCTGATCCGCGGCGGTCGCGTCAAGGACCTTCCCGGTGTGCGTTACCACACGGTGCGCGGCACGCTCGACACCTCCGGGGTAGCCAAGCGTCGTCAGGGCCGTTCGAAATACGGCGCCAAGCGTCCGAAGGGCTGAGCAACGCTCGGCAACAGATATTCAACGAATCCAAACGGCAGATTGAATCATGTCCAGAAGGCATAGTGCGGTACGCAGGGACATCCTCCCCGACCCGAAATTCGGCAATCAGACGGTAGCCAAGTTCATCAATATGCTGATGGACAGTGGCAAGAAATCCACTGCCGAAGGCATCGTTTACGGCGCATTGGATCAGCTGGGTAAAGCTGGCAAGGGTGAAGCGATCGAAGTCTTCCAGCGAGCACTGGAGAATGTCGAACCCCGCGTCGAGGTGAAATCCCGCCGCGTTGGTGGTGCGACATACCAGGTGCCGGTTGAAGTCCGTCCCCACCGCCGTGCCGCCCTGGCCATGCGCTGGGTAGTGGATGCCGCACGCAAACGTGGCGAAAAGTCCATGGGAATGCGCCTGGCAGCGGAACTGCTCGAGGCCTCAGACAACCGCGGTACGGCTGTGAAGAAGCGTGAAGACACGCACAAGATGGCTGACGCAAACCGCGCATTTGCGCACTACCGCTGGTAACCCGGCGGATAACCGGCAGCAGACCGCTTAATCGCAGCTAGCAGACAGAAGAAGAGATTCGACCGTGCCACGTAATACCTCCATCGAGCGCTACCGCAATATCGGCATCATGGCTCACATTGATGCCGGCAAAACCACGACCACCGAACGTGTGCTGTTCTACACCGGTCGCTCGCATAAAATCGGTGAAGTCCATGATGGCGCGGCCACGATGGACTGGATGGAGCAGGAGCAGGAGCGCGGCATCACCATCACGTCTGCGGCAACGACCTGCTTCTGGCGCGGCATGGAAGCGCAGTACCCCGAACATCGCATCAACATCATCGACACTCCCGGACACGTTGATTTCACCATTGAAGTTGAGCGCTCGCTGCGCGTCCTCGACGGCGCGGTCGGCGTCTTCTGTGCCGTGGGCGGCGTTGAGCCCCAGTCCGAAACGGTCTGGCGCCAGGCCAACAAGTACGAAGTGCCGCGTATGGCCTTCGTCAACAAAATGGACCGTGCGGGCGCGGATTTCATGCGTGTGGTCGGCCAGATCCGCTCGCGCCTCGGCAGTAACGCTGTGCCGATTCAGATTCCGATTGGTGCGGAAGAACACTTCAAAGGTGTTGTCGACCTGATCCGCATGCAGGCCATCTATTGGAATGAGGCCGACATGGGGATGACCTTCGAAGCCAAGGACATTCCGGACGATCTCAAAGCGGAATGTACGAAGTGGCGCGAGACAATGGTTGAAGCCGCAGCCGAAGCCACCGAAGAGATGACCGAGAAGTACCTCGAAGAAGGCGACCTCAGCCCCGAGGAAATCCGCAAGGGTCTGCGTATGCGGACGATTCGCAACGAAGTTGTTCCGGTGCTGTGTGGTTCGGCATTCAAGAACAAAGGCGTGCAGGCCATGCTGGATGCTGTCATTGAATACATGCCCAGCCCTCCGGAAGTTCCGGCTATCCGCGGCGTTCTGGAAGACGGCGAGACCGAAGCAACCCGCCCCTCCACCGACGACGCACCATTTGCCGCGCTGGCATTCAAGATTGCGACCGACCCGTTTGTAGGTACGCTGACGTTCTTCCGCGTGTATTCCGGCGTACTCAATTCGGGTGACTCGGTCTTCAACCCAATCAAGGATCGCAAGGAACGCATTGGCCGCCTGCTGCAGATGCATGCCAATTCCCGCGAGGAAATCAAGGAAGTCCGCGCCGGTGATATCGCCGCAGCAGTCGGTCTGAAAGACGTCACCACAGGTGAGACGCTGTGCGACCCGAACAACATCATCACGCTGGAAAAGATGGATTTTCCGGAACCCGTCATCGCAGTTGCCGTCGAGCCGAAAACCAAGGCCGACCAGGAAAAGATGGGTATCGCGCTGTCGAAGCTTGCTGCTGAAGACCCGTCATTCCGTGTGCGCACCGACGAAGAGTCCGGCCAGACCATCATTGCCGGTATGGGTGAGCTGCATCTGGAAATCATCGTCGACCGCATGAAGCGCGAGTTCAAGGTCGAAGCAAACGTTGGCAAGCCACAAGTCGCCTACCGCGAAACCATCCGCAAGACCGTCGACAAGGTCGAGGGCAAGTTTGTACGCCAGTCGGGCGGTCGCGGTCAGTACGGTCACGTTGTCCTGAAACTGGAACCCGCCGAGCGCGGCGAAGGCTTTTCATTCGTCAATGAACTGGTGGGTGGTGTCGTTCCCAAAGAATATGTGCCGGCTGTCCAGAAGGGTATCGAAGAGCAGATGACCAACGGCGTCATCGCGGGTTACCCGGTAGTGGACGTCAAAGTCACGATTTTCGATGGCTCCTACCACGAAGTCGACTCGAACGAAATGGCGTTCAAGATCGCCGGCTCCATGGGCTTCAAAGAGGGCGCCAAGCTTGCCAGTCCGGTACTGCTGGAACCGGTCATGAAGGTCGAAGTGGTTACGCCGGAAGATTATCTCGGCACCGTCACCGGCGACCTCAACCGTCGTCGTGGCATCCTGGAAGGCACTGATGAATCACCATCGGGCCGCATCATCCGCGCCGAAGTGCCGCTGTCCGAGATGTTCGGCTACGCAACCGATTTGCGTTCCGCGACGCAGGGCCGCGCCACGTACTCGATGGAATTCTCACGCTACGTTGAAGCGCCGAACAACGTCGCTGAAGCCGTCATCAAGAAACAATAAACAGTCCAATTCATCTTTTAGGGGTTAACGACCATGGCCAAGGGCAAATTTGAGAGAAATAAGCCGCACGTGAATGTGGGCACGATTGGACACGTTGATCACGGCAAGACGACGTTGACGGCGGCGCTGACGGTGGTGACATCGCGGAAGTTTGGTGGCGAAGCGCGCGCGTATGATCAGATTGACAACGCACCGGAAGAGCGTGAGCGCGGCATCACGATTGCGACGGCGCACGTTGAGTACGAGAGCGAAGCGCGGCACTACGCGCACGTTGACTGCCCCGGCCACGCTGACTACGTGAAGAACATGATCACGGGCGCGGCGCAGATGGACGGCGCGATCCTGGTTTGCTCGGCGGCCGACGGCCCGATGCCGCAGACGCGTGAGCACATTCTGCTGAGCCGCCAGGTCGGCGTGCCGTACATTGTGGTGTATATGAACAAGGCGGACATGGTAGACGACGCCGAGCTGCTGGAGCTGGTGGAGATGGAAGTACGCGAGCTGCTGGATGCGTACGAATTCCCGGGCGACGACACACCGGTGGTGGTTGGCAGCGCGTTGAAGGCGCTGGAAGGCGACACGTCGGATATCGGCGAGCCTTCGATCTGGAAGCTGCTGGCGGCGATGGACAGCTACATACCGATGCCGGAGCGCCCGATTGACCAGCCGTTCCTGCTGCCGATTGAAGACGTATTCTCGATTTCCGGGCGTGGCACGGTGGTGACGGGCCGCGTTGAGCGCGGCATCGTGAAAGTGGGCGACGAAGTTGAGATCGTGGGTCTGAAGGACACGCAGAAGACGACGTGCACGGGCGTTGAAATGTTCCGCAAGCTGCTGGACGAAGGCCGTGCGGGCGACAACGTGGGCGTGCTGTTGCGCGGCACCAAGCGCGAAGACGTTGAGCGCGGTCAGATCCTGTGCAAGCCGGGCTCAGTGAAGCCGCACTCGCACTTTGAGAGTGAGATATACGTATTGTCGAAGGATGAAGGTGGTCGTCATACGCCGTTCTTCAACAACTACCGTCCGCAGTTTTATTTCCGTACGACGGACGTGACCGGTGCGGTGACGCTGCCGGAAGGCGTTGAGATGGTGATGCCTGGAGACAACGTGAAGGTGACGGTGAAGCTGATTTCGCCGATCGCGATGGAAGAAGGTCTGCGCTTCGCAATCCGCGAAGGTGGCCGTACCGTCGGCGCCGGCGTCGTCTCGAAGATCATCGAGTAACAGGCGCCGCCCTGAGAGTTAATTTGTAAGCAGCATTCGCATAGCGTAAAGCGCGGGACGAACCATGAACCAGCAGGTTATCAGAATCAGATTAAAAGCCTTCGATCACCGGTTGATCGACCAGTCGACGCGTGAAATCGTCGAAACGGCAAAGCGTACCGGTGCCCAGGTGAAAGGGCCGATCCCGCTGCCGACGAAAAAAGAGCGATTCACGGTGTTGATTTCGCCTCACGCCGACAAGGATGCGCGCGATCAGTACGAATTGCGTACCCATAAGCGATTGCTGGATATCGTTAACCCGACGGACAAGACGGTGGACGCGCTGATGAAGCTCGATCTGGCTGCCGGCGTCGAAGTCCAAATCAAACTGAACTAGGAATCGCTGCGATGTTAGGCGTCATTGGACGAAAATGCGGCATGACCCGCGTATTTACCGAGGCCGGCGATTCGGTGCCCGTTACGGTTATCGAGGTCGCTCCGAATCGTGTTACCCGCGTGAAGACCCCGGATACTGACGGCTATTTCGCCGTGCAGGTCACGATCGGTGAGCGGCACCACAACCGGATCGGCAAGTCAGAAGCCGGTGAGTACACCAAGGCCGGTGTCGATGCAGGGCGTGGACTCTGGGAGTTCCGTCTGCAGGATGGTGGCCAGGCCGAAGGCTTGCAGCCGGGATCCGAAATCAAAGTCGACATCTTCAGCGAAGGCCAGAAAGTGGACGTCTCCGGACGAACGATTGGTAAAGGCTTCCAGGGCGTTATCAAGCGCTATCACTTCGCAACCCAGGACGCCACCCACGGCAACTCACTGTCGCATCGTGCGCCGGGTTCGACCGGTCAACGTCAGACGCCGGGTCGTGTCTTCAAAGGCAAGCGCATGGCCGGTCATATGGGCGCGGTCAATCGTACCGTCCAGAGCCTCGAAGTCGTCCGCGTCGATGCCGAACGGAACCTGTTGCTGGTCAAGGGCGCTGTTCCAGGCTCCCGCGGTGGTGACGTGACCGTAATGCCGGCCGTCAAGGGCTAAAGTCAGGAATAACAGACCATGCAACTGAGCATACTCTCAACAACCGGCGGCGCAGCCAAGGGCAACCTTGACGTCGCGGATACGGTGTTCGGCGTGCCGTACAACGAGCCGATGATTCATCAGGTGGTCACAGCGTTTCAGGCTGCTGCACGCTCCGGCACCAAGGCGCAGAAAACCCGCGCCGAAGTACGCGGTGGCGGTGCCAAGCCCTGGCGCCAGAAAGGCACCGGCAGCGCCCGCGCAGGTACCTCCCGCGGCCCGCTCTGGCGTGGCGGCGGTCGGGCATTTGCAGCTCGCCCACGCGACTACTCGCAGAAGGTCAATCGCAAGGTTTACCGTGGGGCCATGCGCTCAATCCTCGCCGAGTTGCTCCGTCAGGGCCGGTTGCTCGTCGTCGACCAGTTCGAACCGGAATCACCGAAGACCAAGCAGTTGCTTGCGCTGTTGAATGGATTGAATGTCAGTGATGTGTTGATCGTCGCAGATGAGCTCGGCGAAAACCTGTGGCTCGCGGCCCGCAATGTGCCAAGCATCGGCCTCGCAGACGTAGCCGCAATTGATCCTGTGATCCTGATGGCATATGACAACGTCGTCGTCACCGAGGCGGCCATCCGCAAGATCGAGGAGCAGCTGCAATGAACATCGAAAGAATGCACAAGATCCTGGTTGAGCCGCGCTTGACCGAGAAAGCCAGCCGCGTCGCGGATGCGCACCGCCAGTTCGTGTTCAAGGTTCTGCGCGATGCCACCAAGCCCGAGATCAAAACGGCAGTGGAAAACCTGTTCAAGGTTGAAGTTGAATCAGTCCAGACCTTGAACGTCCGTGCACGGAACAAGACATCCGGTCGCAGCACCGGTGGTCGTCCGGCCTGGAAAAAAGCCTTCGTTAAATTGAAAGAAGGCCACGACATCAATTTGATGGGCGCCGAGTAGTAACGAGACAGGACAACGCAAATGCCGTTATTCAAAGCCAGACCAACATCAGCCGGACGCCGTGGTGTCGTCAGCGTAAAGACGCCCGAACTCCACAAGGGTGGGCCGCATCGCCCACTGCTGGATAGAAACAACAAGCCGTCGGGTCGCAACAATACCGGCCATATCACCACGCGCCATCAGGGCGGTGGTCATAAACAGCGTTACCGCATTGTTGACTTCAAGCGGCAGAAAGACGGTATCCCCGCGACCGTGGAACGGATCGAATACGATCCTAATCGTACGGCACATCTCGCGCTCCTGTTGTTTGCAGATGGCGAGCGACGCTATATCATCGCGCCCGCAGGTGTTGCTGCTGGCCAGGTTCTGCGGTCCGGTTCCGATGCACCCATTGCGACCGGCAATTGCCTGCCGTTGCGTAACATACCCGTAGGTACGACCGTTCACTGTGTGGAATTCAAGCCTGGCAAGGGCGCGCAGCTCGCGCGTAGCGCCGGAGCGTCCATTCAGTACGTTGCACGTGAAGGACAGTACGCCACGCTTCGCCTGCGATCGGGCGAAATGCGCAAAATCCCCATCGATTGCCGCGCGACGATTGGTACTGTCAGCAACTCGGAACATTCCCTGACCAAGCTGGGTAAAGCAGGTGCAAAACGCTGGCGCGGTATTCGTCCGACAGTACGCGGCGTTGCGATGAACCCGGTTGACCACCCGCATGGTGGTGGTGAAGGTCGCACTTCCGGTGGACGTCATCCGGTGTCGCCGTGGGGCACGCCGACCAAGGGATACAAGACCCGAAACAACAAGCGCACGAACAACATGATTGTTCGTCGGCGTCGCTAAACAACGTCTCAAGGGGTAAGCCGTGCCACGTTCAATTCGCAAAGGCCCATTCGTCGACCATCATCTGCTGGCCAAGGTCGAGCAGGCGCGTTCGGCCAATGACAAGCGTCCGATCAAGACCTGGTCGCGCCGCTCTCTGGTGTTGCCTGACATGATTGGCCTGACTATCGCAGTTCATAACGGTCGCCAGCATGTGCCGGTCTACGTGACTGAAAACATGGTCGGTCACAAGCTGGGCGAGTTTGCCCATACCCGTTTATTCCGCGGTCACGCAGCGGACAAGAAATCGAAGTAACAGGATTCCGGAGCATAGCGATGCCGACGGTTGCAAAACATAAATATGCGCGAATTTCGCCGCAGAAAGCCCGCCTGGTCGCTGACCAGATCAGAGGCCTGCGTGTTGAACAGGCGATAAATCTGCTTGCGTTCAGCAACAAGAAAGCCGCAGCAGTGATGAAGAAAGTGCTTGAATCGGCGATCGCCAATGCTGAGCACAACGACGGTGCGGATATCGACGAGCTGAAAGTCAGCCTGGTCACCGTTGACGAAGGCCCTGTCATGAAGCGTTTTCACGCTCGTGCACGTGGTCGCGGTAACCGGATCATCAAACGTACCAGCCACGTAACCATTGCTGTATCGGAAGGGCGCTAGGGGTAACTATGGGACAGAAAGTTCATCCAACAGGTTTTCGCCTTGGCTACATCAAGGATTGGACGTCGCGCTGGTATGCCGGTTCGCGGGATTACGCTTCGTACCTGAATACCGACATCAAGGTTCGCGAGTTCCTGCGCAAAAAGCTGGGCCATGCCTCGGTGAGCCGGATCCAGATTGAACGGCCGGCAAATACGGCTCGTGTGATTATTCACACAGCACGCCCCGGCATCGTCATCGGCAAGAAGGGTGAGGACATTGAAGCGCTGCGTAAAGAAGTGACTGCGCTGATGGGTGTCCCTGCCCATCTGAGTGTTGAAGAAATCCGTAAGCCCGAACTGGACGCCTATCTCGTTGCTGAAGGCGTTGCCCAGCAGCTGGAACGACGCATCATGTTCCGTCGGGCGATGAAGCGCGCGGTCAGTAACGCCATGCGCATCGGCGCACAAGGCATCCGAATCAATGTCGCCGGTCGCCTGAATGGCGCGGAAATCGCCCGCTCCGAGTGGTACCGCGAAGGCCGCGTGCCGTTGCACACCCTGCGGGCCGACATCGACTACGGTTTCGCTGAAGCGCGTACGACGTACGGCATCATTGGCGTCAAAGTATGGATCTTCAAGGGCGAGGTTTTGAGCCACGCACTGGAAGAAGTGGATGAACAAGCTGAGGCCCAGGCCTCGTAGCGAATTGGGGACGCAGCCATGCTGCAACCGAAGAACACAAAATTTCGCAAACAACAAAAAGGCCGCAACAACGGGCTGGCACATCGTGGAAGCAAGGTAAGCTTCGGCGAATACGGCTTGATGGCGATTGCCCGTGGTCATCTCACGGCACGCCAGATCGAAGCCGGTCGTCGTGCGATTACCCGCCACATCAAGCGTGGCGGCAAAATCTGGATCCGGGTGTTTCCCGACAAGCCGATTACCAAGAAGCCGCTGGAAGTGCGTCAGGGCAAGGGTAAAGGTAACGTCGAGTACTGGGTGGCCGTAATCAAGCCCGGTCGCGTCCTGTTTGAAATGGAAGGCGTCACCGAAGACGTGGCGCGTGAGGCCTTCGACCGTGCGGCGGCCAAACTGCCGATTCGCACCGCATTCGCAATCAGGAAGGTGATGTGATGAGCGCCCAAAAGTTAAGCGCCGCTGATCTGCGCGGGAAATCAGCCAAGGAGCTGCAGGATCTGCTCGTGGAGAAGCTCCGCGAACAGTTCAATCAGAGAATGCAGCGTGGCTCCGGACAGCCGACACGGCCAAGCATGGTCAAGGAAGTACGGCGGGATATCGCCAGAATTCACACTGTGATGAACGAACAGAAACAGGCAGGCAAGGCGTCATGACCGAGCAGGTTGAGAATACGAGCCAGGCGCGCACGATCGTTGGCCAGGTAGTCAGCAACAAAATGGATAAGACCGTCACAGTGCTGGTTCAGCGCTATGAAAAGCATCCGGTGTACGGCAAGTACATCCGTCGGTCAACGAAGTTGCTCGCGCATGACGAAAATAACGAATGCCAGGAAGGCGATACCGTGGCCATTGAAGAATGCCGGCCACTGTCGAAGCGCAAGTCGTGGCGTCTGGCGCGCGTCGTTGAACGCGCAGCCCAGGCCTGAAGCATTGGCGTCCGGACGTTGAGGAGATTGGTTAAATGATTCAAATGCAGACCGTCCTGGATGTCGCCGACAACAGCGGCGCCCGCAGCATCATGTGTATCAAGGTGCTCGGTGGCTCGCATCGTCGGTACGCCAAAATAGGCGACGTGATCAAAGTATCCGTCAAGGAAGCGATCCCGCGCGGCAAGGTACGCAAAGGTGAGGTGTTCAATGCCGTCGTGGTGCGCACTCGCAAGGGAGTCCGCCGTTCGGATGGTTCGCTGATTCGTTTTGACGGCAACGCCGCGGTGCTGCTCGACAAGCAATTGCAGCCCATTGGAACCCGTATTTTCGGACCGGTGACGCGCGAACTGCGTAACGAGCGCTTCATGCGCATCGTGTCGCTCGCGCCAGAAGTATTGTGAGCAGGTGATTGAGCGATGAACAAGATTCGCAAAGGTGATGAAGTCATGGTCCGCCGCGGCCGGGATGCCGGCAAGCGGGGAACAGTACTCCAGATTTTTGAAGACAATCGTCTGCTGGTTGAAGGCGTGAACATCGTTCAGCGTCATACGAAACCCAACCCTGCTCTCGGCCAGGGTGGCGGAATCATCAGCAAGGAATCGCCGATCCACAGGTCCAACATTGGCCTGTACAACCCGGCGACCAAGAAAGCCGACCGCGTCGGGATTCGTACGTTGGAAGACGGCCGCAAGGTCCGCTTCTTCAAATCCAACGGCGAAGTCGTCGACATCTGACGCTTACGGGTAACCAGACATGGCACGTTTAGAACAAGTTTATCGGGAAAAAATCGTTCCGGCCCTGACCGAACGGTTTCAATACAAGTCAGGAATGCAGGTTCCGCGCCTGGCGAAGATCACCTTGAATATGGGGGTCGGCGAGGCGATAGGTGATCGCAAGGTCATTGAGCATGCCGTCAGCGACCTCGCAGCAATCTCCGGTCAGAAGCCGGTTATCACCAAAGCGCGCATTTCAGTTGCCGCCTTCAAGATTCGTGAAGGCTGGCCGATCGGCGCAATGGTGACGCTGCGGCGCGAACGGATGTACGATTTTCTTGATCGTCTCATCAGCATTTCGATCCCGCGTATCCGTGACTTCCGTGGGTTGAACCCCCGTGGATTCGACGGCCAGGGCAACTACAACATGGGCGTCAAGGAACAGATCATTTTCCCGGAAATCGATTACGACAAAATCGATGCCTTGCGTGGTTTGGACATAGCGTTCACGACCACAGCGCGGACGGACGAAGAAGGGCGCGCACTGCTTCAGGCATTCAATTTCCCGCTGCGGGAAGGAAGATAAGTTATGGCAAAGACTTGCATGGTAAACCGCGAAAAGCGGCGTGCTAAGGCGGCTAAGAAATACGCTGCCAAGCGGGCCGAACTAAAGAAGGTTGTTCGCGATTTGAACTCGTCCTACGAAGATCGTATCGACGCCGCGGAGAAGCTGCAGAAGCTGCCGCGTGATTCAAGCCCGTGCCGCCTGCGCAACCGGTGCGAAATGACTGGCCGCCCGCACGGTTTCTACCGCAAGTTCGGCCTCGCGCGTAACGCGTTGCGCAAAATGGCAATGGCCGGCCATGTGCCTGGCCTTACCAAAGCCAGCTGGTAACCAACGGAGCAAATCATCCCATGACTATGCAGGATCCTATCGCCGATATGTTCGCCCGGATTTGGAACGGGCAGGAACGTAAAAAGGCGCAAGTCACGATGCCGAGTTCCAAGCAGAAGGTGGCCATTGCTGAACTGCTGCTTAAAGAAGGCTACATCAAGGGGCATCACGTCGAAGAGACGGATGGCAAGGCGAACCTGGTCATCGAATTGAAGTACTACGAAGGCCGTCCGGTCATCGAGCACATCAAACGTGTCAGTCGGCCCGGATTGCGCATCTATAAGGAATCATCGGACCTGCGTCCGGTTGTGGGTGGTCTCGGGATTTCGGTGGTGTCGACGTCCAAAGGCATGATGTCAGACCGGGACGCCCGCAAGATGGGTATCGGCGGCGAAGTCATCGCAACCGTTTACTAACGGAAAAGAAATATGTCTCGCGTAGCTAAAAATCCAATCAACGTGCCCTCTGGCGTGCAGCTGACCATCAGCGGCCGGGATGTCACTGTCAAAGGCAGCAAGGGCTCGCTTTCCTTGCAGGTCAATTCGGCGGTATCAGTCGAACAGGAAGGGCAAGTCGTGCGCGTCAAGCCGCGCGAAAACAGCAAGCAGGCTTGGGCGCAGGCTGGTACTGCCCGCGCATTGTTGAACAACATGATTACCGGCGTTTCCAACGGGTTCGAGCGGAAACTCGATATCACCGGTGTCGGTTATCGTGCGCAGGTCCAGGGCAAAAAGCTGAATCTCACGCTCGGTTTCTCGCATCCCGTTGAGCTGGAAATCCCGGCAGGCATCACGATCGAAACGCCCAGCCAGACCGAAATTTTCATTCGGGGCATGGATAAACAGGCGGTGGGGCAGGTTGCTGCCGTGATCCGCGCCTACCGTCCGCCGGAACCCTATAAGGGCAAGGGCGTGCGCTACAGCGATGAAACCATCCTGCGTAAAGAAGCCAAGAAGTCTTAAGGTCGCGGAACATGAAGAAGAAAATTGCTCGTTTACGTCGTGCTCGCCGTTCACGGATGCACATGCGGGAAATCGGTGCCACTCGCCTGACGGTGCATCGCACCCCGCGGCATATCTATGCCCAGGTCATTTCGCCGGAAGGCGACCGCGTTGTCGCAGCTGCAGCTACGGTGGAAAAAGACGTTCGTACCGAATGCGCCAATGGTGGCAATGTCGCCGCGGCGGCGCTTGTCGGGCGCTTGATCGCCGAACGCGCGAAAGCGGCAGGTGTGGAAACGGTTGCGTTTGATCGCTCCGGATTCAAGTTTCATGGCCGAATCAAGGCGCTGGCGGATGCCGCGCGTGAACATGGTTTGCAGTTCTAAGGGTTATACGCATGGCTGATATGAATAATTCGGAAAACAGCGACGGCTTGCTCGAAAAGCTGGTTGGCGTTAATCGCGTTGCCAAGGTTGTAAAAGGTGGACGCATCTTCGGCTTTGCTGCACTGACTGTGGTCGGTGATGGCCAGGGACGCGTTGGCTTCGGTCGCGGCAAGGCGCGGGAAGTGCCGGCTGCCATCCAGAAGGCAATGGAGAATGCACGGCGCAACATGCGAACCATCGCCCTGAACGGTGGCACCTTGCAGTATCCAGTCGTCGGAGAGCACGGCGCGGCCAAGGTCTACATGCAGCCTGCATCCGAAGGTACCGGAATCATTGCCGGCGGCGCCATGCGCGCTGTCTTCGAAGTCCTCGGTGTCCACAACGTACTGGCCAAGTGCATCGGTACCAGTAACCCGATCAATGTGGTCCGCGCGACGATCAATGGGCTGGCGGACATGAAATCGCCAGACCATATGGCGGCCAAGCGCGGCAAATCGCTGGAAGAAATCAGGGGTTAAATCATGGCGGCCGAACAACGAATCCGTCTTACTCTCCGACGTAGCCTCGCCGGTCGTCTTAAAGACCACCAGGCCTGCGTGGCCGGCCTTGGCCTGCGCCGTATCGGCCACTCGGTTGAAGTCATCGATACGCCTGAGAATCGCGGCATGATCAATAAAGTCTCGTATCTACTTGAGATCGAGGAGAAGCAGTAATGCGATTGAATACCATCAAACCGGCAGACGGCGCCAAGCAGGCGCGCAAACGGCTTGGCCGCGGCATAGGGTCGGGCCTTGGCAAGACCGCTGGACGCGGTCATAAGGGTCAGAAAGCGCGCGCCGGCGGTTACCACAAGACTGGTTTCGAAGGCGGCCAGATGCCGCTGCAACGCCGGTTGCCGAAATTCGGCTTCAAGTCAGCGATGGCGGCCGATTGCGATGAGATCCGCTTGCACGAGCTGAACGGTCTGGCTGCGGACGTTGTCGACCTCGCCGTGTTGAAAGCGGCAAATCTGGTGCGCCATGACATCGCTCGGGTCCGGATCATCAAGGCCGGCGAAATCGGCCGTGCTGTGACGGTGAAGGGCTTGCACGTGACCAAAGGCGCGCGCGCGGCCATCGAAGCCGCCGGGGGCAAGGTAGAAGAATAGTGGCAACCAGCCGCACCATGACACCGGGTCGACCGAACCTGGGACAGTTGACGGAACTCCGGCAACGCCTGCTGTTTCTGCTGGGCGCGTTGCTTGTGTTCCGCATCTGTACGCACGTCCCGGTGCCCGGGATCAATCCGGCGGCACTGGCGGCGCTGTTCGACCAGCAGAGTGGCACCATCCTTGGCATGTTCAACATGTTCTCGGGCGGTGCGATGAGCCGTTTCTCCATCGTTGCGCTCGGGATCATGCCTTACATATCGGCGTCCATCATCATCCAGTTGATGACGACGATTTACCCACCCCTGGAGCAGCTGCGCAAGGAGGGTGAGTCCGGCCGCAGAAAGATTACACAATACACGCGCTATGGCACCGTGGCGTTGGCAACCTTCCAGGCAATTGGCGTTGCGGTCATGGTGGAGCAGCAGACGGCAGCTGGCATGGCGCTTGTCATCAGCCCCGGTTTGGCGTTCAAAATCACCTGCGTTACCACCCTGGTGACCGGGACCCTGTTTTTGATGTGGTTGGGAGAGCAGGTCACCGAGCGGGGCGTTGGCAACGGGATCTCGATGATCATTTTCGCAGGCATTGTCTCGGGATTACCGGCAGCCGCAGGTGGAACGATTGAGTTGACCCGTCAGGGCGAGCTTGGCATTCCCACGGTCATTGTGCTCGTGGTCCTGACTGTGGTGGTGACCGGGCTGGTGGTATTTGTCGAACGCGGTCAGCGCCGCATTACCGTCAACTACGCCAAGCAGCAGCGTGGCCGGAATATGTATGCCGGGCAATCCAGCCACCTGCCGTTCAAATTGAATATGGCCGGTGTGATTCCACCGATTTTCGCCTCCAGCATAATCCTGTTTCCGGCGACTCTCGCTGGTTGGTTCGGCAACATGGAAGGCATGCGGTGGCTGCAGGATATCAGTCAGACCTTGTCGCCAGGGCAGCCGATTTATGTAATGCTGTACGCGGCTGCAATCGTCTTCTTCTGTTTTTTCTACACCGCGATTCAGTACAACCCGCGCGATACGGCAGAGAACCTGAAGAAATCGGGGGCATTTATTCCCGGCATCCGGCCAGGTGAGCAAACCGCCCGCTACATTGATGGCGTAATGACCCGCCTGACAGCAGCTGGCGCCGTCTACATCACTGCGGTTTGCCTGCTCCCTGAATTCCTGATTCTGAAATATAATGTGCCGTTTTACTTCGGCGGAACCTCGTTGCTGATTATCGTCGTTGTCATCATGGATTTCATGGCTCAGGTGCAGGCCCACCTGATGTCGCATCAATATGAAGGTCTGTTGAAGAAAGCCAACCTCAAGGGTTACGGCCGGAGATCGTAGGATGAAAGTAAGAGCGTCGGTTAAGACGTTATGTCGCAATTGCCGCGTTATCAAACGCAAAAATGTCATTCGCGTGATTTGCAAGGATCCGCGGCATAAACAACGTCAGGGTTAAGAGTAGGCATTCGCTATGGCACGTGTTGCAGGTGTAAACATTCCGGACCGCAAGCATGCGGTTATTGCGTTGACCTCGATCTACGGCATCGGTCGGACGCGCGCAGGCAAAATCTGCGTCGCAGCGGACGTTCCCGCAGATATGAAGATCAAGGATTTGACCGAAGAACAGCTTGAAAAGCTGCGTACTGAAGTCGGCAAATATGCGGTTGAAGGTGACCTGCGACGCGAAGTGTCGATGAGCATCAAGCGCTTGATGGACCTCGGTTGCTACCGCGGTGTCCGTCATCGTCGCGGTCTGCCTGTGCGCGGTCAGCGCACCCGGACCAACGCCCGCACGCGGAAGGGCCCGCGCCGCGCGATCAAGAAAACCAAGTAGTAGAAGCGAACGGAACCGAAGGTAAATGGCAACTTCATCTCAGGCAGCTGGCGCGCGCGCGCGCAAGAAGGCGAAACGTACCGTCGTTGAAGGCATCGCTTTCATCCACGCATCGTTCAACAACACGATCATCACGATCACCGATCGCCAGGGCAACACCCTGGGATGGTCTACGGCCGGCGGTAGCGGTTTCCGCGGTTCTCGCAAGAGCACACCGTTCGCGGCACAGGTCGCCGCTGAAAAACTCGGCGGGCTGCGCGACGAATACGGTATTCAGAACCTGGAAGTGTTCGTGAAAGGGCCAGGCCCGGGACGCGAATCCGCCGTCCGCTCACTGAACGCAGCCGGATACAAGATCAATCACATCACCGACGTGACGCCGCTGCCGCACAATGGCTGCCGGCCACCTAAGAAGCGTCGCGTTTAAGGCATAGAAAGCCAGGAGCATTTTTAATGGCAAGATATCTTGGGCCAAAGTGCAAATTGAGCCGTCGGCAGGGCGTGGACCTCTCGTTGAAGAGCCGTGCGCGCTCGATCGAGTCAAAGTGCCAATTGGACAAGCCCCCGGGTCAGCATGGTGACAACCGCAACCGTCGCCAGTCTGACTACGCCAACCAGTTGCGTGAAAAGCAGAAGCTGCGCTACATGTACGGCGTCCTCGAGAAGCAGTTCTCGCGTTACTACAAGGAAGCGGCGCGCCGCAAAGGTGCGACCGGCGAAAACCTGTTGCAGCTGCTGGAAGGCCGTCTGGACAACGTTGTGTACCGTATGGGCTTCGGCGTGACCCGGGCAGAAGCCCGCCAGATCGTCAGCCACCGCGCGGTCCTGGTCAACGGCAAGTCGGTCAACATTCCGTCTTACCAGGTCAAGGCCGAGGACGTGATTTCGTTGCGCGAACGTGCACGCAGCCAGGCCCGCATCCAGGATTCGTTGGCTATCGCCGAACAGCTCGGGTTCCCGGACTGGGTCGAAGTGGACACCAAGAAGATGGAAGGCAAGCTGCGGCACCTTCCTGAACGTAGTGATCTGCCAGCTGATATCAACGAATCATTGGTAGTCGAGCTCTACTCGAAATAATCGAGCTGTTAGGAGAATCGCTCATGGCGGCAGTTATCAACGAGATACTGAAACCGAGAATCGTCGACGTCCAGGCGCTGGGCAACAACGTCTCGCGTATCACGCTCGAACCCTTAAATCGTGGTTTCGGCCACACACTCGGCAATGCCCTTCGGCGCGTGCTGCTGTCGTCCATGGAAGGCGCGGCCGTGACCGACGTCGAAATAGAAAACGTGTTGCACGAGTACACGACCATCGAAGGTGTGCAGGAGGATGTCACAGATATCCTGTTGAACATCAAGGCGATGTCAGTGCGTATGCATAGCCGTTCGGAAGCCACGCTGACTCTGAACAAGAAGGGGCCGGGTGAAGTCACAGCTGCGGATATCGCACTTGACCACGACGTCGAGATCGTCGACGGCGGTCATCACCTCGCGCACCTAAACGACAACGGCGATCTGAACATGACTTTGCGTGTTGCACGTGGTCGTGGCTATCAGCCAGCAAATGCGCGCGAGCAGGGCGAGGAAGTCGATCACGCGATCGGTCGCCTGAAACTGGATGCGTCATTCAGCCCGGTACGGCGTGTGTCTTACGAAGTCCAGAGCGCCCGCGTTGAGCAGCGTACTGACCTCGACAAGTTGATTATCACTATCGAAACCAACGGCACCATCGACGCTGAAGCTGCGGTACGTGAAGCGGCGGGCATCCTGCGCAGCCAGCTCGCGGTCTTCGTTGACCTGAGCAAAGAGGAGTCGATGGAACCCGAGCGCAAGCAGGAAGCCGAAGTCGATCCAATTCTGCTGCGCCCGATTGATGACCTCGAGCTGACGGTCCGTTCGGCAAATTGCCTGAAAGCGGAATGCATCTACTACATCGGCGATTTGATTCAGCGCACGGAAGTTGAACTGCTGAAGACGCCGAATCTCGGCAAGAAGTCACTGACAGAAATCAAAGATGTCCTGGCTGCTCGCGGTCTTTCGCTGGGCATGCGCCTTGAGAACTGGCCACCGGCCAGCCTGCAGGATGATCGCAAGTTGTCCGCTTGAGACATTGATAGAAGGTATAGAGGAAGCATAGAAAATGCGGCACGGTAATAGCGGGCGCAAGCTGAACAGAACCAGCTCCCACCTGAAGGCGGTCAAGCGCAACATGACGGCATCGTTGTTTCAGCATGAGCTGATCAAGACGACCCTGCCCAAGGCAAAAGAGTTGCGCCGCACGGCGGAACCATTGATTACGATGGCCAAGCAGGATTCGCTTGCACATCGGCGTCTGGCTTTCGACAGGCTGCGTGATCGCGATGCGGTCACCAAGCTCTTCAATGAACTGGGGCCGCGCTATCGTGATCGTCCGGGCGGTTACCTGCGCATCCTCAAGTGCGGCTTTCGTGCCGGCGATTGCGCACCGATGGCTATCGTTGAGCTGGTCGATCGTCCGCAGGATGCTACTGACGAGTAATTTGTAAAGTTCCGGAACCAGGCATTACGCAAACGGCGCTGCGATTCACGCAGCGCCGTTTGCATTTTCGGGAACCGAAAAGCCCGCTCTCCTGCGCGCCCCGCTTTCCAATGACTTCTTATTGCGTCAGTCGAAAATACATTGTCGCAGCAGTTCGTTGACCTGTTGCGGGTTGGCCTTGCCTTTGCTCAATTTCATGATCTGACCAACCAGAAATCCCAGCACCTTGTCCTTGCCGCTTTTGAGCTGCTCAACCTGTTCAGGATTTGCGGCGATGACCTGATCGACGAACGCCATGATTGCACCGGTATCATTCACCTGGCGCAGACCTCGACGCTCGATGATCTCACGCGCCCGGCCCTCACCTTGCCACATGGCCTCGAACACCTCTTTGGCAATCTTGCCGGAGATCGTGCCGTCACTGACTGCACTGAGCAGTTCGGCCAGCATCTCGGACTTGACCGGGATTTCGCTGATGGCCATTCCATCCTTGTTCATCGCACCGAAGACCTCCCCGAGGATCCAGTTGGCGGCGCTGCGCGGATCACCCCCTGCAGAGATGGTAGCTTCGAGATAGTCGGCTACCGCCCGATCACGGGCGAGGTTAACTGCATCAGCATGATGCAGACCCAGAGTGTGCTCGAAACGTTGCTCCCGGGCGCGGGGTAACTCCGGCAATAATTCGCGCATCGCGTCTATCTGAACCTTACTGATATCCAGCGGTAACAGATCAGGATCCGGGAAATATCGGTAGTCCTGTGCATCTTCCTTGCTGCGCATACTCCGGGTTTCATCGCGGTCCGGATCGTATAACCTGGTTTCCTGCACGACCTTGCCACCGCTTTCAAGCAATTCCACCTGACGCTCAATCTCGTAGTTGATCGCGCGTTCGACGAACCGGAAGGAATTCAGGTTCTTGATTTCCGCACGCGTTCCGAGCGTGGTGCTGCCAATCGGTTTCACTGAAACATTGGCATCGCAGCGGAAGGAGCCCTCCTGCATGTTGCCATCGCATATGCCGAGATAACGAACCAGGGTATGCAATGCCCGCATGTACGCCACTGCGTCGCTTGCACAGGTGAGATCGGGCTCGGTGACGACTTCCAGCAGCGGCGTTCCCGCGCGATTGAGATCGATACCGGTCATGCCGTGAAAGTCTTCGTGCAGCGATTTTCCCGCATCCTCTTCCAGATGCGCCCGGGTAATTCGGATGCGGATGGTCTCACCGTCTTCAGTGGCGATATCCAGATGTCCGCGTGCGACCACCGGCAGTTCGAACTGGCTGATTTGATAACCCTTGGGAAGATCAGGATAGAAGTAATTCTTGCGTGCAAATACCGAGCGTGGCGCAATCTCGGCATCAATCGCGAGCCCGAACAGGATCGCCATGCGCACCGCCTCGGCATTGATGACCGGCAGCACGCCAGGCAGCCCGAGATCCACTGCGCAGGCCTGTGAATTGGGTGTACCGCCATAAGCTGTCGCTGCTCCGGAGAACATCTTGCTCGCCGTTGAAAGCTGGACGTGTATTTCCAGGCCAATCGTTGGTTCGTATTGCATGCTTATTTCATTCGTATCTGGTTGCAATTACGGCGCGCGCTGGTGCCAGTCGGTCGCCTGCTGGAACTGATGAGCGACCTGCAAGATCGTGGCTTCATCGAACGCTTTCCCAATCAGTTGCATTCCCACCGGCAACCCGTTATCGAAACCGGCCGGAATCGATGCGCCCGGCAGTCCGGCGAGATTCACAGCTGTCGTGTAGACGTCGCACAGATACATCTCAATGGGATCACTGGATTTGGCCCCGATGCGGAACGCCGTGGACGGCGTGGTTGGGCCGACGAGCACATCAGCTTGCGCGAGGGCGTTTGCAAAATCCCGGCTTATCAGGCGGCGGATACGCTGCGCCTGGCCATAGTAAGCATCGTAGTAGCCGTGCGAGAGTGCAAATGTGCCCACCAGAATCCGGCGCTTGACCTCGTTACCGAAGCCTTCCGAGCGGCTGCGGACATACATGTCCTGCAGGTCAACCGGGTCACTGCAGCGGTAGCCGTAACGCACGCCATCGTAGCGGGCCAGGTTTGAAGAACATTCGGCCGGCGCAATAACGTAATACGCGGGTATCGCCAACGACATATTAGGCAGACTTACCTCGACCCGCCGCGCGCCCAGGCGTTCAAGCACGCCGATCGCGCTTTCTATCGCTTCACCCACTTCGGCGTCCAGGCCGGCGGCAAAGAACTCTTTGGGTACGCCGACCTTCAGTCCCGCGAGAGAAGTGTCCAGCAGACGGGTGAAATCCTCGGCGTCCCGCGTGACCGAGGTGGAATCGCGGCCGTCGTGGCCGGCCATCGCGCCCAGCGTCAGGGCGAGGTCTTCCGCGGTAAGCGCCATCGGGCCGCCCTGGTCCAGACTGGATGCATAGGCAATCATGCCGTAGCGCGATACGCGGCCGTATGTCGGTTTCAGTCCGCTGATTCCGCAGAATGCGGCTGGTTGGCGGATAGAACCGCCGGTGTCTGTACCTGTGGCCATCGGTACCATGCGCGCCGCCACTGCTGCCGCGGAGCCGCCGGACGACCCTCCGGGCACGCAGCCCTTGTCCCAGGGATTCAGGACCGCGCCGTAGTAGCTTGTTTCATTGGATGAGCCCATCGCGAACTCATCCATGTTTGTCTTGCCCACTGCCACCATGCCTGCGGTACCCAGGCGCTCGACAGCCCCTGCATCGTACGGCGCGATGAAGTTTTCCAACATGCGTGAACCGCAGGTGGTGCGGACCCCTTGCGTGCAGAATATGTCTTTGTTTGCATAGGGAATTCCGGTCAATTTTCCGTGCTTGCCGATGGCGATCTGACGGTCTGCGTCATGCGCCGCCGCCAGCGCCTGTTCCGGCGTGACCGTGATGAATGCATTCAATTCCGGATTCAGCTGCCCGATGCGGTCCAGAACCGCTCTGGTGAGCTCGACACTGGAAACCGTGCCAGCAGCCAGTGCGGCGGACATCTGGGCAATCGTCGTGTATTCCATCTGCGCTGAACCTGTCATTCGATGACCTTGGGAACCAGGAACAGGTTGTTCTCGGTGGCCGGTGCCAGCGCCAGAAACGCAGCGGAGTTATCGCGTTCGCTGACGGCATCTGCACGCAGTGCGGCGCCAAGGTCATGCGGGTTCCCCATGGGCGCGATCTGCGCGGTGTCGACTGCGTTCATCTGCGCCACCAGAGCGAGGATACGTTGCATGGCATCCTGGTATTGCGGAACGTCGTTCGGGTCAATTGCGAGCCGCGCCAGGCGGGCGATCGCTTCGATATCTGGGCTTGAATTATCCATGGTTTTCCCGGTAGCAATACCGTGTCGCTCGCTTGCCGAATGACACGGCCACTGTTAAATTTGCACCTCTAAATTTCGCGGCTTTTGAGGGCTTTATTCTACCGGAACCGACAGGATTCTGGTGCAGTCGGGCCGCGTTGCACTCCTCTGGCAGGCCTGCATGACTCATTGGTACCGGGGCGTCCCAGCTCGCTGAGCGCCGCCGGTCGTTTATTTAACGCAAGGTATTCAAGTATGTTTAATCGCTTGCGTGGCGTTTTTTCCAATGATCTTTCGATCGATCTGGGAACTGCGAACACGCTGATCTACGTTCGCGACAAGGGCATCGTGTTGAACGAGCCGTCAGTGGTTGCGATTCGTCGTGGACGTGACTCCAACTCGGCCAAGGCCATCGCGGCCGTCGGCGCCGAAGCCAAGCGCATGCTGGGCCGTACCCCGGGTCATATCGAAGCCATCCGGCCGTTGAAGGACGGCGTGATCGCTGATTTCACCGTGACCGAGAAGATGCTGCAGTACTTCATCCACAAGGTACACGGCAATCGCATGTTCAAACCCAGCCCGCGCGTACTGGTATGTGTACCGTGTGGTTCGACCCAGGTCGAACGGCGCGCGATCAAGGAATCCGCTGAAGGTGCCGGTGCGCGCGAGGTACACTTGATCGAGGAACCGATGGCAGCGGCAGTGGGCGCCGGCATGCCGGTCAGCGATGCGCGTGGCTCCATGGTGCTCGATATCGGTGGCGGTACCACTGAAGTAGCGATCATTTCACTCAATGGTATTGTCTACGCGGATTCAGTGCGCATTGGCGGCGATCGTTTCGACGACGCGATCGTCAATTACGTTCGCCGCAACTACGGCTGCCTGATTGGCGAGGCCACGGCAGAACGTATCAAGCATGAAATCGGCTGCGCCTATCCAGGTAACGAAGTCCGCGAGATCGAGGTCAAGGGCCGCAATCTTGCCGAAGGTCTGCCGCGCAGCTTCACGTTGAACAGCAACGAAATCCTTGAAGCATTGCAGGAACCGCTGGCAGGCATTTCGGGCGCCGTGCGGGCGGCATTGGAAAAGACCCCGCCGGAACTCGGTTCTGATGTTGCTGATCGAGGCATGATTCTCACCGGCGGCGGTGCCTTGCTGCGTGATCTCGACAAGTTGCTGATGGAAGAGACCGGACTCCCGGTACTGGTCGCCGATGACCCGCTGACATGCGTCGCGCGGGGTGGTGGCCGCGTCCTGGAGATGCTGGACGAGCACGGCACCGATATCCTGCTGCCGCTGGAGTAACGGGTGCGGGCGTGATGCCCGCTGCGAAAATTCCGTTCGCACACGGCACGCCAGTGTGACGAGCGGAACGACGGCGGTGATGTCGCGGCTCATGGTCGCGTCGTCATCGAAGTTTGCGCAACCAACAGCAACGAGCGGGGACCGGCAATCAATACCCTTTTCACAGAACGTTCAACACCGTGGGCGCGACTGGTCACCTGCATCGTGTTGTCGTTTCTGCTTATTTCCATTGATTTGCGCCAACATCACCTCGATGCGGTGCGTTCGGTTCTGATGCTGCTCGTCTACCCACTGCAACTTGCAGTGGACAGCCCCATCCGCGTCATGCATGCGGTCAACGAGGAACTCTCCTCGCGCAGCCAGCTGCAGCACGATAACGGGGAACTGCGCGAGGAGAATCGCAGATTGCTGCAACGACAGCAGCGCTTTGCGGCGCTGGAGCAGGAAAACCAACGCCTGCGTGAGCTGCTCGATACCTCCTATCTGGTGGGCGAAGACGTGTTGGTGGCGCATTTGATGGCGGTCGCTTCACGCCGCGCCGTGCATGAGCTGACACTGGACAGGGGAGCCCGTCACGGCGTCATGGTCGGACAGGCCATTCTGGATGCCAACGGTATCCTCGGGCAGATTACCGAGGTTGGTCCGCTGACCAGTACAGCTTTGTTGATCACCGATCCGCGGCATGACGTGCCGGTACTGGTAAACCGCACCGGGGCCCGCGGAATCGTTTCCGGCACGGATGACGATGATTTGCTGGATCTCAATTTCGTCCCCAACAATGCTGATGTTCAACCCGGCGACCTGCTGGTGTCATCGGGCCTGGACGACGTATTCCCGGCCGGATATCCCGTCGGGACGGTCGCGACGGTGACCATTGATCCCGCAGAAGCGTTTTCGCAGATCAAGGTGGCCCCCAGCGCGGCTGTGGCCAACGTCCGCGAGGTGTTGGTCGTGCGCCGTCATCCGCAAAGCGATGCGATGGCCGAACGCGAGGCGGTGTCGCCATGATGCACCGCAAGGTCGCTGCCTGGCCGGTGGTCCTGGTCACGCTGTTGTTTGCCTTCGTGCTGACGGCCGTCCCGTTACCTGAATGGGGTGAACCCTGGCGGCCCGCCTGGGTGCCGATGGTGCTTGGCTACTGGTGCATGGCCATCCCTGCCCGCATCGGCATCGTCACTGCGTGGTGTTCGGGCATTCTGCTCGATGTACTGACTGGCGCCTTGTTCGGTCAACATGCGCTGGGACTGTCGCTGATCGCGTTCGTATTTGTGACCTATCACAAGCGGCTGCGGGTCTTCTCGCTTGTGCAACAGGCGCTGGTTATCGGCACGTTGTTGGTCGCGTATATGCTGTTGATGACCGCGATCGACCACGTCGCCGGGATCCCGTGGAACTTTCCGGCGCTGCTGGGAGTGTTGACCAGTATGCTATTGTGGCCCTGGGTGTTCGTAATTCTGCGCGATATCAGGCGTCGCTGGCGCATCGCGTAGCAAGGGGGCTGCTCACTCATGCCGGCATTGTTCAGCATTTCCGCTCGCTGCCTGCGCGTCTGTGCCGCTGCCAGCTGCCCTGGGTGGATTTGACGCCATGCCTGGCTCAGTACGCTTCACCAATCCCGAACAAAGCGCGCGCACGATAAATCTGCGCATTGTCATCAGCGCCGTCATCATGGTGTTGATGTGCGGTTTGCTGCTCTCGCGACTGGCCTATCTGCAAATCGTCAACGCCGAGTACTACACCACGCTTTCGCAGAATAACCGGGTCAAGGTGCTGCCATTGGCGCCACCGCGTGGCCTGATCTTTTCCCGTGACGGCACGATCGTCGCTGAAAACCGACCCTCGTTCGTGCTCGCCATCGATACGGCCGTCATAGGTGATCTCCACGAAACCGTTGCCGCGCTGAGCGGGTTGCTGGAACTGACGCAAGATGACATCGACTCGTTTTTTGCCGAAGTGAAGAGTCGTGGCCGGGTCGATGAGGTAGCGCTGGGCAACAATCTGTCCGAGACCCAGCTGGCGCGTTTTGCCGCGCAGAGCCATCGTTTTCCCGGTGTGCGCATCGATGCGCGGTTGACGCGTTATTACCCCCAGACCGATCTCTGGGCACATGTACTGGGTTACGTCGGGCGCATCAACGAGCAGGAATTGAAGAGTATCGATACTGCGGAATACCGTGGGACATCGCACATCGGCAAGTCAGGGATCGAGTACACGTACGAGACAATCCTGCACGGGTCCGTGGGGTTTCAGAAAGTGGAGATCAACGCACAGGGCAGGATTCTGCGTGTGCTGGAACGCACGTTGCCCGAACCCGGGCGCGACCTCTATCTGACCATTGATGCCGGTTTACAGCAGCTGGCGTTCGAGTTGCTCGCGGGGAATCGCGGCGCCATCGTCGCCCTTGATCCGTTGACCGGCGGTGTGCTCGCGTTTGCCAGCAACCCGTCATTCAATCCCAATCTCTTCGTCAACGGTATCTCCAGCAAGGATTACGCCTTGCTTCGGGACTCGCCCGACCGGCCACTGTTCAACCGCGCGTTGCAAGGCCAGTATCCGCCGGGGTCGACCGTCAAGCCGTTGGTCGCGTTGGCGGGCCTGCAAAATGGTGTACGCACCACCGGCGAGGAAACGTGGTGTCCCGGCTGGTATCGGTTACCGGGCGAGCAACGGCGTTATCACGACTGGCAGCGCCAGGGCCACGGCCACGTCAACCTGATTCGAGCACTGGCAGAATCCTGCGATATCTATTTCTATGATCTGGCGCGAGATCTCGGTATCGATACCTTGTCCGATTTCATGCGCCAGTTCGGCCTGAATTCGCCCACCGGGATCGACCTGCCAGGCGAGGCCGGCGGAATCTTCCCCAATTCGGAATGGAAGGCCCGTACGCGCAAGCAGCCATGGTATCCGGGCGAGACCCTGAGCGTCGGTATCGGCCAGGGATTCACCCTTGCGACACCGCTGCAGCTGGCCTTCGCCACTTCAATACTGGCCAGACATGGCGTCGGCATCACCCCGCATGTTGTCGGCCAGATTGAAGATCCGCTCCTCCACCAGGCGGTGGAGCCGGAGTTTGTCGAACGGGAGATGGTCAGCCTGGATTCAGACCAATACTGGACGGACGTCACTCACGGCATGGAGGAGGTTGTACACGGCAATCGTGGGACGGCGCGCAAGGTCGGACAGAATGCGGGCTACCGGTTCGCCGGCAAAAGCGGGACGGCACAATTGTTCAGCCTGCCGCAGGATGTCAAATTGAGTCCGGAGGAAATCAGCGAACGGTTGCGCGACCACGCGTTGTTTGTTGCCTTCGGTCCACTGGAGAATCCACAAATCGCGGTCGCGGTCATCGTCGAGAACGGCGTCGGCGGCAGCAGCACCGCCGCACCGATGGCGCGCGCCATCATGGACCAATATCTGCAGCCTTCACGCGATGTCAGCCTTACTGATTAACCCGACGAAATCCATCCTCGAGCGCATGCACCTGGATGGTCCGCTGCTGGGCGCCATTGTGCTTGTATGCATGTTCGGCCTGGTGGTGTTGTACAGCGCGTCCGGCGAGTCATCTGACATGGTCAGTCGTCAGGCGATACGCTTCGGCCTTGGCCTGGTCGCCATGCTGGTCATGGCGCAGATTTCTCCCGACCGGTTGCTGCGGTGGATTCCTGGCATGTATGCACTGGGCATCGCGTTGCTGGTGCTGGTCGCGATCATCGGCATCGGCCGTGGATCGCAGCGCTGGTTGAGTTTCGGGCCAGTACAGTTCCAGCCGTCGGAAATCATGAAACTGGCGGTGCCGCTGATGACAGCCTGGTATCTGCGCAACCGGATTTTGCCGCCGGGGCTGGGCACCGTGGCCGCGGCGCTGATCATCATAGGCCTGCCCGCGCTGCTGATTTTCGAGCAGCCTGATCTGGGTACGGCGGTGCTGGTGACCGCTGCAGGCATCTTCGTGCTGTTCCTGTCGGGGGTGCGCTGGCGCCTCATCGGTATTGCGGCCGGGATTATGTTGGCCGTGCTGCCGGCGGTGTGGTTTCTGATGCATGACTATCAGCGCCAACGCGTGCTGACCATGCTTGATCCGCAGGCCGACCCGTTGGGCGCCGGTTATCACAGCATCCAGTCCGTCATCGCCATCGGTTCAGGCGCAACTTATGGTAAAGGCTGGCTCAATGGCACCCAGTCGCACCTGGAGTTTCTGCCGGAGCGCCACACCGATTTCATCTTCGCCGTCTACTGCGAGGAATTCGGTTTCGTTGGTGTTGTCGTATTGCTACTGGCCTACATGTTGATCATCAGTCGCGCATTCGCGATCGCCATGCAGGCGCAGACAGTATTCGGCAGGCTGATAGCAGGCAGCATCACGATGACCTTTTTCATCTACATCTTCGTCAACATGGGTATGGTCGCTGGTGTCCTGCCGGTCGTCGGTGTACCACTGCCGTTGATAAGTTATGGCGGCACTTCGGCCGTGACTCTGATGGCCGGATTCGGTATCCTGATGTCGGTGCATACGCATCGAAGATTCAACGCGGCACTCTAGATGATGCACATCACGTATCCGCAAGCGCCCTGCAGACATCCCGCAAATCCAGCCCGATGGCTTCGATCTCTGACGCTTTCGCTCATCGTCTGTGCGATGTCCGTTATCGGCGCCAGCGGCGTCCAGGCGTTGACACTGGATGCGGCCCAGGTCGCTGGCTTCATCGATTTCATGGCGGAAAAACACGGCTTCGACAAGGCGGAGCTGGCGGCCATCTTCAACCGCGCAAAAGGCCACGAGAAGATCATCGAGGCGATGACCCGCCCGGCCGAAGGCAAGCAGTGGTTCGAATACCGTCCTATATTCATCACGGACAAGCGGATTGACGGCGGTGTCCAGTTCCTGCGTGAACATGAGGAATTACTGCATCGGGCTGAACAGCAATACGGCGTCCCGGCTGAAATCATCGTCGCCATCATCGGCGTCGAAACGTTCTACGGCCGGGTCACCGGCAGCTACCCGGTATTGGAAGCTGTTTCCACGTTGGCTTTCCATTATCCCAAGCGTGCCGCGTTCTTTCGTGGCGAACTGGAACAATTCCTGTTGCTGGCGCGCGAGGAACATGTGGATCCACTGAGTCTCACGGGCTCCTACGCCGGCGCCATGGGCATGCCACAGTTCATCTCCAGCAGTTACCGCCACTATGCGGTGGATTTCGACGGCGACGGCAAGCGCAATATCTGGAATGACGTGGATGATGTTGTGGGCAGCGTCGCGAACTATCTCAGCGAGAACGGTTGGCGGCGCGGCCAGGGCGTCGTCATCGCGGCACGCAATGGCCGGGACACCGATGTCCTGGACAAGTGGGCCGGCGCCGGTGTCCGGCCGTCGGTTGCGGTGACCGAGGTGAAGGCCACAGGGGTTGTCGATACCGCGGCGTTAAGCGATGTGGACAAGGTCAGTGTCATACGCCTGCAGCAGAAACTCGCGCCGGAATACTGGCTGGGCCTGAATAACTTCTATGTCATCACCCGCTACAACACCAGCCCGTTGTATGCGATGGCCGTGTACCAGTTGGCGGAACAGATTCGTGCGAAGGCTGCACTTTGAATTCACCAGGCGGCAACTTCTGTATTCCGTGACAGTACCATCGGCGCGGTCGCTCGCCAGAACTTCCCTTATGAAAACGTCTGTGTTCCCGGCCATCGCGCAGGCGCCAGTTGCCGTCAGTGCAGCCGCGAGGAACGTGCTGACCGGCATGGTTCTTGTCGCCACTGTGGCGTTGTCGGCCTGCGGTGGCGGCGATACAACCCGGCGCCCGACATCGCCGGTGATCGCAGCACCCCGCAATGATGGGCCACCGCCGCCGGAAATTGTTGCCGGGATAGATCTGGACTCGATACCCGATGCAGTGCCGAAATTGGAGCCGCTGAGCCGTTATGGAAATCCTGAAACCTACCAGGTCAACGGGCGCCAATACCGGACGCTGAAGTCATCAGAGGGCTTCGAGCAACGTGGAATCGCATCGTGGTATGGCAGCAAGTTTCACGGCCTGCGGACATCCAGTGGCGAGGCATACGATATGTACAAGATGACCGCGGCGCACACCACGTTGCCGTTGCCCAGTTATGCCGAAGTCACGAACCTGGAAAACGGGCGGCGGGTGATCGTCAAGGTCAATGACCGGGGCCCGTTCCACGCCAATCGCGTGATGGACCTTTCGTATGTCGCGGCCCGCAAGCTTGGCGTATTGCAGAAGGGTACGGCATTCGTGCATATCAGGACTGTCAGCGGCCCGCGTGGGGACGCGCAGTCGAGAACACCGGCGCCTGCCCCATCGGAGTCGTTGGCGTTGTATCTGCAGGTTGGCGCGTTCCAGGACCGCGCAAATGCGCAGGCGCTTATCGAACGACTGCGCCAGGCAGTGACCTACGACACGCGGATTGCCCCCGCCAACGTGAATGGACAGGCCGTCTACCGGGTACAGGTGGGTCCGGTGGCGGACGTCAAGGCGGCAGATAATGCCATCGCCCAGCTTGGGCAGTCAGGGATCAACGAATACCGCTTCGTTTCGGAATAGGTTTTTATAATGAAATACCGGTTTTTGCTTTTTGTACTAGTGTTTGCCGCAGGCCTCGCCAAGGCCGCATTGCCGGGCGTGCCGGCACCGCCGCAACTCAGCGGTAACGGCTATATCCTGATGGATTTCACCAGCGCTTCATTGCTGGCGGCGCAAAACGAACATTCACGCCTGGAACCTGCCAGCCTGACCAAGATCATGACGATCTATATCGCGGCCCAGGAACTCGCCCGCGGTTCAATTCATATGGATGACATGGTCACCATCAGTGAGAAAGCATGGCGCATGGAAGGCTCGCGGATGTTCATCGAGGTTGGCAAGCAGGTCGCCCTGCATGACCTGCTGCGCGGGATAGTCATCCAGTCAGGGAACGATGCCAGCGTTGCGCTGGCCGAGCATATTTCAGGCGACGAGTCAGTCTTCGCGCAATTGATGAATGCGCAGGCGCAACGCATCGGCATGAAGGATTCGCATTTTTCGAACGCCACCGGTCTGCCCGATGAGTACACCTACACCACGCCTTACGATCTGGCCTTGCTGACCCGGGCATTGATCAGCGAATTCCCTGATATCTATGCCCTGTTTGCCGAAAAGGAATACGTCTTCAACGGCATCAAACAGCACAACCGGAACGGGCTGCTGGCCGGCGATGCAAGCGCCGATGGTGTGAAAACCGGGCATACGGAAGCCGCCGGCTACTGCCTGGTCGGCTCGGCGGAGCGTGACGGCATGCGCTTGATTTCAGTCATTATGGGGACGGAATCCGACAACGCGCGCACGACATCCACACGCGCATTGATGAACTACGGGTTCCGGTTCTTCGAGTCGCACAAGCTGTATGCTGCCGGCCAGACCCTGACCGAAGCCGCGGTGTTCAAGGGTGCCGAGAGCTCGGTGCCGATCGGACTGGCCAATGACCTGTTCGTTCTGATACCGCGCGGTCGTTACCAGGAGCTTACCGCGACCGTCGAGCTGGCAAATCCGCTGATTGCTCCGATAAGTCCGGGCGAAGGTTACGGCAACGTGATCCTGACCCTTGGCGACACTGAATTGGAGCGCATTCCAGTCACCGCGCTTACGGCGGTACCCGAGGCCGGGATTATCGGCCGCAGCATTGATTCAATCAGGTTGATGTTCGAATAGCGTCAGCAAATATCACTGCCAATTGCGCGCAGCTGGCGGTTATACTGCGCGCCGCAGCTGACAGCGCCTGACGGGCGGCCGGCTGTGCCCAACCCACTTCCCCGGACACGGTTCCAGATGCAGGTTTATTTGAACGGCACCTTCGTTGACGCGAACGAAGCCAGAGTTT
>JACKNH010000032.1 GCA_024234975.1 Gammaproteobacteria bacterium
ATCGGTAACCTGCAAGAAGGAATGTGACGCCGCCAGCGGCGCATTGCCGGCATCCTGTCCGGCGGTTTGTGATGCATTCCGGAAAATGCCTGACGCGGTGGAGTATGCGGCGCAACTGGATGCGAAATACGGTCGCGAGCCAGATCTGGACGCGATGCCGCTGTATTGCGTGCCAATGTCTTTCAAGGCCGTGTACGACACCAAGGACATGCGCTCAATTGGCGGCGCAGATGCGGACTACGCAATGGATGCGCCACCAGTCGATGGCACGCTGGCAGCGCGCATGCGAGACGCCGGTGCGATCATCTTTGCCAAGGCGTTGAACTCCGAATACAACGGTGGCAGCGGCAATCCCGGCGGCGACGCCGAAACTGCCGCGCCATACATCGTCAATGGGGGTTCACGGGATACCTGGGGTGGAACGGTATGCAACCCGTACAACACCGAACGGGTCACCGGCGGTTCGTCCGGCGGATCGGGCGTTTCGGTGGCCGCGAACCTTGTCGTGTGTTCGATTTGCGAAACCACCGGGGGCTCGTGCCGTTCACCGGCCACGCACAACAACGTGGTGAACCTGGTGCCGACCAAGGGTATGACGACCTACGGTGGGGGTATCGGCGCCGATCCATTCCGCGATCGGCCCGGCGTCAATTGCCGTACAGTGAAAGACGCGGTGACGGTGCTTGAAGCCTTCCGCGATCCGACCACCGGCTTCTTTGACCCTCGCGACCCGTACACCGCGCTGTCGCATATGACTGCATCCGATACACCTTACACTGAAGCTTTGAAAGGCATCGGCGGCGCCAAGCCACTGGCGGGCATGCGCATCGGTGTGATCCGCGAATTGTTCATCAAGCACGATGCCAGCGACGCCGCGGTCAGCGATGGTATCAACCGCGAGCTGCAGATCCTTAAAGCACTGGGTGCGACCCTGGTGGAGGCGACGACACCGGAATACCCGGATGATCCGGCGATCGAGAACATGGCGTTCTCGGTGCGTGATGCGATCGCCGAGGTCCTGCCTTTCCACATGCCCGAAGTGTTTTCGTGGAAACTGGCCGACGGCACACCGGAGTTCAAGGTGCCGGGCTGGGATGTGACCAGCCGCAAGTACCTCGTGTCAGTCGCCAATCATAAAGCGCCGCTGCCGGAGAATCTGGATTTCGAGCGTCTGATGGGCAATGCGCCGATGGATGTCAGCGGTTATTCGTTTGCGTTCAACATGGAGCAATACCTGCAACAACGCGGTGACGCCAAGGTCTCCGACTGGGCGACGCTGAACCAGAACGCGACCTACTTCAGTGCTGACAAGCAGGCGGCGATGACCAACTGGGGTAACAAGGGCATCGACCCGGCGACGTACGACACCACTTTCACGATGAAGCGCGAGTTCGTCATCCGCATGGCCATGATGAAGGTGATGGAGCAGAACGACATCGATGTATTTGCCAACCCGACCACGACCACATTGCCGAATGTCATCGGCGGTCCCAGCGAGCCGGTATCGCGGCGCGCGTTCGGCTATGGCGCCAGGTTGGGGATACCTGAGGTCTTTGTCCCCGCAGGCTTTGCCAGCGAAATCTATGACCCGGTGTTGGCATTGGCCGATGACGGCAAGACATACGATGAGAAAGCAGGCACCCAGCCCACGAACCTGCAGGGTTATCCGCTACCGTACAACATCGGCTTCTGGGCCATGCCTGGAGACTTGCACGACATCATCAAGGTCGCTGCAGCGTATGAGGCTGCCACTCATCACCGCCGCACGCCGCCGGGTTTCGGCCCGGTCAAGGGTGAACCGTGAATCGGTGGAAGCGTAGCCGATAGCTGGATAGCTCGACGAGGTTCAGGCTTGCGGGCGGCGCCATGGGTTCGCCCGGACCAGGGTCGAACCCTTAACGCTGCCCGCAAGCCGCAGCACTACTCACATCAATTGTCGGATCAATCGTACCTGCAAGAGGGCAGGGATCTGGAATCTTCACCAGGAACCCGTGTACACGGGTTCGCGTAACTGCCGCTGGATTGCTGGAACATTCGATTGACCGTAATGTCCCAGTCTTTCGCTTGGCAGATTGCTCGTTAGCTACGCGTCAAATCTGCCATCCGGACCAAAGCGCTTTTGCCTGCAGACAGTGCTGTTGCCACGCGCTACCGAATGCGCCTGAAGTCTGCTCGAATGGTTCAACCTTCTGATACCATCGGTCCCGGGTAACGGGGGCAGCGATTCGACCAGCAGCTTTATTCGAGGGGTGGTATTAATGAGCGATAAACAGGCCAACGGAATTCTCCGGGCCATCAGAACCGCGACGATGATCGAGCCGCATGAACTTCGGGCGGTGCTCACTTCGTTCTTTTTTGTGTTCATACTCATGGCCGCCTATTACATATTGCGCCCGGTCCGCGACGCGATGGCGAGCGACTGGAGCAACACCGAGATCGCGACGCTCTGGAACATGCAGCTGTGGATAAGCACCGCACTCGTCGCGCTGTACGGTGTGATGGTGGCCCGAATCTCGTTCCGCTGGCTGGTTCCGGCAGTGTATCTGTTCTTTGCCGCCTCCTTCGTTGCGTTCTACCTGGGCGCGACGATGTTGACGGACCGCGTGTTGCTCGATAAGGGTTTCTACCTGTGGGTCAGCATGTTCAGCCTCTTCCACGTGTCCGTGTTCTGGAGTTTCATGGCGGACCTGTTCAACAAGGAACAATCGCGCCGCCTTTTTGCCTTCATTGCGGCCGGTTCAAGCGCTGGTGCGTCACTGGGTCCGCTGGTGGCGGCGCTGTTCGCGACAGAAGTTGGCGCAGACACGCTGATGCTCGTCGCTGCCGTAATGCTGCTGCTCCCGATTCCCCTGGTGTTTTACCTCCAGCGCCAGAAGGTGAGCGCTCTGCATAATGAAGACGTGCATGCGGATCTGTCGGCGGCGAAGATCGGTGGCAATCCGTTCCAGGGCTTCAGGGCTTTTGTCACCAACCCCTACCTGCTCGGTATTGCGGCATTCATCTTCCTGTATACGACCATTGGATCCTATGTCTACTTCGAGCAGACCGAACTGCTGCGTGACTTCAGCCGCGAGGAGCGCACCCAGATACTCGGTTACCTCGCGACCGTGGTGAACCTGCTCACCTTTGGCCTGGGCATGTTCGCCACCAGTCGCATCGTGCAGAAGCTGGGCATGCCGGGTACGCTGGCGCTGGTGCCGTTCATCATGTGCGCCGGCCTGCTCATTCTTTGTTTTGCCCCGATTCTTACCGTGCTGCTCGGACTGCAGCTTGCGCGCCAGGGTGGTAATTACGGCATCACCCGGCCTGCGCGCGAGATGCTTTACACGCACGTCGATCGTGAGACGCGATTTAAAGCCAAACCGGTGATTGACGTGGTGGTCTATCGCGGAGGAGACGCCGTGAGTTCTGCCTCGTTCGCACTGTTGACCGATGTCGGAGGGCTTGGGATCGGTGCGATGGCCGGCATCGGTGCTGCGATCGCGGCCGTTTGGGGTTTCGCAGGCTTGTACCTGGGAAGGGTGTTCGGACGCCAGAGCGCCGTGCAATCAACGCAGGCACCGCAGCCGGCAGTGAGCGAGCCCGTTCATTCCCGAGGATAAGGCGGCGCTGCGCCCTTCAAGGATGATTCGCGGCTGCGCCGCTCACCCTGCGGGCCACCCCGCTGCGCGTGGTGTTCGTCCAATGCTTTGCATTGGCCGTCGAACCGGCATGTTTGATTTGTCGGAGGTTCGAATCGGAACTCCGATATGCGGGCAACAAAAAAGGGCCGCAGTGGCCCCTTTACATGCTTGGCGCGCCCGGAAGGATTCGAACCTCCGACCCCCTGGTTCGTAGCCAGGTACTCTATCCAACTGAGCTACGGGCGCCCGGCGCGCATTCTATCAATTAGTTTCCAAGTTACCAACTTGGCGGGCGAATTTCTTTGAACCATCCTGCGACGGGGGCCAAACAGGCAAATTGCCCGGCTGTCGGCCGCCGCGACGAAGTGATATCTGGCCCGGTTTATGACGATTTCAGTGCGTTGCGCCTGACTTCTTCCACGGTGGAAGTCGTCTGCTGCTCGCGGGCGAGGCTCATGAGCGCGTCGTCGCCGTACAGGCGTCGCAGACGGCCAAACGCCCGACTCAGGTGAGAACGCGGGTGCCCCGGCCTTGCCGCGCCAGCTGTACGCGTGATTGCGACCGGCGGCCCAGGCGTTCGCAGATGAACGTACCGGCTTCGATCAATCGATCGAGGTCGACGCCGGTGTGCAGGCCCATGCCATCGAGCATATAGACGAGATCCTCTGTCGCCAGATTGCCGGCGGCGCCGGGCGCGTAGGGGCAACCGCCGAGGCCGGCGACGGCGCTGTCCACGGTGCGGATGCCGATTTCAAGGCAGGCCAGCACATTGGCCAGCGCCTGACCATAGGTATCGTGGAAGTGTACGGCGAGGCGGTCCAGTGGTAGCTGTTCGGCAGCCGCGCTAATCAAGGCTCGTGCGCGCCGCGGTGTGCCGACGCCGATGGTGTCAGCGAGGCAGACCTCATAGCACCCCATGGCCGCCAACGCGGTCGCGACTTCGATCACCGCACCGGTGCCCACCTCGCCCTGGTAGGGGCAACCCAGCACGCAGCTGACATAGCCGCGCACCGGCACCCCGTGTTCCGCCGCCAAAGCCAGCACCGGCTCGAATCGCTGCAGGCTCTCGCCGATGGTGCAGTTGGTATTGCGCTGGCAGAACGTTTCCGAGGCCGCGGTGAACACCGCGATTTCACGGGCGCCGGCGGCGAGCGCGAGTTCGAGTCCGCGCAGGTTGGGTACCAACACCGGGTAATGTACGCCAGGATTTGCAGGCACGCCGCGTAATACGGCGTCGGATTCGGCCATCTGCGGCACCCATTTCGGTGATACGAAACTGCCGCTTTCAATGTGCTTCAGGCCGCTGTCGACCAGCAGTTCGATGAGGCGGATCCGGTCCGCCGCCGGCAACGCCCTGGCTTCCGCCTGCAAGCCGTCGCGCGGGCCGACTTCAACGATAGTGACTGTGTCCTGTTGTGCCGTCATCGTGGCTCCCGTTTTCGACTCAATCCATCAATTGATCACGGTTATCGGGCCGACCAGTGATCATGCGCAGTCGGCTGGCAATGTCGCCGGTTCAATCCCGCGCTGTGGTGGCTACCATATGCGGGCCGCATGCTATGATCGCGCACGGTTGGGTGACCATTCCACTATTTCGAAGGGAAACAGGATGAACAAGGGTTTGAAACTCATTGCAGCGGCATGTCTGTTGTCGTTGCTGGCTGGTTGCTCCACCACGGGCGGCCACCGCGACACGCGCTTCATCTGCGCGCTGGTGGGCGGCGTGGTCGGCGGCGGCCTGGGCACGATTGCCACTGACAACGACGAAGCGGAAATCGGGATCGCGGCCGGAATCATTGGCGCCGGACTCGGCTACCTGGCCTGTCCGCAGCGTGATGAGGGTCCTGCCCCGATAATTGATGGTGACGGCGACGGTGTCCCCGATGGTTCGGATGCCTGCCCGGCAACGCCGCGCGGTACGCCGGTCGATGCCCGCGGTTGCCCGTTGGATAGTGACGGCGATGGTGTCGTGGACGGCCAGGATCGCTGCCCCGGTACGCCGGCCGGCACGCGAGTCGACAGCACGGGTTGCGTGCCTGACAGCGATGGCGATGGCGTGGCCGACTTTACTGACCAGTGCCCGGCAACACCACGCGGCACACCGGTCGATGGCCGGGGTTGTCCGCAAGCCGGTCAGCGTGTGCTGAGCCTGGAAGGCGTGACTTTCGGTTACGACAGTGCGGCGCTGACCGATGACGCAAGGTCGACCCTCAATCAGGCTGTGATGTTGTTGCGCGAGAACAGTGGTCTGCGGGTGCGTGTTGAAGGGCATACCGACAGCCGCGGTTCCGATGCGTACAACCTGGCATTGTCGCAACGTCGCGCACAGGCCGTGGTCGATTACCTGACCAGCCAGGGCATCAGCGGCTCACGCATGGTTGCCGAGGGCTTCGGTGAAAGCCGGCCAGTGGCGCCGAATGATTCCGCCGCCAACATGGCGCGCAATCGCCGCGTGGACTTCGTCGCCATCGATTGATCGGCTGACGAACCGCAGTAAAAACATAAAGGGGCGCGGAAGAATCCGCGCCCCTTTTTTGCGATCCCGGGCACCGCGCAGCCCCTTTTTTTCGTCATCCCGGACACCGCGCAGCGGTGAGCCGGGATCCATAGGGCCTCTCTCCAAGCCGCATGGATTCCGGCTCGCGCCCCCTTCGCGGGCGCTTCCGGAATGACAGAATGTGAGTGAACGCCGCGACTTCTCCCGCCCCTGCTACGCGGGCACCGCGCAGCCCCTCTTTTTTCGTCATCCCGGACACCGCGCAGCGGTGAGCCGGGATCCATAGGGCATCTCTCCAAGCCGCATGGATTCCGGCTCGCGCCCGCTTCGCGGGCGCTTCCGGAATGACGGAATGTGAGTGAACGCCGCGACTTCTCCCGCCCCTGCTACGCGGGCACCGCGCAGCCCCTCTTTTTTCGTCATCCCGGACACCGCGCAGCGGTGAGCCGGGATCCATAGGGCCTCTCTCCAAGCCGCATGGATTCCGGCTCGCGCCCGCTTCGCGGGCACGTCCGGAATGACGGAGCAGGAAGACAAAGCCCGTGCGGATTTCCCCGGCGTTAGGTGAGGAACCTTATTAATTCCACTTCGAACTTGTGATCAGGCGGCCATGTTCTGCAGGGCGGCAATACGCTCTTCCAATGGTGGATGGCTCATGAACAGCCGGCCCAGTGATGAGCGCCAGCCACCGGCAATGCCGAAGGCTTCGACCTGCGTCGGTAGCTCAGGGCCCTGGGAAAAGCGCTGCAATTTGCGCAAGGCCGCCACCATGCGCTCGCGACCGGCCAGCTGAGCGGAACCGGCATCGGCGCGGAATTCACGCCAGCGGCTGAACCACATCACGATAATCGTCGCCAGTACACCCAGTACGACTTGCGCGATCATGGTCGTGATCCAGTAGCCCGGCCCGTAGCCGCGCTCGGTGCGGAAAATTGCGCGGTCGATGACCTGACCGATGACGCGCGACAGGAAGAATACGAACGTATTCACCACACCTTGAATCAGCGCCAGCGTCACCATGTCGCCATTGGCCACGTGGGTGACCTCATGGCCCAGCACCGCTTCCACTTCATCGCGGTTCATGGTTTCCAGCAGACCGGTGCTCACCGCCACCAGCGCGGCATTGCGGTTGGCGCCGGTCGCGAACGCATTGGGTTGCGGCGATTGGAACACGGCGACTTCCGGCATGCCGATGCCGGCGGCTTCGGTCTGTCGGCGGACGGTATCCACCAGCCAGGCTTCGGTCTGGTTGCGCGGCCGGTCGATCACAACTGCGCCCACCGAGCGCTTCGCCATCGATTTGGACATCATCAGCGAGATCAATGACCCGGTCATACCGATGATGCCGGCCATAATCAGCATGGCGGTCAGGTTCATATCCACGCCGTTGGCATACAGCATCTGCTCCAGCCCCAGCACTTTCATCGCGAATGCAAGTACGAGCAGCACGGCAATATTGGTCGCGGCGTAAAGCAATATGGTCATATCCGGGATCTCCTGAGTCCAAGCCAGTTCCGGTCCGCGGTCAATCGCGCGAACTTTGACCAGAGCATGGGGTTGGCCCGCGTGTGTTTCAAGGTCGACACGGCGTATAAGTTACAAGTGGCGGGGCACGGCTGCGCAAATTCTGCATTCGGGATTTTTCGGGTCGTGAGCGCGGGTGCGTGAACGTCGAATGTGTCGTGAGAGTCGACGGAGCGCGAGCTCGGCTCCGGTGAGCCGACGGTATGCCGAAATCGCGACGGGTTGCAGTAAACTGCGATGCCTGCGTCCGGGCAAATACGCAGGCGGCGCGGGTAAGGACTACAGGGGGGACTCATGAATCTGCAGCAGATCCACGCACAGCTGCATCACAGGCCGATGAATGGCCTGCAGATGATGATTGTGGCGTTATGCATGGTTATCAACATGCTCGATGGCCTGGATATTCTTGCGGCGTCACTGGTATCGCCCATTCTTACCCGGCTGTGGGAGCTCAGCCCCGAAATGCAGGGCTCGCTGCTCGCCGCCGGTCCGCTGGGGATGGCTGCTGGCGCGCTGGTGCTTTCTCCCGTCGCCGATATCTTCGGGCGCCGCACCTCCATCATGATGTGCCTGACGCTGATGACCATCGGCATGCTGTTATCTGCGACCGCCAACTCGGTCGGCATGCTGACAGCGCTGCGATTCGTCACTGGTCTGGGCGTGGGCGCCATGGCCAGCAGTACCGGCACCATGGTGTTTGAATTCTCCTCACTCAAGCATCGCGCACTGGGACTGGGCCTGGTAGTGGTGGGGTATCCACTGGGCGCCACGCTGGGAGGCATCGCGTCGCAAGGTCTGATCGCGGCGTATGACTGGCGCGCATTGTTCGTCGTCGCCGGCGTGGGGTCGGCTCTGCTGATTCCGATCGTGTTCTTCGCCATGCCGGAATCACTGGACTATCTCGTGGCGCGGCAACCGCGCAATGCGCTGCAGCGGTTGAATCACGTCTTGCAGCGACTTCAGCTGGCGGCGCTTGGAACCATGCCGTCCGCACCCGTCGCCGGCCGCGGCAAGGGCTCGCTACTCGATCTGCTGCGACAACCGGTGTTGCCGCGCACGCTGATCATGGCGGCGTCCTACCTGCTGTACATGACCTCATCGTATTTCGCCCTGACCTGGGCCAATCAGATGACGACGGATGCCGGCTTTTCGGACATCGCCGGCCGCCAGATCACCAACATGATCAATACCGGTGGCATCATCGGCGCGATTGTCATTGGCCTGGCGTGCTTCCGCGCGCCGTTCAAACCGATTGCATTCGCAACCCTTGTGGTGATGGGGTTGGCAATTGTCGCGTTCGGTATCTATGGCACCAGCCTGACCCTGGTGGGCGTCTGTTCAGTACTGATTGGCTTCGGTATCTTCGGCGGCGCGGTCGTTCTGTATCAGGCCGCAGCGACGACGTTCCCGGCGCGAGTACGTGCGACGGGCATCGGATTATCCATGAGTGCCGGACGCATCGGCTCGGCCATCGGTCCGCAGGCCGCCGGATTGTTGTTCGGTGCGGGCCTGGGCCGTATCGAGGTCTGTGTGCTGCTGGCAATTCCCGTCGTGCTTTCCGCCTTCACTTTGATCAACGTACCGCAATCGTCGCTTGACGATGCGGCGCCGTCCGCTTGACCAGCACACGGTAGGGCTCATACCAGGCCATGACCGGACTCATCACCACGGCGCAGGATTGTGTGTCGATAGAACTGTTGCGCCGGAATGCAGCGCGCGACCCGGACAAGGTGGTGCTGAAATTCGACAGCGGCGAAACGTTTACCAACGCCTCACTACTGTCAACTGTCGAGCAACAGGCCGCGGCCTTACAGGCGTTGGGCGTGCGGCAAGGGGATTACGTCCTCAGCTGGCTGCCGAATGGCCCGCGGGCAGTGCTGTTGTTGCTGGCGTTGAATACCGCCGGTGCGATCTACGTGCCGATCAACATCGCCTACAAAGGTGGTCTGCTCGCCCATGTGATCGCCAGCGCCGGCGCCAGCCTGATGATCGCCGATGGCCGTCTGCTGGAACGACTGCATGACATAGACACCGCCGCACTCGACCGAATCGTCGTGTGCGGTCCCGAGCGGCCCGCGCTGAATGGCGTGCAACTGCTGGACGAGCAATGCCTCGATGTCCAGGCACCGCTGCAGGCGCTGCCGCGGCCGATCGACGTGACCGATACCCATATCGTCATCTTCACTTCAGGCACCACCGGTCCCTCCAAAGGCGTGCTCGGCAGTTATCTGCATACGGCCACCGCGGCGCGGGAATTCAGGCACGTCGGGCCGGAGGATTGTTCATTGGTGTCGCTGCCGATGTTTCATATCGGCGGCGTGCTCGGCGTGTTCTTCGCGCTGGTGCATGGGGGCAGTTCGGCATTCGTCCAAGGCTTCAGTACATCGCGCTTCTGGCCGTTGGTGCGCGAACTTGCAGTGACGACCGTAGGGTTGCTTGGCGCGATGGTGCAATTTCTGATGCAGCAACCGGTAACGCCTGGTGAACGCGACCACCCGGTGAAGACCGCGGTGATCGCACCGTTGGGCGACGATGCGCTGGCATTTGCGGAGCGATTCGGTGTCGACGTCTATACGGAGTTCAACATGACCGAGCTGTCGGTGCCCTTGTTCTGCGGTCCGAATCCAACAGTACGAGGCACCTGCGGCACACCGCGCGCGGGCGTCGAGCTCAGGCTCGTGGATGACAACGGCGACGATGTCGCAATCGGTGGCGTCGGTGAGCTGCTGGTCAAGGTGGAGAATCCTTTCGCTATCAGTCACGGCTATCTGAATAATCCCGAGGCCACCGCCAAGGCGTTCCGCGATGGCTGGTTTCATACCGGGGATCTGTTCAGGCGAGATGCCGATGACAACTACTTTTTCGTCGATCGCGCGAAAGACATGATCCGCCGGCGTGGCGAGAACATCTCCTCGTTCGAGGTTGAAGCGGAAGTGCTGGCTTATCCCGGCGTGCAGGATGCGGCCGCAGTGGCAGTGGCCGGTGACGGCGGTGAGGACGAAGTGATGGTGGTGGTATGTCCGGTGCAAGGCGCGACAATCGATCCCGGCGAGCTGCTTGGCTTCCTGCAGCCTCGCATGGCGCATTTCATGCTGCCGCGCTACATCCGCGTAATTGAAGCTTTGCCGCGCACGCCAACGCAGAAAGTGGAGAAGCATCTGCTCCGCAGCGCCGGCATTACCCATGATACGTGGGATCGCGAAGCCGCCGGCATCGTGATCCGCCGGCAGAAACTGAACGAGCGTCGCAACACCGAGTGAAGGTTATGAACAAGCAGCGCGGTCCACTGGTTGGTCTCAAGGTTGTCGAATTCGCGGGCTTGGGTCCGGCGCCGTTCTGCGGCCTGTTGTTATCCGATATGGGCGCCACGGTCACGCGCATCGATCGCGCGGGCGGCGAGGACTATCAGGCCGCGGATGTCGAATCGCGCGGTCGCCACTCCGTCGTATTGGACCTGAAGTCACCGGCAGGTCAGGCCGCGGCATTCGCGTTGCTGGATGATGCCGACGTATTGATCGAAGGCTTCCGTCCTGGCGTGATGGAGCGCCTGGGACTGGGACCTGACGTGGTGCTGACTCGCAACCCGCGCATCATCTACGGCCGCATGACCGGTTGGGGGCAGACCGGTCCGCTGGCGCCGACGGCCGGGCACGATATCAATTACCTGGCCTTGACTGGCGCCTTGCACGCGATAGGCCCTGCGCGCAAACCGGCCGTGCCGTTGAACCTTGTCGCCGATTTCGGCGGCGGCGCACTGTATCTGGCAATGGGTATTCTCGCCGCGCTCAACCACGTTCATCTCACTGGCCAGGGCCAGGTGATCGACTGCGCAATGATCGACGGCGTGACATCGATGCTGGGTATGATCCATGGTGATCACGCGGTGGGGCTATGGCGTGATGAACGTGAGACCAACGTCATCGACGGCGCTGCGCCGTTCTACGACACCTATCGCTGCAGCGATGGCAAGTGGCTGGCAGTGGGCGCAATCGAGGCGCCGTTCTACGCGACCTTGTTGAAGCTGCTTGAATTGACGGATATTGATGTCGCCCGGCAATGGCAGCGCGATCAGTGGCCGGAAGTGAAAGCGCGTGTCGCCGAGCGCATCGCCACCCGAACGCGCAGCGATTGGTGCGACATCTTTGCCGGCCACGATGCATGCGTGACCCCGGTACTCAGTCTCGCCGAGGCGCCGCATCACCCCCATAACCAGGCGCGTCAGGGTTTCGTGGAGATCGACGGCATCGTGCAACCCGCGCCCGCGCCAAGATTCTCGTTGACGCCGGGCGCCGTGCAGTTCGGTCCTCGCCCGAAGGGCGGCGGCTGAATGACGGTGAGGTAATCCCTCAGAGGACGACTGAAGGCGGCCATTGGATCTGTCTGCTCAGGACCGTGCGAGGCAGGACGCCGAGCCCGAGCGTACATGGATGTATTCACAGCGAGTCCTGAGCAGACGGATCCAATGGCCAACTGAACACCACGGGAAGGATCCGAGCGCAAGCCGCTGCGCCGAGAAAGACCGCGGCCAGCGTAATCGCCGGCGCGCGACAAACGTCACGAAGTCTTCAGCGCCAGCCGACCACGGCGCTCACGGATTTTCCAGCCATCCTCGGTCAGTACGAATCGATCCTCGAATTCACCCAGGTGCAGCGGGCCTGCCACCAGCGGCAGTGCTGCGTCGGATTTCGGCGCCGCGATATAGCTGATGTAACTGAAGCCGCGCGCCGAAGTGGGTGATACGACATCGATTACGCAATTCGACACCAGATGTTTGATGACCAGCGGCGGCCGCTTGCCGAATTCAGTGCGCAGGGTTTCCCGGCCGGTGATGGCGACATCGGGCACGGACGGACGGTAATACACACCGTCGTCGGTGAACAACGCGCTGAGTGCGTCGAAGTCGGCGCGATCGCTGTAATTGGCAAACTGCCGGCAGATTTTCTCGCAGGCCCATTCGATGCAGAGTCGTTCCAGTTCGGTCATACTTGCCCCTTGATTCAATGCCGCGCCGCGTGGCGCGAATGTACAGCCATTAACAATAACGTAATCCGTCCAGCCAGTGGGGGCCCCATGACGAATTCCACGCCGAGCGGTCTGAACCGCGACCGTCTTAATCATCTGCGCGAAGTGGTAATCGCCGACATCGAACAGGACAAGTATTTCGGCGCGGTCGTGCTGGTTGCCCGTCACGGTGAAGTGGCATTGTACGAGGCCTTCGGCCATGGCGGCGGTGATGAACGCAAACCGCTGGCACTTGAGTCAGTATTCTCACTGTTTTCGTTGACCAAAGCGTTGACCAACGTGCTGGTCTTGCGCGCGATCGAGTTGGGCCAGTTTGCGCTGACGACGCGCATCTCGGAAATCATTCCTGAATTCAACGGCAGCCCGCGCGGCGACGTCACGTTCTTCCACCTGTTGACGCATACTTCCGGCTTGCCGCCGGTATGGATTCCGAAGCCGGGGATGTATATCGATCGGCTGGATGAAATCATTGAAGCCATCTGCCAGAACATCCGTTCGGTGGAACTGCCCGGCCAACGTGTGCATTACTCGCCGCTGGTCAATCACGCGCTGATGGGCGAAGCCGTGCGCCGAACCGATCCGGAAGGGCGAAGCTACCGCCAGCTGTTGCAGGATGAGTTGCTGACCCCACTGGGGATGAGCGATACGGCCATCGGCCGTCGCGCCGATCTTGCCGCGCGCCACGTGTTTCCGGATTTTCGCGGCAAACCGCCGCAGGAACATCTTGGCCGCAGCAATCATGGTCCGCAGGGTGCATTCATGGAGGAGCATGCGGAAATGCCCTGGGTGGGCGGAATTTCCACGGTGCAGGATTTGTTCAAGCTGGCGGAGATGTATCGTCGTGGAGGTGAATACAACGGCGCGCGCATCCTGTCGCCGGCGACGATCGACAAAGCGACCCGCAACTGGACCGGCGACAAGCCGAACGAGCTTTACAAAACAGTGGCGATCAACCACGGCTGGGCGCCGTACCCGGCGTACCTTGGCCTCGGCTTCTGCCTGCGCGGGGAGCAGATCTGCCCCGGCCTGTTCGGCACCTTGACCTCGCCACGCACCTACGGCAATTACGGTTCAGGCAGCACGTTGTTCTGGGTTGACCCCGAACTGGATCTGACCTTCGTCTATCTGTCCGCCGGCGTCATGCAACAGGCCCCGAACATCGAACGTTTCCAACGACTGTCGGATATCGCGGCGTCCGCAGCAATTTGACCGCGACCGGTCAGGTGCCCCCGCCATGACGCCGTATCGTTTCTGCCCGCAATGCGGCGGTCCGCTGCACGCCGGTGAACATGGCGGGCGCACGCGCGCCGGCTGTATCGCGCATACCTGCGACTTCGTACATTGGGATAATCCGGTGCCGGTCGTCGCCGCGGTTGTCACGTTTCAGGACCGGGTGTTGCTGGTGCGCAATGTCGGTTGGCCGGAAAACTTCTTCGCACTGGTGACCGGATTTCTGGAAGCCGAAGAATCACCGGCGCAGGCCGCCGAACGTGAAGTCGCCGAGGAAACCGGCCTGGTGGCGGAAGCCACCCGCCTGCTGGGCGTCTATCCATTCGCATTGCGCAACCAGGTCATCATCGCCTACCACGTGCCGGTGACCGGTGACGCCGTGCGTTTACAGGCCGATGAAATTGCCGATTCACGCTGGATTAGCCGCGAGCGCGTGATGCCTTGGGATGCAGCTACCGGGCTTGCGTTGCGGGACTGGCTGGCATCCATTGGAATACATCGGGAGACCGTTCCTGCAGCGGAATACCGGCGCGGCGGCTACAACACTGACGACGGCGGGTGACGGCAGGTGTCGAGCATTCCCTGCAGCGGTTCAGGGAACGGGATCGTGACCGCAGCCGCCCCAAGGATGGCAGCGGGCCAGACGCCGGAGCGTCAGCCACAGGCCACGCAACGCGCCATGGCGTTCGACAGCTTCGATGGCGTATTCAGAGCAGGTGGGAAAGTAGCGGCACCGCGGCCCGATGACCGGGCGTATGACCAATTGATAGCCGCGGACCAGTGCAATCACGGTGCTTCGCGCCACGCGCGCCGCCGGGCCGGGTGGCCGAGAGGGCGCCGTGGACTCGGGCGTCATGCGCTCGCCGGGGTTTCGCCCTGGTAAGACGGTTTGACGAAACGGCGGCCGCAGTAATAGCAGTCCACCGCGGGCTTGCCGTCGAAGCGCAGGTAGATCTGCGGATGACCCAGTGCGCCGCCGCCACCGTCACATACCGCCGTCGAGTCGCTGTCCTGGACCTTGATGATTTCTGAGGGTTGCTTGGCCATTTTCCTGGATCCAGCTGCAAATATGCCGCGCATTTTACACCACTGATCACGGCATCGACTACGGCGCGGTTCCATGTTCTACTACACCAAGCCTCGGCATTTCCGCGGCTTGGCGCAGCATCCGGAACCGTGTCACCGAACACCCCGTCACCGCGATCAGAAGGTGACATAAACATCCCGGCGCTGACGTCCGATCGACGCCACGATAGTCGGCATCGGCCTGGCGGCCTTCAGCGCGGCGCCGTCATCAGAATCAAATAAAAGCAGGTAACGGCAAAGGAGATCAGCATGGCGAAACTCAGTATGCAGACCCGCGTCAATGTCGAGCCCAAATCACTATGGGATGTTGTTGGCAAATTCAACGCTTTGCCGGAGTGGCACCCGATGATCCAGGCCAGCAAACTCGAAGATGGTGGCCGCATCCGTCGCCTGTCTATCGTCGGCGGCGGCGAAATCGTCGAGCGCCTGGAGCAGATCGACGCCGAGGATCGTATGTACCGCTATTCCATCATCAGCGGCCCCATGCCGGTGATGAATTACACCGCCACCTTGCGCATCAAGGATGACCCCGAGTCCAAGGGCTCAATCGTTGAATGGACGGGCGAATTCGAACCGAAATCCGGCAGTGGTGAATCAGACGTCATGCAGAGCATGCAATCCGTTTACCAGGCCGGGCTGGACAACCTGCGCCGCATGTTCGGCGGCTGATGCTCGCCACACGCGACTTTCGTTCCCGACACCGGCGAAGAGAACGTAACGATGGAAGATTTGAGATTCAGCGAAGACCACGTCTGGGTGAGACTCGACGATGAAGGCATAGCCACCTGTGGTATCACCGACTATGCGCAGGCCGAACTCGGTGACATCGTGTTCGTGGAATTGCCGTCGGTCGGGGCGGATATCCTGCAAGGCGAGGAAATTGCCGTCATCGAATCGGTCAAGACTGCCAGCGAAGTGAAAATGCCGCTGACCGGAACGATTGTCTCGGTGAATACGTTATTGACCGAGGCGCCGGAGAAGATCAACGAGTCGCCGTTGGAAGACGGCTGGATTTTCCGCTGCGAAGTCGCCGGTGACGACCAATACAATGAATTAATGGATGCCGATGCCTACCAGGAGTTCGTCGGCTCGCTCTAGCACTAACCAGCATCAACCAGGCAACGGGCAGGAAATGACAAATCGGTTTACGGTAGTCGTGCCTGACATCGGCGATTTCGCGGATGTCGAAGTGATCGAAGTTCTCGTACAAAGCGGTGAGACGGTCAGCGCCGAGCAATCCGTGATAACGCTGGAAAGCGACAAGGCGACGATGGAGATTCCCGCGCCCGTCGCCGGTACCGTCAGCGAAGTCAAAATCAAAGTCGGTGATCGGGTTTCAAAAGGCGCTGAAGTTCTGGTGCTGGAAACCGACGCCGTGACCAGTACCGCATCACCTGCTGCCGCAGCGCCTCAGCCAGCGTCTGCCGCACCTGCACCCACACCAGCCCCGGCACCCGCAGCGCCGGTCGCCGTCAGTGAAGGCGCCATGCGCGCCGAGGTCGTGGTGCTGGGCGCGGGGCCTGGCGGGTATACCGCGGCGTTTCGCGCTGCGGATCTCGGCAAGAAGGTCGTGCTCATCGAGCGCTACCCGAGCCTGGGCGGCGTGTGTCTGAACGTGGGTTGTATTCCATCCAAGGCGCTGTTGCATGCGGCCAAGGTGATCAGCGAAGCGCACGAAATGGCCGAGTTCGGCGTCGCCTTCGGCAAGCCGAAAATCAACATCGACAAGCTGCGCGGCTGGAAGGAAAAAGTCATCGGGCAGCTCACCGGAGGCCTCGCCGGGCTGGCGAAGCAGCGCAAGGTGACCGTCATCGAAGGCAAGGGCACGCTGGTGTCGCCGAATGAGCTGGAAGTCGTTTCGGCCAGTGGCACGCAGCGGGTGGCGTTCGAACAGCTGATTATCGCCGCCGGATCGGAACCTACGCGTATCCCCGGTTTCCCGTATGACGATGATCGTCTGATCGATTCCACCGGCGCGCTGGCGCTGAAGGATATTCCCAAACGCCTGTTGGTGATCGGCGGCGGCATCATCGGCCTGGAAATGGCAACGGTCTACCATGAACTCGGCAGTAAGGTGACGGTGGTCGAACTGATGGACGGGCTGATGCCCGGCGCTGATCGCGACATCGTCAAACCGCTGGAAAAGCGCATCGCCAGGCAGTACGAGAACATTTACACCGGCACCAAGGTGGTGGGTATCACCGCCGGCGCGAAAGGTCTGACCGTAAAGTTCGAAGGGCCGAAGGCGCCCGGGGAAGATACCTATGACAAAGTCCTGGTCTCGGTCGGGCGCGTGCCCAACGGCAGATTGATCGGGGCCGAGAATGCCGGCATCACCGTCAACGAGCGCGGCTTCATCCCGGTCGACAAGCAGCAGCGGACGAACGTGCCGAATATCTTCGCGATCGGTGACATCGTCGGTCAGCCCATGCTGGCGCACAAAGCGGTGCATGAAGGCCGGGTGGCGGCGGAGGTGGCCGCCGGTGAGAAGAGTTTCTTCGATGCCAATGTGATTCCATCGGTCGCCTATACCGATCCGGAAGTTGCATGGGTGGGGTTGACCGAGACTGAAGCGAAACAGAAAGGCGTCGCCGTTGAAAAAGGCGTGTTTCCGTGGGCTGCGAGCGGCCGTTCCCTGAGTCTCGGCCGCAATGAAGGTGTCACCAAGCTGTTGTTTGACCCGACGACGGAGCGCGTACTTGGCGCGGGTATCGTCGGGCCGAATGCCGGCGATTTGATTGCCGAAGTCGCACTGGCGATTGAAATGGGCTGCGACGCTCACGATATCGGGCTGACCATTCATCCGCATCCGACGCTGTCGGAAACCGTGGCGATGAGCGCGGAAGTTTTCAGCGGCAGCATTACTGACTTGTACATACCCAAAAAGAAGAAATAGCCGGCTACCGAAAACGGCGGTTGTACGGCCGTTTACACGCGCCGGATGACCCGGTGGCGGACAACGGATATCAGGCAGGGGAGCAGGTATGAGGATTGGTGTTCCTGGGGAAGTCCACGCCGGCGAGCGGCGGGTGGCGACCACCCCGGCAGTGGTACGTGATTTACTCAAGCTCGGTTTCGAGGTCGCGGTGGAAGCCGGTGCCGGGGCGCAGGCCAATTATCCGGACGATGCGTACGTAGCAGCGGGCGCCGAGGTCGTCGCTGATACCCGTGCCCTGTGGTCCGGGGCCGACATCATCCTCAAGGTGCGTGCGCCCGAGATGAACAGCGCGCTCGGCGTCGACGAGAGCGAACTTCTCGCGCCGGGTACGACTCTGATCAGCTTCATCTGGCCGGCACAGAATGCCGAACTGATGCAGCGGCTGGCCGCCCGTGGCATCAATGTCATGGCGATGGACAGCGTGCCGCGCATCTCGCGCGCGCAGAAGATGGACGCGCTGAGTTCGATGGCGAACATCGCCGGCTACCGCGCGGTGATCGAAGCCGCCAATCAATTCGGTCGTTTCTTCACCGGCCAGATCACCGCCGCCGGCAATGTGCCGCCGGCCAAGGTCATGATCATCGGCGCTGGCGTTGCCGGGCTTGCCGCCATCGGCGCGGCGAAAGGCCTCGGCGCGATAGTCCGCGCTTTTGATACCCGTCCCGAGGTCAAGGAACAGGTCGAGAGCATGGACGCCGAGTTCCTGGAACTGGATTTCGAGGAGGAAGGCGCGGGCACCGGCGGCTACGCCAAACAGATGAGCGAGGCGTTCATCAAGGCGGAAATGGCGCTATTCGCGGCGCAGGCGAAGGAAGTCGACATCATCATCACCACCGCGCTGATTCCCGGCAAACCGGCGCCCAAGCTGATCACCGAGGAAATGGTCAAGACCATGACCAAGGGCAGTGTGGTGGTCGATCTCGCCGCCGAGCAAGGCGGCAATTGCGAATGCACCGTGCCCGGTGAAGTGGTGTCGCGCCATGGCGTCACCATTATCGGCTATATGGATCTACCCAGCCGTCTTCCCACCCAGTCCAGCCAGCTGTACGCCACCAATCTGCGGCACCTGTTGACCGATCTGACGCCGGCCAAGGATGGCAACATCGTGATCAACATGGAGGACGAAGCCATTCGTGGCGCAACGGTGATCAAGGCGGGTGAAATCACCTGGCCGCCGCCGGCGCCGACATTGTCCAAAGCGCCACCCAAACCCAAAGCTGCGACCACGCATGTGCCCGCGCCCGAGGCTGCGCCGAAGAGCGGCGTCGGGTTGATTGCCACGATGATCATCGGCGCGGTGGCTTTGCTTGGCCTGGGACAGATTGCGCCGCCGAGCTTCATGGAGCACTTCACAGTATTCGTGCTGGCCTGTTTCATCGGATACCAGGTGATCTGGAACGTCACGCCCGCCCTGCATACGCCATTGATGAGCGTTACCAATGCGATCAGCGGCATTATCGTGATTGGCGCAATGCTGCAGGTCTCACAGCCGGATGGCGTCAACCTGATCGCGATTCTCGCCGGACTCGCAATCCTGCTGGCGTCCATCAATATCGCCGGCGGCTTTCTGGTCACGCAGCGCATGCTGCGTATGTTCCGCAAGTAAGGGTGCCGGTCATGAATCAGGGAATCGTTGCAGTTTCATATCTCGGCGCCATCATCCTGTTCATCCTGAGTCTCGGGGGGCTGAGCAACCAGGAGACCTCACGTCGCGGTAATGTCTATGGCATGGTCGGGATGGGCCTGGCCATTGCGGTCACCATCCTTGGCAGCCAGGTCACCAGTTACAGCGTGCTCGCGGTGGCCATGGCCGCCGGTGCGGTGATCGGTGCGGTATTGGCCGCACGGGTGGAGATGACGGCCATGCCGGAACTCGTCGCCTGCCTGCATTCGTTTGTCGGTCTGGCGGCGGTGCTGGTTGGCTACGCAAACTACCTCGATCCGCATGTGCAAAGCCAGTTCAGCGGTGTCGAACTCGCCATCCATGAAATCGAAACCTACCTGGGCATATTGATCGGCGCCGTGACATTCACCGGCTCGATCATCGCCTTCGGCAAACTGCGCGGCAGTATCCGCAGCGCGCCATTGTTGTTGCCCGCGCGGCATTGGCTGAACCTGGCGGCGCTGCTGGTCTGCATCTGGCTCGGGCACGAATTCATGGAAGCAGGTTCGCCAGCTGGATTGACCGCGCTGATCATCATGACCGTCGTCGCCAGCCTGTTCGGCATTCACATGGTGATGGCCATCGGCGGCGCCGACATGCCGGTGGTGGTCTCGATGCTGAACAGCTATTCCGGCTGGGCGGCGGCGGCCACCGGGTTCATGTTGTCGAACAACCTGTTGATCGTGACCGGTGCGCTGGTTGGTTCCAGTGGTGCCATCCTCAGTTACATCATGTGCCGCGCGATGAACCGTAAATTCATTGCCGTCATTGCCGGCGGGTTTGGTACCAGTGGCGGCACCAGCGCTGCAAGTACCGAAGGCGGCGAAGTTGTTGCCGTCTCGGCCGAAGAGACCGCCGAGCTTCTGCGTGATGCCAAGTCAATTGTCATCGTGCCGGGTTACGGTATGGCGGTTGCGCAGGCCCAGCACACCATTTATGAGATCACGCGCTTGTTGCGTGGCAAGGGCAAGAAGGTGCGATTTGCGATTCATCCGGTGGCCGGTCGTATGCCGGGCCATATGAACGTGCTGCTGGCCGAAGCCAAGGTGCCTTATGACATCGTGTTGGAAATGGATGAAATCAACGAGGATTTCCCGACGACGGACGTGGTGCTGGTGATCGGCGCCAACGACATCGTCAATCCGGCGGCATTGGAAGATCCGGGCAGCCCCATTGCGGGAATGCCGGTGTTGCAGGTCTGGAATGCGCGTACCGCGATCGTTCTCAAGCGCAGCATGGCTACGGGCTATGCGGGCGTCGACAATCCGCTGTTCTACAAGGAAAACACCCGCATGCTGTTTGGCGACGCCAAGCAGAGCGTGGACGCAGTACTGAAATCATTGGCTGAATAAGGGGTAAATCATGAGCAGAGTAGCGATAGTGACCGGTGGCACACGGGGGATAGGCGCGGCAATTTCGATCGCGTTGAAGGACGCCGGCTATACCGTCGCGGCAAACTACGGCGGCAATGAGGCCGTTGCCGAGAAGTTCACGGCCGAGACCGGCATCGCGTCATACAAATTTGACGTCAGTGACTTTGAAGCGTGCCAGCAGGGGGTAGGCAAAATCGCCAAGGAACTCGGTCCGATCGATATCCTGGTCAACAACGCCGGTATCACCCGTGACGGCACCATCCACAAAATGACCTATGAGCAGTGGAACGCGGTGATCCAGACCAACCTCACCTCGTGCTTCAACATGTCACGGGCTGTCATCGAGAACATGCGTGAGAGAAGCTTCGGGCGCATCGTCAATATCGGTTCGATCAATGGCCAGGCAGGCCAGTACGGCCAGGTGAATTACGCCGCCGCCAAGTCCGGCATTCACGGCTTCACCAAGGCGCTCGCCCAGGAAGGCGCAGCCAAGGGCATCACGGTGAACGCCATCGCTCCGGGCTATATCGATACCGAAATGGTCCAGGCCGTTCCCCCTGAAGTGCTGAAGAAAATCGTCGCCCGGATTCCGGTTGGCCGGCTTGGCCACGCCACCGAAATCGCCCGCGGCGTGCTGTTCCTGGTGGCTGACGAGGCCGGGTTCATCACCGGTTCGACACTCAGCATCAACGGCGGTCAGCACATGTACTAAAGGGGTTGACAGCGCGGCCATGCTACGATATGTTGCATCGCAACAAAGCATGAAGTCGCGCGGTCGCTTAACTCCCCCCCAAGCAAAGCCGGCGTCATCTTTGGTCGGGCGGGCCTTCGGGTCCGCCCGTTTCTAACCCGGCGCCGCGCGTCGCAGTGCGTCGGTTGCCTTGAAGCGGTCCGCTCATTTCAAGGAAAGCTGCAATGTCTAACGACCAGACGGTTATCGAAGAACTGCCCCCGGCCGACAGCGTCACCGCGGCGGTGGAACATATCGCCGAAGCATCACACGCTGCTATCGAAAAATTTCTGAACAAGCGCGAGCACAGCCCGTGGCGGAACATGGATCCGTTGGGACTCGGTGAGGCATTCCTGCAGCTTACTTCGCGCTTGATGACCGACCCCCACCCGCTGTTGAAAGCACAACACGATCTATGGTCCGCATATGCGCGGATCTGGCAGAACACCGCGTTGTCTTTCATGGGAATGCCGGGCGCCGCCCATGTGCCGGTTCCGCAAGGCGACAAGCGGTTCAAGCATGACGATTGGGAAAACAATCCCTTCTTCGCCTTCCTGAAGCAGTCCTACCTCGTGACGGCAAGCACGCTGCAAACCATGGTCAGCGATGTGGACGGACTGGACGAAAAGACCGCACGAAAGATTGAGTTCTATACCAAGCAGTTCGCCGACGCGATTGCGCCGACCAACTTCGCACTGACCAATCCGGAAGTTCTGCGCACAACGGTTGAGACCGGCGGCGCCAATCTGCTCAACGGTTTGCGCAATTTCCTGGCCGATCTCGACCCCGAAACCGGCCAGCTGCGCACACGGATGACTGACGTGAATGCGTTCGAACTGGGGCGCAACGTCGCCACCACGCCAGGCAAGGTGGTCTTCCAGAACCGCATGATGCAGCTGTTGCAGTACTCGCCGTCGACGACAGAGGTCTACCGGCGTCCGCTGCTGATCGTGCCACCGTGGATCAACAAGTTCTATATCCTGGATCTGCAGCCCAAGAACTCCTTCATCAAGTGGGCAGTCGATCAAGGCCATACGGTGTTCGTGATGTCGTGGATCAATCCCGACGAGTCGCTGGCAGAGCAGGATTTCCGCGACTACATGATGGAAGGTCCACTGGCCGCGCTGGATGCGATTGAGCAAGCAACGGGCGAACGCCAGGTCAATATCATCGGCTACTGCATCGGCGGTACGCTGCTGTCAGCCCTGCTGGCCTACATGAAGGCCAAAGGTGATGACCGCATCGTATCGGCGACGTTCTTCACCACGCTGCTGGACTTTTCCGATCCGGGCGATCTCTGCGTATTCATCGATGACGCCCAGCTCGCCAGTCTCGAACACAAGATGGCGGAGCGCGGTTACCTCGACGGCTCGGAGATGGCGTCGACCTTCAACATGTTGCGCGCCAACGATCTCATCTGGTCGTTTGTGATTAACAACTATCTCCTGGGCAAGGATCCGTTCCCGTTCGATCTGCTGTACTGGAATTCTGATTCCACACGCATGCCGGCGAAGATGCACAGCACCTACCTGCGCACCATGTACCTGGAGAACAGGTTCTGCCAGCCCGGTGGGATGACTGTCGATGGTGTACCGATTGATTTGCGCACGATAGAAACACCCTCATGCTTCATTGCAACCATTGATGACCACATTGCGCCGTGGAAAGCGTCGTACCAGGGCGCGCAGTTGTTTTCCGGCCCGGTCAAATTCATTCTTGGCAAATCCGGTCACATCGCAGGCATCGTCAATCCGCCGGTGAGCAACAAATATGGCTATTCCCTCGGTGGCGATATTCACCAGGTTGCCGCCGACGAGTGGTACACGTCGACCGAAGGTTTCGATGGTTCGTGGTGGCCGGCCTGGTCGGAATGGGTTGCCGGGTTTTCTCCGGACATGGTGCCGGCGCGCCAGCCCGGCGACGGTTCCCTGCAAGTGATTGAGGACGCACCTGGCAGTTACGTCCGCGTTCGGTCCTGATCTGCGCGCAACACTGCGCTCACGTTCAATTTCCTTTAAGCTCACGCGATGCCCCGACAGGTATATCCTGCCGGGGCTTGTCCATTGAACGCGAGGAAACATTCATGAGCATCGAAGAAGGCAAAGCGGCACCGGCTTTCACGCTGACCGATCAGAACGGCGCCAAGGTCAAACTGTCGGACTTCAAGGGCAAGGACGTTATCGTTTATTTTTATCCCAGGGACGACACCCCCGGTTGCACCAAGGAAGCCTGCGGTTTTCGCGATTACTGGAAGGAAATTCAGAAACTCGGCGTCGTGATTCTGGGCGTATCACCGGATGATGCCGCGTCGCATACCAAATTCATTGCCAAGTACAAGCTCCCGTTCACGCTGTTGTCTGATCCGGAACGCGAGATGATGACCAAATACGAGGCCTACGGTGAAAAGATGATGTATGGCAAGAAGACCATCGGCATCATCCGCTCGACCGTCTGGGTGGGTCCGGATGGCAAGGTGAAAAAGCACTGGCGCAAGGTCGCCAACGCCGAGAAACATCCCGAGCAGGTACTCAACCTGTTGAAGGAAGCCTGAGAACGTACGGGTAGTGCGGCCGCGCGATGGCGTGGCCGCAAGCCGTTATCGCAGCAACCGCCGCCGGGTCAGAACCACGGCGCTCCAATACCCCGCGACACCGACGACACCCAGCGCGAGCACATGCTGCAACGGCGCGGCCGGCCACTCGCCCGTGGCCAATGGTCTTATCAGCGCGACGGCGTGGGTCAATGGTAACCAGCCGATGACCGGCTGGATGGCGGATGGCAACGCGTCGACGGGAAAGAACACGCCACATAACAGCATCATCGGTGTCAGCAACAGCGTGATGAAATAGTTGAAGAAATCATAAGAGGGCGCGAACGCCGTACAGGTCAGCGCCAGCCCGGCAAAGCACGCACCGACGTACCAGGTCACCGGCAGACTCCAGAGCAGATGGCTGGCGTTCAATGCGCCAAGCGCCACCCCCACCAGCATGATCGCCGCGCTGCTGAGCGTGCCCTTGGTCGCCGCCCAGCAGATCTCACCGAGCACGATATCGTCCACTTCCATCGGTGTGGCCAGAATCGCTTCGTAGGTGCGTTGATGGGTCATACGTGCGAAGACGCTGTACAGCCCTTCATACGTCGCCGAATTCATTGCCGAGGTCGCAATCATGCCGCTGGCGAGAAACGTCAGGTACGGCATGCCGGCCATGTCGCCGATGAAACGTCCCATCCCGTAGCCAAGCCCCAGCAGGTACAACAACGGCTCACCCAGGTTGATCAGCAGGCTGGAGATCATCAGCTTGCGCCACACCAGCAGGTTGCGACGCCAGATGGTCAAGGCCCGCAAGGTGGGACGCGGCAGCGAGGCGATCAATCCGGTTGCCATCAGTCGCGCAGATCCCGGCCGGTGGTGACAAAGAATACGTCTTCGAGATTCGCCGGCCGCAGCAGCCAGGAGAAAATACCACGTGCCTTCAGGCGTTCGGCGATGCGGTCGGCCTGGCGTGAATAACAATAGGTGGTGGTGCCGATGTGCTCAAAACGCACATCGTCGATTTCACGCGCGAGTTCCTGCATATCGACCAATGGCAGTCCGACTTCCAGCACATCGGCGTTGATGTATTCCGCCACCAGTTTGCGCGGCGCGCCGGCGGTGACGATGCGGCCCTGGTCCATGATGATGACTTCGTCACACAGCCTTTCAGCTTCCTCGATGTAATGCGTCGTCAGCAGAATGGTTCTGCCCTGGCGGAGCAGGTCACGCACACGCGCCCAGATCATGTGGCGGATCTGCGGGTCCAGACCAGTGGTCGGTTCATCGAGCAGAATCAAATCGGGATCGTTGACCAGTGCACGTGCGATGGACAGACGGCGACGCATGCCGCCGGACAATGCGTCGACCTTGTGCGCGCGTTTGCCGTCCAACGCGACGAAATCCAGCAGTTGCGCCATGCGCGCATCATCGAATTGCAGCGTGTGTCCGAAGTAGGAGGCATAGATGCGCAGGTTCTCCTCGACCGTGAAGTCAGGGTCGAGATTATCGGTCTGCGGGACGATGCCCAGGCGTGCGCGGACAGTGGAGCCACGGGTGGAGACATCAAGACCCAGGACTTCGGCCCGGCCGGCGGTGATCGGCAGGTTGCCGGTCAACATGCGGATGGTGGTGGTCTTGCCGGCGCCGTTCGGGCCCAGCAACCCGACGCAGGTACCACGTGCGATATCCAGATCGAGCTCATTCACGACGGCCTGGGCGCCGTAGTACTTGGTCAGCCCGCGCGTGCGGACCGCCACGGGTACGTCGCCGGGGACCGCTGCCATCAGGGGAACAGCTCCGTGACCTCCCACTGCGCGCCATGGCGCCGGTACTGCTTGCGCTCGTGCAAACGGAATAATCCTTCCGACCACAATTCAACGCAATCCGCTTCGATGCGCAAACCGGTCCAGTACTCAGGTCGCGGAATCGTGCTGACACCGAACTTCAGTGCATAACGCGCGACTTCCTTTTCCAATTCCAGTTTGCCCGTGCTGGGTTGGGATTGGCGCGAAGCCCAGGCGCCTATTTGCGATTGCCGCGCACGCGAGGCGAAATAGGCGTCGGCTTCCTCATCACTGACAAAGGTGACGCGGCCTTCAATCCTGACCTGCCGGTTCAGCGTCTTCCAATACATGCAGACCGCGGCCCGGGGATTGGCCTTGAGCTCTTCGCCCTTGCGGCTGCTGGTATTGGTGTAGAACACCACGCCGTCGTCGTCGATGGACTTGAGCAGCACCATGCGCACGGAGGGCCGGCCATCTGGCGTGGCCGTTGCCAAAGCCATGGCATTGGGATTATGGGGTTCGGACTTTTCGGCCTCGGCCAGCCAATCGGCCACCGTTGCCAGCGGAGAGGGTTTTGACATGGGCGCAATTCTACTACCGCCTGGGGGCGGTCAGGATACGCCGTTGCGCTGCTCCGCGATCCGGCTGCGGTAGGTGGCGGCAAGGCGGCGTCCGGCGCGAAGCGCATCCGGGTCGATATTGCGTTCTATCTTGTCAATACGGTACTGGGCCTTGCGCAGGCCGTTCTCTGCGGCCAGCGACATCCAGCTGTAGGCATTGGCGGCATCCTTCGCCACGCCAACGCCTTTCGCATAGCAGATGCCAAGGGCGTACTGCGCGCGGTGATAGCCTTGCATGGCCGCCCGCTCGTACCATTTCGCAGCATCTTGGTGCGATTGACCGGCGAGCGCCTGCTTGATGTACATGCGCCCGAGCTCGTATTGCGCCTTGGGGTGGCCTTGTTCCGCGGCACGATGTCGCAGGGCCAGTGCACGTTCGTTGTCCTGGGCGATGTGCTCGCCGGATTCAAGCATGAAAGCGAGTTGATATTGCGCCTTGGCATCATCATGGGCGGCGGCGCGTTCCAGCCATTCAATGGCAAGGTGGACATCATACGGCACGCCTTGTCCGCCCAGGTACATCATGCCCAGACAGTATTCCGCCTTGGCGAAACCCTGGCGTGCTGCCTGCATGAACCAGTCGTAGGCTTCTTCAAAGTCCGGTCGTTGGCCGTAACCCGAACTCAACATCAATCCCAGGTTGTATTGCGCCTTGTCATAGCCTTGCTCGGCCGCCCGTTGGCACCACTCACGCGCGGCAATCGGATCCCTCGCCGCCCCGACGCCCGAGGCGTACATCAGAGACAGGTTGAGTTGCGCCTTCTTGTAGCCTTGCTCGGCCGAGTTGCGGTAATGGCGCAGTGCGGCCAGAAAGTCGCGATCGACGCCATCGCCACGGGCGTACATTTCGCCGAGATTGAATTGCGCGATCGCGTTACCGCTGTTGGCGGCTGCCGAGTACCAGATGATGGCCTGAGCCGGATCACAGTCGGTGCCCGTGCCCGTCTGAAAACACCAGGCGGCAGCGACTTGCGCAGGTGCGTAGTTCTGCTCGGCGGCGACCAGATACCAGCGCAGTGCGGCCTGCGTGTCCCTGAGGCAGCCGATACCGTCGGCGTAGCAGTTACCAAGCCGGTATTGTGCGGGTGCATAGTTGTACTTGGCGCCGCGCTCGAACCAGATCATCGCCAGTTTGAGATTGCGGGTTACGCCACGCCCATCCCGATACCTGCGGCCGAGGCGATAGGCCGCCTCACCATTGCCTTGTTCGGCCATGGTTCGAAGCTCGGAGATATCCGGTCTGCGCGACGACTTCGTCATGGAATGCACTCTGGCGCCTTGGGCCGTCTGATGACGGGGGCATTAATAGTTTTGGGCGCACGGGTATTCTCGGGGATACCGGCAAGGGTTGTAAATCGCGTCGGCTCAATTATGCAAGATTTGCCCTGCTTTTCCCGACGCCGGGCTGCACTGCGTTGATGCAACGGCCTGGAACAACGCAGGTCTGGCCGGCCGCAGCCTGCTGGTAGAATGGGCTGAATTGCGACTGCACACTGGAGCAGAGATGAATCATCGCGGGTTGTATCCTCCCATCGCGCCATTTGACCAGGGTTTTCTCAAGGTATCCGACATACACACGCTGTACTACGAACAGTCGGGTAACCCTGCGGGCAAGCCCGTCGTCGTACTGCACGGTGGCCCGGGTGCAGGTTGTTCACCGCGCATGCGGCAGTTCTTTGATCCGGGCCGCTACCGGGTGATTCTGTTCGACCAGCGAGGCTGTGGACGCAGTACGCCGCACGCGTGTCTGGAGCAGAACACCACCTGGGATCTCGTCGCCGATATCGAGCGTCTGCGGGAACTCCTCGAGATAGAGCGCTGGCAGGTATTCGGCGGATCGTGGGGTTCGGCGCTCGCGCTGGCTTATGCGCAGACTCATCCTGATCGGATCAGCGAACTGGTCCTCAGAGGCATTTTCACGTTGCAGCAGTCCGAACTCGATTGGTTTTACCAATCCGGCGCGGGCGAAATATATCCCGATGCATTTGAGGACTACCTGCGGCCTATTCCTGTGGCGGAGCGCCATGACATGGTGCATGCCTATCATCGTCGCCTGACCAGCAGCGATCCCAAAGTACAGTTGGAGGCTGCGCGTGCCTGGAGTCGTTGGGAGGGATGTACCAGTCATCTGCAGACTTCCAGTACGTTGATGGAAACGTTTCAGCATGATGCGTTCGTACTCGCGTTCGCGCGCATTGAATGCCATTACTTCGTCAATCACGGATTCTTCAGCGAGGACGGATACCTGTTGAAGAACATCGATCGTATCCGTCACCTGCCGGCGGTGATCGTGCAAGGTCGCTATGACGTGGTGTGTCCGATGGTCACGGCCTGGCGACTGCACAGAGCGTGGCCGGAAGCCCGCTTCGAAGTCGTTCCCGACGCCGGCCACGCGGCGTTCGAGCCCGGCATTCAGCAGGCTCTACTCGCCGCGACTGACGAATTTCGCTAGTGGTTTTTTCCCCCTCGACAGCGGCCTGGCGGGAAACTTACGGATTCTCATAGGGTTAGCATACGGACCCGGTCAAAAGCCCGATAAAATTCCATAACCATATGAAATTGTTGAATTAAATATGGTCGTAAGGGGAATTTTTTTCCGGGTCTTGTCCCACCGCACGGGGTGGATTATGGTGTACCCACGCTCGGTATTCGGTACATCGTGAGTGCCGGCGGATCAGTCGAACAACTCAGGTCATCTCTGTCCGAAAACTTGGAGTTTCCATGTTCGAGTTTGATCAGGATGCTGTGTCGGTGCTACGAGTCGAAGACGCAAATTTCAGTCGTCTGTTTGATAAGCACGCCGCGCTGAAGTCCCGCATACATGAAGCCAGTTGCTGGACGAATCCTCTGGATGATGTAGCCCTTGAGACTCTCAAGAAATTGAAGCTCCAGGCCAAGGATCAAATGGCAAAGATAATTCGCCATTATCGCCAGGTCCACCCGCAGGCTTAAGTGGTAATAAAAGAAGAAGTACACCGCAAAAAAGAAGTGCAACTACCCGGGCTTGTCCCGGGTAGTTGTTTTTTGGGCCCCCATAAAGGAATCTCTTCATCCATTGGCGCGGTGGATGCAGGAAGATGCGCAAGCCGCGCAACATGTCAGATGAACAGGCGAGCGCACATGCACGGTACAACGATGCCACCTCGCGCATCGCGGATTTGGTCAGAGATTCCCTAATGAAGCTTCAGCAACTGCGGTATATCTGGGAGGTCGCTCTGCACGACCTCAACGTCTCAGCCACCGCAGAGAGCCTCTATACTTCGCAACCCGGTGTCAGCAAGCAAATCCGCATGCTCGAGGATGAACTCGGGTTGCAGATATTCCAGCGCAGCGGCAAGCATCTCACCAGCATTACGCCGGCCGGACGCGAGATCATCGATATCGCCGGCAAGATTCTCGGCGAAGTTGAAAACATTCAGCGCCTGGCCCGCGAATTCACCGATCAAAGCCGTGGATCACTGACCATTGCGACCACGCATACCCAGGCACGGTACGTTCTGCCGCCGGTCATCCGCAAATTCATCGATCGCTATCCCAAGGTCAGCCTGCATATGCATCAGGGCACACCGATGCAGATCTCCGAACTGGCCGCCAACCGCACGGTGGATTTCGCCATCGCCACGGAAGCGCTGGAGCTGTTCGATGATCTCGTGATGTTGCCGTGCTATCGCTGGAATCGCAGCATCATCGTCCCGCGCGACCATCCGTTGGCAACGACTGCCAGGCTCACGCTGGAAGACATCGCGCGCTACCCGATTGTGACCTACGTGTTCGGTTTCACCGGGCGTTCCCAACTGGACCTTGCCTTCAGGGATCGTGGCCTGACGCCCGAAGTTGTATTCACGGCAGTCGATGCCGACGTCATCAAAACTTACGTCAGGCTGGGTCTGGGCATTGGTATCGTTGCGACACTTGCCTACGACGAGGCGGCCGATCATGACCTTGTCGCGCTGGATGCCAGCCATCTGTTCGAGGACAGCGTGACGAAAATCGGTTTCCGTCGCGGGGCGTTGTTACGCGGCTATATGTACGATTTCATCGCGTTGTTCGCGCCACACCTGACCCGCGAACGGGTAGAGGCCGCGATGGCGGCGCCGAAAGACGCGGTGGAAGCGTTATTTGAGGATGTCTCGCTGCCCCGCCACTGAGGCGGGGGCGCCAGCGACTCACGCGGGAAGCACGGGGCTGCCTCGCTTCAGGCGGCGATGGAATCCGCCGGGATATCCTGGCCGAGCGGTTCCAGCACTTCGCGCACCAGCCGCAGAAAAATCGTGTGAATCTCCGGCTGGCCGTCCGCCCGGTGGACCACGAAGAACGGCGCCCGGTCCACACCATGTTCGCGGGCGATCCGCATGCCTTCGCTATCCGGGTTTGCTTCCTCGGCAACGACTACCCGGCTGATCAGTCTGTCCCAGCCGCCGCGCTGCAGGCGTTGCTCGACGTCCTGGCATTTCCGGCAGGGATTACCGTCAGCAAGCACTTTCTTGACGAAAATGATTTCGGGGGTCGTGGAGGGTCGGGTATCAGTAGTCATGGCAGCCAGTCTAGGCCGCACTGCCAGAGGATAAAAATAATCGTTTTGTCTATGGATATGCCGCGCCGACTCACGGCACGGCGCAGTCTGCGGAGAGGTCTGCGGGGGCGCGGGTGAACGCCAGGACACAGGCATGACGGCGTTCCTGGTCCAGCCCGCCCAGCGAATCCATCCACTGATAAAAGCGGGGCAGGTCGCCGTTGACGTGGTCTAGCGCCGCGCGAAACCCTGGTACCAACGCGTAATAGGTCGCGATGGACGCAAGTTTGGCATTGTTCAGATCACGGGCCATGAAATCGTCATATCCCGCATAGCCGTCCCAACTTGCGCGAAGTTCACCGTAGCGGTCACGCAGGCGGGCGAACGCTTCCCCTTTCAATGTCCGCAGCTGCGGCGCCGACAGGCTGCTGCCGCGCGCATACAGCGCGGCCAGTTCCTGCCGGGCAGATAGCAGCAGCTGGATGAATTGCTCGTCGCGCTGGCCGAGCATGGTGCTGGCGCCGGTGATTCCCGTGTGCTGTTGCCACCGATGGTAGCCTTCGTCTGCGACCGCCGTGGCAAAGGCTTCGTTGAACTCGCTGTCGCCCTTTACATAAAGTTTCTGGTGCGCGAGTTCGTGCAGTACAACTGTGTGTACCCGCTCATCGTCCCAGCGCAGCATGGTGTTGAGCACCGGGTCGGCGAACCAGCCCAACGTTGAATAGGCCGCGACGCCGCCAATATAGGTTTCCAGCCCATCCGCACTCAACGACCGGGCATGGTCGACGGCGGCTGATTGGCTGAAATAACCGCGATAAGTCAGACAGCCGACGAACAGGAAACACGATTCGTGCGGCTCAAGCGAAAACTCAGGCGCCGCGAACACGTTCCAGACCACGAAGTCACGGTGGATATCGGCGTAACTCAAATAGCTGTCGTTGTCCGGCAGGGCGAGGTCGGTCACCGCGAATTTACGCAGGGCCCGTATCGTTCGCAGGCGCTCGGCAAGTGCCGGTGGCGTGGCAGGATCAGCCAGTACACGGTCGAATGAGCGCCGCTTGCTGACCAGATCGAGATGACCATGGATGGCCTGAGCATAGTACTCAATGCTGCCACAGCCTGCCATTGCCGGGCCCAGGACCGCCATCAACAGCAGGTACCGCAGTGCTTTCCATGCGTTAGGTGCTTTAAGGTAGAATCCCGACATATTGCGCGACAGACTCGAGCTGACTGCTGGCTATGTATTCGACGATTATCACGTCTACTGAGCTGATGGCCAACCTGGGCACGCCCGGCTGGCGCGTGTTCGACTGCAGGTTCAGCCTTGCCGACACTGCGGCTGGCGCCAGAGCCTATGCCGCCGGACACATACCCGGCGCCGTGTACGTCAATCTTGATCAAGATCTGAGCGGCCCGCCGCGCACTGACCACGGGCGACATCCGCTGCCGTCGCCGGATTCGCTGGTGGCTTTATTCAGCCGGCTGGGCATCGATGAGACAACCCAGGTCGTTGTCTACGATGACGCCAGAGGCGCCATCGCCGCAAGGATGTGGTGGTTGCTGCGCTACATGGGGCATAGTGCGGTCGCAGTGCTCGATGGCGGCTGGCAGGCTTATCTTGCGGCGGGGGGGCAACCTTCCAGCGCGGCGGTTGACGCACCCGAGGTCACCACATTCAAGGGGCAACCGGATGCCTCACGAGTGGTGTTGCTGGATGCCGTACCGGCCGTGTCCCAGCTGGTGGATGCGCGCGAGCCTGCTCGCTATGCCGGCCAGCAGGAGCCTATCGACCCTGTCGCGGGCCATATTCCAGGCGCCATCAACCGCTGCTGGCAGCTGAACGTTTCTGAAAGCGGCTTCCTGCCGCAGGAGACATTGGCCGCATCGTGGCGCGAAGTCCTCGGCACTGCGCCGGACGCCGATACCGTGCACTATTGCGGTTCAGGCGTGACGGCTTGTCATAATGTTCTGGCGCAGGTGGCCGCCGGCTTCCCGATGCCCAGGTTGTACTGCGGCTCATGGAGCGAATGGTGCCGGGACGCAAGCCGTCCGGTTGCCAGCCGATAAAACGGAACGACATACAGTCTCAAAATACGTGATGCGCGCCGGTACAAGGCGCCTGGTCAGCGAAGGCCGCTGTGGGGACGGTGGCATGCTGGTCCGTATGATTCAATAAGTGCCGCGCTTGGCCCGGCAGTGCCAGGGCAAGCGGCGGACAAACCTGATGAGGCTGCCGGTGGATGTTGGGGATAGGATGATGACCAAACGACTGATACTTGCTGTTCTGCTGTTGCTGCCTGGATTGGCCAGTGCGCAATCCGCCAACGACATCATGCTTGTGATCGACAATTCGGGCAGCATGCGCCAGAACGATCCTGGCTACCTTGCCAAGGCCGCGGTGAATACGTTTGTCGACAAGCTGGGTGGGGATACTCGGCTTGGCGTCATCATTTTCGATCAGCGCGTCAATTATTCCGTGCCGCTGAACGAGCTGAACGATACCGCCAGGCAAGCCGTCGCCAACAGTCTCAACGGCATCAACTACCGGGGCCAGTTGACCGACAGCCCCAGCGCTGTTGAAAAAGCCATCTACGAACTCAAGACCAACGGGCGGGCCAGCGCCAACCGCTCGATCGTGTTCATGACCGACGGCATCGTCGACACCGGCAACAAGGATATCGATGTCGACAAGACGCGTTGGTTGCGTGATGAGTTGTCCGCCCAGGCCGCTGCCGAAGGCATCAAGATTTACGCAGTCGCGTTCACCGATAACGCGGATTTCTTCCTGATTCAGTCCCTGGCCCAGAAGACCGGCGGCGAATATTTTCGCGCGCCACGTGCAGCCGATCTCGGCGGTGTGTTCGACAACGTCAATCGTTCATTGAATGCCGTCGTTGCACCCCGACCGGCCCCTGCGCCGGCGCCGCGGGATGTGCCAGCGCCGGTCAACCCGCCAGCGCCGGTTGTTGCAGAAGAAGAGACCAGTGACGCCACGGACCTCGGATTGACCGATGAGGAACGCCGCTTGTTCGAGGAGGCCGGTATCGATCCGGCTGAACTGGAGGCTGTGGAACCTGGACAGGCCATCATTGTACCGCCGCCGGCACCTGCCGCTGACAATGGAGCCGTTGATGCGCTCGAACTCACCGACGAGGAGCGCAAGCTGTTCGAGGAAGCAGGTCTTGATCCCGATGCGCTGAGCGCGGCCACACCCGGACAGGTGATCGTGGTGCCACCACCGGCGCAGTCCGGACCCAACGGGTTGCTGATGTTGGTATTGGGCGTGGCCAGTGTCGGCATTCTGTTGGTAGGGATTGGATTATTCATGCGGGCGCGTCGCGGTAACGCCGCATCGGAAGAGCAAGCACCGGTATCAGTTGCACCTGATGTGCCGCCTTCGGCGTATATCCTCGATATCGACAACGTCACCGGCGAACGTATGCACGCGTTGGGACAGAAACCCATGATGGTCGGACGGGTTGCCGGCAATGATGCCGAACACCTTGATTATGTTGTCATCAACCGGCCGACGGTCGGGCGCCGCCACGCGGTGCTGAAATACAAGGATTTCAGCTTCTGGGTGATCGACCAGGGCAGCGTCAACGGCACCTTCCTCAATGGCAGCCGGGTGGTCGGCGAACGCCAGATGAAGCATGGCGATGTCATCAAGTTCCACAAGTACGAATTCAAGTTCGAAGTACCGGAATGGGCGGATGGGGCCGACGAGCAATTCGCCGGTGCCGCAGCGACCGTAGTGGCGGACGCGGATGCCACGATAGCGGCGGCAGCACCGGTATTGGCGGCAGGAGGGGCTGCAGGCGCGGCGGTTGCCGCAGCCGCGGCGCGGTCAGCGCCTGTTGAAGACGATATGTTCGGCGGATTGTCCGACGAAGACGAACTCGATGTCACTGCGCAGGACGACGGCCTGGACCCGGTCCTGCCATTGCCGGAACCCACCCAGCAGCTCAAGCCGGGCAGCATCCCCGCGTATGAGCCAGATGAGACTGGCGAACAGCAAATTCTCAATCTTTCAGACACTGCGGATGATGTGGCCTTCCAGGCCGATGCTTCCGCATTCTTCGGTGAAACCGATCCGATGATGGCGGACGATGGCGGCATCGTACTGCCGGACGACGACAGCATTTTCGCGGCGATGAACGATACCTCCTCGCCGGGGACGATATTCACTTCGACCGAAATCGGACCCACCGAAGTGCAGGCGCAGACGACAATGATCAATCCGGCGACCGAGCTGAAAGCGACCGAAATCCCGGACGACAGCGAATTCGCCGATTTCGACATGCTGGCTGATTCGGCGCCTGCCGCGACCGTTGGTACCGACACGCTGATCAACGACGATGCGCTGGACGGCGGCCCGCCGACACGCGAGTTTGCCGTGACCGATGAATTTGACAAAACGTCGGCCGGCGATATTTCTGCGGTTGACCTGGACGTATCGATGTCCGAATACATGGACGAACCGACTCAGGTCGATGGCAAGACCGAAGGCCCAGGTCGTTTCCCGGATGATCCGGACGACTGGGACGATGAACTCGGTGATGCCTCGGGCATGTTTGATCTGCCGGACGACGACAAAAAATCCTGACGGCAACGGCAGCCGCTTGCAGCAGTCAAGTTGCAGCGGAAGGCGGCCATGCGCAGCATGGCGATGCGCCATCCATCTTCGGCAAATCGAACCTGCTTTCATTTTTCTGATACCCGCAACCCGTGCGCGCCCAATTTGAGTTACTGCAATTGCTCGCGGACGGTACCGCGCACTCGGGCGAGGACATCGCGCGGGCGTTAGGCATATCGCGAGCGGCAGTGTGGGAACGGGTCAAGGGCCTGCGCGAGGCCGGTGTCGCTATCGAAGCCTCGCCACAAACCGGTTACCAGCTGCGACAACGGTTCGAAGCGCTCAATCGCGCCGAGATATCCGGCGCGCTCAGTGCCCACACACGCGCCATTGTGGGCGATATCGTCGTCCACGAAGTTACCGATTCCACCAACCAACAGCTGCTCGGCCGCAGTGCGGCCACGGATTGTCACGCCGCGGTGGAACTCGCGGAGGTTCAGACCCAGGGTCGCGGCCGCCATGGTCAGCGCTGGCACGCACCGCTGGGGGCTGGCATCTGCATGTCATTGGGTTGGCGCTTCGAGGCGCCGCCGGCGACATTCCCGGCGCTGAGTCTGCTCGTGGGTTTGAGTATCACCGATGTACTGGCCACGTTGGGCGTCGCGGACCTCGGCATCAAGTGGCCCAACGATATTCAGGCTGACGGGCGCAAGCTTGCCGGTATCCTGATCGAAAGCCGGGCGGAAATTGCCGGCCCGGTTTTTGTGGTGATCGGCATCGGGCTCAATGTCTGTCTCGACGAAGTCGCGCTTGCCGGTATCGATCAACCTGCGATCAGCCTGGCGCAACTCGGTGTTACGGATATCTCGCGCAACGCGCTGGTTGCGCAACTGGTGTCTGCACTGACTGCCGATCTCGCGCGCTTTGCGCTCGAGGGTTTTACGCCCTGGCAGCAGTATTGGCGGCGCTATGACTTGCTGGCAGGCCAACGGCTGCGCCTCGCCTTGCCCGACAGTGTGGTCGAAGGTATCGGCGCCGGTATTGATGATTACGGTGCGCTCGTCATAGAAATGTCGAATGGTGAGAGCAAGCGGTTCGTCACGGGGCGTGCGACAATAAGCCGATGAAACGGCTTTGTATCGATGTCGGCAATTCCCGCATCAAAAGCGCCATCGAGGATGAGGGCGTGCTCACTGCTTTACCCGCTGTGGCAAATGTTCCGGAGACTGTGAAGACTTCACTGGACACCGCCTGGCAATCACAGCAGGCTGTGGACGCCATCTGGTGCGCCAGCGTCGGCCATGGGCAAACCAATCGCGTGGTTGAGCAGTGGTGCGAGGAACGTTACGGGTTACCGGTGAACTTCATCAAGGTCATGGCGAGCGCTGGCGGCGTCACCAATGCCTACAGACAGCAAGCGACCCTGGGCGTCGATCGCTGGTTGGCCGCGATTGCCGGCTTTGCGCGGCATCGACAGGCTTGCGTGGTATTCGATTGCGGAACCGCCTTGACCGCGGAATTCGTGACCGCAGCGGGAAAATACCTGGGCGGCGCGATTCTGCCCGGGCCGACAATAATGTCGGCCAGCCTCGCGCGCGGCACGGCGCAACTGCCCGCAGTGGACCAGTTGCTGGAGGGCGTGGTCGGCGGTGATACCGCCGAATGTATTGCGGTAGGTATTGGCAGTGCGATTGCAGGCTGGTTTGACCGTACGATTGAGACTGCGCGAAAAATCTTCGGCCAGCCCCCCGTGTGCATTCTGACCGGTGGTGGCGCGGACAGTATCAGGCAACTGGCGCCGCCCGGCATGGAATCCGCACCCATGCTGGTGGTGGAGGGCATTGCGCTGGTCGCAAGGGAGCTGCGGTGATGAAGTGGTTGTGTGTATTTCTTCTCCTTGCCAATGCCGTGGTCTATGGCTGGGGCTTCAATCAACGGCTGCAACTACCGCATACGCGGCCGGCTGTCATCGAACCCTTACCCGCAGATGCACCAGGCATCGAACTGCTCAGTGAACTGACGACGCCGCTGCCGTGGCGTGATGGCGCGCGCAGCGGGCCCGAGATAACCGTCGATGAAGATGTCGCGGATGCGACGCCGGTACAGCCCGGCGCGGCGATTGCCGCAGATGAGCCTGCGCCGGACACCGTAGTCGCAGCGGCGGAAACCGCAGCTAATGACGTTGCCGATGATGCCCCCGTACCGGCGCCGGATTATGAGTTACAGATCATCGATACCCAGGGCATCTCGCCCGGCGCCGATGTCTGTATCAGCGCCGGCCCGTTCCTCAGCGCCGATGATGCACAACCCCTGTCTGCCTGGTTGCGGTCGCGCGCCGCGCGGCTGGTGCTGGAACGCGAGAATGTCACCGTTCGAAAACTCTATTGGGTTTATCTGGAACCGGTGGATGACGCGGTCGCACGCCAGCAGGTGCAGGATCTGCGGGAAAAAGGCGTCAAGGACTACCTGTTGATCAAACGCGATGAGGTCGCCAGCGCGATTTCGCTGGGTTTGTTCTCGTCACAGGACGCGGTGAATAGACGCCTCGCGGAACTCGAACGCAAAGGTTATCGGCCGGTGGTCGTGCCACAGTTCCGTACGCGCGATGAGTTCCGCCTCTACGCCGAGCTTGCGCAAGGCTTTGAGGATCCAGCGCAGACGCCTGTCGACGCTGAAAGCGATATCGCTGTTGCCACGATTTCCTGCGCTGATTTCCCTACCGGTTATGGAAGCGACTGACCAGCAAAGCGTTGAAGGGCCGCTGGCCCTGCGTGTTTCCTGTCTGGAAATATGGGGCGGTACGCGGCGGCGCGAAGAACTGGTGGAAGTACCGGGGCTGGATGCCTGGGTGTATGCCGAACCGAGTCAACAGGCCGCGTTCGGCGGCGACATTCATTACGTCTCCAGTTGCGCCCATGGTGACATCGCGCGTTTCAGTCTGCTGGACGTCGCCGGCCACGGCAGTGCAGTCTCCGACCTCGCGCATCGCGTCCGGCGGCTGATGCGCAAACACATCAACAAGGTCGATCAGACCGAGTTCGCCCGTGTCATCAACCAGGAATTCAGTGCGCTGGCCGCGCGTGGCAGTTTCGCCACCGCGATGTTCACCACGTTCTTCGTACCCACGCGCCACCTTGTGATGATCAACGCCGGTCACCCGCGCCCATTGTTGTATCGCGCGGCGTCCGGGACGTGGCAACTGCTGGCGGAAGACCTCGGCAGCGAGGACGGCGTGCCACTCAACCTGCCACTGGGCATCATTTCACCGACGCAATACGTTCAGTTCGCGGTCAATCTCGAACTCGATGATGTCGTATTGCTGTATACCGATGGACTGCTGGATGCGCCTGACGGGAGTGGCGGCAGGCTCGGTGAGGCGGGCTTGTTGAAGCTTGTGCAACGTGTGGACGACCATCGGCCAGCATTTCTCGGCCGGGCGATCCGCGAAGCACTGCGTGCGTTTGCGGGCAATCATCTGTTGGAGGATGACCTCAGCATCATCGTGTTACGCGCCAACGGCAGCGGACCACCGCCAAGGTCGATGGCCGAACGTAT
>JACKNH010000033.1 GCA_024234975.1 Gammaproteobacteria bacterium
ATCATTGACCACCGAGTAGTGGACGGACCCGCTGTAGAACCAGTCCAGCCGCGGCACCAGCAGCGCACCATTGCCCATACCAATCTCATACTGGGCGCCCACACTGGCCAGCCATTCCGGCAGACCGGTGATCCGACGGGTCGCCCCGAGCACCAGCAGGTCATCGGCCTTGACCTTGGTGTAGCCCGCAGTCGCGTCGATCGTCAGACCATCCACGGGCACCGCGGTGACTTCAAGCTCAATACCTTTGATCTTGGCGGGGCCGGTGACGTAGTCGGTCCACGGTGTCGTCGTCACCGGACACGGCGACAAGTCCATCGGATTCGGCTCCGGACATTCCTGGCGCGGACGACCAATCGCACGAGTACCATAATCGCTGTAGAACCCGGCGAGATTGACCCGCAGGCGGTTCTCCATGAAATCACTCTTCACGCCCAGTTCGTAGGCCGTCAGCGATTCCGCATCAATCGGCAGCAACTGACGCGCGGTGAACGGCCGCGGGTTGAAGCCCGGCGATCGGAAACCGGTGGCAGCCTGGCCATAGACCATGACGTCTTCCGTGATCTGGTAGTCGATGCCCGCCTTCCAGTCCCAGCGCTTCTTCGAAGCATCGACCACGATCGGGTTCGGCTGGCCCGGCCGCGGCAGGATGTGTAAAAGTTCCCACGATATCGCTTGCTGTGGGCAACCATCGGTGCCGAAGAACTCGCTGGCGCCGGCCCACTTCTGCGGCTCTACAGCAACGGCAATCTCGCCTATCATTCAACCCAGTTGTCGCATTCCGTTTGCCCTTCTTCGGATCAGGACTAAACCAGGAGTTCCAGATGGCCGAACGCAAGACCAATGAAACCAAAGCCAGCGTCACCGAGTTCATCAATTCCATTGCGGACGAAACCCGGCGCGCGGACTGTCGTGCCATCACCCGGTTGATGGCAAAGGCGACGGGGCTGAAGGCCAGAATGTGGGGCCCCAGCATCATCGGTTTCGGGAAACACCATTATCAGTTTGCCAACGGCAAGCCCGGCGAGATCTGCAAGGTGGGGTTCTCACCCCGTGCGCGCGCTTTCTCGTTCTACCTGCCGAAGTTTCCGCAACATGCGGCGCTGATAAAGCAACTGGGCAAGCACAAGTACAGCGGCGGCTGCCTGCATATCACCCGGTTGGCGGACGTCGATACGGGCGTCCTGCAAACCATGGTTGAACTTGCGTTCCGTACCGAGGGCGCGGACGCATGTTGAATGCGCAGGGTTCAACCGATACCACCAAAGGGCACCGCAGCACGCTGTCAACGAAATGATGACGCGCCACCCTGGCCTGAAAGAACCGGGCCCGACCACCGCACTGTTCAACCATTATCGCCAGTTCCATGGCCGGGCTGCGGAATCACAGTCCGTCTGTTTCAACCATGCCTTCGACGCCACTCCGTTGCCGAAGCGTCGATTGCTTTCGTCCTGCACGCAAGCGGGGTGAGGCATGAGCGCCAATCGCAGGCTTGTGCTGTTGAAACTCACGCATACCGTGGTCTGGGCCGTATTCGCCGGCTGCATTCTCGCTATCCCGCTCGCCACTGCACGCGGTGATTTCACCCGGGCCTGGACGTTCGCGGCCATCGTGTTCGGTGAGGTGTTGATCCTGGCATTCAACCGATGGTCGTGTCCGTTGACCGGCGTGGCCGCCCGCTATACCACCGACCGAAGTGATAATTTCGATATTTACCTGCCCTTGTGGCTTGCACGCTACAACAAGACGTTGTTCGGCACCCTGTATGTCGTCGCGCTGATCTATCTGGCCTGGGCCTGGTTGGCTGGTTCCTCCATCCACTAGTCCCCACGACCGGCAATGGCGCAGACCATGACCAAGTCATTCGCGAATTGAACCTGCGGCCGATTCGCCATACAAAGGCAACTCGGACACGTTCGCGGGGGGAACTTCACCATGTACTTGAGATTCTGGCCGGCGATTGCCGCGCTGCTGTTGTCACAGACGGTTCACGCTGCTCAATTCACTGCGGCCGGCAAGGCTGAGCTTGATGCCTACTTGCAAGCTGCCGTCACCAACACCCATATTCCGGGCATGGTCGCGCTGGTCGTTGACCGCGACGGCGTGATCTACGAACAGGCGTTCGGCCTGATGGATTCCGCGAAACAACGGCCGATGTCACCCACCGCGATCTTCCGCCTGGCATCCATGACCAAGGCCATCACCTCGACGGCCGCGATGATCCTGGTGGAGGAAGGCAAGGTCCGGCTCGACGCGCCCGTCGCCGACTACCTGCCCGGTTTCGACAAGCTCGAAGTCCTGAGCAGCTGGAATGCCGAAGACGGCAGCTATACCGCGCGGCCGGCGCGTACTGCAATGACAGTGCGGCATCTGCTGACCAACACGTCCGGCCTCGCGTATGCCTTTGTCAGTGAGCCCATCAACAAGCTGACTGGCGGCGCCATCGGCGGTAGCGCGGTCGGTCTGCCGCTGCAGTTCGATCCGGGGACTGACTGGGTTTATGGCGAGAGCACGCGCGTGCTGGGGCGATTGATTGAAGCTGTCAGCGGCCAGGATCTGGCCGATTTTCTGCGCAGCCGTCTGCTGCAACCGCTGGGTATGCCGGACACCACATTCGACGTTCCACTGGCGGACCATGAACGTGTCGTTACCACACATCAATATGACGGTACACGGATGACGGAAACACCCAACCCGGACGGGGTCATTTCGTCCCCCCACAATGGCGATGGCGGATTGAACGGGACGGCGCGCGACTATGGCCGCTTCATCCGGCTGTTCCTGAACGAAGGACGCTCCGATGATGTGACGGTGTTGCAGCCGGCGACGATTGCATTGATGGGACGCAATCACACCGCGCCGGTCACGATTCAAGCCATGCACAGCACCAATCTGCTGGTCAGCCGCGATTTTCCGCTCGGCGCCGGCAGTGACAGCCATGCGCTGGGATTTCAGCGCACCGAAACCATGCAACCCGGTCTGCGATCGGCGGGTTCACTGTCATGGGCCGGCATATACAATACCGAATTCTGGATCGACCCCGTGCAAGGAATAGGCGCGGTGCTGTTGATGCAATACCTGCCGTTTTACGACGCCGCGGCAATCGAAGTATTGCAGGGTTTTGAGCGTCGCATCTATTCCGACCTGCGCAGGCCGGATTGAACTTAAGGAAAATCGTCCCGATGTCCGGACAGGAAAACCCGCGCCCCCCATTCCCTCCGTTTGATGAAGCCACTGCCGCGGCCAAGGTTCGTGCAGCCGAAGATGCGTGGAATACGCATGATCCAAAGCGTGTTGCGCTGGCCTACACGCCGGATTGCGCATGGCGGAATCGCGCGGAGTTCTTCAGCGGCCGCCAGGCCATCGAAGAATTTCTCACGCGCAAGTGGACACGGGAACTCGACTACCGGCTGATAAAGGAACTCTGGGCGTTTCATGGCAACCGCATCGCCGTACGCTTCGCCTACGAATGGCACGACGATTCCGGCCAGTGGTATCGCTCATACGGCAACGAAAACTGGGAGTTCAATCCGGCAGGTTTCATGCAGAGGCGCATCGCGAGCATCAACGACATGCCTATCGAAGAAGCCGCGCGAAAATTCTTCTGGCCGCACGGCCGTCGCCCCGACGACCATCCGGGCCTGTCTGAACTCGGCTTGTAGCCGTCGCACCAGAAGTTGACGCCGAAGCGGACATCGCACCTGCCATTGTTACGGGCGCCGTGTCCTTACTCGCTGCGAAAGCGCATTACAGCGCGCCGGCCTCCTTCAGCAGGTCTGCAACTGCCTGTGCGAGTTTTTCGTAGCCGCGCGCATTGGGATGTACGGTATCGGACTTGAGTGACTGGTCGCCGAGGATGTCGGCCAGCGCATCTTCCACCAACGGGACGTCGGCGGCCGTGGCGACCTGACGATAAACATCGGCGGTCTGCAGGTTGAATACCGTCGGCTGCGGCACGCCTATCAGCACCACCGCCACTGATCGCTCGCGCGCGGCGGCAATCATTGCCGCCAGATTCTCGCGCAGCTGTTGCACCGGCTGCTTGCGCAGTAAGTCATTGCCCCCATGGCACAGCAGCAGCACAGCCGGATGGACGCGGTCGAGCACCTCCGGCAAGCGTGCCAGGCCCGCCCGCGACAATTCGCCCGGGACACCTGAACGCACCACTTCGTGTTCTATCAGCGTGGCGAGAACCGCTGGATAGCTACGTTCACCGCTGGCGCCGGTGCCGAAAGTCAGGCTGTCGCCGAATGCAAGCAGAACGGCGTCCGTTGCCAGCCGCGGCAGACGTGGCGTATCGCCGCCACAACCGGACATGAGCGCCAGGAAGATGACCAGCAGCAGCCCGCGGAATCTGTCAATTACCTTTGCTATCGCCATCATTGTGATCTCCATTTGCTGAGGAATCCCGCTGACATTTGTGAGGGGTTGCAGCGCATATGTGAGTATCGGCACACTTGCACGTGCGCTATCGCCACGCGCGCGCATGCGATGCTGCAGCGCATGCGCCTGACATGTTTTGCGCCTCACTTTTACGATCGTCAAAGTCACGCCAACGATGAACCCTGACGCCACCCTGCGGAACAAACAGACGCCAATCAAAACCAACCCCGGCCTGCGAATAATACAATCGGTCGTGGAACCGCAGACAACCAATGCTGGTCTCAAGCACGAAATGCGCCGCCGTTCGTCAAGCGCAGGGTAATGGCAGTATGAAAAAAATGTTGATCTTCCCCTTGATGCTCGCTGCTGTGAGCGTATTGATTACCAGCACTGTCGCGCAGGCCCAGACCGGCACACGGGTAGGCGGTATGTCGACCCGACAGGACGTTATCTGGTTCAGTGAACCCAGTGAAATCGCCCAGATCAGGCACCTGATGCAGGTGGGGAAAGGCGAGGAAGCGGTCAGGACGGCGCGAAATTTCGTCGAGCGTCTGCGTAACATGAATCCGCCCGATGCCCTCGTCCAACGCTATTTCGCACTGACCGCGCTGTGTTCGGCACTGACGCAGACGCAGGAACTGGAAGAAGCCATCGCCAACTGCACTGACGCGGTCGAACTGTTTCCATCACGCTGGCAGGCGCTCAATAACCGGGGCACCGCCCATTACGTCGGCGGCAACTACGCCGCCGCGCTGGCCGATTACCAACGTGCCTACGAGTTGGAGAAGGACAACGCCAGCCAGGCGCGGCAGATGATTCAGCACAACATTGACCTTGCCACGCAGCGGCTTCCCACTGATCGCTGAGCAACGAATTCAGAATAACAGTCAGTTGGTCTTCGGGCCCGGCACATCACGATCCAACGCCCGGTAGCAGTACAACAACGTGCCGGCGCGGGCGAAATAGCTCACCAGAAATGCCACCCACAAGCCGTGATTGCCCCACGGCGTCAATATCCACCATGCCATCAGGTATATCGCCAGTGCGATCAGCATCGCATTGCGCATGGCCACGGTTCGCGTGGCGCCTATGAAGATGCCGTCCAGTTGAAACGCCCAGACACCCAGGAGCGGTACGGCGGCGGCCCACAGGCTGAATGTCCGCGCCGTCTCGCGTACGGCGGTATCAATGGTCAGGATATCGATCCATCGCGGGGCCGCGATCACAAAAGCCAGCGACAAGGCGACGGCCAGCAGCGCCGACCACAGCGTCGTCACACCGACTGCCCGCCGGAACAATCTCTGGTCGCGCGCGCCAAGCGCCCGCCCGACCAATGCTTCGGCCGCGAAGGCGAGTCCATCGAGAAAGAATGCGCTGAAGCTGATGAATTGCATCAGCACCGCATTGGCGGCAAGTATCACGTCGCCTTGCGCCGCGCCGCGGCTGACGAACCAGGCGAACATTGCGATCAACGCCAGCGAGCGCAACATGATGTCCGCATTGACCGTCACCATCCGGCGCAAACGTTGCATTTCCAGTGCTCGTCGCACGCCGACCGGATAACCGGCCTGCCGCGCGAACCGGAAGGCGATGACGAGCCCCACGGTGACTGCCAGGCATTCCGCGATCACGGTGCCGGCCGCCACGCCTCGCACTCCCATGCCCAGCCCTACGACGAACATCAGGTCCAGCACGATATTGGCGATATTCAGAACCAGTTGCAGTACCAGGCCAATGTCCGTGCGGCCCAGCCCGATGAACCACCCCAGCAGGGCGTAATTGGCAAGTGTCGCCGGCGCGGCCCAGATGCGGATATCAAAGTAACCACGCGCCAGGCCCTCCACCGCGGGACTGCCGTCCAGCAGGCCGAACGCTGCCAGGCGTAATGGCCACTGCAGGATTACCAGCGCGCCGCCGGCCACCAACGCGAACAACAGCGAGCGGCTGAGTTCAGCACCGACTTGATCCGGCTGGCCCGCGCCCAGCGCCTGCGCCGTCAACCCGGTTGTGCCCATGCGCAGGAAGCCGAACGCCCAGAACACGAACGAGAAGATCAGCGCACCGACGGCAACGGCGCCGATATGCGCGGGGTCCGGAATGCGCCCGACGACCGCGGTATCAACGACACCCAACAGCGGTGTCGACAGATTGGAAATCATCACCGGCACCGCCAGCTTGAGCACGGACCGATGGGTGATTGTGAACGTCGGCTCGGTCATGGATGGCTGCGTTATTCAGCGATCATCGAACAACGTCGTCAACGCCTCACCATAAGAGAATGCTGCGCTGGAGGATCCAGAATACGGCGACGGGCCCCATCAGGTAGGCTGCAGACACGCGAAAACTGCGCGCGCCCGCAGGCGCCAGACGTCGCAGCAGGAGCACGAAGCAGAGCAGCACCGCGATGAACATCAACTGGCCGATCTCGACACCCGCGTTGAAGGCGGCCAGCGCGATGCCCAGTGACCGCGCCGGTAATCCAATATCGAGCAATGCACCGGCGAATCCCAACCCGTGCAGCAAGCCGAATGTGAACGCGCTAGCCCATGGCTGCCGTTGCGTGACTGAAGCAGCTGCCGGCCGGGTCGCTTCGACAGCAAGCAGCAGGATACTGAGTGCGATACCGACTTCCACCGGCGCCGCAGGCAGCCTGATCCAGCCCAGCACGGCGGTGGCCAGGGTCAAAGTATGCGCCAGGGTGAACGCAGTGACGGTCCACAGCAGGCGACGATAGCCGACTACGACAATGAAGAGTCCGAGTACAAACAGCAGATGGTCGATGCCTTCGATAATGTGCTGAATGCCTAGCAGCAGGTACTGCATGGCCACCTGCCCGGCCGAATTCGGTTTGCCGATGACAATGGCCGGCACCGCCGGTGTCAGCCTGGCGTCAAACATGTCTCCGGCCAGGTACTCAACGTGCAGCAAGGCATCGGTATGCGTTGCGGGCAGACCTTCAATGGCGATGCGCTGCCCTGGCAGTGGTTCCCGGCATGCCAACGTACCGTGCAGAATTCGAACCCGCACGTCCATCCGGCTGCGTACATCGCCATCGACTTCGCATGCTGCAGGGAATTCGGGCGCAAGAACATTTGCCAGCCCGCCTTCCACCGAAAGCTTCCATGTCACCGCAAAGCGATTAGGTGCGAATTCGCGCAGACCAAGGAATGCGGGATCGAGCTGATGAGCCTGCGCAGCACCGGCAACCCACTGCAGACTCAACAGCAAAGCAAACAGAACCGGCTTCACTCAGGGGTTACCTGCGGTGCTTGCGGATATTCAATGGTAACGCGGTAACGCTCACGCAATCGGCGATAGGCTTCCTCGTTGTCACGTTTGCGCCGTTCAGCGACGTAACTGTCAATGACCACCGATCGGATATCCTCAAAAGCCGGCATCGTGGCCGGCGACACCTCGAACAATCTCGTGACATGCCAGCCCAATGCGCTTCGCACCGGCTCGCGCCACTCGTCCCTGGGGCCGGCCAGCAGGTCTTGGACAAAGGCGGCGCCGAACAGAACAATCAGCCGGTCCTCGTCCGCACGCTCAAACTTGCGACCAAATGTATCTGATTCGGCAACGACGTCGGCGGCAGGGTCTTCCTGCAGCAGATTGAAAGCCTGCTGCGCGCCCGTAACATTGTCAGGTTCGAAAAAAATCTGCTCAAAAGAGATCTGGGCGGGACGCAGGAATCGATTCCTGTTGGCCTCGTAGAAATTGCGGATATCCCGTTCATCGGGTGCCGGCGATTCTACCGTGTCCTCGAGCAGGAAGCGCATTTTGGCAATCAGTCGCTTGCGCACCTCTTCGTCGCCCGCGTCCATCTGCAGCCGCAGTGCCTCGCGCAGCAGGATCTCGTCATCTATCACCGGCTGCAGCAGTGCGGAAATTTCGGCTTCAGTAAGGGTCGCGGCCGGGTCATTCATCGTGGCGTTTGCGACAACCGATTGCACCGTAGCGCTGCCGATGTGGATCGAACGGGTGTCGCTTTCGACTTCAACTGCGGGATGTCGCCATTGAAAAACAGCGAATGCCAGTACGCCCAGCGCAATGAAGTGAACCAGCGGCTCTCTGAAAATTTTCGACATTTTGCTGTTACTGCGTAACCCGCCGGAGTCTGCAATTGTAATGCGTTGACCAGGCCGCCAGTTTACACGGCAACAGCGCACTCTTGATGCGTTACCATGCGCGATATCAAATCAGCATGACGAGGCGGCACGGTGACTGACGAAACTGTCGTGGGCAGACTGGCAGTGGAATTCGCCGATATCGAAGCAGCGGCACGACGCCTGGCCGGGGTGGCGCATCGCACGCCGGTGCTCCGCTCGCGCAGCTTTGATCAATTGACCGGTGCCCAGGTGTATTTCAAGTGCGAAAATTTCCAACGGGTGGGGGCTTTCAAGTTCCGTGGCGCCTACAACGCGCTCACCCTGCTGCAACCGGCGCAACGTGCCGCAGGCGTTCTCGCCTATTCCTCAGGCAATCATGCGCAGGCGGTCGCGCTCGCCGGCCGTGAAGCGGGCGTAGCAGTAACCATCGTCATGCCAATGGATGCACCGGCGGTAAAGCGGGCGGCTGCCCAGGGTTACGGCGCAACCATCGTCGAATATGACCCGGCGACCACCGACCGTGTAGTGCTTTCGCACGATCTGGCGGCGCGCCACGGTCTGACAGTGATTCCGCCATTCGATCATCGGGCAGTGATCGCGGGCCAGGGCACTGCGGCGATGGAATTACTGCAGGAACAGTCGGACCTGGACATGTTGCTGGTCCCTTGCGGCGGCGGTGGTCTGCTTGCCGGGAGTGCCGTCGCTGCGCATGCGCTGGCGCCGGCGTGCAAGGTCGTGGGCGTGGAACCCGCGGCGGGGGACGACGGGAAACGCAGCTTTGAATCCGGCGTGCGTCAATCCGTGCAGCACCCGGACACCATCGCTGACGGCGCCCGCGCACCGATGCTGGGCGAGCTGACATTTCCGATCATCATGCGCCACGTTCATACCATGCTGGCGGTCGAGGATACCGCGCTGTTGCGAACCATGTTCTGGATCTGGGAGCGTATGAAAACCGTGGTGGAACCCACGGGAGCGCTGGGGGCGGCGGCGTTGATGAACGGCATGATCGGCGCCCGCGGCATGCGTGTCGGCATCATCCTGTCCGGTGGTAACGCGGAAATCGCCGGACTTACACGACGTTTCCCGGCGTTGGCGGAATCACCCGGCGTATAGTGAGTGCCACCCGGCTGTTCCAGTATCTACGCCGGATATAAAAAGGTTCGTCATCCCGGACACCGCGCAGCGGTGAGCCGGGATCCATAGGGCCTGCCTCCAAGCCGCATGGATTCCGGATTGCACCCCCTTCCAGGACACGTCCGGAATGACGGAGCGGTAAGGCAAAGCCCGTACGGATTTCCCCGGCGTTGGGTGAAGAACCAAAAAAAAACCGGCCATGAAGGCCGGTTTCCCGTTACAGCAAATCGTGACCCGACGGTTAAAGGCTATCCCAGTACTTCTCGATTTCCTTGCGCATGGCGGCGTCCGGCAGACGGCCACGCGCACCGCCCTGATTGTCCAGCAGATGATGTGGCTTGGTGGTGCCGGGAATGGCGGCGGTGACCGAAGGGTGTGAAACGCAATACTTCAGAAACACCTGCGCCCAGCTCGTGGCGTCAATCTCACCCGCCCAATCGGGCAGTTCGCGCTTCGCAACCTTGGAGAAGGTGCTGGCAGCATTCCGTCGCCCGCCGAAGGGCATATTCACCAGCACGGCGATTCCGCGTTCCTGCGCCAAGGGCAGAATGTTATCTGCGGCGGAACGGTTATCGATGGAGTAGTCCACCTGAATGAAATCCAGCGGATATTTGCGCATGGCATCTGCCAGTTGGTCGTACTGGTTGTCGGTGGATGTGCTCACGCCCATATAGCGCACCTGGCCGGCATCCTTACGCTTGCGGAATTCCGCAACGAACTGATCCGTGCCATAAAAGTTATGGACCTGAATCAGATCGAGCTTTTTGACCTTCATGCGGGTGAACGCCAGATCCACCGCGCCGGCAATGTCCGACAAGTCGCCATTCATCGGAGTTTTGGTCGCCAGGAACAGTTTGTCGCGGTTGCCGAGACTTTCGACGATGCTGCCAATCACTTCTTCCGAACTGCCGTAGATACGCGCGGTATCGACGATTTTGCCACCGAGGTCGGGCAGTTGACGCAATACCTCGCGGAAGTTGCGCCAGCGCATCAGCGTCGTTTACGCCAAATGCGTTGGTACCTACGCCGATGACCGGCAATTGTTCGCCGGATGACGGCACGGCCTTTGTGATCAGTGGCAGCATATCCGCAGCCGAAGCCACGGTAATCGCACCACGGCCAAGCGTCAGCCCGGTAACCGCGGCCACGCCGGCCTTGAGTGTATTCCGACGCGATATTCCCGAACCGTTCATGACAAGTCTCCTGCTTCAATCAACATGGAATATTAACGATGGCAGACTACGCGTCCAATTCACGCGCAGGCATTGATGCATTCCGTCGTGACCCATGACAGCACAATCCGATATGCACGACAACCGTAGACCACGGCTGGCGCGCGAGGTTCGCGTTCAGATGCAGGCAATCATCACCGTCATCGTCGCAGGTGCGAAACAACGTCGCACAAACCCTCGCTGGCGGATGCGGAATCTCATTCTCTTAACAGCCACTTGCGGAGTTCCGCACTGACCACTTCCGGCTGTTCGCAGGGCGCCATATGGCCGCAATGCTCGATGACGAAAAAGCGTATGCCAGGGATTTTGCATGCCCATTCGGCATGTGCTTCAGGCGTGCGCCAGGAATCCTGGCGACCGCACAGCACAATCGTGGAGCAGGTGATTTGCGGCAGCAAATCGGCGATTTCCGGGCGCGTGATCAACGCGCGAATCTGCCCTTCGTATTGCGCCAGCGTCATCCGGCGAATCATTGCTTTCAGGGGTTCCATCAATTGTGCATCGCCCAGCCGCGCGGGATGCACCATTGGCGGCAACCATTCCTGTACCAGCAACTCGATGCCGTGTGTGCGCGTGCGCTCCTGCAGGGCCAGGCGCTTGCCGGTTTCAGTGCTGTTACTTGGCACCACGCTGGTATCGAGCAACGCGAGACGGTTGATTCGTTTCGGCGCCATCCGCACGACTTCCATCGCAACGCGAGCGCCCATGGAATGGCCGGCCAGTGAAAAATTGCCCGGCACCATCGCCAGCACCTTCTCGGCCATGGCGGCCATGCTGTCGCAATCGCGGTAATCCGGTACGAGAACGTCGGAAATATCGGCCAAATCCTGGATCTGGTGCTGCCAGACGGTCTCGTCGCACAGCAGACCGGGCAGAAGCAACAGCGGTTCTTTACTCACGGTGACTCACCATTCCTGAAGTGTTGAGCGGGTTGTTCAGGCCGCAGACGTGTCCCGGACCTTGAGGGCGGGGAGTATAACCCGGCCGCGCGCGTGACGCGGCGGCCGGGCGGCGTTGTTTCACTTGATGACGTTGCCGTCAGCATCCATATAGACAACTTCGCCCAGATCCATGCCGGCGAGTTGTTCGGTGATCTGCTGTTTGTCGCCGATGACCATCCAGATCATGCCATCGGGTTTGATCACCTCGCGGGCGGCGCCGCGCACGCTGGTCAGATCCAGATTGCGGTATCGCTGGGTCAACGTGGTCACATAGTCGTCGGGACGCCCGAAGCGTTGGTTACCGAGCAGGCTGCCGAGCACCGCGCCGGCGGTCTCGAAGGCCCCGGGCAGGCTGTTCACCTGGTTCTGCACCGTGACCGTGAGTTCCTCTTCGCTGGCGGGCGCCTCTGCCAGGTAGTCACGCAATTCCTTTTGCAGTTCAGCGATGGACGCGCCTGTCTTGTCGGTCTGTACCGGCGCGTACACCAGGAACGGTCGCTGACCACGTGCATCCTGCAATACCGTGTAGGCGCCGTAGGCCCAGTGCTTGTCTTCACGCAGATTCATGTTCACGCGTGAATTGAAATTACCACCGATGATTTCATTCATGGTCTCGATGGCGATGTTGTTGTCGACACCGGTCGGTGGTGCGAGCTGGCCGGCAAGGATCACCGATTGTGGCGCACCGGGTTTGTCGACAACCACCAGGCGGTTGGAATCCTGGCCGTTCACCATTGCGATATTCTTTTCGCGGCGTTCCGTGCGCGGCGCCTTCCAGTCACCGAAGGCGCGATTCAGGCGCGGCAGAATCTCCTTCATCGTGGTGTCGCCGACGACGAACATGGTCGCGTTGTCCGGCCGGATCCAGGTCTGGTAGAAATTCACCAGGTCGTCACGCGATAACGACGCAATGGATGCTTCGGTACCGGTGCCGGTCATCGGGATACCGTAGGCATGGCCGGTGCCATAGAGCATCGGCGCAAGATTGCGCAAGGCAATTCCCACCGGCTGGGTCTTCTCCTGCGCAATGCCGGCGATCCAGCGACCACGCAGACGCTCGATTTCCTCTTCCGGGAAGGCCGGGTTGCGGACGACATCGGCGAACAGCGCCAGGGATTCATCGAGGTTCTTCTTCAGCGCCGACAGGCTGGCTGAAGACATGTCGAGATTCGAGCCGGTCGATATGCTCGCGCCCAGCAGTTCAGCGCGGGCGGAAATCTCCAGCGCGTCGAGATCCTTCGTGCCCTCATCCATCATCGCCAGTGTGTAGCCGGACGTACCGAGTTTGAAACCGGCGGAATCTGCCGCATAGCCGGCATCGAACTGCAGCGCGACATTGACCACCGGCACGGTGTGGCTTTCCGCCAGCACCACGGTGATGCCGTTGTTGAGGGTTGCGCGTTCAATGGCGGGGAACTTCAACCCAGGCATGGCGCCGGGTGCGGGTGGACCTTTCGCGCGATCAACCTCGTTGCCGCTGACCGAGAAGTCATCGAACGGCAACACCGTCAGCTGATAACGCCCCTGGCCCAGCCAGTGCGCACTGACGGCACGAATGTCTTCAGCGCTGGCGCGCTCGATCCAGCCGTACAGCTTCTTGTAGAAGGCCGGGTCGTTGGCATACAGCTCACCTTCGGCCAGCGTACTGGCCTTGCCACCGAAACCGCCCACCTGTTCCAGGCCGCGAATGACCAGCGATTCAATACCGGTCTTGGCGCGTTGAACCTCTTCGTTGCTGGCGGGTTTGGCGAGAAACTCGCTGAAGACCTGGTCGATGATGGCTTCGACTTCGGTGGTGAATGCTTCCGGACGCAAGGTCACTTCGACCATGAAGTTGCTGGCCAGCAGATGCTCTTCGACATACACGCTGACGTTGCTGGCCAGTTGATTTTTGTAGATCAACTCCTGATAGAGCCGCGAATTCTTGTCAGTGCCGAGAATTCGTGCGGCAAGCTCCATGACCGCGCGATCCTGCTCGGTGCGCCCCGGAATCACCCAGCCACGATAGATGCGCGTCTGCGGCACGCGTTCGTACATGACTTCTTCGGTATCGTGGTCGCGGGTCGGAATTTCGGCGATGACGCGGGTCAGCGCCGGGCCCGCTTCGATGTTGCCGAAGTATTTTTCCACCAGCGGCCGCGCCTGTTCCGCGGTGACGTCGCCCGCCAGAACAATGACGGCATTGGCGGCGCCGTAATAGGTGCGGAACCACTCCTTCACGTCATCAAGTGACGCCGCGTTCAGATCCTCCATCGAGCCGATGGTGTCGTGGCGGTAGGGATGCCCCGGCGGATACAGACCTTCCTGGATGCGGTACCCTGCCATGCCGTACGGCTGGTTGTCTCCCTGGCGCTTTTCGTTCTGTACCACGCCGCGTTGTTCGTCCAGTTTGGCCTGATCAATCGCGCCCAGCAGGTGGCCCATGCGATCGGATTCCATCCACAAGGCCAGCTCCAGCGCGGGGGTCGGCACCGTTTCGAAATAGTTGGTGCGATCGAACCAGGTGGTGCCGTTCATCGATGTCGCGCCGACTTCATGGAACGGTTTGAAATATTCGTCGTTGTAATTTTCCGTACCGTTGAACATCAGGTGTTCAAACAGATGGGCAAAACCTGTCTTGCCTTCAGGCTCGTCCTTGGAGCCGACGTTGTACCAGACACTGACCGCAACAATCGGCGCCTTGTGGTCTTCATGCACGACCACACGCAAACCGTTGGCCAGCGTGAAGCTGGTGTATGGAATTTCGACGTCGGTGATCTGGGCGACGGCGGGCGCCGCAACAACCAGCAGCGACAACCAAGCAGAAACACGGACGAGCAACGAGCTTCTCTTCATTACGGATTCCTTCGCATTGACCTGGTACCGGCGTGCAAACCACTGGCCGGCTTGGCAAAACCTTGCGGCACTTTAAGTGACCACGGTACCCACGGCAACGGCCAGGCGCCGAGGGGTGCCACGGGCAGGCGGACCATTGCAAGGGAAACAGACCGCCAGCCGCGGTGGCGGTTCCGGTTGCGGCGCAGGCGTGTTCCGGATTCGGGGCTGAAGGTGGGCCGACGGGTGGAATTTCCGTATGCTGTGTTCCAGACCGCAATCGGTGTCATCGGGGGAAAGACTCAATGAAGCGACTGTCTCGCCTGGCCGTTGTCGGCCTTTTCACCACGCTGGCCGCATTGGCCGGACATCCGGTCCAGGCAGCTGAGCCCGGCAAAATCGTCGTCTACGGGGCCAACGGCAATATCGGCAGCAAAATCGTCGCCGAGGCATTGAACCGTGGCTACACTGTCGTCGGCGTGTCCAGGCATCCCGGCCCCGCGGGCGCAAAGCCCAATTCACGCTACAGCGCCGTCAGCGGCGATATCCTCGACGTCAATGACGTGGTCGAGAAAATCACCGGAGCGAATGCCGTGGTCGTCTCCGTGGGCGGCTACAGCCCGGACAATACCCCGGAAAACTCCACGCTCAACATGGCGGCCCAAATCATGATTTCCGCCAGTCGCAGGTTGGGGGACGATGCCCCGCGCATCTTCCAGGTGGGTGGCGCGACCACCTTGAACCCGAGCCTGGAAGACATGAAGGCCAATATGCCGTTTCCCGCGCCCGAGGGCACTGCCGTATACGCCATGCTGTTCGGCCACTGGGAGGCGCTGCAGCGGTACCGTGCGGCATCGGATATTCAATGGACGGTGGTGACGCCGGCATTATCCATTACACCTGGCCAGCGCACCGGCAAGTTCCGTCTTGCTTCGGACACGGCGATCCGCGATGCCAAGGGCAACAGCGCAATCTCGCAGGAGGATTTCGCCGTCGCCATCATCAATGAACTGGAAAATCCGCAGTTCATCGGCAAGCGCTTCACGGTCGGATACTAGTCCGCAGATGAAACGCCGTGAGTTCAATTCCAGCCTGATTGCTGCGGCCCTGGGCGCCGGCAATATGCGTAACCTCCAGGCCAAAACGGCAGGTTACGTGGCGGGCGATCGCATCGACCCGGGTACGTTTGTCGTCAACGCCGCTCTGCAACGCGAACGCCTGCTGGATCTGCTCGCCACGGACCCGGCACGCAAGGTCAACGTGGTGTTCGTGTTCGGCGGCGGAGACATGGGACATACGCAACCCGGGCGGCTGTGGTGCCAGGATTCGTATGAGGACAGCCATATTCTGCGCACGCTTTCTGATTGGTATCGCGATGCACCGGTCGGCTTCATTCCGATTGCGTGTCCACCTGCCTACCACACGAAATGGCTCGGCTTTGGCGAACGGGTCTTTCTGGATCCCTCGGACGACGACGCCGGGTTCGTGAAAGCACGCGAAGCTTTCATGGAATCCACCGCAGCTGCGGTGACCGCCGGTACATTGCCGCAACAACCGTGGCTCGATCTGCGCTTCCGCTTGTTGATGAACCCGAATCAGGTGCCGGCAACCGATGATGTGGCGCCGTGGCAGGGTCGTATGCGTGCCGACGACGAAAGCCAGATGTACGGCGTGCCGTGCTACTGGTTGCTTGGCAACGATGGCGCTGTGCTTGCGCCGCCGTTTCGGGGCAATGTCTATCACCCGCATGGCGGCCACCACCAGATCCGTTACACCGTCGCTGACGTAGACCGCGCCATCGCCGGTTTACTCGCATGAGTTGAAGACATACCCAGGGACACGATCGTTTCGCCGTCCTGTTTCCGCCCGCCGAATGCCCTGATGCTGCCCTGATTGGCGGCTACCCTCGAATCCGGAAGTCGATATCGAGGGACCGGATGAATTTCCCACCACAGATTCTTTCAGACGCGTGTGCGCCGCGTCGTTGGCGTTCGCACTTTTTCAGCATACTTGCCCTGTGCTTCCTTGGCGTGGCGATATCCTGGCAGTATGCCCATCCATTGCCGGACGAGGACGAAATCTTCAGGGCCATTGACGAAGCCGTCCGCAGCTACACAGCGGACGCCGCCGGGTACCACTTGGTGAGCTGCCGCCCTACGTCGTTACGGCCTTTCTGGTGGAAGACGCACGGTTCTTCGAACACGATGGCGTCGACACACGAGCCAGATACGCGCGGCCCTGCACCTTGCCAGCAGCGAGGTTCAGGGCGCCTCCACGCTCACGATGCAACTCGCGCGTAATCTATTTCCACGATCGACCGCGTGCATCCGGCGCAAAGCTCGCTGAATGGCGGTTGGCGCGCCACCTCGAATCGATATTGACCAAGAACCAGATACTGGAAACATATCTCAACGTGATTCATTTCGGTGCAGACCAATGGGAATCGATGCTGCGGCCCGCTTTTATTTCCTACAAGCCAAGCGGCTGCCGTCTCGCTGGAAGAAGCGGCGACGCTCGCTGCCTTGCCCAAAGCGCCCGCACTTTTGCGCCCTGACAAACCTGAAAATTCCGTCCGACTCGCTGTTCGGCGAAACTGGGTGAATGCCCGGATACGCTCCATGCCCGGTGCGGGTGAAAATCCCTTTTCTGTCAGCCAGGAAGGAGAGCGTGTTAAATCAAACTGGTAATTTTTCGCCCCGTCTGCCAGCCTTACAGGGTAAGTAAGCAAAAGAGGCGACCTTGTTACCGGCCCGGGGGGCGGCGGGTGACCCACGGAAGGTCTTGTTTCATCACGCCCAGGACGCTGTGGCGGACATGCAGCTCAGATTTGAAAACAAGGTGGGGTACCTGCTGGTCACTGCCACCGGTGAGTATTCGTTTGCCGGATTCAAGCAGATGATTACGGAGATTTTCGCCGAGGCCCTCAGCCACGGCAGCGCCATCGCATTGCTCGACATGCGTCCGTCACCGGCAGCGGCCCCACGCTGATGGAACGTTTCGAACAGGGGAAGTTCGTCGCCGCCACGCAACCGCCAGACGTCTTCATCGTCGCGGTAGGCAATGCGCCATCGTAGTGCCGGAACGCTTTTCGGAAACCGTCGCCGTCAACCGCGGAGCGCGCACGCGTGTATGACGATTTTGCCAAGGCACTGGCCTTCATCGAATCCTATAACGCCAGCCTTACCCACAGCGAGAGTGATATCGGCACGCCATAGGCTCGCACACCAGAACACTGATCACCATGTGATCATTCTGCACAATCGATAGTAACCATCCCGGAGCTGATCCGCGGCAATCCCTTTCACTTTCCGACGTTGCCGATACAAGTATCATCGAATATGCATCGGTGCCGCATTGGCACTGCCATTTCAATCCAGCGGGAGCGCTCGCATGTCCATCATCCGCGCACGTCAACGCATCACCACCACTCTACTGCTACTTTCCGCGTGCTGTGCATTCATGCCACCAGCCGCCCAAACCGCCGAATATGCTGCCGGCTACGGCGATGACCGGGCCATGATTGAAGATTTGCAGGCCCGTTACGCCTTCGCGATGGACTTTCGCGATGCTGATACCTACGCCTCGACATTCACTGAAGGCGGCGTCCTCGATTGGGCCAATGGTGAAGTCAAAGGGCGCCAGGCAATCCGCGAATTCATCCAGACGCAACCGAGCCGGGGCGGATTTGTCGCCAAATCAGATTCGGCTGCTGCACGACCGCCGGCGGCGCGCCACAGCATCACGAATGTGGTGGTCAGGATCGAAGGCAACAAGGCATACGGCCGCGCCTATTGGACGCAACTTGGCAATGACAACAGCGAACGCAGCGCAATTCTCGGTTCGTACGGTCACTATGAAGACGAGTTGGAAAAGATCGACGGGCAGTGGTACTTCACCCGGCGGACAATCTACAACGAGCAGTTGGACAGGCGCGCCGGTCCGTTACAGAACCCGGCTTGGTGATGAGTTTGATAGTGCCAGTAACGCAGGAACGCCCGCGATTGCGGGCGTTTCCGGTGACATGGATATTAAGCAGCAGATACGCTGAAATCGACGGCCGTAAAGCCGCCGCTCAATCTGAATAGCTACCGTCCTCGGCCGGCGCCAGTCCGACTTCCGGCCGCTGCGCGGTCAAGGTCGTACCATCTGTCTTGACGACCTGGAAGATTCGCATGTAGTTGGTGCCATCGCGAGCCGGGTAGCCTTCCACTGTCACCGACTCGCCGGCTTTCAACGAATTGGGACTCCAACCGCGGCGCCGGAGCACATTCGGTGAATTTGTCTCGGCCCGCCATTCCGCCATGCTGCCGTCAGGCTGTTTGACCTGGAAAGTCAGCACACCATGCGGGTTGCGGAATTTGAAATCCGTGACTTCACCTTCAACCTTGACCAGCTTGTCGGCCACGAAATGGACCGCGAATGAGTGGTGCGCAACGGCCTGGGTCGTATAGGCGGCCATCAGCGCCAGGCCCAGCGTCATCACTGCCTTGAGTTTCATCATCTTTTCTCCTTCGCGCTCGCGCGCCGAACTTCCGCACCGCCCGCTTCCTGCATGGCCGTGCTGTTGGAAGGGATTATCGAAGCATGCTTCCAGCGTGATCGTGATGCCGGTCAAGTGCGTCAAGGATCCCCTTGTCTAGGCTTTTTCCATCCGCCGGCCTGTGCGCGATGCAGTTTACCGCGCCCGTGGCGGATTTCCATTTCCAAGTGCAAAGGAACAGAGCATGCAGTCACGAGTTATCAGCCAGATGTTATTCGCCCTCATAGCCGCCAGCCTCGGCTTCGCTGCCGCAGCGGCCGATGACCAGCAGGCCCTGGAGGAGCGCAACAAGCAAATCGCCATCGAATTCTACAATGCGGCCTTGAATGAGAAGGACTGGGAAAAGACCCGCAGCATGATTGGCGACCGTTACGTGCAGCACAATCTCAATGCCGCGGACGGCCCGGAAGGTTTACACGCGCATATCGAGTTTCTGAAGAAGGATTTTCCCAACAACCGCGGTGACATCAAGCATGCGCTGGCCGACGGCGATCTCGTCGCCTTACATATTCATAACCGGCGCAGCCCGGAAATGCGGGGCAATGCGGTGGTCGATATCTTCCGCATCGAGAATGGCAAGGTCGTAGAGCACTGGGACGTTGTTCAGGCGATTCCGGAGCCGGCGAAAGCGAAGAACGACAACACGATGTTCTGAGGGTGGCCGCCGGTGCCTGGGTCCACAGGCGCCGGCAACGGTCACAAAAGACAGGCCGCGGCTCAGCCCTGTTCGCCAATCAGCGAGATTTCCAGGTCATCCTGCCCGTTGTCATCGAGATCCGCGAGTTCGCGCGTCATCGTCTGACCGAGTTGGGCAAGTTCCCGTTGTAACGCTTCCGCGGCCCGCAGTTTCTCCTCCAGCTGCTGGCGGGCGCGTTTCAATTCAGCCTTCTGATGGGTCACGCGGTTAGCCAGCTGGCGCAGCTTGTCATAGTGCTCACGCAGCTTGTCTTCGTTCTGCCGCATGATTTCGCGGTCGCGTGCGCGCGCTTCCTTCAAGCGCTGCTGGATAATCTCGCGCGCCCGCGATTGCATACGTTCCACACGCGAATTCAGGTAAGCCTGCATGCGTTCCCGTTCGCGCTGACGTTCGGTCGCGATTTGCGTGCGGATGACCCGGCCCAGTTCCGCCAGGGCGGCGTCTACCGGATCCTCCACGTGCGCATCGGCAACGACCGACGCGATACTGCCCGTCTGGTCCAACTCGGGTTCCGGTTTGAAGATGTCGAGATCGATGCGGAACGCGGTTTCATCCAGGGGTGAGGTTGGAGCAAGCGTGTCTTCTGCAGTTGCGGGATCCTGCATGTGGGAGGCCTCGTGGTGGATATCGTTATTTTTAGCGTTGATTTCGTCGACCAGATCGGCCAGTCGGATCCCTGACTGGGTGTCGGCATAGAACTCGCGCGCGACCGGGAGTTGTTCATCGTCCTGCGCCTGCGAGGCAGGCGGCGTGGCTGGCACCGGTTCAGTGACGGCCGGTGCGGCGCCGGGAACGTCGACCTCCTGACCCGGATAGCTGAGTATCACCGCCTGATCCACGTAGCGCGTGTCTCGCCCCCGGGCAGCCAGCAGAAACGCCGCGACGGCGCTGGTGCCGACGTTGTCGCTGTAGATGATGTAGGTCCGTTCAACATCGAGTTTTTCATACTGCAGGCGCAGCAACGGCAATGGCAGATTGATGGCGCCTGGCAGTGACCGGCGGCGGAACAGTTCCGGATATCGTGCATCAATCCAGCAGGCGCCTTCATCGACCAGGGATTCGGCCTCGCCCAGCGAGACCTTCTGCAGCAGAGGTTCGCGGATCAGGCGGTCAAAATCCCCCGGCCGCAATTTGAGGATGACGCCGTCGCTTTTCATGCGGACGGTGGCATTGCGCCCCTCACCGGTAATCAGTGCCTCCTCGCCAAAACCACTGCCCGGGCCGATATCGGACAGGTGAATGGCGACGCCATCGGACGTCCGGCGACGGACCTCTGCCAACCCTGACTTCAGCAGGTAGAACCCGTCGGGAGGATCGCCCTGATTGATGATGACATCACCGGCGCTCATCGAGTGTTCACTCACTGATGCCAGGACGCGCTGGATGGTGTCGGCCGGCAGGTTGGCGAACAGCCCGTTCCGCAGGTTGACCACCAGCCAATCGGTGGAATCGGCTTCGGAGATATCCATAACCTCCGGCGGCGCCGGCGGCGGCGAGGTATTCACGAGGTGCAGCTCGCGCTGCAGTGTCTTGTAGGAAATCCGGAACAGCGTAGTCGGATGCAGCGCAACGACGGTCGATTTCCGCTCGTTCGGCGGATCATCGAGAGGAAACGAACTCAGACCGCTGTCACCGCTGAGACGTTTGACGTGCTGGCCGTTGACCAGAAACACGATCGTGCCGCTCAGCAGATAGTGCACGTATTGATCGGTTGAGCCTTCGGAGAAAATGCGCTCATTGCGCGCCACTTCGACGATTTCTCCCGAAGTGATGACGTAATCCTGATGTTTTTCCGGCAATTCGTTGATCGGCACCAGCCGGCGGATGGTATTCACCGTCCGGCTGTCCAACTGTCTGACGATATCGGCCGGGCTGACGCTGACGCCGGGTGGAATACCCATCCGTTCGCGCTTGCGCCTTGCCTCCTCCAGGGCTTGTTTGATTTTCTCCATCTTCGAAAACTCCTGCAGTCTTCCCTGGGTACCGTGAGGTTATTGTGTTCAGCGTGGGCCCGATTATGCCAGACGGGGGTCATTCACGGCGCGTGCATAATTGACATCGTCGGTCGATGGGTAATGCGCCTGCTTCCGCTTGTCAGGGCACCGTAATGTGGCAACGTGCTATTGTGCAGGCGGATTTAGCCGATCAAGGCCGCTGGCTGTGTGGAGGCGCAATGCCGATATTGCTGTGGCTTGAAGACAGTGGGCTCAGCGTGTGGCTACGTGAATCACCGTCGCTGTTCGCGTTTCCCGGCGTGCTGTTTCTGCATACGCTTGGCCTTGCGATGCTGGTCGGGCCGAATGTCGCAATCAATCTCGCGCTGCTGGACCGCAAGGAGAGGATCCCGCCCGAACCGCTGCGCGGGCTTTACCCGTTGATGTGGAGCGGCTTCTGGATCAATGCTGCATCCGGTGCATTGCTGTTGCTGGCCTATCCGACCAAAGCAGTCACCAACCCGCTGTTTTTTGCCAAGCTGGCGCTGGTCGCGTACGCCATGATGTACCTGCAATGGCTCAAACCGATGCTTCGCGACCTGCCCGCCAACGCCCCGGATCGGCGTCGCCGTCACCGGATGGCCGTGACATCGCTGGCGCTATGGGCTGGCGCTATCCTGTTTGGTCGCCTGCTCGCCTACACGTATTCGACGCTGATGGCGACGGACCTCGTATGAGCATGACGGAAGTGGATGCTTTCCTGCAGTCGCTGATGACCACGGCGCCTGCGCATCTGGTGACGCAGGTTGCGTGGGCCTGGCCCATCTGTGAAACACTGCACTTCATCGGGCTGGTGTTGATGACGGGAGTCGTTGGTGTCATCGATCTCCACGTGCTCGGGGGGTTGCGCGGGATCGGCTTCAACGCGCTTCACCGCCTGCTGCCCTGGGGGATCGTCGGATTCGTGTTATGCCTGACGACCGGCGCCATGTTCTTCGCGGCCGCACCGGAACAGTATTTCTACAATCAGGCATTTCACATCAAGGCGACGGCACTGCTCTTCATGGGGCTGAATGTCACCGCTTTCTACCTGTGGGCCGCGCCCCGTCTTGCCAGAGGGGACGGCGCCGCGCCAGCTCCCGCGTTTGCCCGATTCATGGCGCTGCTGTCATTGCTGCTGATGGTCGTCGTCATCGGCGCCGGCAGGATGTTGACGTTCTTCCGCCCGCCCTTCAACTGGTGACGCCGACAAGATCCGCGCCATGCGCGGGTTGATTTCTCTCAACACGCCCCCATCTTCAGCGAGGCATATTCTTTCGGGCAGAGCGGTCCGCTGGACCAGCAGGCAGAGGCGCTATGGAGTTCAAAGACTATTACCAGATCATGGGCGTCGCGCGCGATGCGACGCAGGACGACATCAAGCGCGCGTATCGCAAGCTTGCGCGCAAATATCATCCCGACGTCAGCAAGGAAGCCGATGCCGAGGCGCGTTTCAAGGAAGTGGGTGAAGCCTACGAAGTCCTGAAGGATCCGGAAAAGCGCGCGGCTTACGACCAGCTGGGCGCGAACTGGCAAGCCGGCCAGGATTTCCGGCCGCCGCCGGCCTGGGACCAGGGCTTCGAATTCCACGGTGGCGGATTCACTGATGCCGATGCCGCGCAGTTCAGCGACTTCTTCGAGTCGCTGTTCGGCCGCGGTGGACCGCGTGCGCAATATGGCCGTCACGAATTCCATGGCCGCGGCGAGGATACGCATGCGCGCATCCTGGTGAATATCGAAGACGCCTTTCATGGCGCGACCCGGTCATTGACGTTGAAGTCAACCGAACTCGGCGCCGACGGCCGGCCCCATGTGAAAGAGCGCACGCTCAATGTGAAGATCCCGCAAGGCATCCGCGCCGGCCAGCAGATCCGTCTTGTCGGTCAGGGTGGCGCTGGCATGGGCCAGGGTCCGGCCGGCGACCTCTACCTCGAAGTCGCATTTGAACCGCATCCCTACTACCGCGCCGAAGGCACCGACGTCCATGTCGAACTGCCGGTGACGCCATGGGAGGCGGCGTTGGGCGCCAAGGTCAGAGTCCCTACGCCTGCCGGCGCGGTTGAGCTGAGCGTACCGGCAGGATCCCGCGCCGGCCGCAAGTTGCGCCTGAAAGGCCGCGGCATTCCGGCCCGCACACCGGGCGATCTCTACGTGGTGCTGCAGATTGCGTTGCCGGACGCTGACAGCGCACAGGCGAAAGCCGCATACCAGGCCTTTCAGCGCGAGTGTGCCTTCAATCCGCGCGAACGGCTGGGAGTGTAAATCGCATGACGACTGAATTGATGATTGTGAGCGGCACGCTGCTGGACGACGACGCCGAACTTACCCTGGCCGAGCTGTGCCGGGCGTTACACGTCAATGTGGAAACCATTACCGCGTTGATCGATGAAGGCATCGTGGACGCCGTGCGACGCGAATCCACCACATGGCGGTTCGCTGCCACCAGTGTCCGCCGTGCGCGGATCGCGGTACAGATTCAACGCGACCTCGGTGTGAACTGGGCAGGCGCGGCACTCGTACTGGATATGTTGGATGAACTGCAATACCTGCGCGCCCAGGTCGGCCGGCTGCAGGAGCAGTGATCCGCGAGGCAACTTACATGAGTGACCTGAAATGACGGATACCCAGTTGCATCTTGTCTGCCCGCATTGCGCATCGATCAACCGACTGCCGGCGCAACGTCTGGAACAGAACCCGAATTGCGGGCGTTGCCACCAACCATTGTTCGCCGCGCAGCCTCTGGCAGTGGATACCGCCGCCTTCCAGCGCCACCTGACGCGAGGGGAACTACCGGTGCTGGTGGATTTCTGGGCGCCATGGTGCGGGCCGTGCAAGGCCATGGCGCCAGCATACGCGCAGGCCGCTGCGCAACTGGAACCCTATGTCCGGCTGGTGAAAGTGAATACCGACGAGGAACAATCGCTCGGTGCACAGTTCAACATCCGCAGCATCCCCACGCTGGCGTTGTTCGTGGGTGGTCGGGAAGTTGCACGCCAGGCTGGCGCGGTGAGTGCAGGCGATATCGTGCGCTGGACACGCCAGCATCTTCCAGGACGCTGAAACGCTCGGGCTGCGCGATCAGTCGCTGCCCAGCAGGCGCGCCGCGAGGCCGCGCATCACCGCCGACATCAACCACAGGAACGCCAGCGGCATCAACAGCGTTTCGATCACAAAGACCACGGTCAGCTCGACAGCGTGATCGGCAATGCCTGCGGCTGCAGCCGTGTATGAATCCAGGCGTTGCCTGATATCCAGCGCCTGACCGGCGGCGGCATAGGCGCGGCGCGCGCGTTCCAGCAGTGACGGATCGCCGTCAGTTGCCGCGGGGACGCTTTCCTCAGTAGCTTCATTCAAAGTCTGCAGGCGGCCACTGGCAACCTCAAGCTGCTCGGTCGCCTGCTCGTAATGCGGCTCCAGGAACAGCGAATAGATCGCGGCACTGGCTACGGCCATGCACGGTACGGCGAAACGAACCACGAACAGAACGGCCAGGCCCAGTTTGAGCGTGGATTTGAACCAGCGCGGCGCGTCCTCACCTCGCCACCACAGTGCCACCAGAATCGCCATCAATACGCCGAGTGCAACCGTCACCGGCCACCATGCGGCGACCTCCAGCAACACGCGCTGCACGCCAAGTGAAGTTGCCGCCACCAGCACCAGGCCGGAAAACTGTTCGACCAGATCATTGACCGGATCGAGAATCTCCGCCGGCGCCAGCGTAACGCCGACGCCACCCGGTTCGAGCGAGATTTCGGTGGCCTGCGCCACCGAAATCACACCGTCCAACGTGCGCGAAATGCCGAACGCGACCAGTGCACGTTTCAGGCTCGCCTCCGTATACGTGGTGCCGTATTGGTCAAGACCACCGGTTGCCGCAAGCACCACCAGTGCCAACGCAGCCAAGGTGGCGAGCATGCGCCAGGTGGTGGTGCGTGGTTCAGGCTTGGTCGAAGTGTCGGCCATGGTTCATCATTCCTGTTTGATTGCCGCAAATCGCAGCCGGGTGTAGTCCGCCGTCCAGACACCGTCGGCGCCAACGAGCAGCGGCGCCAATCGGGCACGGACATCGTTGATATATCCGCCCCGCTCGGCCAGTGGTACGCGGGCCAGGAAACTGCCGGCGAAGGTTTCGAGAAAGCCGCTGATGTCGCCGGGCAACCTGGTGGGCCGCGGAATCAATTCGATATAACGCACGTCGAATCCCCCAGCGGTCAGTTTCGCGGCGTAGTCGCCGACAGACGGGAAGTACCAGGGATCGGCGCCATGTTCATCCAGACCCCGCCGTTTCAACTCTTCCAGCAACGCGTACCGTATCTGTTGCACACAGTGTTTGCCACCGCATTCCGCGACGAAGCGACCGCCGGGCTTAAGCGCATTGTAAACACCGGCGATGACCTTTTCCGCTGCGGGGATCCAGTGCAACACCGCGTTGCTGAAGACTGCGTCGAACGCCTGCGCGAAATCCAGGGCGGTGGCGTCCACCTGCCGTGCGTCCAGGCCACGCTCACGGGCGGCGGCGACAAATTCGGCGCTGGCATCAACGCCAACAACCTCGCACCCCATGCCCGCCAGCGCCGCGGTCAACACGCCATCACCGCAGCCGAGATCGAGTATGCGCTCGAGCGGTTGCGGATTCAGCAGGTCGACCACCGGTGTCGCCAGATCGCTGACAAAGCGTGCGTTGCGTTGATAGGTCTGCGCATTCCATTTCTGCTGGTACATAGTCGTTCCTCGTTGTTGTTCGGCTTTGCGGACGCAGCGGTGCGCCGACGGCAGCACCATGGCCGCACCGGGTTTACAGGGCTCAGGAAGGGTGGCAGCCGGACTTGCGGCCCGGCTGCCTTGATGTCAGGCGGTCTTGCGCAGCGGCACCTGCTGGTCCGCCGCGTTGACCACGGCTTGTAGCGAAACGGCCAGCACATCTGTCCCCAGCGCAACACCGATCTGCCGTTCGCCGTTCACTGACAACAGCACGTAGGCAATCGCCTTGGCGTCCGTGCCCGCGGCAACCGCGTGTTCCTGGTAGTCGAGTACGTCGATTGAACAGCCGTAATGCCGCTGCAAGGCATCCACCAGTGCGCTGACCGCACCCTTGCCTTCACCGTGCAGCGTCGTGATGGCGCCTGCGGCCGTGCGTATATCGACCTGCACGGTATCGTCGACATCCTGATCAACATGCAAGGACGTGATAACGCCGGCGTGCGCTTGCAGGTAATGCGTAACGAACAAGTGATGGATATCCGTCGCTGAAAGCTCTCCCGCACGGCGCTCTGCTTCGCGCTGGACCAGACGGCTGGCATCCACCTGCAACCAGCGCGGTAAACGCAAGCCGTAGTGATGCTCGAGCACATAGGCGACGCCACCCTTGCCGGACTGGCTGTTGATACGGATGACATCCTCGTAACGACGTCCGATGTCGGCCGGATCGATAGGCAGGTATGCCACGTCCCAGGGCGTGCCTTCCTGTTGCTGCGCCAGACACTTGGCGATGGCGTCCTGATGACTGCCGGAAAACGCCGTGAACACCAGGTCGCCCGCCCACGCGTGCCGCGGGTGCAACGGGATGTCGGTACACGTGGTGACGGTCGCGATGATTTCGTCCATGTTCGACAAATCGAGTTCAGGGTCGATGCCCTGACTGTAGAGGTTCATCGCCATCACCACGATATCCATGTTACCGGTGCGCTCGCCATTGCCCAGCAACGTGCCTTCCACGCGATCAGCGCCGGCCATCACAGCGAGTTCCGCTGCGGCGATGCCACAGCCCCGATCATTGTGCGTGTGGACGGACAACATGTACCGGTCACGGTAGCGCGAGTGGCGGCAGAACCATTCCACCTGGTCTGCGAATACATTCGGCGTGGAGACTTCGACGGTTGCCGGCAGGTTGATGATCATGCCGTTGCCGGTCGGCAACCACTGCTCGATGACGGCATCGCAAACCTCAACCGCAAAATCCGGTTCAGTACTGGAGAAGCTTTCCGGTGAGTACTGGAACCGCCATTGCGTCGACGGGTTACGTGCAGCATATTCCGCCACCCATTGCGCTCCCCGCACGGCGATGTCACGGACGCCATCGCGGTCCATGCGAAACACGCGCGTCCGCTGAACCGGGCTGACAGAGTTGTAGACATGGACGATGGCCTTGCGCGCACCGCGCAACGCGTCGAAGGTCCGCGCGATCAATTCCTCGCGGGCCTGCACCAGCACCTGGATGGTCACGTCCTCGGGAATCAAACCCTCTTCGATCAACATGCGGACAAAGTCGAAATCCGGCTGCGATGCGGCGGGAAAACCCACTTCGATCTCCTTGAACCCCAGCTTGACCAGCAAGTCCCAGAGCCGCCGCTTACGCGCCACCGACATCGGCTCGACCAGCGCCTGGTTGCCATCGCGCAGATCGACGGCACACCAGCGGGGGGCGTGGGCGATAACGCGGTTCGGCCATTGGCGGTCGGGCAATGCCACGACCGGGGCGCGGCGGTACTTGGTGTGATCGAATGTGGACATGCTTTTGCTCCTGCCGGGACCATACGGTGTGCGGAGCAGTTTAGTTCAATGGCGTGGGTAATATATTGCCAATATCACCTTATGAGCGCCATTTATTGGCATTTCCTGCCTTATTCTATAAGATTCCTGCAATATTAATTCAATTGCAGAAACATGGCTTCTCTCGACCGCTACGACCACCGGATTCTCGCCGAACTGCAGCGCGATGGCCGCCTGACCAACCAGGAGCTTGCCGAGCGCGTGGGATTGTCGCCGTCTCCCTGCCTGCGGCGGGTTCGGGCGCTGGAGGAAGCTGGCTACATCGATGGCTACGTTGCCCTGCTCAACGCGCGCAAGCTCGGGTTGAAACTCACCGCCTTCATTCACATCAGCATGGACCGCCACACGCCGGAACGATTCGACGCCTTTGAAGCCACCGTGCGGGCCTTACCGGAGGTGCTGGAGTGTCACCTCATCACCGGCCAGTCCGCAGACTACCTGCTGAAGGTCATGGTGGAGGATATGGAGGGATACCAGCAATTCCTGCTGCACAAGATCACCCGGATTGAAGGGGTTACCGGGGTGCATTCATCGTTCGTGATGAAATCCCCGATAGCCTCCACCGCACTGCCGCTGCAACACCTGCAACGCCAAGGCGACTGAATCAGGATACTGCGAGTTCAGCGTGATCAGGGCGCGGCATCGCGCGCCTGTGCACGCTGTAATGCGGGGCGCTCGTTGCAGCGCTTCAGGTAGTCATCCATCAGGTCGCCGGGCGGCAGTGCACTCCTGGCCCATGCACCGATGCTGCAGACCAGAATGTCGACCGCGCTGAAGTTGTCGCCCAGCACGTAGGGCCCGTTGGCGAGCGCATCGAGCAGACGTTTGTGCACTTCCGGCGGACCGCGGAAGGTGCGCAGCAGGCCAGGATTGTCGGCCAGGCCGAGGAAGCTGAATGTGAGTACCGGTTCGATGACGCCGGCGTAATAGAACAACCATGTCAAGTAGTCACCACGCCGGACGTCGCCGACCACCGGGCCGATGCCCGCAGCGGGTAGAAGATCGGTCAAATACAGCGCAATAGCAGCAGATTCAGTAATGACCATCCCGTCGTGTTCCAACGCCGGGACCTTGCCTTCCGGGTGGGGATTTTTCGCATCGGCCTGCCCGCTGCCATCCATGCGCGGAATCGTCACGTACTCGACCGTATAGTCGGCTCCCAACTCTTCAAGCAGCCAGATGAAGCGGGATGAACGTGACATCGGTGCGTGGAACAGTTTCAGCATGGAGCCTCCGGTGAACTTCAATCGTTTGAACAGAAATGAACTTGCACTACGCGCTCACTGCCCGCGCATGGTGGCACCGGCTTTCCATGCGAACAAGCCGCGGGATAATGTCCCGAACGACTTGGCGATCAAGGAAGTCATCGTGAGTGATCGAAACCTCGGATAGCGTGCGTGGCCACCAACAAACTGCATGCGGTTCGCGGCGTCATAACCGAACTCGCCTCTATCAACAAATTGACTAACAGAATCCGCATTGGAATTGATTGAATAAAAAAAATATTTCGTTGCCAACTCAACATTGTTTCATTGATGTGCCATTGAACAAACGTTGCACTCTCAACGGGTTGTTGCCGCAGAAAAATAGCCCTCCTTTTCCACAGTGCCAGGTTGTTTTACGGTCAACCGCTCAGATGCGATTTCCGATGTTGCAAATTTTGCTACGTATTTCGATCGCCCCTGATCCGCTTCGTCCAAGGACCCTCTGCCAGCAGTCCGTCGTTCGCAGCCCGGGCAATGGATACCCCCTCAGGATTCCCCCCATTTTGCGCCCGGGAATGCCCTTGTGCGCGCTACAGCACTACGGCTTAACGCCGATAGTTTCAGTCGGAACGCGGTAATTTTCCCCACGTTCGGCTATACATTGATGTAAATGCGTATTAATCGCGGATTTACGCCGCGATAACGCGAGCAGAAAGGCAGGTAACGCAGATGTATCGCGTAATGGATTGGCCAGCCATTCAGAAAAGGGATTGCCCACCGTGCAAGCGACGCTAGAACAGCATATCGCTGCCGACGCGGTGACTTTCAGCACCGACGTCGATGGCCGGGTCAGGCATTGGTCGCCGGCCGCCGAAGCCCTCTACGGTATTGATGGCGACAGCGCGCACGGTGCGTTGATCGACGAGCTCATTGCACCGGTGGAATCCAGGATGGATTTCCAATTGGGACGTAAACAAGCCGTCTCCCAAGGCATCGCCGAGTGGGAACATCTCAGAAGCACCCCCCAGGGCAAGCGCTTCATAGGTGTGAGCTGTCGGGTACAGCGTCTGCCTGAACACCTGCTGCTGTTTCATGAAACGGATCGCACACAGCGCGCGGCATTGATGGATTCCCGCCTGCTGGAACAACGCTTCCTCGATCTGATGGAACTGCTCCCGGACGGCATGCTGATCTGTAACGAAGCCGGTACGATCGTGCTCGCGAACAGCCAGTTGGCCAGCCTTACGGGTTACCGTCGAAGGGCCATGGTAGGTATGTCTGTCGACCTGCTTATTCCATCCGCCGCACGCGCAAATCACAGCGGCCACCGGGACAGCTATTTCGAGCAACCCGTCGTCCGACCCATGCGCGGTGAACCTTACCTCCACGTGCTGCACAAGAACGGCAGCGAAATTCCGGTCGGAGTTTCACTCAGCCCCATTCCGGTCGGTAACCGATTGCTGGCAATGGCGGCAGTCCGGGACTACACCCATCGGTATGCGATAGAGGAAGAAATCCGCCGTTCGCACGCAGCGCTGCAGGAAGCCAATCGGACCAAGGACCGCTTTCTCACCACAATTACGCATGAACTGAGAACGCCGCTGAACGCCATCATCGGCTACGTGGGCACAATGCAGATGGGCCTGCCCGGCCCCCTTAACGCTGCCCAGACCGAACAGCTGGCCATCGTCAACGACAGTGCGAATCACCTGCTGTCGCTGATCAACGACCTGCTGGATGTCGCCAAGATCGATGGCGGCAAGGTTACGTTGAAACCGGTGGACGTGAACTGTGGCGTCCTGCTCGAACGAACCCGCGCACAAATCTCGCCACTGGCTGACAAGAAGAAGCTTGCCCTCAATCTTGTCCTGCCTGACGAACCAATGGTGATACACACCGACGAGCGCGCGCTGTTTCAAATCATTCTGAATCTCGCAAGCAATGCGGCCAAATACACCGAGGCAGGCCAGGTGACGTTGGCGCTGGAAAAACCCGCCGGGGGCGGCGACGGCATCGTATTCAGGGTCAGCGATACTGGTTGTGGCATCGCCAGTGATCTGCGAAACCGTTTGTACCAGGAGTTCGCAAGTGCAAATACCGCGTTCGACGAACTTGCACAAGGCCATGGGCTCGGACTGTACCTGTGCCGACGACTGGCAACCATGCTCGGCGCTGAACTAAAACTCGCAGACACCGGTCCCGATGGAACAACTTTTACTCTGACATTCAACCCGGAAGGTTGACGCGGGCAGCACAGGACGTATCAAGGTGGTTGCACGATGCCAGCTTCGACTTCAAAACCAGCGCCGCACAGGATGTGTCCGGCGCGCTTACTGAACAAGGATTGAGGACATCGCATGGCACGCATCCTCATAGTTGACGATCTCGACATCAACCGGCGCTTCCTGGTAACGCTGCTGGGTTACCGCGGCCACGAACTCATTGAAGCAGCCAACGGTCGCGAAGGACTGGAGAAACTGCGCACACACCGCCCCGCACTGGTGGTCTGCGACATTCTCATGCCGGAGATGGATGGCTTCGACTTTGCGCTTTCGGTACGCGCCGATGCGCACCTGCGAAGCACACCCATCGTCTTCTACACAGCGAATTTCAATGCCAACGAGGCCGGAGAACTTGCCAGGCGTTGCGGGGTTTCCGATGTCATCTGCAAACCAAGCCCGCCGGAGGAAATCCTGCGCGTCGTCGACCGGTTGCTCGCGCAACCACCAGTGGATGTGACCGCACTGGACAGCGGCTCATTCGACGAAGACCACCTTTCGCTGCTGACCAGCAAGCTCTCGAGCACCAAGGATGAACTGACCGCCGCGAACCGTCGTCTGGCGGCGTTGGTCGAACTCAGTCTGCAACTCGGTTCCGCGCACGACTCCGACGCCCTGGCCGTCTCAATCTGTAATGGCGCACGCAACCTGGCCCACGCGGAATTCGCGTTGCTGGTCACGCGCAAGGATCCGTTTGAGCGCAAATATTCAGTCTGCAGCACCGGTAACCGGCGTGAAATTCTTGCCCGGATAGGCGATGAACTGCAGCGCAGCCTTTCCCAACCGGTGCCACCGGCACCGGTAATGGCGCGGGGCACCAACGTCCGCACCCTGCTGCCAAATCTTGATAGCCAGACGGTACAGTCGATTTCAAATTTCGCCGCGTGCCCGGTATCAGCCCTGCAAGTGCAATGGGGTTGGCTGATTCTGTTCAACCGTATCGGCGCACCGGAATTCGACGCCGACGATTTGTCGATGCTCTCGATCATCGCAGCCCATACCGGCCGCATCTACGAGAACGCTTCGCTGTATCGGACCATTGAACGCAAGGTTGCCGCGCTGGCGCGCGAAATCGAGCACCGCAAGGAAATCGAAGCCGGACTGCGTGAAAGTGAAATGCGGTTCCGTGAACTCTCCGAGAACGTGGCGGAAGTCTTCTGGCTGACGGACCTTGCAAAGCGGCAGATGCTGTTTATCAGCGGGGCATACGAAAAAGTTTTCGGTCGCAGCCGCGAAGAGCTCTACCAGCAGCCGGACACATGGTTCTCCGCCGTACATCCAGAGGATAGCGAGCGCGTTCGCGATGTGGTGCTGTCGCAAAGCTACCTGCAGGAATACGCCGTCCAATACCGCATCGTCCGGCCGGACGGCAGCATTCGCTGGATCCTGGACAAAGGCTTTCCGGTCTACGACGACAATGGCATTCCCGTCCGCATCGCCGGTATCGCCGAAGACATCACTGATCAACACGAAGCCATGCGGCTTGTACTCGAGAGCGAGGCGCGCTATCGCAGCCTCGTTGAACAGTCGGCCGATGGCATCATGCTCATTGGCGATGACGGCCGCATCCAGATCGCAAACTCACAGGCCTGCGAGTTGCTCGGCTATCGCGAGAATGAACTGCTTCGCATCAGTATCCGCGATACGTACGTGGAAAGTGAGCTTGGTTTGCTGGAAGGGCGAATGGACCGCGTGCGCCAGGGCGGCATGACGCGCTTCGAACGCCTCGCCAAGCGCAAGGATGGTACGACTTTTCCTGCCGAATTCAGTGTCAACCGCGTGGACCATGCCGGCCATCTCGCCCGATTCCATGACATTTCGGAGCGCCAGACGCAGCAATTACGCATTGCGCGCCTGAGTCGCATTCAACGCGTTTTGAGCGCGATCAACTCCGCCATCGTACGCATCCGCGACCGCGACGAACTGATCGAGGAAACCTGCGACATCTGTTCGCGCCTCGGCGGCTTCCGGCTGGTTTGGGTACGGCTGCTGGGCAGCTCCCGCGAAGCCGATAGCGTGGCCGCCTTTCGCAGTACCTCCGGCGCCCTGAATGAGCTGATTGAAAAGGCGATGGCAACCGCGGAGGGCCGCAACTATTCCACCCACATGATTGGTTTCGGCCGGGCGCTCAGGGTAAATCGCCTGAACGCGGAAGCAGATTACCCGTTCGCGGAGGATGCTGTTGCGTTGGGCCTGAAATCGATGATTACGCTGCCGATTCGCATCGGTAACCGCATCATTGCATTCCTGCAACTATTCGCCGAAGACCCGGATTTCTTTGATGCCAGTGAGCTGACATTGATGCTCGAACTGGCCAATGACTTGTCGTTCGGCCTTGAATTCATTGAACGCGAACAACAGGTCAACTATCTCGCGTACTACGATACGCTGACGGACCTGCCCAACCGTGCGCTGTTCCAGGACCGGGTGACGCAACATATTCACGGTGCGGACAACGAGGAACCGAACGTGGTGGTGGTGCTCGCCGATATTGATCGCTTCCAGGCTATCAATGATGGCTTCGGCCGTCAGGCCGGCGATTCCGTATTGCGTCAGATAGCCGACCGCCTGCGACCGGAATTCAGCTCTGACGCGGCAACCTGCGCCCGAATTTCCGGCAATCGTTTCGCGCTGGCCTACCCACTGAAATGGCGGCCCGATTCAGCCGCACTCAACTACGAAACAAAATACGCGGCTATCTTCGGGCCGCCGGTCATCGTTGATGATCAACCGCTGCACCTGTCGGCGACACTGGGTATCTCGGTTTACCCTTCCGACGGTGAGGACGCGGACACGCTGCTCATCAACGCCGAAGCGGCATTACGCGCTGCCCGCAGCAACCGGCAGCCGATGATGTTCTACGGCCGCGAGATGAATGCCAGCGTCAACGAGACCTTACGGCTTGAAACTGCATTGAAGCGCGCCATCGCCCACGACGAATTCGTGCTGTGGTATCAACCAAAGATGGACAGCGCCAGCGGTGAAATCGCCGGCTTTGAAGCGTTGTTGCGCTGGCAGGATCCGGAACGCGGCCTGGTGCCACCCGGCATGTTCATTCCGTTGCTGGAACAGACCGGTATGATCGTGGACGTCGGCGAAAATATTTTCCGCCAGCTGGAAAAAGACATGGCGGCGTGGAGCAAGCAGGGTGTACCGCCGCAGTCGGTGGCGGTGAATATCTCCGCCGTGCAGCTGCGCCAGCGCGACTGGGTCAGCACCATCGTTCAAGGGGCTGACAGAATCCGGAAATACGGTATCAACCTCGAAATCGAATTGACCGAGTCGTCGGTCATGCACGACGTCGATACCATCATCCCGCGTCTGCAGACCTTGCGTGGCATGGGCATCGGTATTTCGGTCGACGATTTCGGCACCGGCTATTCCTCGCTGGCCTACCTCGCACGTCTGCCGGTCACCGCGTTGAAGATTGACCGCAGTTTCATCCTCGACATGACAGAGAACCCACTCAGTCTGAGTATCGTGACATCGGTCATGTCGTTAGGTCATTCATTGAACCTGGAAATCATCGCCGAAGGTGTGGAAACCCAGATACAGGCGGGCATCCTGCGCGACATGGGCTGCGACAAGATGCAGGGCTTCCTGTTTTCCAAACCGCTGCCAGCGGCGGACATTCCGGCACTCTTGATGCGCACCACGCGCGCGACGCCCAAGTCCGCCTGACCCGCCGAACCGCTGCTTTAAGACCTCTGCACAATCGGTTATCGTGCAACGCTTTGACGTTGCAGAGGACTTGTGGTGGGGCGACAGCTTTCATTTCCCGTGGTCATCGTCGGTGCTGGCCCGGTCGGGTTGTGCCTGGCGATGGATCTTGCCGCGCGCGGCATTGAAGTCGGCGTTTTCGAATCCCGCCATGCGGGCGAACCACCCAGCGTCAAGTGCAACCACGTCGCGTCGCGGACAATGGAAACCTTCCGCCGGCTGGGTTTCGTCGACGAGGTTCGCAAGGCGGGCCTGCCGGACGATTACCCCAACGACGTCGTCTTCCGAACCCGCGCTACCGGCTATGAGCTGACCCGGATACCCATCCCTAACCGGCTGGAGCGATATACGTCCAGCAATGGGCCGGATACCGGGTGGCCCACGCCGGAACCGCCCCACCGGATCAACCAGATTTATCTGGAGCCCATCCTGTTCAAGCAGGCTGCGGAGCAAGCCGGCATCTCGATCTACAATCGCAGCGAAGTCACCGCTTTTGAGCAGGGTGACGACTCGGTGGTGGTCACCGTACGTAATCTTGAAAACGACGACGAGCAGAGCGTGCGCTGCCAGTACCTCATCGGCTGCGACGGTGGTCACTCACGCATCCGACGCATGATCGGCGCCTCGCTGCAGGGGGACGCCGTCATTCAACGTGTGCAATCCACGTGTTTCCGCGCACCGACCCTGCTCGGCCGGATCACCGGCGAGCGCGCCTGGATGAGCTACCTGTACAACCCGGAACGCGCAGGCAACCTGGTCGCCATTGATGGCCGGGAGGTCTGGTTGCTGCACAACTATCTGCTGCCGCACGAGACGGATTTCAACTCGGTCGATCGCGACGCCTGTATCCGTCTGCTGCTCGGTGTCGGCGAGGAATTCGAATACGAGGAATTGACCCAGGAAGACTGGATCGGCCGCCGGCTGGTCGCTGATCGTTTCCGCGCAGGCCGTGTATTCATCTGTGGTGATGCCGCGCACCTGTGGGTGCCCTATGCCGGTTATGGCATGAATGCCGGTATTGCCGATGCGATGAATCTGTCCTGGCTGCTGGCCGGCCATCTCAACGGCTGGGCGCCGGCTTCGCTGATTGAAAATTATCAGACCGAGCGTCAACCTATTACGGAACAGGTGTCGCGCTTTGCCATGCGTCACGCCGAATCCGTTATCGCCGAACGTACCGGCGTCCCGGCCGAACTCGAAGATGACACGCCAGCGGGCGCCGAGGCCCGGCGCAAGGTCGGCGACGCGGCCTACGCGCTGAATGTGCAACAGTTTGCCTGCGCCGGACTCAACTACGGTTACTACTACGATCGCTCACCGTTGATTGCCTACGATGACGAGGCCGCTCCCGGCTACACCATGCATGACTACACGCCGTCGACGGTGCCAGGGTGCCGGGTGCCGCATTTCCAGTTGCCGGACGGCCGTTCACTCTATGACGCCGTGGGCCCATGGTTCACGTTGCTCAAATTTGATCGCCAGACCGACACCTCGGCCCTGCAACAGGCGTTCGCCGAGCTGAATGTTCCGTTTGAACTTCTGGATATAGACATTCAGGCGCCGCCCGCGCCGTATCGTCATCGGCTGTTGCTATGTCGCCCGGACCTGCATGTGGCCTGGCGCGGCGATCAGTTGCCTGCCGATGCCGGTGCGCTGGTCCGCCAGGTCAGCGGCAACAATTGACGCGTTGTATATTGCCGAATCACCCATCACCACAAAACATCGGTTGTTCACTGGAGGAAATCCAACATGTTGAAGATTGCCATCATCATTGGCAGTACCCGCCCCGGCCGCAACGGCGAGGCCGTCGGCCGCTGGGTCCACGAGCTGGCCAGCCAGCGCGACGACGCCACCTACGAACTCGTCGACCTGAAGGAAATCAATCTGCCCATGCTCGACGAGCCGGTACCGGCGGTGATGGGAAAATACACCCAGCCACATACGCTGGCGTGGGCGGCCAAGGTTGCGGAATTCGACGGCTTCGTGATGGTGACACCTGAGTACAACCATGGGCCACCGGCGGCACTGAAAAACGCCCTCGACTACCTGTTCAAGGAGTGGAACAACAAGTCAGTCGGCTTCGTGGGCTACGGCGGCGCCGGCGGTGCACGCTCGGTCGACCAGATGCGGGAGATCGTCAGCAATCTGGAGCTGGCGGACGTCCGCACAGCGGTCGGGCTGACCCTGGCGCACGATTTTGAAAACTTCTCGACCTTCAAGCCCGGCGCACATCAGCCCGGCGCGCTGAATGAAATGCTCAATCAGGTCGTCGCCTGGGCCGGTGCACTGAAACACTTGCGCAACGCCGGTTGAGCGCTGCCGCAACAGTCAACGCGCCAACAGCGCATTGACCGCGGACGCAAACTCCGCATAACGGAACCGGTAGTCGTGCGCGAGCGCGGCTGCCGGTACCACCCGCTGACCGTCGACGAACAGTTGTGACATCTCGCCGAGCAACCCCGTCATCACCCGGCGCGGTACCGGCAGCGTCAGCCAGCAGCCGCAGCCAGCACCGACCACCTCCGCGAACTCCGCCTGCCTGACTGCCTCCGGGGCGGTTGCGTTCAACGCTCCGGTGATCGCCTCGTCACTGATCGCCAGATCAATCAGGCCGACCACGTCGTCGATATGAATCCACGACAACCATTGCCGACCATCGGCAAAGCGGGTTCCGACACCCAGTCGATAGCAGAGCAGCAATCTGGGAAATGCGCCGCCGTCGCGTCCAAGCACCACGCCCAGGCGCAGCGTCACCACACGTACGCCGCTTCGCCGGACGCCGCGCGCGGCCGCTTCCCACACCTGGCACAGGCGTGACTGAAAATCGTCCGTCGGCGCAACCGTTTCGTCGCATACATGGTCGCCGATGCCGTAGAAGCCGATAGCGGAGGCAGTGATAAAAACGTCTGGCCGCTGTTCACGCGCGGCAATGAACCGGACCAGGTCGCGGGTGATGTTGAGCCGGCTGCGAACCAGCGTGCGTCGGCGCTGCGCGGTCCAGGGCATACCTATCACCGGCGCACCAGCCAAGTTGATAATCGCGTTGAAGTGGCAATCGTCGGCGACCTCCGCCAGCGCGCCGACCACAGTCACGTCCGTGCCCAGAAGCTTCAACGCGTGCCCGGGACGGCGTGACAGCACAGTGATACGCGCGCCCTGCGCGCGAAGGTGGTCAACCAGATGGCGGCCGACGAAACCGGTACCCCCGGTAAGCAGTACATGCCTGCCGTTCAGTGGCATGCTAACGGGACTCCGTCACCACCGTACGATTGCGGGAGATAGCGTGACTCATACGGCGTCCCGCGCCGGATTTGAGCGCCAGCCGGCGGCCCGCAAGCAGCGTCAGCACAAGGCACAGTCCCGCATCCCAGCGAATCGTTGTCGACAGCGCTACCGCATCGGCAAAAGCGCCAAGCACCAGGCCACCGAGTGCTGACCCGCCCATGGCGAACACGCCCCACAAGCCCATCACCCTTCCCCGCTTGTCGTCGTCCACCGTCAACTGCAGCAATGTCTGCACGGCAATTCCACACAGCGTTGCCGCGGCGCCGGCGAGACCGACGATCGCCACGGCCAGATGCAGATCGCGTGTGTAGCCAAGAATGAGCAGCAGCAATGCATTCACCACGCACGCCCATACCGCAATCTTCGCCAGCCGCTCGGGCCGGGAATGGCGGGCGAGGAAGATGGC
>JACKNH010000034.1 GCA_024234975.1 Gammaproteobacteria bacterium
CGCCGAACGCGGTGCATCGGTCGTCAACGGTTACTACCAGTACAGCCGTAGTGACAGCCGGTTCACGGTTATCGATTTTCCGCGCCTGGACCACATGTACCGGGCGCTCGATGCTGTCATCGACCCGGGCACCGGCGCCATTGTCTGCCGCTCGACCTTGAGTTTTCCCGCTGATGGCTGCGTCCCCGCCAACATGTTCGGGCCGGGCGCGCCATCGCCCGCGGCCATTGATTACATTCTCGAAGGCGACATGTGGCGCGACTCCATGGTCGAACAGCACTTCGCAGAGCTGAGCGCGCAGACCGAGCTGGAACGCGGGATCACCGGCTCACCAATGATGGTGGCCGGCGGTGTTTCCTTCCGCCGCGAGCGTTTCGACCAGGCGCCCGGCCCTGCGGATCTGGTCGCGCTGCAGACCCATCCGGCAGCGCAGGAGGGTTACCGCGGCCTGCCTTCCAGTTTTGTCAGCGCCGGCATTCTGCAATTTGCCGGCGTGGGGGAGACGCCCATCGGCGGCCATTTCGACGTCGGTGAAGTGTTCGCCGAAACGCTGGTCCCCCTGGTACGGGATCGGCCGTTGATTAATGCCATGGATTTCAACGCTGCCGCACGCTACGCGCACTATTCCGGCAGCGGCGGCGTGTTCGCCTGGAAAGCCGGCCTCGACTGGCGGGTGAACGACAGCGTCCGTTTCCGTGTCACCCGTTCGCGCGATACCCGCGCAGCGACTCTTTCCGAGCGCTTCGACGTCGCTGGCAGCGGCGCGACTGCCTACGATCCGGTGCTGGATGCAACCTACAGTTTCAGCACCATCAGCGGCGGAAATCCGGCCGTGGCGCCGGAACTCGGCGATACCTGGACGCTGGGCATGGTGCTGCAACCCGCGACGCTGCCCAACCTCGGTCTGTCGATTGACTGGTACGACGTCCGTATCAGCGATTACATCACCGTGTTGGGTATTCAACGACTGATCAACGAGTGCTACGCAGGTGCGCAGGAGTTGTGTGATCGGATTGAACGCAATCCGGTCTCCGGCAACATCACCTGGGTGCAGAATCTTTATTTGAATCTTGCTGCCGCCCGGGTGCGTGGGCTGGATGTCGAATTCACCTGGCAGCATGCATTGTCACTGTTCGGAACCGGCAATGAATCGATCCGGCTGCGGATACTTTCCAGTTTGTTGGACGAGAATTCCTTCACCAATGTAAGTACGGCGACGCGCGACGATGCCGGGACGACATCACTGCCGCGCTGGACCGCGACCGGCATGCTTGCCTATCGCAACGGTCCGTTCGAACTGGCGCTGACCGGCAGATACATTGCTGATCGCGTGCAGTTCCGCGCGCCTATAGCGCCTTCCGACCAGCTGGATGACAACGGCGTGGACAGCGTGTTCTATACCAACCTGCGGTTGGGTTACGAATTTGATCTCGGCGACTACGGGCGCCACAGCCTGTTCTTCAATGTGGCGAACCTGTTCGATGTCGACCCGCCCGTGGTCGCCAACTGGAGCGATTTTTTTGGCGCCAGCGCATTTCCGCCCGGACTGCATGATACGCTCGGGCGCCGTTTCACACTGGGGCTTGAGTTTGAATTCTGAGTGACGCGGGGCACCCGCGCTTCGATATCATCGTTCAACCAACGAGGGGGTTTGAGACCATGCGTTTGCCTGTTGCCACACTGATATGCCTGCTTGCGTTCAATGCGTACGCGCAGATGCCGGCGCGTACACCCACGCCCAACGACACGCTGCAATCAATTGAAGTGCTGGACGACAACCGGGTGACGTTGCGCGTCTATGCGCCGAAGGCGGACGAGGTGACGCTGGTCAGCGACTTTGCCTTTCAGGGGCTGGCCGAAGCGGGCGCCATGCAGCGGGGTGAGGACGGTGTATGGTCGATCACGGTCGGACCACTGCCCGCGGATTTCTACAGCTACACATTCGTTGTCGACGGCGTGCGTACCGTGGATCCGAAGAACGCGCTCAACAAGCAAGGTGTCGCCAGTATCGAGAGCATGTTTCTGCTGCCAGGGCCGGATGCCGACTATGCCGATCAGAAGGACGTGCCGCACGGCGTGATCCAGCAGCTGTGGTATGACTCGAATACGCTGGGCATGCAGCGCCGGCTGCATGTCTACACTCCGCCGGGCTACGATGGTTCGACGGCACTGCCGGTGTTCTATCTGTTGCACGGCGGTGGCGATGAGGATTCCGGCTGGAGCACGATCGGCCGCGCGGGATTCATCATGGACAACCTGTTGGCGCAGGGACTGGCCAGGCCGATGATTGTGGTCATGCCCAATGGCAGCCTGCCCGCGCCGGCCGCTACGATGCCCGAACGCGGCACGCCGGAATTCACTGCGTTCATGGCCAGTCAGCAGCAACGCTTCACGGACGAATTGATGCAAGAGGTCGTGCCGTTCGTGGAGCGGACACTTAACGTCAGGACCGGCCAGGCCAATCGCGCACTCGCGGGCCTGTCGATGGGTGGCGGCCAGACCTTGCGCGTATTCACGCAGCATCCTGCGGCCTTCGCACACGTGGCGGTATGGAGTGCCGGGACCGGCGAGACGCCGGAACAGTTCGCCGCGGCCCATGCGGCGTTCATTGGCGAGGTCGCGTCAATCAATCGCAATGTCAGGGATTTGGAAATTTCGGTCGGCGACGCCGACTTCGCGCTCAACGGCTCACGGGCACTGGAGCAGGTGTTCCAGACGCACGGCTTGAAGCACCGGTTCATCCTCACCGGCGGTGGTCACACCTGGATCAACTGGCGGCACTATCTCAACGATTACGCGCAGAAACTGTTCCGCTGATCGCGGCGGAACGCAGACCCTGAAGGAAAATCTGCTGACGGCCGTGCAATGCAGCCGTCAGCAGTTGCAGATCAGGTCTTGGAGGCGTCGTAAATGCTCTGTATCGACGCGTTCAACATCGCGTCGAATTCGGCGGCGGACTGCTGTGCACTCAACCCTTCAACCAGTGCACGTGAGAAGCTGGCAACCATGTTGTGGTTCCTGGCCAGGCGCGCATTGGCGTCATCGCGGGTGTAACCACCGGACAGTGCGACCACACGCACGACATTGGGATGCGCGATGCAATCACTGTAGAAGTTCGCCTGCTCCGGCAATGTGAGCTTCAGCATCACGAGCTGGTCTGAATTCAATGCATTCAATTGCTCGAGCATGGCGGCTTTGAGCAGCGTTTCAGCTTCAGCCTTGTCCGGGCAATGGATGTCGACTTCCGGTTCAATGATGGGTACCAGACCGGCGGCGATGATCTGCTTGCCGACGGTGAACTGCTGGTCGACCACGCGTTTGATACCGGTGGCGTTGGCCTGCTTGATGACCGAACGCATCTTGGTGCCGAAGATGTTCTTGCTCCTGGCTTTCTTCAGCAGCGCGTCGAGATCGGGCATGGGCTTCATCAACTGCACGCCGTCCTGCTCTTCGGCAAGGCCTTTGTCGACCTTCAGAAACGGTACGACGTTCTTCACATTCCACAGGTAATCGGCGGTCGACTGGCCTTCGATCTGACGATCCATGGTGTTTTCAAACAGAATCGCACCGAGAATGCGGTCGCCGTTGAACGATGGGCTGGTGACGATACGCGTACGCATCTGGTGGACGACGGTGAACATCTCTTCGTCGTTTGACCAGGCATCACTTTCGATGCCATAGAGTTTCAGTGCCTTCGGCGTACTGCCGCCGCTCTGGTCCAGGGCAGCAATGAAACCGGGTTGCGTTCTGATTTTCTCCAACTGCTTGGCGGAATTGTCCATGTGACCTCTTATCGGTGGGCGTTTGAAAAAAGTACCGGGCCGGTGCCGTGACCGACGCCGGTCCGGCCGTTCCGTTTGCGTGGCGCCCGATTCTACCCGATGAAGGCGCATACGACGAACCGGCCCAAATCAAAACTTTTGCGGATTCCGTCGGCTGCCCCCGCCTGAACCCGACCGCATCGTCGTGTGGACGACGGATTGCAAGAAATTTACAAGTAGCGCCAATGCCTGGTCAGGTGGCGCCACAGGGCTTGACCGGCTTCGGTGGGTCAGCCCATATCGTGCTGAACCTCACGCGACACCTGTTCCCGCGCTCGCCCATCCATGTCTTTGCCCGGGACGCCGCCGCCCGCGAACCCGGTGCGGTATTGGGTCGGCGCCACTGAGGAACACTCGCCGCTGGCGCTGAAGCGCGAGCCGGTGCGCGGCGCGAAGGTGCTGATCGTTGAGCGCTGACCGTCAGGTTGGGGGATGCGGTGATCACACGAATCGGGGTGTCGCCTGGTGAGATGCGAATGCAAGGACTCGCTGTGAATACGTCCTTGTACGCTCGGGCTCGGCATCCCTGCCTCGCACGGTCCTCGCATTCGCATCTCACCAGGCAACCTTGAACGCCGTGCAAACGTCCAGCCCGGCGCCGAACCCCTCGTGCAAACTGTTCGAGCGTGGCCGAAATGGTTACTGCACTTTGAACACCCGGATGATGACGGCGGACATATCCGGGGCGGGCGTGACGGTGCCGACGAAAATCGACTGGTTCAGCCAGGCGTAGGGACCATCGGCCGGGGCGAAGAATTTCGGTGAGCTCATCAGGTAACGCGCGCCGCCGGCTTCAGCCGGTGGTACTCCCAGGCCGTGGTTGTTGACGATGATGTTGGCGCCGTCGTCGGTTCGTAGCGCGTAGATGGCGGTCAATTCGGTGGCGCCATCGCTACGGGTCAATTGCCAGTCGGCGCCACCGGGCACGACTTCGCCGCGAATGCCGTTGCCCACGAATGTGCCACCGGTGATGGGGATGTAGCGGCGCGTGCCCGCATCGCTGGTGCCGACTTCGATGGCGGGGGTGATGCTCGCGGTGATCTGCAGTACGGGAACGGCTTGGGGCGCGGTCAGCGCGGCAGGATTCCAACTGTCCGCCGCCTGAGCGGCAGGTAGTGCAAAGAGGGTTGTCAGCAGCATTAATGCACGTGTCACGGTGGTGCGCATGGCCTTGGTCCTTTCAGTGCTCAGGTACGCTATTGAACGTCATGTGCATTCACGCAGCAAGCCGTCGATCATCTGCTGGGCCTGCGCACGGTAACTGCCACCGAACAGATTGGCGTGATTCACGCAGTGGTAGAGATTGTACAGCGTGCGCCGTCGTTGATAGCCGGGCGCGGGCGGGCGCGCGGCAAAGTAGGCATGGTAAAAGGGCGGGGCGAAACCGCCGAAGAATTCGCTGAAGGCAAGGTCGGCTTCAGCATCACCGCAGTAACACGCAGGATCGATCAGCACTGGCTGCCCGGTCTCATCGAAAATCACGTTGCCTGACCAGAGATCGCCGTGTAAGAGCGACGGTATGACGGCGTATCCGGCAAGCAACGTCGGGACCGCATCCAGCAGTGGTTCGACATTGCGTAGTCCGATGCCTTGCTGTTGCGCCAGCTCGAACTGGAACCTTAGCCGCTGGTCGCGGAAGAACGTCGCCCAATCAGCTGACGGTGAATTGCGTTGAATCGACGTGCCGATGAAATTATCTTGCGGGAAACCGAAAGCCGGCTGTGCAACGTCGTGTAGTGCCGCGAGCTGTCGACCCAGTTGTCTCCACGCGGCGGCATCCGGGCGGAAAGCTTTTATGGCTTCGAGGACCAAGCCCGCCGTTGTCGAAGTTTCCACCAGACCGATCACCTGCGGTGTACGCAGGGTGCCGGTGGCGGCAATCGCGGCCAGGCCGTCGGCTTCGGCGGTGAACAGTGCGCGCTGAGTCGACTGGTTGGTTTTCAGGAAGAAGCGATGCAAGCCATCGCTGACGATGCTTGCGGCATTGATGGAGCCCCCGCCCAGAGACTGGACTGCATCGGTTCGGAAGGTTGTCCCGAGATGGTGTGACAGCAGGCTGTCCACCGCGTCACGCAGTTCGGCATCCACAGCCGCCGAGCTATCCCGCCGTGCGCTGGCGGCGAATCATGGTGATGAGGTGCGCACAGCCGTCTTCCAGCAGATCGATGACGTAGTCGAAGCCGGCGGCGCCGCCGTAATACGGATCGGGCACCGCGCTGTCTTCGAAATGCGTCAGGAATTCGCAGAAGCGGCGGATATCGTGTTTCGGCGCATCGCCGGACATATTCAGCAGGTGATGGTAATTGTCATCATCCATCGCCAGCACCAGATCAAAATCGTCCAGATCCTGGCGGGTGACTTTACGCGCGGTACCGGTCATCGGGTAACCGCGGCGTTGGCCGGTGGCAATCATCCGTTGATCTGGCGGTTCGCCCACATGGTAAGCCGCGGTGCCGGCGGAATCGCAGCGGATGACGTCAGCGAGCCCAACCTGTTCCAGCTGTGCCCGCATCACGTTTTCGCCGGCGGGCGAGCGGCAGATGTTGCCCATACAGACAAACAATACGGAATTGACTTCAGACAGTGGTTTCATCACAGGAGTCGGTCGATTGCGCATCAGGCATTGACTTGAATGGTGGCCGGGCCTGAGGGCCTTGGCAAGCCACGTCAGCAAATGCTGCGAGCAGCGCTGCCAGAGAAGTGACCAGTCCTGAAGCCGGAATGGTTTTGGCTGGCCGAAATGGAAGAGGCCCCTTGCGGGGCCTCTCGTTCTTGTCGTTATAACGTGGGTGAAGCTTACTTGGTACGCATGCGACGGCGGGCGCCCATGCCGGCCAGACCAATACCGAGCAGGGCCAGCGTGGTCGGCTCAGGTACCGTGCCGTCCTGGACGAACGTCGTGATCGGGATCTGACGCATCTGCACGTCGCCCGCGCTGACGAACGTCAGGCCGGTGACAAACGCCTGGGTATCCAGCGGATCCAGCATTTCGTTGACGTCGATACCGGTGATGCGGAAGCTCGAAAAACCGGCCAGGTCGAGGCCGAGGAAGTCGAACGGAACGCCGGCCAGCAGCGCGTAGTCATTGCCACCCACCGTCAACACAAACTCGCTGTCGCCCGGCAAGGCCTGCACTTGGACGCTGGCGAAGTTCGGGCCGGAATCAACCACGTAGTCGTAGCCGATGGCGACGTCCGGGTCGATCCAGATGCGTTCGTTCAACTGAATGTTGAAATCGAACTCGTAACCCGCTTCGGTCACGACCGGCAGCAACGGATTGTCGGCCGTCGTGCCCGGGGTGGCGCCTTCGCGAATGGCGAACGACCACAAACCGGCATCACCGCCTGCGACGTTGGTCGAGTTCTGCAGGTCGAGAACGGCTGCAGTACGGGACCCTGGCAGCGTGAAGGTCTGGTCTGCATCAAACGTACCGGCATCGAACCCTGCCTGTGCCGGTGTACCACCGAGGCCGCCGGTGCCGCCGCTGGCGTTACCCGTGGTCCATTCCAGGCGGTCATAGCGGAACTCGATGTCAAAGTTGCCGCCACCCTGATTGCGCAGCAGCAACTGGAAGTTGTTGGTCTTCGAGGCGTTCTGTGAGTAGTAACCGACATCCTTCCACGTCACAACCACAGTGTCGGAATTCGGCGAGCCGACGTACACGTTGCCACAGGAGCCACAGCGGGTATCGACGTCACCCCAGTAGGGCGCAATCATCGGATTCGAGCTGGCCGGAAACGCGTTGGGGGTGAAGGTTCCGACAGCGCCCTCAAACGTGATGTTGCCGTTGTTGTTCACCCAGAACGTGTTGTAGATGCCGCCATAAAAATCAATTTCGAACGGCAGGTTGAGCTGGCTGGAGGAGCCATCATCATTCGGCTGCATGGCGAGATCGCCGTACCCGCCGTTTGCCAGGTTGCCAAAGGTCAGCAGCGGTACCGCCTGGACGCTGGCCGTGCCGGCCATCAGGCCCAGCGCAATGCCGGCAGCCAATGCTTTACGGCTGGCTTGTGAAAGAAAACGTGTGTTCATGTTGCTTGAACTCCTCTTGGGACTTTTTTCGACTTCTAGGAATTGACCAAAATGCTGTAATCCCTGGGTGCAAGATTCGAGCCATCATGGAGGGTAGGCAACTTTTCTATATGGAACAGAGAGTTGTGGATTCTCCAATTCCGTTAAAGGTGCTTCTGACAGGGTTCTGTAAAGATCGCTGACACCCCTGCGTCGGAAGACATACCGCGCGGGCGTGCGGGTGCGCGCCTCACTGCGTCACGGAGAATGACGCAGTGAGGCACTTAACCCTTTGCTTTAATTCGGAAAAACCGAGTTATCTCGACCAGAACGGAAACTCCCGGCCGTCAGTCGGTCGCAGTTTCAGCCGGGCAGGCGTAGCGCGCCATGATGCTGCGGTAGATATGTGCCGGGGCCTGGGCGCCAGCATCGGCAGGCTGTTTACGCAGATCCGAAAGGACCAGTTCCAGTAACTCGGTGGCCTGCACGCCATCCGGCAGACAAACGAACTGGCGGGTGGTCGCCTTCTGCGCCTGCAGCATGCTGCCGACCAGATTCACGCCCTGCACCACGCCGCCGACGATGCCAATACAGGAGCCCGCCTGCAGCGCGCGATCCACGGCCTGCTGAGGCGTTTCATCCTTGGGCGCATTGTTCAGGCCGTCGCATCGTGCGAGAAATTCGCTGCCGGTGATGGCACTTACCTGTGTGCTGGCGGCCAGCAAGGTCGCGGACAGCATTAATTTCATTGCATGCATCTGGCTGACTCCCGAGGTTCTTCAAGAATTGCGTGTGTAGTGTAATCGCGTGGCAACGTGTGACCTATGCCTGCACGTTAAATTTCACCCGACGCACCGGTTAACAATTCGCAATGATTCATCAGCAAAATTTTCGCGACGTATTACCGCTCGCGATGCGCAGGATTCCGCATGTAAAGCGGATTGACAGCAATCCATCGTTCCCACGGCGTATTGAAAATCACTCGCGATACTTGGCCAGTTTTTCGTCGATTGTTACCGCTTTTTCCGCGCGCGCGTGCAACTTCATATTGATGATGAGTTCGTCCGCGCCGGCATCGAAACAAGCCTGTTTGAGATCAGTTACCAGTTTCATTACCGCTTCGTATTCACCTTCGACCACGGTCTCGAACGGACATACGACGTAAGACAAACCGCTGCGTGCGATAGCCGCGATGGCCTGATCGATGATGGCGATGCGATCGCTTGCGCCCGATAGCGGTAATGCCTGAAGTGCGAGGTTGACGGTGGCCACGTGTTGTTCTCCCTGAAAAAATCGGCTGTGAATGAATGGGGCGCAACGATAGCCGAGCGCAGCGGTTGCTGCCCAGTGCCCGCGTTTGCAATAAAGATTGCGGGCGGCCAGCCAATTAAGTGAGAATACGCCCCGCAAACCCGCTTGCACGCACCGCGGGTTGTCCTAAGGGGTGGCTGGTACCAGCCTGAGATGCCATAGCGGCGAACCCTGTGAACCTGATCCGGATCATACCGGCGTAGGGATAGGAATCGCGCCCGTCGTCAGCTTCCTCTCACGCAGCCTAATCCGGATCTCTTTGGCCATGTCGTTCAAGGAGATCTACCGTTATGAACAAGTCGTATTCCGTGGCCCTGCCGTTGCTCGCAGGTTTCGCCACGACCTTGCCGGCCGTCGCCGCCGACCTCGATGAAATTGTGGTTTACGCGGATTACCGCGATACGCCGCTGATGCGGCAGGCTGGTAGTATCAGCGTTGTTGATCCGCAGGCGCTTGAAGTGCGCCAGAGTCGTCATCTCGACGAACTGCTCGGTACGCTGCCCAATGTCAGCATGTCTTCCGGCGGATCACGCGCGCGCTTCCTGCAGATCCGCGGTGTCGGTGATTTGGAACAGTTTGTCGATCCCAAGCACTATCCATCCGTTGGCATCACCATCGACGACATTCCCCTGAACGGATTGGCGGGCGCGGCATTGCTGCTGGACGTCAAGCAACTTGAACTGCTGCGCGGTCCGCAAGGCACGCGTTTCGGCGCCAATGCGCTGGGCGGCATGGTCAATATCACGACCAACGATCCAGGTGAGGCATTCGAAGCGGACCTTGACGCGGGCTATGCCAGCTACAACACCTGGTTTGTCAGTGGCGCCGCTGGCGGCATGTTGAGCGCGACCAGCGGTTTGCGTATCGCCGCGCGAATCGCGCAGTCCGACGGTTGGATGAAGAACTCAGCGTTGAATCGTGACGACACCGCCGGCCGCGATGAACGTGTGATCCGCGGCAAGTATCTCTGGCAGGCCAGTGATGATCTCAGCGTCACGTTCAGCGCAGCGTATGCGGACATCGATAACGGCTACGACGCCTTCACGTTCGACAACACCCGCACCAGCCTTGCCGACCAGCCCGGTCGCGATGCGCAGGAACTGGCGGTGTTCGGCGCGAGCATGAATTTCCAAATGAGTGATGCGCTGACTTTGCAGTTGGTAGCCAGTTACGCCGACAACGACGAAACCTACAGCTACGACGAAGACTGGGTCTACGCAGGTTTCTGCGATGGGGTGCGTTGTGATCCATTGATGGAGTTTGTCGGGTTCGATCAAATCAACCGCGATCGTTCGCAATGGACTGTCGATGCGCGCCTGCTCGGCAGCACCGCCAGCGTCGACTGGGTACTGGGAGTCTATGCCCAGGCGCGCGAGGAGAACCTGGTACGCAATCACTTCGGCGTCTTCAGCAGCGATTGGAGCAACGATCGTCAGGCCGTCTACGGTCAGTTGCGTTTGCCGCTGGGCGAACTTGCGCTGACCGCCGGCGCCCGGGTGGAGCACTATGGTGATGATTACGCCGACAGCAATGGTTTGCTGGATGACTCGGGCGATACGTTCGTCAGTGGTGAGTTGACGCTGAGCTACCAGGCGACGGACAACACGATGTGGTACGCGACACTGGCGCGCGGCGTGAAACCCGGCGGGGTGAACACCGAAGCAAGTTCGGTGGCGCCGTTCATGGGACCTGACTTCCAGGCTTTCCTCGCCAACCGCTTGCTGTTCGGCAAGGAATCTCTGTGGAACAAGGAAGTCGGCGTCAAGACCCGCTTGCTCGACAATCGGTTGACTGCGCGCGCTGCCTTGTTCCATATGTCGCGCAATAACGCCCAGCTGGAAAGCTGGCTGTGGGATGTGAACAACTTCATCTGGGTCGGCCTGCTCGATAGCGTCGGCGGCAGCGACAATTACGGTGCCGAGATTGAATTGCAGTGGGCGCTGACTGACCGTGTCAGCTGGTTCGCCAACCTCGGCTGGCTGGAAACGAACATCAATTCCATCACGACGTTTGATCTCGATCTGAATGACTTCATCGTCAAGCAGGATCGCGACCAGGCCAAGGCGCCGCATTGGCAATACCAGACTGGCGTCGACGTTGAGTTTGCTCCGGCATTGTCGGCGCATCTGGAGGTTGAAGGTCGCAGCGGCAGCTACTACGGCTACTACCACGATGGTCGACTCTCAGGCTACACGCTGGTGAACGGCAGCATGACTTATCGTCGTGACCAGTGGCGCGTGGTGCTGTGGGCGCGCAACCTGCTGGATGAGGATTACGCGGTGCACGGTCTGTACTTTGCCAATGATCCTCGCGATGGTTTCGCCGTGAATCACAACTACCGACAGTTCGGTGAGCCACGCACTTACGGTGTCACGCTGGGCTATTCATTCTGAGCCGAGCGTCAGAGACGAGCGCATGACAGAACAGTTGTTGACGGCATTGCAGGCACTCTCGCTGGCCGAGGGTGTCGCCGTTGTGCTGGCCCTGGCATATCTCGTCCTGGCCGCAGCGGAAAACATCTGGTGCTGGCCTTGCGCGCTGGTCAGCACGGCCATCTATACGTGGTTGTTCTGGGACGTCAGCCTGCCGATGCAGTCGGCGCTGAATGTCTTCTATCTGCTGATGGCCGTCTATGGCTGGTATCAATGGCGACTGGGGGGCGGCGATGATCGGCCGCTGACGATCCGCACGCTGCCTCTTTCCACCCATGTGGCCATCATCATCGGTGTGCTGGTGATGACGGTGGCCTCCGGCGCGCTGCTGACTTCCATGGCCGATTCGGCCTGGCCGTTTGTCGATGCCTTTGTGACCTGGGGCAGTGTGGTGACCACGGTGATGGTGGCGCGCAAGATTCTCGAGAACTGGTTGTACTGGCTGGTGATCGACGCCGTGGCGGTGCCACTGTATTTCAGTCGAGAGCTTTATCTCACCGCAGTATTGTTCGTCATCTACCTGGTGATCGTGGTGCAGGGCTATCGGACATGGCGCAAGCATCTGCAGTCCTGAACCGATGGCGCGAACTGCGGCTGCCGTTTGAATCGGCGCCGCGGCTGGTGCGGCCCTTGCCCGGTGGTCTGACCAACGCCACGTTTCTCATCGAAGCCGACGGTTGCCCGCTGGTGCTGCGACTGTCACATCCGCAGCCCGGGCGCCTGGGTATTGATCGGCAACGCGAATTGCGCCTGCTGTCCAAAGGTGCGGCCGCAGGAATCGCACCCTCCATCATCCACGCCGCGCCGGACGATGGCATTCTCGTTACCGAATACCTAGATATGCCAGCGGCCCCATTGCCACGGACCGACGCCCAGGCCGCCTCGCTGCTGGATTCGCTGACGGCCATCCATGCGCTGGACCCGGGCGCTGAGCCGGTGTTCGATTATGTCGGTCATCTCGATCGCTATTGGCAGGCGCTGCAGGAAGCGACGGCGCCGTCCGCGGCATTAACGCGTCGGCATGCCCGGGTGCGCGATGATGCTTTGGCTTTTCAGCAGGGCATCGGCGACGGTGTCATCTGCCATCACGATCCGGTGCCGGCCAACGCGCTTGCCGATGGCGGGCAATGGCGCTGGATCGACTGGGAGTACGGTGCTCGCGGCGATCGCTTGTTCGACTATGCCGTCGTGCACAGTCAATGGGGCCTGCCAGAAAGCGCTTTTACTGATTCGGATGCGCCGCGGTTTGCGCTGGCCTTGAACCTGTATCAACATCTCTGTGAACTGTGGGCGGAATTACGCTGACCGCAGCATCACACTTCAGGTTTCACGCCAGCCGACTTGCCATGCACTGCCAATACTTTGCCGATGATCTGTGCCGCTCCTGCGCCTGGCTGGCGAAGCCGTATGCCGACCAACTGACTGCGAAACAGCACCATCTGGCATCGTTGATCGACCTCGACGGTGTCATCGTCGAGCCGCCGATGGCCAGCAGTCCGGCGGGGTTCCGCAACAAGGCGAAGATGGGCGCGTTTGCCGTGTATGGCAAGCCAGCGCTGGGCATCGTCAATCATCGTGGCATGCCGATCGATCTCACCGATTGCCCGCTGTATCCGCCTGACATGCAACAGCTGCTGCATGGCGTTGCCAGCTGGTTGGGCCGAACGGGTATTGATATCTACGACGTCGAGCGTCGACGAGGTGAACTCAAGTTCGTTCTCGTCACCCGCAGCCACGCCCATGCCGATTTCATGGTGCGATTGGTATGCCGCAGCGAAGCGCCTCTGGCGGCCTTGCGCAGACATCTGCCAGACCTGCTGGCTGTCTGGCCGTCGATCAAGGTCGTCAGCCTCAACATCCAACCCGTACACATGGCGGTACTGGAAGGCGAGCGTGAGATCCTGTTGACGGACGCCGACGCGATAGCCGACGTCTTCAATGGCATAGCCGTGCAACTGCCGCCCGGCGCGTTTCTGCAGACCAACCCCGCCATTGCCAGCGCCTTGTATCAGACCGCCAGCGAATGGGTGGCGCCACTGCAACCGGACAGCGTCCAGGATTTGTTCTGTGGCGTTGGATTGTTCGGTTTGACCTGTGCGCCGCCCGGCGCGGAACTTTCAGGAATCGAAACTTCTGCTTGCGCAGTCGCCGCCGCGCGACAGGCCGCCAGCGCTGCCGGCATCGACGCCACATTTGTTGTCGGAGACGCGGTGGCGGATCTCGGCTGCCAGTCTCCAGGCAAGCCCTCGCTGGTGATCGTCAATCCCCCGCGCCGCGGGTTGGGATCTGCGTTGTGCGCGCAACTGCGCGATCTGGCGCCGCCTTACCTGCTGTACTCCTCGTGCAATGCGAAAACGCTGGCGGATGACCTGGCCTTGTTGGTGGAATATCGTCTGCAACGCGTACGGTTGTTCGACATGTTTCCGCATACCGCGCATTACGAAACCCTGGCATTACTGAAATATCAACCCGGCGCGGCGTAACACCGGAGTTGATGTCAGCCAGGTTGAGCCGGCTGCCTTTCCTATTAGAATGCAAATCAGCTTCAGTCATCGGAACGGTTGAATGAGCACGGAACACCGGCCAGGCCCCTACCCAGAGTCTTATGTGAGTGCGGAGAATCTCGGTTTCGGCCAGCCCGCTGACGGTTGGCGTCGCAGGTTGTACATCATCATCTTCGAATCGCATACGCCGGCCGGTCTGGCGTTTGACGTCTGCCTGCTTCTGGCCATCGTCGCCAGTGTGCTGGTGGTGATGCTCGACAGCGTCGACAGTATTCACAACGCCTACGGTCAGCGTCTGCATTATGTCGAGTGGGTGTTCACTGCGTTCTTCAGTTTCGAATACCTCGCGCGGCTCAGTTGCGTGCAGCGACCTGGACGATACGCGCGCAGCTTTTTCGGCGTGGTCGACCTGCTGTCGGTGCTGCCGACCTACCTGGCGTTCTTCTTCCCCGGCCTGCATTCGCTGGTGGATATCCGCATGCTGCGAATGTTGCGGATATTCCGCGTATTGAAACTGACCGCATACCTCGTTGAATACCGGCAGTTGGCGCAGGCGTTGCGCGCGAGTCGACGCAAGGTCATGGTCTTTCTGTCCGCAGTGGCCATCGTTGTCGTGTTGCTCGGGACGGTGATGTATGTCATCGAAGGCCCCGGTAACGGTTTTTCGAGTATTCCAGTGTCGGTCTATTGGGCGATTACAACCATGACGACTGTCGGCTTCGGCGATATCACGCCGCACACCGACGCCGGCCGCGCGATTGCCTCCGTCATGATGTTACTGGGTTGGGGCACGCTGGCCGTACCGACCGGTATCGTCACTGCGGAAATCACCACCCGCCGCGGCGATGGCACGGATGTCCGCTGCCACGCCTGCGCGGCAACCGGGCACCCGCGGGGTGCCCGGTTTTGTTACGAATGTGGTGTGCCCTTGCAGGCGGATCAGTAACGGAACTGCAAGCCGACGCTGAACATGTCGGTATCGTTCTTGTTGAATGACACGTTGTTGTAGCGCTCCCATTCCAGACGCAATGACATCTGGTCAGTGAAGGCGTAACGCGCGCCCAGACCGAACTTGATATCCGTGCCGTCGTCATCGCCGGAGAAGTCACCTACGCTGGTGACGTTGGCTTTGAGATCGGCATCCCAGAAGACAAGGCCGGCTTTCGCGAAGACATCAAAACGATCCGCCAGCGGCCAGGCCAGCACGACGTCGGCGGTGAAGCCGCTGATGTCCGACGATGCGCTGCCAGTGACATCGGCTGGCGAAGTCACCACGTAATCAAGATCGGCACTACCGAGATCGGTATAGCCGATTTCAACGCCTACATTGCGGTTGAACTGGTAGCCGGCGAAGAATTTCCAACCCATATCGTTATCGTCGATATCCAGCGTATAGCTGGCGCCGGCGAGATCGAGTGATTCGGCAAATCCGGTACCGTGCTCGTCCAGGTTGGTCAGTCCCAGCGCGCCACCGAAGTAGATACCGGATTCCTGCGCCTGCAGATCGGTGGCGAGGAAGCAGGCGGCGACAAGGCCCGCTGCGATCAATGTCTTTTGCATGTAATAACCTCTGATTCATTTTTGTTTTGATGGCGCGTCGAAATAGATCGATACGCGAGTCATGTGCGGTTGATCAGGCCGCACGCAGCGATCGCACGTCGACATCAACGATGCGATGCAGTATCCGTTGACAGAAATGATTGCAGTTGGGGAATTGAATGCGCACTCAGCGCGGCGGACACGTGCGTCCGCGCGATGAGCGTTATTGTGACTATGGTCGCGACGAAATTATCTGACTGTGGTCGATGGCTCAGGCGGCGAATGAATCGTTGCGCATCGAGCGAACGGTAAGTGTCCGGTCCAACCGGTTCAGTGCCAACCATTGCAGTACTGTCAAGAGTGGCGGGACCAGCAAGGCAAGTTTCAACGTGGTGTCCCATGCCTGGACGTTCGCGCCAAATGCGTGGAACAGCGCGTCCATAGCGGGGCCGACAGCCAGCGCAGTGCCAATCTGCATGACGTAAAGGCAGATCAGCGAAAGCAGCAGAAATCCGGAGGGAAGACAATGGCCGCGGCGCGTCGTCGCGGCGTAACTGATCAGCATGATCACCGGCCAGAAATACATCAACCAGAATGCGACGTGGCCTCCTTCAGCCATGCCACCGCCCGCGGGCGTCAGCGTGCGTGGCGCAACCACCATCAGCGTGACGGCAAGTGCAGTGACTACGAGTACGGCGACGGATGTGATGGCGTTCTTGTGCGGCGTATTGGTAAATGACGCAACCATGGCGATGATCCTCATTTTTGTAGCAGTCAGTACGCAGCCGCAGGTCCAGGCGAGTGCTGCAGAATCGTCCGCGATGTAATCGAACTCGCGGGTCATGGCCGTGGCCCAGTCGACTTTGTCTGCCGGCATCAACTGCGGGAGGCATCGCAGCAGCATGCGGGAGATTCGACGACGCCACGTTGCACGGCGGGTCATCGGGTGGCCGCCGATGTTGAAACCTGATCGTCATCGGTCGCCGCGAGATAACGCAGGCCGGCCGCGGTGATGCGATACAGGTGCCGCGGCGGCCGGCCCGCAGGCGGCGAAGCTTCCCAGCGCGATTCGAGATAGCCACTCTCCTTCAACCGCATCAGCACCGGGTAGAGCGTGCCGGACTTGAGGCCCGTCGCGGTTGAAATCGCATAGCCATGCAGCCATTGGCCGCTGTTGTTGGCCAGTTCGACCAGGACGGTCACGGTCTGGGCAGAGGCTTTGCGTTGGCGTGTCATGGAAATAAGTCTACATAGGTAGAGTTATAAGTCAAGGTCGATTTCTCAACGCTGCGCTCCTGGTCGAATTCACGGTATGCGTAACGTCGTGGCATGGTTACCATGCCGTCGGAAGCGGGCCGAGCGGCCGCAAAGGAAACATCATCACCGCACCTGGCTGAACATGACCGATAACACCACCTTTCTGGAACTGTTTGACGGCATCGCCGAGGCCCTTGCCGATACAGGTCTCGTCACGGTGCCGAACGCACTTCCACAACACCACTGCGAAGCGCTGCGCCAATGCTTTGACCACGCGGGCGCCAGCTTCCATCCCGCTGCCATCGGCCGGCAGCAAGCAGTACAGCACCAGCGGTCGGTACGCGGCGACGAAATCCGCTGGATAGCGGACGATGCGCAACCAGGCCCCGCGGAACGCGCCTGGCTGGATTTCACGGAGCAATTGCGCAGGCATCTGAACCAGCGCCTGTTTCTCGGCTTGTTCAGCTACGAGTCCCACTTCGCGCATTACGCACCCGGCACCTGCTATCAGCGTCATATGGATGCGTTCGCCGGCGATGCCAACCGCATTCTCAGCACCGTGCTTTACCTCAATGCCCAATGGGGCGCGGAAGATGGTGGCGAACTTGTCATCTACCCGGCGCGCGACGCCACGCAGCCAGTCGCCCGTATTACGCCCGCCGCAGGCACGCTGGTGGTCTTTCTCAGCGAGCGTTTTCCGCACGAGGTATTGTCGTCACACAAAGACCGCTACAGCATCGCCGGCTGGTATCGGCGCAATACCTCCAGCGCGGTTCGCAGCGATCCGCCGCGCTGAAACACGCACCGGATTCTGCAACCATATGTGATAGCTTGGCCTCGAATACCGCAATGGCTTGTCCGCAGCAGGAGTCGTACAACATGCAAAACATCCGGAACCGAACACTGGCGAACGTGATCATGCTGGTGAGCATGGCGATCAGCCAGGCGCACTTGATTGCACGTGCCGCCGAACCCGCGCCGCGTCCGCATCAATTCACCTTTGCCTGGCCGTATACCGATGCAGACAAGATGAAACCCCGCGGCGGCACCACGCGCGGCGAAGACATCACACTGGCCGAAGTGCCGTCGGCGCAGTGGCTGGCGCTGCAACAAGCCGGCATCTCATCCTTCGAACGCGACCGGCGCGCGATCCTCGCCATGGCCGGTGGTTTCCGTGCTTCATTCGATTTTCTGGAAGTGGCTGACTTCAGCGGTAAGCCGGATTACCAGCCGCCGCGTCCCTACCAGAGTTGGGGTACCGAGAAGGTTTATGTCGTTGAAGACAGCGGCGACTTCATATCGTTGCAGCATGTACTGGTCATGCGCGTGCGTATGCCCGATGGCAAATTGTCGGAACCCTTCATCAACAAGCATTGGCGACAGGATTGGCAATTCGAGCCGGCGGATTATGCGGTGTACCAGGGCGCCGATACCTGGCAGACGCATCAGATACCGGGTGATCAGCGGCGTGGCAGCTGGAAGCAGACGGTGTACCAGGTGGATGATTCGCCTCGCTACGCCGCGGTCGGTCAATGGCAGCACAGTGGCAATTATTCCACCTGGATTGGCGGCGAAACCTGGCGCCCGCTGCCGCGTCGTGAATACGCGGTGCGCGATGACTACCAGGTCCTGGTCGGCACCAACCGCCATACCATCACGCCCAACGGTTGGATACATGAGGAATTGAACAACAAGGTGGCGATTGCAGGCCCTGGGCAGCTGCGGGCCGATCAGCCGGTGCTGGCGCGCGAGTTCGGATTCAATCGCTATGAGCGCATCACCGGCTTCGATTTCTCGCCGGGCGATAGCTACGTCGAAAAGACTGAACCGATGTGGAAGATCGTCCGCGATGAATGGCAGGTGTTACTGGCCACTGGAGAACCCGTCACCATGCGCGGTGCGGCGGATAAGGACGAACTGTTCGTGCCCTTGTACGACATGGCGAACCAGATCGAGCGTGGTGATATCAGCGCGAAACAAATGGCGCGGGATGATTGGCAGGATTCAGTGCGCAGCGCGGTGCGCAGTTATTTGAAGTAGCGCTGGCATTTGCGATACCACCTTGAGCCAATGCTGCTGAGGGGTTGGTTGCGTCTGAAAAGTCAGTGCGAGGTTGTCTGTCGGATCAGTCTGGTCAGGACTCGCTGTGAATCCATCCATGGACGCTCGGGTTCGGCATCCCTGCCTCGCACGGTCCTGACCAGACTGATCCGACAGACAACTTCAGCGTCGTACGCGTCGCCGGATTCTTCCAAGCGAAAATGAAAGCGCGCCGCCCGCAACAGGCGGCGCGCTTTCGAACAATCAGCTGTGGTAGCCCTCGCCACGGAAGGTCGAGTACACCTTGTCCTGCGTGGTGATGAATTCCAGCAGTGCCGGTTTGCCCTGCTTGGTGGCGGCGATGCCGTTGAGAATGGCGTGATTGATTTCCGATGGTTCGGTCACCCGCTCGCCATAGCCACCGAACGCCTTGGCCATTTCCGAGTAGTTACCGCTGATGTCGGTCGAGTTGTACTTCTCGCGTGACAACTGCATGACCGGGAACTCCATCGCCATCGCGAAGTTGTTGAACAGGATGGACAGAATCGGAATGTTGCAGCGGGCGGCGGTTTCGAAATCCATACCCGTCATACCGATGGCCGCGTCACCCCAGACATTGATGCAGAGCTTGTCCGGCGCCGCCAGTTTGGCGCCCATCGCCAGCCCCAGGCCGTAGCCGAGCTGCGTGGTCTTGCCCCAGCCGATATAGCTCAGCGGTGTGACCGGCTGCCAGAATGGCGACAGCTCATCGCGCGGAGATCCGGCGTCATGGGTGATGATGGTGTTGGGCACATCGACCAGTTGCAGCAGATCCCAGATCACCCGATACGGCGACAGCGGCTTGGATTCACTCATCAAGCGCGGCTCCCAATCCTGCAGCCAGCGTTCGCGCTGGTTACGGATGCGCGCGGAGACGCCATTGAGCAGGCCGCGAGGTTTGCCACCCAGACGATCTGAGACGGCTTCGACCAGCATCTTCAAGGCCAGCCGCGAATCGCCCACCAAGGGGTGGTCGGTCGGGATGTTCTTGTTGATGTCCATCGGGTCGATGGTGTTGTGGATGAAGGTCTTGTTCTTCGTCGGGAAGCGGATACCGAAGCCGGTGGCAGTAAAGCTTGCGCCGATGCCGAGCACCACATCGGATTCCTGCACGTGCTGATACACCGGCAGCGGCATGGCGACGCCGCCCGAACCCAGCGACAACGGATGGTTTTCCGGAAACGCGCTCTTGCCTTCCAGTGAGGTGGTCACCGGAATTTCCAGCAGGTCGGCCAGCTGACGCAGTTCCGCCCAGCCGCGTGCGTAATGCACGCCCTGGCCGGCATACAGCATCGGCATCTTGGCGTTGATCAGGACTTCGGCGGCCTTGTCCACTGCGTCCTCGTCCGGCTTGGACAATGCGCGGAAGGTCGGTACGTAGTCAAAGTCGCCTTCCACTTCCATGTTCCACATGTCACCGGGCATTTCCAGCAGCACGGGACCGGGCCGACCGTTGCGCGCCTGGGTGTACGCGCGGCGCATGGCGCCGACGATCTGCTGCGGATCATTGATCTGCTCGCACCACTTGGTGACATGCTGGAAATTCAATGCGGAATTGAAGTTAGGCTTGGTCCAGGCGCCGGCGCGGCCCGAACCGCCGGGGATCACGATCAGCGGCACACATTCCGAATATGCCTGCGCCACCGCACCAAACGAGTTTTCAACACCGGGGCCGGCCTGGCAGCAGAACACGCCGACCGTATTGCCCGAAGTGATGCGGCTCATCGCGTCGGCCATGTGAATGCCGATGCGCTCCTGGCGCACAATGATCGGCCGGATATCCGCCGCGGCGGCGAACTCGGTCAACGGGTTGACCGGGTAGGCCAGCAACGTGCTGGTGCCTTCCCGCTTCATGATCTCGGCGACGACTTGTCCTACTTTCATGGTATTGAATCCTCGGGCTGTTGATGCCAAAAAGCGAAAACATCGAACGCACGGTGTTCCGCTGCCGATCGACGGGCGGGGCCTGGCTGAACATCAACAGCCGAGGCGGCGCTGCGTGAGTGCGGCAAGAATAACCGGCTGACGGTCATATTTCATCTTGGGACTGCTCGCACGCATGGCCAGGGAATTTGCGCGGCGCAATATTCAATGGCGGCCATACAGTGAAAGCAGACTTGTAATGAGCAGGCGGCTTGTGTTGATGCCCGCCATCGCGATAAGTTCGCGCGACCGCGTCGACGCGGTTCCACATTGCGTGGAAACGTGCAACACAGCAGCGAGGGGGATACGGAATGTGGAAGCTATTCATCAGGCGGCACCGGCAATGGTGGTCCGCTGTCCTGGCAACGTCAATGGTATTGCTGTGGCAAACAGCTACGGCGGCCGACTTCATCGAAGGCACTGTCACCAGCGGTGATGGGCCGGAAGCCGGCGTCTGGGTGATTGCGCAGACCACTGAGCTCGGCACGCCACTGATCAAGATCGTGGTGACCGATGAGAAGGGTCGCTATGTGCTGCCGGATCTGCCCGACGCCACTTACCGCGTCTGGGTACGCGGCTATGGCCTGAAGGACTCTACCGCGGTGAACGCCCGGCCCGGCGATCCGGCGCTGGCATTGAAAGCCGAGCAAGCGCGCGATGCCCATGAGGCGGCGCTGGTGTATCCGCCGGACTACTGGCTGTCGCTGCTCAAACCGCCGGCCGAGGACCAGTTCCCCGGCACCGGTCCGGAGGGCAACGGCATCAATCCCGCGCTGGGTTCGCAGCGCGAATGGCTGAACAACCTGAAGAGCAACTGCCACCTCTGCCACCAGCTGGGTTCGCAGGTGACGCGTACGGTGGACCATATGGCGCCGTTGAATTTCGCCAGTCACGAGGACGCGTGGAACTACCGCACGCAGACCGGTGTGCGCGGTGGCTCGATGTACGCCAATTTCATGCGCTTCGGGCAACAGAGTGCGACGCACACGTTCGCCGACTGGACGCGCCGCATTGCCGCGGGCGATGTGCCACCGGCGCCGGCCCGGCCGCAAGGCATCGAGCGCAACGTCGTGGTGACGATGTGGGACTGGGGTGTGCCAACGTCGTATATGCACGACGAGATCACCACTGACAAGAATGATCCCACGGTCAACGCCGGTGGCCCGGTGTACGCCGTTTCTTCGGGGCACGGCAAACTCACCGTGGTGGACCCGGTGGCCAACAGCACCCACGAGCTGTTGATCCCGACGCGCGAGGACCCGCGCAAAATGTCCACCCGCTTTCCGCCGCCGATACAGCCATCGAATTTCCATGGCAATAATCCACTGTGGGGAGCTGAACACCCGGCCGATCCGCACAATCCGATGATGGACCGCAAGGGCCGCGTCTGGATGACAAGCAAGATCCGCGAACAACAACCCGCGTGGTGTCAGGCCGGTTCCACACATCCCTTCGCGAGCTATTACCCGCTGGGGCGCAGTTTCCGCCAGGCATCGTTCTACGATCCCAAGGCTGACAAGTTCACCTTGATCGATACCTGCTTTGCGACGCATCACCTGCAGTTTGATAACGACCCCGATCAGACAGTGTATTTCAATGAGCTGCTCGGACCGATTGTCGGCTGGGTGAAGACGCGGCAATACGATCTGACCGGCGACGAGCAGGCGAGCCAGGGTTGGTGCCCGCAGGTGGTCGATACCAACGGTGATGGCCGTATCAGCAAACCCTGGACGACGCCCGGCGCGCCGTTTGACCCCTCACGAGACACCGAGGTCGGCTACAACCTGTATTCGGTGATACCGAGCCCGGTCGATGACTCGGTTTGGGGCGCGTCCGAGGAGTACCCCGGATTCATCATCCGCATGACCATCGGCGATCACCCGCCGCAGAGTTGTGTCACCGAGGTGTTCAAGGTGCCGGCACCGGGCTTCGACCCGCGCGGCATCGATATCGACAGCAACGGCCGGGTATGGGTGGCGCTGGCCGGCAGTAGTCACCTGGCCAGTTTCGATCACGCCAAGTGCCCGGTGACCAGCGGCCCGGACACGCTGGCCGGTGAGCATTGCGACCAGGGCTGGACGATGTACCGCACCGACGGCCCGACGCTGACCGGCACCGATGTCCCGGCTGACTTCCACTATTTCGGCTGGGTCGACCAGCACAACGTGTCCGGCCTGGGTGCGAATACGCCGTTCACTACCGGCTCCAATTCCGATTCGCTGCTCGCGCTCGATCCCGCCAGTGGTAAATGGACACGGCTGCGGGTGCCGTATCCGATGGGCTTCTACCAGCGCGGTATGGACGGTCGCATCGATGATCCCGCCGCGGGCTGGAAGGGCCGCGGGCTATGGGCGAACTATGGCACGCACCTGATGTGGCATGTGGAGGGTGGCCCGGGCACGCTGGGCAAGGTGGTCAAGTTCCAGATAAGGCCGGATCCGCTGGCGCGCTGAAACAGTGCAACGAGGCTGGGTGTTGGTTATTTCGCGCCGGCAGCGCGGATGATATCCAGCACCTCGGCCTCGCTTGCCGCCGCGCGCAAGCTTTCGCGGATATCACCGTTACTGAGCACGCGGGCGATATCGGCCAGCGTATCGAGATGGTTCTGGAACTGGTCCTTGGGCACGACAAACAGCATCACCAGGCGAACCGGCGCACCGTCCATCGCTTCGAATTCAACGTCATGGCGGGCAATACCGAGGACGCCCTGAACGGTGTCCACATGCGCCGATGGCGCATGCGGGATGCCGATACCATGGCCGATGCCGGTACTCATCATCTGCTCGCGATCACGCACGGCCGCGACCACCGCCGCCGCCTCTGACTCCGGGATCCGCGCGTGATCAACCAGAACATCCACCAGTTCGTCGATGGCCTGCCAGCGGTCAGTGGCTTTCAGATCGATGACGACCTGCGAAGGGTGGGTGATCAGTTCGGTCAATAGCATGGGCGTGTCTCGGGGCGGGTGTTGGTGGTCGCAGGCGGATCGGGGCGCGTAGAATAGTACAAGCCGTCGCAAATTTCGAAGAACCGGAATAATCCGGTGGCGCGAATGTCTGCGGCGATTGTCGGCAGGCCTGGGAAGGTGTGCCGGGTACTTTTCCACGACAGGCAATCAAAGCTGAATGAAATACCTGGGTTCGGTCCTCGCAGCGGTGCAGCGGGAAGGCGGTAACCGGCAGAATTTCCGTCTGGTACTGACTTACCTCGCGTTTCTCGGCGTCCTCATTACTTTTTACAGCGTCATATTCCACGTCATCATGGCGATGGAAGGCCAGAAGCATTCATGGCTGACGGGCTTTTACTGGACGTTGACCGTGATGTCCACCCTCGGGTTTGGCGATATCACGTTCCAGAGTGACGCCGGCAGGGCGTTTTCCATTCTGGTGCTGGTCAGCGGTATTGTCTCGCTGCTGGTCATCCTGCCGTTCCTGTTCATCGAATTCTTCTACGTGCCGTTCCTCGCCGCACAGAAGCGCGCCCGGGCGCCGCGTATGGTCTCCGACCGGATGGCCAACCATGTGATTCTCACCAGTTACGATCCGGTGACCGTATCGCTGATTGGCAAACTCAACGATTATGGCTATCCCTACGTCCTCATCGTCGACAATACCGAGTCCGCGCTGGAGTTGGTGGCCGAAGGCTTGAACGTGATGGTCGGCGACCTTGATGACCCGCAGACCTATGTCAACGCCCGTCTTGAACAGGCGGCGCTGGTTGTCGCCACCGGCGGCGATATCATTAATACCAATACCGCCTTCACCGTCCGTGAGCTGGACAAGAACGTGCGCATCATCGCCACCGCGCGTGACCAGGAGGCGTTGGACATCGTAAGCCTCGCCGGCAGCACCCGGGTATTGAAACTGGGCGAGATGCTGGGCACCGCGCTGGCCCGGCGGACGATCGCCGGCGATGCGCGCGCACACGTGATTGGTGAGTTCGATGATCTGGTCATCGCCGAAGCCACTGCGGCCGCTACGCCGCTGGTCGGCAAGACTCTGGCTGGCAGCAAGCTGGAACAGTCCGTCGGCATTCACGTGATCGGTACCTGGGAACGCGGCCGTTTTCTCATCGCGACGCCGGATACCGCAATCAACGAAGCGACCGTGCTGGTGCTGGCGGGCACGCGCGAGCAGGTCAATCGCTACAACGCGTTGTTCTGTATCTACCATGTCGCGCGTGGCCGCGTGCTGATTCTCGGTTCCGGCCGGGTGGGCCGGGCCACCGCCCATGCGCTTCAGGCGCGCGGCGTTGAATACTGCCTGGTCGACAAGTATGCGGATCGGCTGGGCGACATCGAGCACGGCGTCGTCGGTAACGCCACTGATCGAAAGGTGCTGGATCAGGCAGGCATCAATGAAGCGCCGGCGGTGATGGTCACCACCCACGATGACGACATCAATATCTACCTGACGATCTATGCGCGCCGACTGCGGCCGGACAGCCAGATCATCAGCCGCGCGACGCTGGAACGAAACGTCTCCACCATGCATCGTGCCGGCGCCGACTTCGTCATGTCATACGCCAGCATGGGCGCCAGTGCGATCTTCAACTACCTCGAACGCGGCGACATCCTGATGCTGGCCGAAGGCCTGAACGTCTCGCGGGTGAAGGTGCCGCCGGGTCTGGTCGGCAAAACGCTGGCCGAACGCAACCTGTTCGAGCAGACGGGTTGCCACCTCGTTGCGCTGGGCAAGGACCGGCATATGGATACCAGCCCGGACCTCAATCAACCGCTGACCGCCGACATGACCCTGGTCATCGTCGGCAACCTGGAAAGCGAAAAACGCTTCCTCAACCTATACGCGCGCAACTGACTATCCAGTGGCAGAGGTCATGCCGCAATCAGCGCGGGAGAGTGCTGAACGATGAAACTCAAACTTCACTGGCAGATTCTTATCGCGATCGTCGCCGCGGCGCTGATTGGCAGCATGGTCGGCGCGGAAGGTTCGTTGTTCGGCGTCAGGTTCGTGGCCATGTTCGATTTCGTCGGCTCGCTTTTCATACGGGCCCTGCGCATGCTGATCGTGCCGCTGGTGGCGTCGTCGATCATCATCGGCGTGGCCGGTCTGGGCAGCTCCGGTGAACTGGGCAGACTCGGCGGCAAGACGCTCGGCCTCTACGCACTGACCACGCTGTTGGCGATCCTGGTCGGTCTTGCGCTGGTCAATATCTTCCAACCGGGCATCGTCGGCGGCGTTCCGGCGCGCGAACTGCTGGCGCTGGATGCGGATACCAGCGCCGTCATGCAACGTGTCGCCGGCGCCAGCGCCTCCGATATTGTGCAGATTTTCGTGCGCATGATTCCGCCGAATGTCGTCGACGCCGCCGGGCGCGACGAAATGCTGGGCATCATCTTCTTCAGCCTGCTGTTCGGCTATTTCATCACCCGCACCGGTCACGAGTCCTCCGAAATCCTCTACCGGTTCTGGAATGCGGTGTTCCAGGTGATGATGCTGATGACCGAATGGGTGATGAAGTTTGCACCGTTGGGCGTGTTCGGTCTGGTGGCGAAAGTGGTGGCAGAGACCGGATTCCAGGCGGCGGGTCCGCTGTTGATATTTGCCGGGACGGTGGTCATGGCGTTGCTGATTCACGCGGCGATCACCTTGCCCATGCTCATACGATTCATCGGCCGCGTACGGCCGTGGGGCGTGTTTCCGGCATTGGCGCCGGCGATGCTCACGGCGTTTTCCACCGCCTCGTCATCAGCGACATTGCCAATCACCATGGAATGCGTGGAGAAGAATGCCGGCGTCACCGACAGGGTGGCGAGTTTCGTGCTGCCGCTGGGGGCGACTGTGAACATGAACGGCACCGCACTTTACGAGTGTGTTGCTGCCATGTTCATTGCACAGGCGTATGGCCTGGAACTGTCGCTGGGCCTGCAGTTCACCATCGTCACCGTGGCGTTGGTCACTTCAATCGGCGTGGCCGGCATTCCGGCGGCGTCGCTGGTGGCGATATCGATCATTCTGACGGCGGTGAATCTGCCACCGGAAGCAATCGGTGTGTTGTTTGTCTTCGATCGCGTGCTGGACATGCTGCGCACCGCGGTGAATGTCTTCGGAGACGCCTGCTGCGCGATCATGGTCGCGCGCTTGCAGGGCGAACGGAAAGTGCTGGATCCCGATTACGTGGCCGAATAGAACCCGCCGCCAATCACGCGGCGCGATCCACCGGCATGCCCGCGCCGCCTGCCTTGTCCAGCGCACCGGGTAACAGTACCGTCACCTGCGCGCCTTCGCCGGGAGCGGTGACGATTTCGATGCTGCCGCCGATATCCTGTACCCGGTCCATGATGCTGCACAGTCCGAAGCCTCCACCACGTATTTCGCGTTTGAGCACTGACTGCAAATCAAAACCGCAGCCCTGATCCCGGACTTCGAGTTGCACACCGCCCGCGGTTTCCAGCATTCTCACCCAGCAACGTTTGGCGCCGGAATGTCTTGCCACGTTGCGCAACAGTTCGCGCAGCGTCCGGTACAGGACAAACAGGTAACGTTCGGGCAGGCGATCAAAGTGGCCGACCAGTGCCAATTCGGCGCGCAACTGGTCGTGCTCGCGGAACCCGTCCAGTAACTTGCGGATCGCCAGTGCGAACTCGCCGTCGCGTAATTGCGGCGTGGTGGCCTGATTCAACACGTCGCGCACGCCGGCAATTGCGTGGGCTACCGAATCACGGATATCCCGGAACAATTGCTGACCGTCCGGACGCACATGCACGGCAAGCGCCGCCAGCAGCAGTTCCAGACCGACCATGTCCTGCGCCGGACCGTCGTGCAGATCGGCTGCGAGATCCTTGCGTGCTATATCTTCGGCGTTTTCCAGCAGATTGGAGAGTTCGCGGATACGTTGTTCACTATGCTGGCTGCGCGCGCGTACGCTGGCCAGTTCGCTGATGTCATGCGCTACTCCCCAGATGCCAACGAGTTTGTCGTCGTTGATGGATGCCTGCATCGACGTCCGCCAGATCCCGGTGCTGCCATCGGGATTGGCAATCTCCAGTTCGACATCGCGCAGCTCGTAGCCTTTGGCGATGATGCGCGGCAGGTTCAGCAGAAACACGTCGGCAAGTATCGATTGTTCGCACCAGGGACGTCCCAGAATGCTGCCCGCCGCCACGTGCCCCGGGATATCGCGGTAGCGCCGGTTGCACTCGGCCAGCCATGCGTGTCGCTTGATCCAATGTTGTTGGCGCGACGGCGAGAGTGCTAGCGGCATGGGCTCGGTCAGCGCAACACGCCAAACCGCTTCGGCCAGGTTTTCGATGAACTCGCGATAGCGCCGTTCGGATTCATCGACGTGTGCGGCCATCCTGCTGCGCGCCGCGAGCACGATAGCGAGCATGAAACCGCTGAGCGCGCACACGACCAGGATCAGTTGCGACGCCAGCAGCGCAACGGCGCCGTTATCTGCCATCCACGGCAACGGTGGATGCGCACTGCGCAGCAAGGCGGCCAGGATGCCTGCCAGCAGTCCGCACGCCACCATCACGTAGGAGGGCCGGGTTCGAACGGCGGCCCACAGCAGCGGCAACAGCATCACGATGGGGCCGGTTGCCGCCAGAACGCCAGACGATGTCCGCGCCGCGAGTGCGGCGAGTCCGACGCCGGCCAGGATGGCGATGTGTTCGACGGTCCCGGCCGTGGCCTTGATACCACTGCGATCCAGACCGACGATGACGATAATGCAGGGCGGCGTCGCAATGACGAGACCGAGAAATACGCCGGCCAGCACCAGCTGTGGAGAAAGCAGCCAGAGCTCACCACCGCCAACAGTCCTCATCGATGCTGCGTAGACCATGGCGCTGATCCCGGCGCCAACCAGCGCGCCGAGTAACCAGCGAAGATTGGTCGGAATGTCCGGTGCGATCGGCACGACAACGAGCCGCCGCACGATCAATGCGCTAGTGACCGCACCGATCAACATCGACAGGGTTGCCGTCATCGGCGGTGCAGCTGATACCCCAAAGCCAGCGGTCACCGCAAATTCTGCGATCGTCGCCGCGGTGACGATGCCGGCGATGTGACGCCGCTTGACGAGATAGAGCGCTGTGAACAGCAGTCCGGCGGACGGCCATAGCAGAGGGACACCGTCGACCTGGAGAAAAACGGCGCCGAGCGCACTGATCAAGGCGTGCAGCGTGGCGTACAGCAAGAGCAACACGACAACTTCCCGCGGCGCCAAGTCACGGCGCGACGCCTTCAAGGCACCGGTCAGAATATCGCGGAGGTGATTGCTTTCCATGCAGCCGGCTCTCAGGGGAAGGCAATGGCCGCACCTGGATGAAACCCGGTGAACGCCTTCCACCAGACTCAAGTGTAGTCGGCGGTTTCGATGTCGTCGGAAAAGATTTCAGATCACGGGAGGATCGCGCAGCAGCGCCTTGTGCAGGCTGACGATCAACAACATCAGCATGACGGAGAAGGGAAGGCCGACACTGATGGCCGCGGTTTGCAGCGCGGTAAGTCCGCCACCCACTAACAGTACGGCGGCCACCACGCCTTCGGTCACGGCCCAGAAGATGCGTTGCAACACCGGTGGATTCGGTTTGCCGCCGGCCGAGATGATGTCGATCACCAACGATCCGGAATCCGATGACGTAACAAAGAAACTTACAGTGGCCAGCGTCGCCAGCAGTCCCAGGGCGACCGGCAAGACCTGTGATAACCACGGGCCAAGGCCGCCGGCTTGTGGCAGTCGTTCAAGGAACAGATACAGTGAACGCGCGACGTCCTGTTGCACCGCCTCACCCAGGCTGACATCGCCGTGCAACTCGATGTACAGCGCGGCGTCGCCGAACACAGACAGCCAGGCAAAAGTCAGTCCCGTCGATACCAGCAGAACACCCAGCAGATACTCCCGGATCGTGCGGCCGCGCGAGATGCGCGCAATGAACATGCCGACAAACGGCGCCCAGGCGCACCACCAGCCCCAGTAGAACACCGTCCAACCGTTCTGCCAGTGCCCTTGCGTGTAGGTTTCATTCCAGAACCCGAGCGCGAAGAAATCATTGAGGTACAGCCCGATGTTCTCGGGCAGACCATTGAGTATGAACAGCGTCGGCCCGGCCAGCAGAACCAGCAACAGCAGCAATCCGGCCACCGCGAGATTGAATTCAGACAGGCGCCTGATGCCGTGATTCAGGCCCGACACTACCGAAATCGTCGCAATCAGCGTGATGCCTGCAATCAACGCAATCTGAACGGGTGCGCTGACCGGCCAGCCGAACAGGTGCGCCAGGCCGGCGTTGATCTGGGCCACGCCCAGCCCCAGCGACGTGGCGACGCCGAACAGCGTCGCGATGCATGCCAGCGTATCGACCGCGGCGCCAAGCGGCCCATGTATGCGCTCGCCGAGCAGCGGATAAAACAGTGCGCGAATGCTGAGCGGTTGATTGAGATTGAAGGAGAAATACGCCAACGCCAGCCCGGTGAGGGCGTAGATGCCCCAGGCATGCAACCCCCAGTGCAGAAAGGTGGTACGTATCGCGTCTTCATACGCCGCCGGTGTGCCCGCGGCGGCGCCGTGCGGTGAAGTCAGCAGGTGATACAACGGTTCGGCCACCGCATAGAACATCAAGCCAATGCCCATGCCGGCGGAGAACAACATCGCGAACCACGCGGGGGTACTGAAGTCCGGTCTCGCCTCACGTCCGCCCAGTCTTATGGCGCCGAAGCGTGAGCACATCAACACCACCAGATAGCCCAGCACCACGTTGACCGTCAGCACGAGAAACCATCCCGTGCGATTGGCGATCCACGCCTGCAAGGCGTCCACCGCTGATTCCAGGCGGTGCAGAAAGATCAGGCTGACGACGAGGAAGACCGCGATCAATGTGGCCGAGGCGCCAAAGACGACGGGGTCGAGATCGAGCATTGCCGTGCCGTTGGCACGGCGCACGACCAGGTTACGTGATCGCTGCTCGCTCACCACCGTAACTACCGGCGGTCAGCGACGTTGAAAGCGCATGATGCCCCAGGCGAGATAACCCTTGCGGCCGGCGTCGATCCAGGCCGACAGGCCTTGCAGCATCCGATCGATGTAGGCGGCGGAGATATAGCGCGTCAGCTCGTCGCGACGTGCGCCCAGCTCGGCTTGAACGCGGGCGTAGTGGCGCGGCAGTTGTTCGCTCAAGTCGGTCACCACGACCTCCCGCCAGCCAAGATCCTGCGCGACGCGGCGGTAGTAGCCGAACGAACCCAGCGTATCGAGATGGATGCGCGCCAGCACCGGTCCCAGGACGCCCGCGGGACAGTCATCGGCCTGCATGGGATCGGTGAAAATGAACTCACCGCCGGGGCGCAGCACACGGTTGATTTCCGCCAGCACACCGGCACGGTTGCCGGAATGCAGAATGGCATCCTGCGACCAGGCCAGGTCAAAACTGCCATTGTCCATGGGCAGATGCTCGAAGCTGCCGTCAACCACGTCGACCAGATGATCCAGCCCCTGCTCGCGATTAAGTTCGCGATTACGTGCATTCTGCGCCTCACTCAAATTGAGACAGGTCACCTTGCAGCCGTAGCGCCGCGCCAACGCCCGCGCCGCGCCACCATATCCCGCACCGACATCGATCACGCGGCTGTCGGCGTTGAGTGAAGCAACCTGCTGCATCATGGTCTGGACAGTGCGGGCCGACGCCGTTGCTATTGGTTCGTCGTCGTGCGTATAGATGCCGATATGGATATCCTCGCCGCCCCAGACGTGGAAATAGAAGTTATCCGCGTCATCGCTGTTGTAATAATCGCGTGCGGTGGCGACGACGTTGGAGTAGGCGCCGCTCACGCCTGCGGCTCCTGGTCGCGATAGCGCTTCTCGGCGACGTGCACGAAGAAATCGGGTTCGCGCTCGTGATAGGTCTCCTGAAAATCACCGTAGGTCGTGACGCGCTGAAAGCCGACTTCCTTCATCAGGCGCCTGATGTAATCCTTACGCAGCGGAAACATGTTGAGGTGAAACTCGGTCTGGTCCGGGAAGCGATAACGGAATCGCGCGAGAGAATCGTCGATATGTTCGGGAACGACGTTCACGTCTTCGCCGCAGTAGTAGTAGTTGTGCGAAGGTTCGATCTTCTGATCCAGGAGCGCGTCGTAATTGCGCTGGTCGAGGATCAGGATGCCGTGACTGCGCAGTGTGGCGTAGTACTCGGCCAGTGATTTGCGCCGATCGTTCTCGTTGAACAAGTGGGTGAACGAGTTGCCGAGGCAGATCACCGCATCATACAGATCATGCACATCGCGATTCAGCCAACGCCAGTCGGCATGAATGGTGCGCAGGATATAACCGTGCTTGCGCGCATTGTTGAAAGCCTTGGCCAGCATCTCCGGGCTGCCGTCAACGCTGGTGACTTCAAAGCCCGCCTTGAGCAGTTGTACGGAATGGAAGCCGGTGCCGGTGGCTACATCGAGCACCTTTTTCGCACCGAGGCTGCGCAGGGTTTCGATGAAGAACTCGCTCTCGGCTTGTTCGCGACCACGCCAATCGATGAGTTCGTCCCACTTGTCGACGAATGACTGGACGTATTCCGCCACGTAATGGTCGGTTTCACGCATTGCGAGTGGATCATCGCCATAATTCTGTTGCCTGGCCGGTGGGTGCCGCATGTTCAATTTGCAATCTCCTCAGAGCTGGTAACAAGCAGCGCAAAACGACGCGGCGCCGTTTCCGCGACGCAAGAACGCCCGGAATCATGGCTGGTACAAGTCCCCCTGCCACCAACGCGACAGACGGATACGTATGGTTTGCTTGTTGTAGGCCGGAATTTTCCGGTGCGTTACTTCGTTACTGCGGTTTCATCTGTGCGATGAGGAGAACCTGGGTTGCTCCGCCTCGCGTGAGTGAACGACATCCACCTGCATAAACGGTGGCGTCTGCGAACCCGTGGCGCCTGGCGAGAGTGTCTCGTGTGCGCACATGGGGAACTGCCAGTGACAGCGCGCGGTGCAATGCCGCGGCGAGGGGAGTCTAACTCGAAATCAACGCATGACCAAATCGCGCTGGCCGATGATCGTGGAAACAGCTAAAACCGCTGTCACATCAACTATCTGAAGGCTTGCTCAGATCCGCATCTGATCGCTGCCGACAATCACGCGGCCGCTGAAATGCCGGCGTACCGCCTCAATATAGACTTCATCAGCAGCGCCCGCGCCCAGGGCGCCCGGCAGCAGGTGGTTGAGCACCAGCGTGTCGACGCCGGCCGCCGCGGCCATCCGACCGGCATCTTCGGTGCTGGTGTGCGTGCCGGCGATATGGTGCCAGACGCCTTCCGGATTCTCCGCGTACTCGCCGTCAGCCACTTTGGCTTCGAACGCCTTGCGTGTCAGTGGTACGTCCATCGCTTCACAGACCAGCACATCGGCGCCGCGCGCCAGCGCTACGAGGTTATCGGAATAGCTGGTGTCGCCGGAGAACACGACACTGCGCGATGCTGTATCAAAACGGTAGGAGATGGCGCGGTGTGGCATTCGCGCTTTTGATTCTTCCGGGTAATGCGTGTTCTCACACGCGGTGACGGTGACCCGTTCATCGCGCATGACTGCCACGGGTTTGGCTGATGCCGGAATATCGTTGGCGTGAAACAGGTCAGCCATCTTCAACGCGCGTGCTTCATCCACCGTGCGGATTTCCTCGTTCAACGCGTTGTAGGCCAGTGCCGCGTCCAGCAGGCGGGTGGTCCCCGCCGGCCCGTGAACGAAGGTGGGTTCGGTGCGACCCGCCGTCCACTGGTGGCCGACAATTGTCACGACATCGGCACAATGGTCATCGTGCAGATGGGTCAGAAAAATCTGATCGACGAAGCGGTAACTCAGCCCCGCGCGCGCCAGCGCCGAAAGCGTTCCGTAACCACAGTCGACGAGGTAAACGGCGCCATCGACCAACAAGGCGCTGGCGGTTTCGCCGCGGGTCAGGTTGAAGTTCGGGCCACCTTGCGTGCCCAGCAACAGAAGTTCGGTGGCAGTCGCCGCCCGCGCCGAACGGTATGCGCTTGAAGTGATGCCCAGTGTCACAGCGCCAAGGGCGCCAACCAGAAATTTGCGGCGTGGAGAATACATGCGATGCGGACTCCGTCATGGGTGGGCTGCGGAAGCTGCTCCCGATGCTAGTGCGCGGTCACCGATAAATCCAGCGTCTATACAGCAGTCCATGCGGTATAGAATGAGGCGACGCTTTTCGGAGAACACGATTTGTTGTTGCCATTGATGATGATTGCCGGTGGTCTGCTGCTGCTTGCGTTCAGCGCGGACAGGTTCGTCGACGGTGCGGCAGCCGTCGCCGGTCATAGTGGCGTCCCGCCGCTGCTGATTGGCATGGTCATCGTCGGGTTCGGTACTTCGGCGCCGGAGATGACGGTTTCCGTGCTGTCGGCGATCGATGGCAGCCCGGGCCTGGCATTGGGCAACGCATTCGGCTCCAACATCGCCAATATCGCGCTGATCCTCGGCGTGGTCGCGCTGGTGAGCCCGGTGATCGTGCAGTCGCGCATTCTGCGTCAGGAACTGCCGTTACTCACCGTGGTGACGCTGCTGACGTTGGCATTGATCTTCGATGGCCACATCGGTCGTGTGGATGCGGCGATTCTGCTCACCATTTTCTGCGCGTTGATCGGCTGGAGCGTCCATCTTGCGCTCAGGCCGCAGGTGGATCCGCTGGCATTGGAGTACACCTCGGAATTGAAGCAGGACGCGATGCCAGTGGGCAGGGCGGTTTTCTGGCTGATTGCGGGACTGCTGCTGATGATTGGCAGTTCGCGCATGCTGGTATGGGGGGCGGTGCAGATAGCCCATGGGTTCGGTATCAGTGATCTGATCATCGGTCTGACCATCGTTGGCGTCGGCACGTCGTTGCCGGAACTGGCGTCGTCGATCGCGGCGTGCCGCAAGGGCAATGACGATCTGGCGGTTGGCAACATCATCGGGTCCAACCTGTTCAACACCACGGCGGTGGTGGGGCTGGCCGGAATCATTACGCCGTTTGACCTGCCGGCCGGTGTGCTGACGCGCGACTGGCCGGTGATGATGTTGCTTACCTCATCAATCTTTCTGTTTGGTTACGACAAACGCGGCGGCGGCAAGATAGATCGTGGCGAGGGCGCGGTGCTGCTCGCGGCCTTCATCGCTTATACGGCCTGGCTGGGCTACGCAGCGCTGCACGTCTGAGCAGGGCGACTCGCTACGGCGTTGCCTCGTAGAGGCGGCGGATACGTTCAACCCGCTTGCGATTGACGCCCATGTCGCCATATCCCACCCGCGATGCCGAACGCAGGTGAATCACGCCTTGGTCGGCAGCCAGCCGTGCCTCGACATCATCGGTAAACCCTAACAGCGCCGTGCGATACCGCGCAGCCAGGTAGTTGTCGGTGAGTTCCACGATTTCGCCGCCACTGTCGCGAATGGCTTTCTGCAATGTCTGCCAGGCCTGCCCGGGTGCGACAGATTCCAACGCCAGCGGCGCCACGTAATGCGCTTCGTCGGCCGGATACTCGCTGTTGACGCAATTCGGTTTGGCCGGACACGGCGCCAGTCTGCCGTCGGTCAGGCCCGGTGCGCGTCCTGTGCGAGAAGACAATGCCAGCGCGAGCAGCGCCGCGAATACCAGCACCACGATAATCAGCAGGATCTTTATCATCGAAGCGTGCTCACGCCATTGCCCTTGCAGCGGGAAAGAGCGCCAGATCGTCGGCGTCGATGTCGAGGTCGAAGTAATCCGCCAGAACGTGCCGCACCTGCTCGCGGTCTGCGAGCGTCAGGATCTCGCGGTCGCTGCCGGGCCGCAGTATCTGCAGCTTTCCGTTATGCAGCAGATACGTTGCCTGCGGCGTGACGCGGGCGACCAGCAATTCGCGTCTGAAGGGTGATTGCGGATGATTGGCGGTGAACCAGTTCGCCATTTCGAAATCGACCCCGAGCTGTGGCTGCCGGGTGAATGTGTAGAGATCGAACCAGTCGCCGCGCTCACGCGCGGCCAGCGTCAGTTGGTCAGCCTCCTGTCGGAGTTGGTAACTGACCGCGGGCGATTGAAGCGTGCTGTCCGCAGCCATCACCATGGGCTCCAACAGGCCGAGCCGGCCGAAGCCGACATCGGCCAGCCACGCGACGCCATCGATATCCACCTGCAGCAGCTGGTGTGTCCGCGGCCGGGGAGGTCCACCCCCATGCACGACCCGCGCTGCCAGACCCTGCACGCGGAAGCCGAGCTGTTGCAGTACCTGCGCAAACAGCCCGTTCTGCTCGAAGCAGTACCCGCCGCGGCGCCGGCTGACCAGCTTGTCAAACAAGGCCTGAGGCGCCAGGTCCACCTGGCGACCGTTGAGGGACTCGATGTTTTCGAAAGCGATGGCGCCGACATGCGCAATGTGCAGCTCGCGCAGGCAGCTGGCGCTGACGGCAGGCGTGCCACGATAGCCGATGCGGGAGAAATAGGCCGGTAGGTCCAGGGGCGTCGCGGTCATGAGCTCTGCGTTGTAATTCCTGCGCGAAGTGTTTGCCCGGAATGCCGGAAACGCGGTGCCGGGGTGGCGGCAGTCTAATTGGCACGGGCGGGGGGCGCCAGCGCATTGGCGGCCAAGTTTACCACCGGCAAAACCAAGAGTATGCTGCGGTGCAATCACCCCCTTTTTTCTGCGCTGCGCCGCAACCGGCTGCATACTCCGCCACGAGGATTGAATATGGGTCGAATACGCACGTTGCTGGTCGCCAACCGCTCGGAAATCGCCATCCGGGTGATGCGCGCGGCGACCGAGCTTGGTATGCGCACGGTCGCCATCTATTCCCACGAAGACCGCTTCGCGCTGCATCGCTTCAAGGCCGACGAGAGTTATCAGGTCGGCGCTGGCCGCAAGCCGTTGCAAGCCTATCTCGATATCGAAGACATCCTGCGTATCGCCCGTCAGACCGAGGTCGACGCCATTCACCCCGGTTACGGCTTCCTGTCGGAGAATCCGAATTTCGCCAGTGCCTGCCGCGATGCGGGCATCCAGTTCGTCGGGCCCGATCCGGTCGTGCTGACCACGCTCGGTAACAAGGTCGCCGCGCGGGACGCCGCGGAACGTGCCGGCGTGCCGGTGATGCCGGCGACCGGTCCCTTGCCCAAGGTTGCCCCGGCAAGCCGCAATGACCCGGCGGCCGCCAGCGCCGCACACGCGCAGGAAATCGCGGCCGCGGCCGAACTGGCCAGAAGTATCGGCTACCCGGTGATGATGAAAGCGAGCTGGGGCGGTGGCGGTCGCGGCATGCGCGTCATCAACAACGATGATGATCTCGCCACGCTGTTGCCGGTCGCGCGGCGCGAGGCCGCCGCGGCGTTCGGCAACGATGAACTCTACCTGGAAAAGCTGGTGCGACAGGCGCGCCATGTCGAGGTGCAGATTCTTGGCGACCTGCACGGCAATCTCGTGCACTTGTATGAGCGCGACTGTTCGGTTCAGCGCCGTAACCAGAAAGTGGTGGAGCGGGCGCCCGCGCCTTACCTGAGCGAAGACCAGCGCGCCCGCCTGTGCAACGCGGCGCTGGCACTGGCCAGAACGGTCAACTACACCCACGCCGGCACGGTCGAATTTCTGCTCGATGCGGACACCGACGAGTTCTATTTCATCGAGGTCAACCCGCGCATCCAGGTCGAGCATACGGTGACCGAAGAGATCACCGGCATCGATATCGTGCAATCACAATTGCGCATCACCGAAGGCGCGCGCTTCGGTGATGAAGACTGCCCGGTACCGGTGCAGGAAAACATCTCGCGCTACGGCCATGCATTGCAGTGCCGCCTGACGACCGAGGATCCCGAAAACGATTTCCGGCCGGACTACGGCCGCATCACCGCCTACCGCAGCGCCGCCGGTTTTGGCTTGCGCCTGGATGGCGGCACCGCCTACTCCGGCGCCATCATCACGCCGTACTACGATTCACTGCTGGTCAAGGTCACGGCCTGGGGGCCGACGCCGCAGGCGGCGATCAACCGCATGGATCGCGGCCTGCGCGAATTCCGCGTCCGCGGTGTCACCACCAACCTGCAGTTCGTCGAGAACGTGATCAAACATCCGTCGTTCGCCGACGGCCGGATCACCACGCGCTTCATTGACGAGACCCCGGAGTTGTTCCAGTTCTCGCGGCGCCGCGATCGCGCCACCCGCCTGCTGCAATATATCGGTGACATCGTGGTCAACGGCCACCCCGATATGGCGGGGCGCAAGGTGCCCGATCTGCACAACGTCCAGTTCGCGCCGCCAGCCGTGGATACCACCGTCGAACCACCATCCGGTTCCCGGCAACGTCTCAAGGAACTCGGGGCGGAGAAGTTTGCGCAGTGGATGCTGGATCACAAACCGGTGTTGCTGACCGACACCTCCATGCGCGATGCCCACCAATCGCTGTTTGCCACCCGCATGCGCACGTTCGACATGTACCGGGTGGCGCCGGCGTATGCGCGCTTGCTGCCGGGGCTGTTCTCGATGGAATGCTGGGGCGGGGCAACCTTTGATGTCGCGTTGCGCTTCCTGAAAGAGGATCCGTGGCAGCGGCTGGAGCGCTTGCGTACCGCGATGCCCAACCTGCTGCTGCAGATGCTGCTGCGTGGCTCGAATGCCGTCGGCTACACCAACTACTCCGACAACGTTGTGCGTTACTTCGTGCGCGAAGCGGCCGCCGGCGGCATCGATCTGTTCCGCGTCTTCGATTCGCTGAACTGGGTGCGCAACATGCGGGTGGCGATTGACGCTGTACTGGAAAGCGGCGCATTGTGCGAA
>JACKNH010000035.1 GCA_024234975.1 Gammaproteobacteria bacterium
AAAATGACGGAGCAGTAAAACGAAGCCCATGCGAATTTCCCCGGTGTCGGGTGAAGACCCATTTTTCATAGCAAACACCTGGAATTCACATTCCGAAATCCAACCAGGGCGGTTGAATAGCCGGTGCCCGGTTTTTTGCCATCAGTTGCTGAATCAACGATGAATCTTCCCTCTGCACAAGAGGGTCGACGAATTCCGAAAACGTGGACCTGATCAGGTGCCGTCACTTTGCAGATTATCCGGAATATATCTGGAGGATGGAAACGTCAAAATGCCGATCGCAACGCCTATAAGCCCGGTTTTCGTTTGACAGACTCCACCACATCAAGCAACTTCTCAGGTGCCAGGTAAGCATAGCGTCTGGTGGTACGCAGATTGGTATGACCCAATACAACGCCGACCGCATGCAATGAATTGCCAGCTTGAACGATCATACTTGCGGCATGATGTCGCAAGTCGCTGTAGCGGAAACCCTTGATGTCTGCAGTCTGCATAACTTCATGCCAGGCCTTTTTGAAATCAGCTATCGGTTTATCGCCATTACCTGGAAATACGTATTTTCCAGTGTTTTTTGACCGTTCGCGCCACGCCCTGAGGATCTCAACGGCTTCTGAATTCAATGGCACCCGCCTGGTTCGATTCGTCCGCGTACCCGCTGCCGCAATGGTCGCCATTCGTTCGGAGAGATCGATGTCCTGCCACTGGAGATTCAACACCTCGCTCCGCCGCATACCCGTATTTATCCCCAGCAGCACAATGGTCCGCAAGGGATCGGGCGTCATCCCCGGTCCGTTTTCCATTGCACGCGCCAATTGTTCTTCACGATCGCGCAACGCATTTCGCAACGCAGATTCTTCGTCAACAGACAGATAGCGTACGCGCTCGTTCGTCGGGAGTGCGGGACGGCGCAGCCCTCGCACCGGATGGCTGGCAGGCTCGATTCGTTCGTCATCGACAACGCAGCTGTAAAAAGCACTTATTGCATTAAGGTTTCTATGCAATGTGTGCGTACTGCCTGTGTACCGGCGAATGTATTCTCGCAGCCGGATCCGCGCTGCTTCTGCATCAGCCACGTCCAGCTGCATGAGGAAATCGAACTCACGACGAATTCGCGCAATGTCATGCGCACCACTCTTGCGCCTGCCTGCAAGCGGCAGATAAATCTCGTTGAGAAACGCTTCTACTGAACTTGCTTTTGCATGTCTGCGAACCTTTGCTTCGGCGCGTTTCTGATCGGCTGGATCTACCCCTTCTTGCAGCAGGGGCAGAAGGTTTTCCCGGATGTGTGCTCGCGCCCTGGCCGGGGTGAGTGCGGTTGCGCGTCCGACATTGAAATGTCGCGGTCTGCCGTCCCGCGGATGCCTGTAGTACCACTTGTATACCTTGGTCCCGGATGGGAACACATGACAGTAAAGCCCGTTGGCATCGCGGTGGGTATCCCAGACCCTGTATGGCTTCACCGACACCGGTAACATCGCGATTGACTGAACATCGAACTCAAATGCGTTGCCGGTCTTGGCCCGCCGGGAACCTCTCGGCTCTTTTGCTAACATTCTGCTATTCCACGTGCTAATGGATTTTAGTACAGCAAGATTGGTCCATAACTATCTGGAAATCAAGATATCTTTAGTTAGCGACGTAGCTTTTATGCACTTTATAGCGCTCAATAAATTCCTGCTCATTTGCATAAATACGGCAAAGTGCGCCGAACTCGCAAAAGCATGGCTTATCCGCTCGCGATGCATTGCCTGACCTGCGGCCGGCAGTTGCTGAAGCAACGCGGACGAAATTTCGCATGGCGGCAACAACTTGCAGTGAAAAAAAAGCCCGCTGCTACGCGGGCCTTTTCTCATTCCTTTGGCTCAATCGGAATGACGTAGCTTGCCGGATATTCCCGGTGCTTGTCGGTAATGGCATCGGTGATTCCGAAATCCAGGAACACCGCACTGGCTACGATTTTCGCGCCAATGCTGCTCGGAATCGAACCTACGGCGCCACGGTCGTCGGAGGTTGAACAGTCATATTTCAGGACATCGTCGGACCTGCGCACGGAATATGTGATTGGGATGGTCGTCTCCCATACGCCGCGCTTGTTTTCCAGTTTGCACTTACCTTTCGAACCGTCACTGAATGACAATGCGATCGGCGTCATTGCATCGTTGGTCAATGTCGCGCATCCCCCGATTGCTACTGCCAATACCGCCAAGGCTATTCCCTTTTTCATTGGTCTCTTCCTGACTGCCGAGTTATTGAAACACCTCGCGTGCGGCTCAAGGAACCGCTTGCGAAAAAGTGTCGCCGCCACAATTCTGGTTGTGACGCCGGTAGCATACGCTCGTTACTGCGGGACGATAAGCAGCGGTAAGCGGGCTGAATTTCAGCCACACGGCTAATTCCGGCCTGCACCAACCGGGGGTTCCAATCGAACTACTGATTCGGCATGCAGTGCGTGTAAACCGGGGATTGGTTGTAGTTCCGACGATAGTCAGACCGAAATCGAAACGAAAACGCTGGTTCGCCCGGCAAAGGCCGCAGTCACCAGCCTGGCATGAACGATCGAGATCTGGTCCGACGGGCGGACGCGGACGACCTGCCCTACAACATCGAACGCGGGCGTCACGATTCTCACTACGGTATTTGGCTTGACCGGCGCGGCAGTGTAGAAGCTGATTCCATTGGCGGACAGATCACGCATGCGCGCGCGTGCGGACGTCTTGCTGGTGTCGTAATGCACCATTGCCACTTCGTCCTTGGCCACCCTGGCCGAAGCTCGGCGGCCGGCGCTATCACTCAGGCGGCCAAAACGATGTGCCACCGGAGCCAATGGCGCCTCGCAGCGCCCGCAACGCGTATCCGCGTCGATGACCGTGGGTGTCACGGCACGGCAATACGCGCACACGTTCAACGGCCCGGCTTTGCGTGCCGCGGGTCGGACACCGGCGACCTGTTCGCGCTGGCCCCTACCGGCCGCCGCATGGGTGCGACTGCGCCGGCTGCGATCGTATTCCGCTCGCTTATCCGGGTTGCTCAGAACGGCATACGCCTGGTTGATCATCGCAGCAGTGTCGTGATCCCCACCAAGATCAGGATGATGTCGCAGCTTGGTCATCATGCTGCGGTAACTCGCGGTGATGATTTCCGCCGGCGCCTCCGGCTGTACGTGTAGGACACGATAGTAGTTTCGGCGCTCGTTGCTCATGCGTCTGGTCAGTCCGTCATCCGAGGCAGGGGTCTTGTGAAGGGATGCCGGGTTCAACGGTGTCATCGCCAGGATCCCATCGGTAGATGTCGGCACTGGTCTGCCGCTTCTTTACCTGCAGCAGCGCTCGAGCACGGACTTACAAAGGCGAAGGCACACTGTGAATAGCGGTAATCTGTCGCGAACCCGCGTCCCGCTTTGTCAACGCCTGTTGCACCGCGGATCCCTGCGATCCACGATGCCGACGGGGTTGATTTTCAATCGGTGTTGCCAGGCAACCACCGCGACAGGAGGACATCAGGATGCGTCGTCATCACAACCATTTATCGACAGCTGCCCTATGTGCCGGCATTGCCGCCGCCGCGTGCAACGCTGCTGGCGCAGCAACGACCGCGTACGGGCCCACCCCTTACCTCAGCAGCGCAGACAGTCCGTTTATCGCAGTCTCGTTTGATGTGTTTCAACTCGAGGACTTCGAAGACGGGGCTTTGAATGCAACAGGTGTGTCCGCCACGCATGGCGGCAGCGTCATCGGCCCGCAGCCACAGGCTGACTCGGTCGACGCAGACGACGGCGTTCTCGACGGCAGCGGCGCCGCCGGACGGTCGTTTTATTCCGGCGCGGTCACCACGGTTCTGGGTTTCAGTTTTGACGAATCGGTCCTGGGCACACTCCCCACACACGTCGGCCTGGTATGGACCGACGTCGGCTTTCTCATCGATTCCAGCCCGGGGGGCTTCGGCGACGTGGTGTTCCAGGCCTTCGATGCCACTGACCAACTGGTGATTTCAATCGACGGGACGCAACTCGGCGATGGCAGCACCTTTGGCGGGACCGCTGAAGATCGGTTCTTCGGCGCACAACACGATGCCGGAATACTGCGCATCACTCTGACGATGCCGAACAGCGTCGATTTTGAAGTCGACCACCTGCAGTATGGCGTCGTCAGCCCGGTGCCCCTGCCGGGCGGGCTGATTCTGATGACACCGTTGGCCGCCTGGTTGGCCCGTCGAGGCAGGCAACGCGGAAAGGCTTAGCATCCGTCCGGTCCGCGCCGGCCTCAGCGTCGGCGCGGAACGAGTTCGACTTCAATGCGGCGGTTCTTCCAGTCCTCATGACCGTCGCCTTCAATGAGCAGCTGCGGCGGGCCGATGATGATGGATTTTTCATCCAGTCCCAGGCCAGCCATGATGCCTTTCAACTTCTCACCACGCTGTTGCGCGATATCAGGCTTCTCTGCCAGCCGCGTACCGTCGTCAAGCAACGAACTGCCGCGGAACGGTGTCAAGGTCACCGTCGCGCGCGCTGCCCGGGCGTAGTGCACCAGTCGCACAATCTCCATCATGTCAGGGCCCGACCCGCGGTCACTGTTGTACGGGTAGTACAACGTGAAGTTTCGGGTTTCGAACGGTGGCCTGGGCTCAGCCAGGGCCGGCGATTCCGGGATTGCGGGCAACAGCGAAACTGCCGGCTCGCTGACCGAACGTTCCATCATCGCCATCGCCGCCGCGCGCTGCTCCGGGCTGCCTCGATTGAATACACCTGACGCCACGCCAACCACGTTGCCGTCAAACGGTACGATTCTGTTGCAGCTGTCATCAAGTTCGGTCAGCACCGAGAACCGCCCTTGCAACGGAATACCACCACACACCAGTGGCCCATCAACCACCTGCCCTTCCACCAGCAAGCGATGCTTCAACTGCGGACGGCCGAAATCCTGCGCCTCGATCAATCCGTACCGCACACCATCATGCTCGGTGAAGAAACATAGATCCGTCTCCGGCCCGGTATCACGGGCTATCGGACAGTCCTGAAACGATACGTAGTCACCAACGGCGGGCGTACCCGAGTTGGCACCGTGAGCGGCAGCGGCAACCGCAAGGCCAAAACTCGCGACGATTATCTGCAATCGCATTACAGTGCCCTCAGGAAATTGACCAGGTCACGCTTCTCCTGCTCGGTGTAGCCGATATTGAAACGCCGGTCGTAGAAATCGATCATTTCGCGTAGATCGCCCGCTGATCCGTTGACGAAATAGGGTGCGCGCGCTGCCAACGCTCTGGACTGCTGCGTCATCGTGGCGCCGACGTCCCGGCACTTGCCCGTAATCAATGAGCGCCCCGGATCATGGGTGTAGATCACCCGACCCAGATATGACTGCGGAACGGCATCCGCATGGCAGGTGACCTTGAACAACGGCAGATCGTTCTGCGTGTTGGCCCAGGGATAATTGTTCAATCCCAAATCCATGAATCCTGGTGCGAGGTCCATACCCATCAACAACGTGTTATGGCATCCGGAACCGCACGAGCGCTTGAACGGGTTACCCAGCCCCTTGTCGTTATAGGCGCCCACATCGGAAATGATGAAGCGACGCGCGTAAAACAATTCGGCACCGCGCGCGACCGAGGCACGGAACTCGCGCTGCTCCGGCGTCGCGCCGCCATTGGTCGCCGGGTCCGACCACATCGCAAACCGACCGAATATCCGGTTGATAGGATTGTTGCCCAGCCTGCCGGGCGCCCCATCACGCAATGCTGCCGGGCCGATACCGGGTGGCGCGCCCTCGCCTGTCAACTCACCACCGATATCGTCGTAACTCTGTGCTGCATAGATCTGCTCTTCAAACGCAACGATCTGCCTGAGCTGCGCTTCTGTCAGCGGTTTGCTGACCTGCAGATGCGATGCCGCGGCGTCGCGCGCCTGGTTGCGTAGCGAAATACCGCGACCGTCGGACATCAACTGCAAAGAGACGAACTCGCCGGTTTCCGGGTCCTTGGGCAACAGGCTCTTGTCGTTGTAGAAGAAGGATTCGTGCGGCGGCACACCGTGCGGCAGCTCGGTCAGAAATTTGATGTTGGCCACCGGCCGCGGCCGCCGATAGACCGAAATCATCGGGGTTTTGCTGTTTATGCCGTAGTCGCTGTCGAGATTGCAGCCGGTCGGGTCCTGCACTACCTCGATATCGAACTCAACCGGTTTGGCACTGCCATCCGCTTCACGCGGTGGCCATGGCAAAAAAATCCTGAACAGCCCCTTGTTCAACAGCAGCGAATGCGAAGCAGCGTCTTCTTGTGGCAGGTTGGGACAATTGGCGCCATCGATGGCTGCGAACAGCGGGTCAGCAGCGCCGTGTGTTTCCCATTGTCGTTGAATGGAATCTACCGAAAGGCCCATGCCATCGGCGGGTTGATGGCAGGTGACACAGGCGCGGCCATTGGTCCCTATGGCGGAGAAAAAGGCATGCTTTTCGGTTTGAACTGCGCCTCCGGCGTTGATGACGCGAACGCGCCCGGTGGCGTTTTTGTATTCGGCTTGAGCAGCCAGCTCACCGCCCTGGTCCGGCGCCCACCATTGTGAAGCCGGTCCACCATATGCCTGGGCCCCGGCAAGTGCCGGCAGGCCGGAAATCGCCAGCAATACCGTGGAGATTCGACTGATGCGTTTCAATTCTCGTTCCTCATCACCGGATATGACGGCAGCAGGCCGCCCGGGGAAATAGAACGTATTTTAAATTATAAGAATAATCAACTATTCGCGACCCGCTGGCCGCCAGGTAAAAATGAGAATGGCTCGCATATCGGATTGCGGCCTGCACCGCCTCGAAAGCGTCGTCTAATGCGCGCTGTCTCCGGTCTCGGTGATGACGCCATTGTCCCGTGCATAGTCATTCCACGCTGCAACCAGCGCGGCAAGGCGTTCAGGTTCAGCCTTGGCCAGATCCGTCAATTCCATTGGATCGTCCCGAAGGTTATACAGCGACCACTGTCCCGAACCCGCGGGGGGCGTAGTCAGGACCACCTTCCAGTCGCCCTCACGTAGCGCGCGGTTGCCATGCAGTTCCCAGCCGACACGGAAAGCAGTTCCGTGAACCGACGACCGATCCCCGCGCAACAACTTCGCGAAGGATTTTCCTTGAAGAGGAACGACACTGTGACCTTTGTATTGCTCACCGGGGTGCGTGGTCGCCGCCATTTCCAACAGCGTCGGCATCACATCCATCACCGAGAGGAACTCATCGTAGCGACCGGGCGCCATCCCGGCGGCGGGGAAACTGATGATAGCCGGCGTATGAATACCACCTTCGGTGGTGAAGCCCTTGAACAATTTCGATATCCCCGAACTGACGCGTGCCCAGACGTCGCCATACAGGACATACGAATCCGGCTTGCCGAGATTTTCGTAGCTGTTGTCACAGCACTGCGCCATCCACTCCTGCACGCCTGGATAATAGAGATTGCCCTGCGCGCCGTTATCGGACATGAACAGTATCAGCGTATTGTCATACTCGTTGTTTGCCTTCAGCGCCGATATCACTTCGCCCACGTAGTGATCGAGGTCTGCAACCATGGCGGCGTAGATCTCCATGGTGCGCGCGGAAGCTGCTTTCTGCTCTTCTGACAACGATGACCACGCCGGCCGCGTCGGGGCATAGGCACTGGCATCCATGTCCTGTGCGATAAGTCCCAGGGACTTGAGTCGATCAACGCGTCGGTAATACAAGGCTTCATAGCCGTCGTCATAACGACCGTGCTGGCGGGCGATCGAATCGGCCGGCGCCTGCAGCGGCCAATGCGGTGCGGTGAACGCCAGGTAGCCGAAGAACGGTTGCCCCGCTGCTCGCGGTTCACCGATGTATTCAATCATGCGTTGCGCGTAGAACCGGGTTGAATAGAAATTCTCCGGCAATTCCACCAACACGCCATCCTCACGAAAACGTGCGGTCGCTTCGCTCTCGAATAATCCCATGCTGGTGAAATGACCGGCGCCCCCGTTGAGCAGCGCGTATGAGCGATCAAAACCCTTGCTCGCCGGACTATGGGCATCGTCCTGTCCCAGATGCCACTTGCCCGTCATGTAGGTACGGTAACCGGCGTCCTGCAACAACTCGGCCAACGGCACAACACTATCGTTGAGGTAGCCTTCGTAGCCTGGTTGTCCAAGATTCTCGGGCGCTTCGATCTCCAGGTACTCGGCCATCGCGCCAACACCCGCGACGTGATTGTCAGTACCTGTCAGTAGCATTGATCGTGTGGGGGAACAGGTCGGCGCGGTGTGGAAACCGGTCAGCATCAGGCCAGCGTCGGCCAGCGCATCGAGATTCGGCGTTGCAATCTCGCCACCGAAAGCGCCCAGGTCAGTTATCCCGAGATCATCTGCGACGATCACGAGAATATTCGGCCGTCCGGGTGCAGCCGTGGTCGGCGCCGGCGCATCGGGCGTGGCTGAAGGTGCGGAATTCCGGCCGTCGGAACACGCTATCTGGGCCGCCAGTATCGACACCAGCATCATCCATCCGAACGTTCGCATGATCACCCCTGAATGCATTGCATCTGGTTGCGCCAGTTTCATTTCGCATTTCCAGTCGCAGCAACGTCCCAGGGTAACAACTGGCCGTGCGGGAGGTTTTGCATTGCTGCATAGACACCGTCAAACCGATCACCCCGAACACTGAAATATTCCATTACCAGCAGGCGCAGCCTTGGTGAACCGTCGGCGAGTTTGGCGCCCGGATGCCGGTTGAAGACCACTCGGCCGAGAACCATTGCGGCCTGCTCATCCACAACATATTCCCGATCCACCACCTCGGCGATCTGTTTCATGCCGGAAATATTCGCGGTGCAATCCTTATCCGTAAACGCCAGACTCGGCGGTGTGCCCGGATATTGCGTGACCTTCACGCCATTCTCCACGCGCACACAACCACGATGATTCAAAACGATGTCGGGGTTCTGGGTTTGGATGCCGTCGAAATAGCTGTCAGCCGCGGCGATCATTGCCGCGCGTGAGGTCGCCGGCTGACTTGCCAATACTGCGTCTGCCGGTCCGGATTCAGCCAGTCCTTCAGGAGAATAGAAGTTGTGACTGCCCTTGCGTACCACAATGGATTCGCCGTCAATCGCTTGTCCATCGCGATAGCGGATGCGCAGGGAGACGATATCCGTACTGCCGGGTTCCTCCACCAGCCCGAAGTACACTGCATCGCCCGTCTGCGGATCGGCGTAGTAGCGTTGAAAGCCGCCCAGTGCCGTGGCGGTGTGCCAGAACGCATCTTCAAGTGGCGTCTCGACGCCATTCTCGATATAGCTGAAATCCGGGGCGATACCGCTTGTGCGCCCCTGTGATACCCATTGGGACAGCTGTTGCTCGAGCGTGGATACCAGGCAGGTCCGGTCGCAACCCAGAGCGATCGGTGTGCATGACACCGACGACAACAGGCCAGCTATAGCCATGAATGACAATCGTTTCATCGAAGCCCCCTTTGGCCACCCTATTCGATGAGGCATAACCGGACCTCCGCAGCGTCGCCCCTGCCGGGTGATTCCGGAATGAAGTTCGCAAGGATACTCCCGCGTCCGTGTAGCTGCTGTCAATCGTTGCCAAGGCAAGTGACGCTTGCGCTGCACGGTCAGTGAAGGGATTGCAGGAGACTCCTGCGGCGAAACGTCGGCGGCGGCGCGACGCTAGCGAGCGTTCCGGTCAGCCAACCCGGCTTCCGCGACCGTCGGCGCTGCGAATGCGCATCCCTGACGCGCTTCACAGAGCTGTTCCAGCGCGGCAACGGTTTCCGGGAACGGGTCAGGCGGAGGTACCAGGATTTCCGGCTCATAATTGCCGGCGGCGAGATCCAGCGCTGACTTGCCATCCCGGCCGCGCGTATCAATATCCGATCCATGCGCGGCCAGGAAATTTACGACCTCGGTCCATCCGTTCATTGCCGCGCCATGCATGGCAATCCGGCCATCCGGCGGGACATACGAAAAAATGTAGCGCTGATTGCCGTAGGTGATGCGGATCCGGTACAGGAAATTATCTTCACCGGCAGGTTCGATTCGACCTTGCGACAGGTTTCGCCGGTTGATTTCGGCGCCATGTTCCAGCAGCAATTGCAGTGCTTCAATGCGCATCGCTTCGGTTGCGCGTGTGCCACGCGTTGCGCGCACGCCAAAGCCGGTTCCGGCCGCGACCATGAATGGCGTCACGCCATACTGGTTCGGCAGTTCGACCATAGCGCCGTGCGCCAGCAACAGTTTCATCACCGGTACATCGGCCGAGCGCGCCGCCCGCATCAATGGCGTAGCGCCTACAGACAGCATGATGTCGGCGCCGCGTTCGTACACGCCATCACGATACTCTGGCCGGTGTTTCAGCTGAATGTTCGGATCAGCGCCGCGCGCAAGCAACAGGTCGACAATATCCAGGCCCGTCAACTTATCCGCGATCGGCTGCGTCGAATTGGGTGGCGGGGTGTTCATATCGATCGCGTTGTACAACGGTGTACGACCGGCAAAGTCCCACTTGTTGACGTCCGCACCGGCTTCAATCAATGCCGCCGCCAGGTCGAAATGCCGATTCAGCAAAGCAAGATTCAATGAGGTGACCCGATCGGGATCGACATCATCAATGTCCGCCCCACCTGCCAACAGCACGCCCACACACTCGATGCAGTTCTCACGTGCGGCGTACATCAACGGCGTGAAGCCGCCGTCGGCCATGATCTTCTTGCGCGGTTCGACAGTGACGCGCCGTTGCCAATTGCGCGCGACGCCATGCGCGTTGGCGTCGGCGTGATGCTTGAGCAGCAGTTCGATCATCGCCGGGTGACCCTGCGATGCCGCCCACATCAATGCCGTCTGGCCACCCCAGGATTCACGAGCGTCGACTTCAGCACCGTGGCGGAGCAAAACCTCGGCCGCGTCAGTCCGACCAGTGCGTGCCACCACCATCAAGGGTTGCTGGCCTTCCGGATTGGTGGAATTCGGGTCGACGCCGGCCTTCAACAATTGCTCGATGATCGCGGCACTACCGACTTCCGCAGCCTCCGAGATCGGCGTGGCGCCGAACAGGTTAGCCACCGACGGGTCAGCGCCCGCTTTCAGCAAGGCGCGCACGAGATCCGCATCGGCGAAATGTGCGGCCCACAACAACGCAGTGCCGCCATCCGGTCCGCGTGCATTGACGTCGGCGCCGGCTTTGATCAGCTGCTGAACCCGGGCCGCGTCGTTGTCGCGCGCCGCGTCGGTTAATTGGGAGGCGCGTGCGGCGGGGATAGCCAGGCACGCAATCAATGCAATGTTCGCCAGCCGCATGGTAATCAGATCTCGGCGAAATCGCCCGAGCTGTCACCAAACGATTCGACCGGCACGCCGGCACGCACCAGCATGGTCAACAGCAGATTTGCATGCGGCGTGTCGGCCGCGTAACGCAAGTGCTGGCCGGTCTTGCAGCGACCGGATCCACCACCGGCGACCACCGCGGGGAGTGGCGCGTTGTCGTGCATGTCTGAGTTGCTCATGTTGCTGCCGAACAGCAGCAGCGAGTTGTCCAGCACGGTGCCGTCGGCCTCCTCCATTGCGTCCAGCTTCTGCATGAACTCGGCGAAAATTTCGCAGTGATAGGTCTGCAGACGTTGCAGCTGCTCCAACTTGGTCGGATCTTCGCCGTGATGTGACAACGGGTGGAATGCCTCGGAAATTCCAAGATGGGTATAGGCCTTCATACTGCCTTCGGCCGCCATCATGTAATTGGCGACGCGCGTCAGGTTGCCCTGAAATGCCAGCGCAATCAGGTCGAACATCATGCGCTGCTGACCACGGAAGTCGGCTTGTTCGCCCAGCGGCGGTTCCGGCAGATCCAGCGCTGAAAGGTCCTGCTCCTTCATCTTCTGCACGCGGCGTTCAACTTCGCGCACCGAATCCAGATAGCTGGCAAGCGTGGTGCGGTCGCGCGCGCCGAGTTCACGCCGCAGGCTCGCTGCCCGGTCCAGCGTGAAATCGAGAATCGATCCGGTCTCGGCAATGATCTGCTTGCGCTCCTCGTCGTTATCGCCCTTGCCAAACAGTTTGTAGAACAGTTTGCGCGGGTTGTACTCCATTGGCAGAGGCTGCGTCGGCGTGCGGAAAGATATCGTATCGCCAAAGCCGGATCCGGCGACGCCGGCCGGGCCGGGCTTGCCTTCCGCGGCAACTTCGATGGACGGGAACGTGGTGCTTTGACCGATATGGGCTGCGGCAATCTGGTCTGCAGTCGTGCCGCCATCCGGTGCACCTGGTGCGACACAGCGCAGCCACGTGCCCGGCGTGATGCCGTGCGGGTCGGGACTCTCGGCAGGCTTGTTTCGCAGCCCGGACACGATATTGACCTTGCTTTTGAACGGCGCGAAGGGCTGCAGAATCGGCGACAGCTCGAAGTCCTTGCCTGCTGCAGCCGGCGACCAGCGGTCGTCATTGGCGAGCAGAATGGCGCCATGCGGAAAGTAGAAGAAACCAAGGCGCGGTGTCGTCACCGCTGCCTGGGCACGGACGCCTGCAGGTACCATCGCTTCAAGGAACGGCAACGCCACACTGGCGCCCAGACCACGCAGCACTGCACGCCGCGACAAATGCTTTCTGGTGATGAACATCGCCTTGCTCTCCGCTTAGTCCAACGCGGCCTGCGCGGCCGCCATGCTCTGTTGGGTCGGTGCAGCGTCTTCCGCCGCCGGCACCTGCAATTTTCCGAAGGCATCGCTGCCGGCAATGCCAAGCACGATCGATGACAAGCGGAAATCCCGCTTGCGCGAATCGCGAACGATGCCGCGAACCACGGGCATATCCCGGTACGACAAGGTCCGGCCCAGCGCAAACATCATCAACTGTTCGGTGAAGTTCTGTACGAATTGATCGGTCCGGCTCACCAATGCTTCACGCAGATCGTTCGGGCCATCCAGTGAGGTACCATCCGGTAGCTCGCCGGTGGCATCAATCGGCCGGCCATCGCTGAAGATGTCGGTGTTCCGCCATTGCCCCACGACGTTGAAATTCTCCAGCGCCAGGCCAAGTGGATCGATGGCGCCGTGACAGCCGTTACACGAAGGGTCTGTTCTATGCATTGCAAGCCGTTCACGTACGGTCTTCGGCGCTTCGCCTTCCGCCACTTCGACGAGGTCGGAATCAACACCTGGTGGTGGCGGCGCCGGCGGTGCACCCAGCAGGTTTTCCAGGATGAATTTGCCGCGCAATACGGGCGTCGTCCGGTTGGGATACGAGGTCGCCATCAATACCGCGCCCTTGCCCAGCAAGCCAAAGCGGGCCGGATCGGTCAGTTTGACGCGACGGAACTGGTCGCCACGGATATCGGACATCCCGTACAGCAAGGCTGCCCGTTCATTGAGATAGGTATAGTCCGCTGTCAACAAATCAGGCACCGCGCGATCCTCGCGGATGATCGATTCGATGAACAGCGCCAGCTCCTGCCGATAGGCGTCACGCGGATCGCCGTTGGTGGCGGCATGCGGAAACAGTTCCGGATCGGGAATCACCTGTTCCAGGCCATCCATGTCCAGCCACTGAAATGCGAACCCGGTGACCAGTGCACGGGCGCGTCGATCCGCCAGCATCCGTTTGACTTGCGCTTCCAATACCCTGGGTTCGTGCAGCACACCTTGCTCGGCCAGATCCAGCAAGGTTTCATCGGGAACGCTGGACCAGAGGAAGAAACTCAGGCGTGAGGCCAGTTCGATGTCATTCAGGGTATAGATTTCGCCGGCGGCGACCGCCGCCGGTGGCACGATGTAACGGAACAGGAAATCCGGGCTGGCAAGAATTGCGGTCAGCCCCTGCCGGATGCCTGCATCGAATCCACCCGTCGCGCTCGCGTGGTCATAAAACGCCATCAGGGCATCAGTGTCCCCGGTTTCCAGGGGTCGACGGTACGCCAGGCGGGCCAGCCGCCCCAGGATCTTCTGCGCGCACGAACGTGCCTCGGCCTCGGCCGCCGGCTCACAGATGAAAATCTTCTCACGAGTGACTGAATCGCTCACGCCGGCAGTCACATATGGCCCGCGTATTTCAAACGAAGGGATCTGCAGAATCGTATCCATACCGCCGCCGGGCACTTTGGACTGCAGGCGGCGATCCGATTCGGCGAACGTGCGGGCGAGAAAGGTCGCACCTACGTCATGCGGACCCGCGGTGGCATGAAAGCGGATGTCTTTCAAACGTTCGTTGATGTGATCCGCAGCGCCAATGCCGACCTGGTCTATCGCCTTCTGGTCGAGTTCCCCACCAATCGTCGTCTGGTAGATCGGCGCGCCGTCCAACGTCACGACAACATGGTTCTCGAATTCCATGTTGTATACCCATAACGCCTGGGCCATGGGTGGAATGTTGATCGCGTATTCACCGTCAGCCGGAAAATAATGGCGCGCCACCATACCGCCACGGGTACCGAGCGGTAGACCTTCCACGTGGCGACGATTGGATTCCCCGCCCTGGTAGACGTAGGTCGCAGCCGCCGCACGCGCGGCACCGTCGCCGACCGCGGTCAAGGCAACTTCGCGCGCGGCGGCAACATACTGTTCCATGAATGTCGGCGTGACAGTCAGCACCGCCGCGATGTTGTCGAAACCGTTCTGTGAATTGTCCTGTGGCAGCAATGCTTCGGCGTCTATCTCAACCCCGAGCAGGTCGCGGACGGCATTGCTGTATTCCTTGCGATTGAGTCGATGCAAGTCAACATAGCCCGGGTTGGGTGAATGCTCCGCGGCGGAATCCAGTGTTGTTTCCAGTTGACCGACGAATGACGCCATCTGTTGATGGCCCGGCCGCTTCTCACCCGGCGGAGGCATCAAGCCGCCATTGAGTTTGCGTACGACTTTTTCCCACACTTCGGCATCGGCGGGGATGTTGTCCGGTGACATGGCATCGAAAGCAATTTCACCGGCCCAGTCGGTGAAGTTATGACAGGTGACGCAATAGTCTTCAAGCAACTGCCACTGGGCATTCATGCCATCCGGGTGCGCAGCCTGACATAGTGCCGGCAGCAACGTCAGCGCACTGGCAACGCCTGCGAGGGCGGCGGAAGTGGACGGCCGAGTGGTCATCGATTTGAATTTACGCATCGGGTGCAAAATAACCCCACAGACTCTGGAAAGCATGATTGACGAACGGCCCCGGATCGCCCCATTCGGGACGGTATTCGCGGGTGGGTTGCGCGGCGACAGCCTCTTCCGGACTCAACCCCTTGAACAACAACTCATCGCGAAACTTCACAAACAGTGTTGTGTACATGTCGCGCTGAGCCAACAGCTCGGCCCGTCCGAAAACCGGGCCATCGGCCGCGACAATGCGGGTATTGTCGTTGGCAATGGCAAGCAGGGTTTCGGTGGCTTCAGCCAGCCCTCCCAGCCAACCGCCCGTCCACCAATCAATCTCCGGCCAGCGATCCGCAGCCAGCACGCCGCCGCAATGCAGGACATCGGCCTCGGGGAAATAAACGTAGGCATCACCATCGGTGTGGCCTTGCAACATGTACCCGGCGACCGCGCGGGCCGCGCCCTCGCCCAGTTCCAACGGCTCATTATAGAAAACCTGCGCAGGCCAGGCCGCTCGCGGAAGTGGCATTGTGTGTCCGCCCCACGGCCATTTGACATCAGTGGTCAACCACAGCCGGGTATTGGCATGTGAAATGATATTCGTGCCGGAGGCAGCAAGAGTGGCGTTGGCGCCCGTCTGTTGCGGATGCCAGTGGGTGTTGAACAGCGTGGTGATTTGCTGGCCTGGAAATGCACTCGCAACGGCGTCGAGCAATTGACCGGTATGCGCCTGTGCACCACCGTCTACCAGGGTTACTTTGCGCCCATCCGACACTGCCAGAACGTTACCACCGGCGCCGCGCAGCAACGCAACGTCCGGTGTCAGCATTTCTGCGGTAACCGGTGCCGCGGCGGCGGCATAGGCCGGTAACGCGCGCAGCGACACGCCACCCAGGCCCGCACCAGCCAGACTCCACAATCCGGTACCTATCAGATTTCTGCGGCTGACCACGCCCGACCTCTCACACTCGCGGCTGAACAACCGCACATTAATTCATGTAGCAATGCTGAAACCCGTCAGGTCGCCGGATGCAATCCGACGGCAACCCGACGCAACACCGAGCTTGTGACCCACCGCGCTGCGACTCGTTCCATTGCCTGCAATGGATGCCGCAGCGCGCTGGATGCAACCTGATGTGACCGCGTCAGAAGCTGTCCCAGGGACTCGGCATTTTATAAGGAACGGTGATGAAATTCGCCTCGATCTGCCGAATCATTCCACCTTCAATCTTGAACAATTCCAACAAATAGAAACTGTGCGGTTGACGGAACATGGAGGTAGTCTCACTACCATCCGTAAGTTTGAAAGTGCCGAGGCGTCCGGCATGGTCGATGAAGCCGCCGGCGAGCACCAGGCCACGTTCCTCGTCGACCAGCGGAAAACGGCGCGCGCGCAGTTCGTCGTCGTAGCGGTAGAAGCCCATTTTGAACTGGTCCTCGCAGCCCAGCCGGGCGATGGAATAGAGATTGGCTTCCGCAAATTCCTTGTTGTTGGTGGTCTGCATACCGTTTTCGACCCGGTTACAGTCCGGATGGAAGGCGGTGAAGATTTTGCCGTCGTTGAGCTGCAGCGTATCGAAATAGCCGTCGGCGATGCTGATCATCCTGGCTCGCGGCACCCGCTTCTCCGGCGGGACCATCGCATTCATCACCGGCTTGTCCCAGAACTTCTTGTTGGCGAACACATCCAGCCCGCTGAACATGGTATGTACAACGACAGTCTCGACCTCTTCCACCCGGCCCGCGTTGTCAACCTTCAAACGCACGGTGAACGCGGAAGTGTCGTTGGTCTCCTCGACTGCACCGAAGTAACCGACCTGTCCGGTCTGTACATCGGCGAATTTCAGCTGGTAATCGCCGAGGCCGGTGATTGTGCCCCACAGGCCGTCGCCGATCTTCAACACCACATTGTTCTCGGTGTTGTAGACCATGGGCGCCCATTGGATGCGTGAGGGGTCCCTGGCGACCAGCGCAGCGAGGTAATTGTCCATGGCCTGGTAGAGCACTTCGCGGGAGTGCGGTGACGGCGCCGCGGTCTGAATGCCACGCGCGTGAGCGGCATCGGTCACGGATATTCCCAAAGCAAGCAGCAGCGCGCCCAGTTTCAACAGATTTTTCGCAATTCGCATCGATATCCCCTCGCAACGATGTCGGTCCGGCCTGGTATGGTCGATTGATATGACAACCGGCCGATGATAGCACCGTGCCGGCCAGGGTTGCGGATGGACCGACCGCCAGCGGAAGAAATCCGAATCTGCCGGACACGAAATTCAGCCGTTTTTTGCGTACAGTAGTCCCATGTCATCTCACTTCCACCCGTTATCGGTGCTCACCCGCTTTCTGCTGGCCTGCTCACTGGTCGCGTGGCATTCATTCGCCCACGCGCAACGTGAATTCCGCGTCTACCAGAGTTTCGAAGGTGAAGACGGCGAATCGGCATTGCCGGCAGACTGGAATGTCCCGGCGGGCTTCGTGGTCGGCCGCCTGATGTATCCCTCCACGGTGGGGTTCGGATTCTTCCGTCGGGGGGGCGACTGGCGGCGCGGCGGCACCAGCTGGTCCGTCGATTACCCCAAAGGGGATCGGGCGCTGATTACCGCTCTGCGCCGCTACATCCGCGCAGACGTGCGGGCGGTGGAGCAACCGGTCAATCCGGAAGACGGCGATGACATCTTCAACTGGCCGTACCTGACAGTCGGCCTCGCCGGGTATTGGCAACTCGACGATGAATTCGCCGCCAAACTGCGCGAATACCTGCTGCGCGGCGGATTTTTATTTTGCGACAGCTTCTTCGATTCCCGCTCGTGGATCGGTTTCGAGCGCGGTATGAAACAGATATTTCCCGACCGCAGAATCGTCGACCTGACCGACGACGAAGTGGTCTTCCACTCGTTCTTCGATCTGCCTGGAATGACCCAGGTGCAAATCCCGAACATGAACGCGTTGTACTACGGCAACGGTTATCTTGGCGACGGCGCTGTACCGCACTGGCGCGGCATTTTTGATGATGAAGGCAGGCTGATGGTGTTAATCGCCTTCAACAACGATGTATCCGACGCGTGGCAATGGGCGGATGAGCCGAGTTATCCGGCGGACAAGGCGAACCTGGGGTTGCGGATAGGCGTCAATATCGTGCTGTACACGCTGACGCACTGAGGAAGGTCAGAACAGTTCGGCGTCGGTGTAGGTAGGCTTGGCGAACACACCGCTGTCGACCAGCTGTTGAAAATCGTACACGCGGTTGCGGCCATCCTGCTTGGCCTGGTACAGGCTGCGATCGGCCCGGCTCAATACCTCTATCGGCAATACCGACGCGTCCACCTGCACATAGCCTACGCTGATACTGACCTTTTCGACCCGCGGAAAGTTGTGCGCTTCGATCGCCAGCCGGACCCGCTCGAAAACGTTATTGGCAATGGCCTCGTTTTCCGCACAGATGATGGCGACGAACTCCTCGCCACCATATCGGTAGAGCAGATCTGAAGCGCGCAAGGCGGACTGCATCAGGCGCGAAACCAACAGCAGTATCTCGTCACCAACCATGTGGCCAAAGGTGTCGTTGATGCGTTTGAAGTGGTCGATATCGATCACCGCCAGCCAGTAATTGCTGCTTTTTGCGCTACGGTTTTCAACTTCGGTCAAATTCGGCGATTCGGTCTGCAGCAAGGCGGACCATATGCGCTCGAAATTGTTTTCCAACGCCTGACGATTGAGCAGGCTGGTCAAACGATCGCGTTGGCTGACATCGAGCAATGAATAGTAGTTGGAGAAGACTTCCAAAACGCCACGCACCATCGTGTCTTCGTTGGCGGTGAGTTCCCGTTCCCTGCGGAATACGAAAAAGCCGCGAACGACGTTCCCGCCCAGCATCGGGTAAACCACCAGATAATCCTGCTCCGACAATCTGGTACACGGCTTTCCCAGCATGGTGACGCGCTCGATCAGACTCGCGATTTCTGCGTCTTCCTCCTGACCGAGTTCCACCTCGTTGACATGCTCGGTAACGCGGACAACTCCATCCTGGTCGATGCTCTGCGAGCGGTGATAATGGATCACCCGCACGAGCGTCTGCTTGTCGTCCAGTCGGTAAAGCGATGTATGTACGACACCCAGAAGCGGCCCCAGCGTGCGCAGCAGGCTTTGCTCAAGCATCTCGGTATCGCGGATCGAGGTCATCGCGCCGAGTTTGCCAAGCAATCCGGTGCCGCGAATGGTGGCGGTGTCGTTCGTCATAGCGATGGCGTAGTGACCTGCAGTTACTCGTATGAAACGCACATTCCGGCGGGTGTCCGAACCGTTGCAGGACGGCTGATAAAGCCTGCCTTTGGCGCGGGTTCCCGTCAGGACGGGTTAGCGGTCACCGCGACTCATCCTTGACCTCCCTTCCGGCCACGGATGGGCCCGCAGTCGCCGACCTCAGCCAGCCCGCAAGGATCCCACTAAAATATCTTGTTTTTCATGATGTTAGGGGCGCCCGGGGGCTCCGCTGCAATCCGACGGGTCACCGGCAGTGCGCGGGCATGGCATTTTAGTGGCAAAAAGCGCTGGCGCGAGGCTGCCCTGGATGCAGGGATCCGGCCTGTCCAGTGGCAGCGGGTTACTCGAACGTAAAGATATCGTCGTCCTGCGGACGCTCCATATCCTGCTCGTAATATCGCTGCCAGATATCCGCCCACGGCCGATCATGCATGTTCGGGTAGATGAACTGCACGTTCTGGCCCGGATTTACCGGCGTGGCTCGTCCTTGCATTGGATACATGTGGGCGACGCATTCCACCATCGGGAACGGCTCCGTCGTGGCATCGTCGAGCTTGGCCAGGTAATGCACGATACGCACGGGTTCGACGAAAACTTGATCGTCGTAAAGCACCGTCTCATGGCGCAGCCCGGTAAATTTCCCGCCGCCGTCATAGGTCGGCGAGTACATTTCCAGCGACTGCATGTTGTTGGTGTACTCGAAGCCGCCGTGGGATATCCAACCCTGCAGGTTGGCCGTCCAGGTAATCAGCGTATCTCCATCCCAGAAACCAATGGTCTCACCCAACCACTGCGGCACGTCCGGTCCCAGCCGCGGTACGGCGCCGGATTCGTTGAATTCGCGCCCGACATGGATCTCCGTGACCACGGTTTGCGCGGCGACCCGCATATCCAGCACCAGGCCTGGCGAAACAACCATATTCACTCGCGCACCGCCATATTGGGCGAAACGGCGCATGAACCCTTCCGGCCAGCAGTATGAGCCCGGCCACTGTGAGGCGTTGGTGGCTGCGTAGTGATACATCTGCTGGACGAAGCGGCGTTGATACTCCGGTGTCAGCAAGGAAAGGTAAGTCGGTATCTGCAGAATCGCACCGTGATACCAGGTGGCCGTTTTCTCGCGCTGACGCTGGTATTGCCCGGTCCAGGCCGGCAGCGTGGCTGCAGTATGCCGGGTCGGGCCACCGTGGCTGCGCGCTTCATCAAGCAGCGCACGATAATGTTCAGCGGCGGATTTGAATGGATACGGACTGACAATCTCCGCACGCGGGTAATCGCGATCACAAAAGCCCCATGCGGCTGTTATCGGCGGATTATCCCCGATCAACGGCACCTCATAGGCGCCCCAGATCTGTTCAAGACCGACAGGAGAATTGCATCTGTAGTAGCGCTTATCCAACCACAGCGCCTGGTCGCGGTAGAAATCGTGCGACGAAAAAATATCGACCGGCAGCGGCTCTATGCCGTCGGGTACGGCGCCATCGCGTGCCGCAAACACCGGCGGGTTACCGGCGGGCACTCCGGCGCCGGTGTAATACCCCTTGCCTTCGGACCCGACGATGACATCGACATGCAGGGGGTCCGGTGCGCCGCGCCCACGACTTTGCGCAGACCATACGACGGCCGAGTACATCATCAGGATCAGGGTGACGCTGAGCGCCACCTTCAACTTTGGATTCACTGCACGATTAGGCACATCTGGCTCCATCACGCTGAGCGCCGTTTGAATCGCAAATGCGCTCAGCGGGCAATTTCGTCAGTGTGGCCTATACGACATGACCATGGCAACGTGGAACCATCGCCGAACAGGTTGATACGACAACAATCACCGTAAATCGCGGTACCCGACTATCAGGCATTGCGCCCGGATTGCGAAGTCCAGTCCGGGCGCAGCTGAAATTGCACTGATACCTGCAGAACAACCGCGCAACGCGCTGGTTGCATTGCGGCAACCTGGTCAATCCTGTGGCGCAACGTTCCTCGTTTTGATCAGCCACTTGCCGTTCACGCGGACCAGATCGTCAATCCCGCGCCCGACCGCCGCAACGCGCGCCGGCACGTCGCGGCCCACGGCGCCGAAGGTTGTCATCCAGTAGGAATGCACACGGGCATGGTCGGCATCGATGAATTCAATGTGATGGTTGGCCGTCATGTGGTACATCGCCGGTTGCGCTTCACCCTTGGCTTCGCGCTCCTCGCGACCCCGGCGGACGCCGTTGATCATCTCCTTCAATGCCGCACTGCCCTTGCTGGCGTTGGCGCCACTGCCAAACTCGCCATCCGCGGTATACACCGCCGCATACGCGTCGGCATCGAGCGTATCCAGCGCACGCGTGTAATCCCACATCAACTGTTCAATGGCCACGCGGTCTGCCATCTCGCGGAGTAAATCGGCGTCGGCCGCCGCCGCGCCGAAGGCTGACAAGGACATCGCCGTCAGCACCAGATACCTGCCTATACCTTTCATGACCTTCCCCTTCATGGTTGGACAAAACTGTGAACGCATCATCCCCTGTTGCTTCCGCCAGGCGAACACCACCTTATGCAGATGCCTTCTTGCGCGAGAACAGATTCTTCAACATCGCCCCGATGGCGACCACGATAATCACGCCGAACTTCTTCAGGAACAGGAACGCCGCGGCAAACAGCCCGGTCTTGGCGATAAGCTTGCCGGCGACCAACGCGCCGATACCGTAAGCAGCCACCTTGTCGATGCTGGGGTCGAAGTCACTGTAGCGCGCGCCCTGGTCGAACTCGGCCATCGCCAGCACGGTATCGAGGTTGGATTCAATCTCCGGCTTCTGTTCCATGCCGGCAATGAAATTCAGAACCAGCACGCCTTTGCGACCCAGCACCCGGATGTTGTAGTTCAGTGTGTGTTCGTCAGCGTCACCGAATGTCAGATCCTTCGCCCAGTACATCTTGTGGCTGGCTGAATCGTAACGCGGCTCAGCCGCCCAACCCACGAGTTCAACCGGCGCGTATCCCATGCTTTCACGTTCGCGGTTCGCTTCGCGGGCGTCGCTTTTCATCTGCGCCAGCAACTCGCTGTAATCGATTTTGTCCGCATCCTCGTCGGATACGTAACCGTCCTCGTCGTACGAGATGGTGACCGCCCAGGAATCCCGTTCGAATGGTGTCATCTGGGCCGGGAACAGCATGCCGAGCGTATTGCCGCCGGGGGGATTGCCCCAGATATCGACCAATACCTTGCTGGCATCTTCCGGCCCGAGGTAGTAGAACGTGTCCGGCACCGACAGCGTCGCGATTGCGCCCGGCAACTTGATGTCACCGGTCTGCGGTGAAACTGAATCCCAGATCGCCTGGACCTGGGCAATGTATTGCTGTTGTTCCTCGGTCAAAACCGCTTCAGCCGCATCATCCGGCGCCTGACACCAGCCGAAATTCAGCCATGAGCCGAGTACAATTCCCACCAGAATCCCTGCTGACACCTTCATCGAACCGTCTCCTTCTTGGTCGAATTCTTTCCTGTCAGCCACCGTGTTGCGCATGGCTTGCGACGCCTGTGGCGCTGGCAACGCGACGTCTGGCTGACGCCGGACCTACCGTTGAGCGAACGGGCACAACCGCCGGCGTCGGGCCGGGCGTCGCGGTATCTGCCCCGAACGGCGGCCACTATACCGCAGCGGCGGGAGCGTGAAGTGCCGGCGCTTCGCCCTGTTCACATGGGCATTGCCGCCGTTGACGAATGCCCCGCTACGGCAACGGCGATTCCACGTATCCGCAACACGATTTCCCCAAGGGAACGATTGATGCGCCGCAGGGTCCACATGCAGTGTTCCGGGTATTGAAATACCTGCAGTTTCCGTGCTCAAAGAGATATCATGTCGCGAATATTAAACTTGATGAAAACCGGCCCTGAAACGGGCCTTTTTGTGCGGGAGATGGCCGATTTGCGCTACGATCACCGCCGTGAAAATCATGAATAACAGACGTCAGATCCTGCGGATCGCGGTCGCTAGCGCCACTGCATCGTTTCTCCCCTTCAGTGTCCGTGCTGTCGCACCGCGGAGCGCATTGAAAGTCACTCCCCTGCGTAACAACCTGTCGTTGGTGGAAGGTGCCGGCGGCAATGTCGTCGTGCGCATCGGCCCCGGCCAGGTATCGCTGGTGGACACCGGTAGCGCCGAGGCCGTCGCCGAACTGCTGGCGCAGATCGACGCAATGTCCGGTGGTTTACCTGTCGGCACTGTGTTCAATACGCATTGGCATGCCGACCATACTGGTGGTAACGACACCCTGCACCAGCGCGGCGCGGAAATCCTCGCACACGAAAATACCCGGCTCTGGCTGGGCGCTGACTTTTACGTCGAGTGGCGTGAGCAGGCCCACAAGCCACGGCCTGCCGCGGCGCTACCCGACAAGACGTTCTATACCGGCGGCAGCATAGTCGTCGATGGCGAAACCATCGAGTTTGGCCATACCTACCAGGCACACACCGATGGCGACCTGTTCATCCGGTTTCCCGCCAGCAATGTCATCGCCGCCGGCGGCCTGGTTTCAGGCAGCGGCTACCCCATTGCAGACATCGCGACCGGCGGCTGGATAGGTGGGTTGGTGGACGCCAATGCCGCATTGTTGGAGCTGGCGGACGATAACACCATCATCGTTCCTGATTCCGGGCCGGCGCGCGACAAGGCCTACCTGCAGGCCCATCACGACATGCTTGCCGATATCTACGAACGTATGAAGAACATGGCGCGTGATGGACTCACGGGTCTGGAAATGCTTGAACACAACGTTACCGATGGCTATGACGCCGTCTGGGGCGACCCACATGAATTCGTGCTCGAGACCTATCGCGGCATGTGGGCACATACCTACGACATGGGTGGATTCATCTGATGGCACAACACTCCTCCACCGGCCGCGCCGGCATCACGATTCCGGCAGCGCTGCTTGTCGCTGTTGCGACGGCGCCTGCCGCCAACGCCGCGCCTGACCTCAAAACCATTGAAGGGAAGTGGACGCTGCTGAACGATTACTGCGTCACCTGCCATAACTTCGAAGACTGGGCGGGTGGCGTGGCTTTCGACACGCTGACGCCGGACACCGTTTCCGAACATGCCGACGTATGGGAGTCGGCCGTTCGCAAGATGCGCGGTCGCCTGATGCCACCGCCCGGCGAGAAGAAGCCCGCCGACGCAGTGCTCAATGATTTCGTCGCCACGATGGAGGATTATCTCGACGCCACCGCAACCTCCCGCGGTCCGGCCCCCGGGCATGTCGTGATCCACCGGATGAACCGCACCGAATATGCCAATGCGATTGAAGACCTGCTCGCATTGAAGGTCGATGGCGCCGCCTTGCTGCCGCCTGATATGACCACCGAAGGCTTTGATAACGTCGCCGAAGTGCTGCAGGTGTCTCCGAGTTTTCTCGATCAGTACATTTCCGCGGCCCGCTCCATCAGCATTCAGGCGGTAGGCGCGGAGAAACCCGAGCCGGATCTCGTAGCGTTTCCAGCGCCCAGCGTCGCGACCCAGTATCGTCACGTGGCCGGGCTGCCACTTGGAACCCGCGGCGGCTTCGCCGTTGAACACTATTTTCCGGCCGACGGCGATTTCCAGTTCACTGTCTCGATCGCTTCGCAGGAGGGTTCAGTTCAGCGTTCGTATCCGACCTGGTGGTTGGAGTCCAAACACCGATTCATCCTCACCATCGACGGCGAAGAAGTATTCACCACCGAGCTTGGCGGCTATGACGATGAGGAAGCGGTGGACAAGCTGCAGCAGCCCGCCATCTCCGCGATCATGAACCGGTTCGAAAACATCCACGTCCCGGTCACGGCGGGTAACCATGTCATCGGCGCATCCTTTGTCGCCCGCACCTTCGCCGAATCGGATCGTATCGTTGATCACCTGAGCCCCGGCGAAGGCATGGACAACATTCCGCTGGTCACCGGCTTCAAGGTTCTCGGGCCGTTCAACGTGGAAGGCGTGGCGCAGACCGAAAGCCGCAAAAAGATTTTCACCTGTACGCCGGCCAATGACGCTGAAACGCGCCCTTGCGCAGAACAAATCATGACCACATTGGCGCGTCAGGCATTTCGCCGGCCAGCGACCCACGCTGATCTGGCCACACTGATGGGGTTCTACGACGCCGGCGCTGAGCAAGGCGGCTTCGAAGTCGGCATCCAGAAATCGATCATGGCGTTGCTGGCCTCGCCCAAATTCCTGTACCGCGTTGAAACCCTGCCGGAGACCGCGGTGGCGGGCGATGTCTTCCCGTTGACCGACTTCGAACTGGCATCACGCCTTTCCTACTTCCTGTGGAGCCGCAGCCCGGACGACACGCTGCTGAAGCTGGCCGAAGACGGACAGTTGCAGGACAAGAAGGTCTTGCGGCAGCAGGTCGAACGCATGCTGGCGGATCCTCGTGCGGCGGCGCTGACCGAAAATTTCGCGTTCCGCTGGCTGCGGGTTGAGGATGTCGATGCGATAGATCCTGATCCGCGCCTGTTCCCGGAATTCGACCCTGACCTGCGGGCCTCTTTCAAGACTGAAATCGCGCTGTTCGTAGACAGCGTACTGCGCGGCGATCGCAGTGTGGTCGATTTGCTGACGGCGGATCATACCTACGTCAACGAGCGGCTGGCCCGTCATTACGGCATCACTGGCGAACGCGGATCGCAATTCCGTAAAGTGGTGCTCACCGATGAACATCGCTGGGGTCTGCTGGGCAAAGGCGGGCTGCTGATGCTGACCTCCTACCCGAATCGCACATCGCCCGTGTTGCGCGGCGCCTACATCATGGAAACGCTGATAGGCGTGGCGCCAGCGGCACCTCCGCCGGGCGTGGAGACCGACCTCGATACACGCAAACCCGGCACGGCAATCACCACCATTCGTGCGCGCCTGGAGAACCATCGTGAACAGCCGCAATGCTTCCAGTGCCACAGCGTGATCGACCCGCTGGGCCTGGCATTGGAGAACTTCAATGCGATTGGCCAATGGCGTGACAAGGATCGCTATGCCGCCGCGCCTATCGATGCCGCCGGCCAGTTGGCAAGCGGCCAGCCGGTGACCGGCCCAGATGACCTGCGCAAGGCCCTGGCCTCACAACCGGACCACTTCGTGCAGGCGTTGACCGAGAAGTTGATGACATACGCACTGGGCAGGACTGTCGAGTACCACGACATGCCGGCAGTTCGCGAGGTCGTCCGCAATGCCGCGGATGAGGATTACCACTTCACATCCATCGTGATGGGCATCATCGACAGCGCTCAGTTCCGGATGAAATCCGTGCCCCAGCCACATGAGAAAACCGGTGAAGCCGCCGAGCTTTCGCTGAAGGACTAAGATTTACGACACAGCAGCCGTGGTAAGCGGCGCAACAGGAGCAAGCCAGATGTTTATCAGCAAAAAGCACCTATCACGTCGTACCGTACTGCGCGGTCTCGGCGCAACTATTGCCCTGCCGCTGCTCGACGCCATGGTGCCCGCCGCCACCGCGCTCGCCCAGACCGCCGCTTCTCCGAAACCACGCGTAGGGTTCTTCTACCTGCCCCATGGCGCGATCATGCGCGACTGGACCCCGGACGCCGTTGGTCGCGAGTTCGATTTGAAGCCGATTCTCAAGCCGCTTGAGCCGTTCAAGCACCAGATGACGATTGTATCCGGGCTGGGAAACAAGCCGGCGGAGAGCTCCGCGGTGCACGCCATCACGCCCGGAACGTGGTTATCTTGCGTACCACCCCGCCGCAGCAATGCGCCGTTCTGTGGCGTGACCGCCGACCAGGTAGCAGCGAAGTACATCGGCCAGGACACCGCCCTGCCCTCATTGGAAGTCGCTACCGAAGAGAAAGGTGGTGCATCTGCTTGTGACGGCACCTACGGCTGCAGCCTGGGCACCACGATCTCGTTCAGCGCACCGGACAGCCCGCTGCCGATGGAATTCAATCCCAAGAAATTCTTCGTCAAACTTTTCGGCCAGGGCAGTTCGCCCGAAGAGCGCACGCTGATCGCCAATGATTACAAAAGCGTGCTGGATATGGTCATGAATGAAGCCGCCACGCTCAAACGCAGCGTCGGCGCTTCAGACCGCGTGATGCTGGACAACTACCTGACCAGCGTACGGGAAATCGAGCGCCGGGTGCACAACATGGAAACCCGCGATCTTTCACAGTTCGATCTGCCCGAAATGCCCGTGGGCATTCCGGATTTCGACAAGCATATCGAATTGATGTTTGACATGATTGCACTGGCCTATCAGGCAGACATGACGCGCGTGGTGTCGTTCATGATGGCGGCTGAGGTCAGTAACCAGGCGTATACGCACATCGGTATTCCGGATGCATTCCACCCGTTGTCACATCACAACAACAGCCCGGTCAATATCGACAAGCTCTCCAAACTGCAGACCTGGCACAGCGAAGTCATCGCCACCTTCCTGGGCAAACTTGCCGACCTGCCCGACGGTGACGGGTCAATACTCGACCATTCACTTTTCCTGTATGGCGGCAACATGTCCAACAGCAACAATCACGATCACTTCCCGCTGCCCTCCGTTGTACTCGGCGGCGGTTGCGGCAAGGTCAAGGGTCACCAACACTTGAAGTACGACGATCGTACGCCGTTGGCCAACCTGCTGCTGACAATGTTGAATCGCGTCGGCGTACCGGTCGAGCAGCACGGCGACAGCACTGGCATGTTTGCCGAGGTCTGAAGATGAAATCCAGGGCAACGATATTCGGTCTGGGCGCGCTGAGTGCAGCGTCGCTGTTAAGCGCTTCGCTCACCGCAAACGGGACGACCTTGTTGCAGCAGGTCCGTGACGGCAGTCAGCAGGAAGCGCTGGCGTCCATCAAATCCGGCAGCGATGTGAATCTGGCCGAATCCAACGGGACGACGCCGCTGCACTGGGCGGTACACAACGGTGAACCGGCGCTGGTCGATGCGTTAATCAAGGCCGGCGCCAACGTCAACGCAATCAACCATTACGGCGCGTCTCCGATGTCGGAAGCGGCACTGTTAGGTGATGACAGGATCATCGCGCGCTTGTTGAAAGCCGGCGCCAACCCTGAATCCCCGAATGCGGATGGCCAGACGGCCCTGATGGTCGTCGCGCGGTCGAGCAACGTGAAAGCCGCTGAATTGCTGCTCAAGCATGGCGCCGACGTCAACGCCGTGGAGAAGTGGCGCGGCCAGACCGCGCTTATCTGGGCGGCGGCGCAGTCACAACCGGACATGGTTAAACTGCTGCTGGACCATGGCGCCGATCCCAATGCCCGAAGTTATCTGAAAACCGGTGACGAACACCGGCAAATCACTGCCGAGCGTCGTCTGCAATGGCGCCCACCGGGCGGCCTGACAGCGCTGATCTACGCCAGTCGTGAAGGTTGCGTGGCCTGCGCAAAATACCTCGTCGAAGGTGGCGCCGATATCGACCAGACCGATGGCGAAGGCGTCACTGCCCTGCTCGCCGCGGTCATCAATATGCGGTTTGATACCGCAAAGTATCTCGTTGAAGCAGGCGCCAACGTCAACAAATGGAGCTGGCGTGGCGAGAATCCGTTGTACGCCGCGGTGGACGTCAACACGGTGCCGCACGGAGGGTATCCGGATCGGCCGTCCACCGATGACACCTCTGGCATCGAGATGATCCGGATTCTGCTGGAAGCCGGAGCCAACCCGAATCTGCAATTGAAATTGCAGCCGGTGTACCGACACCTGAAAGATGATCGCGGCGCTGACCGCATGCTCAACGCCGGCGCCACCCCGCTGTTGCGCGCGGCAAAGGCATTCGATATACCGGCGATGGAGCTTCTGCTGAAAGCGGGCGCACTGCCCAATCTGCCCAATCGCGACGGCACCACGCCCGTCATGGCAGCCGCCGGTCTGGGCTCCAACAAGATTGATACACGTGGTGACTACGCAACGCCACTCGTTGGCGAATATTCCAGCAAGGCGCTGGCCTTGTTGCTCGCGTATGGCGGCGACATCCATCAGCGTGACAACTTTGGACGGACGGCGCTGCACGGTGCGGCTGCCTGGGGCTGGAACGAAACTGTCGCCTTCCTCGCGGCACACGGCGCCGACCTGATGGCTACGGATGACAGCGGACTGACAGCGCTCGACAATGCGATGGGCAAGGTCTCGGGTGCATTCGGCCGCGGATCTGTCGGTGACGTGCACGAAGATACCGCCGAGTTGCTGCGTGGTCTTATGAGCGGTTCACCTCAGTCCGGCGCGGCTTCCGCCGGGCTCTGAGTCGCCACTCAACTTTCCAGACTTCTTCCGACCATACCGGCGGTTCGCCATGCCGATGGCAACCGCCCGCCTTGCTCGATACTCCGCAGCCATTCCGGCCAGGAACTCAAGGGCAGTCCTACCGCTGCAGTCAGCTGACTCACGACGTCGGGCTGACAGCGAGGTGCCGGCCATCATGGTGATGATTGCGTGTTGCTTGCGTTATCGCTGAAGTAGCGGGCGGATGCAGCGCTGTGGCTGAGAAGCGCACTGCAGAAAAAAAAAGGTTTCCGCCATCCCGGACACCGCGCAGCCCCTCCTTCTCTTTCTGTCATCCCGGACACCGAAGCGGTGAGCCGGGATCCATAGGGCCTGCCTCCAAGCCGCATGGATTCCGGCTCGCGCCCACTTCGCGGGCGCGCCAAGAATGACGGAGCAGTAAGACGAAGCCCGTGCGAATTTCCCCGACGTTGGGTGAGGAAGCAAAAAAGCCCTGCGGCCGGCCTGGATTCGGCCGACCGCAGGGGATGACAACTCAGTACTTGAAGTTCATGCCGACCACGAAGCGACGGCCAACCGTGTCATACAACGAAGTGTTGAACTGGTTAGTACCTGTGCGACCGATTGGCGCCGGCGTTGAACGCGGGTCCTGATCGAACACGTTATTGACGTTGGCAAAGAACTCGAGCTCATGCTCCTCACCCATCGTGTAGCTCAAACGCAAATCGGTGTAGAAGATGGATGACACCGAGTTGTCGTCAACCGTAACGCCTTCGACCATGAACCGATCCATGATGCCACCATCGATCCAGCGGCCCTGTACGAACACGGAGAACGGGCCGTTCGAGTAGGTGATATTGCTGGTCAGCTTGAGTTCCGGCAACGAGAAGCCGCCGCTCAACTGGCCCACGCGATCATCACGCGCCGAACCGGGGTTCTTGATCGAGTTCTGGTCGATCCAGGAGCCGAAGAACCGCCAGGTCAGCGATTCAGCCTCGCCACCGAGGAAGTCGATGTCGGTGTTGTATGTCATTTCAACGTCGACACCACTGATGCGCTGGTTGCTCAGGTTGATGAACAGATTGTCAACGCGGACGATCTGGTTGCTGATCGAATCACGCAGCACGTACTGGCACAGCGTCTGGTCGCCGGCGAAGCAGCCGCTGACCACGTTCTGCGAACTCAGCTGACCAATGGCGTCCTTGATGTTGATCCAGTACCAGTCGGCCGACAGCGAGAAGCCGCTGAGGAATTCCGGCTGATAGACGAAACCGGCAGTGATGGTATCCGCCTTCTCCGGATTGACGTTTTCGTTGCCGCCGGAGAACGATGCGGTGGAAATCAGCGCATTGTTGTTTTCCGGATCGGTGACGTTGGTGCCGCCACGGGTCTGGTCAAAGCGTTCACGCAGCGTCGCCGCGCGCACGTCGCGCGACTCGGTGACACGCAGGCGCAGACTGTCGTTGACCTGCCAGTTCAAACCGGCTTTCCACGCCCAGATGGCGCCACTACCGGAATAGTCCGCCCAGCGCAGCGATGCGATCAAGTCGATGTTGTCGGCGAATGAGGCATCACGCACCAACGGCACGTTGACTTCACCAAACAGTTCCTTGACGTTGAAACCGCCGGCGATGGCGCGCAAGCTGCTGAAGGTGACCGAGCTGGAGTTGGCATCGCCCTTGAAGCCGTTGGGCACGTAACGCAGGCCCGGGATACCGGTATAGCCTGCCGGCAGCGTCGGATCGCCTTCGGGGAAAATGCCACGGACGCCTGGCGGCTGGATGTTGCCGAGGGTTTCCAGCAGCGTGCCGTTGACCAGCGCCGGGAATTCATCCGACGGATCAACCGTGCGCTGGTCCAGCTTGTCCTCGCGGTAGGAACCACCGAACGCCGCGTTGATGGAGCCGGCGCCGAAGCCTTCGAACAGCTCACCGGACAAAACGATTTCAGCAAAATGCTGCGAGGTCTTCTGCCGTGCCAGCTTGCCATCGTCGACGATGTAAGCGGCGGCCTGTGGCGAGATATTCTGCACGCCACCGAACAGATTCAACGGTACGCAGTCACCGAAGTTGACAGGATCGGCCAGTGCGGCACGACAGACCGGCTGCCCGGTGACCGGGTCGGCGACGCTGTCGAACGCGATGAATACGCGGTCGACGCGGATACCGTTCTCGGCGATGAAGTCCTGCTTGTTGCGGCCGTACTGGTAGTAGCCGTTCATCTGCCAGCCATCCAGCAAACCGCCATTGAAGTTGGCGTCGAAGCCGAAGGTCAGGCTGTACATCTCGTTGTCCGCAATCTGGCGCGAGTCGCCCAGCGGGGTATCCGGGTTGTTTAGACCATAGAAACCGAAACCGACGAACTGACGGTTTTCAGCCACCATCGTGTCGCGCACGTAAGCCGGGATGAACGGGTTGTCGGCGTACAGACGGTTCTGCCACGGACCCAGCCAGTGGATGCTCTCACGACGGTCGCTGTTACGGCTGGTGCCGTACAAGCCCTGCGCGAACAGCGTGACGTTGTCGGTAACGTCCATATCGAGGTAGGCAAAGGCGTTGCCACGGCGGAAGCTTGGTGCGACTTCGTCGTCGCGGTCCACGCCGTAGGATTGGAAATCTTCGGCGCGGCAGTTACAGCCGCCGTTCAACTGGCCAAGGCCGCTGAAGCCCAGCGGTTGCACGGAACCGTCGCTGAGGAATTCCAGTTTGTCCAACGCTGAGCCGGTCTGGTTGATGATGCCGCCGTAGGTGTTGTTGGTCGGGCTGACATAATCGGCAAGGACCTGACTCGGGCCGCCGAGGTTATTGGTGATGCGGGCCGCCTGGGTGAACCAGTCGCGATCCTGCAATGATTCAAACGAGTTGATGCCCGCCTGACGGAACACAGAACCCGACAGCAACACGTGCAAGCCGTTGTCGAACGCCTTGCCCAACGCAATGCTGACTTCGTAATTCTTGCCGTCGCCGCGCGACGTCACGCCGCCCTGGCCGTGGCCTTTGATGCCTTCGAAGTCCTTGTCCAGCACGAAGTTGACGACACCGGCGACGGCGTCGGTACCGTAGCTGGCGGAAGCACCACCGGTAACGGTTTCAACACTGCGTACGAGTTCTTCAGGAATAACGCTGACGTCGACCGCGCCGAAGCGGTTACTGGCCACGATACGGCGACCGTCGAGCAGCACCAGGGTACGGTTGACACCTGCGCCACGCAGGTCAAGGCTGGCACCACCGGAGTTCTGACCACCGACGATCTGCTGCGGCTCGATATTGCCGTAGAACTGCGGCAGCTGGCTCAACGATTCGATCAGCGTACCAGGCGACATCTTCGCGAGTTCATCGGCCTGGACCGCGGTGACCGGCACCGGCGTATCCATACCTGACTGCAGAATGCGGGTACCGGTGACGGTGATTTCCTCGGCACCTTGCTGCGCACTTGCCGTTGAACAAAGCGCGGCCGCAATTGCCAGGCCCAGCGTGGTCCGCGTCAGATTGCTTCTGACGGCGCGCTGCCCCTGACGGTCAAAACTTCGATTAATGCTCATTAAAAATTCCCCTCTTGAACAATAAGGAACAGTTGCCCCAAGACAACTGCGTGCAACTGGCGTTGCGCCGGCTACGGACAATCAACTACCTGTGTCCATCCGCATGCCGATGGCCCGACGCCCACGGGGTCAGGTCATCAACTCCAGAAATCAGAAACTTCGGAAAGCCTCAACGCCGCCCTCGGGCCGTAACGGCCACCGGCGTCAACGCAGATGTATCCAATCCCCCCCCGGGCAATTTGCCGAGGCGATATAGTACGGGCAGATTCACACCACGGAACGTTTCTCATCCCCATGGATCGACACAAACCGCATTAAAAAAATATTACATCCTATTATCGAAACAACTATGACAAAAACAACGACGCAATTGCGGAAGAAAATTTCATACATTGGGAAATCCCGCGCCCATTTGTGCTCGTTTGTGGCACGCGCACCTACATTCGTGCAATTTTTACAGCCACTGTTGACCGCTGATTCAGGCGTATTTTTGTGGCTGGGAACAACCCGGTGTGCCAGCCGATCGGACCGGTTGCACGCGACGTGTTTCGTCACGCTCTGGCTCGTCGCGCAGTGGCTGACTGCCTTACCTGCGGGCGCCGAAACCGTGATCCGGACGAGCCGGATCTGGGATCCGGTTTCCGGAATTCTTGAGAATCGTGATATCCACGTCGATCAAGGCCGCATTATCGCGCTCAGCGCTCAGCGATCAGCGATCAGCGAGGGATTGCGGATGTGGATTTGCGGGGCCTCACCGTGCTGCCCGGTCTTATCGATACACACAGCCACATCGCCGCCGGAATCATCGCGGTGAAAGGTGACCCGCTGGAGCGGATTGAGGACATTCTGAATGTCGAATTTGTCATGGCGCGCGGCCAGCGGATGCGCTGAAAAGCACCGCCCGACGCCGACGATAGCGAGCGTCGCGCGTCATGCACTTTCATCCACGGTTACCACTGATGCTCCGAGTCAAGACGATGTCATGCCCTGTGCTTTGCAGGCAGGCCCTTGAAGAACTGCCAGATCAAGGTGGTGGCATCCACGGCCGAATCCGGCTCATCGCCGGCACGTGACCCGCGCTTGCCACCTGGCCAGGCGTGGCCCGATTTCTTCAGAACATAGTGCACGACATCGTTGCCGTTGGGGCAGTGATGCTTGAGCAATGTCATTGTCGCATTGTCCTCCAGGACTTCGGCAGGGCCACTGCAACCATTGGCCCTGGCCCAGAATGCATTCTGCGCAAGCGCAGGCAACGTCGGCGTGCCATCCCACGCACGCCGCCCGCGGCCATCAGTCAGCCCGCCTTCGTATTTGACGCTGCGATCCAGCATGCCATTGAAAATGATCGCGGGAACCGGCAGTGCCGGCAGCGCCTCGTCGCCAAACAAGGCGCCGACAACGGGCGCGAGGCCGGCAATACGATCCGCCAACGCAATCGCCAACTGGTGGCTCATCATGCCGCCGTTCGACATCCCGGTGACGAATACGCGGCCGGTATCAACGGGGTAATCCGCCGCGAGCTTGTCGATCAACATCCGGATGAATCGCGCCTCGTCCATATCCTTGCGCATACCCGTGCCACAACAGTGGGTCGAGTTCCATGTCAGCAACATGTTGCGTGTCGGCCCCGTGCCTTCGGGATAGGCCACGATAAAGCCTTCCCGTTTTGCCAGTTCTGAAAAGCCGGTCATGCGCATGGTGATAGCGGCGTTACCGCCGCCGCCGTGCAGCACCAGAACAAGGGGGACCTTGCGTCGCCCCTGCAATACGCGCGGAGCGCCGTCGACGACATAACGGCGCTCGCTGCCATCAACCGTCAGTTGCTGTTTGGCGGGCGCATCGACCGAGCGCCGGTCGGCAGCGGCGGCGTCAACAGTCGAAATCAGCAACGGTAGTAGTATCAAAAGCGCACGTTTCGCAAACATGGAAATACTCCAGGCAATCTACGGTTCACTTCCCAGCAACGCTGCGGCCATGCAATTGGTTTACCCGCACAGATCACGTGTACAGGATGACCTCGGATCTCCGGATGCCAGGCGGTTACGAGGGCAAGTGCGTCGGGATGTTCCCTGGCGCAATGAATAGCCGCTCTGCCGCTACAACAATGATTGCAGAATTATGTTTATAACTGCGCCCTCGTTGAGCAGTGGATTCCTGCCGCGGGCGATTTCGACGCTGTCACTGACACCATCGTGATCAGAGTCACTGTCATTGATCGCGGTCCCCGCGAGGTATTCGGCAACATTACTCAAACCGTCGCCATCGGCATCACCGGCACCATCGTCACCATTGAGCGGATTCAGTCCATTGGCAGTTTCGATACTGTCCGGCAATCCATCTCCATCGTCGTCCTCATCCGCGTTATTGCCAACGCCGTCGTTGTCAGTATCCGTGCTTTCAGCGGCGTTGGCGGGAAACGCATCGCTGGTATCGGGCACGCCATCGTTGTCATCATCGGCATCACAGGCATCTCCCAAACCGTCGTGATCAAAATCGTCCTGATTCGCATTTGCGAGTTCGGGACAGTTGTCCTGAGGCCGGTTAATGCCATCGAGATCACCATCGAGGGTCAGTGACGTCAGCGTCAATGCGCGTGGTGGTCCATCGGGTTGATCGAGATCCAGTAGTACAGCCCCGGCATCACGAGCCAGCCAATAGCTATCGGTCGCGCTCACGTCTATTGCGCCGACCACGGGCAGGGTGCCGCTGGCCGCCTGGGCCACTTCCACCTTCAACGCGTCGTAGGTGCCGGAGGGTGTCTCTACCTGTTCCTGCACGATAACCTGTGCGGCGCTGGTGTATGGCACGGTTCCCAACACGGCAAACGAATTGCCGCTGGCCGACGCAATCTCCAGCGTGCCACTGCCTTGCAGCGTCGTCCCCGTCAGACCATTGGCCGGCAGCAACGGCAATGGCGGATTGTAGGTGAGTCGAAGCTCGTCATCCTGCTGGCGGACGAGTCGCAAACCATTGCCATCAAGGGTATAGAAGTTCGTCGCCAGATAGGGAACACCCGGCTGGCTTCCGGGTTCGGCAAACTGCAAGGCCACCGCCTGATGGCCGTTGATGGCAAACGTTCCGGCAAGCCGGCTGACCGTGATTGATGTGTTGCCGAAATCGGTTGAATACACCCACTGTGCACCGACATCCAGCGGAAAATATTGTGCGGCGTCGAATGAAAGTTGCACCTGGGTCAAATCACCTATGGAACTGTTGGCGGGAGCGCTGTCGCTACCGGTCCCTGATAGTGATGCCGACATGACCAGCGGTCCGTAGCCCGGCTGGGCAAAGTTCAAGGTCACATTCCGCGTGGAATTGGCCGCCAGCAATCCCAACGAACAGACGATCTGGTCACCTACATCGCAGCTGCCACCTTCGATCTGTGCGGAAACCCCACCGGCCGGTCGCGACAGTGTTACAGTCAAAACCACCGCCTGAACACTGACACCCGACTGTGTGGAATCCGTGTTGGAAACGGAGAACAAATAGCTCAGAGCACTGGTGGTGGTCGGACCCTGCGGCTGCCGGGTGACCGCCAATGCCAGGTCACTGATGTCGTTATCGGTCAAGGTCACTTCGGTTTCGGCGAGGATTTGCGCACTGGCGCCATCCCTGATCCGCAACCACAAGGTTTCGGATTCTTCGCGCACATTGTCGTCGATGATGCCTAACGAAAGCGTCTGCGTAGCGTTGTCACCATCGGCAAAGGTGAGTGGGGTCGAAAGCGGTAGAAAATCCGCGCCCTGTGCGGCGCTGCCCGGC
>JACKNH010000036.1 GCA_024234975.1 Gammaproteobacteria bacterium
TCCTCGGCGTAGTCGAGGTCCAGCACCGGATTGCCGTTGTAGATGCCGACCGAAATCGCGGCCACCATGCCGTGCAACGGACTTTTCTTGACCGCACCTGATTTCATCAGCGTTGCGATGGCGTCGGTCAGCGCGACATAGGCGCCTGTGATCGACGCGGTACGGGTGCCACCATCGGCCTGCAGGACATCGCAGTCCACCGTGATGCTCCGCTCACCCAGCGCCTCGAGATTGACGATGGCGCGCAGCGAGCGACCGATCAACCGTTGGATTTCCAGCGTCCGCCCACCCTGCTTGCCTTGCGCAGCTTCGCGTCGTGTACGCGAGCCGGTGGCCCGCGGCAACATGCCGTACTCGGCGGTGACCCAGCCACGCCCCGAGCCCTTGATCCATTGCGGAACCCGCTCTTCGACGCTGGCGGTGCACAGCACGCGGGTATCGCCCATTTCGATCAGCACGGAACCTTCCGCGTGGCGGGTGAAGCCCCGTGTGAACCTGACCGGGCGCAATTCGTTCGGCGCTCGGCCGCTGGGTCGCATTGACATCGATTTCTCCTCGTCGTTGAACCGGGATTATACAATCGATGCGAAACAGCGTGGCCTTCGGGTACCATGCACGCAGTCGCAGCCGGAGAACACAACCGATGTTATGCAGCATGACAGCGTTCGCACGCCAGAGCGCGGAAGGCGAATGGGGCACGGCGGTATGGGAAATCCGCACGGTCAACCACCGCTACCTGGAACCGGGTATCCGGTTACCGGAAGACCTGCGTGGACTGGAACCGGAAGTGCGCGACCGGCTGAGCCAGCGGTTATCCCGCGGCAAGGTGGATTGCACGCTCAAACTCGGCGGCGGCGCGCGGCAGGCGGAGTTCACCATCAACAGCGAACTGGTCACGCATCTGAAAGACGCCGCGCACCACGTCGAACCGAACTCGTCGCTGAATCCCATGGACCTGCTGAAATGGCCGGGCGTGCTGGAAATGCCGACGCTGGACCCGGACACCACCGGGGCGGCGATTCTGGAAGTCCTGGATGCTACGCTGGACCAGCTGGTCGATGCCCGCGTCCGGGAAGGCAACAAGCTTGGCGAGGCCATGTACAGCCGCATCGAACTCATCCGCGTCCAGGTCGAATACCTGGTGACCCGTGTGCCGGATATCATTGCCGCGCAGCGCACCCGGCATGTACAGCGGGTGCAGGATCTCGCACCGGATATCGACGAAGGCCGACTGGAGCAGGAGTGCGCGCTGCTGGCGCAGAAGCTGGATGTCGCAGAAGAGCTTGATCGCCTGCAGGCGCACGTCGGCGAAGTCGAGCGGGTACTGAAAAAAGGTGGCGCGGTTGGCCGCCGGCTGGATTTCCTGATGCAGGAGATGCACCGTGAAGCCAACACCATCGGCAGCAAGTCGGCGCACATCGATACCACCAACGCATCAGTGGAACTCAAGGTCTTGATCGAACAGATGCGCGAACAGGTGCAGAACATCGAATGATGCGCGGCCGGCTGCTCGTCGTTTCCGCGCCGTCCGGCGCTGGCAAGACCAGCCTGGTCAATGCGCTGGTGCAGACGCTTTCCGGCATTGTGGTCTCGGTGTCGCATACCACGCGGCCGCCGCGTGCCGGCGAGCAGAACGGCGTCAATTACAACTTCGTCGACATCGCCACGTTCCAGACGCTGGTGGCCGCAGGCGACATGCTCGAACATGCCGAAGTGTTCGGCAATTACTACGGCACCTCGAAGCGGTGGGTCAGCGACATGCTGGATTCCGGCGCCGACGTGCTGCTGGAAATCGACTGGCAGGGCGCGCGTCAGGTCCGTGCGCTGGGCTTGCCCGCCACCCACATCTTCATCCTGCCGCCCTCACGCGAAGCATTGGCCAGCCGGCTGAATGCCCGCGGCAAGGACAGCGCCGAAGTCATCGAACGGCGGCTGGCCGAGGCACTGGAGGAGATGTCGCATTACGCCGAATATGACTACCTGGTGGTCAACGACGAATTCGACGAGGCGCTGGCCGATCTCGTGGCAATCGTCCGCAGCAGCCGGCTTTGTCTGGAATATCAACGCGATAACCTCGGCGGCCTGCTCGCGCGCCTGATGGCCTAGGCGGGCGCCTTCTGCTATCATCGCGCAGCTGAATTGAGCAGAATTCCCTCTGAGGTTTCCGATGGCCCGTATTACCGTTGAAGACTGTCTGCAGAACGTGGACAACCGGTTTGACCTGGTGCTGCTTGCGGCCCGCCGCGCCCGCCAGATCGCCCTTGGCCAGCAGCCGCTGGTCGAAGAAGACAATGACAAACCCACCGTGCTGGCGTTGCGCGAAATCGCTGAAGGCGTGATGACCACGCAGGTCCTGGAAGAAATCGATGCCCGCGAGCGCGCCGCCGAGCAGCTGGCGATTCCGGCCGACTTCGATACCGATCTGCCGCCGCCGCCCACAACGTTGGACGATTTCCCCTGATTGCACCGCCGGCTGGACAGCGCAGGTTCCCCTGCCCTGTCCGGCATGGCGCACTGTCGGGTACCGCGCATGCCGGTCCCGCGCCGCAACTCAGGCCATTCAGCCGTGTCCTCCCTGTCATTTCGTCCTAACAGCGCCTGCCCGTGGCCAGCACGATAGAAGATATCGATGATGTAACGGTCGACGCCGACAGCTTCCGCTTTCAGGCGCCGGGCGCAGCGCAGATCCAGATCGACGACCTGTGCGAACAGGTGGGTACCTATCTGCCGGCGACCGCGGTGGCGAACCTGCGCCGGGCATTCGACTTCGGCGCCGTGGCCCATGAAGGTCAGCAGCGCGCCAGCGGCGAACCCTATATCCAGCATCCGCTGCAGGTCGCCAGCATCCTGGCAGATATGCACATGGACCAGGACACGTTGATTGCAGCCTTGCTGCATGACACGGTCGAAGACACCTCGGTGACGCTGGACACGATTCGCACGGAATTCGGCGGTGAAGTGGCCGCCATCGTCGACGGCTTGTCGAAACTGACGCAAATCGAATTCGAATCACAGGCAGAAGCCCAGGCGCAGAATTTCCAGAAGATGGTCATGGCCATGGCCAATGACATCCGCGTCATCCTGGTCAAACTCGCCGACCGCCTGCACAACATGCGTACGCTTGATGTGCTGTCTCCGGCCAAACGGCGCCGCATCGCCCGTGAAACCCTCGATATCTACGCGCCCATTGCGCTGCGGCTCGGTATCAACCGCATCCGTCTGGAGTTTGAAGAGCTTTGTTTCGCCGCGACCCACCCGTTCCGCTATGCGGTGCTGACGCGGGAAGTAGAAAAAATCCGTGGCAATCGAAAAGAGATCGTCCAGAAAATCGGCACCCGGTTGAAGGGCCGCTTGCGCCAGGAAGGGCTGGCAGCGACCGTCATCGGCCGCGAGAAACATCTGTACAGCATCTATCAGAAGATGCGTGAGAAGCACCTGCGGTTCAGCGAAGTGCATGATGTCTACGCATTCCGCATTCTGGTGGGTTCGGTTGACACCTGTTACCGTGTACTGGGCGCGGTGCACGCGATGTACAAACCGGTGCCGGGCAAGTTCAAGGACTATATCGCCCTGCCCAAAGCCAATGGTTACCAGTCACTGCATACCGTGCTGTTCGGGCCGTATGGCGTGCCGATTGAGGTGCAGATTCGCACCCACGAGATGGACCAGGCGGCCGAAGCCGGCATCGCCGCGCATTGGACGTACAAAACCGGCGACAAGGCCACCGCCAGTGCGCACAAGCGCGCGCGTGAATGGCTGCGCGGTGTGATGGAGCTGCAGCAACAGGCTGGCAATTCGCAGGAGTTTCTTGAACACGTCAAAGTCGACCTGTTTCCGGATACCGTTTACGTCTTTACCCCCAAAGGCGATATCCGCGAATTGCCGCGCGGCTCCACGCCGGTCGACCTCGCCTATTCCGTGCATACCGATGTCGGCAACCGCTGCGTGGCCTGCCGCATCAACAACCGACTCGCGCCTTTGCATACAGCGCTGGAAACCGGCCAGACGGTGGAAATCGTCACCGCGCCGGGCGCACGACCGAATCCGGCCTGGCTGGCCTTCATCCGTACCGCCAAGGCCCGCGCCAATATCCGCCACTACCTGAAGAATCTGCGCATGGATGAGGCGAGCCTGCTTGGTCGCCGCATGTTGAACCGCGAATTGGAACGGCTGGAGACCCGGCTGGACGACGTTCCGCAGGAAAAAATCGACCAGGTACTGCAGTTGTTCAAGCAACCCGGCCTGGACAATCTGCTTACCGATATCGGCCTTGGCGATCGCCCCGCCCAGCTGGTGGCGCGCGCGTTTGTCACGACCCGTCAGGAACCCTCCGAGATAGCCCCGCGCGCGACCGACCATGCGACGCCACTGCTGATTCAAGGCACTGAAGGTATGGTGGTGACGTTTCCGAAGTGCTGTTTCCCCATCCCGGGTGATCGCATCGTGGGGTTCGTCAGTGCCGGGCGCGGGCTGGTCATTCATCGGCAGGCGTGTTCGAACATCGGTGAGTTCCGCAACGCTCCCGAGCGCTGGGTGGACGTTCGCTGGGCCGACAAGGTCAGCGGAGAGTTCACCGTGGAACTGCATCTGGACGTATTGAACCAGCGCGGCGTACTGGCGACCGTCGCCTCGGCCGTGGCCGACGAGGACGCCAATATCAAGGAAGTGGAAACCATCGAGCGCGATGACCAGCACTCGCACATCCGTTTGCAGTTGAGCGTACCGGATCGTCTGCGTCTTGCCGCCGTGCTGCGCACCCTGCGGGCCATTCGCACCGTCGTCAAAGTCAGTCGCAAGTAACCGCCTTCAGTGCGGGCTGCGAATTGCTTCCGCGAGCCGTATCCTTGCCGTATTGGCCATTGGGCCTATCATGTGCCGCTGTTACCGTTGCAGTTGAATTCAACCCTGGGGTAGAACCATGTCAAAGGAAATCATCGCCACCGCCGATGCACCGGCAGCCATTGGCCCGTATTCGCAGGCCATCCGCAGTGGTGACACCGTGTATCTCTCCGGCCAGATCCCGCTGGTGCCGGCCACGATGCAATTGCGTGAGGGTGATATGCGCGCGCAGGTCGAGCAGGTGTTCGACAACCTCGCGGCAGTGGCCGTGGCCGCCGGCGGGTCGCTGCAGGATATCGTCAAGCTGAATATTTTCCTGGTCGATCTCGGTCACTTCGCGCTGGTGAACGAAGTGATGATCGAGCGCTTTGGTGATCACAAGCCGGCACGTGCCGCCATCGGCGTCGCCGCTCTGCCCCGCGGCGCACAGGTGGAGATGGACGGCATCATGGTAGTTGGTTGAGCAGGGCGCGCCGTGCCCGCCGTACGGCCTGTGCTCGCCGATGATGTCACGCGCCTTTCCGGCGTCGGCCCGCGCACGGTCGAGCGTCTGCGCAAACTGAACATCCGCGCCATCGGCGATCTGCTGTTCCACGTGCCGATCCGCTACCAGGATCGCACGCGCGTGGTACCGATCGGCGCGTTACGCCCGGCGCAGGAAGCGGTGATCCAGGGCCGCATCGAGGTCAGCCAGGTGCAATTCGGCAAGCGACGATCGCTGCTGGTCTATGTCAGCGATGGCACCGGCGCGCTGATCCTGCGATTCTTCCATTTCAATCAGCGGCAACGGGAAGGGCTGGAAACCGGCCGTACCATCCGCTGTTTCGGCGAGCCCCGCGTCGGCCCTCGCGCCATGGAAATGGTTCATCCCGAATACCGCATCATCGACGCCGAGCAGACCATCGCTGTCGAGGAGGTGCTGACGCCGATCTACGCGACCACCGAAGGCCTGCAGCAAGGCATGCTGCGGCGGCTCACCGATCTCGCGCTGCAGGTGCTCGCCGATGACCCCAGCATGACCGACGACATCGACACCCTGCTGGAAACCCATGCGCCATCGCCGATGCCCGCGTTACGCGCTGCCTTGCGCTACGTGCATCGACCTCCGCCGGACGCGCGGCAGGAGGAACTGGCCAACGGTCGCGACGCCGCGCAACAACGTCTGGCGCTGGATGAATTACTGGCCCATCAACTGAGCCTGCGCCGCTTGCGTGCGACGGTCCGCAGCGAACAGGCGCCGGCGATACCTTCAACATCCGCTTCGCGCACCAGGCTGCTCTGTGACTTACCATTCGCGCTGACCGGCGCGCAACAACGCGTGCTCGAGGAAATCGATGCCGATATCGCGCAGTCCCGACCGATGCTGCGCCTGTTGCAAGGGGATGTCGGCGCCGGCAAAACGGTGGTGGCGGCGGCACTGGCGGCGGCGGTGATCGACGCCGGGCACAAGGTCGCGATCATGGCGCCCACCGAACTTCTGGCCGAACAACACCGGCGCAACATGCAACGCTGGTTCAGCCCGCTGGGCATTCCGGTGGTGGCCTTGAGCGGCCGCCAGAAGAAATCCGAACGTCGCCAGGCGCTGGAACATTTGACGGCTGCCGCCCCGTGCATCGCCGTTGGCACCCATGCCTTGTTTCAACAAGCCGTGGCATTCAGCCATCTCGGCCTGGTGGTCATCGACGAGCAACACCGCTTCGGCGTCGACCAGCGGCTCGCACTGCGTGACAAGGGTCGTTATGAGGAAACCCTTCCGCACCAGTTGATCATGACCGCGACACCGATTCCGCGCACGCTGGCGATGACCGCGTATGCCGATCTCGACGTCTCTGTGATCGATGAACTGCCGCCTAACCGTACCCCGGTGACGACGGTGGTCATCCCCGATACGCGGCGGCCGGAGATTGTCGAACGGATAGCCGGCGCCATCGCCAACCGTAGACAGATCTACTGGGTATGCCCACTGATCGATCAGAGCGACGTACTGGAGGCGCAATCGGCCATCGACGCCGCCGACCAGTTACGCGAAGCACTGCCCGAAGCGCGCATCGGCCTGGTCCACGGCCGCATGAAGGACGCGGAGAAAGACGCCACCATGCGTGCATTCGCCGCACACGAGATCGACCTGCTGGTGGCGACTACCGTGATCGAAGTCGGCGTCGATGTCCCCAATGCCAGTTTGATGGTCATTGAAAATGCCGAACGCATGGGGCTGGCGCAGTTGCACCAGCTGCGTGGCCGGGTTGGTCGCGGCAGTACCGCCAGTGATTGCGTGCTGATGTACCACGGGCCATTGAGCCGAATGGCGCAGGCTCGGTTGAAGGTGATGCGAGAAACCACCGACGGCTTCGTGATCGCCGATCAAGACCTGGCATTGCGCGGGCCGGGTGAAGTGCTGGGCACCCGGCAGGCGGGCACCGCGGGCTACCGCATCGCCGACCTGTCGCGCGACGCCGATTTGCTGCCGACAGTCCGCGCGTTGGCGACCCGGCTGCTGAAGAACGACAGCGCAGTGGTGGACACCGTGATTGATCGCTGGCTGGGCTACAACAAGGAGTACGCCTCGGTATGAGTTCATTCGTCGGCAAGCTCGGTGCCTATGCGCGCCTGATGCGCTGGCATCGGCCTATCGGTGCGCTGCTGCTGCTGTGGCCCATGCTATGGGCGCTGTGGATTGCCGCGAGTGGCTTGCCAGACTACGACGTACTGCTGATTTTCGTGCTCGGCGTCTGGGTGATGCGCTCTGCGGGCTGCGTGATCAACGACTTCGCCGATCGCGAATTCGATCCGCAGGTACGGCGCACGCGTGATCGGCCGCTGGCCACCGGTGATGTGACGCCGACAGAGGCATTGACGCTGTTCGGCGGGCTGCTGGCGCTGGCGTTTATGCTGGTGTTATTCACCAACCGGCTGACCATCATGCTCTCATTCGGTGGCGCCGCGCTCGCTGCAACGTATCCGTTCATGAAACGCTACACCTATCTGCCACAGGTTGTGCTGGGGGCCGCATTTGGCTGGGCGGTGCCCATGGCATGGGCCGCGCAGACCAACACGCTGACGCCGGTGGCCTGGCTGATCTTCATCGCCACCGTCATCTGGGCAGTGATCTACGACACCCAGTACGCCATGGTCGACCGCGAGGACGACCTCAACGCCGGCGTGAAGTCGACGGCCATTCTGTTCGGCGAACAGGATCGGTTGATGATCGGCGTCTTTCAGATGCTGATGCTCTGCGACCTGCTGCTCGTCGGCCTGCGCGCGGAACTCGGCGGGCTGTACTACCTGTCGCTGGTCATAGCCTGCGGCTTCGGCATCTATCAGCAATGGTTGATCCGCAAACGCGAACCGGCCGCATGCTTCGCGGCATTCATGAACAACAACTGGTTGGGCGGCTGCGTATTCCTCGGCATCGTCGCCGACATCGCCAGCCGGAGTGCGGGATAATCCAGGCATGACTCGAAATGCGTTACGAGCGATCTGGCTCGCGATTGGCTGGGTGATGGTGGTGGTGATCTGGATCATCAGCCTGATCCCGTTGCGGGATATTCCGGCACTGGACTTCGAATTCAGCGACAAACTCGAACACATGGTCGCCTATCTGATATTGATGACCTGGTTCGGCGTGGCTTACGCGAATTCACGTTGGCTGCGCGTTGCGGGTTGGCTGACGTTGATGGGCATCGGTATTGAAATTGCCCAGCGGCAGACCGGCTATCGCATGTTCGATCTGCTGGATATCGTTGCCGACCTGCTGGGCATCGCGGCGGCCTGGGCCGTGTTGCCCTTGATCACTCGTCACAACCGGAGTCTCGCACCATGACTGACGCAACAACCCGCCGCCCATTGGATGGCATCCGCGTGCTTGAACTCGGCCAACTCATCGCCGGGCCGTTTGCCGGCACACTGCTCGCGTATTTTGGCGCTGAAGTCATCAAGATCGAACCACCGGGCAGTGGCGATGCGTTGCGCGGCTGGCGCGTACTGGATCAAGGCACGTCCTATTGGTGGTTTTCGCAGGGGCGCAACAAGAAATCGGTCACCGTGAACCTGCGCGACCGCGAAGGCCAGGACATCGTCCGTTCACTGGCGGCGACCGCCGACGTGCTGGTCGAGAACTTCAAGCCTGGACAGATGGAGCACTGGGGCCTCGGCCCGGAGCAGCTCAAAGCGATCAATCCCGCACTCATCTACACCCGCGTATCCGGTTACGGCCAGACCGGGCCGGACAGTGGTCTGCCCGGCTTCGCTTCGGTCTGCGAGGGCTTCGGCGGATTCCGGTATCTGAATGGATTTCCGGGCGAACCACCCGTCCGACCCAATCTGAGCCTGGGCGATACTTTGGCCGGTCTGCACGCGGCATTCGGCGTGCTGCTGGCATTGGTGGACCGCCTGCGTGGCGGAAATGGGCAAGGGCAGGTTGTGGACGTTGCGATCTACGAATCCATCTTCAACATGATGGAGAGCGTGTTGCCGGAATTCAGCGGCGCCGGTCTGGTTCGTGAACCGTCCGGCTCAACGCTGACCGGCATCGTGCCGTCGAACACCTATCGCTGCGGCGACGGCAAACTCATCATCATCGGCGCCAACACGGATTCGATGTATCAACGCCTGATGAATCTCATCCGGCGGCCTGACCTTGCCAACGATCCGGAGTGCGCCCACAACAGCGGGCGGGTCAAGGCACAGGCACGCATCGACGGTGCGATCGGCGAATGGACCTGTACCCTGCGTTCGGACGAAGCGATCGCGGCACTGCGCGGCGCTGGCATCGCCGCCGGCCCGATCTACAGCATCGCCGATATCGCCGCTGATCCGCACTACGCGGCCCGCGGCATGTTCGAAACAGTCACCGTGAATGATCATGAGCTGACGATACCGGCAATGGCGCCCCAACTTGCTGCAACCCCGGGACGAACGGATTGGCCGGGCCCGAGGCTGGGAGAGCATACCGATGCAGTTCTGGGTTCGACACTCGGCTTTGATGACAGCCGGATGACGGAGCTGCGCTCCCGCGGAATTATCTAAAGAGCAACGCGTCGACTGAAGTTAGAACAATTACCGCAGTCGATAGCGCTGATTCGGTAGACGCATCACAGCTGCGGGCTTGTATAATCCGCGGCGCAATCACATCGCTTTACATCCGAAGGGAAGGACCATGAACACTTTTCGACTGCGTCAGGCCGCTGGCCTGGTGCTCAGCCTGCTTTTCTGCGCGTCCAGCTGGGGCGACATCGTGACAACAAAGGACGGCGCACGCCTCACCGGCAAGGTACAGCAGATCACCCAGGCCAACGTGCAACTGGCCACCAGCTACGCCGGCACCATCACGATTGATACCGCGCAGATCGAAACGCTGGATACGGATGAGCCGCTGACCTCCCGTCTGGCCGATGGTCAGACCTTCACCGGCATCACCACCATCAATGCAGCGCGCGGCATGCAGGTCGCCGGCAACACCGGCCGTTCCAACGCCCAGTTCGACCAGTTGCTGGCCGCCTGGCTGCCTGACGCGCAGCCGCCTGTCGAGTCCGGTATCGAGCCGCCACGCAAATGGGTGTACAGCGTCGGTGCGGACATTGCTGGCAAGAAGGGCAACTCCGATGAGTTCAGCACCAATATCGTTGGTGATGCGGTATTGGCGAGTCTGCATGACGAGCTGCGCCTGTACGGCAGCTACGAACGTGGCGAGCAGAATGGCGTCAAGAACTCCGATGAGGCGATCGCCGGCGCCAGCTATTCGAACTACTTCGAGGATGATCTGGGCTGGTACGTGCGCGGTGAAATCGAACGCGACGATTTCGAGGACATCGACCTGCGCACCACGGTGGCAGGTGGTCTGACCTGGCGTCCCATCAATACCGACCAGCGCACGCTGCGGCTGTGGGGTGGTGTCGGTTACCGCTACGAATCGTTCACCAGCGGTGGCAACAGTGAGTCACCAACGCTGGACCTGGGTCTCAACCACCGCATGGTCGTCAAGGACTGGCTGGTCATGACCAATGCACTGACCTTTTCGCCGCAGTTCAAGGATTTCGCCGACTACCTGTTCGTACACGACTCGGCGTTCGAGATGCCGATCGGCGCCAGCCGCTGGACGGTGCGCATCGGTCTGCGTAACGACTACAAGAATCAGCCGGCGCCTGGCCGCAAGAAGCTGGATACCGCTTACTACACGCGCCTGCTGCTGCGCTTCTGATCGCAACAAGGCCTGACCTGAGAGGCGGTCGGTGGGACGCTCACCGACCGTCTTTTTTTTTTGCGTCATCCCGGACACCGCGCAGCCCCAATTTTCGTCATCCCGGACGCCGCGCAGCGGTGAGCCGGGATCCATAGGGCCTCTGTGAAAGCCGCATGGATTCCCCGCTCGCGCCCCCTTCGCGGGCGCGTCCGAAAATGACGGAGCAGTAAGACGAAACCCGTGCGGATTTCCCCGGTGTCGGGTGAGGAACCTTTCCTTATTGCAGCGACGCCAGCGCCCCGACATGCTCCGCGGCGCTGCGCGCCAGTGCCGGCAACGCGTAGCCACCTTCCAGTGTCGAGACGATGCGCCCGCCCGCGGACGTTGCTGCACACGCCATGATCCGCTCAGTGACCCAGCGATAGTCTTCATCGATCAACGCCAGTCCGGCCAGTGGATCGTCGCGGTGGGCATCGAAACCGGCTGAAATGAAGATCATTTCCGGCCTGAACGCCGCCAGCGCCGGGAGCCAGTGGTCATTGACTGCCGCGCGGAACCCGTCGCTGCCGGTGCCCGACGGCAGCGGACAGTTCACCAGGTGGCCCGGTATCGACCGATTGTTCTGATGTGGGAACCACGGGTATTGATAGGTGGAACACATCAGCACGCGAGCGTCATCGCGGAAGATGTCTTCCGTGCCATTGCCATGGTGGACATCGAAATCCAGCACCGCCACGCGTTGCAGACCATGCTGTTCCAACGCGTGCGCAATGCCTACGGCGACATTATTGAAAATGCAGAAACCCATGGAAGTTTCCCGCGTGGCGTGATGACCGGGCGGGCGGACCGGGCAGAATGCATTGTCCATCTCGCCATTGATGACAGCGTCAGTGGCAGCCACCACGGCACCGGCCGCGTGTAAGGCAGCCGTCAGGGAATGGCGGTTCATCACGGTATCCGGATCGAGTGCGACAACGCCGTGGGCCGGCGCCATGCGATTGACACGATCAATGTATGCAGCTGTATGTACGCGGGCAAGCTGCTCACCAGTCGCCGCGGGCGCATTACACGCGGCCAGCACGGCAAGGTAACCGCGCTGCTCCAGCTCACCTTCGATAGCCGCGATGCGTTCCGGACACTCGGGATGGCCGGCGCCCATGTCGTGCAGCACCGAACTTGAGTGCCGGAACAGACCGGTGGTCATTGGCTCATCTTCAACAAGCTGAGAAATTCAGCACGGGTGCTGGCGTTGTCGCGGAAGGAACCGAGCATGGCGGAGGTCTTCATGCACGAATTCTGCTTCTCCACGCCGCGCATCATCATGCACAGGTGTTGCGCTTCGATAATGACACCGACATCCTCTGCACCGGTAACGTCGCGGATGGCATGGGCTATCTGCAGTGTGAGGTTCTCCTGGATCTGGAAACGGCGGGCGAACATGTCGACGATGCGCGCCACTTTGGATAACCCCAGCACCTTGCCGTGTGGAATGTAACCGACATGACATTTGCCGGTGAACGGCAACAGGTGGTGCTCGCACAGCGAGTAGAGTTCGATGTTCTGCACCACGATCATTTCGTTGGAGTCGGATTCGAACAACGCATTGTTGACGATGTCACCCAGCTTCTGCTTGTAGCCGCGGGTCAGAAAGGCCAGGGCTTCCGCAGCCCGCTTGGGCGTGTCACGCATTCCGTCACGATCAGGATCATCGAACGCGCTGATCAAGGTACGGTAACTGGCGATCAGGTCATCATTGTTCATGGCTTTGCTCCAAGTTGCTCCAGCGCATGGGCAAGTTCCGGCAGCGCCGTGAACAAGTCCTGCTTGAGTCCGTAATCCGCCACGCCGAAAATCGGCGCCTCGGCATCATTGTTGATCGCGACGATCGTCTTGCTGTCCTTCATGCCGGCAAGATGCTGTATTGCACCGGAAATCCCTACCGCAATATACAGTTCAGGGGCAACCACTTTACCGGTTTGTCCGACCTGATAGTCGTTGGGAACAAAGCCGGCATCGACCGCGGCGCGCGAAGCACCCACTGCCGCGCCGAGTTGATCGGCAACGCGTTCCAGCAGCGCGAAGTTCCCGCCACTGCCCAGGCCTCTGCCACCGGCCACGACGACGCGGGCGGCGGTCAGCTCCGGCCGGGCGGAAACCGTCAACTCCTCGCTTACGAAAGCGGCGAGCCCGGTCGGGGGCAACGGGTCGAGCGACACCACAGGCGCGGCCGTGACAGCATCACCCGCGGCGTCAAACGCAGTGCCACGCACTGTCAGCACCTTGATCGGGTCGTGGCTCTGAACCCGCGCCAGAGCGTTGCCGGCATAGATCGGGCGAACAAAGGTATCGGGAGATTCAATGGCGATGACATCCGACAGCGCCGCCACGTCCAGCAAGGCCGCAACGCGCGGCAGCAGATTCTTGCCGAAGGTGGAAGCAGGCGCGACGATGTGGCTGACGCCCGCGGCATGCGCAACCACCAGCGGCGCGAGTTCCTCCGCGATTCCGTGGGCATAGTGCGCGGCGTCGGCCAGCAGGACGCGGCTGACGCCAGCGACACCTGCTACCGCGGACGCGACCCCACCACACTCACTGCCTGCGACGAGCACGACGATCTCGCCGCCGAGGGCAATGGCCGCGGTAATGGCCTGGCGGGTTGCCGGCCGGAGCGCGTGATTGTCGTGCTCAGCGATGACGAGGACCGACATATCAGATGACCTTCGCTTCGTTACGCAGGCGTTCCACCAGTTCGCCAACGGATTCGACCATGACCCCGCGGCCACGCGCCGGCGGCTCCATCATCGCCAGCACGGACTGATGCGAACGCACTGTGACGCCCAGGGTTTCCAATGGCAGCGTCTCAAGCGGCTTCTTCTTCGCCTTCATCACGTTGGGCAATTTGATGTAACGCGGCTCGTTCAACCGGAGATCAGTGGTGACGACCGCCGGCAACTTCAAGGCCAGCGTCTGTAGTCCGCCGTCTATCTCGCGTGTCACGTGCACGCTGTCCGCGGCGGGCTCGATGCGCGATGCGAAGGTGCCCTGTGCCCAACCGAGAAGTGCCGCCAGCATCTGCCCGGTCTGATTGTTGTCACCGTCCACGGCCTGTTTGCCCATGATGACCAGCTGTGGCTGTTCACTGGCGATGACCGCACGCAGGGTTTTCGCAATATCCAATGACGTAAGCTCGGCAGCGGTCTCAACCAGGATTGCGCGATCCGCGCCCATCGCCAGTGCGGTGCGCAAGGTGTCGACCGCGGCCGCCTGGCCAATCGTGACGGCGACGACTTCGCTCGCGACACCGGCTTCCTGAAGCCGCACAGCCGCTTCCACCGCGATTTCACAGAACGGGTTCATCGACATCTTGACCCCATCGGTCTGCACACCGGTGCCGGTACTGTTGACCCGGACACGGACGTTGTAATCGATGACCCGTTTGACCGGGACCAGAATTTTCATATGTACGGGCTTCTGCTTGTGTCGGCGCCGCGGTGGCGCACCGGGAGTAGCGCGGTCGGGCCTGCCGTGGGTGGAAAAGGCTGCAATTGTCCACGCTGCCGGCCAAATGGGCAAATCCTCGACACTGGTCGCGGGCGTGCCGACCTGCCGGTCCAGGGGCGACGACATGCACTGTGTCCTGCCGGGTAATGGCCTGCCTGCTGGCGGCGCCGCTGGCCGCGAAATGTTATGCTCCGACCGTTAAATCAACAGGATCCCACTCATGCAGCCGGACTCCCCGGGCGCACGTTTCAGGGCCGCCATCGAAGCCGACAAGCCCCTGCAGATACCAGGCACCATCAACGCTTATTGCGCGTTGCTCGCGCAACGGGCCGGGTTCAAGGCGATCTATCTTTCCGGCGCCGGCGTGGCCAACGCGTCGTTCGGCATGCCAGACCTCGCCGTCACGACAATGAACGATGTGGCCGAAGACACACGGCGGATAACCGGCATCTGCGATCTGCCGTTGCTGGTCGACATCGATACCGGTTGGGGCACCACGTTCAACATCGCGCGCACGATCGCCGAGATGCAACGTGCGGGGGCCGCGGCGGTCCATATCGAAGACCAGGTGATGGCCAAACGCTGCGGCCACCGGCCGAACAAGACACCGGTCCCGGTGACTGAAATGACGGACCGCATCAAGTCGGCGGTCGATGCCCGCACCGACGAGCGCTTCGTCATCATGGCCCGTACTGACGCGTTCGCCAGCGAAGGCGAGGCGGCGGCCGTTGAGCGCACGCAGGCCTATGTCGAAGCCGGCGCCGACATGATTTTCGCCGAAGCGCTTTATACGCTGGAGAATTACCGCGCCTTCACCGCCGCTATCAAGGTCCCGGTACTGGCCAACCTCACCGAGTTCGGCCGCACACCGGCATTCACCCGCGCCGAACTTTCCGCGACCGGAATTTCGATGATCCTGTATCCGCTATCAGCCTTCCGTGCGATGAGCCAGGCCGCATTGAAGGTGTATGAAACGATTCTCCGCGATGGGACGCAGACGCCGGTGATCGATTCTATGCAGACGCGTGAGGCACTTTACGACGTGCTCGGCTACCACGCGTGGGAGCAGCGTCTGGATGCACTGCAGGGAAAATCAGGGGATGACCAATGACCGATCAGGGCGCCAACGGGAATCAGGCCCGCAAACCGAAGAAATCCGTCGCGCTGTCAGGCGTCGTCGCCGGCACCACGGCTTTGTGCACGGTCGGTCGCACGGGCAATGACCTCGCGTATCGCGGTTATGACATTCTCGAGATAGCCGAGACCTGTGAGTTCGAGGAAATCGCCTATCTGCTGGTCCATGGGTCGCTGCCCAATGCAGCTACGCTGGCCGAGTACAAGACCAGATTGAAAAGCCTGAGAGGGCTGCCCGCACCGCTTCGCATCTGCCTGGAGCAACTGCCGGCGACCACACATCCGATGGACGTATTACGCACGGGATGTTCGGTACTTGGCAACCTGGAACCGGAACGCTCACCCTACGATGACGTTAACGCGCGCGCTGCGGCCGACCGCCTGCTGGCGACCTTCGGCGGCATGCTCCTGTACTGGTATCACTTCAGCCACTACAACAAGCGCATCGAGACGCAAACCGATGACGATTCCATCGGCGCGCATTTTCTGCACCTGTTACATGGCAGGCCGGCCGACCCGCTGTGGATACGCGCGATGCACACTTCGCTCAACCTGTATGCGGAACACGAATTCAATGCATCGACGTTCACTGCGCGCGTCATCACCGGCACCGGCGCTGACATCCATTCCGCGGTGACCGGCGCCATCGGCGCATTGCGCGGGCCCAAGCACGGCGGCGCCAATGAAGTCGCACTGGAAATCCAGCAGCGCTATACGAGCCCCGACGATGCCGAAACCGATATCCGCGCGCGCATCGACGGCAAGGAAATCGTCATCGGTTTCGGCCACCCTGTCTATACGATTGCCGATCCACGTAACGTCGTGATCAAGCGCGTTGCGCTGGCGCTGGCTGAAGCCGCCGGTGACCGGCTGATGTATGACGTCGCCGAACGCATCGAGTCGGTGATGTGGGAAGTGAAACACATGTTTCCCAACCTGGACTGGTTCTCCGCTGTCTCCTATCACCTGATGGGCATTCCGGTTGAAATGTTTACCCCCATCTTCGTGATGTCGCGCATCACCGGTTGGTCCGCGCATGTGATGGAACAGCGGCACGATGGCAAGATCATCCGGCCCAGCGCTGAATATACCGGCCCGGAGCACAGCGAGTTCGTGCCGCTCGCCCGGCGTCGCTGACGATACCTGATTCGACATTCCAATCGCGGCGCCGCTTTTCCGGCGCGCGCCGCATCCAACAAACAACCCGAAGAGAAAGCCCCATGTCCCATATCGGAATCCGCGATACCCACCGTCCAGAACCGGATGCCTTGCTGCAGGCCATCGCCGACTACGTGCTCGATGGCAGTGGCGGCAGCACCGAAGCAAGAACCACTGCACGCCATTGCCTGATGGATACGCTGGGCTGCGGCATGCTGGCGCTGAACTATCCGGCATGCACCAAATTGCTGGGGCCGGTGGTGCCTGGCGCCACCCTCAAAGGCGGTGCGCGCGTACCAGGCACCGCGCATGAACTGGAACCGGTGATGGCGGCGTTCAACATCGGCGCGATGATCCGCTGGCTGGATTTCAACGACACCTGGCTGGCGGCGGAATGGGGCCATCCCTCCGACAATCTTGGTGGCATTCTGGCCGTGGCGGACTACCTGTCTCGCACACCGGTTGCGGGCGGTGGTTGTACGCTTGCCATGGGTGATGTGTTGTCGGCCATGATCAAGGCGCATGAAATCCAGGGTGTGCTGGCGCTGCAGAACTCGTTCAACCGCGTCGGGCTCGACCACGTACTGCTGGTTCGCGTGGCGACCACCGCTGTGGTCAGCGCGATGCTGGGTTTGTCGCGTGACGCTGTCATCAATGCCATCGCCAATGCGTGGATCGACGGCGGCGCGTTGCGCACCTACCGCCATGCGCCAAATACCGGCTCGCGCAAGAGCTGGGCCGCCGGTGACGCCACCAGCCGCGGGGTCCGTCTGGCCTTGATCGCTCGTACAGGGGAAATGGGCTATCCGTCGGCGCTCAGTGCCCGCACCTGGGGATTCCAGGATGTATTGTTCGACGGCAATGCCGTCACGTTGGAGCGGCCGCTGGCCAGTTACGTGATGGAGCACGTGCTGTTCAAGATCTCCTTCCCGGCGGAATTTCACGCGCAGACCGCGGTCGAAGCGGCCATGACCTTGCATCCCCAGGTGCGCGACCGCCTCGACGATATCTCCCGCATCGTGATCGAAACCCAGGAAGCGGGCGTCCGCATCATCGACAAGACCGGTCCGCTGGCCAACCCCGCAGATCGTGATCACTGTCTGCAATACATGGTCGCTGTCCCGCTGGTGTTCGGCCGGCTGACTGCCGATGATTATGAAGACAGCATCGCGGCGGACCCGCGCATTGACGCACTGCGAGCGAAAATGGAAATCCGCGAGAACGAACAATACAGTCGTGACTATATGGATCCGGACAAACGGGCCATCGGCAACGCGATCCAGATCTTCTTCAACGATGGCAGCAGTACCGACTGCATTGCGGTCGATTATCCGGTGGGTCATCGCCGTCGGCGCAGTGAAGGTGTACCGCTGCTGGAGGAGAAATTCGCCCACGCACTGCGCACGCGGTTCGATGAACCCCGCGCTGCGGCGATCGAAAATGCGTGCCGCGATCAGCGTGCGCTGGAAGCCATGTCAGTCCCGGCGTTCATGGATCTCTGGGTCGCGGCCGATTGAGTTGAAAGCCAGGTCGCCGGTTTGCACCACCGGCGCCTTGCGTTTGCGGTACCCTTGGCGGGTACGGCGATGATTAAGAGGCGATTTGATGATTGATGTCGGAAGGTACGGGCGCATGGTCGAACGGCTGCTTGGACATTTCGCGCTGCTCATGGGCATGGCACTGGTCGGCTTGACCGCGCACGCGCAGGACGCACGCGAGCTGTTCAGCCAATACCGCGATGACATTTACCAGATCCGCGTCATCGAGCTTTCGTCGGGCGCGCAGTCCGCGCTGGGCTCCGGATTCATTGTCAGCGACGACGGTATCATCGTCACCAATTTCCATGTCGTTTCCGATTTCGTCCATCACCCGCTGTCGTATCGGCTGCAAGTCGTTGCCTTCGACAAGTCGCAGCACGATGCAGTGTTGCTCGATGTTGACGTGATCCATGATCTCGCCGTGTTGCGGGTGGCCGGCCGGCCGCTGGAACATCTGACACTGGCGCCGGAATTGCCTGAACAAGGTGACGCGATTTACTCCATCGGTAATCCGCATGACCTTGGCTGGACCGTGATCCCCGGCATCTACAACGGCCTGGCTGCACACAGCTTCTATGAGCGCATCCATTTCTCCGGGTCGGTCAATCCCGGCATGAGTGGTGGACCGGTGCTCAACAGTACCGGCCAGGTGGTGGGCGTGAATGTCGCCACCGCAGGCAACCAGGTCAGCTTTCTGGTGCCGTTGCAGCATCTGCGCGGATTTCTCGACCAGGCCGCCAGGCAACCGCTGGATCTCGCGGTCGCGCAGGACCATATCCGCGAACAGTTGTTTCTGAATCAACAGCACCTGGTCGGCGACCTTATCGCTATTCCGTGGCCGCAAACCGAATTCGGCCAGGCACTGGTACCCGGTGAGATCGCGCCCTATATCCGCTGTTGGGGCCGCACCAACCAGAACCCCGACATCCGCTACAACCACTTCATCAGCGAATGCAGCCTGGACGACAACATCTTCCTGTCCGGTGGATTCCAGACCGGCGCCATCGTGCTGCACTTCGGCTGGTTCGAGTCCGAGGAGCTGAACTCCTTCCAGTTCTATAACCTGCTGAAGCGGCGCATGAGCCGGGTCCGGCCCGACAACAATGCGGACGAGGAAGACGTCACCAATTTCGCCTGCCACGATGATCTGGTGCAGTCGCAATCGCGCGAGGGCCGCGAAATCGTCACCAAATCGACCTTCTGCAGCCGGCAGTACAAGCGTTACCCCGGGTTGTATGACGTGATTTATCTGGGCGGCACGTTGCAGGACGACAAGCAGGCCTTGCTCAGCCATTTCACGCTGTCCGGTGTCAGTCAGGAACTGGCGACCGCTTTCCTGAAGAAGTTCATGGAAAACGTCCAATGGAATTGATTTTCGAACTCAGCAACCGCGCGGGTCATGCGCTGGAACTGCGCCGTGCCACTGGCGACCGGATCACGATCGGCCGCGGCTATGACAATGACATCATCCTGCAGGATGAAACGGTCGATGCGCAGCACGCTGTCATCGAGCAGGATGCGGACGGCCAACTCGTACTCATCGATCTCGACAGCCGGAACGGCATTTTCGATATCGACCACCAGCGTCAGTCCGGCCCCATACCGATCAGTTCCGGCAGCGAATATCTGCTCGGCCATGCCCGCCTGCGGATTCTCGATCCCGCGCACCCGGTACCGCCGGCGTTGCGCATGGGAGAGATGTATGAGTTCACCCGTCTGCTGGATCGCGTCACCACCGTCGTCGGCGTGACCGTACTGGCGGTACTGATGATCTGGCTGGAGGCCTGGCTCAACACATTCGCGCAGTTCCGCTGGCAGGAAGTTCTGCAATCGACCTTTTCCGTCATCGGCACCGCCTTCGGCATCGCCATGGTATGGGCGTTGATCGGCAAGGTGGTCCGCCATGAAACGCATCTGCGCACCCACTTCGCGGTGCTGATGGTGCTGGTGTGCGGTTATTACGTGATCAGTTTCGTCAGCACTGTGGTGGGCGTGAACACGCTGAGCTCTGTATTGACCGGCGGGACGGCGGCACTGTTACTGTTCGTTCTGGTGACCGGGGCGCTTGCCACCAGCCTGTACCTCGCCACCCGTCAGCCACATCGGCGACGCTGGACACTGGCGGCAGGTATTGCGGCAATTCCGATTCTCGGCTCCCTGGTGTTGTCGTCGATCGGCAACCAGGACTTTTCGGAAGCGCCCAGCTACAACACCGATATCGCGGCGCCGGTGCTGCGCGTTGCCAGTGGTATTCCAGGTGATGAGTTTGTCGATGAAGCGCAGGAGGTTTTCAGCGCGGCGGCCATCGAGGAATGATGGGCAGGCGCGTCAGATCGCCAGCAACGAGATTGTCGGCGTATTGAGTTCCGGATCGGCACTGAAGCCACGTACCAGCACGATGTACTCGCCGGGCAGCCCGAGGTCCATGGCCTGGGCGATGCGTCGGGCCACCGGGTAAGGCTTCTCCTGCCCGACACTGCCATCAGCCACCGGTACGATGCCCCACATCAGGTTCAACACCCGCGCGGTGGCTGCAGAATCGGTCACCGCGATGATCGGCGCTTCGGGGCGACTGGCGCTGACCGTACCAGCGGACATGCCACCCTGGGTGATGACAATCACCGCTTTGGCAGCCACCGCATGCACGAGTTGCGCGGTGGCATCCGCGATCGCATCCCCGAAACCCACCGGTTCGCCCGGCGCGGAATTCGGTGGTGCGGGATGGCCCGTACGGGTATGGAAATGGTAGCTCTCGGTCTGGCGGGCGATACGGTCCATCATCTTTACCGCTTCCACCGGAAACGCGCCGACCGCGGATTCGCCTGACAGCATCACCGCGTCAGTTCCGGCCGATACGGCGTTGGCAACGTCGGTGGCTTCGGCACGGGTGGGGCGTGCGCTGCTGATCATCGATTCCAGCATCTGCGTGGCGACGATGACCGGCTTGTTGGCGGCGCGGCCCATATCGATCAGCTGCCGTTGCGCCAATGGCACCTGCTCCGGGTTCAATTCAACGCCGAGATCTCCCCGCGCAACCATGATGCCGTCGGCTGCGTCGAGAATGTCGCGGATTGCGGCCAGTGCCTCCGGTTTTTCGATCTTGGCGATAATGCGGGCGGGATGTCTGGCAGCATCGACCAGATCGCGCAGTGCCCGGACATCCTCACCACTGCGTACGAACGACAGCGCGACAAAATCCACGCCCGCCGCCAGCGCGAATGCCGCGTCGGCCCGATCCTTGTCGGTCAACGACGCCGCCGACACTTTGACCCCCGGCAGATTGATGCCCTTGTGATCGGACAGTTCGCCGCCCTGAATCACTTCACATTCGATTTCGCTGCCGTCGACTGCCAGGACTTTCAATTCCATCGCGCCGTCGGCCAGCAGAATCCGGTTACCGGGCCGCACATCGTTATGCAGTTCGTGGTACTGGGAAGGGATCAACGTCGAGGTTCCCGGCACGTCACGCGTGGTCACCGTGACATGGCCGCCGATGGTCAGCGTGATCGGCCCGTCAGGAAAGCGGCCACAGCGGATTTTCGGGCCACACAGGTCGGCGAGGATGGCGATGGGCTTGCCGGCCTCTGCCGCCACTTTACGGATCGTGGCAATGACTTCGCCGTGGGTGGCATGGGCGCCGTGGGAGAAATTCACCCGGAAAACGTCGACGCCGGCGGCAATGAGTTCTGCGAGGCGGCTGGCGGTGCCGGAGGCTGGTCCTACGGTCGCAATGATCTTGGTCCGGCGATAACGCAGCAGGCTGTGGTCGGTAACAATGGTCATGCCGTTCATTATCGGCCGGCCCCGACCTTCGGTACAGGATGTGATATCTTTGCGCGTCCCGCCGGCAGGCGGTCTGCTCAATCGGCGGGAAACCGACACACAGCGGGCCGACCATCGGTCCGGTTCGACAAGTAGATACCTTTCGTTGCCCTGATGAATATTCGCGCCTTCCTCGAACACCGAATCTCCGCCGCGCTGCATGCTGCCGGCGCTCCGATGCACACCCCTGCCCTGGTGCAGCCCAGCGCCCGCCTCGAGTTCGGCGATTTCCAGGCCAATGGCGTCATGGGCGCCGCCAAGGCGCTGAAGACCAATCCGCGGCAGTTGGCCGAACAGGTCATCGCCCAGCTGGATCTTGAAGGCGTGGCGCACAAGGTTGAAATTGCCGGCCCGGGATTCATCAATATTTCGCTGGACAACGACTGGCTGGCCCGCGCACTGGAATCCGCCAGCGCCAACCACGCGCTGAACCGGCGACGGCCGGCCGGCCAACCCGATACCGTCGTGGTCGACTACTCCAGCCCCAATCTCGCCAAGGAAATGCATGTCGGCCACCTGCGCAGCACCATCATCGGTGACGCGGTGGTGCGCGTGCTCGAATATCTCGGCCATTACGTGATCCGGCAGAACCACGTGGGGGACTGGGGCACGCAGTTCGGCATGCTGCTCGCCCACATGAAGCTCGACGGCGCCACCGACCAGGCACATCTGCACACGCGGCTCGCGGACCTGGAACAGTTCTATCGCGAAGCCAAGCAACGCTACGACAGCGACCCGGCATTTGCCGCGACCGCGCGTGAATATGTGGTGAAGCTGCAGGGTGGCGATGCCGAATGCCGCCGCTTGTGGCAGGCGTTCATCAACGAATCGCTCGCGCATTGCGAGGAAGTGTATTCGCGCCTGGGCGTGACCCTGACCCATGCGCACATCAAACCGGAAAGCGCATACAACGACGACTTGCCACAGCTGGTAGACGAACTTCAATCGCGCGGCCTGGCGCAGGAATCCGATGGCGCGCTGTGTGTATTCCTGCCCGAATTCAAAGGCAAGGATGGCGCGGTGATTCCGGTCATCGTGCGTAAATCCGACGGTGGCTTTCTGTACGCCACCAGCGATCTCGCCGCCATCCGCTACCGCGTTCGCGAATTGCAGGCGACGCGCGTGCTGTACTTCGTCGACGCCCGCCAGCATTTGCATCTCACCCAGGTGTTCGCGGCCGCACGCCACGCCGGCTGGGTCGAACCGGAAACCTCGCTGGAACACCTGCCCTTCGGCACCATGATGGGTGAGGACGGTAAACCGTTCAAAACCCGCAGCGGCGGCACCGTCAAGCTGATCGAGCTGCTCGATGAAGCCGAGCAGCGCGCGTACAAGCTGGTCAGCGAGCGCAATACCGAGTTCAGCGAGGAACAGCGGCGCACCATCGCCCGGGCAGTGGGCATCGGCGCGGTGAAGTATGCGGATCTGGCAAAGAACCGCACCAGTGACTACATCTTCAACTGGGACACCATGCTGGCGATGGAAGGCAATACCGCGCCCTACCTGCAGTACGCCTACGTACGTATCCGCAGCCTGTTCCGCCGCGCCGAACTGCCCGACGCCGCCGGCGCCGCGTTACAGCTGAGTGAGCCGGCCGAGCGCCGCCTGGCGCTGAAGCTGAACGAGTTCGATGATGTGCTGGCGGTCGTCGCCAATGATTGCACGCCGAACCTGCTGTGCAATCACCTGTTCGAGCTGGCCGGTCTGTTCATGACGTTCTACGAGGCCTGCCCGGTGTTGAAAGCAGAAGATGCAGTCAAGGCGAGCCGGCTGCGGCTGTGCCAGATCACCGCTGACACCATCAAGCTGGGCCTGAATCTGCTCGGTATCGAAGTCCTCGAGCAGATGTAGACCCGCGCTTGCGCGGAAAACCAACGCCGCGCATTTAGTGCAACGCACCATCGGATTCACTACACTAGGCCGGTTTCCCGGCCCTGAGTGACCTGTGATGACCGACGCCCCAAACCCGCTTTCATTGGCCGAGTTCTGGATGCCGTTCACGGCCAACCGCCAGTTCAAGGCCAACCCGCGCCTGATGTCCACCGCCGAGGGCATGTACTACACGTCGGTTGATGGGCGCCGCATCCTCGATGGCACGGCGGGGCTGTGGTGTGTGCATGCCGGCCATGCGCGCGACGAGATCGCCGACGCGGTCGGTCGCCAGGTCCGCGAACTGGATTTCGCGCCGACCTTCCAGATGGGCCATCCGTTGCCATTTGAACTGGCGACGCGTCTGACCGCATTGACCCCACCGACTCTGAATCGCGTGTTCTTCACCAACTCCGGCTCGGAGTCGGTGGAAACAGCACTGAAGATGGCGCTCGCCTATCACCAGGCGCGGGGTGAGTCACAGCGTATCCGGATCATCGGCCGCGAACGCGGCTATCATGGCGTCAACTTCGGTGGCATGACGGTGGGTGGTATCGTCAACAACCGCAAGCGGTTCGGACCGCTGTTGCCGGGCGTCGATCACCTCAGGCATACGCTGGATATTCCCAGAAACGCATTTTCGCGTGGCGTACCGCCGCATGGCGTCGAGCTTGCCGACGATCTCGAGCGCTTGTGCCAGTTGCATGATGCATCAACGATTGCTGCCGTGATCATCGAGCCGGTTGCCGGTTCCACCGGCGTGATTCTGCCACCGGCCGGTTACCTGCAACGTATCCGGGAAATCTGTGACCGCCATGGCATCCTGTTGATCTTCGACGAGGTGATTACCGGGTTCGGCCGCTGCGGCGCACCGTTTGCCGCGCAGGCCTTCGGTGTCACGCCCGACATCATGGCCACGGCCAAGGCCCTGACCAACGGTGTGGTGCCGATGGGCGCCGTGTTCGCCAGCACCGCGGTCCACGATGCCATCGTGCAGGGGCCGGAGAACGTCATCGAGTTTTTTCACGGTTATACGTATTCGGGTCATCCGCTGGCCTGTGCCGCGGCAATGGCGTCACTGGATATCTACGCCCGGGAAAACCTGCTGACGCGCGGCGCCGAACTGGCCGCGATCTTCGAAGACGCCGCCCACAACCTGCGTGCCCTGCCCAACGTGGTGGACATCCGCAATATCGGTCTGGTTGCGGGCATCGAATTGAAGCCGCGCGCCGGTGCGCCCGGCGCACGGGCCTATGACGTCTTCAATGACTGCTTCCACAATCGGGGACTTTTGATCCGCGTAACCGGCGACATCATTGCGATGTCGCCGCCGTTGATTATCGAAAGCGGAGAGATCGAACAGATCTTCGAGACCCTGGCCGCGGCGATCACCGCCGCCGCTTGAGCTGCCGCCGGGTCAACGCAGGCCTGGCGTCAACAGCAGGTGTTTGATCAGCCAATGGCCGTCGTGCTTGATCAAATCCATTTCATAGCCGGCCACATCCAGCAGTTCCACGCCCGTGTCTGCGCGATGAAATACGGTGATGTAGCAGCTTAAGTGCGCGCGATCGGCGACCACCGAGATGATGAAGTTCGAGGCACTGTGGCGCAACGACATCGGTCCCAACGTGGCGGTGATGTGCTCGTTGAAAACCCGGAAGGCGGCTTTGCCGTGATGCATGCCCACCTTGGCGCCACCGTCAAAAACCGCGTCTTCGGTGAACAGGTCGAGCCAGGCCTCGATGTTGCCACTGTCCACGTAGTGACAATACTTGGCCACCACTTCACGCAGCGCTTCCTTATCCTCGACCAGGCTCATAGCAGGTTCTCGTGTAATCGTGGTTACGGGTGGGTGGCAAATCAGGTCAACGCGTAGTAACGGAAACGGTTGCCATGTTGCAGCCGTTCGCCGACGCCGATAAACACGTGCCGCATCAACCAGTCGTGTTTACCGCTCTGGACTTCAAAGCGCGGGAACGCGCGCAGGTAGTATTCGCTGTGCGGGACCTCGGGGCCATTGTTGAAAATCCACTCGCGAATTTTAGCCATGGTATCCGGCTGCCGACCCCACAGGTAACCTGCGTTATAGATGACGATCATCGTGCCATCGTCCTCCTCCAGCAGGTAGCGGGCATCGAATGACAGTACGTCATCCGGGCGGAACATCGCGTAGTCACCGCCGCTGTCCGGCACCGCGCGACCACGCAGTTTCGGCCCCTGAAAGCTGCCGCCATCAAGGTAGACCGCACCACGGCCAAAGCCCTGGGGCATGTCTTCAATGTTCTGCACGCGGGTGAACTCGAGCGTGACCTCCATCGCGAACTCCAGCCGCGGATTGGTCATCGTTGACGGCAGGCCAAGCTGCTCCCGGGGCGCGCCGTTGTCCGGTGTCGCGCCATCGGCCATGCCGGCAAATGCCGCCATGCCCATCGCGCTGGCTGCGCCAAGAAATATTCTGCGATCCTGATCCATGTGCTGTCCTCGTTGAAAGTTATTCGTACAGGTGGCCGAGCGCCTCAGCGCGGCGGCGCCCGCGTACCGGCGTCGATGCGGAACACCGCACCGTTGATGTAAACGTTTTCCACCATGTGTTGCACCAGTGCGGCGAATTCGTCGGGCTGACCGCCGCGTTTGGGGAATTCCAGTGTCGATACCAGGTAATCCCGGAATTCAGGCGGCATGTCGGCCGTCAGCGGCGTATCGAACAGACCGGCGGCGATGGCGTTCACGCGAATCGCATGGCGCGACAAATCCCGGGTCAACGGCAGGTTCAGGCCGATGATGCCGGCCTTGCTCGCGGCATACGACGCCATGCCTTCCTGACCTTCGTACCCGGCAATGGACGCGGTATTGACGATGACGCCGCGCTCGCCGGTGACCTCGTCCGGCGCATTCCGCGTCATGGCATAGGCAACCACGCGCACGACATTGAAGGTGCCGGTGAGGTTGATGTCGATGACCCGGCGGAACTCTTCCAGCGGCAAGGGACCAGTTTGCGTGAATGTCGGCGTGAAACTCCCGACGCCGGCGCAATTGACCAGGACATGGATCGCGCCGAACGCATCCAGCGTCGCCTGCACCGCGCGTTCGATCCCTAGCGCGTCGGTGACATCCGCCTCGATGAAAAGCGCCTTGTCACCCAGCCGTGTGGCCATTGCCGGACCGGCCCCCTTGTCGCGATCAAAAATCGCCACGCGTGCGCCGCCGTGTACCAGTCGTTGGGCAACGGCCGCGCCCAATCCTGAAGCGCCGCCAGTAACGACGGCCACTCGATCATTCAGATGCATGCAGAATCCTGTTGTTCAATCCTGTGCTGTACTCGCAGCGGATACCGGGTTCGGATAGTGTAACGGCGGAATGAAGATATCCGGGTACTGCGTATAGGCCATGGAGGGCGGGCGATCCGGCGGCAGCAGCGGTTCGACCGTGGTAATCGGCAACGCAACCTTGCCCCAGCCCTGGTTGTCCACGGTGTACATGCGGAAATAGGCGTGCAGTGTTTTGATCTTCCACACACCGTTATCCTTCACGTATTCGTTCTCGTACGTGCCCATCCCGAGGTAGCCATTGGTCGGCACGCCAGGCGCATCCTTGGGTGGATTCTCCGGATCTGTCGCATCTCCCCCCTGCGCGACGAAGCGCATACGCGCCTTCGCAGTCTTGCCATCGGCGCTGACATGCACGACGGGCTGCAACTGGATGTGATTAATCAAGCGCCCGTGCAACGGACCTTCCTTGCCCAGGAACAACAGGTATTCATGGATACGCTGCTGGCCGACGAAGATGCCGCGGCCACCGATTTCCAGGGTGCCGTCGTCAGTGAACAACTCCGAGACTTCGCCCCATAACGCCTTGTCGACCATGAAGCCGTAGGTCCGCTGCAGGTCTTCCACCGCCTTGTGGTCCTCCAGAAGCGTGACGCGCTCAGCCAGCGCTGCGATGTCATCATGGCCGGTGATATCCGCTGGAACAGGTTTTGGTGCCGCAGACAGCGCAATCTTCGGCAAGCCGCCATATATCGGCTTGCCGGTAACCGGATGCGGGTAATGGAACGCCGGCAGATAGACGCCTGGCAGCGCCTGATAGACCTCGGTCGGCGGCGCATCCGGAGGCAATGTCGAACTGATACCAGGTGCCGGACGCACGCCGCGGGCAAAGCCTTCGTTGTAGAGCGAATAGAACGTGGCGTATGAATGATCGTGCAGGATCTGCCAACGTCCGTCGGTTTTCACCAATTCCATTTCGTAGATGGCGTCGCCCCAGATACCCACCGCGTCGTACGTCCCCATCATCGCCATCGACCGCAGGCGGGCGAACGCCCGGGTACCGTCCTCGCTGACGTGAATGACCGGTTGCACCAGCAACTGGTTCTGCAGGTGACCCTGCTGCAAGCCATGCGGGCAGAACAACGCCATTGCCTTGTTGATGTGATCGCGACCGATGTACACGCCACGCTGCGAGAACTCCATCGTGCCGTTGTCGGCAAACAGCCCGGCGACTTCATCGGCCATGCACTTGTCCATGTAGTAGCCGTAGGCGCCAAGGATATTTTCGATCTGCTCCTTGTCCTGCAAGCGGGCGACGCGATTACGCAATGCCCATAGCGTGTCACTCAATACAGGCTCGTCGATGTCAGAGGGAATGACCGCGGGTTCAACCTTCGGGTCGGTGGACGGATGGGCATAGTGAAATGGCGGGATCGATACCGCCGGCCAGCGCTCATAGTCGACACTGGGCGGCAGGTCAGGTACCCAACCGATATCCTCGCCGCTGCGACGGTTCACATTTTCGTTATGCGCCCAGCCACCTTCATAGGGAACAGTGAAGGTCTCGAACCAATGCAGTCTGGAAATCTTCCAGACGCCTTTTTCCTTCACATACTCGTTCTCGTACGGACCTTCCGCCAACGTTGCGCTCTTGCCATACATGCCCGCGAACATGTAGGAGCGCCATCTGGCCTTGGCATGTTCCCCATCTGGATCGACGTGGACCACGCCCTGCAACTGCATGTTCTCGTTCAACTGCCCTTCACGCAGACCCGAAACACCGTACACTGCGTAGAGGAACTTGCGAATCCGCTCGCGCCCGATGTAGACGCCGCGCAGACCGATTTCCATGCTGGCGTCGTCGGCGAACAGATCGGCAACATCGTCCCAGGCGCCTTGATCAACGTAGTAACCATAAGTCCGTTGCAGCGTGCGGATGGCGTTGGCATCCTCCAGCCGGGTGACGTCGGCAGTCAGTGCCGCGAGGTAATCCGTCAGCGGGTCCGCTTCCTGCGCAGCGGCGTCCGGTGCGACGTCGGATGGGACGTCAGCCTCCACCACCTGTCCGGCGGGCGGCTGGTCGGCTTGTCCACATCCGGCCAGTACCGCGGCCATGCACAGGCACAACGCCGAAATGAGTACGTTGCGCAACTCCCCTGCCCCCAATCGCATATTCACCCCCACTGTAATCCGGCGGCGATAATGAGCACCGCCAGATGCATAACCGGCCTGATAATCGTCCGACGATAGCATTTTTCAGTGGTGGGTTTCACGCGCCTGTCATGTGGCGCGGAGCTGGCGGGTGTTGCTTTGCAACACCCGAGCGCAGTAACCGGCAGGTCGCTCAGCCGAGGACGTCGTTCAACGCGGCGACCAACGCCGCGCATTGGTCTTCAGTACCGATCGTGATCCGCAGAAAATCCGCGATACGCGGCTTAGCGAAGTGACGCACCAGGACATTGCGCGCACGCAGTGCCTGCTGCAACGCCGCCCCGGCATGCCCGGGATGGCGGGCGAAAACGAAATTGGCGGCCGACGGGAGCACTTCAAAACCCAGTGCACCCAGAGCGGCAACGAGCTTTTCACGCGAAGCCATCACCTGCCGGTTGGCCGCATCGTAATACTCCCGGCACCGCATCGCCGCGGTGGCGCCGGCCAGTGCCAGCCGATCCAACGGGTAGGAGTTGAATGAACCTTTGACACGTTCCAATGCTTCCAGCAGGCCAGCGTCACCCAGCGCGTAGCCGACACGCAGGCCCGCGAGCGACAGCGACTTGGACAAGGTCCGTACGACCAGCAGATTCGGATAACGGGTCACCAGCGGGGCGAGCGTTTCAGCACCGAACGCCACGTAGGCTTCGTCGACAACGACGACACTTTGCGTATTGAGCTGCAGCAACGATTCGATCTGCGCACGCGGCAATGCCGTCCCCGTCGGCGCATTCGGATTCGGAAAGATGATGCCACCGTTGCGCCGGTCGTAATCCGCCAGATCGATGCGGTAATCCGCGGTCAGCGGAATCTCCACCCGATCGATGCCGTACAGGTCGCAATACACAGGGTAGAAGCTGTACGTGATGTCGGGGTAGAGCAACGGTGCATCGTGCTTGAGCAGCGCCTGGAATACGTGCGCCAGCACTTCATCGGACCCATTGCCGACAAACACCTGTGCGGGAGCAACACCATCGGCGACCGCAATCGCCTCCCGCAATGACGTGGCTGCAGGGTCAGGATAGAGCCGGAGGTCGGCGTTGGTCGCGGCGCTGATGGCTGCCAGCACTTCCGGTGCTGGAGGATAGGGGTTCTCGTTGGTATTGAGCTTGATAATGCCGGTCTCGCGCGGCTGCTCGCCTGGTACATACGGCGTCAGGCGTTGAACGATGTCGCTCCAGTAGGGATTCATGATCGGTTCGAAGGGATATTGGTCAGCGCCCGCCATCGCGGGACGCAAAAACAAACCGGCGGCAGATTCTCAAGGAAAATCGGCCGCCGGTCAGCATTCACAGCGACTTGCACGACAGCGCAAGCCACTCACGGTTTTGTCAGGTGGAAGCGCCCTGCTTCAGTTTCTCCGCGGCGTCGTAAATCGCGCTGCGGATTCGGGTGTAAGTGGCACAGCGGCAGAGGTTGCCCGCCATGTAAGTATTGATGTCATCGTCGGTCGGGGTCGGGTTGTCGCGCAGCAGCGCAGTCGCCGACATGATCTGGCCGGCCTGACAGTAGCCGCATTGCGGGACGTCCAGCGCCACCCATGCCTGCTGGACCGCGGTCAGCGTGCCATCCGCCTGGGCCAGACCTTCGATGGTGGTGATCTTCTGGTCCCCGATGTCTCCCACGCGGAGCTGGCAGGAGCGGACCGGGCTGCCATTGAGATGGACGGTGCAGGCACCGCATTGCGCAATGCCGCAACCGAACTTGGTGCCGACCAGGTTCAGCGTGTCGCGCAGCACCCACAGCAGTGGCGTTGCCGGATCGACATCTTCTCCAATTTCGTGCTCTGTACCATTGACGTTCAGGCGTGCCATCGCAATGTCCTCGATTTGTTACTCGTGTTACCGGAACCGGCCGGCGGCTCATGACCCGCCATGAAAGCAGGAAATGCCCCCGATCTCAACCAGTCCGACCGAAATTCAGCCCCGCCGGCCGCTGCGACCAGCCCCCGGAGGCCACGGTTATGACCGCCAGCCTCCCGGATGATTCCCGGCCGCCGCAAGCACGGCCGGGCAGACGCCACGTAGTATAGCCGACCTCGGCCCAGGTTCTCAGGCCTTGTCGTCGGGCTGCTTGCGAATCAGCCACATGCCGAAGAAATCGGCGTAATAGATGAGAACCGGGAAGGTGACGGCCAGCAGGGCCGAAGCCAGCCAGATTTCAAAGGTATAGGTCGGCGCGCCCGCCGGCACCTCGCTGCCGCTGATGGCCGGCGCCAGGGCCCCGTAGACGGCGGCCAGCACCGTGCCGACCAGCGCCGCAGCCAGAAAGCTGACAATCCCTTTCAGCGGTTGCTGCAATTTGGCCGTCAGCGAGCCCTGCAACATGTTAAGCACGACAATGGTGCCGAAAATGAACGGTACCGGCACCTTGACCATGAAGGCCGGCGCGTCCATGCCCAGGGTCACGGTACCGATGTGGAACACCACGGCGGCACCGGCGATGCACAGGGCCGTCCAGACGATGCCCAGCACGGGCTGCTTCATCAGTGCCGGCACCTTGTACAGCGGCCACAGGTCGAAGTGCAGCACGACGAACATCATGCCGACTGCGGTCACGTAAAACACGGTGGCGGACCAGCCGTCGAACCGGCCACCTGGATCCAGCGCCGCATCGTAGATTGGCGCGCCACGCAGGAAGTCGTAGTTGAACAAGGACTGGAACAGCAGGTAGTTGATGACATAGACCGAAATCAGCAACAGCACGCCGGCCACCACGCGATTGGAGATCAGCGAGAATGGCCAACCGCCCCAGACGATGGACATGAAGAACGTCACCACCACCGCCACGATCAGGCACTGCGTCAGCATCGGCATCGGCGGCATGATGCCCCCGCCCACAGTATAGAAATATGCGGCACCGGTCAGTGCGCCCAGAACCACGGTCACCAGCACCAACAGCAGGCCACGTAACGGCTGGCCGGCATTCGCGGCAAACTTCGGATACTGGCACTGCCAGAACACGCCCACCATGATTTCCGCCGGAATCACGCACATGGTGATGGTCGCGGCGGTGCCGGTGAATGATGCGAGATCAAACAGTGCAATGAATGAAAGTGAAATGACGATGCCGATCAACGTCGCCACCACGCCGAGCAACGGCTGCTTCAAGTCCAGCATGAAAGTCCCCCCTTTGGAACGTCCTGTCTGGCGGCGCCCCGGCCGCCTATCATCAGGCCGACAGATGATGGCACAGTGCGGACGTCGACGGCTACCGGCGGTGATCGACGACGCATCCGCGGAATCGGCTATAGTCGCCGGACCACCGGACCACGTCTGTGCGTCCCACGCAGACGACGGCATAGCCACTACCCGAAGGAGACCCCATGGCAAATTCCGATTTCCCCATTCCGCTGCCAGGCGCAAACCCAGCACGGCGCGCGCTGCTGACCTCAGGACTCGGTGCGGTAGCCGCCGTCGGTGCCAGCCTCGGGCCGGTTTCTGCGCAGGCCGCCGACTGCGCCTGCCCGTTGATGAGCCGCGCGGACTACGAGCGCTACGTCACCTTGTTCAATGACAACGACCCGCGCTTCATCGAGTACTACGCACCGGATGTCATCTTCGAACTCGGGACCACCGAAGTTCGCACGCCCAAGGGCATTCTGGATTTCTACGCGGAGGTCAAAGCCCACATCAAGGAAACCGTGGTCATCGACCATTACGTATCGGATCGCACGGGCATCGCCGCAATGATGTCGACGGAGTTCCGTTGCTACAAGGATTGGGACAGCAAGTTCTTCAACCGCTTCATCAAAGCAGGTGAAGTCTTCCGCACGATGGGGATCGGATTGTACTGGATCAACGACGACGGCAAGTTCACCCGCATCCGCTCGGCGCGCTACAAGTTGGTCAACGATTGGCAGATGGAAGCCGGTTGATTATCCGGGCACGGGCACGGTCATGCAGCCGCGGATGCCCGGCTGCATGACCTCGGGATCCCTGCCGTAGTTCAGTCGGTCAAGGCGCCATAAAGCATGGCGCGCAGGCGCGCGAAATCATCCACATCACCCGCAGGCAAGGTCTGCGTGAGATAGACCACCAGCATGTCCTCGACCGGGTCGACCCAGTACGTGGAGTGGTAGGCGCCGCCCCAGGCAAACTCGCCCAAGGACCCCGGAATACCCCGCGCGCCGAGGTCGGTCACCACCGAAAAGCCCAGACCGAAGCCCACGCCGGGCTGAATGAACGTGGCCTCGCCCTTCATGTGATCCACGGTCATCAAGTGGACGCTGTTGGCGGATAACAGGCGTTTGCCATCGAGCTCGCCGCCATTGAGCATCATCTGCAGAAAGCGGGCGTAATCGCCCGCGGTGGACAACAGCCCGGCGCCGCCAGAGAAACTTTTGCGCGGACCATCCACGTACGAACCCTGGCTGACCATGCCGCCTTTGTCCGCGGTACGTTCGAGCTTGCCGTCCCGCGCCGAATAGACGACCGCCAGTCGATCGCGCTGTTCGCGCGGCAGGTAGAACTGCGTGCTGTTCATGCCAAGGGGATCCAGGATGTTCTCGCGCAGAAAACGATCGAGCGGCTGGCCGGACGCAACCTCGATAATGGCGCCGAGGATGTCGATGTTATAGCCGTATATCCACTTCTCGCCGGGCTGGGCATCGAACGGCAGCGCTGCCATTTTGCGTACCGTCTCACGTATCGGTTCGTTGCGATCAGCAAAATACCAACCCTGGATGCCGGCGGCCTCCCAGCGGTCAGCAGCAATTCCCGATCCGTAGCTGATACCCGAAGAATGCGTGAGCAAATCGTGCACGGTGATCTGCCGGTTGGCTTTCACCACGTCATAGCTGCCGTCATCGCGCTTTACGGCAACGGTGGTCTGCGCAAATTCCGGCAGATAGTTGGCCACCGGATCACCGATCACCAGCTTGCCCTGTTCCTGCAGCATCATGATGCCGGTGGAGATGATGGCCTTGGTCTGCGAGGCGATGCGGAACACCGAATCAGTCGTCATCTGGCTGTGCGCTTCGCGATCCCGTTCACCGAACGCGTGGTGCATCACGACCTTGCCGTGGCGCGCGATCATCACGACACCGCCGGAGATCTTCCCGTCGCGGGCATATTGCTCCAGGCGCGCTTGCAACGCCTGCAGCCGTGCGCCATTGAAACCGACTTCACCCGGCGCCGATGCCGCCGGCCATCCCTCACCCCATGCGCTGAAACATGCCGCCGTCGCGGCCACCAGCAGCAGGCTGCGTAGCCAGCCTCTGATTCCCATGGCACTTCCCCCTCGTGTACTGGTCATAAGTCGCGTCGATGATACACAACGTTGCGCACGGATGAGCTATCAACCTGTGTGATGACGATGTACACAGGGGGAGAACACGACAATCATGAAAAGAATTTTCAGCCGCAACTATTGGTGCGCCGCGCTAACTGGCATCGCGGTGTGTTTGCTATGCAACAGCAGCGTCTTTGCCGCCGAACCTGCCCGACAATATCAGTTTGTCGCGCAAGGTAACGGTTTCCGGATCGAAGCGAAATCCGTGCCGGTACCAACACCCGCAGCAAACGAAGTTCTGGTGCGGGTACGCGCAACGTCACTGAATCGACGTGATTTACTCGTGCTCAGCGGTCAGTACCCCGCGGGCAATGCCAATGGCGCCGTGCCACTATCCGATGGCGCGGGTGAGGTGGTGGCGGTTGGTTCCGCTGTAAAGGAATTCAAAGTCGGCGACCGTGTGGCGGGCACGTTCTTTCCCACCTGGCTCAGCGGCAAACGCAAGCCTGAACATCTGGCCGATGCGCGCGGCGCCGAACGCAACGGCATGTTGTCGGAATACGTGGTATCGCAGCCGGAAGGCTTGGTGCAGATACCGGCGCATCTTTCGTTCGAAGAAGCCGCGGCACTGCCGTGCGCCGGCCTCACCGCGTTCAATGCGTTGTTCCGCAAAGCATCGCTGCAGCCGGGCGACTATGTTTTGTTGGAAGGCACCGGTGGAGTCTCGGTGCTGGCGCTGCAATTTGCCAGTGCTGCCGGCGCGAACGTCATCATCACCAGTTCCAGTGACGACAAACTGGCGCGCGCCCGCGAGTTGGGCGCGCAGACGACCATCAACTATCGGACCTATCCCGACTGGGAACGCGAGGTGATGGCGGCAACCAATGGCGTTGGCGTTGACCACGTCCTGGAAGTCGGCGGCCGCGACACGTTATCAAAGGCGTTGAGCAGTCTTGCCCTTGGCGGCCACATCGCGATGATCGGTGGCTTGTCCGGATTCGGCAGCGATATACCGGCGGGAATCGTCCTTGGCAAAAGCGCGGAAATCAGCGGGCTCTACGTCGGGTCACGCGAGGATTTCGAGGCCATGAACCGCTTCATCACCGAACACCGGATCACACCGGTGATCGACAAGGTATTTGAATTCGATGAAGCGCTGCAGGCTTACGAGTACATGGATTCCAATGCGCACTTCGGCAAGGTGGTGATTCGTTTGTAGCTTCGTCTATTTGATAAAAAAAGA
>JACKNH010000037.1 GCA_024234975.1 Gammaproteobacteria bacterium
CACGGTGATTGCCGAGAATCTCGTGCGGCCATTCATGAAGGACGTCACCGATCAGCAATTGCTGCGGATCATGCGGGTATCGGTGGTGGTCGTCGCGGCGATGTCGGCGATGATGGCGTTGCGTGGCAGCACCATTTACGAACTGGTGGGTTTGTCGTCCGCGCTGAGCCTGGTGTCGCTGTTTGTGCCATTGATAGCCGGCCTGTACTGGCGTCGCGCATCGCAGGCCGGCGCGCTGCTGTCCATGGGATTCGGCATGGCGGCATGGCTGTGGTTTGAGTTTGTCTTTCCTTCGGAAATCCCTTCACTTATCTACGGGTTGATGTTCAGCATCTTCGGCATGCTGGCAGGCAGTATGGCGCGTACCGGCCGTGGACCGCTGCAAGCCCGATGAGTCTTCCGATGATAGGCGTGACGGGCTTGCCCTGGAACGACGAGTTCGCGCGCAGGCTCAGACAAGCCTGGCACCTGAATAAGGATTGATGCCGCAATCAGTGTTCCGAAGAACCCGCATTCCCACTTCGCGGAATCTCCAGCGCCGCGTTCGCCGCAAAGCGGTCAAATTCGTCGAGTGGTATCGGGCGTGAAATAAGATATCCCTGCAGGATGTCGCAGCCCAGTTCCACCAACAGCGATGCCGCCGGCATGGTCTCCACGCCTTCGGCTACCACCTGTGCCCCGAGTTCGTGGCCCAGACGCGCGCTCGCCCGCGTCAGCATCATGTTGCGTTCATTGGTGGCAATGTCGCCGGTGAAGATGCGATCGATCTTGATTTCGTCGAAGTTGAATTCCTTCAGATACGACATCGATGAATAGCCGGTACCGTAGTCGTCGAGTGCGAGCTTGATGTCACAGGCCTTCAGTTTCTCCACCGCCTGCAGAATGGTCGTGATGTCCTGCATGATGGCGGTCTCGGTGACTTCCAGCGTGAGCCGTCGCTCCAGGCCATGCATGGCCTGCACGATATCCGCCACCAGGTCCGGATCAGCGAGGTCGTTCGCCGAGACGTTGATCGAGAGCGTGTAATCGTGTCCCTCAGTGCTCCACTTGCGTAATACCTTGGCGGCCTGGTTGATGGCCTGTTTGGTAATCGCCCGGATGAGCCCATGGCGCTCTGCGAGGCCGATGAAATGATCGGGCGGGATGAACCCTTGTTCGGGATGCTGCCAGCGCACCAGCATTTCGGCCCCGATGATGCGCGGTGGATGGATGCCGAACTGCGGCTGATAAACCCAGGTCAGTGCATCGGATTCAATCGCCAGCTTGAGATCGTCCAGCAGCGGGGGCCCGGCTTCCATGTCAGCGGCCGGCGCTGTCTGGCGCAGACCCGCATCAGGCAATACCGCCGTGTCCGCCGCTCGTCGCCTGCGGCGCCAGACCCGGAGCGCGAAGCCACCCAACAGCAGACCGGCCGCCGCCGCAGGCACAAGCGCTTTCAACGGCGAAGGCAGATTGTTCTGCGTGCGCAGAAACCATTGCTCGCGCAATGCGCGTAAAGTTCCGTCACGTTCCATCTGTTGCAGACCACTATTGATGCCGTCGAGCAGGCCCGGCCTCGCCGGCGTGACGGCAAAGGCATATGTCACCGGTAGAACCGGCGGGCTGAGCTCATGCAGTTGCGTGAGTTTTTCGTTGGCAATGGTGTACTGCGCGACGTGCGCCGGAATCAATGCGAGATCGGCTTCTCCGCGGACAACCATGCGTAGCGCCTCCGCCTCGCTGCTGGCGGGAACGAGAATCGCGCCGTTTCCCAGGTCCTGGAGGTAAGCACTGGCATAGGCGGCTGTTTCGGTGGCGATGCGCGTGCCCGCAAGGCCTTCGAAGTTGCGGATGGCCTCGCGTGAGGAGGCGCCGAAGAACTGGTGATACTCAATGTTGATCGGATCCGAGAACAAGTAGCGCTGGCTGCGCTCGGTCGAAACGAACATGGGTACGACGCTCACCTGTCCATCGACGAGCGCCTGTTGGATGGTTCCCCAGTCGTCAAACCGGAAATCGCTGGCCCAGCCGTTGCGACGGGCGATTTCGCGAAACACTGCGACGTCGAAACCATCGGCGCCTGTATCAGCGTCCGCATAGTGAAACGGCGGGTAGTAGCGGGAGCCGCCGAAGACAACGGTGGGTTCAGCCGCCAACGCCGTGCCGCAAATGAAAATCGTCAGCGCGCCATGCAATAGCGCGGATGCTATGCGTAAGCTCATTACCTGCGTGCCTTTTGCATTATCCAGAATGCCCGGAAACTGCGCGGTGCGTCGATTCTACAAGCGCTGGCCAAATTCGTACATAAAGTTGTGGTGACACAGCGCCTGCCGCAAGCAGGCGGCAGGATGTGCAGCGGTATTCGCATCCGCCATTCGGTGTTACCGTGGAATCGTCAATTTGAGGCAACGTAGCTGTACCTGATCGGAACGTAAGAATATGAAGTCGATGCCAGGCAAGGACGTGTTCATTTCATACGTGCGCGAGAACAGTGCACAGGTTGACCGACTCGCCGCCGACCTGCGCGCACGCGGCGTCCGCGTCTGGCTGGACCGCGACGCGATCATGCCCGGCCAGTACTGGAAGGATGCCATTCGAGAAGTGATCGCCAACGGCGCATTCTTCATCGCCTGTTTCTCGCAAGCGCTGGCGGCGCGTGACGAAACCTACATGCATGGTGAACTGCGTCTGGCAACCGAACGGCTGTTCCTGATGCCACGCCAGCGTATCTGGTTCATTCCAGTGCTGCTGGATGCAACAGCGATCCCCGATCACCGGATCAGCGAAACCGAATCACTGCGCGACATCAATGCCATTGCGCTGTATGACGACTGGGCGGCGGGTGTTGGCAGAATATTGCAGGCGATGAGGATGGACGATCCGGTGCATCAGCGCGTGGTGCATCTGACCGAACTGCTCCGCCATCATCCCGGTGAACTGCACTACGCGATTGGCGAGTTGAAGCGCATGGGGCCCGCGGCAGCCGCTGCCGTGCCGGACCTGATTTCCTGTCTGCAGCGTGAACAAGGCGCAGCACAAAGCGCAGCGGCGCAGGCGCTGGCCGCCATGGGGCCGGCCGCGGTCGCGGCCGTGCCGATACTGTGTGAAATGCTCGGCGTCCACGCGCGCCGGATGCTGGCCGCTGACGAAGCGATCAAATCACACGTTGAATGCGAGGTTCGCCGGCATACCCTCCAGGGTGAGCAACATCCGGATATACAGACAGTGTTGCGGCTGATGAACGACACCAGCATCAGTCCAATGAAGGCGGAGAGTTCGCAGGGCGCCGCGCAGTGTCTGTGGCTCATCGACGTGCTTGCCGCATTCGGAGCCCTGGCCAGTCCCGCGGTACCACTGCTTCGTGAACTGTTGGACGCCACCGACCGCGAACTCCGGCGTCGAAGTGCCACGGCGCTTGGCAGCATCGGGCTGGCCGCGGCGCCGGTAGCCGATGATATTGGCCGCGCCCTGGTGAACAATCACGCGGATACCAGGGATCGTGAATGCGCATTGCAAGTCCTGGCCCGGATCGGTCCGGACGCGATTCCAGTGCTTGCCAACCTGATGCGGAACTGGTCCGGCGAATTTCAACATCAGGTGGGCCTTGTCATGGCCGATATGGGCGAAGCTGCGGTAGCCGCAGCAATCGAAATTTTTCTGGATGGGTCAATTCGCGATATGTATGTGCGAATCGCGGCGGGCCATGTACTGCAAGGTATCGGTGCCCCGGCAGTACCTGCATTGATGCAGGCGTTGGCAAAAGGCGATGGTGATGCTCGACGTTGGGCGGTCATTACGCTGGGCAGAATCGGCGCGCCGGCCATCAACGCGGTACCGGCACTACGCGCGTTATTGGATGATTCCAATTTTGATATCCGCCACTTCGCCGCGCACTCGATCCGCGAAATCGAAGCCGACTGCTGACCGGCCGTCGCGTTGCTTCACCTGCGCCTGCCCGTGCGATAGTTGATCCCGCTCAGTTCACGTTGCACCGCATCGCTGCTGTAGCGTGGGCCGGACTGCTATGCTGCGACCGTGAAACATTCCAATCCACATTGTCTTGCGCTGCGACGCGTCGCCATCGACACCTACAAGGAAAATGTTGCCTACCTGCATCGCGACTGCCAGGTGTATCGCAGTGAAGGATTCCAGGCGCTGTCCAAGGTCGAGGTCAAGGGCGAGGGTGGTCGGGCGATCTTTGCCGTGCTGAATGTCGTCGACGATCCCGGCATCACTGAACCCGGCCAACTCGGCCTCAGTATCGAAGCCTTCGACCAGTTGCAATTGTCTGCCAATGCGCCGGTCACCGTAGGACACGCCAAGCCACCCGGCTCGCTGCATGCCGTGCATCGCAAGATCGCCGGTGAACGATTGCAGCCTGGTGATTATGAAGCCATCACCCGCGACATCGTCGAACTGCGCTATTCGAAAATCGAGTTGGCGGCATTCCTGGTCGCCTGCAGCGAAACCGGCATGGAGCGTGACGAGGTGTTGCATCTGACGCGCGCGATGGCGGGCAGTGGCGAACGCCTGCAGTGGCGCGAACCGCTGGTGGCCGACAAGCATTGCATCGGCGGTATTCCGGGCAACCGCACCAGCATGCTGGTGGTTCCCATCATCGCCGCGCATGGCATGTTGATTCCGAAAACCTCAAGTCGCGCGATCACCTCACCTGCCGGCACTGCTGACACGATGGAGGTGCTCGCCGAAGTGGAGCTGCCGCCGGGCAGATTGAATGAAATCGTGCGCGCCGAGCGTGGCTGCCTGGCCTGGGGTGGTACGGCACGACTGGCGCCGGTGGACGACATTCTGATTTCGGTCGAACGGCCGCTGTCGCTGGATTCGCCCGGGCAGCTCGTGGCCTCCATCCTGGCCAAGAAGATCGCCGCCGGCGCTACCCATCTGCTCATCGATATTCCGATGGGGCCGACCGCCAAGGTCCGCAGTCAGTCCGATGCGCTGCGCTTGCGCAAACTGTTCGAATTCGTCGGTGATCGCGTCGGGCTGCAGATTGAAGTGATGATCACCGATGGCCGGCAGCCGGTCGGGCGTGGCATCGGCCCGGTGCTGGAAGCGCGCGACGTCATGCAGGTATTGGAGAACCATCCCGATCAACCGCGCGACCTGCGGGAGAAGTCGTTGCAACTCGCCAGTCGCATCCTCGAGTTTGATCCCGATGTACGCGGTGGCGAAGGCTACACGTTGGCGCGTGACATTCTCGAGTCCGGCCGCGCGTTGGAGAAGATGCGTTCAATCATCAAGCTGCAGGGCGACCGCGACGGCACGTTCAAGATCGGTCCGCTGGTTCACGAGGTCAAGGCTCCGCATGCCGGCAGCGTTGCCGCCATCGACAACCTGCAGATGGCGCGCATCGCGCGGCTGGCTGGTGCGCCGATGGATAAAGGCGCCGGCGTGGAACTGTTCAGGAAGCTGGGCGATACCGTCAGTCCGGGCGAGCCTTTGTATGCCATCCATGCCGAGTTTGAGGCCGACTTTGCTTTCGCCAGCGAAGCTGCCGGCATCAACAGCGGTTTCTCGTTGAGTTGAGGCGCGGCAGTCCTGATGCCTTTTTCATCCGCAGACAGTTTGGTGCTCGCGTTTCCCGGCTATGCCGAGCCGGCGCAACGGTTGGCGCAGGCAGCGGCCTGCCCTTATGCGGAGATCAGCATTCACCGTTTCCCGGATGGCGAAAGCCGCGTGCAATTGCCGCCCGCGCTGCCGGCACACGTCGTCATCTACTGCACGCTGGATCATCCGAACGAAAAACTGGTGGAACTGGAACTTGCCGCTGCCACTGCACTGACGCTGGGGGCAAGCGCGCTGACGCTGGTTGCGCCCTATCTCGCTTACATGCGGCAGGACATTGCATTCGAACCCGGCCAGGCGATCAGCCAGCAGGTGATCGGACGATGGCTGGCCCGTCGGTTCGAACATGTGATTACCGTCGATCCGCATCTGCACCGTGTGCATGACTTGCGCGAAGTCATCCCCGGCCGCCAGGCCACGGCATTGAGCGCGGCGCCGGTGATGTCGGCGTGGTTACAAGCGCATGCGCCGACGGCCATGTTGCTCGGGCCGGATGAAGAATCCGCACAGTGGGTCAGCGCGATAGCAGCGCCAGCACGGCTGCAGTTCGGCGTGGCCAGCAAGCAACGATTCGGCGATCGTGATGTCGCGGTCAGGCTGCCGGACATGGAGTTCACCGATCGCCATGTGGTGCTGGTCGACGACATGGTCAGTACCGGCCATACCATCGAAGCCGCCGCCAGTCAGCTCAAGACACTCAGCGCGGCCGACATCACAGTACTGGTCACCCATGCATTGTTTGTCGATGATGCCGAGCAGCGGATGCATGCCGCAGGCGTCGGCCGGATTTGCAGTACCGACAGTGTTCTGCATCCCACCAACGGTATTGAATTAGCGGCGCTGCTGGCCACCGCGTTGTGACGCGCCACGGAGCAGGGCGCGGGTCCGGGCAACGCCTGGCGGGCCAGCAGGAATGCCTGCGCCCGCCAGTGCGGCATTGATGGTCAGTTCTGCGGCCGGATGGCGATGCGGTTGCCCGAGAAGGTGCCAAGCCAGACATCGTCACCGACCTCCAGCGCCATGGTGGCGTTACTCCAACCGGGCGTGGCAGGACCGTTGCTGATGAGCGTCGTCGCGAGGGTATCCGGGTCGACGGCGTAGGCCCGGAACGGCCGTGGACACTTGGCAATGGTGGCCAGGTCGAAGGTGGCCGGATCGATGATGCTGCCGCAGACCGGATCGACGTTGTGCATGCCGGCAGTGATCAGCCGCCCGTTCTCGCCCATGTGGATATTGTCCGGTGTGATGCCGAGGTCTTCAGTCATACCCAGCTGGCGCGCCGGGTTGGTGTTGGAAAGCGCCACGATCCTGTGCAGGCCGGATGCTGCGACATAAAGCGTGCGGCCATCCGCCGATACCTCGATGCCGTTGTTCGCCGGCAGTTCGGAACCCGGTATCAGCGCAAAGCCGTCATCACCCGGTGTCCATTTGTAGACGCCACCGGAAGGCTGGCCGGAGATGGCTTCAAAGAAGGTCTTGTCGGGATGAACCAGCACCGTCGCCAGGATGGTGCCATCGTTCATCGCCGCGACACTGTTGGCGTTCAAGCCTTCGGGCATCAGCACACAACCGATCCAGGTGATGACCGGGCTGCCGGGGCCGGTATCGATATCGAACACTTCAATGGCCTCGCGCCCGCCATGGCCCACCGCATACAGCGTTGCATGGTCGGCCGCGCCGGCCTTGATGGTCAGCCCGTGGGTGGTGACACGGACCGGATCGGGGGCACCTGGACAAGCGCCATAACGGGCCATGTCATGGCGGGCCCGGGGTTGCGTGCCGGGATACAAGCTGCCGGCAGTCAGAGCCCGGGTGTCGAGCAGGAACAGTGCCGTTCCCGGCGCCATGCCGCTGGCAATGGCCCAGTCGGTGTCCGGCACGCGCACCAGGTCTTCCGCATCAGTGGGGCCGCAGACGAAACGGTATCCGTCTGCCGGCATGCAATCGGCTTGTTGTGCGCCGGCAACGCCAGTGCAGGTCATCAATAATAACAGCGCAATGATGTGTGTCGTTTTCATGTCCGTTTCCCCCTCCGTGTTTGCTTTCGCTTGCAGAGCTGCCTCGCATTATCCACATTGCCACGGCGTCGTTGGGAAGATTTTTTTCTGCCATCCCGGACACCGCGCAGCCCCTCTTTTTTCGTCATCCCGGACACCGCGCAGCGGTGAGCCGGGATCCATAGGGCCTCACTCCAAGCCGCATGGATTCCGGCTCGCGCCCACTTCGCGGGCCCGTCCGGAATGACGGAATGGGAGTGAATGCCGCGACTTCTCCCGCCCCTGTTACGCGGGCACCGCGCAGCCCCTTTTTTTCGTCATCCCGGACACCGCGCAGCGGTGAGCCGGGATCCATAGGGCATCTCTCCAAGCCGCATGGATTCCGGCTCGCGCCCACTTCGCGGGCCCGTCCGATGAGATGGTCTCCTCCCCACTCTGAAACGGCGTCGTAATGCGCCAGGATGGAGTTGTTATCAACCATCGATAGAGATGAGGAGAAGACCATGGCGGAGATTACGACGATCGGGCTGGATCTGGCAAAGAACACGTTTCATGTCGTGGGTTGCGACGATAAGGGCAAGGTGGTGAAGAAGCGGATGCTGAGGCGGGCGCAAGTGCGGGCGTTCTTCGCCCAACTGCCGCCATGCCTGGTGGGGATGGAGGCCTGTGCCAGTGCCATTATTGGCCGCGCTGGGGCGTTATCAGGTGAAGTTGATCCCGCCGCAGTACGTCAGGCCTACCTGCGGGCAACAAGAATGACTACAACGATGCGCTGGCGATTGCTGAAGCGGTGGTGCGTCCGCAGATGCGGTGGGTGGCGGTCGAGACGACCCAGCAGCAAGATGCAGGCGTTGCATCGGCTGCGAGAGCGCTGCATCGCCGATCGCACGGCGCTGGGCAACCAGTTGCGAGGGCTGTTGGCGGGTATGGCCTGGTGATGCCCGGCCTGTCGACGCTGCGCCGACGCTGCCGGAGCTGCTGGAAGATGCGGACAATGGCTGAGTGCATTGTTTCGTCGTCTGTTGAGGCAGGGTTACCAACAGCGCAAGGGCTCGATGAGCAGATAGAGGCCTATCGGCAAGAAGTCACACGACTGGTGGCCCGGAACGAGGCCTGCCAGCGTCTGCAGAGCATCCCCGGGTTTGGGCCAGTCGTGGCCAGCGTGTTCTACAGCGTGGTCGGCAATGGCCAAGCGTTCCGCCGCGGGCGTGATGTATCGGCGGCCTTGGGGTTGGTGCCCCGACAACATAGCAGCGGTGGCAAAGACGTCCTGCTCGGCATCAGCAAGCGGGGTGACCGGTATCTGCGCAGCCTGCTGGCACATGGCGCCCGCGCGGTGTTGATCCAGTCGGGCAACAAGGACGACCGCCTCAGCCGATGGGTGAGCCGGCTCAAGGCCGAGCGCGGCATCAACCGGGCGACGATTGCCCTGGCGAACAAAATGGCGCGCATGGGGTGGGCGATACTGGCGCACAACACGGTTTACCAAGCGGCCTGAGCGGGCTGGAAGACGATGTCGTTGATTTCAGGGAGGTGCCCTTTCCACGAATGCGAAGCATGAGCGGTAAACGATGACAAAACAGGTCAGACCGGCGTATCGAAAACCTGATCATTCCGGTGGCCATTGCAGGCCGGGTGTCCGAACAGGACGATACGCGCGAACTTCATCGAGGCCAGGGGCAACTACCCCAACCACAGGCCGGATATACGAGCGCAATCCTGTCCCTGTCATCCACAACCACTTCTGCTTGCATAACGGGAGGAGACCATATACGGAATGACGGAATGGGAGTGAACGCCGCGACTTCTCCCGCCCCTGCTACGCGGGCACCGCGCAGCCGCTCTTTTTTCGTCATCCAGGACACCGCGCAGCGGTGAGCCGGGATCCATAGGGCATCTCTCCAAGCCGCATGGATTCCGGCTCGCGCCCACTTCGCGGGCCCGTCCGGAATGACGGAATGGGAGTGAACACCGCGACTTCTCCCGCCCCTGCTACGCGGGCACCGCGCAGCCCCTCCTTTTTTCGTCATCCCGGACACCGCGCAGCGGTCGATCCAGGCTATCTCCGCGCATGGTCGGCTCGCGCCGCTTCGCGGGCACGTCCGAATGACGGAATGGGACACGAGATTCTCCCGCCCTGCGGGCACCGCGCCCTCGTCATCCCGACACCGCGCAGCGTGAGCGGATCCCTCTCCATGGATTCCGGCTCGCGCCCGCTTCGCGGGCCCGTCCGGAATGACGGAGCGGTAATGCGAAGCCTGTGCGGATTTCCCCGGCGTTGGTGAGGAACCGATTTTTTTCAGGTCATGGCGTCGATCGCGCCGTGCTGTCGGTTTCGTGCGCCTGCGCGGGCGGGCGTATACTCCGGTCGTCAGTCAAACAGGGGGAACGGCCAATGGCGAAGATCGTACGCTTCTATGAACAAGGCGGGCCGGAAGTTCTGAAACTCGAGGAGGCTGAGGTCGGCGCGCCGGGTGAGGGTGAACTGAGAATACGCGTGCAGGCCATCGGCCTGAATCGATCCGAAGCGATGTTCCGCCGTGGTGGATATTTCGCGCCGAACAAATATCCCAGTCTCAATGGTTACGAATGTTCCGGCATCGTCGAAGCGCTGGGACCGGGCGTTGATGGCTTCACCGTCGGCCAGAACGTGTCGGTGCTGCCGATGTGGAGCCTGGGTCAATATGGTGTGTACGGCGAGCAGGCCATCGTACCGGCGCGCGCCGTCGTCGCGGCGCCACCGGGTCTGACGCCGATAGAAGCCGCCTCCGTCTGGATGCAGTATTTCACCGCCTACGCCATCATCGAATGGGGCCGCCTGACCATCGGTGATTATGTGATTCTGCCGGCGGCTTCCAGCAGCGTCGGGCTGGCCGCCATCCAACTGGCCAACTGGGCCGGGGCGACGCCGATCGCCACCACCCGCCGTAGTGACAAGGCAGGTGCGCTACTCGGCCACGGCGCGGCGCATGTCATCGCCACCGAAGAGCAGGATCTCGTAGAAGAAGTCATGCGCATCACCGATGGCAAAGGCGCACGCGTGGTGTTCGATCCGGTAGGCGGGCCTTATGTCGAAACCTTGGCCAAGGCGATGGCCGAAGAAGGCCTGTTGATGATCTACGGCAGCCTGTCCGGCCAACCCACACCGCACCCGCACTGGAGTTCAGCGTTCAAGGCGATCAGCGTGCGCAGCTGGATTGCTTCGCAGATCTGGAACAAGCCGCAACGGTTTGCCGCGGTCAGCGCGGTGGTTCTGAAAGGCCTGGCCGAGGGTCAGCTGCAACCGGTGATCGCCCGCACCTTCGGGCTGGAGCAGATCGTTGATGCGCACCGGTACCTCGAATCCAACCAGCAGATCGGCAAGGTGGTGGTGACGGTGGGTGACGTCACCGGTTGATAGCGAACTGACGGAACTACTCGCCGTCCGCCGCAGCATCCTGCGCGCGCAGCATCCGGCTGACAAGTTCGCTCTTCTGTGTTCGCGGTAGCCGGTACTGCGCCATCTCGTACACCGCATGCAGGTAGGACTTGTCCCACTCGGTCAGACCCGCCGCCGGCGTGGTGGTGTCGAACAGGTTGAGAATGGAATCAAAACCGGCGGGTGTGGCTGCCGGATCGATCTGCACCAGCACCACCATCGCCAGATAATCAGCGATCTGCGTCCAGTTGAACTGGCGCACCTTGCTGACGTCGACGATGACATACGCGCCCCAGAGGTCGTCGCGCACGGAATGCGAGATGCGCGAGTTGGAACCTTGAATCGTCGGATATGCACCCTGATCGCTGTTATCCTGCAATCGCACCGCTACCATGCCTGCGCGATCCACCGGCATGGTCAACAACCACCAACGCACGGGCTCCGCTGAAGTGGCAAACTCGTTCAAGGCATGCAGGCCCTGCGTCGTGCCACCGACGCCGCCGTACGGTCGGAAGGCACGAGGCGAGGTTTCGACCAGCCGGCTCGCCAGCTTTGCGCCATCGTTGGTGAAGACAACCGTGATGTTCGGCGCGCAACCCGCTTCCCGCGCACCCAGGCCCAGACCTTCGGCCACTTCGGAAATGCGGTTGACGATGTATTGCGCGGGGTCTTCCGGCAGACTCGCGACGCTGACACAGAGGTTGCGATTCCATCGTGCGTAACCGTAATTGGCACTGGGCGGATCACCCACCTCGGCAACGAAGTCGGTAATCGTTTCACGCAGCGTATCGCTGCCCTTGGTCCCGGTCACGACTATCGTTTCGGCATCTTGCACGTCACGTTCGTCGGCTGCAGTCTGCGCAGCCGCAAAGCCGGTCAGCGACAGCGCGAACATCACGCTGTGCAGCAGGAGGGGGATTACGGTGGGATGACGATACATAAGGGTAGCCCGTGGTCAGCAGCGACAGTTTGCACCCACATCACCCTGTTGCGCCATCGCCGATCAACACGGCTGGGCAACAGACAAGGTATGCGGCCACCGCCTGCGTTGCAGTATATTGTCGGCGCAGCGCAAAAGCTGCCGTACAGGGACATAACCTGGCAAGGCGGAGCGCCATTGTAGACATGAGTGATATCAGCTGGTTCATAGTGGCCGCGGTCGTCGTGGTGGTCGGCCTGCAGTTCGTCCAACTCCTGATCATCTGGTTCCGCCTGCTACGGATCCCCGCGCTCGAACCTGTATACATTGATCTGGACGAGGCGCCACCGCTGAGACTGGATCAACAGGCTGCCCTCGATGAACTTGTCGAACTCGGTTTCCAACCCATGCATTGGGTGAACGTGTCGCGCGGTGAGTTGACCGTGCCCTACGTTTTGCTGCGTCACGAGACTCTGCCGCACTTTGCTGAACTCTCATTCAATGCCGGCGCATGGTCGGGCTATGCGGTGCAGTTCTTCAGCTTTACCGAGCAACGGACGTTGATCCTCACCACCAACGGCATAGGCTGGTCCTTGTTGCCGGATCCGGAGTTCGAGGATCGGGATGATGCCTATGTCGAGTCGCTGGCTTCGCATTGGGAATTGCACTTGCAGCGCGCCGGCGCAGCCGTCTTATTTGATTCGCCTGGCGCAATTGAACGCATGCGTACGATGGGTAGCGGCTATTTTGCCCACCTGCGTTCGCGGGGTGCGGTTCATTCGGTCGAAGGCCGGGAATATTTTTCCCCGGGTGCGGCATGGCAGCTTGCCACTGCCTGGTGGCGCGTCCGCTACAAGCTGGCGAAGAAGTATCGCAGCCCGGCCATGGAAGGCGATTGCCAGGCATCCTACTTTCTGGCCCTCAACCGCCAGACGAAAATCCTGACGAAGATGATGTCAGGTCGTGGCGATGTGAAACTCGCGGTGTTCGGTCTGTCGCTGCTTGTTTCGCTGGTCGGTTGGGGGCTGTACTTCGGGTTTGCGCAAGGTCTGGCATTGGTGCTGATCCTGCTGGTGCATGAAGGCGGCCACGCATTGGCGATGCGGATGTTCGGGTATCGCGATATGCACATGTTATTCGTACCCATGCTGGGTGCGATGGTCACCGGTAAACGGCAGGATGTGGCGGCGTGGAAGCAGGCGGTGATCCTGTTTGCCGGTCCCGTGCCGGGCCTGCTGCTCGGTATCGCGTTGATGTTTTATCTGCTTTTCCTGCCAGACAACCCCGCTGGTTTCAACTGGCATCGCGTGGCGATGCTGGCCGTCATGGTGAACCTGTTCAACCTGCTGCCGATCACCCCGCTGGATGGCGGGCAGCTGATCTCGGTGGCTTTGTTCCGCCGCTGGCCACGTACCGGATTCATCTTCTACGTAGTGAGCGTGTTGATATTCGTTGCGGTGGCGTTGGTCGTAAAAGGCCCACTGATATGGATGCTGGTGGCGTTGTTCGCGGCCGGTATCCCCGCGCAATGGCGCATGGCCAACCTGCGTCGCGCCTGGCGCGAGGGACTGGATGAGACCGGGCAGGCGGCCAACCTGTTTGCCAGGGCGAGTGAATTGTTTGGCAGGCAGACAATACTCAAGCGGCAGCAGCTGGTGAACAGCGTGATCACCTTGCATGAGATCCGGCCGGCGCGGGTCTGGGAGACGGTATTGATTCTCGTGCTGCTGGCGGGCGTCTGGATCGGCGCGCCGATAGTTGTCGCGGCGCTGGAGACGGTGTCCTGGCGCAAGGCGAACGGGCTGGATGAATATACGGCTGCGCAATCCGCCTTCGATTACGAGTTTTACGATGGCGACCCGGCAAATCTTGAACGTCTAGCCGCGGACCTTGATGCGGACGATCCCCGCTGGATTGATCTGGAAATCGTGCGATCGAATGAGTTGCCGGTCAACCAGCGTACGGATCGGCTCGGTGCAGTCCTGGGTCAGGGCAGCGATGGTGAGTTCTATACACGAAATAACATTATCGAGAGCTATCTTTCCGACGTTGAGGCGTTCGCCGCGACGCAACCCCTGCCAGAGCGCTTGCGGACATTGACAGACGCCCTCGCGTTCGTGGAATCGCAGTCAGACATCGATCTAGCGCGGACGGTACGCACGCGTCTGCGTATTGCCGAGACGTACGATATGGCCGGCGAAGGCGAAAGAGCGCTGGCTGAATTGCTGGCATTGCACAGCTGGCGTGAAGACAAATGTTCAACGCCGGGCATTGAGCTGACCAACGCCTGGGTCTGGTATCACATTGCGCACGACGAATCGGCGCAGGCGCTTGAGGTGATCGAGGCAGACCGCTGTGAGGAACAGCCATGGCACCTTTATGTCAACCACAACATTGATTATGCGTGGGCATTGCTCGCCAATGGGGAAGTTGAAGCAGGTCTGCAATCGATGCGTGTGGCGACGGCGCCGCCATCCAGGGACGGCGCGCCCGATGCCGAATCACTGCCCATTTATCGGTACGTGTTCGACATGGCCTATGCATGGATGCTCGCCGGACAACAGGATGCGGCGGAGAATATGGCAAAAATGGTAGCAGAGCATTTTGCCAACCTGTGTCGGGTGACGACCGGTGAACAGGAAGCCGGATTCATTCAATATGGCCCATGGCAGTCAATCCGGCGCGATAGGTTGAGACAGACGGCAATGGGCCTGTGCCGTCGCGTTACCGGTTCTGACGAGGCGCCGTGACGTCAGCAAGTCAACAGATGCGGGGCAACGGCTGCCCGGTCAATCGCCGCAGTTGTCGCCTCGTACCGGTAGCAGCGTTCAACATCAATGCCGGCGCACCTTCGCTGACCTGGCCGATCAGTACGCTCTGTTCGCTGACGGAATGCGCGCGCATCACCGCCAGTGCCCGCTCAGCCTGCGCCGCCGGCACGATGGCGACGAAGCAGCCTTCATTGGCGATGTACAAGGGGTCGAGCCCGAGTAACTCGCATGCGCCACGCACGGCGTCGGCGACCGGAATCCTTTCTTCGTCGATGGCAAAGCACAAGCCGCTGATTTCCGCCAGTTCCAGCAGAATCGTCGCCAGCCCGCCGCGGGTGGCATCGCGCAGGCAGTGCACTTCGATGTTCTCATCGAGCAGCGCGGACACGGCCGGCAAAAGCGAAGCGCAATCACTGTCCACGGGCGCATCAAAGCGCATCCCCTCGCGTTGCGCGAGCACGGCTATGCCATGCCGCGCAATGTCCCCCGACAGAAGAATGCAATCCCCCGCGCGAATCGATTGCGGCGCGATGACAATTTCACCGATGCGTTCACCGATACCGGCGGTATTGATGAACAAGCCATCACCATGGCCGCGCTCGACGACCTTGGTATCGCCGGTCACGATGGTCACGCCGGCTTCGCCTGCGGCGGTTGCCATCGACTGCAGAATTCTTCGCAACACCGCCAGCGGCAGGCCTTCCTCGATGATCAGGCTGCAACTGATATGGCGTGGCAGTGCGCCCGCCATCAGTAAGTCGTTGACCGTACCGAATACCGCAAGCTTGCCGATGTCGCCGCCGGGAAATTCCAGCGGGTTCACCACGAACGAATCGGTGGTGAAGGCAACCCGCGGGTTGCGCAGGTCGAGCATTGCGCTGTCATGTCCACTGGCGGCGATCTCATTGGCGAAGCGGGGCAGGATGACTTCATGCAATAACTGATGGGCGAGCTGGCCGCCGCCACCATGATCGAGCTGTACGGTATCGGCGCTGGCCGGTACCGGGCAGCTGTATTCGAAAGGCGGCTTGTCGGCGCTCATGATCAACGGTAATGGTAGTAGGCCGCGCACGCCCCTTCAGAGGAAACCATCGGCGCGCCCAGCGGTTGTTGTGGTGAGCACTCGCGGCCGAAATGCGGGCATTGAGTGGGCTTGCGCAAGCCCCGCAATATTTCGCCGCTGATGCAGCCTGAATGAGTGCTTTTCACATTGATATGAGTCGCAGGCAGCAGGGTCGCGGCATCGTATCGATGGTAAGCCTCGGTCAACCGCAAGCCACTGACAGGGATTGAACCGATGCCGCGCCACTGCTGGTCCGCGACCTCAAATATCTCGTGCACCAGGCGGAAGGCCGTCGGATTACCGTCGCCCTGTACCACCCGCCGATACTGATTTTCCAGCACCGCCTCACCGCGTTCGAGTTGTTCCACGCAATGCAGAATGCCTTGCAATATATCCACCGGTTCAAAGCCGGTGATGACGATGGGAACATGATACTGCCGCGCCAGCGCGTCATAGTCCTGCTCACCGGTGATGGCGCACACGTGACCGGGGGCGAGAAATCCCTGCACGCGGTTGTCCGGCGCTTCGAGTATTGCGCGCATTGCCGGCGGTACCAGAAAATGCGAGACCAGCAGCGAGAAGTTTTCCAACCTCTGCGCCGCAGCCTGTGCCACTGCCAGCGCAGTGGCCGGCGCGGTGGTTTCAAAGCCGACCGCGAAAAACACGATGCGTCGGTCAGGGTTGGCGCGGGCCAGCGCCAGTGCATCCAGCGGCGAGTAGACCATGCGGACGTCGGCGCCAGCGGCGCGTGCGTGTTGCAGGCTGGTGGCTGTTCCAGGCACGCGCAACATGTCGCCGAATGAACACAACGTCACGTCCGGCAATTGCGCCAGCGCAATGGCATTGTCAATGGTCTGCGCCGCCGTCACGCACACCGGGCAACCCGGGCCGTGCACGAGTTCGAGAGACTCCGGCAGCAGTTGTTCCAGGGAGTGACGGACGATGCTGTGGGTCTGGCCGCCGCAGACTTCCATCAATACACAGGGCCGGGTCTGCCGCTGCGCAATTGCCGCGGCCAGTTTTTTGATGCGTTCAGGCGCGCGGTAGTCATCTACGTGTTTCATGACGACGCCAGAGAATCCAGATCGTCCAGCACGCGGCGCGCTTCGATGGCGTCGAGCCGGCTGATCGCAATGCCGGCATGCACGATGACGTAATCACCGAGGCCTGCATCCGGCACGAAGGCCGTGTTGACCTCGCGCACGACCCCGGCGAAGTTGACGCGTGCCGTCCGTGTCAGCGCGCCATCGTCGACAATGGCCTCGATCATGCCCGGTACCGCGAGACACATGGTCAGGCCACCCCCGCTGCGTGTGCTTCAACGCAGGCCATCTGGTAGTACAACTGGCCGACTGCCAGGCCGCTGTCATTGGGCGGTACGCGTTGATGCGAAAAGACGCGACGCCCTGCGTGCCTGAGACCTTCTGCGGCGAGTGAGGTCAGCAGCCGATTCTGGAACACACCACCGCTGAGGAACACCGGCACGCCTTGAAACCGTGCGGCGATTTCAACAATGCCTGACGCGAGCGCATTGTGAAAGGCGGCGGACAGTTCGGCTGCCAGCACGCCGGCACGTTGGTAAGCGAGAAGATCGACGATCATTGGTTGCCAGTTCAGCCACAACCTATCTTCGTGCGCTTCAACGGTGAATGAGAGCGGTGCGCCTAAGCTGTCGACGCCCTCTGCAAGGCATTCCAACTGCATTGCGGCGTCCGCCTCGTAGCGCTGCCGGTGACATACCCCGAGCAACGCGGCGACCACGTCGAACAATCGGCCGACACTGGTGGTGAAAGGTGTATTGATCCGCCGCTGCAACATGATGGAGATATTGTGTCGCTCGCTGGCCGACAGTGACGCAGCGAGCGTTGCGGGCACTTCCATGCCCATGAGCGACAGCAACCCCAGCGCCTGCAGTCGTGGCTCGCGAATCGCCTTCTCACCGCCCGGCAGCGGGAACGGCCGCAAGTGCGCGACCCGGTCGACGCGGTGAGCGCCGTCCCAGACGAAGCACTCACCGCCCCACAACATTCCATCGTCGCCGAGGCCGTTCCCGTCCCAGCACACGCCCAGCGCCGGGCCGGTATGACCGTGTTCAGCCAGCACACTGAAGAAGTGTGCGATATGGTGTTGCACGCCAGCGGTCGCATTGCCCTGTGCCAGCGCCCATTCGGTGCTGGCGTAATCGGGATGCATGTCGTGCATGATTCGTCCCGGCCGTGATGGCGCGAATTCACTGAAGGTATCAACCGTTGCCGTGAAGCGATCCAGCGTCGCCGTGTTGTCGAGTTCGCCGATGTAAGGGCTGGCATATATGCCTTTGGGCGTAGCCACCGCGACGGTGCTCTTCTGCTGGCCGCCTACTGCGAGTAACCAATGCTCCGACCCGACAGGCAGAGGGACTCGCAGCGGTGCCAGTCCACGCCCGGGGCGCAGAGTCACCGCTTGGCCGTCAATGACGCGCACGACACTGTCATCCAATGGATGCACGACAGGCAGATCGTGCTGCAGAAACAGGTCAGCAATACCGTGTAATGCTTCCATGGCGTGCTCGTCCTTGAAATACAAGGGCGCACGGCTCACGTTGCCACTGGTCGCAATCAACGGCCCGCGCCACGCAAGCATCAATGCCTCATGCAATGCCGAGGGCGGCAGCATCGCACCTATATTGCCGTTACCCGGCGCCACTCCCGCAGGCAGCTCATGGCGACTACGCGCGATAACGACTGGCCTTGCCGCCGAACATAACGCCGTCTGTTCCAAGGCATCCAACCAGCAGTGTGTTGCGGCTTGTGCAAGGTCGGCGAACAGTACCGCGAACGGTTTGGCCGGACGACGCTTGCCTGCGCGCAGGCGGGCGATGGCGGCTTCATTCGTCGCATCGGCCAGCAGTTGGTAACCGCCGACGCTCTTGAATGCAACGATGCCGCCGGCCGCGAGCGTGGTGACAATTTGCGACCAGACCGCCGCGCTGCGGGTGATGTGCAGGCCGCCGGCGTCAAGCAGAGTCAGCGTCGGCCCACATGCCGGGCAGCTGATCGTCTGGTGATGAAACCGCCGTTCTGCCGGCGACGTATACTCCGCCTGGCATGCAGCGCAAGGTGGCAGCCGAGCAAAGCTGGTGTTGGCGCGGTCATACGGCATGGCGCGCAGCACTGACCAGCGCGGGCCGCATTGCGTACAGGAGATGAATGGATAGTGGAAGCGCCGGTTGTCCGGATCATGGAATTCACACAGACAGTCCGCGCATGGCGCGGTGTCATGAGGAATAGATAGCGCAGGCGTCGCGGAAGATGTGCCGGCCGAAATGCTGAATCCTTCAGTGGGTATCACGACCTCGTTTGAGGTTTCGATACGCTCGATACGCGCAGCCGGCGGTGCGTCATCACGCAGTGCAGCCAGGAAACGATGCAAGTCTTCCTCGGCGCCTTGCACTTCCACCACGACCGCGTCGGCTTCATTGCGTACCCAACCAGTCAAGCCCGATGCATCTGCCATGCGCTGAATAAACGGCCGCATGCCGACACCTTGCACAGTGCCGGTCAGTGTGATGCGCAGGCGTTGCGGCACCGGGTAGGGCAATGGCACGGGCGCCGACATCATTCAGCGTCCGATGCCGTGGAAAAGTCCATGCTTTTGAGAATGATGTCCTGCGCTGTCGGCGACTGCATGTCGGTATTGCATTCGACCTGCAGTTCGAGATGTTCCAGATCGGTTCCGGCAACCGCCTGTTCGAAGTGTTCACGGAAATGATCGGCGGAGATATGTGACAGCGCGCCGAGTTCGACGGTCACCGATTGCGCACGGTTTGGACGCTGTTCCGCCACGAGCAGGTGAATCCGGTTCAGCAGGTCTTTGATGAGTGAGAATTCATGCATCGCCTGGTGGCCTCATCTTTGTCGTCGGTTGGCAGGTCTGGTTGCTCCCGGTCGCAGTGTGGTGAGCAGTGACGCCAATTCGCGGGAAAGCGTGTTCACTGCTGCAAGCACAGCGTCGCATGGGCGGTCGCCGGCTTCGAATTCGCTTGCGGCAATGCCATAGATGGTCAGCCGCTGGGGCGCGTTGGCCAATACCTTGCTCATGGCGATGGCCTGGCCGACATCGAGCAGGTGCGTGGAGGCCGGGTGGCGCATGCGGGCCAAGGCGCTGCCATCGACGAGGGCATTATCAATCGTCACCACGGTGCCGGGCGCAAGATCATCCGCACTGCAGGCATCAATGAGGAAGACACGCTCGCGGCCCGTCCAGGCATTGATGAGGCTCAGGTTGTCACCCGGGCTGTCGAGCAGGTCGATGCCGACCGGAACGAGTTGTCGTAGCGCATCCAGCACCATGGGCCCGGCGGCGTCGTCGCCCCGCCAGCGATTCCCGATGCCGATGACCAACGGTGGCTTCATACCTTGTCCAGTGTCAGTGTCAGAAAGTGGGTTGCGCAGGAGATGCACGGGTCGTAATTGCGAATCGCCTGCTCACAACGGTGGCGCAGATCATCCTCCGGCAGATCCATCAGGTCGGGCAGCATCAGGCGCAGGTCGTCTTCGATGGTCTTCTGGTTCTGGGAGGTCGGCGGGACGATTTTTGCCTCGGTGATTCGACCATCTTCAGCGATGTCGTACCGGTGGTACAGAATGCCACGCGGCGCCTCGGTGATGGCGTGGCCGCGACCACTTTTCAACTCGGCGGTGACAAACGGCGCCGATGGCGGTTGATAACCATCCAGCAGATCCAGCGCCGTCGCCACCGCATGCACCACCTCGAGTGCACGCACGATGATGCTGGCGAACGGGTTGGCGCACGGCGGCGCGACGCCGAGTTCACTGGCCAATGTCCGGGCGGCAGGGTGCAGGTTGGCGAAATTCAGTGCAAAGCGGGCCATCGGACCGACGAAGTAGGGCGTTTTCCCATCCAACAGACAGTGGAGGGCATTGCTGTACTCGACATGATGTTCGATGAAGCGCTGTTCGTAGTTCGAGGCAGCGATTGCATCCCCGGTGCTGGTGCGAAGTGTGCCAAGGTTCATCGGGTACTCGGTGTCATGCGTCAGCGCCACGAACAGGTAGGCCGGATCACGCATGAACGCCGGTACCGACAACGTAGTCACCCAACGCGTCAACGTTTCTGCCAACGTCAGCGCTTCGGCCAGTTCAGCGCGAAGCTCAAGCAGTTCGCGCCGGTCGGGCAGACGATAGAAGCCGCCGACACGCACGTTGATCGGATGAATCTCCCGGCCGCCCAGCACGCGGACGATGGCATTGCCGGCTTTCTTCAATGCCAGTGCCTGCTGTACGACCTGGGGATGAGTCTTGGCCATGTCCATTGCGCTGTCGACTTTCAGGAAGTCCGGTGCGTGCAGCATCGCCACATGTAGCACGTGGCTTTCGATCCATTCACCGCAATACAACAACCTGCGCAGATGCCTCACACCCGGCTCGACTTGCAGCGCCAGTGCATCCTCCATCGCATGCACGGCGCTCATCTGGTAGGCCACCGGGCAGATGCCACAGATGCGCGCGGTGATATCCGGCGCTTCGAGATAATCGCGGCCGCGCAGGAAGGCTTCGAAAAAGCGTGGCGGTTCGAATATCTTCAGCTGGACGTCATGCACATGTTCGTTGTCATAACGGATGTGCAACGCGCCTTCGCCTTCCACGCGCGCCAGATAGTCCACGCGGATGGTCTTGCTGCCGCCGTTCTCACTCATCGTCGTTCACCGTGCCATTGCCGCGGGCCACCTGCGCAAATGCCGGTGCGGCGGTATTGAAGCTGGAAAAAGTCCGGCTCACGTGCGCTGTGCTGGCGCCGTGTTCGCTTCGCCACACGTTTGCCAATGATGAAACATTCGGGTTTTCCTTGGGTCCGTAGCAACCGAAGCAAGGCCGGTGATACTTCGGGCACAACGCGCCGCATCCGGCCTGCGTGACCGGCCCCATGCAGTTCGCGCCGCGCGTGGTGGCGAGGCACACCGTGCCATTGAGTTTGCATTCCACGCACACCGCGTGGTCCGCGACCAGCGGTCGCCGACGGTTGAGCAATGCATTGATCACTTCCAGCAGTTGCATCTTGTTGATCGGGCAGCCGCGCAATTCGAAATCCACCTTGACGTGATCACTGATGGCGGTGGAGGTGGCCAGCGTGGAGATATACTCCGGCGTGGCATAAACCACGCGAATGTAGTCGTTGATGTCCGCCGCATTACGCAGCGCCTGGATACCCCCGGCGGTGGCGCAGGCGCCGATGACCAGCAGGAAGCGCGATTGCGCGCGCACGGACTGGATGAGTTCAAGCTGTTCCGGGGTGGAAATGGAACCCTCGACGATCGAGAGATCATAGGGGCCGGGCAGCTGGCGGCTGGTCGCCTCCATGAAATAGGCGATTTCAACCTGCTCGGTAACGGCCAGCAGCTCGTCCTCACAATCGAGCAGGCTGAGCTGGCAACCATCGCACGAGGTGAACTTCCAAACCGCGACGCGGGCTTTGGGCGAGGGCGGAACAGCGGTTGTGGGCGCGGTGGTTGCCATCACAGCTCCCGCACGTGAAACCACGGCGCAATATCGGAATAGCGGAACACCGGGCCATCCTTGCAGACAAAATTCGGCCCCCATTGACAGCGTCCGCAATGGCCGAGCGCACAATGCATGTTGCGCTCCATCGACAGGTAGATGGACGCATCGTCCAGCCCGCGCTGCTGCAGCGTACGCACAGCGAACCGCATCATGATTTCCGGGCCGCAGACCACTGCCACCGTATTGCTGGCGGGAAACTTCGCCGAGGCCAGCGGCCCGGTGACCACGCCGACATGACCCGACCAGTCACGGCTCGCCATATCCACCGTCAGTTCCACGTTCAGCGCATCGCGCCAGGCCGCCATGCGTGCAAGATACAGCAATTCCTCGGGTCGCCGCCCGCCATAGAACAGCTGTGCGCCGAGATAGTCCGCCGGTTTCGCGACGATGGCTTCAATCAACGGCTGCAGAGGTGCGAGGCCAAGGCCACCGGCGATAATCAAAACATGGCGACCGGCAAGCTGATCCATTGGCCAACCGCGGCCGAACGGTCCCCGCACACCGAGTTGATCGCCCGGCTGCAACCGCGCCAGCGCCTCAGTGGATTTGCCCACCGCACGCAAGGTATGGCTGTAGTAACCCTGCTCTGCGGTGGCGCCACTGAACGAGATGGGCACTTCCCCGCTGCCGAAGCCATACAACATGTTGAACTGGCCGGGTGCGAAGGGTGTGACCGTGCCGCCCTGAGCCGGTTGAATCCGCAACGTGACGGTATGCGGTATCTCCTCTCGTCGATCAAGCACTGTGAAGATGGCCGGCGGATTCACGGCAGCGGGTCCGCACCGGGTGTTGCGGCGCCATAGACATCGAGCAGTTGCATCCGCGCGCCGTGGATACGGTCGACCATGACCGAAGTCAACCGTTTCAGCAAGGCGTAACCCAGGCAGTTATCGGATTCACATTTGCCACGGATGCATTGGCCGTTGAGCTCGACAGTGCGGACGGCGGTCAGCGCGCGTGAATCGAACTGGTAACGATAAGGCGGTATCAGCCACGACCAGCCGACGATATCGTTGGCGCACAACGTCAGCAGCGGCGCCGGCGGCTGGTTGATGCGATGGGTTTCGATGACCACGCGGCCTTCCAGCACCAGGTAGAAATGATCGGCGGCGTCGTTTTCGCGCGTGAGGTATTCGCCCTCGTGGAATCGCCGCAAGCGGCCGCAGCCGGCGATGAATTCCACCTGAGCGGGATCCATGCCGTCGAACAGCGCGTGCTCACGGACATAGTCGGCAACGGTTTTCATGATGCGTCACCCTCGGCAATGGCCTGCAATTGTTCAGTGATATCGATACCGGCCGGGCACCAGCTGATGCAGCGGCCGCAGCCCACGCAACCGGATTGACCGAATTGATCCACCCACCCGGCAAGCTTGTGGGTCATCCATTGCCGGTAGCGGGCGCGCGTGCTGTTGCGCACCGAACCGCCATGCACATGACTGAACGCGCCGTTGAAGCATGAATCCCAGCGCTGCCAGCGCTCGGCGTGATCCCCGGTCAGGTCGGTGGTGTCTTCCACCGCGAAGCAGAAACACGTCGGGCATGCCAATGTGCAATTGGCGCAGGAAAGACACCGTTCTGCCACCGCGTCCCACGCGGGGGATTCCATGTTGCTGAACAGCAAGTTGTGAATGCCACTGCTGTCGAACTGGCGTGGACCGGCAAGCATCTGTTCGCGTGCAATATTGATCCTGGATTCCGCCAGCGCGGTGTCGTCGTCGGTTGCCGGCATCAATGGCAGCGAGGCGGTGATCCGGTGCCCGGCATCGGTGCCGGTTTCCAGAAGGAAGCGGTGGCCGTGTTCGTCAAGCAACTCGGTCAGCACCAGGTCGCTTTGCAGCTCGACGCGAGGCCCGGTGTGCATGCTGGTGCAGAAGCAGGTGGCGGCGGCGCGGGTGCAGTTCACCGCCACGGTGAACAGGTGGCGACGCCGTTGGCGGTAACCTTCATCGCAATGGGCGCCGTCGATGAGCACCCGATCCTGGATATGAATGGCGTGCAACTCACAACTGCGGACGCCGATGAACGCCAGCGGCGGCGCAGAATCAGATTCGGGGATGAACTGCAGCTTGCCGTCCTGACGAACCACCCGCCACAGGCGCTTGCGCGGCGGATTGAGAAAGCGCTTCCACGCGTTGGCGGCAACGGTGTAACCGAAGTAGCGATCATCACCGGCGGGCAGCAGCCGGTAATGGCCTTTCTCCTGTTCATCCACCCAGCCGCGCGGCAGGTCGGTTGCGCTGTTGATGTCGTCGTAGACCACGGCGGCGTCATCGCGCACCGGGCCGATGACCTGATAGCCCGCCGCCTTGAGCGATTGGATCAATTCATCCAGATCCGCCGCCGCCAATATCGAAGTCCGCATATCGATTCGCTTCGTCGTCACTCACGGTAATACCGTGGTGGAAATTATAACGCTGTTAATCCCACCACTTCTGACGCGCCGCGTCCTGTGCTGAATCAAGAATACGCGCTGCGGCGCAAGAACATCATGCACGCGCATGGCGCGGGCGTCACTGGTCACTACACCTGATTCGCGTGCGACACGTGGGTATATACTGGCCGCCTTTCTTTACACCGATGCAATGGGAGACAGGCGATGGATGAGCAGACACTGAACCGGCGGCAACTGCTGGGTGGCATGATGGCAACCGGCGCGGCCGCGATGGTGGGAGGATTGGCTGCTCGCGACGCCAATGCGCAACAGGCGCCGGATATGGGCGCCGCGCAGCCGCCGCAGATTACCGACGTCAAGGACAAAGTGGCCTTCATCACCGGTGGCTCCAGCGGCATTGGCCTGGGCCTTGCGCGCGTATTCCACGAAGCCGGCATGAAAGTCGTCATGGGGTATTACAGCGATTTGCACATCGGCGATGCATTGAAACACTTCCCGGAGAACGATCCGCGGCTGTTTCCCATTCGCCACGACGTGCTCGACCGCGAAGGTTGGGAACGCACTGCGGATGAAATAGAAAAGAAATTCGGCCCGTTGAACATCCTGGTGAACAATGCCGGCGTCGGCCTGCAGGCATCGGCCGCCACCGGTACCTACAAGGATTGGGAATGGGGCCTGGGCGTCAACCTGTGGGGGCCGATTTACGGCATACATACTTTCGTGCCGCGCATGCTCGCGAGCGGGCAGGGCTCGCAGATCGTGACCACCACATCCACCAGCGGCATCCTGCCCGGCAGTGGTGCGGGCATCTACACGGTTTCGAAAATCGCCGCGGTCGGTCTGATGGAGGAACTGCGGCATGAACTGCGCGAGACCAATATCGGCACCACGTGCTTCATTCCGGGCCTGACCACTACCAATATAGGCCAGAGCGAAAGCTACCGGCCGGACGATCTGAAGAACGATGAACCGCCTGCCGCCGCGCCCGGCGCCCGCCGCGCCGGTGGTGGCGCACCCCGGCCACGGCCGCCGCAGGATGACGTCGGCCCATATGGCATGCGGCCGCAGGACCCGGTCACCGTCGGCCGCGTCGTGCTCGATGCCATCCTGCATAACGACTTGTACGTGGTATTGCAGCCGGAATACCGCGCCGGTGTAAAAGCGCGAGCCGACGCATTGCTGGATTCGATGACGCCGGTGAAGCCGCTGCCGGATCGCCTCTACGGCGGTAATGTGTATCGTACGCCGATCTACGTGCAGGAGATTGAACACCGCAAGGCGACGCAGGTGCGCGATATTGCGGGCATCTGATTGAGGCTTACAATGGCAACGGGACCGGCGTTCAAACTGGTCCCGTCACCTGACACGACGCTGTGTTACGGTGCGCGAGAGAATCCCGTCAACCCGTTTCGAATTGGCGTTTCGAATGTCCTGCAATGTTTGAACTGACGCATCTGCGATGCTTCGTGGTGCTCGCCGAAGAGCTGCACTTCGGTCGCGCCGCCACGCGATTGCATATGACGCAACCACCGTTGAGTCGCCACATCCAGGTTCTGGAGCAGGCGGTCAAGGTCAAGCTGTTCGAACGCAGCAGTCGTTCGGTGAAGCTTACCGCCGCGGGCCGCGCGTTCCTGATCGAAGCATCGCGGATCGTGAAAATGGTCGATCGTGCCACCGCAACCGCAAAGGCCGCCGCGGACGGTCTGGAGGGGCTGTTTACACTTGGGTTCACGGCCGCCTCCGGCTACAGTTGCCTGCACTGGCTGCTGGGCGGATTGCAAATCGCGGTGCCGAAAGTGCGAATCGTCCTGAAGGAGATGGTGAGCACGGAACAGCGCGAGAGCCTGCTCACCGGGCACATCGATCTGGGGCTGTTGCGGCCACCGGTTCCACGGCCGGAGGTGGAGTCGATTCCGCTGTTGCGGGAACGATTCGTGATCTGTTCGCACGAGGGCACGCCGCAGGCCCAACGCCCGCAACGGCTGGGCGATTTTGATAGCCTGCCCGTCATTATGTATGCACCCGACAGCGCGCGATACTTCCATGACCTTCTTAACAATCTGTTCGCCGGCGCGGGCGTACAACCACGCTACGTGCAGCACCTGGTGCAGATTCATTCAATAATGATGCTCGTCGCTGCAGGACACGGATTCGCACTCGTACCTGAGTCGGCGACGCGCCTGCAGCCTCGAGGCGTGACGTTTTCCGTGCTCGAGGATGTCGATCCGATCATCGAGCTGCATGCCGCATGGAACCGGGAAAACGCCAACCCGGCGCTCAAGGTTGTCCTGCAGTGTATCGGCCGCCTGGTGGAATCCGGCTTGCCCGCTGTTCAACAAGTCCCTGCGTAAACATTGCCAGCGCTGGTGGCGCAGGCACGATCAGATATGTTCTGCGCGTTTCAGGCGCGTGCCAGCTGTGCTTCGGCGGCCTGCATCAATCCGCGGATGTGTCCGTAGGCAAACGCAAAGCTCTGGTCCCGCGCTTCGGGGTGGTCTGGCACTTCCGGTACATGGTCGGGCATCAGCATGCCGTCGTAACCAACCTCGTGATAGGTCAGAAGTGCGCGGTAGAGATCGATGTCGCCTTCGTCTGGGAAGGCCTCGCGGAACTGGCCGCGACCACCGATGATATTGCGGAAATGGACGTTGAATATCTTGCCGCGCGAGCCGAACCAGCGGATCACGTCAAAAATCTCAGTCGAAGGATCGACGAGGTTTTCACTGATGGTGCCCTGACAGAAATTCAATCCATGCAGCGGGCTTTCGCGAATCGAGACGAAGCGCTTCAAGCCGTCCGTCGTCCCCAGCACACGATGTATCCCCTGGTAGCCTTCAGGTGGCGTTCCCGGATCATGCGGATGGCACGCCAGCCGTACGCCATATTCTTCCGCCACCGGCACGACTTGATCGAGGAAATAAGTGATCCGCTCCCAGAAGGCGTCTTCGCTCAGAGCGCCTGCACGCGTGAGTGAGGTGGGGGCAGTTGCCTGTGCGGCATGCCACTGACCGAACATCGCGCCGCCACGGCCTTCGACCTTGCCGGTGCGCAGCACACCGAGAATGCTCATGTTGTACTTGATGCAGCCGATCCCCGCTTGCGCGCAATTGCGGATCAGCGACTGGAAATCTGCGATGTCACGGTCGCGTTGGGGACTGTCGGCCAACATGATCGCGGGGTTGCGTTCGCGGTCGATGTGGCTGGAGGGCAGCAGGATCGGATCGAGAATATCCAGCGACAGCCCGTGTCGTTCGGCCATCTCGCGCAGCTGTTCGAGCTGCGATACCGTCGACACCGTGGTGCCTTCCGGTGTCGGTGCGCGGGCGCAGACATTGGTCAGCCCGTAGCGGGCGAAGAACGCAAAGCGTTGCTCGGTGGCGGGTCCGCTCTGGCACCCCAGCCGGGGTTTGAGCCGTCCGCCCGGCCAGCTGCCCGGCGCATTCGGCATGGCTGCCGGTGCAGCGGTTGAGAATACGGCGGACGCGGCGCTTGCGACTGCAAGTCCAGCGCCGGTTCGGAACAGGAAGTCACGACGATCAGGCACAGTCTCTCTCCTGGAATTGCGCTCGTCTCTGTGGACGAGGGGTGATCTGAAAATTTCGCTGTGATGCACGGTGCTGACGTGCCGCGCTCTTCGGTGGGCCAGTCAGCGGTGCCTGCGATCCCGGCCTCAGTACCTCGGTCGTAATGCTCGATACTCCCGCTGGTACTTGCGCATCTGTCCCTCGTCATCGCGGGTCCGGATCGAGGTGCCGAGGAATGCTTCGTGTGCGCGGGCCAGACGATCGGGATCAAGCTTCACGCCAAGACCAGGGCTGTCGTCCAGCCGCACACAGCCGCCGGTGATCTCGCGCTTGCCGCCGCAGATGACTTCATCGTCCTCCTCGACCCATGGATAATGCGTGTCGCAGGCATAGGTGAGGTTTGGGGTCGCCGCGGCCAGGTGCGCCATGGCCATCAGGCTGATGCCGAGATGCGAATTCGAGTGCATTGATAATCCCAGGTCAAAGGTCCGGCACATCACGCCCAGCGCCTGACTTTCACGCAGGCCGCCCCAGTAGTGATGATCCGAGAGCACGATCTGAACAGCATCGAGCGCGATGCTTGTGCGGAACTGTTCGAAACTGGTCACCACCATGTTGGTGGCCAGCGGCAGACCGCTGCGTCGATGCAATTCGGCCATCGCCGGCAGGCCGTCGACGGGATCTTCGTAGTACTCAATGAGCGGACCGAGTCTGTCGGCGCAACGCAGGGCGGTATCCATTGACCAGGCCGCATTGGGATCGATCCGCAGCGGCACGCCGGGAAATGCGTTCGCCAGTGCTTCGATCGCGGCGACTTCGATATCGGGCGCCAGCGTGCCGGCCTTCAGCTTGATGGAGCCGAAGCCATGCAGCTCAATCATTCTGCGTGCCTGATCGACGATCTGCGCTGGCGTCAAGGCTTCGCCCCAGGCATCCGGTGTCTGCTCAGGCTCGATATGCCGTGCGTACTTGAAGAACAGATAGGCGCTGAAGGGGACTTCGTACCGCACTGCGCCGCCCAGCAGCGCGTGCAGCGGCAGGCCGGCCAGCCGTGCCTGCGCATCAAGAAACGCCACTTCAAATGCCGAGAAGCAGTTGGCCACCAGTTTGGCCGGTTGTGAACCGGGCGCGAGTAACGCACCGGCGGCGGGTGCTGGCAGGCCGGCAATGATGCGGGTGACGATTGCGCGAAGGCCGTTCAGGTCGTACACCGTCAGCCCGGCCAGATGCTCCGCGATGGCCTGCAGTGCGTTGAGTACCGGGGCATCGCCATAAGTTTCGCCGAGGCCGGTGACACCCTCGCTGGTGACCACTTCAATGATGGAGCGCAAAGCATACGGCTCGTGGATACCGCTGGCATTGAGCAACGGCGGGTCACGAAAGGCGATGGGCGTGATGCGGACGCTCGATACAATCATGCAGGTAATCTCCAATAGCGGGCCATTGCGTTTTGCAACCTGTCCCCGGCTGTGATGAATGAATGGTGCATGGATGCAAACATCGGATTGATTCATCCTCAATCGGTGTTTGTCAGGCGGTGACCGGGCGCAAGATAATACCTGCCCGAAACAGGAGTGGCTTGAGTATGTCGCACGATCCGATTGCCGAGATTCGTCTGTCGCTGGCGTGGTTGCCTTTGGCGGTACCGATCAGTGACGCCAAGGTTTTCACCGGTCGGCAGAAGCCGCTTACGCGCGTGGCCATGTTGTTCGCGGAAATCCGCACCCGGGATGGGCGCGAGGGGTTGGGCTTCAGCTACTCCAAGCGCGCGGGTGGCCCCGGCATGTTTGCCCATGCCGCGGAAATCGGTGGTGAACTGATAGGAGAGGACCCCTGCGATATTTCGCGCTTGTGGACCAGGCTTGCATGGGCCGGCGCGTCGGTCGGCCGTACCGGGCTTGCGGTGCAGGCCATCGCCGCCTTCGACATCGCCTTGTGGGACATGAAGGCAAAACGGGCCGGCCTGTCGCTGGCCAAACTGCTCGGCGCCGAGCGCGAGGCCGTGCCCAGCTACAACACCTCCGGCGGTTTCCTGTCCAGCCCGCTGGACGAGGTGCTCGAAAACGTTGATCGATCGATAGCCTCCGGCATCGGCGGCATCAAGATCAAGGTGGGTCATCCCGATCCCAAGGTTGACCTTGCGCGCGTCGAGGCCGTCGCCGATCGCATCAACGGGCGTGTCGCGCTGATGGTGGATGCGAACCAGCAATGGGATCGGGCCAGTGCGCTGCGCATGTGCCGGGCGCTGGAGCGCTTCGGTCTGACCTGGATCGAGGAGCCACTCGATGCGCTGGATTATGCGGGGCACGCCGATCTCGCCCGCGTCATCGATACCCCGATCGCCAGTGGCGAAATGCTGGCGAGCGCGGCCGAACATTTCGAGTTGATCCGCCGGCAATCGGTCGACATCATCCAGCCCGATGCGGCACGCGTTGGCGGCATTTCGCAATTCCATCGGGTCGCCGCCATGGCCCGCGAGGCGGGTCTGCCGCTGGCGCCGCACTTTGCGATGGAAATCCATCTGCACCTTGCCGCCGCCTACCCGCATGGTGCCTGGGTTGAGCATTTCGACTGGCTGGACCCGCTGTTCAACGAGCGCCAGCAGCTGCGCGATGGCTGCATGGTGATCAGTGAGCGACCCGGACTCGGTGTCAGCCTCAGCAGTCAGGCACGTGAGTGGACCGAACAGTCCTGTTTGATTGATGGCAAGGGCCAACATCGCGTGACCTGAGTCGCGCGGGCAGGTCAGTAACCACCGGCGATCGCCGGTCGACGCGCACATTTTCGCTGCAAGATGGCATCGGGCAGCGGCGCGAATATTTCTCATCATTCCATGATGATGGCATTTCGGTCCGTTATCGATGCGGGCATGGCATCGATCGATTGGACAACGGCATTAGACCCCGGGCACACCGCCTCGGATGATACGGCTGATAACAGCACGGTACATTCCAGGGGGCGTAGTCATGGGCAATCCGATTCGAAAGTTTCATCTTGTCTGTCTTTGCACGGCAGGTAGTGTCATTGCGGCGGGCATACCTGCCACGGTATCAGCACAGGACAGCGGGGGCGCAGATCTCCGCGACGCGATAGTCGTCACCGGCTCCCGCATCCAGCGCGACGGCTATGATGCGCCATCGCCGTTGACCGTCGTCGATGCCGACGCGCTCGCGGATGCCGCGCCCACCAACGTCGCTGATTACATCAACCAGATGCCGCAGCTCGTCGGCAGTTCAACGTTGCGTACCGGCAATGGTGGCACCAGTGGCGGCGCAGCCGGGCTGAACCTGCTCAACCTTCGAGGCCTTGGCGCCAACCGTACGCTGGTGTTGATAGATGGCCAACGCGTTGCGCCTTCCACCCAGACCGGTGGCGTTAATATCAATAACGTTCCTTCCGCGCTGCTGGAGCGAGTGGATATCGTGACGGGCGGTGCGTCCGCTGCCTACGGTTCGGATGCGGTCGCCGGCGTAGTCAACTTCATCATCGATGAAAATTTTGAGGGCATCCGCGCCAATATCATGGGCGGCGTGACCGATCGCGGTGACAACAAGAACTATGCCTTGTCGGCGGCGTTCGGCCATGCCTTCGCCAACGACAGCGGCGTGTTCCTCGCCTCGGTCGAACACCAGCACGAGGATACGATTCCCTTTGTTGATCGTGATTGGTACAACTTCACTTATCTGGTGCCGAATCCGGCCTATGCGCCTGGTAACGGTGAGCCGCGGCAGATCGTTTCGCCGAATGTGTATTACAACAACGTGGCCCAAGGTGGCGTGATCACCACCACCGGGCTGGCCGGTACGATGTTCGGTCAGGGCGGCGAACCGCTGCCGTTTGTCTACGGGACGATTGCCGGCAATTTCATGCTGGGTGGCAATGCGTGGAATGAAGGCAACGTGGTTGCGTTGACACCGGAGATTGATCGCACCAACGTCTGGGCCAGAGTTGCTTACGAATTCAGCCCGGCGATCAAGGCGACGCTGGAAGGCGGGTGGGGCACCGCGCGCACGATCAACCGGGCGGCTTACCAGCGCTACGCCGGCAACCTCACCATGTCCGCCAGCAACCCCTTCCTGCCGCAAAGTGTGCGCGACCAGGCGACGACCCTGGGCGTCACTTCGTTCCGTTACGGCTATTCGACCTACGATCTCGACGTACCTGTCAACGATATCGAACGCGCGAATTACCGCATTGTCGCAACGCTGTCGGGTGAGTTCGGCGATGACTGGAACTGGTCGGCTTATTACCAGTACGGGCACTCGGACATTCGCGTGGAACTGTTGAACAGTACCAACCGCGCCCGCTTCACCGAAGC
>JACKNH010000038.1 GCA_024234975.1 Gammaproteobacteria bacterium
GCTTCGTCATCGCCGATATTCCGGGGATCATTGAAGGCGCCGCGGAGGGCGTGGGGCTGGGCCTGCAGTTTCTGCGTCACATCAAACGTACGCGCCTGCTGTTGCACCTGGTTGACGCCACCGCCGAAGACCCGGCCGAAGATATCCGGACGATCGAACATGAGCTGGAGCAATACGATGCCGAATTGCTCGAGAAGCCACGCTGGCTGGTATTGAACAAGTGCGATGCGATCGGTGAGGAGCAAGCAGCGGCCTTGCGTGATCACCTGCGCGAAGAACTTGATTGGAACGGCCCGTTCTATGTCGCTTCCGGTCTGGCGGGCATGGGCTGCCGCCAGATGATGTTCGATATTCAACGGCAAATCAGTGAGCGTAACGACGATGACGATAGCGAGTGAAGCCCAGGACGTACGCCAACGTCTGCGTCGGGGCGGTCGCTGGGTCGTAAAAATTGGCAGTGCCCTGACGACCAGTGACGGGCGCGGCGTCAACAGCGCCGCGATCGAGGCGTGGGCCGACCAGTTCGTCGCCCTCCGTGCGTTCAATATCGATACCACCATCGTGACTTCCGGCGCCGTCGCCGAAGGCGTGGCGCGGCTGAACTGGCCGGGTCGGCCGCACCTGTTGCACGAGTTGCAGGCCGCGGCGGCGGTCGGGCAGATGGGGCTGGTCCGAACCTACGAGCTGGCCTTCCAGCGCCACGCCATCGCCACCGCGCAAATTCTGCTCACGCACGACGATCTCGCCAGTCGCGAACGCTATCTCAACGCGCGCGCGGCATTGCTGACGCTGCTGGAAATGGGTGTGTTTCCGGTCATCAACGAGAACGACACGGTCGCAACCGATGAGATCAAATTCGGCGACAACGACACGCTGGCGGGATTGGTCAGCAATCTGCTGGAAGCCGACCTGCTGTTGATCCTGACCGATCAGGACGGACTGTTCGATGCCGACCCGCGCCACAACCCCGAAGCACGGCTGATCCATGAAGCCCACGCAGGCGATGCTGCCCTGATGGACATGGCGGGCGAGGGCGGTTTACTTGGCCGTGGCGGCATGATTACGAAAGTCCGGGCGGCGGCTTTGGCGGCGCGTTCCGGGACGCCCACGATCATTGCTTCAGGACGCGATGCGTCAGTCATTACACGGTTGGCCGAGGGTGTTCGCGAGGGGACGCTGTTATTGCCCACCAGCGGCAAGCTGGCGGCGCGTAAACAATGGCTGGCGGGAATCTCGCGTACGCAAGGGCGGTTGTTGCTGGACGACGGTGCGGTCAAGGTCATCATCGAGCAGGGCCGCAGCCTGTTGCCGGTTGGCGTGCGTCAGGTGGTCGGGCAGTTTCCGCGTGGCAGCCTGGTCAGCTGTTGCGATTTGAATGGTCACGAAGTTGCGCGTGGCCTGGTGAACTATGGCTCGGACGACGTGCGCAAAATCGCCGGCCAGCCGAGCGCACGGATAGAGGAGCTCCTGGGTTATGCCCAGGAGCCGGAACTGATTCATCGGAACAATATGGTGCTGGTACATTCGCCAGTTCCTGCAGGCAGGTAACCGGCGCGATGTGGCAGTCTCGATCAGGCGAGATTCTTCACCCGGGTGTTCAGGCGCGACTTGTAACGGCTGGCGGCATTGCTGTGAATGATGTTGCGCCCGGCCATTCGGTCGATGACCGGTACGGCAGCCGTATAGGCGGCCTGGGCAGCGGACTTATCACCAGCGCGCAGGGCGCGGACAACTTTACGGATATGGGAACGCAATTCAGAGCGCTGGCTGACATTCAGCTGACGGCGTTTTTCCGCCTGACGTGCGCGTTTGCGTGCTTGCTTGGTATTGGCCAAAACGGATGCTCCGAAGGTGCTAAAAAGGCGCAGCAATATGCGACGATATCGTCCGTTTGTCAATCTTGAGAAGGTATCCGGGCTGTGAGTCTGCTCCGGTCGACCGCCACCGTCAGCCAGATGACCTTGCTGTCCCGGGTTCTGGGGCTGGTCCGGGACATCATCATCGCCACCGTATTCGGCGCGTCCATGGCCGCGGACGCATTCGTGGTAGCCTTCCGCATTCCCAACCTGTTCCGCCGCCTGTTCGCCGAAGGCGCTTTCTCGCAGGCATTCGTCCCGGTACTGGCGGAATATCGCGAACAGCGTAGCCAGGCGGAGATGCAGGGCCTGGTCGCGGCGACCGCCGGCGTCCTGGGCGTGGCGCTGACGGCGTTCACCGTGATCGGGGTACTGGCGTCACCTTTGTTCATCTACCTGTTTGCACCGGGATTCGCCAAGGAGCCGGGCAAGCTGGAACTGGCCAGTGAACTACTGCAGATCACGTTTCCCTACCTGGCGTTTATTTCGCTGACGGCATTCGCCGGCGGCGTACTCAATACCTTCCGCAAGTTCGCCGTGCCGGCGTTTACGCCGGTGTTGTTGAATGTCTGCATGATTGGGGCGGCCGTATTGCTCGCGCCGCATTTCTCCCAACCGATTGTCGCCCTGGCCCTGGGCGTCTTCCTGGGCGGACTGGCCCAGTTGCTGTTCCAGTTTCCGTTTCTGCGCAAATTGAACATGCTGGTCTTGCCTGTGTTCAAGCCCGCACATGAGGGCGTGCGTCGTGTGCTGAAGCTGATGGGGCCGGCGCTGTTCGGCGTTTCGGTCGCACAACTCAACCTGTTGTTTGATACGTTGCTGGCATCGTTTCTCGCCACCGGCAGCGTAACGTGGTTGTACTACTCTGACCGGCTGCTCGAGTTTCCGCTGGGCGTGTTTGGCATCGCGTTGGGCACTGTCATCCTGCCGACGCTGTCAGGGCACCATACCAATGGCCGCGGTGACGCTTTCGCGCATACGCTGGATTGGGGGCTGCGCTGGATGCTGGTCATTGGCGCGCCAGCCACGCTCGGCTTGATATTGCTTGCCCAACCGATACTCAGCACCGCGTTTCAGTATCAGGCCATGACAGACTTTGACGTCATCATGTCGGCACGCAGTCTGCAGGCGTACAGCGTGGGTTTGCTCGGTTTCATCGCGATAAAGGTGCTCGCGCCGGGCTACTATTCGCGGCAGGACACCCGCAGCCCGGTGCGCATCGGCATCATTGCACTGCTGTCCAACATGGTGTTCAACGTGATGCTGATTTTCCCGTTGCAACATGCCGGGCTTGCGCTGGCGACATCCATGTCCGCGTTCGTCAATGCGGGCTTGCTCTTCCGCGGGCTGTACGTTGCCGGCATCTACCGGCCGACTGCGGGCTGGTCCGCCCTGATAGTCAGGATTGTGGCAGCGAGTGTGGTGATGTCGGGGGTACTTCTGTGGGGCGTACCGTCACTTGGCTACTGGAGCGATGCCACGGTATTCCAGCGGGTCGGACAGCTGGCGTTGTGGGTCGTCGCCGGTGCCGGCAGCTACGGCGCAACACTGGTGATCACCGGCCTGAGGCCCCGCCATTTGGCTGGCCCCCGCGGCTCGCTATAATCGCCCGCCTATGGAATTGATCAGGGGCCGTCAAAATATCCATGCCGTGCATCGTGGCTGCGTCGCGACCATCGGCAATTTCGATGGCGTACATCGTGGCCACCAGCGCATCATCGCCCAGTTGGCGGAGGCCGCCTCGCGGCATCAGGTCCCGTCCACGGTCATCGTGTTCGAACCGCAGACAGCGGAATTCTTCCGTCCGGCGGAACCACCGGCGCGCATTTCACTGTTGCGCGACAAGTACCGCCTGCTGGCTGCGGCCGGTGTAGAGCGTGTGGTCGTGCTGAACTTCAACGCGTCGCTCGCGAGTCTGCCCGCCGAGGAATTCGTCGCAGAAATTCTGGTGCAACGGCTTGGTGTGCGGGAATTGGTGATCGGCGACGATTTCCGGTTCGGTCGCGGCCGCAGCGGCGATTTCGCCTTGTTGGAAGCAATGGCCGGCGCTTCGGGGTATGTCGTGCAACGTGCCGAGCCAGTGAATATCGATGGTGAGCGCGTCTCCAGTACCCGGATACGCACATTGCTGGATGCCGGTGAATTTGCCGCGGCGGCCAGAATGTTGGGACGGAAATACCGCATTGGTGGGCGTATTGTCGCGGGTAAGGCCAACGGCCGGACCATCGGGTTTCCGACTATCAACATCCCGCTGCGCCGTCGGCGATCACCGCTGCACGGCATATTCGCCGCCCGCGTTCACGGGCTGGCGACAGCGCCCGTCAATGGCGCCGCCTATATCGGTACACGCGCGGTCATCAACGAAAGTACCGTGGTACTGGAGGTCAATCTGTTCGATTTTTCGCGCGACTGCTATGGCGAACGGGTGGAAGTGGAATTCGTCGAGAAGATCCGCGATGAACTGCCGTTTGCCGATTTTGAGTCTTTGCGGCGGCAGATCGCCGAGGACGTGGCAGCCGCGCGGCAGTCGCTAACAGCTGCAGATGGATATGAAATCAATGCGTAGATCTTTCGTGATCTGGCTGGTACTGGCCGCGCTGCTGTTGGGCCTCGACCAGTGGACCAAAAATATCGCCAGTGTGTCACTGGATTACAATTCACCGGTCGCCGTGCTGCCGTTTTTCAATCTGACGCTGCTGCATAACACAGGTGCCGCTTTCAGCTTTCTCAATAATGCCGGTGGCTGGCAAAGGTGGCTTTTCGCTGGCCTGGCGATTGTGGTCAGTACCATTCTCGTCAGCTGGTTGTATCGCCTGCCGTCGCGGGATCGGTTGCTGGGCGTGTCACTGTCACTGCTGCTGGCCGGTGCCCTGGGAAATCTGTGGGACCGGCTGACCCTGGGCTACGTCGTGGATTTCATTGAGCTGTACTACGGCAGCTACCATTTCCCGGCGTTCAATGTCGCGGATTCGGCCATTACCGTTGGTGCGATTCTGCTGATTCTTGACACCTTGCGCGGTAAAGCCGCCACCTGAGGATGGCATCTGAGCGGCGATCGAATCACAATACGCAACCAGACCAACTATTTCCGGATGTAAGCGAGTGGATATCAAATTAGCCAACCCACGAGGTTTCTGCGCTGGCGTTGATCGCGCCATCGGCATCGTTGAACGTGCCCTGGAGCTGTTTGGCGCGCCAGTCTATGTGCGTCACGAGGTCGTGCATAACCGTTATGTGGTGCAGGGGCTGCGCGATAAAGGCGCAATTTTCGTCGACGAGCTGGACGAAGTACCCGACGATGCCACGGTCATCTTCAGTGCCCACGGTGTCGCCAAATCGGTGCGCGAGGAAGCCACGCGACGCGGTTTGCGCGTATTCGACGCGATCTGTCCGCTCGTGACCAAGGTCCACATGGAAGTCGGTCATTACCAGTCTGAAGGGCGCGAATGCATCTTGATCGGCCACGCCGGTCATCCCGAAGTGGAAGGGACGCTGGGCCAGTACCATGCGCCGGATGGCCGCGGTGGTATGTACCTCGTGGAGTCCGTGGATGATGTCCTCAACCTCGAGGTGAAGAATCCGGAATTCCTTGCATTTGTTACGCAGACAACGTTGTCCATGGACGACACCGCAGTCGTAATCGACGCGTTACGCCAGCGGTTTCCACGTATCGCGGGTCCAAAAAAGGAAGATATCTGTTACGCAACCCAGAATCGCCAGGATGCGGTCAAGCGCTTGCTGGAGGAATGTGACCTGATCCTGGTGGTGGGCTCGCAGACCAGTTCGAATTCGACCCGGTTGAAGGAAATTGCCGAAAAGAAGGGCGTGCCGGCTTATCTGATAGACAGTGCAGCGGAAATCCAGCAATCGTGGCTGGATGGTCGCACCTGTATCGGATTGACTGCCGGTGCGTCGGCTCCGGAAATCCTGGTGTCTCAGGTGGTGGAGAGACTGCAGCAGTGGGGCGGTCGCACTGTGACGGAAATTCCAGGGCGCCGGGAACAGGTCGTGTTCAGTCTGCCACGCGAGCTGGTCAAGCCCAGGGACGAAAGTCCGGCACAGGTTGGCTGAATACCCGTTGCAGCGGTTGCGCTGAAACCTCGCAACCACAGTTTGAAAACGAAAACGCCGCCCTCTGGGCGGCGTTTTCGTGATGTCAGCAGGGAATATCACCCCTGCCAAAAAGGTCACCTATTTGCAGTTTTCAGTAACGACCTTCTGCATGCGTTCAATGTTTGCCGCGCGTTGCTCCTCGCCCACCTTTTCGCGAACGCCCTGGTTGTTCGTTTCGTAGATGCGAATCGCCGATTCCAGCTGCGCCAGATTTGCCCGCGCGCGCTTGCAATTGTCCGCACGGATTCGGGCTTTTTCCTGCGCAACGGCTGCCTGCTGCGCCGACTCCTGCTGTTCCTGAACCTGGGCGCGCTCCGCTTCAAGCAGTGCCTGCTGACGGGCGATCGTGGCGGCATCCTGCTTGCCCGTCCGTACTGTCACCTGCTCGGACCGTACGCCCGGCGGCGGCCGTTCGGAAAAGCTTACGGTGCCGTCAGGTGCAACCCACTTGTAGATTTCCGCTTCGGCCGGTGCGACAAGCGACGCTGCCAGCAACGTCGCTGTCACAAGACCGTACATAGCACGGCTACCAGCACGCATCGACAGCGGCCTGTTGGGCGGGAACGTTGCTGCATGACGCGCCATTATTGACGCAGCGTATCCCGTTATGCGTCAGCGAAAGAATGCCACAAGTGGTGTCTTCTGCCTGGTTGCCACGCGGCGTGGCCGTCAAGGTGAATGTTGTGGACGACAGGTTGGTGGCGGCGATGTTGTAGGCCGCGTTGCCGTCCGCGGGCGCTTGATCGTTTGGCAGGGCCGTCCGCAACGTACCGGGGTCGGCTGCATCGTCATACCGACCGGTGGCAGTAAATTCGCGCTCCATGAACTGCGAGTTCTGGGCCAGTACGGTTTTGGCCGCGGTGCGGTTGGTGCGAATGCCATACTGGCGGAAGCTCGGGTACGCAATAGCGGCAAGAATGCCGACGATGACCACGACGATCATCAGTTCGATCAAGGTAAAGCCTTGTTGATGGTGACGGCGGTGTGCCATGGATTCTCTCCGTTTTCGTGGCGCTATTGCGCGCGCTCCACCCAGATTTCGATGATAACGCCGTTGCTGTGGGTATAGCTTACGGTCGTGCCGGGGGTCAACGAATTCGGCCCCACGGCGCTGGTGCCATTGGCACGGTGAACCACCAGGCCGGCGCTGTAAGGAAATGAGGTGTCGCCGATCACAATACGCCGGTCGTCAGGGTAAACCGCGGCGACGGTGTTTGTTTCGCGAAACGCCTCGTCGTCGTCGGCAGCAAGGGCAACAATGCTGCCGCTCAGCAGCCCGGTAATGACTGCTGCCTGGATGAGTCGTGTGTTCATATCTGATTCCTCGTTATTCAACATGGCCCGGGTGGTTTACTCGAGCTGACGCCACGATTGCCGTCCCAGCGTCGACCGCGGCGGTTGCAATGCGTAGGACTGGACGTTATCCGGCACAACTTCATCGTCACCGCCACCGCCACTCTGCTCGAGCGCGGAGTCCAGACCGGAGACCAGACCGTAGACGACTTCGCCATCACCGGATGCAATCAGCGTAATCGGCGCCACCGTCGATGGAATCGACACCAGATTGACGACCTGGGATTCATCATTGTCGTCGGTCACCTGGTCGGCATCGCTGAAGCGCTCGTCAAGGTTGATATCGAACACGTTGAAGTTGGTACGACCGCCGGTTTGTGCATCGACACCGAAGAACAAGGCGCCGTTGCCGCTGATATCACAGCCCTCCGACGGTACGAAGACCGCGAACAGTGCGACGCCACCGAGTATGCGGATGTCGGCGATGACCTTGGCGCCATCGCGGCCGCCATCGGTGAGCACGAGATCCAGGTACCACCCGTACTGGTTGGCGTAGTCAACCGCGTTCTGGGAAAGCACACCCACGCCCTGGGTTGTTCCCTGGGTGGTTTCCACATCGTCCTCGAAAGTCACTTCCTGCGGTTGCAGAACGCTGCTCGGCTGCGTACTGCCAGGCAGGTTGCGCGAACCGACGGTCGGCACCTGTAGTCCACGGTCGTTGATGCCATAAAGGGTATCAATCGGTTCGCCCGTGCCGACAACCTCGTCACCCGTCTCCAGCAATTTGCCTGTGCCGAAGACGATGTTGTAGCCGCCGTTCGGATTGAATGCGAATCCGGGGCGCGAAGTGATCGGCTGCGGATCACCGTCGGTATTGACTGCCGTATACAACGGCGCCGGCGCGGAAGCGTTGGACATGCTCGCTACGCCCCAGTCGGAGGACGAGTTGCCGGTCAGATCGAACTTCCACATGTTGCCTTGCAGGTCTCCGGCATAGGCATACTCGACGCTGAAATCCCCATCGACATCCACCAGCAACGGTGTGGAAAGGCCATTGTCCGTAATGCTGTTGTTGGTATCGATGGCATCGAGCAAGGCGCCAGTGGCCAGGTCGACAATGAACAGCTTCGCGGTTTCACTGTCGCTGTTATAACCGTTCCCGAAAATCGCCACCCATTTGACAGCACTGCAGTCGGTGCCGCCATTGACATCGATTACGCAATTTCCGATACGCGCAACAGCCGGTGAGCCGGTGATCGTACCCAGTTCCGGATGGGTGAACTCCCAAAGCACATGCGTCGCATTGAAGTTGACCGGGTTGGAGACGTTCAATGCAAAGACTGATTTGCCGCCACGGCCAGGTGTACCGAGCAGCACGGATTTCCAGCTGCCGCCGATGTACGCATCAGACGCGGTCAAACCGCCATCGACATAATACTTGTGCGAGTAATTGACATTGGCCAGTGCGTCCAGCTTGTCCATCAACACATTCGGCACATACGAAAATTGTTCGACACCGTCGTCGGTTGCAAAGCCATGCAACATTCCATCATTCGCGCCAACGTAAACCATCGAACGGCGCGACAGCTTGGTTTGATAGAAGGAAAGGTACGATGAACCTTCGGAACCGGGTAACCGATCAAAGGGCAGGGGCGCCTGCTCGCTGGTGACGGCCACCGGGTTCGAATCGATGATGTCACCCAGCAGCGAGTCGCGGTTACGGTAGGCCCCGCCGTTGCCTTGTTCCAGACTGATGTCCCCACGGATATAGTTGAGGATGTCTTCGCTGCCAAGTTCGGATTGCTGGGTGGCGGACATGTTGGCCCAGAGGAATTCCACCCCGGCATTGGTGCCGTTCCAGGTCCACACACTGCGGTCTGTGTGCGCGGGAATTTCTTCCGAAGCCTCCCACACAGCGGTACCGCCCACCTGACCATTGGCCGAGATGTTACGGGCAAACAATTTGCCGTCCCAGTTGGTCGTGTCGAACAGCCCCTGGAATATCAGAGTGCCCGTCTGAATAGATTGGGACGTGGCGGCAACCGCGGATGCAGTACCCAGGCGATCACCGATATCCGCCAGAACGTCGGCCAGTTCGTCGATCAGGTCCTGCGGGTTGCCGGCGCTGAGGAAAAGTCCGCGGCTGTTGAATGCCGCATGGCGCAGGTCGTCGACCGTGGTCGGATCATTGGCAGAGGGCTGCGGCCACGGCGGTGGGGCGGTGTCGTCCTGGTGGTCAAGGTAGTCGACGTCCTCGTCGGTCAGCGTGCCCGGCACGCCGAAGGCAACACCATAGGTGACCATGTGCTGTGCTTCGTTCGGATCCACCGAACTTGCCGATACGGTGTTGTCGAGCGTGCTCGACAGATCGCGCTCGTAGTAGCGCATGGCGTAGTCAGCCAGGGTATTGCTATGGGTATCGGCATGTGGCCCGCCATCCCAGCTGGTGTTGTCGTCGCCATCGGTATTACCAATGGATTCCGGCGTGCTGTCATTCCAGTAACCATCGGTGAACAGCAACGTGAAGTTCTGCTGGCATTCGCCACCTTCCTCGGCAGCGAGAATGGGCGATAGCGTGCCCGAGAAGCTGCCGTCCATGCTTGAATGCTGGCTTGAACCGCTATCGGTTTGATCGTAGTAGTGGCCCACACGATTCAACAGTGTGCGCAGTGCGGTACCGGACTGGGCGTACATCTTGAACAGTTCCGTCATCAAAGCGTTCTTGTTGGCTTCGACGGTCATGTCAGTCATCGGCTTGCCGACGCTGTTGTTGTTATTGATAGTGGCGACGCCCATGCGTTCGCTGGAGTCCTGGATGAGCTGCGAAACCGCGGCCTTCAGCACCAGAATTCGCGTGCGGTAGTACTGAAACCAGTTGGCGAAGTTCTGGATTTCCTCTTCATAGGAGCAGGACATGGGGTCAGCACAGTCGGTGCGGCCGGCGCCGCCGGTAAAGGGCGCGTTTGCGGCTTTGATTTCGACGGCTACCGGTACGTAGAATTCCCGGCCACCGGCGTCGGTAGCGGTTGTGTAATTGGTTTCCGGCGGATCATCGGTCCAGCTGCCGTCGCCGTCGGAGTCAACCTCCAACACGCCGTCGCCGTCGCGATCAATCCAAGCCATATACATGGCGGGATAATAGCCGTCGTTCCTGCCTTCACCGGAGGTGCTGTTGTCCCATTCGCGCCCTTGCCAGTAGGTGTCATTGAAGTCGGAGTAGTCGGTGGTGAGGTCGATCGCATCGCCGTTGGCGTCGTATGGATCGAGCAACGCATCTTCCGGATCGGCATTGGTATAGGCATTGCCATCCTCGTCCTTGCCGACCCACGGCGTGTAGCGCACCGTAGGGTTGTACCACATGGTGTTGTGATTGTGATTCCAGATGCGCCAGACAGACATCAGCGCCTGCTTGGCCTCGTCACCGTAATTGTTCCAGCCGCCGGAATTCTCCGCTGCATTATCATCAGTCTCGGCGATTCGCTGCAGCATGGGGACACTGGGTGCGTGGTAGTTCGACCAGGAACCGGCCAGCGTTCGAATCGGCGAGGGCCAGAAATAGCAGTCGTTGCCGCTGGAGGTTCCGCACTGGCTGAGGGTGCCGTTGAGTGAGTTGTCCGTGCCCGACGGCATCAATCCGATTTCAAAACTGGCGTTGGCGTCGGAACCCGCGACCACAACTCCGAAGTCCATACTGCCCGAGTCGTCGAGGGCGAAAAAGATATTGGCTTGCACGTCGTTGGCGAGGAACAGCGGGCGATCCGGGATGCCCAGTGCTGCGCCGGCGCCGGTCCAGGCGCCTGCAAGTACGCCGCTGGCGATGACGCCTGTTATCTGCTTCAAGCGCCTGGTTGTAAGACTCTTCATGTTGTTCAACATGTTATTCAACCTCGGTGGAGATTCGTGTTGGTTCCGTTGACTTCGTTTGCCTGGCCAGCCTCCCCAACCGGCGCAGGCTTGCGCATCATTTCCTGTCCGCGAACATCGATTGCACCAGGGCAATTGTCGCCGTGTTGGTACCCCAGCCGCGCCCGGTGACCCGATAGGCATAGCGGTAGCAGTCGGTGGTCTGGGCGGCCTGGATATCCGCGCCGCAGTTGAGATCACGGGTGAAAAAGGTGAGGTATTCGACGACAAACTGGGGCGTGTCGGCGGTCTGGCCGAGTTCGCCTTCACCGGTGTCGGCCTCGCGGTCGGTCCAGCCTTGGGCAATGCCGTTGCTGCCACCAGCGCCTGGCGTGCGCCACGTGCCCTGGTACCACAGCTCCGAATCGTTATTGCCCGGCACCGGGTTCGCGTCGTCCTGCGGGATATGTAATGAGTTGGTCGTGCCATCCTTGGGATCAGTGGCGTAGAAATTGCCTTCCTGGATGGTGTCTTCGGCTTCACGCACCGCCGCTTCCGCGGCCTCGAAGGCGATTTCGCGGCTGCGGGTGTTTCCCGCCATACGTTCTTCCATGACGCTGGTGTTCAGTGTGGTCAGGCCCAGCATGGTCACAATGACCAGGATGACCAGCGATACGACCAGGGCGGCGCCCTGTTGTGCATGTTGTCGGAGACGAATCACTTTGAATTTCCTCTTAGGGAATATGGTTGCGCAGGCCGACAGTGGTGGTGAAAACCATGCGCAGGCGGCGATCAGCGTTGGCGCCGGAATTGACCGTGACGGTGTCGGTCTCGCCATCGCCATCGGCGTCACCGGTGCCGGCAGTGAATTCAACTGCCACCGGCGTGTCGACAACGAAATTGTCTTCGCTGCGTACCAGCAACGAAACGCGCACACTCGCCACATCCGCCCAGTCGCCCACCGCAGCCGGCGTTACGTACGAATCGGCAAAAGAATCTTCATCGCTATCGATGCCGATCATCACCTGCATGGCTTCCACGCCCTCCGCAATTTCTTCGGCATCCGTGGCCGAGCAGTCGGACGGATCGCAGAACGGCAATCGATAAAGCGACGGAACGCCATCGGTAGCGTCGTTGGCGACGAAATAGGTTGAACCGACCACCGGCATGATCAGCGCGCCGTCAGCGTAGGCCTGCGACAAGGTATCGTCTGGCGTCAACGATGTGTCCGTATCTCCGAGGTCGTAGCGGAACACATCGGCACGCAAGCAATCAGTCACCAGAAACAACTGCGCGTCCGGCACAGCTTTCAGGAAGTCGGCCGCGACGCCACTCACCACCGACAATGCGGCACCGGCGGAAGCCTGCGCTGCGCTGATGGAAAAGCCGACGGGAGAACCATTGACGATGCGTATCGCATCACTTTGCCGGCACGTGGCGGAATTGCTGTCGCATATGGTCAGATCGTTGGTTCCGTCCGACGGCGTCGCCGGCCCGTTCCAGCCCGCCATCGAATCGAATGCCTCCACACCCTCGGTGGGATCGAAATCCGGTGGGTCACTGCTGACGTTATTGGTAAGTTGGAAAACCACACTGTCGCTAAGCATGGCGCGCCGGCTGCCGCAGCCGATATGGCCTGCCATGCGCAGTTCACGCGCAATGGTCTGAATCGCATAGCGGCCGTTTTCCTGTACCCGTGCGAGTGCTTCGCCGGTCCGGTAGGTTCGACGATTACTGTCAAAGATCGAAATCGCCGCGCCAAGTATCAGCAACCCGAGCAAGAGTGACACCATGATTTCAACGATGGTCAAACCGCGTTGTCGACGAAGGTTCAGCATTTTTCAGTCTCAGATCTGGGTCGTAAATACGAATTGCCGGGTCGCATCGTTGGCGTCACCGCTGGCGCGCGAGTCGTCCCATTGAATGGTGATGGTGCAGTTGCCGTCAGCATCGCAGTCGATGGCGCCGTCGCCATTGGTCAGCAGATTGCCGAGCGTGTCGAGCCAGTCGGACTGCTGTTCGACCTGGAACGTCGCGTCTTCGGCCGGGTCCTCGTCGACGTCCAGGTTGTAATCACCGGCGATGGCGGCAGGATAATCCGCGCGCAAACGTTCAATCATGTCGTAGGCGAGCAATGTGGCCTGGGTACGTTGCTGTGCGCTGCTGCCGCCACGCAGACCCTGGGCTTGCAACGCGGTCAGACCGAGCAGGCCGATGCCGAGCACCAGTACCGAGACCATCACCTCGATCAGCGTGAAACCGGCCTGGCGGTTCCGTCGATTGTTCGTATTCATCATTGAGCTCTTCTGCGTCCGCATTACGGGCACGCCGACGTATGCATGTCGATGAGGCCCGAGCGCTTGATTTCAATCACCCGCAACGGGTTCTGTGTGGTGCATTCATCCGGTGTGATGACGAAATCATCATCCAGTACCGGTGTGAGCACTTCGCCAGTGGAGCGGAACGTTATATAGCTGCCGAAGTCGGTCGAGCTGCGCGTCATGCCATTGCCAAAGACATCAACAACCACATCAACTGCATCGATCACGCCGTCTTCATCACGATCCGTGATGACCTGCCACCCGTCGGACCAGTCATTGGCAGACAGTGGCACAACGGAGACCGACATACTTCTGGCCGCAGCCTCGCTGCGGGCGATGTTGATGGCGGTGATGAGGTCATTCATTTCAGTGGCCGTTCGGGTGTTCTGAATGAATGTTCTGAGGCCCGGCGCGCCGATTGCCAGCACAACGGCGGCGATGGCCAGCGTCAGCATCAATTCCAGAATGGTGAAACCGCGTTGTGTTTTCATGGCTCCCAATTATCGACAGCCTGCGCAAACGTGATATCGGGAACCGCTCCGACGGCACTTCGCAGCCGACGAACGGCGTCCAGCGGCTGTCGGGCATGCCGACAAATGTGAAAGGAATCACACTGTTAGCCGTGCAACCCGGGGCGGATTGCTGCGCTGCAGTGCTGGACACGGTCTAAACCAGGGTGATAGGCTTGCCCGGTCATGAATGAGAATAAGCATCAATTGCCGGTAGCGCGGGAGCAGGTTCCCCATCTTCTGCATGGCTGCGGCATTCTGCCTACGGCACAACGCGTTGAAATTGCTGCGATTATTCTATCGGCCGAACAGCATTTGTCGGCTGACCAGGTACTGGCGCGTCTGCGCGACACCGACGCCCGGGTTTCCAAGGCAACGGTGTACAACACCTTGGGACTGTTTGCCGAAAAAGGCCTGGTGCGCGAAGTCATCGTTGATCCCACCCGGGTTTTCTACGACTCCAACATGGCGCCTCACTACCATTTTTATAATGAGGACAGCGGAACGCTCGTCGACGTGCCGTCCGCAGCCATTCAGTTGCATGGCATGCCCGAACCGCCCATAGGTACGGCGATGACCGGCATTGACGTCATCGTACGGTTACGGAATACCTGATTCCCCGCTTTATTCGGCCGATTTCCGCTCGGAGACGACCAACCGTTCGAGTTTCCCACTTCCTGCCGTAATGCATCTGCCGTGCGCTTTTCCTGCGCGTTCATTGGGTCATTCGCACCAGTTTGAACCTCGAAAACAGGTCTCAACAGGGACAGAAATCTTCTAATTAATTGAAAAATATGGAAAAGCGAATTCTGGCACGTTGATTGCACCGCACAAATTGCGGTTCTTCCAAGTGATATCGCGGGCAAAGTGGCCCGTGCCGGCTTACCAGCTGGCACGGGCTTTTTTATTTTCGGGAGGTTGTAAAAGATGAAAGCACGGCAATTGGTCAAGGCAGTAGGCGTCGCATTGGGATGTTCGGCGGCAGCCGCCAGTCAGGCCATGGATATCAAGGAAGCGATTACCGGAGGCAAGTACTCCGTCACGCTGCGATATCGCGCGGAATATGTTGATCAGGATGCAGCTGCGAAAGATGCGCTGGCATCGACCGTTCTCGGCCGGTTCACGTGGAATTCGAGCACCGACTATGCATGGCAGGCCGGCCTGGAATTCGATCACGTGCTGCGGCTCGGGCCCGAGGACTACAACAACACCATCAATGGCAAGACGCAGTATCCCGTGGTCGCGGATCCCGATGGGTCCGATCTGAATCTGGCATTCCTGGGTTATCGGGGCAAAACGTTCCAGGCCACCGCCGGGCGCCAGCGCATCGTACATGCAAACCAGCGCTTCGTCGGTGGCGTCGCCTGGCGGCAGAACGAGCAGACCTACGATTCGATTCGCCTGACTGCGACCCCGATAGGCGACAGCTCGGTGAAGTTTGACTACTCCTATGTCTGGCGCGTCAACACGATCTTCGGCGACAACTCGCCGAACGGAAACCGCAATGGCGATCTTCATCTGGCGACGGTGAACTGGCAGCCGGCCAAGGATCATGCACTGAGCGCGTTCGGCTATTACCTCGATTTCAACCGCTTCGACGCGTTGTCCACCGCAACCTTCGGTGGCGAATATTCCGGCACCATCGGACCTGTGAATCTGCGGGCGACGATCGCCACGCAAAGTGATGCGGGCGACAATCCGGTCGACTACTCGGCGATGTTCTACTCGGCTGAGTTGGGCTTCAATGTCTCGAAGGTGAAACTGGTCGCGGGTTACGAATTGCTGGGTTCGGATGATGGCGTCAAAGCCTTCCAGACGCCGCTTGCAACACTGCACCTGTTCCAGGGCTGGGCGGACCTGTTCCTGAATACGCCAAACGCGGGCATTGAAGACATTTACGTTGGCGCGGAAGGCAAGGTCGGCAAGGTCAGCCTGGTGGCTCGCTTGCACGACTTCAATTCCGACTTTGGCAGCACCGACTATGGTCAGGAAATAGATCTGTCCGCCGGCTTCCCGATTCTGGGCGACAAAGTGCAGGCGTTGGTGAAGTTCGCGTACTATGACGCCGATGCATTTGCCAGCGACACCACCAAGGTCTGGGTGATGCTGACGACCAGGTTCTGATGTAGAAAAACGTCGCCGCGCGCGCAGCTCCACGCGCGGCGACATACCAGAGGTTTGATGACGGAACACAACAGCCGCTCACCGGCCAACGGCGGCGGCTTGCGTATCATGATCGTTGACGTGGACGCAGCGCGTGCGGCCGCGGTGACGCTCGCCCTTGAATCGCAGGGGCACAAGGTCGTCGCGCACCAGACCTCATGTGCAGGGTTGCTACGCGCGTTGGAGTTATCCAGGGCAAGTCTGGTGCTGATTGACCTGCAAACGCCGGATCGCGACACGCTTGAATCGTGCGCATTGATAAACGAACACCATCCACTGCCCATCGTATTGTTCTCACCGCATCACGACAGTGAGTTCATCCGCAGCGCCGTCAGTGCCGGTGTCACCGCCTACCAGCTTGACAGCATCACCCCCGATCGTGCGCGCGCCGTGCTGGAAATCGCCGTCGCGCAGTTCGATGCACATCAGCAGCTCAAGGCAACGTTGACGGCTACGCAGCGCAAGTTGGCGCAGAGTTCGGCGGTGGAGCAGGCCAAGGGATTGCTGATGGCACGCCACTCGGTGGATGAACCCGCGGCGCACCGATTGCTGCAACAGTTGGCGATGGAACAACAACAGAAGCTTGAAGATACCGCGCGCCACGTCATTCGTGTGCTGGGACGACAACGCAAGGAGAATGGCAATGCCGGATAAAGTGCGCATCGGTTACATGCGCCTGATCGATGCGGCGCCGATCATCTTCGCGAATGAACTCGGATATTTCACCGATGCCGGGGTCCAGGTTGAACTCGTGCGCGAAGTGTCGTGGGCCAACCTGCGAGACCGGCTGATTATTGGCGACATCAATGTTGCCCAGATATTGTCGCCACTGGCGATTGCCACGACGGTTGGCATAGGTTCAGTGCGGGAAGCGTTGGTGGCCGGCTTGAGTCTCGGCCATAACGGCAACGCGATTTGTCTGTCATTGCCGCTGTTCGAGGCGATGGAGCATGACTTGCCCGGTCAATGGATAGATCACCCGTTGGCCAGTGCCCAGGTCATGGCGAGATTGATTCAGCGGCGTCGGCAGCGCGCGTTGGCGCCTTATACCTTCGCCACGGTGTTCCCGTATTCCATGCACACGTTGTTGATCGCGATGTGGCTGCGGGCCGCCGGCTGCGACATCTCGCGCGATGTGCGTTTGATAACGCTGCCGCCCGAGCAGATGGTCACGGCACTGGAACGCCGCGAAATCGATGGCTTCTGCGCCGGCGCGCCCTGGTCGTCGGCGTCGGTGAACCAGGGTCTCGGCGTGCTGGCCGTTGCCGGTTGCGACATATGGAACAGCGCGCCCGGGAAAGTACTGGCCACGACCGCCACCTGGCAGAAGGCGAACGAGACCAGATACGCTGCCGTATGTACGGCGGTGTTGCGTGCATGCCGCTGGCTGGAAACCGAAGCGCTGCCCGCCGACGTCGCCCAGATCCTGTCGCAGCCGCATTACATCAACCGCCAACCGGCGGATTTGATCCCTGCGCTTTCCGGCCGTCTGGTCTGTGCCTCGTGGACCAATCATGTTGCCCGACCGGACGCGCTGGTGTTCAGCCGGCACCACGCAAATTACCCCTGGCGCTCCGATGCGCGCCTGCTGGCCGAAGCGTTGGTGGGTTTGTTGACCAACCCGCAGATCACCGCTGCCGATGCCGCCCACCAGGCGGAGCACATCTTCCGTCCGGACATCTACCGGGCCTGCGCCGCCGAACTTGGCATAGAAACGCCGAATGCGGACGACCGGCCATGGAATGACCATGACAAACCCTTCGAACATGCCGGCGTCGTCATCGGCCCCAACCGCTGGTTGACCGCCCCTTACGCACCGTAGTGGGGCGCTGCAATGCAGCATTGCCCCGTTTTATACTGGCCGGATTTCTGGTCATTTTCCCTAACTATATGAAATTACGGTGAATTGCGAGTTGGCACGACTCTTGATACACCATTGATGCAAAGCAAACCAGGTTAAGTGAACTCCCCCCCTAGTTCATCAACTTGGACCCACGAGCAAAGAGGCTCTTCAGGCCCGGCGTCCCCCTCGCCGCCGTTTGAAGAGCCTCTTTTTTTTTAGGCATCAAGAGAATTCGAGGAGTGGCACAGTAATGGGATTCAAAGCACAAAGCATGTTGAAACTGGCTGGCGCAGTGCTGACCGTTGCGACCTCAATGGCGGTACTCGCCGCCGAACCCGAAAAGGATGAATTGAAGTTCGGCTTCATCAAGCTGACCGACATGGCGCCGCTGGCCATCGCTTACGAAAAGTACTTCTTCGAGGACGAAGGTCTTTACGTCACGCTGGAACCGCAGGCGAACTGGAAGGTGCTGCTGGACCGCGTGATCGACGGCGAACTCGATGGTGCCCACATGCTGGCAGGGCAACCGCTGGGCGCGACGATCGGTTACGGCACCGAAGCCCATGTCGTGACCGCGTTCTCGATGGACCTCAACGGCAATGGCATCACTGTGTCGAAGGACGTCTGGGAAAAGATGTCAGCCGCGCTGCCCAAAGGACCGGATGGCAAACCTGTACACCCGATTTCCGCCAGCTATCTCAAGCCCGTGGTCGATGGTTACAAGGCTGCCGGCAAACCCTTCAATATGGGCATGGTCTTTCCCGTGTCCACCCATAACTACGAACTGCGCTACTGGCTCGCCGCCGGTGGCCTGAACCCTGGTTACTATGCGCCGGAATCCGGTGACATCAGTGGCAACCTGCAGGCCGACGTGCTGCTGTCAGTCACGCCGCCGCCGCAGATGCCGGCCACGCTGGAAGCGGGCACCATCGACGGCTATTGCGTTGGTGAGCCCTGGAACCAGCAGGCGGTGTTCAAGAACATCGGCGTACCGGTGATCACCGATTACGAAATCTGGAAGAACAATCCGGAGAAGGTCTTCGGCGTTTCAAATGAATGGGCCGAGAAGTATCCCGAGACGCATAAGCGGGTGATCAAGGCGCTGATCCGTGCCGCCTACTGGCTGGATGAAAACAACAACGCCAACCGTGCTGAAGCGGTGGAGATCCTGTCACGGCCCGAGTACGTCGGCGCCGATGCCAAGGTCATCGCGAATTCCATGACCGGAACGTTCGAGTATGAGCGTGGTGATAGCCGCCCGGTGCCGGACTTCAACGTGTTCTATCGCTACTACGCGACCTATCCGTTCTACTCCGATGCGGTCTGGTACCTGACGCAGATGCGTCGCTGGGGCCAGATTTCCGAGGCCAAGCCGGACAGCTGGTTCGATGAAGTCGCGAAGAAGGTTTACCTGCCAGGCGTGTATCGCGATGCCGCGAAGGAATTGATCGCCGAAGGCAAGCTCCCGGCTGACGCACTGCCGGAAACCGACGGCTACAAGCCTGCAACCGCTGAGTTCATCGATGGTATCGAGTATGACGGCCGTCGTCCGAACGACTACCTGTCGAAGTTCAGCATCGGTCGCCAGGGCAAGGGCAGCTGATCGGTTGCCAGCGCAATTGCAAATTTCGAAACAGGTGACGGGAACAGACGATGAGCATCAGTACAACAGTCAATTTCCTTGAGAAGGTGGGTCTGACCTGGTTTGTGCCGGTGGTGCGGCTTGCCGCCGGCGAAGATCCCCGCGCGCAATTCCGCGCGCTGGGGATGCTGGTCGGAATCCCCATGTTGGCCATGTTGCTGTTCCTGGCGGTGTGGAACATCACGGCAAGCGGACTTGAAACCAGCCTGGGTACGATTCCAGGGCCGGCCGAAGTCTGGACCGAGTTCGAAGGCCTGGTCGATAGTCATATCGCGGAGCGCGAGAAAGCCGCTGAATTCTATGAGCGGCAGGAAAAGCGCAATGCGGAGAAGCTGGCCCGAGATCCCGACGCGGAAGTGACCATCCGCGCCTGGACCGGCAAACCCACTTACTTCGATCAAATCCTCACCAGTCTCAACACGGTGTTCACCGGCTTTCTGCTGGCGACCATCGTGGCGGTGCCGCTCGGTATCCTTTGTGGCAGCAGTCCGGTGGTGATGGCGGCGTTGAACCCGCTGATTCAGATTTTCAAACCGGTATCGCCGCTTGCCTGGCTGCCTATCGTCACGTTGATCGTCAGCGCCGTCTACGCCACCGCGGATGACGGGATTCCGAAGTCTTTCATCGTGTCGGCGGTGACCGTAACGCTGTGTTCGCTGTGGCCGACGCTTATCAACACCGCGCTGGGAGTGGCTTCGGTCGATCGTGATTTGATGAATGTCGCCAAGGTATTGCGTTTGTCGTGGTTCAAGAAGGTCACCACCATCATTGTGCCGTCGTCATTGTCATTGATCTTCACTGGTCTGCGCCTGTCGCTGGGCGTGGGCTGGATGGTGTTGATCGCGGCAGAAATGCTGGCGCAGAACCCGGGCCTGGGCAAATTCGTCTGGGACGAATTTCAGAACGGCAGCTCGTCTTCGCTGGGCCGGATCATGGTGGCGGTGCTGACCATCGGCATCATCGGCTTCCTGCTCGATCGCGTAATGCTCACGCTGCAGCAGATGTTCACCTACGGCGAACGGCGCTGATGACTCCGGGCCTGTCTGCGAAAAAAATTTGAGCGAGGATCATCATGGCTGTGGCACTGGCAGAGGATTATCTGAACCGACCGAAGGCACCGGTGATGCCTCATCCCGCAACTGCGGTTCCCTTCATGGAATTGCGCGGAGTGGGCAAGGCCTACGGTGAGGGCAGTCAGCGCGTTGACGTGCTGAGTGACATCAACCTGAAGATTGCCGAGGGTGAATTCGTTGCCATCGTCGGGTTTTCCGGCAGCGGCAAATCAACGCTGATCTCGCTGATGGCCGGTTTGACCATGCCGGATCAAGGTTCGGTGCTGAAAAGCGGCAAGCCGGTTACTGAGCCGGGTCCGGACCGCGGCGTGGTATTTCAGAACTATTCACTGATGCCGTGGATGACGGTTTATCAGAACGTTGCGCTGGCGGTGAACCAGACCTGCCGTGCGTTGACGGTGGCAGAGCGCGATGCGCGCGTCCATGAATACATCGCCAAGGTGAACCTGACCCCGGCGCTGGAAAAGCGGCCGGCGGAATTATCCGGCGGCATGCGGCAACGTGTGGCCGTGGCCAGGGCACTGGCCATGAACCCGGACATGTTGTTGCTCGATGAACCGCTGTCGGCGCTGGACGCGTTGACGCGGGCAAACCTGCAGGAGGAAATCGTCGGCATCTGGGAAGCCGAGCGCAAGACGGTTGTGCTGATTACCAACGATGTCGACGAAGCCATTCTGCTGGCGGACCGCATCATACCTCTGCGTCCGGGTCCTGGCGCGACGCTGGGGCCGGAGTTCAAGGTGAGTCTGCCGCGGCCCCGTGACCGCCAGCAGATGAATCACGATCCGGCGTTCAAGGCTTTACGCAAACAGGTGACGGAATACCTGCTTGATCTGCAGAACGAGCAGGCGGCCAGCAAGTCCGCAACCGTCACATTGCCGGATGCCAAGCCGAATACAGCAAGCGAACTGCAGCCGCCCGGCGCGGTTCACCCGACCGGGGAAGTGCTTCCCGATGTGAAGCGCTTTGTCGATTTCGCCAAGGTTTCAAAAATCTATCCGAGCAAACGCGGCCCGGTGAAGGTTGTAGACGACTTCAACCTGCGCATCCGTAAGGGCGAATTCATTTCCATCATCGGCCATTCGGGTTGCGGCAAGTCCACGGTGCTTTCCATGGTCGCAGGTCTGAACGATATCAGCGAAGGCGGCATCACGTTGGATTACCGCGAAGTCATTGGCGCAGGTCCGGACCGTGGCATTGTGTTCCAGTCGCCCAGCCTCGTGCCGTGGACCAGTGCATTCGACAACGTCCGTCTTGGGGTGGAGCAGGTCTTCCCGCATGTTTCCAGGGCCGAGCGCACGGCCATCTGCCAGCATTACCTGGAGCGGGTGGGATTGAGCGATGTCATGCACAAGAAGGCGAGCGAGCTTTCCAACGGCATGAAGCAGCGGGTAGGTATTGCACGCGCATTCGCACTTTCGCCCAAGCTGCTGCTGCTCGACGAACCCTTCGGCATGCTGGATTCGCTGACGCGCTGGGCATTGCAGGAAGTGCTGATGGATGTCTGGGCGCGGACCGAGCTGACCGCGATCATGGTCACTCACGATGTGGACGAAGCGATCCTGCTGGCCGACCGCGTGGTGATGATGACCAACGGGCCGAATGCCACCGTCGGGCGGATTCTCGAGGTCGATCTGCCGCGCCCGCGTACACGCAAGCAGCTGCTGGATCACCCGGATTACTACAAGCTTCGAGACAGCGTCATCGGCTTCCTGGCCGAACACGATCATGCCTGATTTCCTTCGAGGCCAACGGCGACGCGGGGGCTGAATTCATGCGCAGTCCTCGCGTCGTCGTCGTCGGCAATGGCATGGTGAGCCACCATTTCCTCGAACGGCTGTACCAGGCCGGCGGCATGGCGCATTACCAGGTCACTGTGATCGGCGATGAACCTCATCCTGCTTATGATCGCATTCACCTGTCATCTGGTTTTACAAACAGGGCTGATGAGCAATCGTCAAACCCGCTGGCACTGACCACTGCAAGAACCTACGCCGACTGGGGCGTTGCGTTGTGTTGTGGTGTACGTGTGCGGGAAATCGATCGGCAACAACGCTGTGTTCGTCTGGCTGATGGCCGGGCGATTGAATACGACCATTTGATCCTTGCGACCGGCGCCCGCGCGATTGTGCCGCAGGTACCGGGCCACGACCTGCCGGGTTGCTACGCCTTCCGGACGATGGCTGATATGGAAGCGATCCGCCAAGCCGTGGCACACGCGAACCATGTAGTTGTCATCGGTGGCGGGCTGTTGGGGCTGGAACTCGCCGGTGCGTTGCACGAACTTGGCGTGTCGATCTGCGTCCTGCAGCGCGGCCCGTCGTTGATGCCTGCGCAACTCGATCCACAGGCGGCAGCGTTGGTCAAATCCAGCATTGAAGTGCCGGGGTTTGAAGTTAGAACCTCCGCGGCAACCTCCAGCATCACGCTTCGCGATGGCGGCGGACTGATTGTCCATGTTGGTGACTGCGATATCGCGACCGATATGGTCATTTTTTCCACCGGCGTACAACCTTGCGATGAGCTTGGCCGCGGTGCCGGGTTGAAGGTATCGCCACGAGGCGGCATTGCCATTGACGAGCATTCCCGTACGTCTGATCCGGACATTTTCGCCGTGGGAGATTGTGCTGCTTTCAACGATGTCAGCTACGGACTCGTCGCGCCGGGCTATGCCATGGCGCGCACCGTGGTCAGCCAGCTGATGGGTCAGCCCACCGCATTCATCGGTGGCGACACCAGTACGCGTCTGAAGCTGCGCGGCATCGAAGTTGCGACTGTCGGTTCGATCAAGCAGCCAGCGACGGACTGCGATGCGATTACGCTGACCGACGCTGCCAATGGCGTGTACAAGCGCGTCGTCGTTGATCGCGCGTCGCGCGCCGTGCTCGGCGCGGTGATGGTCGGTGAGAGTGAAGGTTATGACGAGTTGCTGCAACTGTATCGCGATGGCGCGCGCATCGATGGCAGCCCGGCACGCCTGTTGCTGTCCGACCAGTACTGCGGCCCATCGGTACCGCTATGCCAGACCATGTCATCGGATGCCTTGATCTGTTCATGCCACGCAGTGACTGCCGGCCAGGTGCGCAATTGCGCGGCCGCGGGTCTCAACGATGTCGCCAGCGTTGCCACCGCCACCAGCGCCAGCACGGGCTGTGGCAGCTGCAAGCGGCTACTGGAACGCTACCTTTCCTCACTGGGCGAGCAGGGCGCGGATGCCGGATATCACCCGCGGCGGGTGGCCGGCTGAGCACGATGGATACGAACGCCTCTGTCGTCGATCTCGCCGGAGTGCCGCTGGCGCCGCCGCGTGCGGTGGCCACGACATGCCCGTACTGCGGTGTGGGCTGCGGCGTCGACATGACGCTGCGCGACGGGAGATTACTGGATGTTCAGGGTTCGACAGAACATCCGGCCAACCGGGGACGCTTGTGCGTCAAAGGCACCTGGCTGCACGAATCCACCGCACTGCGTGGCCGCCTGACCCAACCGCTGATTCGCGGCAAACCGGCGGACTGGGACAGTGCACTGGATCTCATCGCAAACTACTGGCGCAAGGTCATCGATGAGTCCGGGCCGGACGCCGTGGCCATCTACGGTTCCGGTCAGCTGCTCAGCGAGGACTACTACGTCGCCAACAAGTTGATGAAAGGATTCATCGGCAGCGGCAACATGGATACCAATTCACGGCTGTGCATGGCCTCGGCGGTGGTCGCTTATCAGCGTGCCTTCGGCGCCGACGCCGTGCCTTGCTGCTACGAAGATCTGGAGGTTACCGACCTGCTGATACTCGCCGGCTGGAATCCGGCGTGGACGCATCCGGTGCTGTATCAGCGCATCGCGGCCGCGAAAGCTGCGCGTCCTGAATTGAAGATTGTCGTCATCGATCCGCGCCGCACCGCCAGTGTGGACATCGCCGATCTGCATCTGCAATTGCGCCCCGGTACCGATGCTGCATTGTTCAATGGCCTGCTGAACGCCGTGGTGGATGCCGGTGCGCTGTCGCACCGCTTCATCGATGCGCACACCAACGGGTTGGATGCCTGCAAAACGGCCTGCGCGCCATGGTCACTCGAACACACGGCGGATTTCTGCGAACTGCCGCAGTCGGATCTGCAAACCTTGTACAACTGGTTCATCAACGCACCCAGTACGGTGACGTGCTGGTCGCAAGGCCTGAATCAATCGACCAGCGGCGTCAACAAGGGCGAAGCGATCATCAACCTGCATCTGGCGACCGGCCGCATCGGGTCACCCGGCAGCGGACCGTTCTCAATCACTGGCCAGCCCAACGCCATGGGCGGCCGCGAAGTCGGTGGCCTGGCAACGCAACTCGCCGCGCACATGCAGATCGACAATCCCGAGCATCAGGCGCTTGCCGGGCGTTTCTGGAACAGTGAGACGGTGGCCAGACGCGCGGGATACAAAGCGGTCGACCTGTTCGAGGCCATGTTGAATGGCCACGTGCGTGCGGTATGGATCGCCGGGACCAACCCCGTCGCCAGCATGCCGGACAGTGCGCGCGTGCGTCAGGCGTTACGCCAGTGCGAGCTGGTGGTGGTGGCCGACTGCATTGCGGATACCGATACGGCACGTCTAGCCGATGTGGTGCTGCCGGCGCTGACCTGGGGCGAAAAAGATGGCACGGCGACCAATTCCGAGCGCTGCATCAGCCGTCAGCGTGGCCGTCTCCAATCTGCCGGTGACGCACGTCCGGACTGGTGGATGTTTGCCGAGCTTGGCAAACGGCTGGGATTTGGCGATGCGTTTGCCTTCAATTCTCCCGCGCAGATTTTTCGCGAACACGCGGCGTTGTCCGGATTCGAGAACGATGGGAAGCGCGCGTTCGACATCGTTGGTTTGGCCAACATCACTGACGACGACTACGAATCACTGCAACCCGTGCAGTGGCCGGTCACCGCCAGCGCTGCGCAAGGCACGGCGCGGCTGTTTGCCGACGGCCGCTTCTTCACCGGCGACGGCCGCGCGCGTTTCGCGATCGTGCAGCCGGAACCGCCGCGCGAAGCACGCTGCAATACCTGGCCGTTGTTGTTGAACACCGGCCGTCTGCGTGACCAGTGGCACACCATGGCCAGAACCGGTAGCGCACCGAGATTGCTGGCACATATCGATCGGCCATGGCTGTACGCGTGCGCTGAAGATATTGAGTGCCTGGGGCTGGTTGAAGGCGAAGTTGCCACCGTGAGTTCACCGCGCGGCAGTTGTCTGCTGCAGGTTCGAGGTGATGACGGCTTGCGCACGGGCGAACTGTTCGCACCCATGCATTGGAATGGCCAATACGCTTCGTCGGCAAATGTCGGGCGCTTGATCGCGCCGCGGGTGGACGCGTTGTCCGGCCAGCCCGAATTGAAACAGACGGCGGTGATGGCGAAGCCGTTCGCCGTTACGACGTGGGCAAGACTTGTCACGGCAGACGATATCGATCCGGGCAGTCCAGACTACTGGGTTCGCATTCCGCATCAATATGGTCTGATTCACGATCTGGCCGTCAGCGGCCCGTTCGACTGGCAGGGGTGGTTGACCACACGGTTCGGGCAACCCGTGCAGGTGGTGCAGTCGGGATCGCCCGGCGAAGACAGCCACTGGGTGGCATTGGCGCAGGGCAGGGTGCTGGGCGTGCTGCATGTTGCCGCGGCGTTTGCACGGCTGCCGGCCATTGAAAGCCTGATGGCGGCCTGGCAGGAAGCACCGGTGATGGCGGTGATTGAAGCCATGCTTGCCGACGACTGGGCCAGGGAATCGGGCAGTGCGGACATGGTCTGCGCCTGCTTCCGGGTGAATGCTGAGGCTATCAAAGCCGCGATTGCCGATGGCTGCGACTGTGTGCAGGCGGTCGGCGACCGGTTGAAATGCGGTACCCGCTGCGGTTCGTGCAAGCCGGAAATCAACGGTTTATTGCGCCAGTCACGGCTATGCAATACGCCTGAGGGAAGTCCGTTGGCAGTGGGATCGGTCAAAAAATCGCCAGCTGCCCCGGATGGGGCGGCAGACTGTGCCGGCGGACCCGCCGGGCCGGTTGTGGGCGAGGCTGCCTATTCTTTATAATCGCGCGCTCGCCGTACCACGCCGGAGTAGCTCAGTCGGTAGAGCAGCTCATTCGTAATGAGAAGGTCGGGGGTTCGATTCCTCTCTCCGGCACCACCCGTCCCGCCCGGGCTGTTTCGTCCACGTCCGAGTAAAGCCGCGATTCGCGGGTTTAACGCGCAGTTCTGTCCATTTCCCGCCGAACGGTTCCGGTGTAGACCTTACCGACATAACGGTAAGTGGCCATATCCGGATCCGCGTTAACGTCCAACCCACCCGGGACAACCGTCGTACTCACAAACATCCGAGGTGCGGGCGACGCCAGGGTCACCGGTGAGCAGATCAGGTTGATGAATGGCATGGCCGCCAGTCCCCCTCACTACGTTCAACGCCGTTATCTCCAGAGTTCTTCAGGCTTGTCGGCACTCCGGCAAGACACTATTCTCAAGTGCGTCGCAAAGGGTAATGTCCATCCGGGGCAGCGCTCAGCCAGGGAGAGGCAGCAATGTCAGCAGGGTCACAAAACAAAATCATAAGGTTCTCCAGCAAGCTGGCCGGACAACTTTCCCGTTCCTCCTCTTTGTGCTCCTCGCTACGCTCGCACAAAAAGCATCCATTCCAAAATTGCCGCGTACGGCAGCGTTAGGCAAAAGAGATGCAGGTGCTCTCCACCCCACACTCGACGTTCGTAACACGCGCACTTCCGTTCATTGTTGTTGCTGGTGCATGTGGCTGGACCTATTGGCCGAGACGTAGCGAAGGGGCGGAGTCGTTGGTTATCGTTCTCATCGTGTTCGTGATTGCCAACCTCATCATGTATCGATTACTTCGAAAGGGACTTTGGCTTAAGGCGGACATTGTCGAGGATCGGGGCGATCGCCTGAAGATCACGAGATGGAAGACGACTATCGAAGTCCCACTACATCAAGTTCAGGAGATCATGAGAGTACCGACGCTTCGCGGTATGGAAGTCATACTCATTCTGAAGACTCCTTGCGCGCTCGGTTCTGAGATAGCGTTTTATCCTCCGCACAAACGAAGCACTCCAGAGATCGAGCACGTCTTGGATGGGCTGTCGCGCCGCGTCAATTCGCAGGAATCCAATCATGGGGCCTAACAAAGCGATGGAGTCCGCTCCCGTGGGTCGCCCGACTCACAAAGTGCAATGCACTTTGTTCGCGGCTCATCGCTGGCGTTAGGTGAACAAAAATGAGCGGCACCGCATTTACATTCAAGCTCTTTAGCTACGTGTCAATTGCGTGCCTTGGAATCAGTGCTGTTCTGCATCTCGCCCTATTTATGTCTGACAGTGAAACCTATTGTGCTTGGGTCTACCTCCAAATTGGCCTGCACTTCGTAGGTATGCTTTTGTTTTTCTATGCGGCTCGCTTCAAAAAGGCTGCGCTGTTCAGCCTTTTCGCACTATCGGTCGTGTTCATATCTATTAACGCCAAGTACCTGAATTACGGTCACATCCAAGAAAACGTCATCGCCTTTGCAATTTTCTGGGGCATTTATGGTTGCCTCGCTTGGCTAACAAGGTCGGCATTTAGCTATGGAGAAAAAGTTGCTTAAGCCCTGTGCACACCTAACACAGCCATCATGTTCGCCAGCAAGCTGGCCGGACAATTTTTCCGCTCCTCCTTTTTGTGCTTATCGCTACGCTCGCACAAAAAGTATCCACTCCAAAATTGCCGCATATGGCGGCGTTAGGCATCCAAGATGAGCTGGATGAATGTCCCTACACCATCGAACGAGCAATCATGGCTCAAGATGATTGAATTCGCAGAGTCGATGCCCGACACAAACTGGAAGAAATGGAAGAACCAGATCGTGCCACTACTACGCGAAGGAATAGAGAGCGCGCTACATCGTCATTTCCTTGCTGGCCAATCAATGCAGCACCTCCTGTTTTCAGTCATTGATCACTATGGCCTCGACGAAGAGCCACGAGTCACAATTGGCTTCGATGAAAAGATGGACCTCTTTGTGGCGCTAACGACCTTCAATATCTGGTTCCAACAACCGACTGATCGCGCCGAGCTTTCTGGTGAGAACAACCTCAGCTTACTGAGACAGTTTCTAGTCAAACTGTGGATAACGGCTAAGCCAGATCAGCCTCTACCGTCGGAGCTTCAGAATGCCTAACCAGCGAATCAAGCCGCACCCTTCGTGTGCTCCGACTCGCAAACCGCTACGCGCTTCGCTCGCGGCTTATTCGCAGCGTTAGGCGTATCCGGATGAAGCCGAGGTTCCTCTGGGCAATCACTATCGTCGCTTGTTCCTGCGCGAGCTTTTTCGTAGGAACAAGAGTAGGTGTCTACGAGTTCATAAAGTCCGACGCGCAGTACAAGGCGTCGATAATCGCGCATGAAATTACCGCCTTGCGCGGCACGAGACGCGATGAAATGATTCAAGCAAAAGAAGTAATGCTCGATGGAGAGCTAGCGAATCACGGCAAGTACATGGAGAGCTGGCTCAAATGGTTATGGTATTCCCCGTATCGCGATGACCGCCCCATTGAGTACGCGGCAAACTACAGGAAAGAGCATCCTTATGAATTACCCAATACGTCGGATCCTGGCGAATCTCGTAACACATCGGAGTATACGCGCGAAGAATTAGAGGCATTCGCCCAAGAACTACGGCTTGGAGAAATTGAGAATAGGAGGCTGGTACGCCTCGTACTCAAAACATATGCACAGTGATACGCCTAACAAAGTGTTAGGTGGCTTGACCAAAATATTTAGAGCGATGACACTATGGTTG
>JACKNH010000039.1 GCA_024234975.1 Gammaproteobacteria bacterium
GCGTGCCGTCCAAGGCCGTGATCCAGTCAACGATTGAGAACCTGGCGGGCGCGGTCAACAACAATCCCGCGCCGGTGTATCTCATCTTCGTCGATCACGGTAATACCGATGGCGCGGACTCCGAGTTCCTGCTCGGCGATGAATCCTTGTCGCCGGCCGAGGTCGACCAATGGCTGGACACCTTCGAGGCAGCCCTCAACCCGCTGGCCGCTGCTGAAGCGCGCATCATCATCACCGGCGCGTGCTATTCGGGTGGTTTCATTCCATTGCTGAGCGGTAATCACCGTGTTGTCATCACCTCCGCGGCGGCCGACGAAGTTTCATACAAGGGGCCGCTCGAGTCCGACCAGATCCGGGTAGGTGAATACTTCCTCGAGGAGTTCTTCCAGGGGCTGGATCGGGGTGAGTCGCTGGCCAATGCCTTCGTCGTAGCGACCGACAAGACCGAAACGTACACGCGCGAAAGTGACGCCGCGAATTCCGCCAATGTGTACCTGGATTCAGCCGTTCAGCACCCGTTGCTGGATGATAACGGCGATGGCATCGGCGCCAATGTATTGCAGGCCGGCGCCGACGAAGACGGCGTGCTGGCCTCCGGGCTGTATCTCGGCACCGGGCCTGCGTTCAACACCAATTCGGTGGATAACCCGGCCGATGTCAGTGCCGTTTCGCCGACACAATTTCTTGGCGCAGCACAGAATGCCGCCACGCTGCGGCTGACGGCCAACGACAATGCCCAGGTCGCGCAAGCCATTATCGAGGTGCGCGCACCGGATGCAGTGCTGGCCGGCGGTGTGCTGGAAAGCGGCGGAACGCCGGTGACCGAACAGCAGGCGGCAGACAGCTATGACCGACGCCTGTTGAACGCGCCGGGGACCCAGGGCTGTGCCGCCAATCAGTTCTGTCTGGACTACGACGGCTTCATCACGCCTGGCCGATACGAAATCTTCTATTACGTCGAGGACGTTGAAACCGGCGCGTTGTCGCCGGGCGAGCGCAGCGTGGTTTACAAGACCACTGGCGCCAACCAATCTCCCGCGGCGTTCAACCTGTCACAACCGGCCAACGGTGCGACGGTACATACGGTGTCCGGTTTCAGCTGGCAGGCGAGCGGTGATCCGGATGGCGATGCAGTCACCTATACCTTGCGCGTGTGTACCGACCCAGCATTGAGCATAGACTGCGTCGTGCAGGAGGAAATCGACGCCACGATTACCGTGGTGACCGAGGGACTTTCCGACCTGACGACCTACTACTGGCAGGTACAGGCGGTGGATGTCTTCGGCGCAGTGACTGCCAGCAGCAATGTGTTTTCGTTCGACACCGACGATGGCAACAGCGTGCTGGGCGTCATCAAGGGATTCGTGCAGTCGTCCCGCGATCTCGCGTTGCTGACCAGTCACCTGGTCACCCGAACCAACAATGGCATTCCGTTGGAGTTTGTTAACGCCGAGACCGATGAAGGCGGCCAGTACATCCTGGTGACGTTGGCAGGGCAGGCGCAGTTGCAGGTCACCGCGCTCGGCTTCGAATCATCCTCCGCCTCGGTGGTGGTGCCGGAGCCGGTGATTGACCCGAATACCTTCAAATCCACCGTGCAGACGGTCCGGCGCGATTTCATCCTCGCCGAGGAACCGCCGCCAGCGACGGACAGTGATGGCGATGGCCTGTCAGATGATGACGAAGTAAATGTGTATGGAACGCAGCCCGGTGTCGCCGACAGCGATGACGATGGCTTGAGCGATGGTGCGGAGGTGCTGGTCCACGGCACCAATCCCAACGATGCCGATACGGACGATGATGGCCTGACGGATGGCGCGGAGGTGCTGCAATACGGCAGCGATCCTGGCGCGGCAGACTCGGATCACGACGGCGTGGATGATGGCGCGGAAGTCACCGCGGGCCGCAGCCCGACAGTCAACGAACCCGCTATCCTGCTGCGGATCATCGACTTCATCATCGACTAGCGGCAGCCGGCAGATCAGCGGTCGAGATTGTATATGCCATCCCAGGGCCGGTTTTCACGTCGGCGCTGGGCAAGCATCTGGGTGCGTCGGTGCATGACTTCGGACGGACCGTCGTCTTCCATGAACCCCAATGCGCGGGCGAAGCCGCGCTCGGCGCGGCCCAGTTCACCCGCCTGGTAATGCTCCAGCGCGGCGGCGTATTCGCCGATGCAGTTCAACCGTACCGACGGCACCTTGCCAAATACACCGACCAGTTCCCAGACATCACTGATCTGCTCGCGCCCACGGACGCGGATGCGATCAATCATCCGGCAGACGAAGCGCTCGCCCACCAACCGCCGCGTTTCGCTGCCGATCAGGATCGTCGTGTGGTAGATCTTGTTGACGCCTTCCAGTCGCGCCGCCAGGTTGACCGCGTCACCCATCACGGTGTAATTGAAGCGGCGCTTACCGCCGATGTTGCCTGCGATCATCGTGCCGCTGTTGATGCCGATGCGCACCGAGACTTCGGCACCCAGACGCTCGGAGGCCGTTACGGAAATTTCCTGGATGCGTTCGGCAATCTTCAACGCCGTCTCGCACGCGCGGATGGCATGGTCATCCTGCGCAACAGGCGCACCCCAGATGATGACCGCCGCATCGCCGAGAAATCGTTCGACGGTTCCGCCACTGTCCAATCCATATTCGACGGCGACCGATAGCAACTCGTTGACGAATTCGACAATCACTTCCGGGCTGTTCTTCTCCGTCAACCGCGTGAACCCGGCGATATCGAGAAACAACGCGGTGGCGTTGACGCGCGTGCCGCCCGGGCGCAGCGAGGCCGGATCGCGGTCCAGCATCTCCACCACCTGTGGGCTGACGTAGTTGCTGAGCGCGCCGCGCATGAAGGCGCGCTCCTGCGTGGCTTCGAGGTAGTCGTAGTATGGCGAGAAGATGAAGACGGCGAACAGCGGTAGCAGCAGGCCGACCGGTGAGGCGTACTGGTAGAAGTAGCTGAAGGCGATCACTGCCAGCGCGAGAATGCCGGCCACCAGCGCGGCCCCCGCGAGAATCCGCACCCGCAACCGGCGACCGATGGTCAGGCGCCAGAACACGAGCGCGATGATGACACCCGCGCCGGCGACCACTTCCGGTCGCAGAAACGCGATGGCATTGTGATTGAGCAGGTTGGCGGCGATGTTGGCGTGAATCAATGCGCCCGGCATGTAGCCGCCACCCCAGCGGGTATACGGCGTCGGGTAGTGGTCCGGGGTACGGCGGTTCGGCATGACACTGTTGGTGGTGTTGACGCCGACTATCACCAGCTTGTCGCGGAAGGTATCCGGTGGCAGATACTGGCCGGGCGCCAGCACCTGGTAGAACGAGACCGTTTTAAGCGTCTCCGGACCACCGTAGTAATTGATGAAGAAGCCATCGGCGGGCAGCGGGTCGCAACAGCGCTGGCCGGCATAGGCACGTACCGCCTGCAGCGCCAGCGACGGATGATCCTCCAGGAACAGTGAGGCGCGGCGGACAAAACCGTCATTGTCGCTGGGCGTGCTGATGTGCCCGATCAGCGTTTCCGGCGTTCGCAGCGTGCTTACTGGTTCGAGGATGCTCTCGTATTCGAAACGGTCATCGATGGTGGTGACGATGTCTGAGGCGAGCACCGTGGTGTGGCCGGCTGCAAGCGCTTCACGCAGCGCCGCGTCTTCGTCCGGGCTGGCCGGCTCGGTGAACAGGATATCCAGCGCGATGGTTTCGGCGCCCATGCGGAACATGTTGTCGATGGCGGCGGCGTGCAGCTTGCGTGACCACGGCCAGCGCTCGCCGATCTGCAGGAACGACGCTTCGTCGATCGCCACGAAGACGATGTCGCGCGGGACCTCCTTCGTACCGCGTAACAGGAACAGCGTGTCGTACGTGGTCATGTCGAGCTGCTGGCCCCAGGGCAGCAGGTAGAACAGGGCGGAGAGCAGCACGCCTGCAATCAGCAGGCGTTGACGGGTGACATGTTCGCCGCGCATCGAATTGCCTCAGCGCTCTACGGCCATCGCGTCGGCCGTGTTCGTATTCTGACCCTGGAAGTGAATCGTCATCGTGACCGTTCCTTCGTGACTTCAATCGCCCAGCGTTGAATCGAACGACGCCGGGCCGGCGTTTGCCAGAACTTCCTCCATGCTTCGCCCGCGCGCCGGCGGCTGCAACTCTGACTGCCGTTCGGCCTGCAGCCGGTTCAATGACAGGAACACGCGTGCGGCAATGGCAGGATAGGCCTTGCAGATGCGCTCCTGGTCAGCATCGTCAAAGCGCAGCAGGCGGGTTTCAGTCACCGTATCGACGTTGGCGCTGCGTTTCTGACCGAAGTAGCCGCGCTCGCCCACCACGTCGCCGCGTGTCATCCGGCGCAGTTCCTTGCGCTGGTCGCCACTGCCGGAGTACACGGTGAGTTCACCGTCGATGACGACGTAAATGCTGCCGGCGTCATCACCTTCGGAAATCAGTCTCGTGCCCGCGGGCAAGGTGTGCAGGTTGGCCATCAGGGCGAAAATCCGCGCCTGCCGGTTGGACAGCCCGGCGAACAGCGGAATCTGGGCTTGCACGTTGTCGCCCAGATTCAGGCGCAGCGCGTCCCACAAGGTGACGATGCGCAGGCCACTGATGAAGGCGGGAGTGACGAAGACATCCACCAGCCAGGCGCAGGCCAGCGTCAGTGCGGCCAGCCAGCCGAACTGTGCCTGGCTGCGCAACTCACCGGTCACCATGGTCAGAAAGCCCAGCGCGAGAATCGCCTTGGTCAACGTGATCGGGCGCAGCACGGTGCGCAGCGCGAACGATGCCGCCTGGGCTTCGGAGCCGAATCGTCGCGCAGCGCTGGCGAAGCGCGCGAGATAATGGATGGTGTCGTCGATGGCCAGACCCAGCACCAGGCATTCCACCAGCACGGTGGTGGGATTCAACGGCACCGCGAGCAGCCCCAAGGCACCGAAATAGATCGCCGTCTGCAACATGGTCGGCAGCGACGCAAGCAGGCCGAGCTTGGGCGACATGAACTGGAAGGCGAGACAGACGAAGATGAGTCCCAACGCCAGTGCGATGCTTTGCAGCTGACCTTCAGTGGCGGTTTCAACCGATTCAGTCATCACCACAGCGCTGCCGAGCAAGCGCACGTCGAGGCCGGGGGGCAGGGCGGTCAGTCGCAGACGAACGCGATCAAGCAGTTCACCGATGCTGTTGGTGTCGTCCACCGTCAGCCGCAACCGAATCAGCGTGGACGAGCGGTCCAGGTTGACCACACTGCGCAACAGTTCACTTTCTCCCACGAACAGCATCTGACGAATCGCATCGCGCGACACCGGAATCTGGCCTTCGCTGTCCTCGCCCAGATAGCGGTCCAGCAATTTGACGTGATCGACGAGGCCGGTGACCGAACCCACTTCGGGTTGGGCAACAAGCCAGGTCTGCAGTGAATCGAGCGCGCGCAGGATATCGGGGTCGGTGAACACGTCTGCCGCGCCACCTTCCAGCGCGATGTCCAGTGGATTGACGCCACCAATGGCCTGATTGGCGGCTTCGTAGTCGGCACGCACCCGTGCTTCGGGGGCAAACACCCCGACGAATACGTCACCGATTTCAATCCGCGAGGCCAACAACAATGCACCGAGAAACACCGCCGCGGCGATCGCCAGGATGCCCTTGCGTCGACGCTGGTCGAAATGACTGAGCTTCTCACCGCCGGTTTCGAATGCCCAGGCCGCGGGCAAAGGCCTGGAGGTGGCGGGCGGCCGGCAGTAGCGCAAGGCGGCGGGTACGAAGGTGAGCGTCAACACCATCAGAAAAGCTGTACCGAGCGCAGCCAACCACGCGAATTCAACCATTGACCGTTGGTCATTGAGCATCAACGCCAGCAAGCCGGCGATGGTGGCGATGCCGGTCACTGCAACGGGTACGGAGATTTCGCTGACCAGTTTGGCGATGCGTTCTACCGGATCGCCAATATCCTCATCGCGGATGAGCGATTCGTATTCCGCCAGCACGTGGGCACAGTAGGCAAGTCCCATGGTGACCAGGAATGGCGGTACCAACGCCGTGATCAGATTCAATGGTCGATCGATGACGCTCATCACCGCCAACAACCAGAGCTGGGCGATGACGATGGTAATCATCGGCAACACCACACCGCGCACGGTGCGGAACGCCAGCGCCAGTAACACGGTGACCACCGCAATGATGGTCGGCACCACGCGGCGTAACTGGCGGGCGACGGTTTCGCTGATTTCGCTGCGGATAATCGATGCGCCGGTCACCATGATTTCGACGCCATCCGCGGCTTCGGTGTCGGCAACGCGCAATACTTCGCCGGCGAGATCCGATTCGAGCATCTCGCGCTCGGTCATTGCCGCGGTTTCCAGCACGATGGCGGCGGCGCGGCCATCGGCTGAAACCAGCTGGCCGGTGAGTAACGCGGTATTGGCGGCCGCAGCGCGCAGTTGCTCAGGCAGCTGTGGATCGGTGAGTGATTCCGGCGTCACACGGGTGTAGTTCAACACGCCATCTGTGACGCGCGGGATGGTGGTCGCCGTCAGTGAGCGGACGCCTTGGACGCCGTCAATGGTGGCCAACGCCTTCGACAGACGATCAATGCGTTGCAGGCCGGCGAGGGTGAAGGTGTCGTCGGCGCGCACCACCACCATGATGGGCTCGTTGCTGCCGAAGCGTCGTTGCAGGAGGTTCGCGTATTCGCGCTCGGCGTCGCTCTGGGTGGAAATGCCTTCAAGGCTGGGATCCACCTCCAGACGCAGGTGGCCGTTCCTGACATCGAAAACCTGGAAGAAGGCGATGATCGTAAGAATGACGATGGCCAACAGCAGCCATGGGGCGCGCTCTGCCGCCCACCATTGCAGCTTGTTGGCCATGTCTTGAGGCCTTCTAGGTCAAGGCCCGTCGAGTAGAGTCTACTCGTAGGGCTGGTAGAAGCCTTCTGGCGTGAACAGTGACTCGGGCAGTCCACGCTCGAGCAGGTACACATCGCTGAGCACGAGGTCGGTATGCGTGCCAGCCTTCAGGTCATTCATCGTGTAGCCCAGCATGACCCAGTAGGGTTCAACTTCGACGAGGCGGTTCAGATCGCCGGTCAGCACTTTGGTCGGGGTGGTTCCGTCGGCAAACAGTTCCGCCTTGAGCATCGTGCAGGATTGCTGGTCGATATAGCTGCGGACCATGCTGTAGCCCGTCTGCGACTTGTCAGTTGCGGTTTCGACGAGGTAGGTCGGGCGACCGGACACCGCGGCGTCGGCCAGACGCTTGGCGTTGCCGTCCACCAGCAGACCTTGCACCTGTTTGACATCGGCGAACGTGAAGTCGCTGCCCCACAGCTTCTGCGTCATTTCGCTGCCGACGACAGGCTGCACGCGCTTCAGGGCCGGGAGGTAGAGATTGATCTGTTCGGACTGGCCGTCGGAGGCCAGCAGATAGGCCGTACCGGCATAGGTATCGGGTTCCAGCACCTGCAGGGTCATGCGGCTTTCATCAGAGGTCTTGGCCGGCTTCCAGAAGACCTTGACCTTCAGGTTGTTCGACTTGCCTTCAGCATCGAATGCGTTGACCTGGAAATCACGCAGGCTGCCGCGCTCGACAACGTTCTGTCTCATGCATTGCGCGATGTCGTTGACCGTCATGTTGGCTACATCGGCTGCGAAGGCGGTAGTGGCCCCTGCAGTCAATCCGAGCATCAAAGTGGCATGCAAGAACAGCTTGGTATTCATTATTGTGAGTCTCCCCGACCGGTCTGAATGGTTATGTTGCGCTGCAAAACGCGCCCTGCCTGTGGCGGCCAGCATACCCTATATTTTTCGCGACAATCCAGACGCTTCCGCGCCCGATGACGGTCCGTAACAGTCAACCTGCGGCACACACGGTCCGGTGGGTCCCGGCAGGCTGGAAAAACCGCTCACGCAAAGGTCATGAAGGCCATGACCAGGAAGCTGAAAACGGCAATGCCGATGGTGAACATGAACGCCGTGTATGCCCATTGAACCCGGGCATACTTGCGAACAAGGACTACGCCGAGGGAATGGAGTTCCCGGTTCATGTTGTCGTACAGCAGCTTACGATCATCGCGCAGCAGGCCCATGGCCTCGGAGAAGGCTTCGGGAGACATGGTGGTGAACTCGGAAAAGAACAGCAGGTTGCCTGAATTCCGGGCGACGTCGGCGACACTGATGGGCGAGCGGACGATGCGCGGGCGCGAAGCGATGATGGCGATGAACAATGAGATGGCGCAGCCGAGCATCAGGAGCAGGGCGGGGAATATCATCGGGTCCGGCTCGCTGGCGCGCGGCGCCACCAACGCAATCAGCACCGAGATGATCAAGCCGTTGATGCTGACCAGCATGTTGGCCTTGTTGTCGGCCAGCTGGCTGAGCTGGATATGGTTGTCGAAGGTCACGCGATACAGCGTCTCAACCCCGCGACTGGCGTCGGACTTCTTTTTGTCCTTTTTAGCCTTGTCCTTGCCGGGAGCGGCGATGTCCGTACCTTCGATGGGCGCTGCGGCCACCGGGGACATCTCCAGTGTCTCAGGTGCGGACGGTTCGGCAACTGCCGGATCTGCGGTCGGGTCATCTGCCATGTCGATTTTCCATCGGCTCAATTCAACGGCGTTATACCACCGGTGCGCGGTACCCGAGTAGCGGGCGGGTGAATCCTTGGTATGCCCGGACCGTTATCGGCATTTGTCCAGAATCTTTTTGCGCACCTGGTTCTCATCACCGATGAGGTCAAAGAATCGCCCGACGAATTTTGTCGCGGCCTTCTGCGATTTCGCGCCGAGGTCGCCCGCGGTGAACAGCGCTTCAATGGCCGCGCGCTGTTCATTGAAAGCGGCGATGGCCTGCGGAATCTGGTCGTTGCTCGAACAGAAGCCACGATAGATGCGGCTGGTGACCGAACGGACCTTCAGGCTCTCCGCGGGTATCGCGTAATCCGTATTCACCAGTCCTGCGGAATCGAAATCATACGGGACGACCGCGACCGCACCGGCGCCATCCGCCGGTCCGACCGGTTTGCCGTTGTGGCAGCACTCGTCATCACCTGCCGAGGGTTTCTGGATCGACCAGTCAGTATTGGCAATCAGGTACTGAAAAACGGCGGAAAGCGCCGCGTACGCCGGATCGAGATCCGACACGCTGATTTGCTCACGGCGGACGCGCTTGCGCTGGTTCCGTTTGGCGACGTCCGAGATATCCTCGATCAGGAATGCCGGCTCGGTTCTGGCCGCGTCGTTGTCATCGGTATCGCGATAAGTGATTTCCAGCATCCGGGTGCGAAACGACAGCGGCGTCACCTGCTCGAAAATCCGGTATGCCTTGTGTTCCAGGCGCACGTAATCCGCATACCAGCTGGCGCGCTTGCACTGGGTCACCAGTTTCAAGTCCTTCTGCCCCTCGAACATGGTGCCTTCGACCGCCTTGCCCTTGAACAGCAGCCGCAGCGGAGGCGAGGCCGCGCAGGTTTCCCGGCGCTTGTTACCGCGGACTTCGACTTCCAACGCAATGGTTACGCGTTCGCCGCCACGGCCGGTGTAGCTCAGCGTGGCAGGCAACGGTTTGGGATTGCGGGCCTCGCGAATGAGCTGGCGGGCGGGATAGTCGAGCTGTATCGCCAGTACGTCTGCCTGGTCGAACAATTCATCCGCCTGTGCCGGTGCGGTGAAGGCCAGCACCGCCACGCATGCAAGCAGTGAAAGCGCTCGGTGTGTAAACGTAAAGTACTGGCGCATAGCAGATAACACGAATGGTTTTCCTTGAGGAATGTCGCCGACGGCCGGTGCTATTGGACACCGGCCGCCTCGCGACGGACCTTCCGGCTGTATCAGACCGGCCTATTTCTTACGCGGATCCTTCTCGCCCAGCTTCGGGTAGAACAAGGCGCGGTTCTGCAACGACTCGTTCCAGACCTTGCGATGCTTGAACAGCCAGTGGCCGTTGACCCGCACGAGTTCGTCCTCGTAGTGACCGAAATAAACCAGCTGCACGTCGCGCTGTGGCGTGTTGTTGGTGAAGGCAAACCAGTATGCCGTGGTATGGGCGACGTTACCGTCGATATCGATCACATGATTGATGATCTGGTGCCGCGTACGCGGCCGTGAGGTGGCGCCTTCGGGGATATCGACTTTGCGGCCACCGCCGAAATTGGACATCGCCGCGCGGATGGCGGCTTTGCCGTTTTCCACCCCGCCGACCCAGTCGAGGACGCCTTCATCGGCCCAGGTGGACATCACCGTTTCGATATCGCCGGCGTCGACGGCGACCATGTACTTGTTGGATATGTTTTCGATTTCCGCACGGTCGTCGGCATAGTCAGCAAAAGCAACAGTGGACAACATGCACAGCATCGAGGTGGCGATGCCTTTTCCCAGCTTGGTCATGACAGGTCTCCGCAATGAATCTTCAATGGCAACGACAAGGAGGGAATGCAACCGCAATGCCGGCCCGGCAGACGGCAGAACTTCCGCCCGCCTGAATCCCCCTCAGGTGCCCGGAATCATGCCACATATTAATCAGCAGGGGAGCAACGCCGTCGAACCGCGCCCACAGCAGATCGGCGAGGGTGTCGGTTGCCATAATGCGCTTCGAGCAATCATGCCGCAGCGCATTATCGAGGCATGCGCGGACCGGTTTTACAATACCCGGGTCAGGTCTTGATCCCGCTGGGGTGATGGCGATGTCGATGATACGTCGCTTGTTGCCCATCGGTTGCGGGCCTGTCTAAGCGGTGCCGGTTTGGTATACCATGCGCGATTAGTTTGTAACGCAAATTATTTGTGGATTTGCCGGTTTGGTCAGGTCTTGAGAGTCCGCCTTTGAAAAACTTCCTCGCTGCCGTGTCTGCGTGCGCGACCTCCGCCGCGGCGATTATCCGTGGCATGTTGGTCGGCGCCGTCCTGCTGGCCGCGGGATGCGGTGCACCGCCTTCGCCGCCGGACGAGCTGCGGGTGGCGATGTCCACGTTCAGCGACGGTACCTTCCTGCCATGGAATGGCAGCACCGGGCGCAAGCTCTACCTCGATACGATCTACGAATACCTCGTTTACCTGGATCCGGAAACGCTGGCGCCGCAGCCGGGGCTGGCCGAGCGCTGGCAGATGTCGCCCGACGGTCGCGAAGTCACCTTGTGGCTGCGACGCGGCGTGGCGTTTCATGGCGGCTGGGGCGAGATGACGGCGGATGACGTCGCCTACACCTTCAACCGGATGATGGACCGGACTTCCATTGCCGGGATGGCGTCGACGCTACGGCATATCGTTGACCGGGTGGAAGCGATTGACACCTACACCGTGCACATCGTGTTGAAAGAGCCCGACATCGAGTTCGTCTCGGGTTATCTGTCCAATGGCGTGGTCGTGCCCATCCAGTCCAGACGCTACATCGAAAGCGTCGGCGACGCCGTTGCCAACGAGCATCCCATCGGTACCGGACCCTTCCGCCTGGTAGGTTATCGCGACGATACGTTCATAGAGGTTGAAGCCATCAACGAGGGTGCCGGCAATTGGCGGGTAAAGCCGGACTTCAAACGTATCCGCTTTCTTTCCGTACCCGAGGAGTTCACCCGAGCGGCGATGCTGAAGGCCGGCGAAGTGGACCTGGCGCCGATCAATTACGATTCGATCGATGCGCTGGCGCAAGCCGGTGTCCGCACGATTTTCGTCAAGGGCAACTGGGCGCCGGTGGTTCGCTTCGGCGGTCTGGTCCAGGGCCGCGAAGATCCCTCCGTGCCGTGGAAGGACAAGCGTGTGCGCCAGGCGCTGAACTACGCCGTCGACAAACAGGCGATCGTTGATTACATCCTGCATGGTGAGGCGTTGATCACGCCGGGGGATTTCCCGGTTCGTGAATGGGAAACATTGCAACCGTATCCCTACGATCCGGCAAAGGCCCGAGCGTTATTGCGTGAAGCGGGTTACCCAAACGGCTTTTCAATGACGCTGCGTACGTTCACTACCGCGCCAGGCGCCGAGATGCCGATCATGGCGGAAGCCGTGGCCAGCTACTGGCGGGCCATCGGTGTGCGCACAACCATCGTGCCTACCACCTGGACCGCACTGCGGAGTGCCTGGAGTACCGGCAATGCGAGCAATGTCGCCTTCACCCATCGTGGCCTGGCATTTGCCGGTGCGCTGCAGGGGTTGATCGCCAGTTCGCACAGCTCGAACCTGTTCGCCACCTTTGCCAATGACAAGACCGACGCCATGATCTCGGCCATCGGCGCCGAAACCGATCCGGCGCGGCGCGCTGAATTGATTCGGCAATTGGGCCAGTACGAAGCCGACGAAGCTGCCAGTGTGTTCATCGGCTTTGCCAACGAACCATACGGGGTCAGTCCCCGCGTGGGCCATTGGCCGGCGTTGAGCCAGCAGGGCACCAATGTCGAAATGACAACCAGGGCCACACCATGAGCGATTCGCGGGGCGGCAACTGATGCTTAAGTACATGCTGCGACGCTGCGTGGAAATGGCGGGCGCCATGCTCGTGATGTCGCTGCTCGTATTCATGTTGGGGCGGGCGTTGGGTGACCCGGTATCGCTGCTGTTGAGCGACTACGCCACTGCCGAAGACAGGGCCTTGCTTACACAGGAACTCGGGCTGGACAAACCCCTTGCCGTGCAATACCTGACCTTTCTGTCCAAGGCGCTGCGCGGTGATCTCGGCCGTTCAATCTCCGCCGATCGGCAACCGGTGGTGGACTCGGTCATGCGCCGTTTACCGGCCTCGCTGCAATTGGCGGCGGCGGCGCTGCTGGTCAGTCTGCTGGTGGGCATTCCGCTGGGAATTCTGGCCGCGTTGCGTTACGACTCCTGGATCGATCACCTGGTGCGCGGTATCGCGTTGGTCGGCCAGTCCGTGCCGGTCTTCTGGCTGGGCATCGTGCTGATGTTCATCTTCAGCGTGCTGTTGGGGTGGCTGCCGACTTCCGGCTATGGCCAGTTGCGCAATATTGTACTGCCGGCGGCGACCATGTCGCTATTCAGCATTGCTGCTGTGACCCGTCTGACCCGCAACAGCATGCGCGAGGCATTGGACAGCGATTACGTACGGCTTGCCAGGATCAAAGGCCTGGCGGAATCCAGAGTGATCTGGCAACACGCCCTGAGCAACAGCCTCGTACCGGTGCTGACCTTCATGGGCACATTCTTCGCCACCATGATTACCGGCGCCGTCGTCATCGAAACGGTGTTTGGCTGGCCCGGCATCGGCCGGCTGGCGTTTGAAGCGATTCTGGCGCGCGACTTTCCGTTGATGCAGGCGGTAGTGTTGGTCATGACGGCGTTGTTCATGTCCGCCAACCTTGCGGTGGATGTATTGCAGGCATGGCTGGACCCGCGGGTGCGCCTGTGAAACGAACGGCCTTCGGTCAGCTGGGCATTGCCGGCAGCATTGCCGCCGTCATGGTGGCGTGCGCGCTGCTCGCGCCGTTGCTGGCGCCGCATGACCCCTATGTGGGCATGCTCGCTGACCGCTTGTTGCCGCCGAGCTGGCTTGATGGCGGCGACGTACGCTACCTGTTGGGGACTGACATTCTCGGCCGCGATGTATTGAGCCGGTTGCTGTATGGCGCCCGCGTCTCGCTGCTGGTGGCGGTCGCCGCAGTCATGCTGGCCGGCATCGTCGGCAGCACCATCGGGATCGTCGCGGGGTATTTCGGTGGCTGGCTCGATTCCGTGCTGATGCGCATCGTCGACCTGGTGGTATCGCTGCCGATGATTCTCATCGCCTTGCTGGTAGGTGTCATAGCCGGCCCCAGCCTGACCAACATCATCATCATCATCGGTTTCGTTCTCTGGTCGCAGTTCGCCCGTATGGCGCGTGCGGAAACGCTGCGGGTACGTCAACTTGCGTTCATCGATCTCGCACGCAGCGCCGGTCTCGCCGCGCCGCGCATCATGCTTGAGCACGTGTTGCCGAATATTGCCGGTCCGTTGCTGGTGCTGGCGACCTTGCAGGTGGGGACCGTCATCATCATGGAAGCCTCACTCAGTTTTCTCGGCGTTGGCGTACCACCGCCGGCGCCAGCGTGGGGCACCCTGATTGCTGATGGTCGCTCGTATGTTCTCTCCGCCTGGTGGATCTGCATCTTCCCGGGGTTGGCCATCATCACCACGGTGATGACCGCGAACCTGCTGGGCGATGGCCTGGCGGATCGGCTCGATCCGGCGCGCAAGGCGGGTGGCCAATCGTGACGGCCTCTCCACGTTCACCTCAGGCGACACCGGTATTGCAGGTCGACGGCCTGTCCGTCGATTTCGGGCGGGCTGACGACGCGGTACGTATCGTCGACGAGGTTTCCTTTTCGCTGGCCGCCGGCGAAACCTTGGGCCTGGTGGGTGAATCCGGTTGCGGCAAGTCGACCACCGTGTTGGCACTGTTGCGCCTGTTGCCGCCGCGCGTGTCGGCCCGTGTCAGCGGTACCGTCAAACTGAATGGCGATGACCTGCTGAGGTTGCCGGAGAAAGCGCTGCCCGCCGTCCGTGGCCGCGGCATCACCATGATTCCGCAGAACCCGATGACCTCGTTGAACCCGTTGTTCACCATCGGCCGTCAGCTGGAGGAATGTCTCGACGGTCCCGGCGTCAGTCCGGCACGGCGTCGTGAACTTGCGATTGAACAGCTGCGTGCCGTCGGCATCAGTGAGCCGGAGCGACGACTGAATCAATTTCCCCATGAGTTGAGTGGCGGCATGCGGCAACGCGTCGTCGGCGCCTGCGTCACCGCGCGCTCGCCCAGGGTTCTGATCGCGGACGAACCGACCACCGCGTTGGATGCGACGGTGCAGGTCCAGTATCTGGACATGTTGAAGTCGCTCCAGGCGCGGAGCGGGATGGCCATGTTGTTCGTCACCCACGATATCGGCGTGGTGGCGCGCATCTGCGATCGCATCGCGGTGATGTATGCCGGACGTATTGTCGAAAGTGGCAAGGTGGACACCGTTCTGCGGTCCCCTCGACACTGGTATACCCGAGCCTTGATCGACAGCCTGCCGCCGTTGGACAGACAGCTGGATCGCCTGCCGACGATCGCCGGCACATTACCACGGCCGGGAACCATCACTGAGGCATGCCGCTTTGCGCCACGTTGTCCCGCGGCACACGACAAGTGCAGGACGGATATTCCGCCAGCCGTCACCGACACGGATGGTCACGTGGTGGCGTGTTGGACCCCGCGCGAACAGGGCAGTGGACAATGAGCGACGCCGCAAGCACCACACCGCTGTTGGTGGCCGACCAGGTGAGTCGCGAGTTTCCACTTTCGCGCGGCTTGCTTGCCGGGCAGCGGCGCAGCGTATCCGTGCTGCGCCGGGTTGACCTGACGATCTACAGCGGCGAGGCGGTGGGGCTGGTTGGCGAATCCGGCAGTGGCAAGACCACACTCAGTCGATTGCTGTTGCGGCTCGACCAACCTACTGCCGGCGATGTCCGGTTCGAAGGAGCAAGGCTCGCGGAGATTGCCGGCGAGCCGCTGAAGAATTTCCATCGCGCCGTACAGCCGGTTTTCCAGGATCCTTTCGCAGCGTTGAATCCACGGATGCGGGTGGGTCGGATTGTCAGTGAGCCGCTACGCGCCAACGGCGATTACAGCCGCGCCCAATTGGACGAGCGTGTGGGGCTTGCACTGGAACGGGTAGGTTTGCGCGCGGTCGATGCCGCGCGCTATGCCCAGGAATTCAGCGGTGGCCAACGCCAGCGCATCGCCATCGCCCGCGCGCTGGTGTCATCGCCACGGCTGATTGTGCTCGACGAGCCCGTTGCCTCGCAGGACGTTTCGATTCGCGCGCAGATCCTCAACCTGCTGAAGGAACTTCAGCAGGAGCACGGCATGGCGTACTTGTACATCTCGCACGATCTCGCGACGGTGCGTTTTCTTTGCGATCGCGTATACGTGTTGTACCAGGGTGAAATCGTCGAGCATGCACCTGTCGCCAGGCTGTTTGAGAACCCACGACACCCGTATACCCGCAACCTGCTCAGCGCATGGTTACCGGCAGATCCGCTGCGCGCGCGGGCGCAGACGGTGGATGCCGTACGGGTCAGCGACACATTACCGTCAGGGGCGGGTTGTGCTTTTGCGCCGCGCTGTCCGCATGTTACGGAACGCTGTCGATCCGAGCGCCCCGACCTGATACCGAACCACGGCAGCGAGGTGGCCTGTCACCGTGCTGATGAAATAGCCCTATGAAGCAAATCCGCATTCGAAACAGATAGGAGTCGTTCAATGAAACATTTGATTGAATCGGCGCGACGGCAGGTACCACGCACTGACCGGCGCCGTTTGAGTGTGTTGTCAGCGATGGTGGCGCTATGCATGACCGGTACCGTCATCGCTGCGGATGCCGGTCATTCGCCGGCGCGCCAATGGTGGAGCCCGGGTGATGGCGCGATGCTGCCGGCCAAACCGGAATATGCCAACGGCTTTGGCCGCTTCGCCCTGGTCAACACCGATGGACCGATTGACACCCGCAAACATCCGTTTTTCGAGCCACTGGGTATCAACGGCAGGGCCTGCGTTACCTGCCATCAACCTTCCGACGCAATGAGCATTTCGGTGGAGACCATCCAGCAGCGCTGGCGCGAAACCCAGGGGGCGGACCCGCTGTTCGCCGCCGTGGATGGCATGAACTGCCCGCATCTGCCGCCCGAGAAGCCCGAATCGCATTCACTGTTGCTGGAGCGTGGGCTGATCCGCGTGTTTCTGCCATGGCCGCCGAAGGCCGCTGACGGCTCTGCGGTCAAACCGGAGTTCGACATCGAAGTCGTTCGCGACCCAACGGGATGCAACCTGCATTCCGAATACGGACTTTACAGCGAGAACCCCACGATTTCGGTCTACCGCCGGCCAAGGCCGGTCATCAATATGCGCTATGTGACGGCTTCGAAATTCGGTGTCTCGAACTTCATCGGCAAGAACGGCACGTTGGCGGCAATCAATCCTGATACGGGTAAACCCGTCAATATGAACCTGATGGCCGATGCTCGAGAGGCGACTGTGCGAACCCAGGCTGCGTCTGCCGCATCCGGGCACCTGCAGGCGGCCCGTGCGCTGACGCCGGCGGAACTGGACGCGATCGAAAAGTTTGAAATGCAGCTCTACGGCGCGCAGATCGAATCCAGCGGGGCGGGTCGGCTTGACGAAGCAGGTGGTCCGCAGGCGCTGGGACCGATGGCAATGGCGAATGGTCGGGATGGGTTGCTGGGGAATAACCTCTCCAACTATGTCTTTCCGATCGGCGAAGGCTGGTATGACCTGCCGGATGGAAAAGATGCCGACGAGTCCGCGCGCAATGCTTTCCGCGAATCCGTCGCGCGCGGGCATGACGCATTCTTCTATCGCACCTTCTGGATCAAGGATTCCATGCACATCAACTCCGTTGGATTGGGTAATCCGATCAAGCGTACATGCGCCACCTGCCACGGCATGCATATGACGGCGATGGACACCGCCAACGGCTGGATGGATCTGGGCACGACCAATCTGCCTTGGGCCCTGGAGGAACCGGCGAACCCGTGGAACAAGCGCAAGGCGCAGATGCCGCTGTTCAAGGTGACGTGTCATGCCGATCAGCCACCCCATCCATTCCTGGGTCGCGTCATCTATACCCAGGATCCGGGCCGCGCGTTGATCTCCGGTAAATGCGACGACGTTGGCGCCATCGTCATCCAGCAGTTCCGCGGTCTGTCCGCGCGGGCGCCTTATTTCTCGAATGGTTCGGCCGCGTCATTGCGCGAAGTGGTCGACTACTACGACCGGCGCTACAACATCCAGTACAGCGAGCAGGAAAAGCAGGATCTGGTCAACTTCCTGAGTGTGCTTTGACGGCCGCGGAGCGATATGAAAATGAAAATTCAGAAAATCATCAACCACCTCGCGGTCATTACGACGTTCGCCGCGGCTGGCAGCGCGCTGGCAGCGAAACCCGGCGATCGATTGAGCTTTATCAGTTGCCCCATCGTGCGCGATACCGCGAGCGTGCCGTGCTGGCTCACCGAGTACGATGGCGAGCTCTATTACATGGGCATACAGACAGACGTCAGTGCGCCCTGGCAGCCGCCGTACCTGGGGCACAAGGTTCTTGTTGAAGCCACTGTCAGCGATAAACCGCGCATCTGCGGCGGTATCGTGCTGGAGCCCATCAACAGCACCGTCATGCCTGAGTTGGACGACAGCTGCAACACCATGCTCCCGGCCGAGGACAAATATCAGATCGATTTCAATCCGCGGCCGCCGGGGCCGAGTTCAGGTCGCCTGGCATTCGATCGTCCGCCGCCCAATGCACCGGCGGAACCCGCCGAACTGCCGGATCACCAGACATTCGAAATCACGTTTGACTTTGACCGTAGCATCTCATTCCGCCATCCGGGCGTGATGATGCGCATCGTCAACTATGCGCAGGCAGTCAACGCGCAAACCATTGAAGTCACCGGGCGTCGCGGCGCGACGCTGCTGTCGACCGGTGAGACCATCACTGAAGGGGCTGCGATCGCTCAGCGCAGGGCGGAAGAGGTGGCGTCGCTGCTGCGTGGTGTCGGGCTCAAGGCGAATGTTTCGATGAAGTGGAGCGATACGCCGATGGATGCTGATGGCGTCGAGGATTGGAAGAATCGCAGTGTCACGGTGGTTGTTTCGAAGTAGGGCGAGCCGCCATGAAGCGCCGGGTTTCGCGCATCGATTGCAGGCCGGAATACTGTCGACAGTGTTGAAACGGCGCGCGCAAGCCGGCTGTTCGAAACGCATTGAACGACCTGGAGCTGCGAATATGCGAGGAAATCCAATTGATTTTGATTGAAATAGTACGTGTTATCAACTAAATTCACCGCATTGCCGCACCCGGCGTGGAGGGCAATGCAGTGCCAGGCCGAAGGTGGCGGTGGGCTTGGCAGAGGGAACTGCCGGCAGCGACCGCACATATTCAGGAACCCACATCAGATGTCAGCTATAAAACCAGATTTCGATCCCTCATTGCCCGAGGATTTTGACAGTCCTTACCAGGTGTATGCAGATTTGCGCGCGCACTGTCCCGTCGCTCATGCCGATTCATGGGGTGGGTTCTGGGCGTTGATGACGTATGAGGACGTGAAACGCGCCGCGACCGATGCGAAGACTTTCATCACATCAAAGCAGAACGTGGTGCCGAAGGTGGCATTCACCGGTCGGCGACCGCCATTGCATCTGGATCCGCCTGAGCACACGCCGTATCGGCGGGCGTTGAATCCGTTGCTTACTGAAGAGCGTATTGCCCGACTTGAACCGGTGACGCGCAAGTTTACCCGCGAATTGCTCGGTCCGATGCTGGAACGTGGCCATGGCGACATCTGCCTTGAGTTCTCCAGCTATCTGCCTGTCCAGGTGTTCGGTCAGTGGATGAATATGGCGGAGAATCGACTGGACCGGCTGCATCAGGCAGGGCGCGCGTTCAATATCGCCGTCCAGTCCGGTGTTGATGACAACATGAAGGAAACCAGCCTGGCGTTGTACGAGCTGGCGCGCGAGATCATCGCCGATCGTCGGGAGAACCCGCGCGATCCCGAGACAGATCCGACGACCGCATTGCTGCAGGCCAGGCACGAAGGGCAGCCACTGCCCGATGAATTGATCGTCGGCACTGTACGGCAAGTGCTGGTCGTGGGCATGATTGCGCCGATGGTGATGGTGGGCAGCATTTCGGTCCACCTGTGTCGCGACGAGGAACTGCAGCAGAAGTTACGCGCGGAACCCGGTTTGCTGGCGGATGCGATTGAAGAATTCCTGCGCTTGTACACGCCATACCGTGGCTTTGCGCGGACTGCCGTGCGCGACGTGGAGATTCAGGGTCGCACGATTCCCGCAGGCGAACCGATCGCCCTGGTGTATTCATCCGCGAATCGCGATGAGTCGGTATTTCCCGAGAGTGACAAATTCATCCTCAATCGACCGAATATCAGCGAACATCTGGCATTTGGCCGCGGGCCGCATAACTGCCCGGGCGCTGCGTTGGGCAGAATGCAGTTGCGCGTTGCGTTCGAAGAGTTGCTGGGAAGTACTCGCCGTTTCGAATTGAATGGCCCGATCAAACCGACGCGTTTCCCGGAAATCGGTGCGATGTCGGTGCCACTGAAGTTTGAGTTCTGACCAATGACCACCGTGTTATATGCCGTCGGGGACATAGCGCCCGACCGTGATGATCCGCGCGAGTGTTTCGCGCTTGCCGCCGCGATCATCAACGAGGGCGATATCGGCTTCTGTCAGCTGGAATGCAACCTTACCGAGCGCGGCGCGCGTATGCCGCAGGCAAGACACACCCATCGCGGATTGCCGGTATCTGCCCCCGCGATCCGGGGCGCGGGGTTTGATGTCGTGTCGTTCGCCGGCAACCATTGCATGGACTGGGGCTACGAAGGCTTCAAGGATACCTGCGACAACCTGCGCGGCGCAGGGATTGCGGTCGTCGGCGTCGGCGACAACATCGCCGAGGCCCGCACGCCGGTCATTCGGGAGGTCAATGGATTGAAGGTGGCGTTTCTCGCTTATTCCTCCATCCTGCCGGCGGCGTATTGGGCGGATGAAAAGCGCGCGGGATGTGCGCCTCTACGAGGGCATACGCACTACGAACAGATTGAAACCGACCAGCCGGGAACGCCACCGCGGATCCACACCTGGTGTGTGAAGGAGGATCTCGAAGCGTTCGTTGCGGATATCCGCAAGGTGCGTGAGCAGGCGGATGTTGTGATCGTTTCAATCCACTGGGGAATCCATTTCATTCCCGCGACGCTGGCGGCCTACCAGCGCGAAGCCGCTTACGCTGCCATTGATGCGGGCGCTGATCTCATCCTTGGGCACCACGCGCATATTTTGAAAGGCATTGAGTACTATCGCGGCAAGGCGATTTTCTACAGCCTGGGCAATTTCGCGATGGATTTACGCATGACGCCGGAACATGCGGCCAGCAAGGGGTTCAAGGAGATCCAGGTCTTGTCCCCTGAGTGGGTGCCGAATTTCGACAGTTTGTACAATTTTCCGCCGGATTCGCGGATGACGATCATCGTGCGTGCCGAGTTGACCGGGGACGGCGTTGCAAAGCTGGCGATCCGGCCTGCAATGATCAACGACAACGCGCAGGCCGAGCCACTGAACGCCACGGACCCTCGGTTCACCAAGGTGGCCGATTACCTCAAATGGTGTTGCGAATCGCAGTCACTGGCAATCGACATGACTGCCGCAGGTGATTACCTCGAATTGAGCCAGGGAACCGCCACAGCGGCATGACGGTAACACCCGGGATATCCGAGGCGCTGGCGGCCAGGGTTGCCAATACCCGCTTCGAAGAACTCCCGCCCGCCGCCATAAGCGCAGCCAAAGCATCATTCATTGATGCGCTGGGCGTCAGCCTGGCCGCGAGCACGTTGGGCGAAGGGTGCGAAGCTTTTGCCGAAATCGCTCGCGCCAACGGCGTCGGCCCCTGCAGCCTGCTCGGCCACGGTACCCGCGTTCAACTGCTGTCAGCCGTATTGGCGAACGGTGCGCTGGCGCACGCCATTGATTTCGAAGATGCGCTGGATGGCGCCCCCGTGCATCCCAATGCTGCGGTGATGCCGGCGGCGTTGGCTCTGAGTGAGCAACTGCGTTGTGATGGCAAGGCGCTGCTGACAGCGCTGGTCATTGGCTGCGACATAACCTGCCGCCTGGGGCGGGCATTGACGATCAATCCCGACGAACTGGGCTGGTATCCGCCCCCGATACTCAGCGCCTTTGGCGCGGCAGCGGCTGCGGCCAGCCTGTTGCAACTCAACCAGGCACAGGTCCTGGACACGTTTTCTTTACTGTTGACACAGACCGGTTGCAGCAATCAGTTCAAAACGGCGCCGGAATCCATGATTCGTGGCGTACGTGATGCGATTCCAGCGCATGCCGGTACGCTTTCCGCACTGCTGGCTGCTCGCGGAGTACGAGGTTTTCCTGCGCCAATCGAGGGTCCTTCCGGGTTCTATGCCTTGTTTGCCCAAGGCCGCTATGACCCGGAGCCGTTGTTGAAGCAGTTGGACAGCTACTACCTGGGCGTGGAGGTCAGTCTGAAACCGTGGCCGAGTTGCCGGGGCACGCATGGTTTCGTCGAGGCAGCGCTACGGTTGCGTGCGCATGGCGATGTGACGCCATCGAACATCCGCCGCATCGTTCTGCGCGGCCATCCTTTGCAGCAGATGCTGGTGCGACCGGCGCAGCAGAAGCAGCGGCCGGCGACCGCGATCGATGCTAAATTCAGCCTGCCTTATACCGTGGCCCGCGCGCTGGTACATGGCGAATTGTCATTGCGTTCGTTCGATGCCAATGCTTTGTCTGATTCAACGGTATTGGCGCTTGCCGCCAGGGTCGCGTACGAAACCGATCGCGCGGCAGGCGATCGTTGGAACGGCGATACGGTGGTATGTGAACTCGAAGACGGCACCGAGCGGCGCGAATACATCGAATTTCCCCGTGGACATCCCAGTCGACCGATGTCGTCGGCAGACACAGCAGCCAAGTTCATCGACTGTGCAGCCTATGCAATCCATCCGCTCGCCGTGGGCGCCGCGGATGAAATCCTGGAAACGGTTGCGGCTCTCGAAGAGGTCGCCGACTGTGGCGCGGCTTTTGCCGCGCTTGGGGATGGGGCCTGAGTTACTGCGTCGATCGGGTCGGCCCGAGCATGCTCAATCGGGGGTCAATCGCGGTAAACGCGCTGCAGATAATCGACGAATTGCGCCATTTCGGCGTCGGTGAACCGGGTCCGGAAGGATTTTTCATGCGCCCCGGTCTGCTTGCGCATACGGGTGACGAACTGCTCACCGACCTTGGTCAACACGAGCTCATGACGGCGTCGGTCCACCGGTGACCGCTGACGGGTGATCCATCCCGCAGCTTCCGAGTCATCAATGAGGCTGACGATGGTCGCCTTGTCGAAACCGAGTACTTCCGCCATTTGCACCTGTGAGGCGCCAGGGTTGCGTGCGACCAGCTCCAGCAGGCTCGCCTGGCCGGGGCGGACGGTGCCGGACCCGACATTCTGAAAAAAGCTGCGCCGCATGGCCTGCATCGCCCGGCGTATGTGGTAACCCAGGTAACCATCCAGTACGTCGGAATCCACTTCCAGCGCCGGGTCGGCCGACCGCGTATCGCGGGTCTTGATGGTTTTCTTCTTGCTGATCGTTTTCTTGGTAGCCATGTTCTTCCAGCGATTCCGGGCTTGTAGAGGCCCGACCCTCCGCTCCAACCCGATGGATGAGCCGGTCCGCGCCATGGCAGCCGTGGGCCGCGCCGGCGAAGGCAAATAGTTACGTAATAAGTAGTTGATAGTTATACCGGATTCAGAGAAGCATGAATACCGGAAATACTGACCACGGCCATGTTCCAGGCCGAGACTGGTCTCAGGGGAATGAACGCCAGCAGTTGCGACCGCCATTTTTAGCCGCGTATAACGCGTTGTCCGCGGCTTTCACCAGTACTGAAGGGTCGTTGGCATCCGGACTGAATTCCGCGATGCCGATAGAGGTGCCGATATGTAACTCCTGACCGGCGATATAGTACGGCGCATTGATTGCGTCGATGAGCTTGTCCGCGATTCGGGTGACATTGTCCAATGTCTTGGCGTTGACCAGGATGATACTGAATTCGTCACCTCCGAAACGTGCGACGATATCGTTTGACCTGACGCACACCTTCAACCGGCGGGCGACGTGGCGCAACAGTTCATCGCCCACGGGGTGCCCGAACTGGTCATTGACTTCCTTGAAGCGGTCGAGGTCCAGCATCAGGACATGCAGTGTCTGCGAGGTGTAATGCGAGTCTTCGGTTGCGCGGGCCAGAAAGGCATCGAAGGCCCGGCGGTTGGGTAGCTCCGTCACCGGGTCGATTTCGGCCAGGTGCCTGATCAATGCTTCGTCACGCTTGCGGGCGCTGATGTCAACGTATGTGGCCAGCGCCACTCCTGCCTTGGGCAGAATCATACTGCCCTGAATCGCAGTCTTGATGGTGCCATCCTTGCACAATACATCGATCTCGACTGGGGCCCGCTCAATCTCGGCGGTGATGTCGGCGCCGAAATGCTGATCCAGCGCTGAGGCCGACCGCTCGCGATGTTCCGGGTTGGGGTAGGTGGTACGAATCCAGTCGTGCACCGTTTCGAAATCGTTAACGGTGTAACCGAAGGTCTCAATCATCTTACGGTTCATGAACAGGATGCGGGCGTCCTTGAGATTTGCCCACGTGATTGCAACCGGCATCGCGTCCAGCACGATGCGCAAGCGCTTCTCGGTGAACCCATCGAGTTCCTTGAGTCCATCCATTGGTTGGGAGTACGGCATGCGGGATTTATCGGCCCCGCGGGTGACGAATGTAGCAGGCAGGCCAGATTCCCACGCTTTTTTACAGGCCGCTTCTGCAACGGTTGCACGGTAAAGGCGTGCATGAATTTGTGCCGACGCCTGCCAGGGCGGTGCGTTATCATGCGGTCCGGAGCACCCGTGGTGGGTATTGCGGCTTTTGCGTCGCAGCATCCGTATGCCGGTGATTTCCAACGATTCATGATGAGAAAAACGCAGAGGAAACTATGACCGCACCCTTTCCAGGCTCGCCCGATTTCGCCGGATTCAACGAACCGATGCGAATGGAATGTGATATCTACGACCTAGTAGTCGAGGGAGAAATACCGAAGGAGATCAGCGGTACCTGGTACCGTTCAGTCCCGGACCCGCAGTTCGCGCCGCGACTGGGTTATGACACCTATCTCAGCGGTGATGGCATGGTCGGCGCGTTTTACTTTGAGGGCGGGCACGTCGATTACCGCCTGCGTTATGTCATGACCGAACGTCTGCGCGATGACCGCGCTGCGCGCCGTTCACTGCATGGCCGTTATCGGAATCCCTATACCGATGACCCCAGCGTCCAGGGCAGAGGCCGCGGCGTTGCCAACACCACGCCGATCGTCCACGCCGGCAGGTTGCTGGCTTTGAAGGAGGACAGCCGGGCCTGGGAACTCGATCCGGTCACGCTCGAGACCCGTGGTGAATGGGATTACCAGGGCAAACTCCGCAGCCAGACGATGACGGCGCATACGCGGTGGGATCCCCAAACCAATGAGTTGTACTTCTTCGGCTATGAAGCGGGTGGCCTGGCGACGCGCGATGTTTCCTACTGCGTGGCGGACAAGCAGGGCGACCTCGTTCACGAAGAATGGTTCGAAGGCCCGTACTGCGCGTTGATGCACGATTTCGTGGTGACCAAGGAACATGTCGTTTTCCCGTTCTTCCCGATCACCGCGGATCTCGATCGCATCAAGTCCGGCGGACCACATTGGGTATGGGAGCCGACGCGCGATTCGTACATCGGCATCATGCCGCGTGATGGCAGCGTCAAGGATCTGCGCTGGTTCAAACGCCCCGCATGCTCGGTGTTTCACTTCATGAACAGTTATACCGATGGCAGCAAGGTTATCGTGGATGCCTGCTATGCCTCGGTCAACCCGTTCCCGTTCATCACGATCGAATCAGGCATGGAGTACGACCCCATGCAGTTGCACGGATCGCTGAAACGCTGGACCTTCGACTTGTCCCGGCCGGGCGATTCTTTCTCGGAAGATGACATCGGCCCGGGTGGCGATATGCCGCGTGTCGCGGACAAGGATTTGATGAAGGATTACGACATCGGCTACTACGCGATCATCAATCCGGAACTGGGGCCACCGCAGTTGTCGGGGCCGGTCTACGTGGGGTTCAACGCATTGGTCAGAATCGAAATGAAGTCCGGTCGGCAGACCCAGTTCAACATGGGCAACATGTATGTGTTCAATGAGCCAGTGCATATCGCATCAAAACAGCCAGGACACGAGGGTTATCTGGCCGTGGTGATCGATGACTTCAATACGTTCCGCTCGGAGATTGGCTTGTTTGAAGCGGCGGACATCACCAAGGGGCCGATTGCGCGGATCAAGTTGCCTGTTCGGCTGCGGCCGCAGGTCCATGGCAATTGGGTGGCAACGCCTTAGCCGCAGGAGGCGTTGGCTTCGCCGGGAGCCTGAATGGCTCCCGGTGATGTTGCTGAGGTCAGTTGCCTTCGTCGTCTTCCAGAACCTGGAAAACCACTTTCAGCGTATCGGCGGCGCGGGTCCCGGGTGAGTCGTCAGCGCTGGTGAGGTCGGTCCCGGCGTTATATTCCTGCAGGTTGGAGTAGCCGTCTTCATCCATGTCGAGCGCAGCGTCGTCGTCATTCAATGGGTCAAGACCGGCATTCATTTCCACTTCGTCCGGCAACCCGTCCCCATCGTCATCGGTATCGGCGTTGTTGCCGGTGCCGTCATTATCCGTATCCGCATATTCGTTGGCATCGTCAGGGAAGGCGTCGTCGGAATAGTGGCGATCACCATCAGCATCGACTTCGACTGCAGTGATCAGCACGAGATTGGCTGCCTGAATCTGACTGACGCCGTCATACTGGATCAATGGAAGTTCGCCGAATGGCGAACCCGCGTTATAGGTGGTCAAGGCGGCGATAGCTTCAGCGACTGCCATACCCTCGCCAAGCACCTCGCCAAAGACCGTGAACCCACCATCTGTGGTGTCCAGCGGATTGGAGTTGTCATCGAGGTTGATGAACCACTGATTCGTGGCGCTGTTTGGCTGACCTCCCAAACGTGCCATGGCAACGGTGCCACGTTGGTTCGAACGTTGGTACTCGTTGGTGACTGCCGCATCCGCCGGTACCGACGCCACTGTGCCTTCGACAAAGGTATATCCACCGCCCTGGATCACGAACCCCGGCACGCTGCGATGAATAAACGAATTGATGTAATCGCCGTCGTTCACATAGTTGAGGAAGTTCTGCACGGTCCCTGGTGCGACTGAATCCAACAGTCCGATCTCGATGTCGCCCATCGAAGTCACGAGTTTGACATTGGTTGCACTGACCGGTGCGGAGAGGACTGCCAGCGTCAAGGCAGATGTCAGGAGGCATTTTCGGTTCAGATGCGGCTTGGACAAAGAGGACATTTGAACTCCAGAGTCTGCGGGTCAATTCGTCAAACAACGCATCGGGCCCATTTCAGTGCACAACGGGAAACGGTGGCAGGCGCCGGTGCGGGATGCGGGCGCAAGCATATCATGGGGGAAGAAGGCCGTGATACGGCGGGCGGACGGGGCCTGGAGTGACGTCGACCGCCCGCAAGGCGGCCGACGGTTATACAAGTAATGAACGTCAGGCGTCAGAACGTGTACTGCGCGCGCAATTGAAGGATATCCAGCCCTTCGCCATCAAGCCTGACCGCATTGCTGCCATCAGTGCTGAGGATATTGGTGTAATCCAGCATGAAACGGACGTTGTCATTGACGTACCAGTTGATCGCCGCCGTCAATGCGCCTTCCTTGCCCCCGGTGAAGACGCCGTCGTTGAAATCGACATAGGCATAGCGTGCCGCGACTTCCCATGCACCCATGCCGCCATTGCGCAACGAGAAGTTCTGCTTCGCCTTCAGGCGCTTGTACTCGCCGGAGCCAAGGTTATAAATCGCGGCGCGCGATTCACCGGTGAGCGACCAGGTCGCCTGTACGTTCCAGGTGTTGAAATTGAGATTCTCGCCGGTTTCGCGATTGACCGAGGCGTTGTTGTATTCACCGGTAATGGTGAATGGGCCGTAGGTGTAGGCGACTTCACCACCGAACATCGTTGTGCCGTCAACCCCGGCGACTGTGCCGGTGTCGACAATCGCCAGATTGGACATGTGGGTCGTTTCATCGCGGAAACGGATCGAATCTTCGTCATGTGACGGTGCCCGGTAGGCGCCGCGCACGCCCAGATGCAGAACCTGATGGTCGCTGATGATCGGTGAATAGATGAAGCGCCCGGCCACACCCCAGCCTTCGTCATCGGTTTTGTTCGGCGCCATGCTGTCGCCGTACAAGCCAGCGGCCATGAACCAGTGGTCACCGACGGCATCAACGCGGGCGCCAATGGCGCGGTCGGTCAGCGCTGTCGTGATGGATTCATCGATACCGCGTTCAACAAACGGCATGTCGTTCGAACTCATCTCCAGGCCCAGGCTGTAGGGCTGCTTCTGATGTCCGACGGACAACTTCAGGTTGTCGAAGCCGCCGTATTCAAGCACGAAGTCCTTTACCTGAACCTGGTTATCGGCGAAGTCCGCTTCGGCGGCGTAATCGAAATCGTTGCCCAGTGTGCCCTGGACACTCAAGCGCGCGCGGCGGATTTCAGTGCCGTCGGTAGCTTCCTTGCCGGCAACCGGGTCGCCACTGTGCATGGTCGCATCTGTGTGCAGGCGGCCACCGAGGCGGAAGCTGTATTGCTTGTCGGCGGTCGTGAACCGCGGGCCGCCCTTGTCGAGCTGAATGATGACCGGCTCGACATCCCTGGCCTTCAGCTCTTCCTTGGCCAACAGGTTGTCATATTGCGCCTTGGTGATGGCGCCGTTGCCCAGCAGGATGTCCAGCAGCTCCTTGTCCGCCGCGTGGGCGGTAGTGACCAGAGTTGCGCCGATGAATACCAGTGAGATTTGACGGCTCAGCACTGAACGATTGAAAGCCATGTTTTTTCGAAGCCTCGCGGAATTGGAGTTGGGAATTCATCCTTACCGGCACGGCTTCAGGTCGCCGTGGCAGCAGGAGTGCTGGCGGCTTTATATTCCATGTAAATGACAGTTTTGTGACAGTGACAGCCTATCAGTGGTGAAAGGGAGGCACAGTCAGCCCATCGACCGGGGCCGCGCGAAGGTATTGATTGCTGAGGTGAACCAAGTGGAAATGCCACGGCGCGGATGACCGGCCGTGGCGGGTGAATGCCCTGCTCAGGGGCAGTTAATCGACAGTTTCCGGAATGTTCAAC
>JACKNH010000040.1 GCA_024234975.1 Gammaproteobacteria bacterium
GACCAAATCATGCACACGTACAACGTCAAAGTTATTCGTCGAGCGGACTCCCTGATTGCGATAACACGGGCGCACAATGAAAAAGGGCCACTAATCAGACTGTGAGCCTTCAGGGCCCCGATTTATTACAGTTCGGAACCCGATATGCGCAGTGCCCAGCCCGACGTCCTGCGGCTGACGTGCGGCGGGGCGATATCGCACACAGTAGTTGGCGGCGCAAAGGTAGGAACCACCCTTGATTGTCCGCACCTGTGCTTCGGGTTGATTCGGATCACCACTTTGTTCAAGCGACGGGCCTTGCGGATTCTCGGCAGTGATATCGATGTGGCTCGGCGCGTACCAATCGGCCACCCACTCCCAGACATTGCCCAACAGATCGAACACACCATAACCATTGGCGGGGAAACACCCTACCGGCGCCATGCCGCGATAACCATCACCTGCAGAGTTGTCCACGGGGAAAACGCCTTGCCAGTAATTGGCCTGGTATTGACCGTTGACGACCAGTGGCGGCTCGGTGAGGTCCAGCCCACCGCGTGCTGCGAATTCAAACTGCGCTTCGGTGGGCAACTCATGCCCTGCCCACGCGGCGTACGCCTCGGCATCCTCGTAGGCAATCTGCACCACCGGATACGCGCCGCGGCCATCAATGGCGCTGTCCGGACCAAAGGGATGACGCCAATTCGCGCCAGGTACCCATTGCCACCACTGTGCCGGGTTGGCCAATGATGTGATTGATTCCGGCTCGGTGAACACCACACCACCGGGCACCCGCATTTCCGCCGGGACCCATGGATACTTCTTCGCGTCCGGTACCCGCTCGGCCAGCGTGACGTAACCGGTGTCGGCGACGAACGCGGCGAACTGATCGTTGGTGATTTCGTTGCGATCAATCCAGAACCCGGCCAATGTCACTTCGCGCGGGGGGCCCTCTTCGGTGTAGTAAGGCGATTCGCCGACAACGAACCTGCCGCCGGGGACAAACACCATGCCTGCAGTCGTGCCCCGCTGAACTGCCTCCGGTACGAGACACTGCTGGCCTTGCATGGCATTGGCTTCATCCTGCGACGACGACGAAAGGCCACGACCCAGCCACCAACCGGCAACGGCGACCGCACCGACGAAAATCGCCGCCAGAAACTTACGATTCATTCACTTCATCCCCATTCGCGTGGCTGTGGTTCATCCACGAATGTTTCAAACTCCGATGGTGTCGCTGCCAGCAATCGCGACATCGCGAAATATCCCAGACACAAGCCGATGACACCGGCGACGATAAGGCATGCTTCAGGGACACCGACAGCGCGCGCGTGCTGCGGCAACAACGCCACGCATGCGACGCCGATCAACAACAGGTTACGCAGGATCAACCAGGGCACGACGCGTCCGGGCGGGCCACCTTGCAGGCACCCACAGTCCGACAACGTGCCCCGGATTGCCGCGACAGCGAGCGCCGCTGTGTAGCAGCTGATCAATATCGCCGAACCCAGCAGCGCCGGGCGTGCGGTTGCCGACCAGACAAGCGTGGCGGCCAGAAGCGCTTCCACGCCGGGGATCGAAAGCGCAATCAATGGAACGGCGGCCTCAGGCAGCAGTCGATATCCGCGCACTGCGCGCCGGAATCGGGCGAACTGGCGAACCTTGCCGAAGACGGCCACGCCCCACAATATGGCCAGCGCAAATCGCAACGTATGAAACAACACTGGATCCAGCACCTGGTTTTCGAGCACTTCGGCACACCCTCGTGACAGCGCGGGTGGATGCACGCCGCACCTGTCAGCTTCAGGTATTACGCGCAACGGTGTCAACCGCGCGCCGTGCCGGGCATCCGCGCGCGCCAGGGTCGCCGCAATCCATGGCAAAATGTCGCGGTGCTCGAAATACGCAATCTCTACAAGGCTTATGTCACCGGCACCGAGCAGCGCAGCGTGCTCGGCGGCCTGGATCTGCGCATCGACAGCGGCGGATTTGCGGTATTGATCGGCCGTAGCGGTTCCGGCAAATCGACCTTGCTGAATCTCATCGCCGGCATCGATCGTGTCGGCGGCGGCAGTATCGTGATCGATGGTACGGATATCTCCACGCTGGCCGAACCTGAGATTACACGCTTCCGGCGCAGCCGTATCGGTTTCGTTTTCCAGTCCTTCAATCTGATTCCGACACTGACCGTGGCGGAAAATCTCGCGTTACCACTGCAACTCAACGGCATGAGGGTGGATACCGATCGGATCGAAGGATTACTGGCGCGGATTTCCCTGCCGGGACGCTTGCACGCCTATCCCGAACAGCTCTCCGGTGGTGAACAACAACGTGTGGCCATCGCCCGCGCTATCGTTCATCAACCCGCCCTCGTACTTGCCGACGAACCTACAGGCAATCTCGATACCATGACCGCGCGCCAGGTCATTTCACTGCTGACCGAAACTGTTGCCGAGCATGGCGCCACGTTGCTGATGGCTACCCATAGTCCGGAGATCATCGATACGCCTTATACGGCGTTGCGACTGGAAGATGGCAGGATTGACGGCTGACGGCGGCTTGCTGTGGCGCGCGAGCCGACGCTTTCTTGCGTCGCATCCCTGGCAACTTGCACTCGCGATAGCCGGCATTGCGCTCGGCGTCGCAGTTGTCGTTTCGATTCACCTGACACGGATCAGCGCGTTGAATGCCTACGATGCCGCAACTGTCGCCATCGCGGGTTCCGCCACCCATCGACTGTACGGTGGCCCGGCTGGCCTGGACGAGGGTGTTATTCGAACGTTGGCCGTGGATTTGGCAGTCGGGCAGGTCGCGCCCGTGGTGAGTATCAGCGTCATGGTCAACGGGCGACTACCTGCGCGTGTGCTTGGCATTGATCCACTCAGCGAAGCCGGATTTGCACGCTTCGGCGCCACGGCGTCCGGCGGACTGCAGTTTGCCGGTTTGATGACGACACCGACCGCGCTGGCCTCCCCTGCACTGTTGGAAAAGCTGGGTATTGCCGGCGGTACATCCATGGTACTGCGCGTCGCCGGCAACGAAATGGCATTCCGCTGCCTGGCCCTGGATCCGTTCCCGGCGCAATTGCCCGAAGACGTACTGGTCACTGATATCGCCTTTGCCCAGGACCTCACCGCCAGTGCGGGATATGTCTCGTATGCGGACCTGATCCTTTCCCCGACCACCCAAGCTGTCGTCAACGGATCAATCGGTCGCACACTGCCCGCGGATGCTGTGCTGGTCAGCATGGACGCTGAACGCGGATCACTGGAATCGATGTCAGCAGCGTTCCAGACCAATCTAATGGCATTGGGGATGCTGGCGTTGATGGTGGGCGCATTCCTCACATATAACGCGGTCTCGTTCCTGCTGCTGCAGCGAAGGGAGCTGTTTGGCCGCCTGCGTACCCTGGGCGCGACGAGGCGCCAACTCGGTGGTGTCGTGTTGCTGGAAACCATGGTCATTGCGTTGGTGGGTACCGGGCTGGGCTTGTTGCTCGGATTGCTGTTGGCGGAGGGTTTGCTTCATCTCGTCGTCCAGACGTTGAACGATCTGTATGCCCCGGTCCGCTCGGACAACATCGCTCTGGCGTTGGATGCCATCGTACTGGCCGTCGTTGCCGGCATGGGAGCCGGCCTGCTCGCGACGCTGCCCACCCTGCTCGAGATTCTGCGCGCGCCGCCGGAAGGACTGCGACGCCGCATCGTTGCCGAGACACAGGCCGCGAAGCATGCAAACCGTGCCCTGGTGGCAGGTGGGGTGTTGATTGTCGGCGGCTGCGTGCTCCTGGCGTTGCCCGGTCGCAGCGTCGCACTGGGTTTCACTGGTTTGTTCTGTGCCGCGCTGGGATTCGCGGTATCGATTCCGCGTCTGGCGGTGCTGCTATTGCGATTTACGAGCCGCTACTGCGGCCCTGTATCCGCGCTGCTGTTTCGTGAGGCGCTGCGGAGTACCGAGCGAAATATAAGCCGGACCGGGACCGCACTGGCGGCGCTGACGCTGGCATGTGCGACCGCCGTGGGCATAGGAACGATGGTGGAGAGCTTCCGTGTGTCGGTGAGCCAATGGCTGGTTCAGGCCCTCCCTGCCGATATCTATGTCATCGCCGCCAGTGGAGGTGGCATGCCGGGACGTCAGCAACTCGACGACGCGCTGGTCAACCAGTTCACCACGATGGACGGTGTCGCGGATGTCATCACCAGCAGTCGCGTATTACTGCCCCGCACTGAACGCATGGGCGAGCTACTTGTTCAAGGGATGCAAGAAGCAACCTTCGGCCTGTTGCCGTTGATTGATACTGATGCCACACAAGCCTGGCACGCTTGGCAATCCGGCGGTGTACTGGTGACCGAAACCTTCGTGGCGCGCCGGGGGCTTGCCGGTGGCGACACGCTGGAGCTGCTCACGCCGGCTGGCCCGGTCGAATTCAACATTGTCGGCGTGTACCGTGACTACGGTGCCGAAGCCGGTGGCGTAATGATCAATCGCGAGGTCTATCGCCAATACTTTCAACCGCTGGCCTACGACAGTATTGGCTTGCGCCTGGCCGATGGTGTCGACATCGATGGATTCAACAGCCGCTTGCAGAGCAGGATCGCGGAGCATCCCAATCTGCAGGCCCGCCTCAAGCGGGATATCCAGAAAATTTCACTGGTCATTTTTGATCGCACTTTCGCCATCACCCGCGTTCTGCGCACGCTGGCGCTGCTGATAGCCACCGTGGGCATTTTCGGAGCGTTGATGGCATTGACGCTGGAACGTGGTCGCGAGTACGCCGTACGCCGCGCTCTGGGCTTCCTGCCAAGCCAATCCGCCAGTCAGATGTTGAGTGAATGCGGGGTACTGGGAATCATCGCCGGATCGTTGGCGATACCTGCCGGCCTGGCCATGGCGGCCGCGCTGATATTTGTCATCAACGCCCGCTCATTCGGCTGGACCATGCCATTGCTGCTGCCGCCAGACCAGATACTGTGGCCACCCGCGCTCGCGCTGGTCGCCGCCGTTGCCGCAGGCATCATTCCAGCGTGGCGCCTGGCGCGCCACCCACCTGTCGAGTTTCTGCGCGATGAATAGGCGCGGGTCTGCGGTCGTGGCCATCGCCATTGTGGGGCTGTTCGGGATGCTGCTGCAGTGGCATACGGATGTCCCGCCACAGCCTGACGGGCAAGGCAATTACTTCAGGCCCCACGAACTGCTCGCAGCAAACGACAATGCTGGATTCGTCGTGGCCGATGAACCGCCCGCGCTTGAGTTTCCCCGCGATCACGGGCCCCATCCGGAATACCGCACGGAATGGTGGTACATCACCGGCACGCTTGCGGACACGAACGGCGAACGGTTCGGCTATCAGCTGACGTTCTTCCGCCATGCGATGACGGCAATGCCGGCAGCCGGCCCCTCCGCCTGGCATGCCCGTGACGCCTGGATGGCGCACTTTGCCGTCACCGATGTCACGGCGACTGCCTTCCACCATTCAGAGCGTTTCAGCAGAGGCACACTTGATCTCGCCGGTGCCGGCGGCGAGCCTTTATCAATCTGGCTGCGCGATTGGCGACTCTGGTTCGACGCGGGCGCATGGCATCTTACGGCGCGTGACGGTGCCATTGCGCTGACGCTGGACCTCACGCCGACAGTGGCGCCCGTTGCCCAGGGCGACCGCGGACTCAGTCGGAAAGGTCGATCGGCAGGCAATGCCTCCATCTACTATTCGATGCCGCGAATGCAGACCCGGGGCAGCCTGTCGCTACCCCGCGGCACATTTGATCTCCACGGCGAAAGCTGGCTGGACCGCGAATGGGGCACTACGTTACTGGACACAGATACCGTCGGGTGGGACTGGTTTGCGTTGCATCTGGCGAACGGCGACAACCTGATGTACTACCGGCTGCGTCGAAGTGATGGCGCCGCTTCAGCGTTTTCCAGTGGCACGATGAACCGCGCTGACGGGTCGACCAGGCGCTTGTTCGCGGGCGATGTGAATACCGAACCCGTCCTGGAGTGGCGGAGCCCGGAGACCGGCATGCGCTATCCCGCGGCCTGGCGATTGTCGATTCCGTCGGCGGGGTTGATGCTGGACGTAACACCTGTAATTTCCGGGCAGGAGTTCACCGGGGCCTTCCGCTACTGGGAAGGCATGGTCGATGTCCGCGGCCAGACCGGCAACGAAGCGGTCACAGGCGCAGGTTACCTCGAGATGACCGGCTACGAGGAATAGCGCCGAACAGCGCAAGACCTCAGCGCCATTGAACCACGAACTGCTGCCCGGGACTGGCGCGGGGCGGTTGCGTTTCCTAGACTATTGCCTGCTTACCGCACGCCACCGATGGGAGGTATTCGTCATGGCAAACACCCGTTCAGCGATTGCAATCACCGCCCTGTTGATGTCAGTCCTCTGTGCCAACGTCCAGGGCCAGAGTGTCACGATTTTTGGCGGCAACTCGCTGGCCCGTGACTGCTATCGAAATGCCACGATGGCGGTGAAGTTGTCCGACTTCGTTTCACACAGTGCCATCGAACCCTGCGACACCGCGCTCGAGCATGGCGATATGTCGATGCGTGATCGCGCCGCGACCTTCGTGAACCGCGGCATCATCTACGCCAACATGCAGTTATATACCGACGCGGTCCGCGATTACGAGAAAGCCCTGAAAATGCGGCCGGATTTCGCCGAAACCTACATCAACCGCGGCAACATCTTCTTTCTTGGCCGGGCCTATCTCCGCGCGATCGAGGATTACACCACCGCTTTGGAAAAGATGAGTTCGGACAACCTGCATGTCGCCTATCTGAACCGCGGCATGGCCTATGAGCGTATCGGCGACGCCGCGCTGGCCGAACAGGATTATCGCCGGGCCCTGGAGTTGTCGCCCGGCTGGACCATCGCGACAGACCGCCTGGGCAAATTGTTGAGCAACGCACAGCCACGCAAGGATGCGTGACGGCACTCAGACCAGGCGGTAACTTGGCCGGTACTCCGTTCCAGGCAGCTTCATTCGATGCTGTGCCACGAAGGTACGCAGTAGTTTATCCAGGGCGTCGGTGATCGCCTTTGGCCCGTGGATTTCGAACGGGCCGTAGGTTTCCACCGCCTGAATCCCGCTTTCCTTGACGTTACCGGCAACGATGCCGGAGAACAGCCGGCGCAGGTTCGAAGCAAGTTCAAAGGCCGGCAAATCAGGCGTCAGTTCGAGGTTGGCCATGTTTTCGTGACTGGCGACGAAGGGTTGCTGGAACCGCAGGTCGACGTTCAGCGCCCAGTTGAAGAACAGTGAATCGTCCGTGTGATCCCGGTACTGCAGCACGTTGTCGATTCCCCGACGGACCTCGGCCGCCACCGCGGCAGGGTCGTCAATCATGATCCTGTAGCGGGTGGTGTATTCCGGCCCCAGCGCAGTTTCGATGAATTCATGCAGCATGCGGAAGTACGGCTCGCTCTCCCGCGGGCCGGTCAGCACGAAGGGGAACGGCCGCTCCATGTTGGCCGGGTGGGTCAACACCCCCAGCAGGTAGAGGATTTCCTCCGCGGTGCCGACGCCGCCCGGGAATACCACCACGCCGTGGCCCAGACGGATGAATGCCTCGAGCCGCTTTTCCATGTCCGGCATGATGACCAGCTGGTTGACGATGGGATTGGGAGATTCCGCCGCGATGATATCCGGCTCGGAGATGCCGATGTAACGCCCCGGCCGGATACGCTGCTTGGCATGACCAATCGCCGCGCCTTTCATCGGCCCTTTCATCGCGCCGGGTCCGCACCCGGTGCAGATATCCAGGCCGCGAAGTCCGAGCTGGTAGCCCACTTCCTTGGTGTAGTCGTATTCCACGCGGGAGATCGAATGCCCCCCCCAACACACGGCAATGCCGCGTTGTTCGCCAGGCCGCATGATCTCGGCGTGACGCAAGGTATGGAACACGGCATCGGTGATGCCTGCTGAGGAAGCCATATCGAAGCGATTACTGCGCTCGATTTCATTCTTCATATACAGAACGTCGCGCAGGACCGAGAACAGATGCTGTCGGGTGCCGCGTATCATCTCGCCATCAACGAAAGCGACCGCCGGCGCATTGAAAAGGTGCAAGCGGATCCCCCGCTCCTGCTGTTCCAGCCTGAGATCGAAATCTGCGTAGGCGGCAAATATCTCCCGGGCGTCATCCACGTACGCGCCACTGGTCATGACTGCCAACGCGCATTTGCGGAAACAGCTCAATACTTCGGGGTCCTGGATTGCGCACAGTGCATTGACCTCTGCCTGTGACATGACCGCCATCGGCCCCAGCGGCGTGATGGTTGCGTGGGCGATGGTGGTGGGGTCCAGCTTTGCTGCCGATTGGGTGATATTCATTGGCGCCTTCAGGATACTTGCAGGTCGGGGGGGAGATTCTATAATATCTGCCGGAAGATCATAATATTAAGCGATCTTTGTCAGACCCAGGCTGAGTAGTCCGGCCTAAGCCGGCGCCAGTGCAGTGTTTAACCGACGGCGCATTTAAGGGGTGCGCTTTAAAAAATATTGCGGGGGAGTCGTACATGAGCACGCGCACGCTGGATACTGCCTGGGCCGAATTGTTTGACGAATTGGCCCGGTTGGAGGAAATCCTCCCCCATCGCAAACCAGCCGGTGCGCCTGCCGCGCTGGACCCGCTCTCACCGAAAACCCTGTCTGAATTCGAGAAGCGCTTTGAGCTTGAAGAGGAAGTGCGCGAACTCGAAGAATTCATCGCCACGGCCGGCGTGCCGGAAGACGATCATTCCGCGGCGGCGCTGGCCTTTCTGCAAACCGAATTGATCCGCAAACGGTCATTGCTCGATAACCTCTGAGTCGTAGAATCGCTGCATCCCCGCCGGCCTCCCTGGGTGAAGGCTGGGCTATCCATTGACGGTTGGAGCGAGGTCATGACCCACGAACCGGTTTCCACTCTGATTGCCCGCCGTGTGGCGCGGCGAGAATTTCTTGGTCTTGGTGCCGCGGTCGCGAGCATGCCATGGTTGGCGCCCCATGCCGCCGATGTCACCGGCAGTCTTGAATTCACTGAAGTCCCGCACGGTGCCGATGGCCACCACCACCTTCCCCCTGGCTTCACGGGGCGGCCCCTGTTGCGCTGGGGTGATGCGGTCATGCCCGGCGCACCGCATTGGCTACCCGGAAAGCCGGACGCCGATGCCCAGCAGACGCAGTTCGGCTACAACAATGACTATCTGGCATTCATTCCGCTGCCATTGGGCAGCAACAGTTCCGATCATGGCCTGCTGTGCGTCAACCACGAATACATCAGCAGTTCGATGATGTGGCCGGCGGAGATGGTTCCCGGTGGTTCCGGCTATTCTGCGAAAGTTGTGGCAGCGGAGATGGCCGCCGTCGGTTTCTCCATCATGGAAGTCGTACGCGAGAACGGCGTCTGGCAGGCAGTACCGGGGCAATACAGTCGCCGCCTGACGGCATCGACACCTTTTCGCATCGCCGGTCCTGCGGCCGGCCATGAACGCTTGAAGACTGCAGCCGATCCCACCGGCACCGTCGCCCTGGGATTGCTGGGGCCCTGCGCGGGCGGCAAGACACCCTGGGGCACGGTGCTCTCGTGCGAGGAGAACTTCCAGTTCTTCTTCGCCGGCAAAGCAGACGGCGTCGAATCAACCAACCATGAACGCTACAACGTCGGCAGGCTGACATTGTTTCCGTGGAACAGGCACGTTGACCGATTCGACGTCGCCAAGGCGCCAACGGAAAGCAACCGCTTCGGCTGGGTGGTCGAAATCGACCCCGCGGACCCGACCAGCACGCCGGTCAAACGGACCGCACTGGGACGGATGTGCCATGAATCAGCAACTGTCACGCTCAACCACGACAACCGGGTCGTGGTCTACCTTGGCGACGACACCAAGTTTGAGTATCTGTATCGATACGTCAGCCACGAACGCTATCGCCCCGCGATGGGCAAGGCCAACCATACTCTGCTGGACGACGGCGAACTCGCGGCGGCACGGTTCTCTGACGATGGCACACTGCAGTGGCTACCACTGGTTTTCGGCCAGGGGCCGTTGACCCCTGCCAACGGCTTTCACAGCCAGGCCGACGTTTTGATCGAAACCCGCCGCGCGGCCGACCTGCTGGGTGCGACGCCGATGGACCGTCCGGAAGACATCGAAGTGGAGCCAGCCACCGGCCGCGTCTTCATCATGTTGACCAACAACAGTTCACGTAAGGCCGACCAACTCGATGCGGTCAATCCGCGCCCGGGTAACTGGTTCGGCCACGTCATCACGCTGGACCCACAGGCCGTGGCCGATGGCGTGGATCACGCCGCGCAGGCAATGCCATGGAATGTGTTCCTGCTTGCTGGCGACCCGCGCAATCCCGATCATCATGCCCGCTACCCCGGGCCTGTGAGTGAGAACGGCTGGTTCGCCGCACCGGACAATTGCGCGTTCGATCCCGAAGGTCACCTGTGGATCGCCACGGATCAAGGCCTGGAATGGACCCGTACAGGAATTGCGGACGGACTATGGGTTTGCGAGATGTCAGGACCGCAGCGCGGCCGTACCCGGCGCTTCTTCCGCGCGCCTTTTGGCGCGGAAGTCTGCGGCCCGGAGTTCACGCCGGACGGCACGACGTTGTTTCTGGCGATTCAGCACCCCGCGACTGACGGGCTGCCGGGCACCGGTTATGCAACACCGGCGTCGCGCTGGCCGGACTTCGATCCGGCGCTGCCTGCGCGCCCGTCAGTTCTGGCTATCACCAGGGACGACGGCCGCCCGATAGGCGGCCAATCATGAGGTCAGAGTTCAAGTCCTGACAGGTATTTACGGAAGCCGTCGGCAAGTTCAGGGTGCTGCAGAGCCAATTCCACCGTTGCTTCCAGATACCCCAACTTTGACCCACAGTCGTAGCGTTTGCCCTGGAATTCATAGGCCAGCACCTGTTGTTGATCGAGCAGGGTCGCAATCGCATCCGTCAACTGGATTTCACCACCCGCGCCACGTGAGGTATTGGTGAGTATGTCCATGATCGCGCCCGGCAGTATGTAGCGCCCGACCACAGCGAGATTGGATGGCGCTTCGTCGGGTTTTGGTTTCTCGACGATAGTCTGTACTTTGCCGATCCGTTCTTCGATGGATTTCACCGCAACAATACCGTACTTGTCCGTTTCAGTCGGCGGAACCGGTTGTACCGCGACCACGCCACTGTTGTAGTGGTTGTAGACATCCACCATCTGGCGCAGGCAACCGTGCTGGCCGCCATCGATCAAGTCATCCGCCAGCAGAACGGCAAAGGGTTCATCGCCTACTGCAGGCTTCGCACAAAGTACCGCATGGCCCAGACCCATCGGTTGCGATTGCCGGATGAAAATGCAGGCCACGTCCGCCGGCAGGACTTCCCGGGCAATTTCCAGCATCTTCTGCTTGTTGGCCTTTTCCAATTCCGCTTCCAGCTCGTAGGCTTTGTCGAAATGATCTTCAATGGAGCGCTTGGTACGGCCGGTGACGAAAATCAGTTCTTTGATGCCTGCCTGCACAGCTTCATCAGCGGCATATTGAATCAGCGGTTTGTCGACGACAGGCAGCATCTCCTTCGGACTTGCCTTGGTCGCCGGAAGAAAGCGTGTGCCAAGTCCGGCAACGGGGAAGACGGCCTTTCGAACTGTTGTTTGCATAATTATTCCTGATCGAACGTTGTTATTTTCTTGCGTTTTCCAAAGAGACGACAGGCGCCAGAGGCGGCGCTGCCGGGATTGCGGCCGCCGGTTGAACGAACTCGGGCACCATCCGCTTCAATTGCCGCAACAAGCGATCTTCGTCCCGCATATCCAGTGCTGGCTTCAATTCATTCACCGCGGCCAGCAACGATACGCTGTCCACCTTACGACCGCGCGACAGCATCAACTTGCTGTTGTCGGTCTTGATGCGGGCCTCGGTGGCATAGAACAGCTCTTCGTGGAGTTTTTCACCCGGACGCAATCCGACATGAACCACACGGACTTCATCGGCACGGTCGGCAAGCGTCAGGCGAATCATCTGTTCGGCGAGATACTGAATGGGTATCGGGTCGCCCATATCGAGGACAAAGGTATCGCCATTGAAGCCGCTGGTCGCGGCTTCAATAATCAACTGGGTTGCTTCAGTAATGGTCATGAAGAACCGTGTGACCTCCGGATGGGTGACCGTAACCGGTCCACCCGCGGCAATCTGCTGCCTGAACAACGGCACAACACTACCGGCCGAGTCGAGCACGTTGCCGAACCGGACGGTGACGAAAGCGGTTCTGGATTGCCCGTTCATGGCCTGGCAAATCTGTTCAGCTATACGCTTTGTGGCGCCCATGACGCTGGTCGGGTTCACCGCCTTATCGGTGGATATGAGGACAAACTTCTCCGCACCAGCCATCGCCGCGGCACGGGCGGTGTTCAATGTCCCGAACACGTTGTTGCCGACGGCGCTGCAAACCTGATGTTCCAGCAATGGCACATGCTTGAATGCCGCCGCGTGAAATACGAAATGTGGACGGTGCATTTGCATTGCGTTGTCAATGGCACTGGCGTCGCTGACATCGGTCAGCATGGCCACGCATTCCAGCTGCGGATGCGACCGCGCGAGTTCCATCGTTACGCGATATAGATTGAACTCCGAGTTGTCCACCACGACCAACCGGCGCGGTCCGACACCGGCAAGCTGGCGGCAGAGTTCACTGCCAATCGAGCCACCGCCGCCCGTGACGGCGACGACTTTGCCGGCAAGTTGCTCGCGCATCCTGTGCCAGCTCAATTCAACCGGTTCGCGGCCAAGCAGGTCTTCAATTGATACCGGCCGCAGCGTCTGTGTTGTCACCTGGCCGGCGACGATGTCCTGTACGCGTGGCAACGTACGGAACGGAATACGGGTGCTTTCGCAGATACTGACCAGGTGGCGCATTTCCGCCGAAGACAATGAAGGTATCGCGATCAGGATGATATCGATCTGCAGTGCCGTCACCAGCGCAGGAATATCTTGCAATGCTCCGGCCACGCGCAGCCCATGGATCTCGCGGCCACGCTTGCCAGGGTTGTCGTCGGCGTAGGCCACCGGCAGAAATTCGCGCGGGCGCTGGGCGAGCAGTTCGCGCACCAGTTGTTCGGCCGCCTGCCCGCAGCCGGCGATGAGAACGCGCTGGCCGCCAACGTATCCGAACCGCTGGTCCTTCAACGTACGATAAATGAAGCGATCGCCACCCAGAAGCACGAACAACAGCATGGCATACAGCGGGAACACCGATCGCGGCACCAACTCCATCCGCGTCAGCAGGAATACCGCCAACGCGCAGGACGCGGTACCGACCGCAACGGCTTTGGCAATGCGAATGAGATCCGGCATCGATGCGAAGCGCCAGACGCCACGGTACAGGCCGAACATCCAGTAGACACAACCCTGAACCACAATGACGGCGGGCAGCATTTCAAGCGCAGTGCGCAGGAAAGGCGCCGGTACGGTTTCGAGATTGAAACGCAACCAATATGCCGCCAGCCACGCGATGAGTGTGACCAGGAGATCATGAATAAATGCAGCCGTGGGACTACGCAGATGACGTGGCAGTACGAAGCGCATCATGCAATACCTCGTATCCTGACGGCGGCACAGCCGTGCTCGGAATCCCCCTCCAGGCGCGCCCATGCACGTGTTACGAATGTAACTTTTGCCATCTGAGAGATTCGCAAATCCCGAAAACCTCGCGCGATCCTACTCAATGACAACGAAATTGACTACCGCAAAGCAGCAGAACTGCGCCGATATACCCTGAAAAGCGGCGTATCAACCCGGGGTCTGCGACGCCTGTACGGTGACGGCGATGATTTCCAGTGCACCGCTGCCCTTGTTGGTCAGCTCGCATATTTCGCCGTAGCGCACCTCGAAGCGGTTACCAACTTCCAGTACTAGCACTTCCGCATTCCGGCGTAGCAATCCGCTGCCCGCGACCACGGTACAGTGTTGAGCGACACCGACCTCGGGCCCGGTCCATACCCTCGTTGCGGACGGGTCAATGGCAACGGCGTGCACGTGGTGTTGTCGGCCTTGCGCCAGCGTCTGGACGCTGCCTGACAGTTCAAGCTGCCGAAGGTGCGCGCGGCTTTCTGCGCGACCGTGATGGTTCAACCAGTCCACGACCTGTTTGACCTGCTGAGAGTGACTGCGGCGGGCGACCAGAATTGCGTCATCGGTTTCAACCACGGCGATGTCCTCGCACCCGAGCATCGCCACCAGCCGAGTACGGGACATGGCCAGGCAGTTCGTTGAATCGACCGCGAAGGTGTCACCCAGCAGAACGTTGCCTGCGTGATCCTTGTCAGCCACTGACCATACGCTTGTCCACGCACCGACATCGGACCAGCCGGCCTGCAACGGTACGACCGCACCGTGGTATGCCGTGTGGGTGGCGATCCTTTCCATCACTGCGTAGTCGATCGACTCTGACGGGCAGGCAGCGAACGATTCCGCGTCCAACGTCAGAACACCGTCTGTATCGTCACTGAGGCTGACGCATCGTTCGACGGCGTCAGCGATATCAGGGCGGAACTCACTTATCGCCTTCAGCCAGAGCGACGCACGCAGCACGAAGATGCCGCTGTTCCAATAATAGTTGCCGCTATCCAGGTAACGTTGCGCGGTATCAACATCGGGTTTCTCGACGAAACCGACCAGTCCCAACACGTCCGCGTTAGGCGTTACCGACGCGCCGTCGGCGCGCTCCACCTCGATATACCCGTAACCGGTCTCGGGCGCGTCCGGCACAATCCCGAGCGTTACGACGGTCGTTTCATCCGCGCGTGTGATCGCAGTCAGAACGGCGCGTCGAAAGGCCTCTGTATCAGCAATCGCATGATCCGCCGGCATCATCACCAGAACGGGATCACCATCCTCAACAGCCGCTACCGCGGCCGCAGTCAAAGCCGGTGCAGTGTTGCGTCCGCACGGCTCAAGAATCATTCGTGCCGGTGGATGTCCACTTGCGTGGAGTTGCCGTTCGCAAAGAAAGCGATGGGCCCGGTTGCAAACGACCCAGGGAGATCCGATTCTGGTGGCAGCTGGCAGCGCATCGCGTACCAGACGGTCCGCAGTGTTCTGCAACAGTGAATCCTGGTTGAACAATGCGATGAACTGTTTGGGATAGTCCGCTCTGGACAAAGGCCAGAGTCTCGTGCCGCCACCACCGGCGAGGATGACGGGAATCACCTGCTCCATCGCATGCGCTCCTTGAAACTTGGGAGCACGGGCCACCTGTCGTGGTGGCCCATGCCGGAATCAGTGAATCCGATCAGGGGCGCCCGACGGAATCGTAGGCAAACCCGGCGGCCCGCATCACCGTGGGGTCGTAGACGTTTCGCAGGTCAACGAATACGTTGCCACGCATACGCGACTTCACCTCGTTCAAATCCATGCCCCGGAACGCGTTCCATTCGGTCAACAGCAGACCGGCATCGGCATCGGTGAATACGTCGAAGGCATTCTCACAATATTCAATGCCCGTCGGCAGGAGGTGCTTTGCCTCGTCCATTCCCTTTGGATCGTAAACCCGGACTCGCGCACCCTTTTCCAACAGCGCCGGCAGAATCGACAAGGCGGGAGAATCACGCATATCGTCCGTTTCCGGCTTGAACGTCAGGCCGAGTACACCGATTGTCTTGCCGGCCTCTGACCCGCCGAGCATCTGGCGGATCTTCTTGATCATGCGCGCCTTCTGCGCAGCGTTGACTTCGATAACGGACTCCACGATACGCGAAGGCGAACCGTGTTCCTGGGCGATACGGACCAGCGCGAGAGTATCCTTCGGAAAACACGAACCGCCGTAGCCAGGACCGGGGTGAAGAAATTTGGCTCCGATGCGTTTATCCATACCCATACCGCGCGCCACGGAATGCACGTCGGCGCCAACGGCTTCGCACAATGTCGACATTTCGTTGATGAAACTGATCTTGGTGGCCAGGAAGGCATTCGACGCATACTTGATCAATTCCGCTGATTCCAGATTGGTCACCAGAATCGGTACCTCAATGAGGTTGAGCGGTCGGTAGAGTTCCCGCAGGCGGGCTTCGGCGCGCGGATTCTCCACCCCCAATACCACACGGTCCGGACGCATGAAGTCTCCGATGGCGGCGCCTTCACGCAGGAATTCGGGGTTGGAAGCAACATCGAACTCGGCGTTGGGATTGGTTTCCCGGATTATTCTCGCCACGTTGCGCGCGGTCCCCACCGGCACCGTGGATTTGTCGACGATCACCGTGTAGTCCTCGAGGTGCGGCGCGATGTCGCGTGCGGCCTGATAGACGTAACTTAGGTCAGCGTGCCCGTCACCACGTCGTGTCGGAGTGCCTACCGCGATAAAAACGAGGTCGGCGTCACCTACGGCGCTTGCCAGTTCAGTCGTAAAACCCAGACGACCGGCGGCAACGTTGCGTGAGACCAGATCATCGAGACCGGGTTCGTAGATGGGGATCTCACCGCGGCGCAGCCGGTCAATCTTGTTCGGATCGACGTCAACACAGGTGACGTCGGCACCGAACTCGGCGAAACACGCGCCGGACACCAGCCCGACATACCCACTCCCAATCATTACGACTTTCATGTCAACGTCGTCTCACTGTCTGATATTTATTAGTGCCGCCGGCATGCCCGGGCGATGTACGTTACAGTCGCCAGAGGTCAATTCCGGCCGGCGCGGATTCTCGCGTTAAACGGGCCTTCACATCAACCACCGGACCGGTGCCATTCTTGAGTCGCGCCTGAATGCCCGGCCATCCGGCATCTATGTATTCACGATGTGAGACAGCCAGCACCACGGCATCGGCGGGTTTCAAATCACTTTCGGCTGTCAGCGTCACACCGTACTCGTGCTGTGCTTCCTCCGCATCCGCTTGCGGGTCGTGGATCTGAACGTTAACACCGTATTCCTGCAGTTCCTTGACGATATCGATAACACGCGTGTTACGCAGGTCCGGAACGTTTTCCTTGAACGTGAAGCCGAGTACGGTGACAGTCGATCCACGGACCATGGTCCCGGCCCGGATCATCAGCTTCACCGCCTGCCCGGCAATGTAACGTCCGACATCATCATTGATACTGCGACCGGCCAGAATGACTTGCGGGATATAGCCGAGCATCTGCGCCTTGTGCGTCAGGTAGTATGGGTCAACACCGATGCAATGTCCGCCAACCAGGCCCGGATCGAACGGCAGGAAGTTCCACTTGGTACCGGAAGCTGTCAGGACGTCGCGCGTATCAATGCCCATCTTGTGGAAGATCAGCGCAAGCTCATTCATCAGAGCGATATTGAGGTCACGCTGGGTGTTCTCGATGACCTTGGCAGCCTCTGCCACCTTGATCGACGGTGCACGATGTACGCCCGCGGTAACCACACTCTCGTACACCTGGGCCACGATTTCGAGAATTTCCGGCGTCTGGCCGGATACGACCTTTTTGATTTTGGTGAAGGTATGTTCCCGGTCGCCGGGATTGATGCGCTCAGGCGAGTAGCCGACGAAGAAATCAGTGCCACACTTCAGACCCGATCTGGCCTCCAGTACGGGCACGCAGTCCTCTTCCGTTGCACCGGGATATACCGTCGATTCAAACACAACGATATCGCCCTGCTTGAGCTGGCTGCCAACTGTTTCCGATGCCTTGAGCATGGGCGTCAAATCCGGTCGACGTGCTTCGTCGACCGGGGTGGGAACCGCAACAATGAAGAAGTCAGCCTGTTTGAGATCGGCGGGTTCGGCCGTGTACAGAACGTCCAGGCCCTGCAAATCTTCGTCGTCGACTTCGTTGGTGCGGTCATGCCCGGCAATCAGTTCGGCAACGCGCGCCTTGTTGATATCGAAACCGATGGTGTGCTGGGTACGGCCAAAGGCTACCGCGACTGGCAGGCCGACATAACCAAGACCAACTACCGCCACTTTCCTGTTATGCATCATTGCTCTCTATCCGCTTAGTTCCCGCAGGAGACTGATTTCTGTTTATTGTGCCGATCGGATATCGCCCGGAATCACCGGTCGACCCGGTAGAACTCGCGATACCACGCCACGAATTTTGCGATGCCCTCTTCCACCGGCGTAGACGGTCTGTAGCCGACGTCAGTCGCCAGGTCCTCAACGTCGGCATAGGTATCGGGCACATCGCCCGGTTGCAGCGGCAACAGGTTCTTTTCCGCTTTCCGGCCGAGGCACTGTTCCAGAGTCTCGATGAAATGCATCAGATCGACAGGTCGCTGGGCGCCGATGTTATAGACGCGATACGGCGCCTTGCTGGTACCGGGGTCCGGATTTTGTCCGGTCCATGCCGCGTTCGGTGTTGCAATGGTATCGATACAGCGGACTACACCCTGCACGATGTCATCGATGTAGGTGAAATCCCGGCGATGATTGCCGTAGTTGAAAACGTCTATCGGTTCGCCGGCAAGAATTTTGCGGGTGAAAAGAAACAGCGACATGTCCGGCCGGCCCCACGGCCCGTAGACGGTGAAGAATCGCAGGCCGGTGGTAGGCAGCCGGTAGAGGTGGCTGTAGGTATGCGCCATCAACTCGTTGGCCTTCTTGGTCGCCGCATACAGCGATACCGGGTGATCCACGTTGTCATGGACCGAGAACGGCATGTTCTCGTTGGCGCCATATACCGAGCTGGACGAGGCGTAAACCAGATTCTCAATCGACCCGTAGCGGCAACACTCGAGGATATTCATGAAGCCGACGATGTTGGCTTCTATGTATGCATGCGGATTTTCCAGCGAGTAGCGGACGCCCGCCTGCGCCGCCAGATGCATCACCCGCTGGGGACGCGCCGTTTCGAAAACCTTTTCCAGCGCGGGCCGGTCGGCGACGTCTGTCTTGTGGAATTCGAACCCCGGACGGTCGCTTAGCCGCGCCAGCCGGGCTTCCTTGAGCGTCACATCGTAATAATCGTTGAGGTTGTCCACCCCAATGACTTCGTCGCCCCGGTCAAGCAGCCACTGGCTCAGCCGTGCCCCGATAAATCCGGCTGCGCCGGTAACCAGAATCCTCATGCGCCTCGATTTCTTTCAGCCATGGTCAATAAAAAAGCGGGCGTATTCTACCCTTGCCTTCCAAGAAAATGTGTTACAAACAGCAATCAATCAGATAGTTAGCAAGCTAATCTGTGACCTGGTTGAGATTCAGGCGAATACTGGATAGGCGAGATAAACGCCACTCGCCAGGGCCAGTACCCCACCACTGACCACCAACCACCATTGACGCGCGTAGATTCCGACCACCACGAATGCCACACCGATACACAGCGTATAAACTGCGGTACCGGTAAAAAGCATGTCGTCCGCGGTTCCAATCGCTTCAGGGGTATCGGCACGATATCGCATGCGCTTGATTGTACCGCACTGCGGCACCCGCCGTTTTCAATTGTGCTAAAGTGCCCGGCCACGCAGGGTTTAGGAGCGAAAGTAAATGGCAGAACGCAAATCCCAGTCCGCCATGGATGTCCAGGTGGATACCGCCAACCTTTACCGGGAAGAGAATTTTTCCGACCTGCAGGCTGCGTCAATCCGCCGCCTGACGCCGGTCACCCCGGACGGTGAGGTCGATGGCGAGCGGCCGGTGATGTTCGTGGGCGAAACCACACTGATGACGCAGATGGGTCCGATCCCCGTACAGTTTCAGCTCGAGGCTCAGACGTTATCCGAGGCACTGGAAAAATTTCCTGAAGGTGTGCGGGCGGCAGTCGAACGACTCAACGACCGTGCACGTGAGCTGGCTCGTGAGGAAGCCTCGCGTATCGTTGTTCCCAGTGGGATGCCCCCCGGTGGGCCGCAAGGCGGCATGGGCGGCGGAGGCATGGGCGGCCCCGGCGGACTCATTCTCAAGTAGCACGCATCCATCCGGCTTGCGACGTCCGCGAGGTTGGTCTCGCGGACGTCGCCATTCCAGCGACCCTCAAGCTGCCGGTCGTTCCCCGATAAAATCCCGCTTGCCTATTTCCAGTCCGTTGTGGCGGAGAATGTTGTACGCCGTGGTGTAGTGGAAATAAAAATTTGGCAGGGCAAATCCCACCAGGTACTCAGCCCCTTTGAACGAAAGCGAAAGCTGGGGGAATTTCAACTCGATCTGCCGGTCTTCCGCGCCAGCGAACTGCTCAGGCTTGAACCCGTTGACGTAGTCCACCGCCTTTTGCACACGTTCGAGAAGTTGCGCGAGGGTGCCCTCGTTATCCGGCCAGGACGGCGGTTCAACGCCTGCCAGACGGGCGACCGCGCCCTTGGCAAAATCAGTGGCGATCTGCACCTGCCGGATACACGTGAACATATCGGGATACAGCCGGTCCTGCAGGACGACGGCAGAATCGAAATTCCTTGCTTTTGCATGTGACTCCAGCTTTCTGAGCATGCCCGCAAGATTGTTCAGCATCTGCGTGAATACCGGTACGGTCTGTTCGTAAACGCCTATAGCCATAAATCCCCTCTTGTAACGATGAAACAGCATGGTCCCGACCATGCAAACCCGCGCGCAGCATAGCAAGCGCCGGACAGCTGCACCATGACGCCTGCCGTGCTCAACGCAGCAGGAGTTCAGCGATGAACGCGAGCACAATGACGATGAAGAAACCCCGGATCACGCGGTCGCTGACGCGCAACGAGAAGTGCGCACCCAACCAACCACCCAGTGCATTCCCGGCGGCGAGCACCAGGCCAAAAGTCCACCAGACCTGGCCCGCGGCCTGAAATACGGCGAGCGCGACCACTGACAGTACCAACACGATAAAGACCTTGTGCATGTTGGTTTCCAGTAATGACATGCCCATCAGCCGATGGAGCACCGGCATGATCAGAAAGCCGACACCTATCTGGATGAATCCGCCCCAGAACCCAACGAGTAACATCGCGCAATGACCGATTACCACTCGGCGCCGGCTTACACGTTGCGCCGTATCGACCTTGGTCGCGCCACCGCCACCAAACAGCATGAATCCGAGTGTGAGCAACATCACCACGGCGACCACGCGGTCAAACCATTCGCCTTCAAGGCGCGTCCCCGCGGCAGCGCCGAGCAGCGTACCTGGCAAGGTTGCCAACGCAAGCGTCACACTGCGACGCATGTTCTGCCGGGCGCGCGTGAGAAATGTGCCAACCGCAGTAATGTTCTGGGCGATGATCGCCACTCGGTTCGAACCATTTGCGACCGGCCCCGGAAGGCCCAGGAACAGCAGAATGGGCACGGTCAGCATGGAACCGCCACCGGCCAGAACATTCAGAAAACCGCAAGCGATGCCGCCCGCCAGTAACAGCAGAATCTGCCACCATTCCATCTTCAACTGGTCCAAAAAAGATCCCGGCGACCCATCGGTGCAGCGTCGCCCGGAGATAGTGCAAGCGTTTGTTTCACGGCCAGCTTCGGCCTACGCAAAGAGCGTGCGCCAAACTGGAAAAGTCGATTACAATGCTACGCTGTCCTGCACCAGCGTAGCAATTAAACCGCCCGGTTGGCCCGGCCCGAAGATGGGCTCAACGGGCGAGCTGTGCTGGTCACCTACTGCAACTACAAACCTGCGTCCATTGCGCGACGTCAGGCAGGAGTGATTCATGGCTGAAACCGCAACACTGACGTTTAACGGCACCACGCTTGAACTGCCAATCGTGACTGGTACTGAGGGCGAACGGGCAATCGATATCCGCCACTTGAGAAATGCCACCGGGTTGATCACCCTGGACTCCGGTTACGGTAATACCGGTGCCACGGAGAGTTCCATTACCTTCATCGACGGGGAAAAAGGCATTCTTCGCTATCGCGGTTATCCGATAGAACAGCTTGCGGAACACGCGCGCTTCACCGAAGTGGCCTACCTGTTGATGTTTGGTGACCTGCCCACCGAAACGCAGCATACCGAGTTCCGCCGTCAGCTCTCCGAAAACCAGTTCATGCACGAGGCGCTCACTCATCATTTTGACGGTTTTCCGGAAAACGCACCGCCCATGGCGATACTTTCCGCGATGGTCAGCGCAGCGGGCTGTTTCGAACCGGCGCTGGCGCGGGCGGATGATGACGATCATTTCCTGGAACTCGCCGCGCGGCTGATGAGCAAGGTCCGTACGATCGCCTCTGCCAGTTACTGCAAGTCCATCGGCCATCCGATCAATTATCCGCGTTCGGATTTGCGTTATACGGCCAACTTCCTGCACATGATGTTTTCCCTGCCGTTCCGGCCGTACGAACCCCACCCGGTGGTGGTGGATGCGCTGGACAAGCTGCTGATCCTGCATGCCGATCATGAGCAGAATTGTTCCACATCGACCGTGCGAATGGTCTGCTCTTCGCGTGCGAGTATGTCAGCCGCGGTCTCCGCCGGTATCAACGCATTGTGGGGCCCCCTGCATGGCGGCGCCAATGCTGCGGTCATCGACATGTTGGAAAAAATTCGCCGGAGCGGCGAATCCATCAAGACCTACGTTGAACGCGTCAAGACCGATCCCAATACCAAACTGATGGGCTTTGGTCACCGCGTGTACAAGAACTTCGACCCGCGCGCCAAGATCATCAAGGAAGCCTGTGACAGTGTTCTGCAGAAGCTCGGCATCCAGGATCCGATGCTGGACATGGCGATGGAACTTGAAGCGGTCGCGTTGCAGGACGATTTCTTCGTCGAACGCAAGCTCTATCCGAACGTCGACTTCTACAGCGGCATCATCATGCGTGCGATAGGCATACCGACCAACATGTTCACCGTGATGTTCGCCATCGGCCGCCTGCCAGGCTGGATTGCGCACTGGCGTGAAGTACGTATGGCGGCAGGCGGGCGTATTGACCGTCCGCGCCAGGTCTATCAAGGGCCGGTGGCCCGGGATTTCGTGCCAGTCGAGAACCGCTGATAACCACGCCTTTGGTCACGCCAACCGGGGCCAGGCAGCCCCGGTTGGTGGTACCGGTTCCGCCCTCTCGTCCTGCCGCATCAATTCATCCAACGGTCGGGGCAACTGCTCACGGAGCATTGGACCGCTTATATATCAGCGTGGCTTCCACTGGCACGAGAAACTTTGCCGGTTGCATGGACATTTCGACAATCAGCGCGCCAGTGTCCGGTTCAATACTGAAGGTTTCCATCGCCCGCCCGTAATCGCGCGGCCGCGATTCCACAAGCAACCGGTCTCCATCCCAGTAAGCGAACGAAAAGTCCTGCTTCGCACCGCTGCTGGCAGATTGCGAGCGGGTGAACTCGTCGGTCGAGAATTCCCGCAGGAAACCACCGTCATAGACGATGCGGAAGGACACGCCGCCTTCGCCGGTGATGGTCAGATTTTCTCCGTAGCTCACGAAGTCGTAGAACAGTTCGTCTTCCGGCCCACCGCGGTAGCGGCCGCGCGTGCGGCGGTTCGTCCCCGGCGGTGGTCGAAGATCGCCACCGGCATCGGCAACTGCCCGCTCAATCGCGCGGTCGATGTCATCACTTCGTTCAAGATCTATAGTCCACACGCCATAGAACCGGCTGTGGTCGACTACCGGTGCACCGACCGATGTGGTGCTGCCGTCCTGCGCATTGGCAACCGGGATCCCGGCGCAGAGCATTGATGCCCAGACCACGGTTACTGCACTGGCGCGGAAAATTGGAAACATGCGGTACTCCTGGACTCTGCTGCAATTCAAGGCCATGAACGTCCTCCGCCGGTAGCGGCTCCTGCACCCCGCGGGGGAGGCTGTAACGGATTTTAGATCGATACCGGAATGAAATGGTTCCTACGGATTTCATCAAGCCCGCAGCGGCGAGTAGAATCTGCGCCATAGCAACCATTGGCCGTTACGATGCAAACCGATTTATTCAATCCCGCCCTTCTGCAATTCATCGACAGATCACCCACCCCGTTTCACGCCACAGCGGAACTCGCCGGGCGACTCGCGGCCGCGGGTTACCAGGCGTTGGACGAAACCTGCGAGTGGCAACCCGTCGCCGGCGGACGCTATTACGTCACGCGCAATGATTCGTCGCTGGTTGCATTCAACGTCGGAACCGCGCCGGTGGTTGATAGCGGTATGCGACTGGCCGGCGCACATACCGACAGCCCGTGCCTGCGTGTTCGACCACAACCGGAAATCCGGGCCCATGGCTATCTGCAATTAGGGGTCGAAGTCTACGGTGGGGTGCTGCTGAACCCCTGGTTCGATCGCGAACTCTCGCTGGCCGGGCGCGTGACCTATCTGACGGTTGATGGCAAACGCGAATCAAGGCTGATCGACTTCAAACGTCCCATCTGCATCATTCCCAGCCTCGCAATCCACCTGGATCGCGAAGCGAACAAGAACCGCCAGATTAACGCCCAGACCCAGGTTGTACCCGTCGTCGCCATGGTGAGCGACGACCAACCGGATTTCCGCACGCTGCTGCATCAGCAATTGATTAGCGAGCACCAGCTGGCGCCGACAGTGAATGTGCTCGATTACGACCTGTCGCTGTACGACACACATGGTGGCGCCCAGGTGGGGCTCAACGGAGAATTCATTGCCAGCGCCCGTCTCGACAACCTGCTCAGCTGCTTCTGCGGCATGCAGGCCATGCTCGATTCGACCCATACCACCACCAGCATCCTGGTGTGTAACGATCATGAAGAAGTCGGCAGCAATTCCACGGCCGGCGCCAGGGGCGACCTGCTCCGCTCAGTCATCATGCGGCTAACCGGCGGCGGCGAGGCGATGGCGCGGACCGTTGCACGGTCGTGGCTGATTTCCACCGATAATGCCCATGGTATTCACCCGAACCATCCTGACCGGCACGATGGACGCCATGGTCCGCTGCTGAATGCGGGCCCGGTCATCAAGGTGAATCACGGGCAATCCTATGCCACCAACAGCGAAACTTCGGCGATGTTCCGCCATCTGTGTGAGATGTCCAAGGTGCCGTGCCAGTCGTTCGTGGCGCGCAACGATATGGGTTGCGGCAGCACCATCGGCCCGCTGACCGCCACCCTCACGGGCATCCGCACCGTGGACGTTGGCGTGCCCACGTTCGCCATGCACTCGATCCGTGAACTGGCCGGAAGTCGGGACGCCCACGCGCTCTATGAAGTGCTGAAAACGTATTTCTCAGTCGCCGACTTGTGAAGGCTCGGCGCCATCGCAGGGGTACATCTGCGCAAGCAGCCGGGGTATCACGCTATCAATGGCCGCCTCCGGCCTGTCCATGCGACGTAATTGCGCCACGACCTGTGACGCTGTAGTCGCCACCTCCTGACCCGGTGGGATGCAGGCGCGGGGCGCGTCCGAATCGGCCAGGTCGATCTTGCAATCGCAAGGCACGGCGTACCATTCACACATCGCCGCATCCAGGCCGGTGAAATCGGCGGCCAACGCGCTCTCGCAGACGCTGACGACCTGGCTGATTGATGGGCTTTGGGCTGATGCCATCCGACCACCTGCCACCAGCAGCGACATGGTAACCAGTAGAAAAACGGTCGATTTCGGAACCCGAAACATGCCGATCATTGAATTCATTCTCCTTTAGTCGGTGGCCCGGGCAGCCCTGCGCCGCGACGTAAGCAGGCGACTGGCATCAGCCAACTCGGTTAGAATACAGCAGGTTTCAATCCATCCGTCCAATCCCCAAGGGTACCCGGTCAAAATCCACATGGCTCAATACATCTACACGATGCATCGCGTAGGCAAGGTCGTTCCGCCGAAACGCGAAATTCTCAAGAACATTTCACTGTCGTTCTTCCCCGGCGCCAAAATCGGTGTGCTGGGTCTGAACGGATCAGGCAAATCGACCTTGCTGCGAATCATGGCCGGCGTTGACAAGGATTTTGAAGGCGAAGCTCATCCGTTGGCGGGTACGAACATCGGCTACCTGCCGCAGGAGCCGGAACTGGACCCGGCCAAAGACGTCCGCGGCAACGTCGAAGACGGCGTACGGGAGATCAAGGACCTGCTCGACCGCTTCAATGCCGTCAGCATGGCCTTCGGCGAACCCGACGCTGATTTCGACAAGTTGCTCGCCGAACAAGCGGCGTTGCAGGAAAAAATTGACGCCGTCGGTGCCTGGGAACTTGATCGCACATTGGAGATTGCCGCCGACGCGCTCCGCCTCCCGGACTGGAGTGCCGACGTCACCAGGCTGTCCGGCGGCGAACGGCGCCGCGTGGCATTGTGCCGGCTGCTGCTGTCCAAGCCCGACATGCTGCTGCTTGATGAACCGACCAACCACCTCGACGCCGAATCCGTCGCCTGGCTCGAGCGCTTTCTGCACGAGTTCCCGGGAACCGTGGTTGCGGTCACCCATGATCGCTACTTCCTCGACAACGTCGCCGGCTGGATCCTCGAACTCGACCGTGGCCATGGCATTCCATGGCAGGGAAATTATTCGTCCTGGCTGGAGCAGAAGGAAAAGCGTCTGGCCCAGGAAGAACGCCAGGAAACCGCCCGCGTCCGTGCGATGAAGGAAGAACTCGAATGGGTACGCGCCAACCCCAAGGGTCGTCAGGCCAAATCCAAAGCCCGCCTCGCGCGCTTCGAAGAGCTGGCGTCCACCGAATATCAGAAGCGCAATGAAACACGCGAAATCTATATTCCACCCGGTCCACGTCTGGGGGAACTGGTGGTGGAATTCAACGGCGTTTCAAAAGCATTTGGCGATCGGCTGCTGATCGACGACCTGAGTTTCCGCTTGCCGCAAGGCGGTATTGTCGGTGTGATTGGTCCAAACGGTGCAGGTAAGACAACGCTGTTCCGAATGATCAATGGCACAGAAAAGCCGGACAGTGGCACCATCCGTGTCGGTGAAACCGTATCACTATCCTACGTAGACCAGTTCCGTGACGACCTTGCCGCCGACAAGACGGTGTGGGAGGAGATTTCCGACGGTCTGGACAACATCATCGTCGGCAGTTACCAGACATCATCACGCGCCTATTGTGGCCGCTTCAACTTCAAAGGCACTGATCAACAGAAGCGCGTTGGCGAACTGTCAGGCGGTGAGCGAAACCGGTTGCACCTGGCAAAGCTGCTGAAAGCCGGCGGTAACGTACTGCTGATGGACGAACCGACCAACGATCTGGACGTCGAAACCCTGCGCGCACTCGAAGAAGCGCTGCTGGAGTTTCCGGGCTGTGCAGTGGTCATTTCACATGACCGGTGGTTTCTCGACCGCATCGCGACTCACATCCTTGCCTTCGAGGGTGAGTCCCAGGTGACCTGGTTCGAAGGCAATTTCGCTGACTACGAACATGATCGGCGCAAGCGTCTGGGCGATGACGCAGTCAATCCTCACCGCATCAAATACAAGCGTCTGCAGTAATGTCGAGCCGTTCCGCCGAAGCGTTCACCGCCCAGACCGCCCGCGACATCTTCAGTTATCGCAAGTTCTGGGCGGCGCG
>JACKNH010000041.1 GCA_024234975.1 Gammaproteobacteria bacterium
TAGTGCTGTACTGCTCGATTCCGTTTACCGCACGTCAGGTCAGCGCCAATCCAGCTGTGATCTGGTTGATCTATTTCTACGCCGCATCGATGGTGATCTTCACGATGTACGGCGGCGGATTTGCGACCATTCCTGCCTACCTGGCCGACCTTTTCGGAACGCGCTATGTAGGCGGAATTCATGGCCGGTTGTTGACGGCATGGAGCGCAGCGGGCGTGCTCGGACCAATGGCGATCAATTCGTTGCGCGAGCGCGCGAGTAGAAACGCAATCGCTGATCTGGCTCAAACAGTCGACCCGGCCATGTTCGCGGCCAAGTTCGGTGCCGGCATCGATCAGCTGCAGCAACTCGTCGCGGCGAAAACCGTCACCATCGCCAAGTTGATGGAAATAGCGCCGGCCGGAACCGTTGATCCGACGCCCAGCCTTTACAACACGACCATGTACCTGATGGCGTGTCTGTTGGGCGTAGCCTTGATCTGCAATGCGCTGGTGCGACCGGTCGATGCGCGGCACTTCCTGCGGGATTCAGCAGCCTGACTGAGTGGCTGCGGTGAGTGGCGATCTCGCGGAGGTCAGCTGTCGGGCTGGCTGATGGCGATAACGCCGTTTTCGGTGATCAGCTTGTGCATCGGGCGGTCGTGGGGTTCTACCGGCAATTCATCCGCCAGTTGGCAGGCGAACGCAATCCCCATGCGCCACCGATGTGGATGCGTGGCAAACCATCGGTCGTAATAGCCGGCGCCAAAGCCCAGACGCACGCCATCACGGGAGAAGGCGACGCCGGGGGTCAGAACCACGTCGATCGGCGGGACCGGTCTGCTGTCCGGTCCGGGTTGGAAGATGCCCATGGGGCCACGTTCGAGCTGGTCCCAGCCACGGAAAGCCACGACTTCCATGTGTCGTTCGACGTTCAGGCGGGGTACGAAAACCTGTTTGCTGGCGCTGACGAGGGCATCGATCATTGGTGTGGTGGATACTTCGTCATCCATGGCGAGATAAATAAACACCGATGAGGCGCGGTGGATCTCGCCCAGAGCAAGTGCCCGTTGGGTAATGCTGGCGGCGGCCAGCTGTCGGTCACCCGGATCCAAGGATCTGCGGCGTGCCAGAGCCCTCTGGCGGGAAGCTTGTTTCAATTGCTGGAAGGCATTCATTTAGCCGAAGTTTTACCTTACAATACCGCGCTTTTCGCACACCGAAGGAGATTGCTGCGACCATGGTAACGATCAGATTGTCGCGTGGCGGCGCCAACAAGCGCCCGTTTTATCACATCGTCGTAACGGACAGCCGCGACAAACGCGACGGCCGACATATCGAGCGGTTAGGCTACTTCAATCCGGTTGCAGCCGCCAATGAATCAAAGCTCGAAGTGAATCACGAACGCCTGACGTACTGGCTGTCGGTGGGTGCGCAGGCCAGCCCGCGTGTTGGCCAGCTCGTCAAACAGTACAGCAAGCAGGTCGCAGCCTGAGCTGATAGAACGCACCGTCATCCGTGATGACGGTCCCGCTGTAGCTTCCTTCCGGACATATGAAACAGGTACCTCGGCAAACGCGGTACCTGTTTCACCGTAGTGCTGCATCAGCCAGGAAACGCGTATGACCGCAGCTGATGCACCTTCGCCGATGACTTCGAAGCAGGCTGCTCTGTTTGCCGACAGAGTCGTTCTGGGCCAGGTCAGTGGCGTATTCGGTATCAAAGGCTGGCTCAAAATCCATTCGTACACGCGCCCGCGAGAAAACATTCTCGACTTCGCCACGTGGTTTATCAGCACCCCGCAAGGCATTCGCCGCTACAAGCTTCGGGATGGGCGTCCACAGGGTTCCGGCCTCGTTGCCCAGCTGGACGGCGTTGAGGACCGCGATGCTGCCGCGGCGCTGATCGGTGCGGAAATCTCGGTCGCCCGAAGCGCATTACCCCCAACCGATCCCGATGAATACTACTGGTCGGACTTGATCGGAATGGCAGTCGTTTCCAGTCAGGGCAGGGATCTGGGCAAGGTCACCGGCATGCTTGAAACAGGTGTACACGACGTACTGCAGATTGACGGCGAAGCAGGGCAGACGTTGATCCCGTTTGTGCAGGGCGTCTACGTGATGCAGGTGGACCTGGACCGGAAGCAGGTAACGGTCGACTGGCCGGAATAGCGGCGTGTCACACTTCACGCTGATTACACTTTTCCCCCAGGTCGTGGATCTCGTTGCGGACTTCGGCGTCACCGGTCGGGCCGTGGCGCGCGGCCTCATTCGGCTCGACGCGGTCAATCCACGGGATTTTGCCGTCAACAAGCACGGGACGGTGGACGATTCGCCCTACGGCGGAGGTCCGGGCATGGTGATGATGGTGCCTCCCTTACGGGCTGCGATCACCCGGGCGAAGGAATTTACGCCCGGCGTCAGGTCGCATGTTGTCTATATGTCGCCCCAGGGTCGGCCATTGACCCAGCAGCGTGTCGTGGAGCTTGGGAATTACCCGCATCTGGTGCTGATCGCCGGGCGATACGAAGGCGTGGACGAACGCCTGCTGGAACGGGATGTCGACGAGGAGATTTCCGTCGGGGATTATGTCCTCAGTGGAGGAGAGCTGGCTGCTTGTGTCGTCGTCGACGCCGTCGCCAGGACCTTGCCGGACGTTCTGGGCGATCAGGATTCGGCCTTGCAGGATTCGTTCAGTCACGGCGTGCTTGACTACCCGCATTACACCCGGCCTGAGAGTATCGATGGGCAGACAGTGCCGTCCATCCTGCTCAGTGGCGACCACGGGGCCATCGCCCGCTGGCGCCGCAAGCAGGCGCTGGGCCGCACCTGGCAGCGCCGGCCTGACTTGTTGGCGGCAGTGCCGCTGTCGCCCCAAGACCTTGAACTGCTGGAGGAATTCAAAGCCGAGCAGGGGGCTTTCCCGACCTGAGGTACTATCGCTTTGCCGCCGGATTGAGTTAGAATGCCGCGCGATTTTTCCTAGGGAACTACGATGAGTAACATTATTCAGCAGCTCGAAGCAGAGCAGATGCAGCGCGAAGTACCGGAGTTCGGCGCCGGCGACACCGTGGTGGTCGAAGTCAAGGTTCGTGAAGGTAACCGCGAGCGTCTCCAGGCCTTCGAGGGCGTGGTCATTGCCAAGCGTAACCGCGGGCTCAATTCCGCATTCACCGTCCGCAAGATTTCACATGGTGAAGGCGTCGAGCGCGTATTCCAGACCTACAGCCAGGCGATCGCCTCGATCACGGTCAAGCGCCGTGGTGATATTCGCCGCGCCAAGCTCTACTACATGCGTGATCTGCGCGGTAAGGCCGCACGTATCCGCGAGAAGATCAAACGCTGATCGTTGTACCCGGCGTAATGGCCGGCAGTCGACATTGTAGTTTCAAATCGAAAACGCGGTCCCCGACGCCTTGATCGAGGACCGCGATCTGATAGACCGCTTCATCGATCAGTTCTGGATGGAGCAAGGTGCCAGCCGCAATACGCTGGACGCCTATCGCAGTGACCTGCAGCAATTCTCCAGTTTTCTGACCGAGCGACGCCTCGTGCTCCTGCGCGCGTCGGATATTGAATTGCTCGAATACCTGTCCAGCGAGCCACAGACTCGTCCGCGGACCTGGTCGCGGCGCCTGTCGACGTTGCGCCGCTTCTATCAGTGGTTGTTGCGCGAAGGGAAATTGACGCGTGACCCGTGTGCCAACATCCGTGCACCCCGCATCGGGAGGAAGTTGCCCAACACGTTGAGTGAATCTGATGTCGAGGCACTGTTGGAAATGCCTGACGTGGCCACGCCGACAGGCATTCGTGATCGCGCGATGCTGGAAACGATGTATGCCGCGGGATTGCGCGTTTCCGAACTGGTCGGACTGCAGACGATGCAGGTCAATCAGCGTCAGGGTGTGGTGCGAATAACGGGTAAAGGCAACAAGGACCGACTCGTGCCGATTGGCGATGAGGCGCTGACCTGGTTGCAGCAATATCTCGAAGAGGGCAGGCCGGCACTGGTTGCAGGGCGTGCAAGTTCAGTGCTGTTTCCATCCTTACGAGGCCAGGCGATGACGCGTCAGACGTTCTGGCACGCCATCCGCAAATACGCTCGAAAGGCGGGGATCGACAAACCACTGTCGCCCCACACGTTGCGTCACGCCTTCGCCACCCATCTTCTCAATCACGGCGCCGACCTGAGAGTCGTCCAGATGCTGCTGGGCCACAGCAATATTTCGACGACGCAGATTTATACCCACGTGGCGCAGGCACGATTGCAGGCATTGCACCAGCAGCACCACCCGCGAGGATAGCCGGCAGCTGATAGCTGGCAATTGTGGGGGAGTTCCGTTGGCGCACCTGAGCCGGACAACTGCCAGGTACACCTCAGCCCATGCTGCCGACGGGCAGGAAGTTCATCAGTTGCGATGATGCGTGATTCAGCCTTGCCACCAGCGCCGAATTGAAGATTTTGTAGAACCTGAGTTGCAGGTCGGTGCTCGCGCGCTCGAGTGTTGTCGTGCGCACCCGCAACAGTTGCACCGGTGTTTGCGTGGTTATCGTCGCAGAACGGATGCCACCGCCCGCAACGCCCATTTCACCGAAACAGTCGTCGGCGCCAAGCGTCGTCAGCGTCACGTCGCCACGGGAAACTTCCACGGTGCCCGAGAGAATGATGTAAAACGCGCTCTCGCTGTCGCCTTCCTGGATCACGAGGCTACCCGGTGGAAGCTCCAGCCATTCCGCGGAATTGAGTATCTCCCAGATATCGCTATCGGAGAATGAACTGAAAAATGCGCTTTCACCCAGCGCACGGAAGTGGCCTTGCCTTATGGTCGCCGATTCCTTCAGCTCGGAACAATCTGCGATCAGCGCCAGTTCGCTGCCAAGATCGGCAGCCGTCTGGTAGCGCCGGTGAAGCGGGCGCGCGAGCGCCTGGTCAATGATTCGCTGAAAAATATCCGGGACGTCGGTGCGCAAATCTATTAACGGCGTGGCGATGGGCGAGCCGTCACGGAACGGCACGTGGCCGGTCAGCATTTCATACAGCACGACACCAAGTGAAAAGACGTCGCCCTGGGGTGTGGCCGGGCCGCCTGCCAGTACTTCCGGAGCGCAGTAGCGGGACTCCTGGCGGGAATCAGCGCCCGAAGAGCGGTCCTCACCGGTCAGGTCACTGTGAAGACCGAAATCGGAGATTTTCGGGACGTTCGACGGACTCAGTAGTATGTTCCCGGGCTTGATATCGCCATGGGCGAGCCCCTTGCTGTGAGCGTAATCCAGGGCCAGCGCGCACTGCATCCCGACGCGAGCTACCTCGTCATACGGCAACAGGTTGCTTGGCCGGGTGTGCTCGACAACAGTGCGCCCGTTGTTAACGTACTCCATAACGATAAAGCAGGTTTCGCCGTCGACGCCGGCGTCATAAATGGCTGTGATATTGGGATGCTTGAGCATGCCCGCGGTCTGCGCCTGCTGGAAGAATCGGCGCCGGTAGCCGCTGCCGTCCCCATCGGTGGCCAGCTTTTCCATATGGGCGACCTTGACCGCCACTTCGCGGTCGATGAACGGGTCGCGGGCAAGGTATACGCTGCCCATCCGGCCCAGGCCGAGCGGGTTAAGCAATTCGTATTTACCAAGTGCTTCGGTTCTGGTGCTCATTGGCCGGGTTATCGGCATGAAATCCGGCAAATTTCAGTCATTTCACGGCAATAGAGCGGGGTTATTCTGCTGAAACATCGGCTGGTTCACACTCGCGTGATATTATCGGCCGCAAGGCAACCGATGGCGGAACTTTGACCGATATGGCCATCACTAAGGCGGAACAGGTGCCGACGGCACCGATTTTCAAATTTTGGAGAGCAGGGTAATGCGCAGAATTGCAATCTCGTTGGCAACGGTCGCAGCAGTATTGTTGGGCGCGGCCCACGCCGAAGATTCTGATGCCCTGCTGGAGAGGTTCCAACAGAAACTGGCGCCTGTGCTGCCGGGTCTGGTTTTGACCTCGGTGAAACCCAGTCCGATTCCCGGGCTTTTTGAAGTGATGATCGGCGCTTCGCCGCTCTACGTCACCGAAGACGGCAATTATGTCATCCGCGGGGATGTATACGATCTCGCGAACTCCCGGAACATCGCCGAGGATGCAAAGAGCCAGGCGCGCGCTGATCAACTGGCCGAGCTTGATCTGTCCGAAGTCATCGATTTCGAGCCGGCAAATGGCGCTGCGAAACACACGCTGTACGTGTTCACCGATATCGATTGCACGTACTGCCGCAAGCTGCACAAGGAAATAAACCAGTTGACCGATGCCGGAATTGCGGTCAGGTACCTGGCATTTCCCCGTACAGGAATTGATTCGGAAAGCTATGACAAGGCAGTCGCTGTGTGGTGTTCGGCGGATCGCAAATCAGCCATCACCCACGCCAAGCTGGGTGAGAAAATCAACAGCGCCAAATGCGAGAACCCGGTTGCCAAACAATTCCATCTGGGTGAGCTGATGGGCGTGACCGGAACGCCTGCCGTTATGTTGGAAGACGGCACGCAGATCGGCGGCTATGTCCCGGCGGCAAAAATCATTGAGATGTTCAAGCAGGCCGATGCAGGTTAAACGCGCTTCAGGCGGGTCATTGCATAAGGCTGGTTTTGACCAATACGACCGACGTGGTGTCACCCTCTTCGGTGCTGTCCACCCGTACCGGTAGATAACCCAGCGCGCTGGCGCACCATATCGTTGTTCGCTTGCCGTCCGTCGAGACCCGGCGTTCCAGGCGTAAGACATCGAGGTCCCCGGCTGCGGTCGACAAGGTTTCCGTCGCAATCACATCAAACTCATACAGCTTGGTCGTAGCACCGTCGACAACCTCAAACTGGAGCGATGTCGCGCCGGCTGCCAGTGCATCCATCAGGTAGGCCTGATAGGAGAGCCTGTCGGCAGTACCCGGGGGCGCCGCAGTTTGTGCGGTCGCGCCGTTTTGATATCGGGTCACCGCGGTAGCGTTTGTCGGGTCGAATTGGATGGCGCGTTCACGCACCTGTTTGCCGCGCGTACGTTGATGCAGATAATCCACGCCCGTCGCCACGCCCTGGTCCTCGCGCCAGCGGCTGCGTTCGACGATTGATTCCTTACGCACGACAGCGACCAGGCCGGTCGCTTTGGTTGTAGAGGTGAAAGTAAATTCCCTGTCGGCGCTGACATCAAGCTGGCGGAACATCCTGCCGACCGAAATTCCATTCAGGCTGACGGTGTACGTAGCAGTGAACGGCTGTACCTGACCAGCGGCAAACGATGAATAAATCGATGCGGCGATTGACACCAGCGCGCCGCAAGTGCGCAATCCGAGGCGAATTTTAGCTATCATCGGCGCCTAGATTAGGCTTATCGCACCAGCAGCTCAACATGTCCAACCCGTCTTTTTCGATGGCCGCGTTCTGCTGGCGTATGGCCTACACGGTTGCCTTGTACCTCGCCACGCCGTGGATTTTGTTGCGCCATCGACGGCAGGCTGCGGATTACGGGGGGCCTGCAGGTCTCGGCGAGCGTTTCGGATTCGTCGCAGCATCGGCGATGCCATTGTCGCCCATCTGGATCCACGCGGTTTCTGTCGGCGAGGTGAATGCCGCACGACCCTTGCTTCGCTTGATGCAGTCACGCCACCCGGGAGTTCCATTGCTGTTGACCACGACTACGGTGACCGCTGCGGATGTGGCGCGACGCCAGTTCGGAGCGGCCGTCACCTGTTGTTATATGCCGTACGACCTGCCCGGGGCCATCGCGCGATTTCTGCGCAGGGCGAATCCGCGTCTGTTGCTGTTGATGGAAACCGAGCTTTGGCCAAATCTGCTGTCTGCGTGTCGAAAGCGGCAGATACCTGTGGTTGTCGTAAATGCGCGGTTATCCGCGAAATCGGCTGCCGGCTATGCACGAGCATCGGCGCTTTCACAGGAGATGTTGCAGTCTCTGGCTGCGATTGCAGTCCAGACCAGGGATGATTCGAAACGCTATATCGAACTGGGCGCTGATCCAGCCCGAGTGTCGATTACCGGGAGCATCAAGTTTGACGTGAGTGTTCCGCCGACATTGCACGAGCGCGGTGAAGCATTACGCCAGGCTATGGGTGCGCGACGCAAGGTCTGGGTCGCTGGCAGTACGCGGGATGGCGAGGAGGCGCTGGTGCTTGCCGCTGCTTCCAAGGTGCTGGAAAAGGAACCGGAGACATTATTGATACTTGCTCCGCGCCATCCCGAGCGCGTCCCGGCGGTGCTGGAACTCTGCAAACGCGTTGGCGCCTCCGCAGTGGTCCATTCCAGCGCGAATGGCAGGCCGGCGCCTGATGTGAAGGTGTATATCATCGACACGATGGGCGACCTGCTGACCTTCTACGCCGCAGCGGACATCGCCTTTGTCGGCGGGTCGCTGGTGGACAACGGGGGCCAGAATGTCATTGAGCCCGCCAGTGTGGGACGTCCAATCATCTGCGGTCCGAGTACCTACAATTTCGCCGAAGTGGTGGCAACTTTGCGGGACGCGGGTGCTCTGGTGACTGTCGGTAGCGCGGGTGAACTCGCAAGTTGCGTCGTGCGCCTGCTTTGCCAAGCGGACTTGCGTACGCAGATGGGCCAGCAGGCGCTTCATGCGTGTCATGCGAATCGAGGGGCGGTCGAACGAACGCTTGCGCTGGTCGAGTCGCAACTCAAATCGCAACACTGAAAGTTCACGGGCGGTGGCGTGCCCAGCCGCCGCGGATCACGCCGCCGGAGCGTTTCCTCTCAGCGGCAAGCCGTTACGGGTCAGGACCCGCTTCAGCCCCCGGATAACCGGAAAGACCTCCTGGTTCAGGTCCTCCCCCTGTTTATCGAAGGCGTCCTGTTCCAGTTCAACAATCCAGCGGTCTTCGGCAAAAATTCCTTCGGTGAACCAGATGATGAACGGCCATAACAGGTGAATCAGGCCGGGAATGCCTGGGCGGCGGATCATCATCAGGCCAAAGGTATGGTTGACCCGCTGTTCAGCGTCGACCGGGATATAGACGTTCCATAAGTCCAGCGCCGGTTCGGTGCTGCCCGCCGTCCAGAAACGGAGCGTCTGGTAGGGATATTCCGTGCGTATCGTCATCATGTCACGGTCGCGCTCTGTGGTCGGAGCAGGGCGCTTGCCGAGGATGAATTTTTCGCCAATCGGTTGCGCCCCCTTGGCGCGGACAAACGAGTAGTCCACCTCAATCCAGGCATCCCCTTCGCGCATGTCGAGAAACAGCGTTTTGATGCCACCCATCAGGCGCCGATGCAGAAACTGGTGGTACATATCCATCAGGTTTTCGTGCATGAACGAGTAGTGGCAGTTGACCCGCCGGTCGAGATAGCGCGTTTTGTAGGCCGGATTACCGGCGCTGGGAATATCCGGGAACGCCACGGAATCGGCAAGTGCCTGGTCGCCGGGAAAGATAAAGATCAGGCCATAGGCTTCCCGGCAGGCGTAGCTCTTGATACCCGTGGGCATACGGCCGTTGTCACCCATCGCATGGGGCACGTTGACGCACCGCCCCGTGCGGTCATAGGTCCAGCAGTGGTAGCCGCATTGCAGATGCTCGCCGCTGACCGCACCGGTATCCAACGGCACCTGGCGATGCGCACAGCGGTTTTCCAGCGCCATGATCGCACCGGATTCTGTGCGCGCCAGGGCAATGGGCTGCCCGGCGAAACTGACACCAACGACCTGTTTTCGCTTCAAATCGCGTGAACGGGCAACGGGGTACCAGAAATCCGGATGAAGGCCTGTGTTACGCAGCTGACGGGGATCGACATCGTCACGTTGCGTAGCCACCATGGTCACTGGAGCATTCATTTCGACTTGGTCCGTGGGGAAATCGGCATTATCGGTCATGCTGCGGCGCGCGGTAAACCGCCTGTCGAGGTATGCGTTTCTTTCAACCAACAGCGCCAAATGCCGAAATCATGACAACGCGCACATAATTTGTCGCTGCGTCGGCTATTTTACCTTCAAATAGAATGCCGCGAAGGCGGTAGGGATGGACAAATATGAAGACAATCAGGAATGCCATGCTATGTTCGGGCGTTATTGCAATGACCGTGGCGACCGGCATTGACATTCAAGCTGCGGGCAACAGCGTTTACGCCTATCCCAATGCCAACCAGTCGCAACCGCAGCAGTCCCAGGACCGATACGAGTGCAATCAGTGGGCCGTCAACGAATCCGGCTTCGATCCCACTCGTGCTGAACCTGTAGCGCAGTCGGTTTATTCCACCCAGCAGCGCGCGCAAGCCTCGCGTACCGGTAAGGACAGGGATACCAGCATTCTCGGTATAGGTGACGGTGGTGTGTTCAAGGGCAGTGGCGCACTCGGGGATGCGGCTACCGGCGCGGCCATAGGCGCAGCCGGCGGCGCGATAGCAGGTAACACCGGCAAAGGCGCAGCCTGGGGCGCTGTGGGCGGAACGATTCTGGGTGCGTTGACCCGGGCCGGCAGCGATTCTGATCGCTCAAGCCGACGGACGAGCTCGCGCGACTACCGGCGTGAGGCAGAGCGTGCCGAGTACGAGCGGCAGGTCGCCGAGAGGGAGGCTCAAATGGACGATTACCGGCGGGCATTCAGCGCCTGCATGACGGCACGCAATTATACGGTGCAGTGAGGGCTTTCCCCGCGCTTTTGCGCAAGAGTTTCTGAAATGGAAAGGCCGTCGATCCGCAGGGGATGACGGCCTTTGTCGTGTCCGGTGACCTGCCAGTACGCTGAGGTTAACGGCTGGTAGCGAGTGGTTCGTCCGATTCGGTCAGCCAGGTATTGGCCATAATCAAATCTTCTTCGGCAAGCGTGCCTGCCGCCTGTTTCAGATTGAAGATATCCAGAACGTAATCATATCGGGCCCGTGCGTAGTCACGCAGCGATTGGTACAGATTACGTTCGGCGGTTACAACATCCACTGCGGTTCGGGTACCCACCTCAAATCCCGCTTCAGTGGATTCCACCGCGGTGCGCGCGGAAACGACTGCCTGCCGCAGTGCCTGAACTGACGAGATTCTTGCCTGAATTCCCAGGAATGCCTGGCGCGTCTGCCGGTGGACCGAGCGTTGCTGTTGTTCCAGTTGTTCAAGCGCCTGGGTGTGGCGGTATCGCGCCTGATTGGTCCTCGACACAACCCGACCGCCTTCATAGATGGGAACGGAGACCTGCAACCCGACTTCACCGGAAATGGACTGCGAATCACCGAACCGTCCGCCGCTCTTGCTGTAGCCATGACGCCCCACGAGGTCCAGGCCAGGCAGGTGGCCCGCGTACTGCACCCGGATATCCTGCTGCGCGATGTCGGCGGCCAGTCTCGCGCCGGACAGGGCAAGGTTCTGGGTGAGCGCCAGTTCGGTCCAACTGTTGATGTCGTTTGGTTGTGGCGCCGCCAATGGCAGGTTCTCGCCCAACTTCAACAAGTCCGTATGGTAGGCCAGCGTCAGTTCGCGTAATGCTTCACGCGCATTGTCCAGTACGTTCTGCGCCAGGATCTGGCTGGCGATTGCACGGTCAGCGCCTGCCTGTGCTTCCTGCACGTCTGTGATTGCGATGAGCCCGACTTCAAATCGTTGTTGAGCCTGCTCGAGCTGGCGTTGCAGGGCGGAGTATTCGGCATTGGCAAATTCGAGACTGTCTTCGGCAGCGAGCACATCGAAATAGCGTTGTGCCACCCGCAGAATCAAATCCTGCTGTGCGGCGGACAACTCGTATTCAGCCTGTTGCAGGCGTTTATCCGCTTGCTTCAGGGCGAAGATCCGTTCGAAATGAAAAAGCGGCTGGGTCAGATTCACGGAGTAGCTCTTGGCCGTGAAACTGGTGATGCCTGCAGCGCCGCCAAAGCCGCTGAATTCGTTGTCCTGGCGATTTCGCGATATCGATCCGCTCATGGAAACCGTGGGCAGCAGCAGTTGCGCTCGCGCCTGCGGTATACCTTCAGCAACAGCATGTGAATTGGCAATCGCCTGGCGATAGACGGGATCAGACAGTTCGGCCTGCTGATAGATTGTCAGAAGGTCAGCCGCCTGGGCGAAAGCTGATTGTTGTGCAAGCACAGCTGCACAGAGCAATCCGCCACCAATCATCTTGCGCGAAAAATGCATCATCACTCCCTGCGCCTTCGGTTAAGTGCCTGTTGGCGCAATTTCTGGCGGACTGCCGCCAACATTTGCAACTCACTCGCCGCGGATGTTCCGCGACCACGGATGTCAGAATTTGAAGCTGGATGGCTGTGGAACGCCTCTGAGCAACGGAATCTCGGTTTCGAACAAGACTGTTCGTCGGAGCGCGCCGGAACTTTGCCGAACAAACAGACACGCTTCCATGACGGGTGCTTTGCCAACAACCACAAACATTCTGCCGCCGGATACCAGCATCTCGCCGAACGCATCATCGAAATTCGGCAGCGCGCCGGTGAACACCACCACGTCCCACGGCCCGCCGTCGAAGTAGCCTTTGGCTCCATCGGCCGTACGGAGTTCAATATTGGCAACACCGGCACGCTGAATGTTCCATTCGGCCATGCTCGTGAAGTCAGGGTGGATATCAATGGATAAAACACTGGCAGCCTGCCGGGCCATGACCGCCGCGGTGAATCCGCTACCGGTACCGATTTCAAGCACCCGATCGCCGGCCTTGAGTTCGAGGGCCTGGATCATTCTCGCTTCTACCCGCGGCGCCATCATCACTTCATCGTGGCCGAGCGGGATATTGCAGTCTGAAAATGCCAGGTCGCGATAACCGTCGGGTACGAAGTCCTCGCGCTGGACCTGTTCCATTCCCGTCAGAACCGCCGGGTCAAATACCTCCCAGGTACGGATCTGACTTTCGATCATGTTTTTGCGAGCTAATTCGATATTCATATTGAGCGTCCGGCGCAACGTAGGCGACTTGGTCAGTGGCAGTTGGCAATGCTTGTTAAACCCGTGACGGGTCTGAAAAGGAACGCATTATATCGTCAGCGGTGGACGGCCAGCCAGCAACCGGACGCGGTCCGTTGATCCTGGTGAGGTCGATATCGGCCGCTGGCGCTAGGGACTGCAGCGTAAAACGACCTTCCCCAGCTGCTGATTGGCCTCGATCAGCGCGTGAGCGTGGCTGGCTTCAGCCAGCGGATACTCCGCGGCCACCAGCGGCGCAATCGACCCCGCGCCGAACATGGGCAACACGTCCCGCCGGAACCGTGCTGCCAACGCTGCGCGTTCGTCTGGCCGACGCGTACGCATGACCGTTCCGACCAGACGCAGCCTGCGACGCATCAGTGTGCCGGCGTCAAACGACTTCGGCGCGCCGCCCAGCACCCCGACCAGCAGCAACGACCCGCCGATACGCAGACATCGCAGATAATCGTCGAACGCCGGTGCCCCGACCAGGTCCAGAATCGTCGCCACGCCTTCCTGTCCGGTCAGCTGCAGGATGTTGGTGACAAGTTCAGGGTCCCCTTCCAGCATCCTGGCAGTGGGCGAGAGGGCGGGCGCCAGTGCCGCCAAGCGCTCGGCAGAGCGCGACATCGCGATGTGCGGGTTGCCCAGTGCGAGTGCCAGCTGGCAGGCGGCAATGCCGACGCTCGACGTTGCTGCACGGACCAGCAGCCATTCGCCATCGCGCAGTCCGCCCTGCAACCAGGCGGCATCCCACGCTGTCATGAACGCTTCCGGGATGGCCGCGGCGCCTCGAAGATCGATATTGTCCGGTACCTGCAGCAGTTCGGTGGCCGGAACGCAGACCAATTCTGCATAGGCCGTGCCCGGCACCAGCCCCATCACACGATCGCCGACATGCCAGCCAGAGACGCCGGCGCCGCATGCGGCGATGACCCCGGAATATTCCATCCCGGGGATACTGCTGTCGGTGCCGGGTGGGGCAGGGTACAGACCGCGCCGTTGCAGCAGGTCTGCCCGATTGATGCCGGCATAATGGATTCTGACCAGCACCTCGTCATGCCCCGGAACAGGATCGGGCACGGTGACGGGTTGCAGTTGCTCCGGGCCGCCCGGACTGACAATGCGAATGGCTTGCATCTGCGCATTATATGCGCAGGCGGGTCTTCGCTGTGCTGCCCGGTCAAGGCGAACCGAGGAGCAGCACCAGCAAGGCAAGTACCAGGGCTGCGGCGATCCCGGTCGCCGAGCCGGCAACAAGGCTGAACAAAGTGGTGGTCATTACATCTCTTGCTTTCGTCTGCATTGGCACGCTTCCTGGTTTCGGATTGGCTGATATGCAGATTCAAGCGCGGCAAGTGGACCGGTGGCAGGCGCCAATGAGCAGGTGAGATGACCAAAAAGGGCAGGAAAAGGGCTTTGCCCCCGTGCGCCGGCATCCATCGTTGAGTTGCGATAAATTAGTCCCCGTTCGAACCGCGCCGGCAATGATGTGCCGGGCGAGGATGGCGCCGGACGACGGGCGGCCGGGAACTCAATGGGAGTCTGAATATGGCGCGAACGGTGGCAATTGTCGAAGACGAAGCGGCAATCCGGGAGAACTATGCCGAAGTCTTGCGGCGGCGCGGCTATCAGGTCGGCAGCTACTCGGGGGGGGCCTCAGCGTTGCAGGCGTTTCGCAACCGGTTACCCGACCTGGTGATACTGGATATCGCGCTGGGCGACGACTACGACCAGGGGTTCACGTTGTGTCGTGAACTGCGAGCCATGTCGGCGACCCTGCCCATCATTTTTCTGACCGCACGGGATTCCGATATCGATGTGGTTACCGGACTGCGCCTGGGCGCCGATGATTACCTGACCAAAGACACCTCGATGCCACACCTGCTCGCGCGCATTGCGGCGTTGTTCCGCCGGATCGAAGCATTGGGATCGGCAGAGAACGAAGGTGCGCCGCTGGCCGCGGGTGATTTGCGCATCGATCGTGTGAGATTTGAAGTCACCTGGAAGGCGCAGCCGGTGCCGCTGACGCTCACCGAATTCTGGATCGTGCATTCGCTGGCGCGGCGTCCGGGACACGTAAAGAACCGCGAGCAACTGATGGACGAAGCGAACGTGGTGGTTGATACCGCCACCATCACCTCCCATGTCAAACGCATTCGCCGGAAATTCCGCGAGCTCGACCCCGAATTCGATTCGATCGAGATGATCTATGGCGTCGGCTATCGCTGGCGCACTTGATAGCCATGCGATTTACGATTCGGCATCGCCTGCTGTTGATGTCGGCCGCGTTGCTCGCGCTGCCGGTGGTCGGCGTGCAGTACTTGCGCGAGACTGAACGCTTTCTGCAATCGAATCTGGCGTCATCGCTGTCCGGACTTACCAGCGCGGTGGCCTATTCGTTGCGCAATTCGCCGAATCCGTTCGCCGGCAACACGCTCTCTCGTGCCGAGCCGCGCCAGGGCTCACTGTTCGTTTATCCGCTGGGACATGAAATCCAGTTGGACGGCTACAGCAGTGATTGGGTGAACTATCTGGACTGGGCCGGTCGTTATGGCCCGGCGCCGGTGGCTGGAACAGCAGTCGATATCGGCTACAAGTTCCTGCTCGGGCGGCTCAACGACCAGTTATACGGCCTGCTGGAGATTGAAGATGACGACGTCACCTACCAGCAGTCGGCGGCCGAGTGGCCGGTCCGTGCCGATACCGTCGAACTCATATACGCCGATGCCACCGGGCACCTGCAGCGGCTGTATTTTTCCACTTCCGCGCAGGGTGCGGTGACGGCCTATCAGATCATTGAACACTGGGATTACTCGACCTCGCGGCGTCCGGTGACGTTCGTGCAGGCGCAGTGGCAGGAAACCGAGCTCGGCTACAACCTGGAATTCCAGGCGCCGGCGTGGTTGTTTGCGGAACGCCTGGGTGTCGTCGTTCACGACATCGATGGCGGTTCCGGCAGGGATCAACCGATTGGCACTGCCGGGCCTGATACCGCGCTGGATCCCGGGCCGCTGATCAGGACATCGCTGGAACTGGAGGAAGCAGTTGCGCGTTTGTCGCTGAATCGAGGTCAACGGGTATGGTTGCTGGATCGGCACGGACAGGTGCTTGCCAGCGGCGGTTCCCTGGATCGGCCCGCCGGCACTGATCGGCTGAATTTCCTGTTCGCGTTGCTGTTGCCCGGCGCATCCGAGAATTTCGTCGACGACCTGGCAGGTGCATCAAGGTTGTACGGCGAGGAGGTCAACGGCGCCTTGGCCGGAAGTCCGGGGGTTCGCTGGCGCTCCTCGCCGGATCAGCGCGCCGTCATCGTGTCGGCAGCTCATCCCGTTACGATCGATGGCGCGGTCGTCGGTGCGGTCGTTATCGAAGAGACTACCGGCCGGATCCAGACCGTACAACGACGGGCGATGGCGAATCTGGTAACGGTATCCCTGCTGACCTATGTGGCTGTCGCCGGGCTGTTCATCGCGGTCGCTTCGCGCATCGCATGGCGACTCACCCGGCTGGCGCGCGACGCGGACGCCGCCATCGATCGCCATGGACGGGTGGTCGCCATGCCGTCTCCGATTACAGCCAGTGACGAAATCGGTGACGTTGCCCGCCATCTGCGCGCAATGTTGCTTCGACTGGCGGAGTATCACCGTTATCTGGAGTCGCTGGCCGGCAAGCTGGTCCATGAATTGCGTACACCGATAGCGATCGTGCGCTCCTCGCTGGACAACCTGTTGGAGGCCGAATCGGCCGCGACTAGCAACGGCGCCTTGCGCCGCGCCAGCGAAGGAACCGCGCGCCTGAGCGAACTGGTAATGCGATTGAGCGAAGCGACACGGTTGGAGCAGGCGATACAGTCAGCTGAATTGCAGTGGGTCAATCTCGGCGCGTTCGTCATAGATGCCGCGCAGGGTTATGAAGCCGCATACCCACAGCGCGCGTTCACCTGTGACGTGCCTGACGCGCCGGTCCGTGTACATGCCGCGCCGGAGTTGATAGCGCAGCTGCTCGACAAGCTCGTAAACAATGCTGTCGGCTTTGCTACTTCAGCTACGGCAATAGAAATCCGGGTGGCGCGCGAAGGCGAAACTGCCAGCCTCAGCGTACTGAACCGCGGACCGCTGCTCCCGGCTGCAATGACCGGCCAGTTGTTTGATTCAATGGTATCGATAAGGACTACGCGCGAAGCGGGGGAAGTTCACCTCGGGCTCGGGTTGTACATCGTGCGCTTGATCATGGAATACCATCATGGCAGCGTCAGCGCGACCAACCTTGCCGACGGCAGCGGCGTGTGCTTCTGCGCGGTATTCCCGTCACCGTCAGCGCAGTGAGCCTCAGGGCTTCGTCAGATTACGGCGGCGCCGATTTCGCTGACGCTCATCGCCCGCGAGGCAGTGAACAACAATGCTGAATCAACATCGCGCTGCCACGCATGCTCGCTCAGCCAGCGTCGCCATGCGCGTGCGCCGGGCTGGCCATGGAACAATCCCAGCATATGGCGCGAAATACGTTTGGCCGGAATTCCGGCGGCGATCTGCCGCGCGAGGTAGTCGGACATCTGTTCAATAATCTCCACCCTGGAAGGCGGCAATGCCGGCTCACCGAACAGCGCTTCTTGCAGGGAGGTGAGCAGGTAGGGGTTGTCGTACGCTTCGCGCCCGATCATGACACCATCGCAGTGTTCGACATGTTCCAGTGCCTCGGCGACGGTGCGTATCCCGCCATTGATGACAATGGTCAGCGACGGGTAATCCTGCTTCAACCGGTAAACCGTGTCGTAGCGCAAAGGCGGCACGGTGCGATTTTCGTGCGGACTCAAACCGGACAACCAGGCCTTGCGGGCATGGATGATGAAAATTCTGCAACCCGCCGCAGCGACCGTCTCGACAAATCGGCAAAGCAGGTCGTAAGAATCCATGTCGTCGATGCCAATGCGAGTCTTCACCGAGACAGGTAGGCCGCAGGCGCGTTGCATCGCGCGCGCGCAGTTGGCGACAAGCGCTGGCTCCGCCATCAGGCAGGCGCCGAAGCGTCCATTCTGCACACGATCACTGGGACAACCCACGTTCAGATTGACTTCGTCAAAGCCCCGGTTAGCAGCCACTTCACAGCAGCGCGCAAGGGCGTCCGGATCACTGCCGCCGAGCTGCAATGCCAGCGGATGCTCATCACTATTGAAGGAGAGCAAGTCGTCACGATGGCCATGAAGCAGGGCGCCAGTGGTGATCATTTCGGAATAAAGGCGCGCGTCGGGTGCGAGCAGCCGGTGAAAATACCGGCAATGCGTATCGGTCTTGTCCAGCATGGGAGCAACCGACAGGCGGATGGCCCGTGGCGCAATCGTCAGGTTGGAATCAGCCATGGCCAAGCAAGCGGTTGGTGAACGCGGCGCGCAGATAGAAGCCACGGGGCAGCGTCTTCGTTGGCACGCCGTTCTCGTCAAACGTCGTGGTGCGGGCGCTGCCGTGCATGGCCTTGGGACGCAATTGCAGCCAGGTACCCATCTCACTGGATATCGCTGCGAGTTCACCGATTGCGATCATGTCCATGATCTCTTCCCAATCATTTCGCAGTACGGATTCTTCCGCTGCGCAAGGACTCCATAGAAATGGACGTCCCAAACGCCGTTGTGCCAGTGGACGTTCGGGATCGGCGTCCACCGGGATCCATAGCATGCGATTCAACTTTGCCCGCACCGGCGAATTTTCCCAGGTCTCGGTGTGACCACCACGCACGGTAGCGGTGCAGACAAATGTCGATTCGCGCGCACGCCCGTTGCGTCCCACCGGCAGGGTTTTCATCTCGATGCCGAGTTCGGGAAAGTCAGGCACCGGCCGCGAACCGGCGGTGGCGCCAAGCGCGCATTCGAGCAATTCGCCTATCCAGCCTTTGGCCTTGCGTAAATCAAGGGGAACCGGGTTGCCGGTGGCCGCTGCAACGTCCGCCAATGTGGAACCTGCGAGCTTGTTCGCTCTGGCCAGAAGCTCGGCCTCGGCGCTGGCAATATCCCGGGTCACGGTGCATCGGCCAGCGCCGAGCGGATGGCTTCACGCAGTTGCTCCTGCTTTTGCAGGTCATCCACGGGTTCGTTGTAGTAATCGGTGATGTAGAAGACGTCCTCGACCCGCTCGCCGAGGGTGGCGATGCGGGCATTCTGCAGGCGGACGCCGGTTTGCTGCATGGCGCGGCCGACAATGGAGAGAAAGCCGGGACGGTCCGTCGCGACGACGGTCATCACCGTGCGCGGTGCGCTGATATCCGGGGTGAACGTCACTTCAACCGGGATGGCGAAATTCTGCAGGCGCCTGATGTTCTGCATGCGCAGACGCTCGGCCGGCATTCTGCCTGTCGAGAGTGCGGCGCTGATTCCGTTGGCGATCTCGATTTCGCGATGGGGGTCGTCGACCGGCCGGTTATTCTGTGCTTCCAGCACGATGAATGTGTCGACAGCGTAGCCGCCACCGGTGGTGAAGATCCGCGCATCCTGAATCGTCAGTCCGAGCCGATCCAGCACCTGGGTGATGGTTGAGAACAGATATTCCCGGTCCGGGGTATAGATGAAGATGGCCGTGCCGCCACGGTTCGGAAAGTTACGAACTTCCACCAGCGGCGAAATGCTCAACCCGTGGTTGAGGACTGCGGAGGTATGCCAGGCGATTTCGTCCGGCTGGTGGCGATAAAAGTAATCGTCGCTGACCGCGTTCCAGAAGGAGCGGATTTCTGCCTCGCTGAATGGCGCTTTGCCCATGAGCGCAAGTGCCTCGGCCTGGGCTTCGGGCGTCCGTTGTGCCATCAGTTGGTCGGCTTCGAGGTTATCTCGCAGGACTTTTGCCGTGTTCTGAAACAGCTGCCTGAGCAGGGCCGCTTTCCAACTCGTCCACAATTCAGGGTTGGTGCCGCGGATATCCGCGACCGTAAGCAGGTAGAGATAGTCCAGCCGTACGCGGTCACGGACCTCGTCGGCAAATTCGTTGATCACTACCGGGTCGGAAATATCCTTGCGTTGCGCAGTACTCGACATCACCAGATGGTTGCGCACGAGCCAGGCCACCAACCGGGTGTCCCAATGCCCCAGACCGTGATCGCGGCAGAACTTGATGGCATCGTCCGCACCAAGCTCGGAGTGGTCACCGCCTCGCCCTTTGGCGATGTCGTGGAACAGGCCGGCGACATAGAGCAGTTCGAGCTTGGGAATGCGCTCCATTGCTTCGCGACACAACGGAATGTCGTCCTCGGGTGTTTCCGGGTACAGGAAGCGCCGCAGATTTCGAACCACGAACAAGGCGTGTTCATCCACGGTGTAAACGTGGAATAAATCGAACTGCATCAAGCCCGTTATCTTGGCGATGACCGGCAGGTAGCGTTCGAGTACGCCATAGCGATGCATGCGCTGCAATTCATGGCCGACCTGCTGCGGCTGGCGCATGATTTCCATGAACAGGCTGCGCGCGCGGATGTCCTCGCGGAACGATTTATCAATCCGGTGAACGTTCTCGCGAATCGCCCGAATGGTACTGGCCCGCACTCCGGTGACTTTCGGATGCTGCTGGATGAGCAGGAAGATTTCCAGCAACGCGTTGGGTGTACGACGAAACACATATTCGTCACGGGCTTCGATCTGGTTATTGCGGATCTGGAAGCGGCGGTTGACCAGGATGATTTCCGCGGTACGGTCGAGCTCGATGATAGCTTCGTTGAACAAGCTGAGCATCAAATCGTTGAGCTGACTGAGTTCGCGCACGGTGCGGTAGTACCGCTTCATGAATTCTTCGACCGGACGGTTGGTGCCGTCGTCTTCATGACCAAACTGGGCGGCGACCGTCTTCTGCATATCGAAAGACAAGCGATCTTCCCGGCGTCCGGCGATGTAATGCAGCATCGTCCGAATCTGCCAGAGGAACTCCCGGCCGCTTTGCAGAATCTCGTATTCGTCGCGGGTCAGGAACCCATGATCCACCAGTTCAGCGAGGTGACGGCTGCGGAAGTGGCGGTTGGCCACCCAGCAAATCACTTGAATATCACGTAGCCCGCCAGGGCTTTCCTTGATATTCGGCTCCAGCCTCTGCAAGGCCGAATTGGTCTTGCCATGGCGCGCCTGCTGTTCGTTGATCTTGGCGGTGAAGAATCTGTCGACTGGCCAGACGTTTGCCGGCGCAAGCGCGGCTTCCAACTGTTCGAACAACGTGGGATTGCCGGTGATCGGCCGCGCTTCCATCAGGTTGGTGGCAATCGTAATGTCCGATTCTGCGGCGGCGACAGACTCGGCAATCGTCCTCACGCTCTGGCCGATTTCCAGGCCGATGTCCCATAGCAAGGTGATTAAACCTTCCAGCCCCCGGGTGAACGTATCGGCCGCTGATTCGCTCAACAGAATCGCAATGTCGATGTCGGAGTAGGGGTGGAGTTCGCCACGACCGTAGCCGCCAACGGCTAGTAATGCGTGGGGCGAGCTGTCCAGTTCGAAGCGTTTCCACAACCCCCGCAGGACGGCATCGATGAGCGCCGCGCGCCCTCGGACCACCTGGATCACGTCGTGGTCGCGCTGGAATGCTTCACGCAAGGCGTTCTGGCGCGCGCGCAACGTATCGCGCAACGTTACCGCGCGGACATTCCTGTCGGCGGCAAGGGCGGAGATTTCGTCGAGCTGCCCGGTGTCGAATTTGGTATCAGGCGTTGCCACCAAAGACCTCGTCGCTACGCCGCGTGAGCACTTCGTAACCGCTGTCAGTGACCAGCACGGTGTGTTCCCACTGCGCAGACAGGCTGCGGTCGCGGGTGACCACCGTCCAGTCGTCCGGCAGCAATTTCACCTGCCGCTTGCCGGCATTGATCATCGGCTCGATGGTGAAAATCATCCCCGGACGCAACTCCATGCCAGTACCTGCAGTACCGTAGTGGAGAACCTGGGGATCCTCGTGAAACTGGCGGCCGATGCCATGGCCGCAATATTCGCGGACCACGGAGAATCCGCGCCCCTCGGCATGCTGCTGGATGGCCGCGCCGATGTCGCCCAACCGGGCGCCGGGGCGTACCAGATCGATGCCAAGGCGCATGCACTCGTAGGTGGTATCCACCAACCTTCGGGCGCGGATACTTGGTTCCCCCAGCAGGAACATCATGCTGGTGTCCCCGTGGTAACCGTCCTTGATGACTGTAATGTCAATATTGACGATATCACCGGCCTTCAGGACCTTGGGACCGGGAATGCCATGGCAGACGACGTGGTTGATTGAGGTGCAGATGGATTTCGGGAAGCCCTTGTAATTCAGGGGGGCTGGAATTGCCTGCTGCTCGTTCACGATATAGCCGTGACAACGCTGGTCGAGCTCATCCGTGGAGACGCCGGGCACCACATACGGGCCGATCATCTCCAGTACTTCCGCAGCCAGTCGCCCGGCGACGCGCATCCTGGCGATTTCTGCTTCATCTTTGATCGTTACTGGCATGCAAATCCGATTCTACAAGTCGTTGTTGGAACAAGCCTTCTATGGTATAAAGCGCCCGCGCTACGCGCAAATCGCACACGGGCCGACACGTATGCCGGGGTGTCCAGGGCAACCTGGATTGGCATGCGGGGACCGTGGAGGCCAAACCCTCTTTGGAGAACATCATGACTGACGTAAGCATGCGCCAGATGCTGGAAGCTGGCGTGCATTTCGGGCATCAGACCCGATTCTGGCACCCCAAGATGGCACCGTACATCTTCGGCGAACGCAACAAGATTCACATCATCAACCTGGAAAAGTCGCTGCCGCTGTTCCGCGACGCCGTCAATTTCATCGGTCGTCTGGCCGCCAAACGCGGCAAGATTCTGTTCGTCGGTACCAAGCGTGCCGCCCAGCAGTCCGTCCGCGAAGAAGCACAGCGCTGCGGCATGCCTTATGTCGACCGCCGCTGGCTGGGCGGTATGCTGACGAATTTCCGCACGGTGCGCCAGTCCATCAAGCGCCTGAAGGAAATCGAGACCATGCGCGACGACGGTTCATTTGACCGTATGTCGAAAAAAGAGGCGCTGCTGTATTCCCGTGAGTTGGAAAAGCTGCAGCGTGGCCTGAACGGCATCAAGGACATGGAAGGTCTGCCTGACGCATTGTTCGTCATCGACGTCGGCTACGAGAAGAACGCCATTGCCGAAGCCAACAAGCTGGGCATTCCGGTCATCGCGGTGGTGGATACCAACTGCAATCCGGACGGTGTGGACTACATCATTCCTGGTAATGACGACGCCATCCGTTCAATCAAGCTGTATACGCAGGTCGTTGCCGATTCGATCCAGGACGCACGTCTCACTGTTGCCCAGATGGCGGGCAATGCCAGCGACGAGTTCGTGGAACTCGATGAAACCGGCCTGCCGGTCATTGGCGAAGGTGCTGACGGCAAGGGCGCCCGCGCCGATTCTGACAAGCCAGCGCGTAAAAAGGCTGCGCCACGCAAGCCTGCTGGCAAGCCGGCGACGGTCACCACCAAGCGTGCACGCAGCGGCGAAGCCGCCAGCGACAGCGCCGAGTAAACCAACGCACCACGCAGCGCACGGCGTCGCCCACGTACGCCGTGCGCTTTTCAATGAAATTTGAAATACCGAGGTAAACCAGGCATGGAAATTACAGCAGCGCTCGTCAAGGAGCTTCGCGAACGGTCCGGCGCCGGCATGATGGAATGCAAGAACGCGCTGAAAGAGACCAGCGGAGATCTGGAAGCTGCGTTTGAACACCTGCGCAAGACGGGTGCGGCAAAGGCTGCCAAGAAGGCCGGGCGTATCGCCGCCGAGGGCATCATTGCCGTCCGCGCCAGCGATGATGGCAAGAAGACGGTCATCGTCGAAATCAACAGTGAGACCGATTTCGTGGCCAAGCACGAGGATTTTGCCGCGTTCGCTGACGGTGTGGTGACGACGATTCTTGCCAATGCCCCCGCCGACGTTGAGGCGCTGTCCTCAATGACGTTGGCCGGCCGCAGCGACCCGGTGGAAACCGTGCGTGCCCATCTGGTAGCGAAAATTGGCGAAAACATTGCTGTCCGTCGCTTCGAGATCATGGAAAACCCTGGTTCCGTCGGCGCCTATTTGCATGGCACCCGTATCGGCGTGCTGGTCGGCATGACCGGTGGCGACGAGACCCTGGCGCGTGATATCGCAATGCATATCGCAGCCAGCCGTCCCCTGTGCGTGCGCGAAAATGAAATCCCGGCGTCGACCCTGGATAAGGAACGCGAAATCTTCCGCGCGCAGGCCGCCGAATCCGGCAAGCCGGCCGACATCATCGAAAAGATGGTCAACGGTCGTGTGCAGAAATATGTCAAGGAAGTCACGCTGCTCGGCCAACCGTTTGTGAAGAATCCGGACCAGACCGTCGCGGACCTGCTCAAGCAGGCCAAGGCCGACGTCACGCAATTCATCCGCTTCGAAGTCGGCGAAGGTATCGAGAAGAAGCAGGATGACTTTGCCGAGGAAGTGCGTGCGCAGGCAGCGGCCGCGAACAAGTAAGTAATGCAGTGACGGCGCGGCATGGATGATCCATGCCGCGTTTTTTCAACAACTGACCAGGATACCAGCCTTGCAAGCCGAACCATCTGCATCGCCGACCCATGAAGTTCGCCGTGTGCTGATCAAGCTGAGCGGCGAGGCATTGATGGGCGAGGACGACTACGGCATCAATTTGCATGTACTGGAGCGGATCGCACGGGAAATCGGCGAACTGTCCGCTGCCGGTGTGCAGGTCGCCATCGTCATCGGCGGCGGAAACATCTTCCGTGGCGCCGGCATGGCGGCCACCGGTATGGACCGCGTCACCGCGGATCACATGGGCATGCTGGCCACCGTCATCAATGCCCTGGCCTTGCAGGACGCACTGGAACGCGCCGGCTGTCATGCCCGCGTGATGTCCGCATTGCAGATCCACCAGGTTTGTGAGGACTACATCCGCCGCCGCGCCATCCGTCATCTTGAAAAGGGCCGGGTGGTTATACTTGCAGCCGGCACTGGCAACCCGTTTTTCACCACGGATTCCGCGGCCAGCCTGCGGGCGATCGAGATGGGCGCCCACTTGATGATCAAGGCGACGAAGGTTGATGGGGTCTATACCGCTGATCCGAAGAAGGATGCGTCCGCCACGCGCTATGACCAGCTGCGTTACGATGATGTCCTCGCACGCAAGCTGGGCGTCATGGACGCCACCGCGGTCGTGTTGTGCCGGGATAACCGCATGCCTTTGCGGGTGATTGACATGACCTGCTCCGGCGCACTGGTCCGGGCGGGCAAGGGTATGGACGAAGGTACACTGGTAACCGGGTAGGAGAGGCAGCAGCAGATGATCAACGACGTTATCAGCGACGCCACCGCACGGATGAGCAAGTCCGTGGAAGCGTTCAAACTGGAACTGGCGAAGTTGCGCACCGGCCGGGCCCATCCCAGTCTGCTGGATCATATCCGGGTCGACTATTACGGAGCGGAGACGCCCATCACCCAGGCCGCCAATGTCCACGTCGAAGACGCGCGCACATTGACAGTCACCGCGTGGGACAAGGGGATGGTATCGGCCATCGATAAGGCCATCCGCGAATCTGATCTTGGTTTGAATCCGAATACCGCCGGCACGGTCATTCGTGTACCGCTGCCACCGCTAACCGAAGAGCGGCGGCGTGACCTGATCAAAGTGGTCCGAAGTGAAGCCGAACAGGCCCGCGTTGCGATCAGAAATGTCCGGCGTGATGCCAATCACATGCTCAAGGAACTGGTCAAGGACAAGGAAATCACGGAAGACGACGAGAAACGTGGCGAAGACTCGGTGCAGAAATTGACCGACAGCCATATCAAGTCGATTGATGAGCTGTTGGCGGGCAAAGAGAAGGAAATGATGGAAGTCTGAACCAACGGTTCGGACACCTTTATTTTTTACTGCTGCAGACTGGCTTCCCTGATGGATAACGGCTTACCGCGACACGTTGCAATCATCATGGACGGCAATGGCCGCTGGGCCGAGCGGCGTAATCTGCCGCGCGTGGCGGGACATCGGGCGGGTGTCGAAACCGTGCGCGAAATGGTCCGACTTTGCGCCAGCCGGGGCATTGAAGTCCTTACCCTGTTCGCATTCAGCAGTGAAAACTGGCAGCGCCCCAAGCGCGAGGTTTCATTGCTGATGGACTTGTTCCGCGCAGCGCTGGAACAGGAAGTAGGGAAACTCCATGCCAACAACGTCAAGCTGTCGGTAATCGGCGACATCGACGCTTTTTCGCCCAAGCTCCGCCAATGCATTGTCGACAGCGTGGCGCGCACTGAATTCAATGACGGGCTGAATCTCGTCGTTGCCGCAAACTACGGCGGCCGCTGGGATATCACGCAGGCCACCCGGCGCATTGCGCAGGAAGTGCGCAATGGTGACCTGGAACCCGCGAGTATCGACCAGGATACAGTGGGCCGGTATCTATCGTTGGCGCATCTGCCGCCGCCGGACCTGTTCATTCGTACCGGCGGTGAACAGCGTATTTCCAACTTCCTGTTGTGGCAGCTGGCCTACACGGAACTCTATTTCACTGAAGCACTTTGGCCGGAGTTCGGCGCCAGCCAATTCGAGGACGCACTGGCAAGCTTCGGCCGCCGCCAACGCCGGTTCGGCCGAACCGGTCAGCAGGTGGCAGGCGATGCCGCCGCCGTCGAGCCTGAATTGGAGGAGAATGCTTCACGCGTCTGATCCGGCGTTGCGCCGGAGTACCTCATGAACGGCGTGGTTCGCCAACGGATTGCGACAGCTATCGCGCTGGCGTTGCCTCTCATCGCCATCATTTCCTGGAGCCCCGGCTGGTTGACTGCCGCGGTCTTTGCCGCGTTCGTCGCCATTGCAGCAGACGAATGGGCGCGGTTGTGCGGTGTTCATGGTCCGTTCATGCGTGCTGCGTACATTGGCCTGACGACGGGACTCGTAGCCGTGGCATATGTTTCTCGGGACGATTCCCACCAGGTAGCCATGGTGCTGGCCGCGGCCGGTATCTGGTGGCTGCTGGCAGCAATGCTGCTGGCCGTTGTGCAGATGCGTGAAGCGCCCCTGGTGGTGCCGCGCAGTGTGCAACTGGTGCTGGGCTTGCTGGTACTGGTGCCAGCATGGCTGGCGCTTGTGGTATTGCATGGGCTAAGCGCCTGGCTGCTGCTGGCAACGCTGGTCATTGTGTGGACAGCTGACATCGCGGCATTTTTCGCCGGACGGGC
>JACKNH010000042.1 GCA_024234975.1 Gammaproteobacteria bacterium
GGCGTCGCCAAGGACTTTGTCGAGAGCTCGTCGTCGCTGGGCTGGGTGTTCCTGTTGGCGCTGGTTTTGATCTACCTCGTGCTGGCCGCGCAATTCGAAAGCTTTCTGAGTCCGTTCGTGATTCTGCTGACGGTGCCGCTCGCCATGGCCGGCGCGCTGCTGGCGCTGTGGGCGGCCGATCAGACCTTGAACATCTTCTCGCAGATCGGGTTGATCATGTTGATTGGCCTTATCACCAAGAACGGCATCCTGATCGTCGAATTCGCCAACCAGCGCTTCGAAGCCGGTGTCGGCACCCGCTTACAGGCGGTGCGCGAAGCAGCTGCCGCGCGTCTGCGTCCCATTCTGATGACGACGCTGGCCACCGTGCTCGGCATTCTGCCGATTGCATTGGCACTTGGCGCCGGCGCCGAAAGCCGGGTGTCGATGGGTATCGCTGTCATTGGCGGGCTGCTGTTCGGCAGTGCGCTCACTTTGTTCGTGATTCCCGCGATGTACGTGCTGTTGAATCCGCATGGCCGTGAAGTGCCGGCAGAGGATGCGGTGATCGCACCTGCCGGTGTACCTGGCTGAGCGCAATGCATCTGCGTAATTCATGACGGGCCCGCGCGGTCACCGTCAGGCGTTGCAAACATGAGGAGTAGCTGACAATGAGTTTCCGCAAGGTTGTGCTGCTGTTGACGCTGGCGGGTCTGTTACCCGCCGGGAACGTGCTCGCCAGCAGCGCCGATGGTTTTCATCTGCAGGAAGCGACGATCAGTGAAATCCAGGCGGCATTGCTCAGCCGCCAGATCACCACTGCCGGTCTGGTGAAGATGTACCTGGACCGCATCAAGGCCTACAACGGCACCTGCGTCAACCAGCCGCACGGTATTCTCGGGCCGATCACGACCATAGCGCACGCCGGCCAGATCAACGCGCTTGCGACTTTGAACCTGCGGCCGGCCACGCGCATTGCCATGGGTTTCGATGAGCGCAAGGCGCGCAGCCTCACCCATCCCATCGATGATGATCCGATGATGCCTGACGCACTGGAAGTGGCGGCGGAGCAGGACCGGCAACTTGCCGCGTCGGGCAAGCTGGTCGGGCCACTGCACGGTGTGGTGATGGCCATCAAGGATCAATACGACACCATCGACATGCGGACGACCTCCGGCGCCGACGCCTTCTACGCCAACGATCGTCCCCCCACTGATTCAGAGTTCGTGCGCAGACTGCGCGCGGCCGGCGCCATCATTCTGGCCAAGGCCAACCTCGGCGAATATGCCTCGGCCATTCCTCGCAGTTCGTTTGGCGGCACCTTCTGCAATCCTTACGACACGGAGCGTTCCCCGCGTGGTTCGAGTTCGGGTTCCGGCTCCGCCGTGGCGGCGAACCTGGTGACCTGCGCCATCGCCGAGGAATCGGGGTCATCCATCCGGGGGCCGGCCAGCGCGGCCAACAGCGTGGGTATCGCGGCGACGCAGGAACTGGTCAGCCGCCGTGGCATGGTGCAATTCGGTATCAATACCCGCGTCGGCCCGATCTGCCGTACCGTGGAAGATACGGCGAAAGTACTGGATGCCATCGCCGGTTACGATCCGGGCGACGAACTCACGGTGTTCACCCGCGGCCGCATGCCGCAACAGTCGTATGCATCGCATGCGCAACCCGGACGGTTGGACGGCGTTCGTATCGGTGTCGTGCGCGAATACATGCGCAAGAGCCTGTTCACCAGCGCTGATACACAGACGATCGACATCGTGTCCAGGGGCGTTGAGGATTTGCGTGCTCTGGGCGCCACGATCATCGATCCGGGTGAGGAGGGCGAGCTGTTCACCGGCTGTCTGCGGCGCTACGGACCGCAGGATGAGAACATCCTGTTCACCCGCAAGTATCCCGAACTGTTCGGTGTTGACGAGAACGGCAAGCCCACGACGGATCACACCAGTCTGCTGCTGGACATGGTGATGAATCCCGAACTCGTGCCGGCGGATTTCAACCTCCGCGAACTGGGTTCCGCGGCGCCGGACGGTCAGAACAAGTACATGATGAATCTGTACCTGCGCCAGCGCGGTGACAGCAACATCCGCAGCAACGCGGATTTGATCGTCAAGTCCAATTTCCACAACGACCCGAATTTTCCTGACCGTCGGCAAGGTCGCGAACGTGCCGAGCAGGTGACTTCGTACAACATGGCGGAACGTCTGTTGCGCCGGTTCTCACTGCGCCAACTCGTCCTGCAATGCATGGAGGAGATCGATGTTGATGCACTGGTCTACCCGACTTCCAACCTGCCGCCGCGGCTGCTGGGCGCGCCCGAGGGGCCGAACGTCAATGGTCGCAGAGGCAGCGACGGTGTCTGGAGCCTCATCGGCGCGCAGGGCTTTCCGGTCATTACCGTGCCTGCCGGTTTTACCACCGAGGTCTACGACCTGGTGCGTGATCCTGCCGCAGCAACATCAGTGGCAACGACATCAGAACAGAGCAATGCGCCGGAACCCACGAAGTTGGTCGGGCCGGTGCCCGCACGTCTGCCGGTGGGAATGGATATTGCCGGCCGACCGTTCGATGAGCCGTTGCTGTTCCGGATTGCCGCCGCCTATGAGCAGGCAACGCATCACCGGTCAGCGCCCGGCGACTTCGGCGCACTACCGGGCGAGCCGTAACACCGTTGGTGGGGGCAGGCGCCGAGGTGACGTCTGACCAGTATCGGGCGCAATGGCTGCGGCCACGGCTTGCAGCAGCAGGAGATTGAATCATGGCATTGCAGATGCGGTGGGGCCGGTGCTTACTGGCGGCACTTACATTGATGAGCGTCCATCTGGCAGTGGCGGCCGGCCCGCGCTTTCAGATCGAGGAAGCCACGCTGGCGCAGATTCAACAGGCGCTGCGTGCCGGACAACTGTCGACGGTCGATCTGGTCAATGCCTATCTGCAACGAATCAAGGCGTACAACGGCGCCTGCGTCAGTCAACCCGAAGGGCTGCTCGGCAGGACCGGGACGATAGTCAACGCGGGCCAGATCAATGCGCTGTCGACCTTGAACCTGCGTCCGGCGACCCGTCGCATCTGGGGTTTTCCCGATCACAACGCGCGTTCAATGACCGACCCGGCCGATACCGATGCATCGATGCCCGATGCATTGGAAGTGGCCGCGGCCCACGACAGGCAACTGGCGCAGTCCGGTGCGCTGGTCGGACCGCTGCATGGCATGGTGCTGGCGATCAAGGATCAATTCGATACGCGTGATCTGCGCACGACCTCCGGCGCCGATGCGCCGTACGCCAATGATCGGCCACCACTGGATTCGACCTTCGTCACCCGGCTGCGCCAGGCCGGCGCCATCATTCTGGCCAAGGCCAACATGGGCGAGTACGCCAGCGGCGATCGCAGCAGCTTCGGCGGTGTTTTCTGTAATCCCTACGATACCGAGCGCAGCCCTGGCCGTTCCAGTGGCGGGTCGGCGTCGTCGGTCGCTGCCAACCTCGTGACCTGTGCCATCGGCGAAGAGTCCGGCCCTTCGGTTCGCAACCCCGCCAAGAACAACAACGTGGTCGGCCTGGCGCCGACCCAGGAGCTGGTCAGCCGCGCCGGCATGATCCGCGCTTCGTTCATGAATGACCGCGTCGGACCCATGTGCCGCAACGTGCAGGACGTCGCGCTGTTGCTGGACGCCATGGCCGGTTTCGATCCCGCCGATGAGTTGACCGCTTTTGCAGTGGGCCACATGCCGTCGCAATCGTACGCTGAGTCGGCACGCCCACAACGGTTGGACGGGCTGAAGATCGGGGTGGTGCGGGAATACATGGATCGTGGCCTGTTCACCCGGGCGGATGAACAAAGCATCGCGATAGTCGAAGCGCAACTCGATGTACTACGCGGCCTGGGCGCAAGCATTGTCGACCCCGGTGCCGGTGGCGCGCTGTTTCAGGAATGTGTCGATGAATACGGACCTTCAGCGCACGGCGCCGGCTTTGTGAAGCAATATCCCGAGCTGTTTCCGGTCGATGCCGCGGGCAAGCCCGCAGCCGACCACATGCCGCTGCTGGTCAATATGGCACTCGATCATCAACTCGTGCCGGGCCGCGCCAGCATCCGTGACCTTGGCGGCGATCGCACGGTCGGCGAAGGACGTTACGTGCTGGAGTTGTATCTGCGTCAACGTGGCGATGCGAATATCAAGAGCGTGGCTGACCTGATCGAGAAATCCAGGTTCTATTCGGATATCCGTCCGGGCACCGGCTTCTCCGACAAGCGCCAATCACTGGTGACCAAGGCCGTCGACCAGACGTTTGATATCTCCAACCGGCTGCAGCAGCGCTTCGCGTTACAACAGATTGTTCTGCAATGCATGGCGCGGCTTGAGCTGGATGCCGTGACCTATCCCACCGGCAATATCCCGCCGCCGAAACTCGGCGCGCCGACCGAACCGACCGTCAATGGCCGCTCGGCCATGGCGTGGACGTTGCTTGGCGCCAATGGGTTTCCGGCGATCTCGGTGCCGGCGGGTTTCACCAGCGAAGTATATGACCGCATTCCCGACCCGGCGGACCCCGCCAATACTGTCATGGTCGGACCGGTGAAGGCCCGCTTGCCGGTCGGTATCGATTTCCTGGGCCGGCCGTTTGCCGAACCGGTGTTGCTGCGAATCGCCGCGGCCTATGAAGCCGCCAGTCATCACCGCGAACCACCGCCGGGCTTCGGGCCGGTGGAATAAGACCACACAGTTCACTCGTCCCGCCGACTTCCAACCCTTCCGCACACCAGGAGTGGAAGGCTGCCTGTCCCACCAGCCATTTCAAGCGCGAATTTCAGCGCCGCGCTGTTCCACGCCAGTGCAGCCGAATCCACCCGCCAGTGATAGTCCTCGGAATTTCGATGCTCTGCACGGGTAGGGTGCAAAAAGCAGGCTGCGTCTTGAACACCAGAAGGCACGGTGGCGGCTATCCACCTCCGACAGGACCAGGCCGGGCTCAGGCGCCGGGCAACTGAACCATCAGAAAGAGGAACGGCGAGATATGAACCAGAGAACGACGGATTTGCTACGCGCTGCGCTGCTCGTGGGGTGCGCCGCGGGCGTGTTGTGTGCCAACGGCACTGCGCTGGCGGCGGAGACGGACAAGGTGAACTCCACGATTGGCGAACAGGCGGCAACGGAGGAAGCCGCGGTTGCTTCGCAAAAGAAGATTGAACGCATGGACGACGAGGCCACCAAGGCAGCGGCCGATTACCGACGCATGGTCGCCGAAGCGCAGAGTCTGCGTGCGTATAACGACCAGCTCGAACTGCAGGTGAAATCGCAGGAAGAGGAGATCGCCGACATGACGACGCAGCTGGATGAGATCCAGACCACGTCGCGTGAGGTGCTGCCATTGATGAGCAAGATGCTCGCCACGCTGCAGACGTTCGTCGAACTCGATGTGCCGTTCCTGATGGATGAACGTAAAACCCGGTTGGCGCAGCTCGACCTGATGATGTCACGGGCGGATGTTTCAACCTCGGAAAAATATCGACGGCTGGTCGAGGCCTACCAGATCGAAGTTGAATACGGCAGAACCATCGAAGCCTATCAGGGCAAGGTCGGCGAGAAGACGGTCGAGTTCCTGCGCACCGGTCGGGTATCGCTGATGTACCAGACGCTCGACGGCAAGGAAACCGGCTACTGGGATACGGACGCCAAGGACTGGGTGGTCGATGAATCCTACCGCGAAGCGATGATCGCCGGCTTGAAGGTGGCCAAGAAGCAGGCCGCACCCGATTTTCTTTCAGTTGCCATTCACGCGCCCAAGGAGGTCATGTAATGAAACCTACCCATCTGCTGAGCAGAATGATCCTGCCGTTGGCGCTGATGACCAACGCCTTCAGTGCCGCCGCGGTGACCGCGGGCGATCTCGATGCGCTGCTCGAGCAGACGCGCACGACCCGTCAGGCCGAGGCGCGCGCCAATGCCGAGCGCGAATCCAAATTTCTGGCCGAGCGTAACAAGCAGGCGGAAATGATGGAGGCGGCGAAGGCGGATCTCGCCACCCAACAGTCGCGCAGTGAAGCGCTGACAACCAGTTTCGACGGCAACGAAAAGCAGCTGAGCGAGATGCAGGAACAGCTCGAAGCCAGGGCCGGCAACCTCGGTGAGATGTTCGGTGTCGTCCGCCAGGTGGCCAATGACTTTTCGTCGGTGGTCAACAATTCGTTGATCAGTGCCCAGTACCCGGGCCGGACCGAGTTCATGACCAAGCTGGCGCAGTCCAAGAGTCTGCCGTCGATGAGCGATCTCGAACGCTTCTGGTTCGAGCTGCAACAGGAAATGACCGAGACCGGCAAGGTGGTCAAGTACAAGTCCACTGTGATCGCACCCGAAGGCGAGGATACCTCGGCGGTGGTGACACGCATCGGACCTTTCAGTGCAACGACCAGTGGCAATTACATGAGCTACCTGCCCAGCCAGCAGCAGCTGGCGGTGATGGCGCGGCAACCCGGGCCGGAATATCGCAAGTCGGCGCTGGAACTGGAAGAACTGACCAGCGGATATACCGAGGGTGTGGTGGATCCCACCCGTGGCACCTTGTTGTCCATCTACGCGCAGCGGCCAAACGTCGCGGAGCGTATCGAAAAGGGTGAAGCGGTCGGTTATGTGATCCTGGTCGTCGGTTTCATAGGCGCCGCGCTTGGCCTGTACCAGCTGGCCTACCTGTCGGTGGTGCGCTACAAGGTCCGCAACCAGATGAAGTTTGTCGCCGACCCGCACGACGACAACCCGTTGGGCCGTGTGCTCGCGACATTCAAGGCGCCGGATACCGAAAAGCTGGAACGTTCTGCGGATGTGGTGGAGTTGCGCATCTCCGAAGCAGTTCTCAAGGAAGTGCCGCGGCTGGAACGCTTCCAGTCATTCCTCAAACTCGCGGTCGCCGCCGGTCCTTTGCTGGGCCTTATCGGTACCGTCATCGGCATGATCATGACCTTCCAGAGCATCACCGAGTCGGGCTCCAGCGATCCCAAGCTGATGGCGGCCGGTATCTCGCAGGCGATGATCGCCACCGTGCTCGGCCTGAGTATCGCGGTGCCGCTGCTGTTCCTCAATGCCTGGCTGGCTTCGATATCGAAGTCGATCGTCCAGGTGCTGGATGAACAGAGCGCGGGTCTGCTGGCGGGCCGCCTTGAATTGCTCGAGGCGGAATCGGAGACCCGTGATGCTGCCTGATTTCGTCACCGACCCGCTGGGCAGCCTGGGCGACATGCGCGAACTCGGTGGTCCGGTGGTGATGTGGATATTTGCGGCCTGCATCGCCATGTGGACCATCGTTCTGGAACGTATCTGGTACTTCCGGGTGGTGTTGCCGCAGGACCGCGCCAGGCTGCTGGTGCAATGGGAACAGCGGACCGACCGGCAGACGTGGGCCTCGCGGCAGATTCGCACGGCGATGATCTCGCAGCTGAATGAAGGTATGACCCGCAATCTGCATCTGCTGCGCGTACTGGTGCCGATGTGCCCGCTGCTCGGATTGATCGGTACGGTCATCGGCATGCTCAGCGTCTTCGATTCAATGGCGGCGCTGGGTTCGGCTGATGCACGGTCCATGGCCACCGGTGTCTCCGAAGCGATGGTCTGCACGCTGATGGGGCTGGCGGTGAGTATCTCCGGACTGTATCCGGTGTACTACTTCCGCCGCACGGCGCACATGCAGACGGAAAAGCTCGCGGACAGGTTCGGCTTCTGAGATTGCCGGTGAATACCGCGGCCGGTGAAACGCCGGCTTCGGCGAGCAACAGATTTCGAGGGTTTTGAAATGCGATTGAAGCGACGTTTGACGGACCATGATTCCGACGATACCGGCATCGACCTGGCGCCGATGCTGGACTTCGTATTGAACCTGCTGATCTTCTTCATCATCACCGCGGTATTCGCCAAGGAGGTTGGGTTGACCGTAAGCCGGCCCAACTCATCGGCGGCGACTGAAAAAAAGGAAGCGGGCAGCATCGTCATCACCATCAATGCCGCGGGCGAGGTCATCGTCGACAAGCGCACGGTGGACCTGCGATCCGTGCGCGCCAGCATCGAACGCCTGCATGCGCAACGGCCGGATGACTCGGTCGTCGTCGTGGCGCAGGAGGGCGCCTATATCGGCATCCTGGTGCAGGTCATAGACCAGGTGCGCCAGGGCGGGATACAGGATGTCTCGATCGCGGCTTCCGAATCAGCTTAAACGGAGAATCAACCCATGATAGGCAGACGTATGTCGGAAGCGGACAGCGAGGAGTCACATATCGATCTGGCGCCGATGCTGGACTTCGTGTTGAACCTCCTCATCTTTTTCATCATCACGACATCCTTCGTCAAGGAAGCCGGCATCACCGTCAACAAGGAAAAGGCGATGACGGCGGAAAACCAGGAGTCCGGCAACATTCTGATTGCGATTCGCCCGAACGGTGACATCTGGATGGACAAGCGCCGGGTGGATATCCGTGAAGTGCGGCCATTGATCGAACGGCTGCATGTCGAACGGGTGGAGGATACGGTGGTCATCATCGCTGACAAGGAATCACAGACCCAGGTGCTGACCAAGGTCATGGATGCGGTCAAGGCCGGCGGCATCAGCGATGTTTCCATCGCCACGTTGCCTGGCGCGAGCGGTTGAGGGAACACTGATATGGCAATCGCAATGATTTCCCGTACCGCAGTATTGCCAGTGGCGGCCGGCCTGGCAGGCATCCTTTCGCTGGCGTTGTTCGGCGGTATGCATTCAGTCATCAAGGCTGGCCACGGTGTGATCGAGGAACGCGAAGCGTTGCCGACGATCGACTTTGTCCGCCTGATGCGTGATACCAGCGTTGAAACACTGTCGCGCGTCAAACCGCCACCGCCACCACCGGCGCCACCGCCGCCGCCGAAGATGAAGATCGCGAGCTCGACGGTGACCCAGGGCGCATTGACCGGCCTGGAAATCCCCGACCTGGCGTTGAATGCCAACGTCGGTGGCGAGGCCATGATGGGCCGTAAGGGTGGCGCTGCGATGTTCGATGGCGACATCATCCCGCTACAGTGTCCGCCGGTTTCGTATCCCAGCGCCGCACGGCGTGCCGGCCTGAGTGGCTGGGTGCAGATTGAATTCGTGGTCGGGCCCGATGGATCGGTCAAGAGTGCGAAGGCGGTCGAGGCGCAGCCCAGAGGGGTGTTCGAGGCTGCCGCCATTACCGCGGCACAACGCTGCCGCTTCAAGCCGAAGACGGTTGATGGCAAGCCGGTGGAGCAGCGCGGACGCCGTAAGTGGAATTTCGATTTAAGCAAGAGTGGCGGGTGAAACCTATGAAGAGGGTATTCAAGTCAATCAGCCTGTGCACGGCGCTGTTCGTTGGCGGTGGCGCCTTGTATTCGGTTCCCGCATTCGCGGCTGCGCAATGCGACGCCGAGGAGAAGATTGAAGGTGAAATGGGTGAGGACACCTATGGCGTGGTGCAGAAAGCCATGGAGATGCTCAGCAAGGACCAGGTGACCGAGGCCATCGCCAAGCTGGCGGAGATCGCGGACAAGGGCTCCGACTATGAGAAGGGGCTGGTCAACTACAACCTGGGTATTGCCTACAGCACGGTCAATGACTACCCCAATGCGGCCAAGGCCTTCGTCAAGGCGCTGTCAGTGAAAGCCTTGCCCCGGCAGCAGCGCGAACAATTGCAATACAACGTCGGCCAGCTGTTCATCGTCACCAACCAGTACGACGACGGCATCAAGGCATTGCAGACCTACATGGCCCAGGCCTGCGACCCGGTGCCGGCGGAAGCTCATATCTTCCTCGCCAACGCGCTGACCGAGCGCAAGCGATTCGAAGAGGCGTTGCCGCAAATCGATGAAGCCATCGCCAAGTCGAAAGAGGTCAAGGAACTCTGGTTGCAGATGAAGCTGGCGATCAGCTACGAGCTGAAGGATTACAAGCGCAGCGCCGACGCGTTGCTGCAACTGATCGCCAAAGTGCCGGATAAGGCGGAGTACTGGCGCCAGTTGTCCAGCGTGCTGTTTGAAATGGATGATCGGGTGAAAGCGCTGGCGGTGCTGGCGCTGGCGGAACAGCAGGGCTTTCTGGAGAAACCGGCGGAGATTCGCAATCTGTACAGCATTTATATGATGCTGGAATCGCCATACAAGGCGGGCAGCCTGCTGGAATCAGCTATGGCGGCCAAGCGTCTGCCTTCCGACGAAGAAAATCTCAGTTCACTGTCGGATGCGTGGATCAACGCACGTGAACTGGAAAAGGCCGAAGCAACCCTGCTGACATTGGCCGATATGTCCGACAAGGGCGACTACTACTACAAGCTGGGCGCGATGTATGGCGATAATGAACGCTGGCGCGACTCAAAGCAGATGTTGGAGAAAGCGCTGAAAAAGGGTGGCCTGAAGAGCCCGGGCGAAGTGTGGATGCGGCTTGCCGTCGCCCACTACGGCATGAAGGACAATCGCGGCGCGATCTCGGCGCTGCAAAAGGCCATCACCTTCGATGATTCGCGGCGCCAGGCAGGCGAGTGGCTGCGGGCCTTGTCAGGAACGCAGCAGCAGGCCGAGGCGGCGACCGATGAAGAAGCCGCAGCGGTCGAGGGCAAGTCGTAGGTAGTCGAACACTCAGCGGATCGTCGCGGCCCGCCGAGACCGCGGCGCACCCAGTCTCAATTGCAATACCCGGTCGAACGCGCAAACTCTGCGCGTGGCCGGGTGATTGTGCACGTCTCGAACCACGTCGCACGTATCACGCGCAAGAATACGCGGCAATCGATCTTCAGTGAGCCCATTCCGCCCGTATCAACCGTCTGATGCTCGCTACCCGGGTCGCAGACCAATCGCATTAATTGATCTACCAACCGCGCAACGCCATACCACTGTGATTGCCAGTTGAGAACCTCGCCAGGTGAGCTAATCCAATCGCTGGGTCCGCACAGGGTTTGAAAAAAATACAACGCCCAGTTCTGAATCATTGCGCCGAACCTGACGACAATGTAGCGTGAGCAGGGCGCAGTTCCAGCATGGAAGCAGGAACTGCGCCCGAAGATGAGTCCTGCATGAGCTTGTGCGTTGCACATGGTCCCGGGTTGCCGGATGGCGAATCATTCAATCGTTCCCTATCGCAGGCATACGGCAGTTGCTGGTGTGACATTCACCGCCGTTGGCTATACTAATCCGCGAAGTGATGCTCAGAAGCTTTTATTTAAAAACGGATTTCTTCCCTTGCCAGATAGTTGAACACGCCTTGGGGGGCCAACCTGGCCCGGGCAGGTGGTGGCACCAGTCCAGAGTGCCGTCACGGACGAAAGGACTTTATGGACCAGCAAATCAGCGTCAGTCATGTCGTCGGTATAGGTGCCTCTGCCGGTGGACTGGAAGCATTGGAATCGTTTTTCGCACGAGTCCCTTCCGACACGGGGATGGCATTCGTCGTCATCCAGCACCTGACGCCGGATTTCAAGAGCGTTATGGATGAGCTGCTAGCCCGCCATACAGAGATGGCGATCCGGGTCATCGACGAAGGGATGCCACTCGAACCGAACACCGTCTACCTGATCCCGTCGCGCAAGATGATTACCATCGATGCGAAGGTGTTCCACGTGACCGAGCGCGACCAGCGGCTGGCCCTGCATCTGCCGATCGATTTGTTCCTGGTCTCGCTGGCTGAGACATGGCACAACCATGCGATAGCAATCATTTTGTCCGGTACCGGCAGCGACGGCACGCGCGGTGTGCGGGCGATTCATGAGCAAGGCGGTCTGGTCGTCTGTCAGACGCCGGAGACTGCCCATTTTGACGGCATGCCGCGCAGTGCGATTGGTTCGGGCGTGGTCGACATCACCTCCGCCCCGGCGGCGATGCCAAATGTGCTGCTCGACTACATCAGGCACGAACACCACATTTCCGACACATTGGCCGGCGCTGAAGTGCAGGGTGAATCCGACGATCCGTTCATGCCGATCTATAACATTCTCGGTACGCGCTTCGGCGTCGAATTCAACCACTACAAGCCCGGTACAATCTCGCGCCGGATCGAGCGGCGGATGGCTTTGCACGGCGTGCCATCGGTCCACGACTACGTCGAATTGCTCAAGGCGCTGCCCAATGAACCGCTGAACCTGTATCGGGATTTGTTGATTGGAGTCACCGAATTTTTCCGCGATCGTGCCGCATGGGAAGTGCTCGAAGAGACAATCATTCCCAAAGTCTGCGCCGACGCATCGGCGGAACGCGAAATTCGCTGCTGGGTGCCAGGTACCGCGACCGGCGAAGAAGCCTATAGTCTCGCCATCGCCATACACGAGTACCTCACGCATCACGACCTGCCGGTTAACGTTCGGATATTCGCCACTGATGTCCATCTCGATTCACTCGAGACCGCTGGCGCCGGCATCTACAACGGTTCTGCGCTTACCACCATTTCACCCAAGCGGGCCAGCCGCTATTTCAAGCGCATCGAGGACGATCGGTTTCAGATAATGCCGGAGATCCGTTCGCTGGTGGTATTCGCCAAGCAGAACCTGACCCGTGATCCGCCGTTCACGCGCCTGGATCTCATTACCTGTCGCAACACCTTGATCTATTTCGATCAGGAAACGCAGAACCGGGTGCTGTGTACATTTCACTTTGCACTTAATTTGGGCGGCCACCTGTTCCTCGGCTCGAGCGAGTCACTCGGGGTGTTGAGCGAGGAGTTCGAGGTCGCTGAACGCCAGTGGAAGATCTTCAGCAAGCGGCGCGACATCCGCCTGCCTCCAGCGATACGTACTGACGAATCCACATCGGCCTACGAGAAGGATGCGCTGCTGCGCTGGAGCAACCGTGCCCATCCGCGCAACCTGGTGGGGCGCGATGTCACGATGCTGCGCTCCTATGACATTCTGCTGGAGCGCTACGTGCCACCGGCAGTGCTGCTCGATGAGAACGGGCGGCTGGTACATACCTTCAACAAGGCTTCAGAATACCTGCGGCCACGGCCGGGCGCGGCATCTCTCAGCATCATGGACCTGGTCCATCCGGATTTGCGGATGGCGGTATCGACCGGCCTGCAACGTGCGACACGCGAACCTGCCGGCGTCAGGTACGGCGGCATCCGGGTACGGATGAGCGACGACGACGTGCGGATCGTCCGCGTCACTGCCGAGCTTCTCGGCCGACATACCCCTTCGGACCATTTCCTCATTGTGTTCGAGGAAGCACAGGCACTGGAATCGGTGCCGGCGCTGCTCGACGCCGCAACCGGCGCGGAGGTTGCCACCGATGAACTGCCGACGCTCGATCCCGATAGCGCGCAGTCCGAGCACGTCGCGCGACTGGAGCAGGAACTGCGCTATACCAAGGAGTACCTGCAGGCGACGATTGAGGAACTGGAAACCAGCAACGAGGAATTGCAGGCCACTAACGAGGAATTGATGTCGGCCAATGAGGAGCTGCAGAGCACGAACGAGGAATTGCACTCCGTCAATGAAGAGTTGTACACGGTGAACAAGGAATACGAAATGAAGATCAACGAGCTCACCGTGCTCAACGATGACATGGACAACCTGCTCGCCAGTACCGAAATCGGCACGGTGTTTCTCGATGAAGCCCTGTGTGTACGGCGCTTCACACCCGCCGTCGGCCGGCAGTTCAGTCTGCTTGCGCAGGACATCGGCCGGCCGATTGCGCACCTGAACCGGAAAGTTAATTTTCCCGAATTCCTCAGCAAGCTTGGCGCAGTATTGAATTCCGGCGAGGAAAGCGAGTTCGAAGTCTGCGATACCGACGGCAACTGGTTCCTGATGCGCATGCACCCCTATCGGCACGAGACTGGCCGCATCGGCGGCGTCGTTGTCACCTTCGTCGATATCAGCCGCATCAAGGAGGCCTCTGAACAGCTCGAACAGCGCAACGAGAACCTGCAGGGATTTGCCTATGCAGTGTCGCATGACCTGAGTGAACCCCTGCGCATGGTGTCGGGTTTTGCACGGCTGCTGGCAGACAAGTATGACGATGCTCTGGACGACAAGGCCCGCCGATATATCTCTCAGATCGAGACCGGCGCCGGCCGCCTGCACACGATGTTGCAGGGAATACTCGAGTATTCAAGGGTGGTGACGCGGGCCGAAGTCCGCGAGGTGGTGGATTTCTACGATCTGGTGGAAGACGCCAGGACTGCGCTGAGTACGCTGATTGCCAAAACCGGTGCGCGGATAGACACTCGCATCCTGCCCAACCGGATACTGGTCGACCGGCGCCAGATTGTCAGGGTGATCCGCGAACTGATCGAGAACGCGATCAAGTTCAGCGGTGATGCCAAGCCGGAAGTGAAGTTCGATTCCAAGCTGGACAACGAGGACTGGCTGATCTCCGTCGCCGATAATGGTATCGGCATCCAGATGGCGGACCGCGAACGGGTTTTTCACATGTTCTGGCGTTCGGAGAAGAGCTCGGAGCTGCCCGGGACGGGCGTCGGGCTGGCGGTGGCGCGGCGGATCGCCGAACGGCACGGTGGCAGCCTGACATGTGAGGCCGGACCGGACGGCCGCGGCTGTTTCGAACTCAGGCTGCCGGCAGCGATTGAGGAATCGTCCGCAGAGGCGCCGACAGCAGACTGAGGAAATGTTCGGCGGAATCGGGCCGGGCGAACAGGAACCCCTGCATAAGCTTGACACCCCAGGCCGCGAGCTTGGACATCTGTGATTCGGTTTCCACACCTTCGGCGATGACTTCGATGCCGAGATTTTCCGCCATTGATGTCATAGCCATGATGATGGCGCCGTTGCCCTCGTTGTGATCGAGGCCGAGCACGAAGGATTTGTCGATCTTGATGCGGTTGAAAGGGAAGTCATTGAGGCACCGAAGGGACGAGTAGCCGGTGCCGAAGTCATCCAATGCCAGGCGGACGCCAAGCTCCGACAACTGGCCCAGCACTTTGGCGGCGGAAGCCGGCTGGTGCATGACGCTGGTTTCGGTGATTTCGATCTCCAATAGCGAGGGCGGCAGGCCGGACGTCGCCAGCGCATCCTGCACATAGCCTATCAGGCGCTCGGAAGAGACGTCGCGTGCCGAAACGTTGACGGCGATGCAATCGAGTTGATAGCCCTCATCAAGCCAGCGGCGGGCGTCGGCGCAGGCACGGTGCAATACCCATTCACCGATCTTTTCCGTCAGACCGGCGTGTTCGGCGATTTCGATGAACTCGTCCGGCAGGATCCGGCCGCGTACCGGGTGCTCCCACCGAAGCAGCGCTTCACAACCGGAGATATGGCGGGCATCGATGTCCACCTGCGCCTGGTACTCAAGTCGTAACTGTAACCCTGATACAGCCATGCCGAGGTCGGCCTCGAGCTGGCGGCGGCGTGCTGCCACCGCATCGACCTGGGGTGAATAGTAGCCAAAGCCGTCGCGGCGCGATTTCTTCACCTGATACATGGCGACATCCGCCTGTTTGATCAGCAGGCCGGCATCCCGGGTGGACTTATCGAACAAGGTTGCGCCGAAGGATGCCGACAACTGCAGCGGGCGGTCGGCGACGCCGTAAACGGGCCGGTTGATTTCATCGCGGAGTTTGCCGAGCACGACATCGACGTCCGCTTGACTGGTGATGTTTTCCAGAATCAGGAGGAACTCATCGCCACTGTAGCGGCAAACGGTGTCCTGTTCGCGGACAGCCATTGCCAGCCGGGTGGCGGCTTCGACCAGTATCGCGTCGCCGACGGCGTGGCCGAAGGTGTCGTTATAGAACTTGAAGCGGTCGAGGTCGACGAAAACCAGTGCGCCCATCCAGCCGTTCCGGCGGCAGCGCGTAACCGCGCGCACGAGGCGGTCCTCGAACAGGTAGCGGTTTGCCAGCCCGGTCAGGGCGTCGTGGTGGGCGATATGTTCCAGACGCTCGGACGCCTTCTTGAGCGTCTTCTCCACCTGCCAGCGCCGCGACATGTCGAGAATTGCATTGTGCGAATATTCGAAGTGATTGCCCCGCATGATCGGGGTGCTGACCAGCGTCGTCGGCAAAGTGGTGCCCCGCGGCATGACCATGGTGAGGTCGGTTTCACAGCGCTCGCCATTGGCGACTCTGGTCAGGTGTGATACCAGCCGTCGCTGGTCCTCCTGCGCGACCAGGGTGACGAACGGCCGCCGCTGCATGTAATTGACCGGCCGTCCGAGCAGGTGCGCTGTCGCATGGTTGGCGGCCAGAACCTGGCCGGGTTCGTCGAGGCAGACCATCGCAATTGGCGCCCGATCAAACAGTTGCGCACGGTCCATGGCTGGTTCGCCGCGTTGCAGGTATTCAATCGGTAACAAGCGGGGAGGCATCGCCCACCGCGCGTCCGGATCATCCATTTTCAAGCCTTGCGCTCTCGCCTTTAATCTGTGCCTCGCAGGGGTACCAGCCTCCGGGGCCACGCTCTACCTTCCGATCTCGCTGGAAGGGCGGCCGGATGCGCCAAAGCAGGTGCTGGCCCGATATGGCCAGGTGCGGCATTTCCAACCCTCCCCAGCTGTATCGGCCGAATCGGTAATACCTAAAGGGAATCATTCGCAAAGCCGCTACATTGCAAGATAAAAAAGTCAGGCGCGGAGTCACGCACGATGTCCAATCCCAAGCGCAGAATCGCGGTCATCGACGCGAGTGCCAGCGATTTCCTGCTGCTGTGCGAGTATCTCAACCTGGAAGTGCCCGGTCGGTATGGTTGCCTGCATTTTCCCGATTTCGCGACCTTCACCGCCAAATTGGCCACCATGGCCACCGCGCCCGATATCGTCCTGCTGGACTGCGAACTGCCGGATGGCAGTGGGCTGGAAAACCTGCGCCACGCGCTGGAAATGCTGCCTCTGACACCGGTCATAGGCATGAGCGAACAGATGCTCAGCTCGGTGGAACATGAAGCACTGGACCTGGGTGCGAGTCACTTCCTGGCCAAGGACGACCTGACGCCGCGCCGACTGGCCCATATCATCGCCGTGGCGGATGCGGGGGAACGCCGCGTACGCAATCTGGTGGAGCGAGCCCACTTCGACTCGCTGACCGGGCTGGCCAATCGGAACGTGCTGAAGGACCGTATCGGTCACGCTCTCGAGCGCTGCCAGCGAAGCAAGGAATCGGTGGCGCTGCTGTTGATTGACCTCGACGATTTCAAGCGGGTCAACGACAGCTTCGGTCATGACGTCGGTGATGCCTACCTGCGGGAAATCTCCAAATCGTTACGTGGTGCGGTCCGCGAGAGCGATACCGTCGCCAGGCTGGGCGGGGACGAATTCGCCATTCTGCTCGAAGGTCTGCGGCACTCCGAGCAGGCCATACAGATCGCGGTCAAGCTACTGGATCTGACCAATACCCCGATGAAACTGGGGGACTTTTCGGTGCAGCCGGGGATGAGCATTGGCATCTCGTTGTTTCAACCGGAGTCCTCGCGCTTCAGTGCCGAATGGTTACAGAAGGCAGCCGATGTGGCCTTGTACCGTGCCAAGGAGACGGGCAAGAACCGATACTTTGTCTACACCGATGAGATGGACCAGCAGATTGTCCGCAACCTGGACCTCGATCGGGCGATCCGCCAGGCGTTGCAGAAAAAGGAGCTGGTCCTTCATTACCAGCCGATCGTCAGTCCCGGTAGCTTCAATATCGTCGCCTTTGAAGCGCTGCTGCGTTGGCAACATCCGCAGCGCGGTTTAATTGGCCCGGCAGAGTTCCTGCCGGCGTTGGAGAAGCTCGGATTCATGTACCAGGTGGGTAACTTCGTGCTGCGCGAAGGTTTGCGTCAATTCGGGCGCTGGCAATCGATACTGGACGAAAGCATCGTCCTTCACATCAATGTTTCCGCTGCCCAGCTCAGCCATTCGGGGTTTGCCGACATGGTCAGGGCTGAGCTTGAGGCAGCGGGCGTCCGGCCTGGCCGGCTGGTGCTGGAGCTGACGGAAACGGTGCTGTTCGAAGGGACCCCAAGGTTGCAAAACGAGTTTGCCGAGCTGGAGGGGATTGGAGTCAGGTTCGTGATTGACGATTTCGGCACTGGCTACGGCTCTTACGATTACCTGAAGCACTTTCCAATCCACGGCATCAAGATTGACAAGCATTTCGTGGATGCTATTGGTCACAACCAGATTGACTGCGCCATTGTCCGCTCGATCATCGGCCTCGCGAGTGAACTGAATTTCGATGTCACCGCCGAAGGGATAGAAACGCCGCAGCAGCTCAAGAAGTTGTGCGAACTCGGTCGCCCCAACATGCAGGGATTCCTGTTTCACCGCCCGCAATCGGCGATGGCGGTGGAGCAGCTTGCGTCCGAGCGCTGGCCGGCCCGATCCGCAATCGGCCTGGCCGCAAGCGGGGTCGAGGCTGCCGGGTAAGGGTCACCCGACTATCCGGGTAGTTTCACCAGCACCATCCAGAAATCCTCCAGTACCTTGATCGCATCGGCGAACTTGCGAAAGTCCACCGGCTTGGTGATGTAGCAGTTGGCGTGCAAGCCGTACGAGCGCAGGATGTCATGCTCGTCATCCGAGGTGGTCAGGATGATGACCGGAATCATTTTCCGGTCCTGGTCGCCCTTGATCTGCGATAGCACTTCGCGGCCATCGATGCCCGGCAGGTTCAAATCGAGCAGGACGATATCGGGGCGGGATGCCTCATTGAATCTGCCACGTTGGAAAATATAGTCCAGCGCGTCCTCGCCATTTTCGACGATGTGAAACTCATTGAGCACCTTCGCTGATTCGAACGCTTCCTTGGTCAGTTCCTGGTCGGACGGGCTGTCTTCCACGAGCAGTACGTTGATTGGTCGGGTCCGCGAAACGATGGTCATAGTGGTTCCTGTGCAATTTTGTAATTAGTAAATGCGGCAGCGTCGGCCGGCAGCGTCAGTTGAAATGTCGAACCTTCCCCTGATACCGAACTGACCCGGATGTGGCCGCCATGGCGTTTGACGATGGACCTGCAGATGGCAAGCCCCATGCCAGTGCCTTCAATCTTGCCGCGGCCATGCAGGCGTTTGAATACCTCGAAAATGGTCTCATAGTACTTTTCATCGATGCCGATACCGTTGTCGGCGACATCAATATGGCAGAACCCATCCACCCGTTTGGCCGATATTTCGATGTGTGGCGGCCGTTCGCTACGATACTTGATCGCGTTTGACAACAGGTTGCCGAACAGTCGTTGGAGCAACCCCGGGTCGCCGTAGACCTCGGGCAGCGCCAGACAGGAAACCGTTGCGCCGGTTTCTTGCAGCGACGCGCTGCAGTCTGCGATCACTTCCTCAAGTAATTTCTCGAGATCGACTTGTTCCATCCGGACTTCCTGTGTCCGCACCCGCGACAGCAGCAGCAGGTCGTCAATCAGGCTGCGCATGCGCTGGGCACCGGTGACCACCTGGTTCAACCATTGGCCTCCTTTTGCGTCCAGCGTCCGGGCATATTCATCGCGCAGCAGGATGGAAAAGCCTTCCACGGCGCGCAGCGGCTCCTTCAAGTCGTGCGACGCGACGAATGCAAATCGCTCGAGTTCGGTATTGGATCGTTCCAGCGCCTCAGCGTGTTCTTTGAGTTGGGTCTCGTAGGTCATGCGTTCGGTCAGGTCAATGATCGACACGACAATGTAGTCGATATCCGCGGCAGACAGCGGGTTGAGACCGACCTCGACCGGAAACGTCGTGCCGTCGGCCCGCAATGCCCGCAGCAGGCGCCCCTTGCCCATTTCGCGCGCGGTTGGCTGCAAGCTGTATTCGGCCCGGTATTGCCGGTGTCTGTCGCGCACTTCGACCGGCAGTAATGTATCGACCGACAGGCCGACCATCTCGGCCGGGCTGTAATTGAACAGTTTGCCGGCATGCGAATTGGCGCGGACGATGACGCCGTCGAGGCTGACCACGAGAATTGCATTGGGAACTGCTGATAAAACGCGGTCGGCAAATGCCTCGCTGGCCTCGCGAGCGTTCCGCGCGATTGTCGTGGCATGTTCTGCGCGCGACAGGTGCTGTACCAACAATGCCAGACCAGCGATGCCGGCGCCGACCACCAGCGCGAAGTCCACGAATACATAGGTCAGCAGAGTGGAGGTGTCGGCGGTTGGGCGAGCGCGCGTTAAGGTAGCAAGCACCGCGATCAACAGGAGCAGGATGACCAGAGCGCGGCGGAACAATTTGCCCGCTTTGCCGGTATCGCGCAACAGCAGCCCGAGCGGAATACGTGGGTCGCTGACCAGGGCTATCGTGCCAAGCAGCAACCCGATGACCACGGTGACAATGCCCATGCTCGCAAACGGGCCGAGTTGCGGAATCATCCGCGGGTCGGTCAGCCAGGCGAACATGCCGCTGATGGCAATCAAGGCTGCAAGCCCGGCGGTAAGCGCAGCCCCCGTCCAGACGCGGTCTGCTTCGTCGCGCAGGACGAGGTTTATGCCCAGCAGCAAACACATTGCACTCGTGGCTGGGGAAGGCGCCTGCAGCAGCGTGCTCGCCGGTGGGGCAATTCTCACCAGGTAGGTTATCGCGATTGCACTGACTACCGCACCGACCATTCTGGCGAGATGGGCGTGGCGGCTGCCAGGCTGGCTGAGCAGCAGGCCGATGGCCGCAAATTCAAGCATTGTCGCGGTGCTGAACTTGGTTGATGCATTGCCTATGGCGATCAATGCCTGCAGCTTGCCGCCGGTCAGCCAGTCGAGCTGCACGCATAGCATCAATGCGATACAGCCGAGCAAGAGAAGCATGGGCAACGGGCGCGTCGTCACGGATCAGGATGCCTTGTGGTTGCGCTGCAGGAAGGGCGGAACATTTTGCCTGGAATATCCTTTTCCGCCGAACATGGTCGGCCATGGCGTAAACCGCAGGTGACGAGGCGACCAACGTGAGAGCTGGCCGTAGCGCCGGCAACCGGCCGGCACCACGCGGCCGATAACATTTCCTGTATCGGCCGCGGGAACGCCGTGCTTAGTTGGCGGGCTTTCTGAACTTGAACACAGTGCGGTCGGTTTCGCCGCGCAGGCCTTGTGTGAAGACCATCTGCGTACGCGGGTCTTCGGGATGGGCCAGCAAGTCGCTCTGCTCGACCAGCTCGAAACCGGCGGCGGTGATTTCCTGCTTGATGACTTCCGGATCGATGCGGTGAAGCGTTTTGATATCGCGTGTGCCGGAGCCGGCTTCAGCATTGTGGTCGATCACCAGGAACACGCCGCCGGGCTTCAGCGCCTTGAATATCTTGGCATTGAGCTTGGCGGTATCAATGTTGTTCAGCGGCAGGTCATGGTAGTACAGCACGTTGAACACAACATCGACGTTCTGCGGCACTTCCATTTCGTTGTAGTCGACCAGCGCATACTCCGTGTTCGGATGGCTGGCGATGAATGCCCGGCTGCCGGCTTCGGCGCGCTCGGCGGTATACGGCAGGTCGAACATGTAGACCTTGCCTTTGGCGCCGACGATGCTGGAAATCATCGTCGTGTAGTACTGGCCAAAGCCGGCGAACTCAACCACGGTGTCACCGGGTTTCACACCCGACAGCATCAGAACTTCAGCAGGCTTGCGATTGCTGTCACGCGCCGTCTGCTGCTCGGTGCGATCGCTGGAGGTTACCGCGGCACGGACATAGTCAGGCGCACCGGCCGGAACCATGTAAGTGCCTTCGGCATGGGCCTGAAAACTGACAGCGGCGGCCAATAGCATTGGCGCGATGAAGCGGTTGGATATTGCTGGGCGTTGCATGTGGCCTCCTTCAGAGGAATCACTTGGGAAAATACGGCTGCGCGGCACGTTACCTCAACGCTGATTACCGGTCCATGGGGCCGGTAATCACTACACCGCGGCTTGTGCCATGGACGCGGAATCATGGGCAAAGTTCTGCCGGATCAGTTGCCGGGCCGACGCTCCAGAATCCAGCGCGTCATGCGGCGCGCTTCATCCAGCGACACATGATCGTTGGGGACCATGGGCACGTTGCCCCAGGCGCCGCCACCACCGGCCACAATCTTGCGACTCAATACTTCGACCAGCGCGTCGCTGCGCATGACGCTGTGTTTGGCGGCGATGGCAACGTAGGACGGCCCCAGGCGGTTCTCGCTCACCGCATGGCAGGCATGACATTTGCGGGCAGTGAGCAAAGCCTCGGTATCATCGGCGGCCATGACACGGCTGGCGCCGGCTGCGACGGTGATACCTGCGAGCAACAGCAATTTCAAAGTCGATCCGCTGGACATGGCATCAGTTCCCGTTGATTGCGGTATGACGGGTCGGCATGGTACCGGCCAGCACATCCTGATCACCCGGGTCAATGATCAACGCCATGCGTGGCCCATGCACCGTTTCAACGATGTTGGCATAGGAAGTGACCAGCAGGCCGGTCTGCGGATGAACCTGCAGCATGCGCAGGAATGCACCTTCGCGCGGCAGCGGTAGCACACTGAAATCCTTCGTTGCAGGATCAAAGCGGTAGATCGCATTGGCGTTTGACGTCGGGATCCAGACCACCTTGCGCAACGGATCCCAGGTCACTGCGTAGGGCGCACTGGCACGGTCTGGCAGGTCGTGGACCGCGATCGTGCGACGGGCTTTGGTGTCATAGGCGATCAACTGGCCGGCGCCATACAGCGGCACATACAGAATGTCATCCTCGGTAATGGCCAGGCGACGCGGACCTGCCTTCAGATTGTCCAGCACTTCGCGCTGTTCAAATTTCAGGGTTTCGGTATTGAAGCTGCCAAAGCTCGCGATGCCCAACTGGCTGAACCAGATGTGCTTGCGATCGGATGTCATAACGATGCCGTAGACCGATGCGCCACTTCCCGGGCGACCCTCGATTTCCGGAATCGGGTAGGTTCCCATCTCGCCGCTGGCCGGATCGAAGAAGCCTACCGCGTTGTTGACGATGTCCGAGTACCAGATGCGCCCGCGGTAGTCGGCCAGCAGCTGATGCTCTGGGCCGAACGTCAGATCGTGAACGCCGGCTTCGCCGCCGCTGTTGGTATGCAATTGCCACGTCTGCCACTTGCCGGTGGGGATATCGAGCCTGGCGATGTAGCCATTGAAGAACGCCGCCACCCAAAGCGCATTCTCGCCGGGCACCAGCGTATGTGGCCCCATGGCCAGTTCAGTCGGCACTTCGAAATCAGTAGTCACCCCGGTGGCGACATCGATGCTGACGATGCGATTGGAAGAAACATCCGCCGCCCACAAGCGTGGCGGCGTGCCCATCATCACGGCCTCGCGAATGGCATTGGGCCGCGCCACTTCGAATTCACGGATGACGGTGTGTTCGTTGACGGCCAGCGGTGCACCGTAGTCATAGCCGGCAACGTAGTCCATGCGGCCGGTCAGGGTGCGCGCCAGCAACGCGCCATTCACCTCCGCCTGACCACCGGAATAGACGCGGTCGGGCTCCGGCGAGGGATTATGCGGATTGCCGCGCGAGAACTCTTCGGCCGACAGGAAATTCATGTAATTGACGATCATCGGCCAGGCCGCGGCACGATTGGCCGCAGCGTCGCCGGGGAGATCAGCGATCAGGTTGGCGTAGCGACGGACCTCCGGCGCCGGCAACTGGTGACAGCCGACACAGGCCATCACCACCTGCGCCTGGTCGGCCAGGCTCAGATCCTTCAACCAGGCCGAAGCGGGCGCCACCCCCGCCTGGTTGGCGGAACGACGCATCACCGCGGTCAGGGTCAGCCGCTGATTGCCGTCGCCGGTATCAGTAATGGACCGCAGCGTATCGACGTGTTCATAGCCGAGTTTCACGGCCCGTATATTGATGTCGGCAGCCGCTCGGCCGGCAATCGTGCCTGGCAGCAGGTAGTGCCCATCGTCGCCGGTGAAAATTGTGATGGTGGAAGGGCCGGCGATTCCAGGCTGCAGTGATATCTGCGTCGCCGCGAGCGGTGTACCGCCGAGGTCCAGCGCCGCGCCATCGACCATGACCTCGGCGAACCCGTTTTGCGCCGCAGCGAGTGCGGCCACCAGCGCAGCCGCAGTGGCCGGCAACGACGACAACAGGTAGCGATTGATACGCATCCTCATCCCCCTTCCCGGCGGCGACATGCCGCGCGTCCCAAGCGTCTGATGTTAGCGTATCGCCACGTCAGCTGTCAGGAAGAAAAGCACCGGTATTGGCGTTGATGGTTGTTCCGGCAACCACTGGCGACAAGGTGCCTTCTGGTGAGATATCCACGCGTCCGGCCAGTCGCTGGATGAGGTGCCAGTGGTTCCTGTTCCCGTGTCACCCGGCACTGCAGCAAATACGCTATCCTGCGGTCTTGCGTACGGCTGTTTGGCCGGCGTCCCTTCAATCAAGCAAGAAATTTCCGCGGATGAGATTTGAAAACAAGGTAGTAGTGATCTTCGGTGGCAACAGCGGCATCGGGTTGGCCAGTGCAAAGGCGTTCGCGGCGGAAGGTGCGCAGGTGGTGATCACCGGCCGCAATCCGGACACGCTGGCCTCTGCCGCGCGCGAGATTGGTCCGGCGGCGCATGCGATCCAATCCGATATTGCGGTACTCGCCCAGATCGATAACGTCGTCGCCGCAGTCAAGGCAAAATTTGGTCGCATCGACGTCCTGTTCGTCAACGCCGGTGTCGGACGTTTCATGCCGCTGGAGAGCGTGACCGAGCAGGATTGGGACGAGATTCAACACATCAATCTCAAGGGTCCGTTCTTCGCCGTACAGAAGTGTGTGCCGCTGATGGGCCACGGTGGATCGATCGTGCTGACGTCATCGATCGGGCACGCCAAAGGGCTGCCAGGTAACAGTGTTTATGCCGCGTCGAAAGCCGGGCTGCGGGCGCTGGCGCGCAACTTTGGTGCGGAACTGGTCGGGCGCGGCATCCGCGTCAATTGTTTCAGTCCGGGCCCGATTGAAACGCCGATCATCAACCGTTCAGGCGTTCCGCCGGAACAGATTCCGGCGCTGCGTGAAATGATGATCAACAACATTCCGATGCATCGAATGGGTACCGCAGAGGAAGCCGCGCGAGCGGTCCTGTTCCTGGCATCGGAGGATGCTTCATTCGTCACCGGCATCGATCTGTTCGTCGACGGCGGCGCGGTGAGCTTCTGATGTCAGCCGCGCGGTTGTGAGCGGACAGGCATTCGTTATAGTGTCCCTGTCAGTGGTTTTGAGCCGGCGCACACAAGAAAAGGAATCAACATGAGAGCCAACAATATTCTGGATACGATAGGGCATACGCCGCATATCCGCCTGCAGCGCCTGTTCGGACCGGCGGAAGTCTGGATCAAATCCGAGCGAAGCAATCCAGGCGGTTCGATCAAGGACAGG
>JACKNH010000043.1 GCA_024234975.1 Gammaproteobacteria bacterium
CTTTCAACACTTACGCACGAGGCGGCAGTCGAAGAGTCCGCGAGAACTGTGCCCGGCATACTTCAGAGCTTATGCGTCCATTTCGGTATTGCCAGGGTCGAACGCATAGGCACTGAATCGTCGACGTTACAAATATCCAGACGCCTTTCCTTCCCTTATGAAAGTACTTCTTTTTCTGCTGGCTATTTTCGTCGGATTCCGCATTGTTCTGCGGTCAGCGAAGTTCAAGGGCTATGCAGGCGAACGGAAGGTGGCCAGGAAACTGGAAAAGCTGCTGAAAAGGCATGATGGAGCAAGGGTGTTCCACGATTTGGTACTGCAGACGCCGGATGGCACGACTCAAATCGACCATGTCGTTCTGTCTCAGAACGGTATATTCGTAATTGAAACAAAGAACATGTCGGGATGGATTTTCGGCGGAGGGATGCAGCGCACATGGACGCAAACGATATACAAGAAGAAGTCGCAGTTTCAGAATCCATTGCATCAGAATTACAAGCATGTGAAGGCATTGGAGAATTTGCTCGGTTTGAAACAGGGTCAAACTATTAGTGTGGTGGTATTTGTTGGAGATGCGAAATTCAAAACGGCGATGCCGGCCAACGTAATTACGTTGAAAGGGCTGTTGCCCTTGATCGCGTCGTATTCAGGTAAGGTCTTACTTGATGAAGATATCGAAAGATATTCTTCTGTGCTGTTGGCGGTGACTTCGAACGCTTCTGTCACTCACAAGGAACATGTGACGAATGTCCGGAAAAATCTCAAAAATCCAGTATGCCCGCGCTGCGGCCGCCCGATGGAGTTGCGAACCAACATGAAGGGCCGCAATCGGGGCGCGCAATTCTGGGGGTGCCCGGGTTTTCCATCCTGCCGCGGAACCCGGAAAGTGCGCTAAGTAGCGATCGAATCCTCAAGCTCTGAAATCAGGAAATTGTTTTGCAGCCAGATCCCCCATCAGCCATCGGAAACGCAGCGTCCTTTACCCCTGCCGCCGATGACGTCTTCGGTCGAATCGCCAATCGGTACGATGTCTTGTGCGACGTTTTCAGTTTCGGCATTCACCGGCTCTGGAAGAGACGCGTCGCCAAGGTGTTAGCCGATGAGCATTGGTCGACGCTCCTTGATGGTGCTACCGGTACGGGAGACATCATCCTGCGTGTGCTCGCTCATGACTCGGTACAAGGTCGGAGTATCATCGCTTCAGACATAAGCCCGCAGATGCTGGCCATGGCGGAGCGAAGGCTGGCAGGGCACGCGGAGCAGGTGTCGATTCAGCAGTTGGATGTGGAAGCCATGCCGGAGGTGCCCAGCGACAGCCTTGATGCCTACTCCATCTCACTGTGCCTGAAGATTTGTGATCGACAGCTGGCACTGCGTGAAGCGTTGCGTGTACTCAAGCCGGGTGGCCGCATCATTATTCTTGAGGCATCCAATATCCCTTGGAAATCGCTACAGTCTGCCTACCTGATTTATATGTCTGTCTGCATGCCCGTTCTGGGTTGGCTGGCAACCGGTGGCGACGCCTCTGCCTATCGATACCTGCTGCAAGGAATCGAGCAATTCCCCAGCGCAGAAGCGCTTGCCGACGAGATGGCAGTGGCTGGATTTGCCGATGTTCGCTTTGAGCGTTTGAGTCTCGGCATTGTTGCCATCCACGTCGCGCGCAAGCCGTTTTCGGTCGACGAAGCCTGAGCATTGGGTTGGCGGCTGGCTCGCGCTTGGTCAAACTGTGGGCCAGGGTTGTCTCCGAACTTGTGCATCCGGCTTGGGCTATCTATGCATGAACGCAAACGTGATACTGCAAGCGACACCTTACGTGACCAGATGTTCGGCAGAGGGTAGTGCGAACCTGTATCAGGCGGGGCGTCTACGGAAGAATAAGGAATATGTCGGTGCTACGTCAGAATTCTCTCTGAGAAAGGTATCTGCAATGTCTATCCATGGATTTTCGAACAACAGTGCCAGCTCCAGATTTTTGGCACCTTCCGGTATACCGGTGAATTGCTTGGCCCTGAACCTGATATTCGCAATTGTTCTGTCGGGTTTGTTGGTGGCTGAAGCTGCACGTGGACAGGATGTCGTCATTGCGGATGAGCTGCGGACCGCCTATTTCGAGCGCGCGCCGCGTGGGTTGGCTCGGTCCATGTCCAAGGCAGTGTCCGAGTGGTGCTCAACTGATTCCGGTGGACCGGAGGCCGAAGCTGTGGGATGGCTCTGTCAGCACACGAAGGCGATGTATTTCCGTAGCGTATACATCAACGGAGAACGTGGTTTCCATGGTCTTGTATGCCGAACAATGGACTCTCCGCGATTCAAATACGTCGGCATGGACGTGGTTGAGGAATCTCTGGTCGATGGCGAGTGTGTTCCGGTTGAACGTGGCTACGACGCTGAATATGCACTGTACGTGGACCGCATTGGTGGCGATGTCGAATAGGCGGTCCCAGAACCTGGACAGGCAGGTCAATATTTATCGCGGTTAAACTGGGGGGCAGATCTCGCTTTCCCAGCCTGAACCGGTACCGCGGAAGCAGAGGCAGCCCCGCTGTTCCTGGTATTGAGCCGAGCAGTAGAGATACGGCGTCAGGTCTAGATTTAGCGTTCCCGATAATAGACCTGACACCTCTCCTGTTACCTTTCCCCAATGCCGGCATCGTCCGGTCTCCACCGCGCTGCAGCAGCTGCGGGGCACAGAACAGCGCTTCCGCTTCGAAGTCTCGGCAAATGTCCTCGGGAGGATGCTTTTTCTAAGTCCCTGTAATGGCGTGTTTTTCCAGGCAGCCGTCCCGTCGAACCTGATCCAGGACCGGACGGACGGCGGGAAGTCGGTCCAAAGTCGTACCCAAGTCGGGTTCTTGTCGTAGCAGTGTGCGCCGCCAGGTCGAATAATGGCCGCCACCGGAGTCCCAATGGGGGAGCATTGAAAATGTACGTGAACAGTACCCGCCTTCGAGAGCTACGCCTGGCTCGCCAATGGTCGCAGGATCAATTGGCCGCTTTGAGTGGTTTGAACCTGCGCACCATCCAGCGCCTTGAGTCCGGCGCCAAGATATCGACTGAGTCTTTGCGCGCACTCGCGGCGGTCCTTGAAGTACCGGCCGACAGCTTGCTGATGAGTCACCCGGCTCCCGGCCAGCCAGCCACCAAGGCAATGCGTGAAGGTGTACTTCGAGGGCTGGAATTTGCCGGCACTACTCAGCGAGCAGATTTCTGGTGGTTCGCGCTTGGGGTGGCCATGTTGCTGGCATTGGCAAAGGTGCTCAGTGAGGGGCTCGGTCCGCTGCCGCTGCAGATCGTTTCATTGATTGTGTTGCTGCCCTGGGTTGCATCTTGCACCCGGCGTCTACGCGATGCCGGACTCAGTCCCTGGTGGCAACTCATCAGTTTGGTTCCAGTGGCGGGTTTCCTTGTGCTGCTGTATCTGCTTACTCACCCCACCAAGGAAATGGAACCGGTAGCTTCGTCATCGAACTGAAGTCGCCGCGGTCGTAATCAGTGCCACAGAACAGGGGGCAGAACACAGTAAACAAGTCCCGCTTACCCCCTATATATATTCAGGGCCAGTGTAAAAACGCGGCCCAACCGTGATACAGCGCAAGATGCATTAGCGGGTTCGTTTGCTGCGTGTATCGGAAAATACGTGTGCCCTGTATTCTCCGCCGCTTTTCCACATTATCCGGGCCTGGATTGACGCATCGCTCCTGGTTCTATATTTCGACTTGATTAATCAAATCCAGCCCCTGCCTTAAGCGGTCACAATTCTCGATCGCCACTTGCAAACTGCGCGCGAGGGTCTCGGGGGTCAGCCAGGCAAGATGTGGCGTCAGTACGACGTTATCCAGCGCCAGCAGCGGGTTGTTCTCGGGTGTGGGTTCAACCGCAAATGTGTCGAGCCCTGCGCCGGACAGATGGCCTGATTTCAAGGCGGCGATCAGTGCGGATTCATCAACCAGGCCACCTCGGGCGGTATTGATCAGTACCGCCCCCTTGCGCATGCACTGGATCGTGTGCTCGTTGATCAAGTTTTCCGTCTCCTTTGTCTGCGGAACATGCAACGAGACGATATCGGAGTGCCTGAGGAGTTCTATCAGGGCCGTGTATTCGGCGGTCGCTTCCGGTTTGGGCGTTCGCGAAAAATAGAGCACCTTGGCCCCCATCGCCTGCAATACCGGAGTCAGTCGCCTCGCAATTTCGCCGTACCCGATCAATCCAACGGTCCGGCCACAGATTTCCCCCATCGTATCGATGGTTTCATCTGCTATGGACCAGCCTTTTCCAAGGCGTGTTTGCCGATCGAGTACGGTGAGTCGACGCAGGACTGCCAGCATCAAGGTCAAGGTCAGTTCAGCGACGGCCTGGCTATTGGTGCCGGGCATATTCGCAACCGCTATGCCGTGGTTGCGGGCGGCGGCGAGATCTATCGTATTCACCCCGACGCCGATCTTTTGTATCAGGCGCAGGTTGGGTGCGGAGCGGATCATTGCGTCTGTTACCGGCTTTAATACATGCAACAGTACATCGGTATCACGAAGTTCCCTTTCCAGGCCGGCATCATCGTCTTCATCCACGACAGAAATACTCAACCAGTCCGGAATGATTTCCGCCAACCTTTGGCGAAAGCCCCGGCTGGCACGATAATGGAGCAGCGCTTTCATGAAAGAATCTCGTTCCGGGTATTCGGTGCCGGGTCTATTTTGCGGTCACTCTATTGTCAAAAACGAAAAACGGGCCTGACACCTATACACGAGACTTTGATGTCAGCAAATCAATTTGTCTACAGCCCCCTTTACGCGCCATCCGCATTTATCAGCCATGAAGATTGACACGATTCGAAAGCATGCCATGTCGCTGGAAGCAGTGACTGAAGAACCGCACCATCACTTCTCATCGTTCCGTGTGAAGGGCAAGATTTTCGTCACGGTGCCGCCCGGTGACGAATTCATCCACGTGTTCCTGGGCGAGGAGGATCGGGAAGCTGCGCTTGCCGTCTATCCGGACTTCGTCGAGAAGCTGTTCTGGGGCAGGAAGGCGCTGGGTTTACGCGTGAGTTTGAAAGCGGCAAAACCCGCAGTGGTCAAATCACTTATCGATAAGGCGTACGAGACGCGCGTTCTCAAGGGCGCACGGCCGAGAAAGCGGTCAGCGGCCGGCAGAACTCCATAGCAATTTCCAGTGGCGTCCGTTTCCCCGGTTGTATGGCTTGGAAAACCGGTTGCAGATACACGACGTTTACCGGCTTAAACAGACTCGACGCTATTTTCTTGCAGCCACTCAGTCAATGCTGCTTCGTCAACTTCGCCTGCAGCCAGTCGCTGGAACATGATCACCGCTTCGGCTTCCGATGCATCCAGGGTGTAACCGTTGAGTTCGAGAAAAACGGCGGCGATGGTCAGCGCTACTCGCTTGTTGCCATCTGTGAACGGGTGATTTCTGGCAATGCCATACGCATATGCGGCAGCCAACTGATGTATGGTCGCCGCACTTTCGTAGGTTGCCTTCCGCATCGGGCGGGCGAGAGCGGAATCCAACAATGCCTGATCGCGAACGCCCGGCAGCCCACCATGTTCTGCGATAAGCATCTGATGCACTGCCTGAACAAGTTCCGGCAGCACCCAGACCGGGCCTTTCATTTTGCGAGCTCGTGAAGCGCGTTCCGGTACTTCTTCATCACCTTTTCGGCGGCGTCCATCTGGTCCTGGAAATCCGGCTGATAGGGCGTGATGGTCAGACCGTCCGGGGTCTCCACCAGAAAGAGCACATCGCCCTTTTCGGCGCGCAGCTTCGCCAGCGCTTCCTTTGGAAGGACGATGCCCATCGAGTTACCAATGGCTGTCACTTTGACCTTGAGCATGGCTTCCTTCCGCGATGTTATAACGCATGTAATTACGCAGGATAGTAATGGTGGACGAAACGGTCAAGCCGCCGGAGTGTTCGAGGCTGGCGCAAAAGCAGAAGTACCACGTACCGGACTTGCCTTAATCGGCGATGCTCAGCTGCGTCAGTTATGAGTAGCACAGCGTTTGGTTTGGTCGAATGACCCTCACAACATGCTTACTCAGGGCCGCCACGCCGACGCCGCGGCCATGAACGCCAGTGTCTCGCCATCCTGTTCGGTATTGTCGCCGGGCGGGAAATAGCTCAGCTTGACCACGACGGTGCGCGTGGCCGGATCAACATAGACATACTGCCCCTGTAACCCGATGGCGGAATACGCCTCGCTGTTGCCGATGGTCCACCACTGCAATCCGTAGCCGCCGCGCCGGCTGTCTTCCGGACCATGCGGGCCGGTGGATTCGTGTACCCAGTCCGCGCTGACGATGCGGTTGCCGTTGGCGATGCCTTTATCGAGCATCATCTGGCCGAAGCGGCCGTAGTCGGCGAGGGTGGCGTTGAAGCCGGCGCCGCTGAATTCGCGGCCGGTGTCGGGCGCGCCATCCATGATGTAGAAGGCATCGGCCTGTGCGCCGAGGGGTTCCCACAGGCATTGCGCGGTATAGGCGGCGACGCTGCTGCCGGCCACCCGCTCCACCAGCCAGCCGAGCACGGCGGTATCGATGGTCTTGTACTGGAAGTGCTCGCCCGGTGCGTGAATGCGTTTGAGCGTTCTCGCGACATCGGCGAACCGCGCGGTGTTCTTCACCAGCGCCGCGATATGGTTGCTCGCTGCGGTGCCGGGGTTTTCAAAATCGTAGCGTTCCTCGTAGTCCACACCGGAACGCATCTGCATCACCTGGCGGATGGTCACACCTTCATAGCCGCCGCCATTGAGTTCCGGCAGGTAACGATTGATCGGCACATCCAGTGATTCGATTTTTCCTTCGGCCAACGCGCAGCCGATGAGCACCGCGGTGACGGATTTGGTCATCGACCAGCCGATGAAGCGTGACTGCGGCGTGGCATTGTTGCGGTAAGTCTCGCTGACGATGCGTCCATCCTTGATGATCATCAGCGCATTGGTATATGTGCGTTCCAGAACGTCTGTGGCAGCGTGCGTCTGCCCCTGCCATTCGTACTGGAAGTCCATCGCGTGGTCATTCCGCGGCAACGTCCACACCGGGCCGGCGCGTGGCACGGTGCGGGTGGTGAACAGCGTATCCATCTGGCGGAACATCAAGGCACTCACATCATCATCCAGCATGTGCCAGCGCAGTATCTGAACCGCTGTCGGAACGTCGGATGGCGGACCTCCGCGCAAGGGCGGCGGCAACACCTGTTGTGCGTTGGCACTGCATGTGCTCAGCGTGAGTGTCGCGAGCAGGCAGAAGCGGGTGGCGGATGTTTGCATGGCAGCTGTCCAGGTGTTCAATTGCTCGCACTACATGGCAGGCGAGGGCGGTTGTAGTGTAACGTCTGTGCAGCCATTGTCCGCACCCTCGATTGAGAAAGGAAGTTGCAATGCCAAACATACTGAAAAGACTGCGCAACGTGTCGCAACAGGCCGTATGCGGGCTGGCGCTCAGCGTCGCATCGGTTTGTGCAGCGCAAGCAGCGGGGATGGGTGTGGCGCAGCGCGGTCAGTTCAATGGCGATTGTGATGCCTTGTCCGCGCGGTTGATGAACCTCGCCAATACGACAATTTCATCGAGCACGCCGGTCGCGGCGGGTGCGCTAACGCTTGGCGGCACGCCGATTCCGCAACACTGTCTGGTGACCGGCGCGATGTTCGAGCGCGTGAGCGAGGTTGACGGCAAGCCCTACGCCATCCGCTTTGAAATGCGACTGCCAATGCAGTGGAACGGACGCTTCTTCTACCAGGCGAACGGCGGCATCGATGGCCGCGTCGTGCCGGCGCTGGGTGCTGCGGGTGGTGGCCCGCTGACCGGCGCATTGCTGCAGGGGTTCGCTGTCATCAGCTCCGACGCCGGTCACGACGGCGCAATGGGCGCCGATTTCGGTATCGACCCGCAGGCGCGGCTGGACTATGGCTACCAGGCGGTAGGCAAGCTCACGCCCATGGCGAAGCAATTGATAGAGCACGCCTACGGCCGGCCCCCCGATCATTCCTATATCGGTGGCTGTTCAAACGGCGGTCGCCACACGATGATCGCAATGAACCGCTATTCCGACGCATACGATGGCTACCTCGCCGGTGCCCCCGGATTCAGGCTGCCGCTGGCGGCGATTGCGAATATCTTCGGCGCGCAGCGTTATGCGTCCATCGCAACGGATCCAAAGGACTTGTCGACGGCCTTCACCGCCGCCGAGCGTGGCATGGTGGCGGACGCAGTGCTTGCGCAATGCGATGCATTGGATGGCGCAACCGATGGGCTGATCCAGGATGTGGATGCATGCCAGCGCGCCTTCGATTTTGATCGCGACGTGCCGGTATGTGCCAATGAGCGTGACGGCACCTGCCTGACACCGGCGCAGAAGCAGGCGCTGGCGCCAATCTTCAGCGGCGCGACGACGGCCGACGGCACGCCGTTTTATGCGCCGTTTCCCTATGATGCCGGGCTGCGCGGCAACGGCATTCCCTTCTGGGAATTCACCGCGCCGGTGGTGATGGATTCCGGTGGCGTCGCGTTGATCTGGAAGGTACCGCCTGCGCCGGCAGCCGGCTTCAACGGGCCGGCGTATGCGTTGTCGACCCGCATCGACGACATGTTGCGCGGCGTGGCGGCAACTGATGCGCGTTATACCGAGTCAGCCCAGCAATTCATGATGCCGCCGCATCCGGCCGACCTCGCGGCACTGAAGCAGCGCGGGGCGAAAGTGATGGTCTATCACGGTGTCAGCGATCCGATCTTTTCCGTGGAAGACAGCAAGGCGTGGTATGAGCAGATGACGGCCGCCAATGGCGGCGACGCCACCGACTTCGCCCGCTTCTATCGTATTCCCGGTATGGCGCATTGCGCCGGCGGCCCGGCGACGGATCAGTTTGATCTGCTATCGAAACTGGTGGCCTGGGTGGAGCAGGGGCAGGAACCCGTAAGCATCGTCGCCACTGCGCGCGGGCCGGGCAACGCCGGGGGTGTGAACGACGAGATCCCCGCGCAATGGTCGGCGAAGCGCACGCGGCCATTATGCGCGTACCCGGCGGTTGCGCGATACAAGGGCGCCGGCAGCGTCGAAGATGCAGCGAACTTCGAGTGCCGGTGAGCGAGCGATAGCACGGTGGCTTCGGGTTCAAATGGTTTAAGAATTAAACTATATTGTTCGCAACTTATTACCGACTCGCCGGAGGCAAGGCCATGAACCGCAACACTCGATACCTTCCCATGCTCGGCATTGCGCTGACCCTGCTGATGGCAAGTACGACCCGGGCACAGGACGTGTTGCCCGCCAATCCGGCCGCCAAACCCTATGCCGCCGATCTTTCGTTGCTGGAGGGACTGAGTGGGCGCTGGTTGGGCCAGAACAGCAATGGTGCGATGGAAGCCATGTTTGGCACACCGCGTTTCGGCCAGGTCATCGGCCACATCAATTATTGGAACGACAACGGTTACCGTCTGCTGGAGCTGTGCAGCTATACCGAGCGTGACGGTTCACTGGTGTACCGCGTCAAGCACTTCGACCCGATGATGGTTGCGGCCGAAGAGAAGGATGTGGCCACCGAGCGGCGGTTGCTCGACTACAAGGACGGCACGGCCTACTTCGAGGATATGACAGTGACGCTGACGGACGACACGCTGGTTTTCTCGTTCAACATCCGTGGCAACCTTATCCAGGCGAGCTACCAGCGCGCCGCGCCGTAACCGACATCGGCAACAGCGGGATGGCTGTCAGCGAAAGCCTTTGCGGCTGACATCAAACAACTCGCGTGTGCAATAGCTGCAACCGTCATCCAGCAGGCGGGCGCCGGCCGCGCGGTCGCCCTTCAGCGCATAGTCCAGCCAGGTCGCCGCCAGGCCAATCGATTCGATCAGCAGGCCGATGTCGGTGTCGCCTTTATAGATGCCGTAGGTCAAACCGTTGTGGCCTGCGCCGGCCACCGAGACCAGCAGGAATGGACCGTCGCTGCGTTCAAAATTGGCAATGGCGTTCGGTGCGGCAATATCGTCGGGTCCACCGTAGGCCAGCATGATCGGCGCCGTGATGTCATCGAGATCGACAATGGTGCTTTTCATCCTGGTCTGGGTGCCTTCAGGCCAGAAGCCGGTGGACAAGGCCAGTACTGCATCGATACGTGAATCCTTTGCCGCCAGCAATGCTTCCGCCCCGCCGCAGGAGGTACCGGCGGTCGCGATGCGGTCGCGATCCGCGCGGCCCTGCAATTGTAATTGCGCCATGTCTGTCGCCAGCCAATCCACCGCAGCCAGCAGTCGTTCGGGTTGTTCGGTTGAGCCCGCGGTGCGGGTTTCATTGATGGCGCCTACAGCGATGACGATGTAGCCATGCTGCGCCAGACCGTTGAGATAACTGATGTAGCCGTAGTGTGAACGGCGGCACCCACCGTTGGCCCAGACCACCACTGGCAGGGAGCGTTCAGCGTAACCGCCGAGATTTGCGGGTCGGAACACCGTGTGTGTCGGCAAGCCATTGGCAGGTTCACGGGTGACGGCAGTGGTGGGCAAAGCGATTTCAGGTTCGATGTCGGCGATCGCCGTGACGCTGGTCAGCAACACACCGACTGCAACCATCAGCTGTTTCACTCTCATGGGTTCGCTCCGAGATGCGCTAGTTGAATGGTTGATCAGACGACGCGACCCATAGTCTTGCCGCAACAGTCCAGAGCGCGCTGTTGCTCACGCCGCCGGACGGCGGGTAAACAGCTCAGCCAGCTTGCGGCAAAAGATATAGAACGCGGGCGTGAACACCAGGCCGAAGAACGTTACGCCAAGCATGCCGTAGAACACCGCAACGCCCAGCGATTGCCGCAACTCGGCGCCCGGACCACTGCCGAAGGCCAGCGGTATCACGCCGAAGATGAACGCGGCGGAGGTCATCAGGATGGGCCGCAACCGGGTGCGTGCGGCGTCGACCGCGGCTTGTACCGGTGTCATGCCTTGCTCCTCGCCCTGGCGCGCGAACTCGACGATGAGAATCGCGTTCTTCGCCGCCAGCCCGACCAACACCACCATGCCGATCTGGGTCAGGATATTGTTGTCCAGCCGCGTGAGACTGACGCCACCGAGCGCAGCAAGCAGACACATCGGCACGATCAGGATCACCGCCAGCGGCAAGGTCAGGCTTTCATACAACGCGGCAAGGAAGATGAAAACGAAGGCGACCGCGAGCGCAAAGGCGAGCGTGCTGGCATCGCCGGATTGCTGTTGCTGATAGGCAAGATCGGTCCACTCCAGCGTCATGCCGGCGGGCAGTACTTCGTTTGCCAGCCGTTCCATCGCCGCCAGCGCCTGGCCCGACGAATAGCCCGGCGCCGCCGAGCCCTGGATATCCGCGGCGGGGTAGAGGTTGTAACGGATCACGCGGTAAGGCGCGGTGATCGGTTCGAACGAGGCGAGTGATCCCAGTGGCACCATGGCGCCGGAGGCCGAGCGGGTTTTCAGCGAGCCAATCCAGCGTTCATCCTGGCGGAAACCGGTATCGCCTTGCGCGATCACCTGGAAGGTGTGGCCGAGCAGGCTGATGTTGTTGACATAGGTGCCGGCGAGATAAGTCTGCAACGTGCCGTAGACATTGCGTGCGGGTACGCCGAGCATCTCGGCCTTGTCGCGATCGACCACCGCGTTCAGAGAAGGGTTGCGGGTATTGAAACTGGTGAAGGCCTGAATGATCGCCGGGTCGGCATTGGCCGCATCGATCAATTGGTTGGTGGCGTTTTCCAGCGCGCGGTAGCCCAGGCCGCCGCGGTCTTCCACCATCAAACGGAAGCCACCGCTGGAGCCCAGCCCGCGGACCGACGCCGGCGTGATGATACGGATATCCGCCGCCGGGAACTGCGCGAGACGCTTGCGCAGATCAGCGACGATGACGTCCATCGTCTGACCTTTCGGCAGCCGGGTTTCAAATGGATCGAATACTGCCCATAGCTGGCCGGAGTTGGTGGCAGGGCTGAAAGTGATGCCATCCATGCCCGAATACACCGAAGCGTGGGCGACGCCGGGCGTGGCCATCACCACCGGAATGGCCTGCTGCACAACGGCGTCGGTGCGGGCGAGGCTGGTGCCCGGCGGCATCGTGAAGGAGATCGCGACGTTGGCCTGATCCTGCACCGGAATGAATCCGCGCGGGGTATCGATGAGACGCCAGCCGGTCAGTGCAAGCAGTGCGATATACAACACGGCCATGATCGCGCCGCGGCGCAGGATGACCGCGGTACCGCGGCTGTAGCCGATGGACATCGATTCCATCCAGCCGTTTAGCTTTTCACCCAGGTTATGCAACCAGTGGCCGAAGGCAGTGGTGTTGGCGGGTTCGTCATGGGGCCGCAGGATTTTCGCCGCCAGTGCCGGCGACAGCGTCAACGACACGATCAGTGAAATCACTGTGGCCGAGGCGATGGTCAACGCAAACTGTTTGTAGAACTGGCCGGCTATGCCACCCATGAATGCGGTGGGCACGAACACCGCGACGAGTACCAGCGCAATACCGATCAACGCGCCACCGACTTCATCCATGGTCAGATGGGCGGCTTCCAGCGGTGCCATGCCGGCGCGCAGATGACGCTCGGCGTTCTCCACCACGACGATGGCATCGTCGACCACGATACCGATGGAAAGCACCAGCGCGAACATCGACAGGTTGTTCAATGAAAAGCCGAACAGCGACATCACCGTCAGTGTGCCGATTAGTGACACCGGGATCGCCAGCAACGGAATCAGCGCGGTGCGCCAGCGCTGCAGGAAGGCGATGACGACGATTACTGCCAGGATCATGGCTTCCAGCAATGTGTGTTCCACGGCATCGACCGCGGAACGGGTGAACGTCACCGGCGCGTAAATGATTTCATAAGCGATGCCGGTGGGGAACGAGGCTTCCAACTCCTCCATCGTTCGCTGCACGTTGTCCCAGGTTTCCAGCGCGTTGGTTTCCGGCGCCTGCATCACGCTGAGCGATACCGCCGGCTCCTCATCCTTGTACGCATTCACGGCATAGTTCTGCGCACCGAGTTCAACCCGGGCGACATCGCCGATGCGGGTGATGCGGCCATCGGCGTCGCGCTTGATGATGGCGCGGGCGAATTCCTCCGGCGTTTCCAGCCGACCCTGTGCGCGAACGTTCAACTGGTAGGCGGCCGGGTTGTCATTGAACGGCGGCGCGCCGATGGCGCCGCCGGCCACCTGCAGGTTGTTGTTGCGCAGGGCGGCGATGATTTCCTGTGCGGTGAGATCACGGTTGGCCGCGCGATCGGGATCGATCCACACGCGCATGGCGTAATCGCGCGCCGCGTTGACCGTCACATCACCCACGCCTGGTGTGCGCAACAAACGCTCTCGCACCTGCAGACTGGCGTAGTTGGCAATGTACTTGCGGTCGACGCTGCCGTCCGAAGTGAACATGTGCACGATCAACAGAATGTCATTACTGCCCTTTCGCACCGTCACACCCAGGTCACGCACCTCCTGCGGCAGCTGCGGCAGAATGGTCTGGATGCGGTTCTGAACTTCGACGTGCGCAATATCCAGCGAGGTGCCCGCTTTGAAGGTGACGGTAATCGACATCCGCCCTTCGCTGGTGGAGGACGACGACATGTACTGGATGTTGGTGATGCCGTTGATCTGCTGTTCAAGTGGCGCGGCCACGGTTTCAGCGATTTCCTCAGCGGTGGCGCCGGGGTACATCGCACTGACCGATACTGTCGGTGGTGCAATCTGCGGGTATTGATCGACGGGCAGCGCCATGTAGGCGATCAGGCCGGTAAGTGTAATCACCACCGATACCGCGGCGGCGAAGATGGGCCGGTCGATGAAGAAGTGCGAGAGACGCATGGCCGTCAGGGTGCCGTCGCGCCGGATCCGGCCGAGGGCAGCGACAGGGTTCCCATTTCACCCCGGGCAACGCCGGACGGGAACGCACTGACCGTGCCTTCGGTGACATTCACTTTCAGCCCCGGTCGGGCGCGCTGCACGCCGCTGATGACGACGCGCTCACCACCGATCAGTCCTTCGTCGATCACGCGCAGCCCTTCCAGCAATTGCCCCGGCTGCACCACCTGGCGCTGCACGACATTCTCGGCGTTCACCACGTAGACGATTTGCAAGGTCTGGTCGGTGACGATGGCTTCATCGGGCACCAGCAGCGCCGGCGCCGGCGGCGAGGCGTAAACCCGCATACGGCCATACATGCCGGGGGAGATGAACGCCTTCGGATTGGCGACCACTGCGCGACCGCGAATGGTGCCGGAGCTTCGGTTCAACTGGTTATCGATGAAATCGATTTTGCCCGGCCAGCGGAATTCGGTTTCGTCCTGCAGCCGGATCTCGACGCGGGCATCGGCCAGGCCATCGCTCTCACGGCGGTATTTGAGCAGCGCGGACTCCGGTGCATCAAACAGGAAGTAGATCGGGTCTTCGGCCACGATGGTGGTCAGCAAGGTATTGTCCGCCACCACGAGGTTACCGGCGGCCAGCCGGTGATAGGAAACCTTGCCGGCCATCGGTGCGGTGACGCGGGTGAACGATACATTCAGTTCAGCGGTGGTGACGGCAGCCTGTGCCGCTGCCAGGCCGGCTGCGGCCTGCAGCTGCGCGGCGATGCCGAGATCCTGCTGCGCCTGGCTGGCGAGCTGGGTTTTGGCCAGCGATTTGATGCGCTTGAGTTCGGCGTCGGCATTGGCCAGCGCCGCCCGTGCCCCTTCAACATCCGCTCTGGCGCGCGCCAGCTGCGCCTGATAGGGCCGCGGATCGACCACAAAAAGCAGCTGTCCCTCATCGACATGCTGGCCGTCGACAAAATTCACCGATTCGATGGCGCCGGAGACGCGTGGCCGAACTTCGACGGACTCGGTCGACAGGAAATAGCCGGGATATTCGTCCCAGCTCGTGACGGTCTGGCGCAGCGGGGTTCCCACGACAACGGTGGGCGGCGGCGGTGGTGGCGGTGTCGGTTGGCTGCAGGCTGTCAGCAACGTGAGCACCCCAGCGCACATCAGAATCGGTTTGCCCATGTAGCGAGAACCCTTGCCAGAAGAGTTCCGCACAATAGCAGGACAATCCGATTTAATTAAGCCAGTTGACTTCGCAAGCAGTTTATTGACACATCATGGTGCTGCGACGGTGCATTGTGTCATGCAGCGCAATGCTGCAAAGCGGTCAGATTGCACTGATTTCCGCAGTAATCCCCGGGCAGCGTTTTCAGGACTCGTCAGTCGCGCGGGCCTGCGTCTTCCGGATACCGCGACGAAAGTAGCATCCGGCGCCCCGCTGCTGTTGATTTCACCGCAGCAATCGCTTATCGATATGGCAGCGGCGTGTGGAAAACGCCGTATCAATGACAAGGGCGGCGGCCAGGAGGGACGCAATGGCACGGAGACAGGGCACGGGATTTGCGGTTTGGTGTGCGGCAATGATGTTGCTGAGCACGGGTATCAGCGTCGAGGCGCGGGATTGGGCCAGATACACGTCGGCCAACTTCACGGTTTATTCCGACGCCAGACCGGCAACCGTGGAACTGCTGCTCAACCAGTTCGAGGTATTCAGAGTCATCGCGCTGGTTCAACTTGGCCTGCCCTGGCAGCAGCCGGAGAACCAACGACTGGTGATCCTGATGTACGACTCCGGCAAGGATTTCCACCGGACCGGCGTTGGCGCCGCCGTCGGCGGGTTCTACACGAATATTGCAGCTGGACCGAGAATGGTCATGGGGCCGGGCGGGGATACGGCCAGCACGCGGGAGATTCTCTACCACGAATACACGCACTATCTGTTTTTCCAACATTCCACCTTCAATTATCCGCGCTGGTATCTGGAAGGCATCGCTGATGTTTTGAGTTCCGCGGTTATCCGCAAGGATGGCGTAGTGATTGGCGCCATGCCGCGTAACCGCAAGCTGATATTGGATTACCTGGGATTTCTGGACATTGAAGACCTGGTTGCGCTACGCGACAGGGGAGGAATCGCGTCAGACTTTCAATACCGCTTCTACGCTACCGCCTGGGCATTGACCCACTACCTGTTGATCAATTCCGCTTTCGAAAACAAGGAGCTCGCTGCACAGACGACCGAGTACCTGCAACGCTACCACAATGGTGAAGACCCGCTGGCGGTATTCGAAGAGACTTTCGGCATGACGCCGGCCCGCATGACATCGGTGGTGCGCAACTATCTCACGAAATCCAAGATACCCGCCGTCAAGTGGAACAAGCCGGACTACGCCGGTGGCATTGTCCGAACGGAAATCACCGATAACGAAAAGAATTACGTGATAGCGGACGTCATCGCCGGGATGGCCCATCGCAAGGAAACGGAGGAAGTTGCGCTGGAATATCTGTCATCGCCCAATCCCGCGGACCCGTACTATGCGGAAATCCAGTCACTGCGGGCGATCATGCTGAATCACCGGCAGGATGCCGAAGCAGCAAGCATTGCGGCGTCTGCGCTCAAGGCCGGCCCCGACAATGCCGTCGTGCTGGCGAATCTCGCGCATTATGAATGGGACCGTTATACCGACGCTGCAGCGAAGAGCCTACCGGTGCCGCTGGCGTTGGACAACGCGGAAGAATACGCGCGCAAGGCGATCGCACTCGACAAGCTGTATGGCGGTTCGTACCGATTTCTCGCCGATATCCAGGTGATGCGCAAGCAGATCAATCCGGCCATCGAAACATTGGTCGCCGCCGATAATCTCTTTCCGTACAACACTGACTACAGAGTACGGCTCGTGAAGGTATTACTTGACGCGCAGCGCCCGGATCTGGCGAAGCCATTCGTAAAAAGCCTGATCGGCGCTGTTCACACCGAAACCGGCCGCCGCCGCTTCAGCACGCTGCTGGAACAGATCGACAGTGGCAACGTGGATATGAGTATTTTCGAACCGCAGGAAGGTGAAGAGGCTGGGGAAGAATAGGGACGCTGGCGGTGATCCGCAATTCGCGATTCCGCTTTACCGTTTGCCAGTGCGTGGTTGGACGATGGACCGGTTTCCTCAGGACTCGCTGTAAATACATCCTTGTACGCTCGGGCCCGGCGTCCTGCCT
>JACKNH010000044.1 GCA_024234975.1 Gammaproteobacteria bacterium
TTGTTCGGACCACGGATCAACGTGAGCATTGACGGTGTGACGCTCGTGCCGGGCGGTCCGAACTGGATGGACCCGCCCATGCATTACGCGCCACCCATAGTGTTGTCACGCATTGATGTTGATCGCGGTCTGAGTCCGGTGTCCGAAGGGCCGGGGCTGGCGGGCGGCGCACATGCCGTTTTCAAACGCGTCGATTTCTCAGCGACCCCAGAATTTGCGGCTGCCTATGACCTGAGCGCGCAGGTCCAAAGTGTCAACGACAGCTACAACATCGGCGGTGTGGCCGGTGTCGCGAATGATCGCTGGCGAATTAATGTGATTGGTTCCTATGACAAGGGGCAGAACTCGTCATTTGCGGGGGGTGAAATTGCGGCAAGTGGATTCGAACGTTCGCTGTATGGCATCAGCGGCGGATACGCAGCGGGCAACCAGGAATTCGGTGTTGACTACCGGCACTACGATACTGATGCGACAGGCAACCCGCCGTTTGCCATGGATATCGAGTTTTTCAATACCGATATGCTGCATGCAACGCATCGCATTTCGCTGACGGCGGTCGAATTGGAAACTTCGGCGTCCTATACCGAGGTCAAGCACGCGATGAACAATTACACGCTGCGCCCTGCGCCGACCGACATGACGCGTTGGCGTCGTGCCGAAGCCGGTACCCGGACGGTCGCCGCCGGTTTCAAGTTGCACATCGGAGCCGATGACAGCCGCATCAGTGTTGGCGGCGACGTGCAGCGAGGTGAATCCGATGTCTGGATCCGCAATCCGAACAACGTGGCGTTCTACCTCAACAGTCTGCCGGACATCAGCACCCGTCGTTGGGGCGTGTTCGGCCAGTTGAACCAGGAACTGGGCGTCTGGCGCGCGGAAATCGGCACGCGGATTGATTTTCACGATATGCGCAGTGACATGGCATCTGTCGGCGCGGCGGTGCCAGCGGGTCCGCGCATGTTGATGACGGCATTCAACAGCGGCGTGCGCGACTGGGATGACACCACCGTCGATATTCTGGCGCGCGTATTCAGCACCGCTGATGCACCGCTACGGTGGCGTATGACGCTGGGCCGCAAGCAGCGCGTACCGACCCACGTCGAGCGTTTCGCCTGGTTACCCACCGAAGCCAGCGCCGGGCTTGCCGACGGCAACACTTACGTCGGGCAGCATGATCTGGCCGCGGAGACGGCATACGTGGCTGAAGCCGGTTTTGATTGGGCCGGCGCTCGCGCATATGCCAGGCCAACGGTGTTCTACCGTCGTATCGACGACTACATCCAGGGCATTGCCTTCGACACGACGCCAGGCGTCGTCGATTCCATGGTGGAAATGGTCTCCGCCATGAACGGTGATTTCACGCCACTGCGTTTCGCCAATGTCGATGCCCGGCTGTACGGCTTCGACATGGACTTCGGATTGCAGATTGCTGACCGCTGGCTCCTGGATGGCATCTTTACTTACGTCCGTGGCCGCCGCACCGATGTCGAAGACAACCTGTACCGCGTCACGCCCACCCGGCTGCGTCTGGGTTCAACCTATGACGCAGAGCGTTGGGCCGTCACGTTGGAAGGAATTCTGTCAGCGGCACAACGAAAAGTCTCGGCGACCAATGGCGAGCGGGAAACGGGGGGCTACGGCGTGCTCAACCTGTACGCAAGCTGGTCACCCAATCAACGGCTGTCATTGGTCGGCGGTGTGGAAAATCTGTTGGACAAGCGTTATAGCGAGCATCTTGCCGGCTACAACCGTGTGACCGGTTCCGACGTCGCGGTGGGCGCCCGGTTGCCGGGGGCCGGACGTGGTGTGTTTCTGCGTCTGAATCTGACCAGCGATTGAGTCCGGAAAAGAGGTCTGAGCGGGGGATGCTCCGCTCAGGCTTCGATGCCGTTGGCTTCCAGCACACCGTCCAGCTTGCCGGCGATCTCCAGCTCATACAGGTCATCGCAGCCACCGATGTGGCTGTTGCCGATGAAAATCTGCGGCACCGTTGTCCTACCCCCCGCGCGCTCGACCATTTCCTTGCGCAGAGACCGGTCGCGTGCGACATCAAATTCCTCGAACGGCAGGTTTCTGCTTTCCAACAGCGCTTTTGCGCGCCAGCAGTAGGGGCAGAATGGTGTGGTATAGATCTCTATGCGTGGATTCGATGACATGACAAGGTTGGGCGGGTTTTCGGCCTCGCAGAGCATACCAGCCCGCAGGGTTGCGGCAAAACCATCGCCGGCACCACCGGGCTGAAGGGCCCGATCCGGCAGATAGTTGTGGCGCGGTCACTTTTGGCCGCTACACTGTTAAATCGGGCAGGCTTGGCCGGGTCCGCTCATTCGATTGGAATTTCTATCAGGGATTGATGGCTAAGTGGCGCGGGATGTTGCAGTCTTATTACGGGTAAGGCATCAGCAACTTGAACCGGTTGGATACAGGACGTGTCCGCGCCGGGGCTTCCCCGGGGCCGCTCAGTCGATGGCAAAGGGGCGGTCATGAACCTCACTATCGAAACCTACGAGCGGGACGGCTACACGCTGTTCGTGGCCAGTGGCGATCGGACGTTGACGTCCATCGGCGAACTGGTTGCCAACGTGCTGCGTCATGGCGGGGAGCGTCCACGCAGCTATGCGATCGTCGATGTCCGCAACCTTCGCGGTACGCTTAGTTTCGTCGAACGCTTTGAAATCAGCCGCCAGATGGCCGAACAATGGGGGCATCGCGTGACGGCGGCGATCGTTTATCTGCCGGGTTTGATCAACAAGTTCGGGGAAAACACTGCGGTCAACCGTGGCGCCCGTCTGGTGGTGGTGGGAACACAGGACGAAGCGGTTGCGTGGATCACTGACAAGCTGCTGAACGATACCAAGGTCTGAACCACCGCAAGCCCGCGTCAGTGAGTTGATCAGCGGCGTCGTCGTACCCGCAACCACTGTGACTCAGGTCAAACCGCCGGTCTGGCGTCCGCAATACACTCAAGCCAATGTGACCATGCGTCCGCGCTGCTGCGTGGCGTGCAATGCAATACCTGCCAAATCAGCAGGGGAGAGAGTAACGATGTCAGGAATCCGAGGGGGGAGTTGGGCGGCTTTCAGTGGTGTGTTGCTCAGCCTGGCGATGGTCCACGCGGTGTTCGCCGCGGGCGCCAGCGATGTAGCACAGCCCGAAGGTTGGGACGCCGAACTGGCGATGCCGTTGCCCGATGATCTCAATCCTGATCCCCACGTCCTCGAATTCAATCTCGAGGCGAGCATCAACGAAATCGAGATCGTACCCGGCAAGAAGACCCCGGCGTGGACGTATAACGGCACCGTGCCAGGCCCGATGATTCGAGTGCAGGTCGGTGATCGATTGATCGTACATTTCACGAATTCCCTGCCGGACCCCACCACCATTCACTGGCATGGTGTGCGAGTTCCCAATGACATGGATGGCGCACCTGGCCTGACCCAGGACCCGATACCGCCGGGTGGCACGTTCACATACAACTACGTCTTTCGCGATGCCGGCACCTACTGGTACCACCCACACATGAATTCACCCGAACAGGTCGGCAACGGCCTGTACGGCGCGATCGTGGTCGAGGATCCGGCTGATCCCGAGGTGTTCGGTGACGAGTTGGTGATGATCCTGTCGGACATGAGCATCAACGAGGACGGTACGCTGCAATCAGCACGTTCCGGTGGCGCTTTCGGCGATCTGTTCGGCCGCGAAGGCAACGCTCTGCTGGTCAACGGCAAGGTCATGCCGACGCTTTCGGTGCGCAAGGGCAAGCAGCAGCGCTGGCGGGTGATCAATGCTTCGCGATCCCGCTACTACCGACTCTCGATGCGTGGCCATCAATGGATTCGCCTTGGCGGCGATAACGGCCTCGCCGGGCGAACCGAAACCCTGCCGCGCGTACTGGTGACGCCGGGTGAACGAACTGATCTCGTGTATACCCCGGCAACCGAGCCTGGTACCGACACCACATTTTCGTGGGTACCCGTCAACCGTGGCTGGGGCACGATGACCGGGCGCAGTCGTGAATCGATGATGACAATCCGCACGGTGAAGGACGCGCCGGTGACGCCGAACGCCATTCCGGAAGTACTGCGAGAGATTCCGCCAATCAATATCAATGGCGCCACGGAAAAGAAGCTGGCCTTGACCATCAATCTCGGACCGGCTGGAACCGTAATGGGCATCAATGGTATTGCCCACGATTTCGTCGTGACCGCCACAGTGGGCGAGACGCAGATCTGGCATGTGATCAACGACACGGATTTCGCGCACCCGTTTCACCTGCACGGATATTTCTTCCAGGTGCTGGATGAAACACGCGTGCCTGAGTGGAAGGACACGGTCAACGTACCGGCGAAATCTGATTTGAAGCTGGCAGTAAGGTTCGATGACCGGCCAGGTGCCTGGATGCTGCATTGTCACATCCTGGATCACGCAGAGGTCGGCATGATGGGACATCTGAAGGTATTACCTGCGGACGGCAGCGACCCGGCCATGGGCAAGATGACGAGCATGGAGCACGGCCAGCACTGAGATGCGCGCGATTTTCGGTGAATCCGTGTGATTGAGGCGCTCGGGCGAAATCGATAGCGCTGCATTCGCATGAAAAACAAGAACCCCGTAGCGGTTGAGGCCGCTACGGGGTTTGATTTTTGGAACTATCGGCTGGGTTCAGACTGCGCGTTGGTGCTGCCGACGCCCCGCTGCGGCCATTGAAAGGAAGCTCAGGCCAAGCAGCGCGAGGGTTGATGGTTCCGGAATTGCGGCAGCGAACGCCGCGGCCAGCACGCTGTGAGCCCTTGCAGTCGGATGCACGCCATCCCAGAACAGCCAGCTTGCCGGGTCACACAGGCCGGTGGTGAGCAGTGCCGCGACACAACTGTCGGTGGCATTGCTGAATCCATACGCGGCGGGATTGGCCATGGCGTCGGCCACAATCGCGGCGACGTCCACTTGGTAGATCTCACCAGGCAACAAGCTGTCCAGCACCGTCAGTTGCTGTGCAAGGTTTTCGTTGAATATGGCCGATGCGAACGAGGCTGCCCCTTGCAACGGTGTACCGCGAAGTTCAGGCGTCATGCCCAGATCAGCCGAGTTGGCAACCAGGAAATGCTGCCCGCCCACACTTGAAAGCAACTGGATGGTCGTGAGGATGTTCGTGATGGCGTTCTCGACGACGTTGGCGCCACCGGGCGAAAACGGCACCGTTCCCGGTAGCAGACCCGTTGCGGCGTTATAGAAGAGATCATTGGGGAACGCCCAGATGACGAATAATGTGGACGACGGGTCGAACGGACCGTTGGCTGCCACGTAATTCTGGAATTCGCCCAACTGCCAGGCCATTCCCCGGTCAGCGAACGCCGGTTGGAGCGGCGCCGGCACGTTGGGATTGATTGCGTTGTAGTTCACCTGGCCGGTTGTCGCACCACCGATGGCAAAGTTGGTACCGCCCGCCAGCGAAGGCAGCAGCGCACTGCCGGGACTCAGGTTGGTCCATAGTTGTTCGACTGCGGTTGGTCCATTCGAATAGCGGCCGCCGGCATACGGCGGCGGCGGAAATCCGCCGGTGGCCAGCCCGCTGTTGCCACCATCCAACAGGCTGTCGCCGAACACGAACATCGCGTTTACGTCCATCATGCTGGCGCTGGCGGTCAGCGGCAGGGAACCGGCCAGCAGCAACGCGGCTGCCAGGTGCTGGGTTTGGGCCATATCGTTGAATTCTCCTTGGTTGTTCAGGCAGAACGGGCGAACATGGCCCGCACTGCGATCGGATCCTGGCATTCAGCAAGATCCAAGCCACTGATGTTAAGTTGATAAAAATCAGTGAATTATTACCGGCGCCATTTGCTGCCAGTGCAACAAACTGTAAAAACCCTTGACAGCGATATGAGCGAAAGCCCTTGGCCGCTGCGACATTTGCGGCAGGCCAGCAGCGGTTTTCCAGCCGCCAGCGTGGCGCGCGTATCGGTTAGATTATGTGGTCCGACGGCGGCCGAATCCGGTGCTGCTGTCATCAAGGCAAGTGCAACTCGAGCGGGGACGTGACATGAGCAGGTTTCAAGACAAAGTGGTGGTCATCACCGGCGGCAGCACCGGTATTGGATTGGCGACGGCGCAGGCATTTGCCCGCGAGGGCGCCAAGCTGGTCATCACCGGCCGAGGGCAGGGTAATCTGGACAATGCGGTCAGTCAGATTGATGGGGAGGTACTCCCGCTGGTTGCCAGTGCCAGCGACATGGCGGATATCGACCGTTTGATAAGCGAAACGGTCGGGCGGTTCGGGGCCATCGACATCATGTTTCTCAACGCCGGGCCAGGCGGTAAGCACACCGAGTTCGCCAATACCACTGAAGAGAATTTTGACGCCTTCTGCGATACCAATTTCAAAGGCCCGTTCTTCACGGTGCAGAAAGCGCTGCCACACCTGCGCAAGGGCGCAAGCATCGTGTTCTGCAGTTCGATTTCAAACGCCATCGGTCAGGTGGGACTGAGCGTATACGCCGGCGCCAAGGCCGCACAGCGCGCGATGACCAGGGTGCTGGCCACTGAACTGGGACCCAAAGGCATCCGGGTCAATTGCGTCAGCCCCGGATTCATCGACACGCCGATTTTCGACAAGGGCGGGGTGCCTGATGCAGTGCGCAACGAAATCCGCGAAATGGTCTCGCGTCAGGCGAAGGTCGGCCGGATTGGACGCGCCGAGGATATCGCCAGTGCGGTGCTCTACCTGGCTTCGGATGAATCTTCGTATGTGATCGGACAGGAAATCATTGTCGATGGCGGCTATACGATAGTGACATGAAACTCGCGGGGGGCGTGGCAGGTCTCACGCCGGCACAGGCACTGTGAAATTCACGGAAGGAGTGTGTCATGCACCGACCGACATGCAGGGTTCGATTCCAGACAATCGCGGGCATGCTGCTGATAATTTTGAGCGGCAACATTTCCGCGCAGATTCGCGGTAAATCGGTGGCGTTACCAAGCGACCCGGTGATTGTGCTTGGCACTTCCTTCGGTGAGGTGTGTTATCAGCATGCCATCGCCCGTGATGGCAGCCGTGGGGCATTGGAGGACTGTAATACCGCACTCGACGATGTCACGCTGATTGAGCCAGACAAAGCGGCGACGCTGATCAATCGCGGCATTATTCGCAACCTGCGCGGCGATACTGCAGGCGCGCTGGAGGACTTCAATGCCGCGGCGAGATTTGAACCGGCTGCATCTGAAGCCATGGCCAACATCGGCGCCATGCACATTTCCTCAAGACAGTGGCGTGACGCCTTGAACGCGCTGGATCGCGCGCTTGGCGGAACGCTGACGCTGCCGCAACGCGCACATTTCAATCGTGCGGTGGCGCGCGAGGAACTTGGCGACCTGCGCGGGGCGTTCGAGGATTATGCCGAAGCTTCGCGGTTGGATCCGGCGTGGGAAGCGCCGCAGCTGGAATTACAGCGTTTCCGCCGGACGCCGGTGACGGGACGATAATTCCGCGCCGTGACCAGGTAGCTGACTAACGGGCCGCGCACGCGGCCCGCTGTTGTCGTACCCACTCGACAGCGCCTGTACCTGCCGCGCGACCGGTGGCCAGGCATGCGGTCAGCAGGTAGCCGCCGGTCGGCGCCTCCCAGTCCAGCATTTCTCCCGCACAGAACACGCCCGGCCGCTGCCGCAGCATGAATGTGTCGGTCAATGCACTTGCCGCAACGCCGCCGGCACTGCTGATGGCTTCAGCAATCGGTCTCGTCCCGGTAAGACGCAGCGTTACATGCTTGACCGCCGCGATTACCTGCTCGGGCGTTCTTAGTTGCTCGGCGGCATGACCTTCGCGCAGCAGTGCCAGCTTGACGCCGCTGATGCCGATGCGTTTGAGACGGTTCGGCAGGCTGGTGGAGCGGGGTATGGTTGCCAATTGACGCGCGAGCGCCGCGGGATCTCGGTCCGGTACCAGATCAATGTTCAGTATTGCGTGGCCATTACGCTGGAGGAGATTACGCAACGCTGCCGACAGCGCATATATCGCGCTGCCTTCCACGCCGTACTCGGTCACAACGAATTCACCGCGGACGTACTTGGCAGGGAGGTCGGGGCATGTCAGCGCCACCGTTTTCACCGGTGTGCCCTGATGATGCTGCCGCAGGTAGTTACTCCAGGCCACGTCAAAACCGACGTTCGCCGGTTGAAATGGCGTCATTTCGATGGCGGCGGCCGACAGCAACGGGACCCATCGTGCATCGGAGCCTAGGCGCGGCCAGCTTGCACCACCGAGGGCAAGAACGACCGCGCCAGCCTCGATCGACTGAACGCCGTGTGGCGTATCGACCAGCAGCGCACCGTCGTCACGCCATCCCTGCCAACGATGCGCAACCTGAATATGGACACCGAGATCACCAAGCCGTCGCAACCAGCTGCGCAATAACGGCGCCGCTTTCATCCGACGTGGAAATACCCGGCCGGATGAACCGACGTAGGTGTCCGCGCCCAGCCGATCCGCCCAGTGGCGAACCGCAACGGAATCGAACTGATTAATCGCTTTGCGCAACGCTTCTCCGGCCGCACCGTAGCGCTTGAGCAACGTATCACCGGTGTCGGTATGGGTGAGATTCAGTCCCCCGACACCGGCACGCAGGAATTTCCGCGCCGGTGATGGCATCGCTTCGAACACGATGACACGCATTCCTTCTGACGCGCAGACTTCGGCTGCCATCAACCCTGCCGGTCCACTGCCTATAATCGCAACATCCGCAAATCCATCATCCATCGAAAATTCCAGTTCGCGCTGCCGTTCCGGCATCAATTCATCCGCAGGTCAAGGCGACAAAAGCCGCATTTCACCTTGGTAATCCGGGCAGGGATGTTACCATCGGGGTTCGCTTGAATCCGATTAAAACCAAAAAGGGGGCAGCTGATGGCTGGATGGTATGAGGTTAACAAGAATGACAAAGGCGAGTTCTCGTTCGTGCTGAAAGCAGCTAATAACCAGGTGATTCTGCGCAGCGAGCAATATGACAGCAAGAGTGCGGCTATGAATGGCGTTGCATCGGTACAGAAAAACAGCCCACTGGATGAACGCTACGAGCGCAAGGATGCCGCGGACGGCCGCACGTTTTTCAATCTGAAAGCCGGCAACCACCAGGTAATAGGCACCAGTCAGATGTACAAGGATGTTGCCGGGCGTGATGGCGGCATTGCTTCCGTCAAGACCAATGGTCCGAGTGAAACCGTCAAGGACATGTTCTGACGGCGCGCGAATGCAGCCGCGCATGCACGTGATGGTTGGGCGGGGGCTCACCGCCGCGTTCACGCCGGTCAGTTCCCGCCTTCATTAGAACAGGAGAACAGTTATGTCAGTTGCACGCATCACCGAAATTTCGTCGGAATCCGGTAAAAGCTTCCAGGACGCGATCGAAGATGGCATCGCCCGCGCCAACAAGACACTGCGTAATGTGACCGGCGCCTGGGTGCAGGATCAGGAAGTCACCGTCAGTAACGGCAAAATCACTCAGTACAGGGTCAAGTTGAAAGTGACCTTTGTACTCGATGACTGATACAAACATTCCGTAACGGGAGGAGACACAATGAGTCTGTTCGGGTTCGCCAGGGACATCGGCCGTAAGCTGTTCAACAGCGACGACAAGGCGGCGGAAACCATCAAGAACCATATCGAGGAGCACAATCCGGGCGTTACCGGTCTGGCAGTTACGTACGACGCTGGCATCGTCGGGCTGGAGGGCACCTGCGCATCGGTTGCGGCGTTTGAAAAATGCGTGTTGATGGCAGGTAACGTGAAAGGCGTGGTCGATGTGTACACGTCGGGGCTGAAAGTCGCGGCGTCGGCGCCGGATGTCGCTGCAGCAGGGGCCGCGCCGTCGGCAACCGGCACGCCGGCACAGCAGTCAGCGCCGGCACCTGCGACACCAACCGAGTACTACGTCATCAAGTCGGGCGATACGCTGAGCAAGATCGCGCAGCACTATTATGGGAAGGCGTCGGCTTATCCGCGAATCTTCGAGGCCAACCGTGAGGTCATCGAGGATCCGGACAAGATCTACCCTGGCCAGAAGATCCGGATCCCGCTGGATCACTAGTCCGTGTCACGCGCCATCGCGTTGACGGCGATGGCGTTGCGACGAACTCCCGGCAACGCATGCCGGCCCTTCAGATCAAGGAGCAGGACCATGAGTCTTTTGCAGAGCATTCTGGAAGCACAAGGTGGCGCGGCGGTTTCTCAGCTTGCCCGCCAGTTCGGTCTGGATGAGCAACGCGCAAGCGATGCGCTGAAACAGCTGGTGCCGGCGCTGGCCGGCGGTGTCAAACGTAACATCAATCAACCCGGCGGGTTGGATGCGTTGGCGACGGCGCTGAACCGCGGCAACCATTCGCGCTATATGGATAACCTCGACCAATTGACCCAGGACACCGCGGTTCAGGATGGCAATGGCATCCTCGGACACTTGCTGGGCAGCAAGGATGTCAGCCGGCAACTGGCGGCGCGGGCACAGTCCAATACAGGAATCGATGCATCACTGTTGAAGAAGATGTTGCCTGTGATTGCCACCATGGTCATGGGCAGCCTGGCGAAAAATACCGGGTCGGCAGGAGGTGGCTCAGGCGGTGGCCTGCTCGGTCAACTCTCTCAAATGGCTGGAGGTAGCGCCGGAGGCGGCGGTGGTCTGCAGAGCATGTTGACCTCGATGCTTGATAAGGACGGCGATGGCAGTGTCGTTGATGACCTGCTGGGATCCCTGCTGAAGCGGTGATCCACCACGCCTTGCCCGGTCGTCGTTGCTGGCGGCCGGGCAGGGGTCGGCTCAGCGTCTCGCGCCCTCATCAGCGAGCCTTGCAGCAGCGAGTTGCCTGGCCTTCAGTGCAGAGATATGTGTCTTCAGGTGCGCTATCAACTCGCGTGCCGTATAAAACCGTTTGTCCGGGTCCTTCGCCAGCAGCCCGTCGACCATTCCCTGATATTGACGTAGCTCGTCCGGCAGTTTCGGAATCGGCGCGGTCTGATGCAGCTTTACCATGTCAAACGGCGTGGCGGCGACGAACGGCTTTCTGCCAGTCAGCATCTCGAACAGAATGATGCCGGCGGAGTAGAGATCCGAGCGCTGATCCAACGCCCGTCCCAGGCCTTGTTCCGGACTGAGATAGTTGAGCGTGCCGACGATGAACCCGGTTTTGGTCAGGCCGACGCGATCCCCCAGGTGTTTGGCCAGCCCGAAATCGGCGATCGCCAGACTGTCGTCCGCACGGAACATGATGTTGGCCGGTTTGATATCGCGATGAACGATATTGTGCGCATGGATTTTCTCCAGGCCGCGCGCGATGCTCAACATATGATGCAGTGCTGTTGAGACCCGCATCCCTTGTTCGATCCGATGTTTGAGATCGCCGCGGGTAAAGAACTCCAGTGCCAGGTAGCCGTACTTCTGGGTGAATCCGAAATCGTGCAGTTTCACCACATGGCGGCTGTCGATCTCCGACAGCACGGTGGCTTCGCTTTCAAATCGTGCGATTTGCGTGGGATCATCCAGGCCCTCCAACTCCATCACCTTCAAGACCATCACCGCGCCGTCATCGACGCGCTCGGCAAGGTAGGCTTTCGAATATCCGCCCTGCCCAATCAGGCGGACGAATCTGTAACTGGATTCGGGGGCGGCGCGCAGGTTGCGTGTCGTTATGCCGAGGTCAATCAAAGCCTCGATATTTTCCTGCTCGTCGATCACCGCATCGTTGATGTCCGATTCGGCGGACGACGACACACCCACGGCAGCCAGCAGGCCCGGCAGGCGCTGTCGATCGAGATCTGCTTTGCGGATGTACAACGTGTGCGGAATTGAATTCACCTTGGCGCGGACGAATGGATCAAGATCATCGGCCACCAGAAGTGCCGGTGGCAGACGCGCGTCCAACGAGTAGACCGCAAGCCAGGCCAGACCGCTCTCGCTACCCATCACACCGTCTTCGATTACGATTAAATCGTAGAGCGACCAATCGAAATCGAGGCCAGGCTTGCCCTGTTGCTCCGGATCGTGCTCGGTGATCTGCACGTGCGGCAGAATGGCGGCAAACTCATGGCGGAGCTGTCGCATGTACTTCCTGGAGTCACTGAAAATGATTACACGCATGCTCGCGGCTTGACCGGGGTACTGCGGACATAGCGGCAAACTGCATAATGGCCTTGAGTTTCAAGGCCATATGGAAATTGCGACAAAGATTAACCGGGCGGGTCAGTCAGATGGCCGCAGACGCTGCTCCAGTTCGCCGCGTTCCAGCAGTTCGTAGTAAAACGGCGTTGCGTCGCAGGGCGGACTTTCCAGCAGTTCCCGCGTATCGCCGCGTTGGGAACCACGGGTCCGCACCAGCGGAGCAGTGTAGGCGGCGTCATGAACCGTCATGGTTCGCGCCATCGTCAGGCCGTCCTCGGCCACCGTCCAGCGTTCCTCGATGCGCGTGCCGTCGCCACCGGTCATGGGGTAGCCAGAGCCATCCAGCCAACCCGGGACAAGATGAGTCGTCTCAATCACCAAGGTACGGCCCTCCCATCGCCCCCGTGAGAATCCCATCGCGGTCAACGGTTGATCCGGCAGCGGATCGCGGCCGTCCATGTAAACCCACCGCGGCGTATTGTCCTGCAGGTACACCATCGTGTAGTGCGTGCCGGCGTCGAGAATTTCCATCGGATAAGGCGAGCCGAAAATGCGCGGCAGTCCCGGTGGCTGGCAGCGCAGGACGTGGTCATCGCCGAACTTGCGGTTTTCGTAGATGGTGCGCGTGGCTGCAGTCATCGGCATCGGCTTCGGCGTCATATCATCGACGGTGGTCTGGAACTGATAGCGGTTGTCCCAGAAACCGGAGATATCGACGGCATAGTCGTTGGCCTGGTAGGTATGCACTGTGTTTGGATCGGCGGTCACAGTGCTTGTGGAACCAGGATTCACGCAGCGCCCGAGACTGCGGCCGTTATCGAGTTGAATACAGGTGGCGTACAACTTGCGCGCACCGTCGCGGCCGAGGTTGCCGGTCGCGAGCACGTGGTCGCCGGCTTGCAGCGTTGCGGCTGTCCAGTTCTCACGGCGGTAGGTCGGCAGGTTACCGGGAGGATGCAATGACCATTGTTCGATACTGCCATCGGCGCGCTTGATGTCGACGTCGTAGCGAATATGCGGGTTGGCCCACCAGACCCGTGTCACCGTACCGTCAACAGTACCTTCGAGGTTGACATCGAACTCGGTACTGAAAGCATGGTGCGCCACGGCAGCCGTCGAACCCAGTCCGATACCAATGCCGAGCACAACACGTTTTGCGAATGCAGACATGGTTCCCCCGTTAAACATCCAAATACCGTGCGCGGCATTGTCTAACGCGGTCGCGCGAATTGCCAATGGTCCGCAACGGATCCATCCCGGTTACCAGTGCTTGTCTATGACGACGCACGTCGAGCAGAATGGCGGGATGAAAAAATCAATCAAGTCGTCCTTATTGCGCACCGCTATTGGCGGAATGCTGACCTTGGCTGTTACCGCCGGCGCGTATGCGGCGGAACAGCGCGGGCCATCTTTCACCCTGCAGCCGCATCATGCCGGGATCAGTGTGCCGGATCTCGAAGCGTCCATCGCCTGGTATCACGACATGCTGGGATTTGAAGTGGTTCGACGGATGGAGCAGGCTGCCAATCCGAAGATGGTGTTCGCTCTGCTGCGTCGCGGCGATTTCAATCTTGAACTGTTCCAGGTCGATGACGGCCGCCCCATGCCGGATTACCGGCGTGACCCGACGGCAGACCTCTATGTCCACGGTACCAAGCACATCGCGTTTGAAGTCGATGATGCCCGGGCCGCCGCTGCGGAGCTGGCCGCCAAAGGCGCTGACATCGCATTGGGGCCGATTGAAAATCCGCGGTCGATCTTCGTCTTCATTCGTGACAACGCTGGTAACTCGTTCGAGCTGATTCAACCAAAGTAGCGGGTCTGCCGTAGTCCCGGTCCGCGTAGATTATTAAATCGATTGCCAGCGCATATCCGGCGTCAGATGATACGCCGGCGGTGCAAAGTGGGTTGCCAGCAGATTCCGGAGGGGGACGGCAATGCGCGGCGTTTACCTGTGCTGTTTGTTGTTGACGCTCTGCGGTGCCAGATTGGCCTGTGCAGCGGTTCGTCACGTTCCCGAGGAATACGCCACCATCCAGGCCGCGATTGATAGCGCGGTCAACGGCGACACGGTGCTGGTGGCGCCAGGCGATTACGATGGTGGCATCAACTTCGCCGGCAAAGGTATCTACCTGAAGAGCGCCGCGGGGCCGTCGCAGACCACATTGCGGCGTTCCGAGGGTGGGCAGGTGGTCTTCCTGTACACCGACGACCACGACGCCTCCATCGAAGGATTTACCATTGCGGCCAATACCGCAGGTACCGGCTGGGCGATCAAGGTGTACCTGTCCCACGCGCGCATCGTCGGTAATGTATTCACCGGTCAGTGGGAATTCGGCGATTATCCCGCCGTTGCCATCGATTTGCTGGAAGCGGCATCACCGGTAATCGAAGGCAACACCTTCGGCTTCAATCGTTGCGCACTCGCACCCGGATCACCTGCCGGGTCAGTCATCAGGGCCACTGCCGGTTCGTCTGCGCAAGTCATCAATAATGTGTTTGGTCGCACGCAATGTCGGGCCATTGCCGCGGAGTTCACCAGCACATCGACCTTCACGATTATCAACAACACGTTTTCAGACAACGCGGTCGGCGTCGCGTTGACGTATTCGAGCTTCACCGATGCCAGCGACGTGGTCATTCGCAACAACATCATCGCGCACAGTGCTACGGCATTAACTGCGGAAAGCACCGCGGGGACGACGCTGTCCTTACAGCCTTCGATTGATCACAATCTCTTTTTTGACAATTTCGCCATCGTCACCGGCCTGAGCGATCCAACCGCGGGCAACGCCAACGTGATAGCTGACCCGAAATTCGTCCAGATGCCGGATATCCTTCGCCTGGATATTGGTTCCCCCGCAATCAGCGCCGGGAGTGCTGATGCAGCTCCCACATTGGATATCGTCGGCACTGCTCGCAGTCCGTCAGCGGTGGACATCGGGGCGTACGAATGGGTGGCTGGGCCTGGCATACCGGTATTCGGCGAGCGCACGCCGACACTGACCGAATCCTCCGGTGACTACCAGTTTTCCATTCTGCGGCGTGAAGGCGACAGCGGAGTTCTGAACCTGTTGGTCGAGGCAGCTGCCGGTAGTGCGACTGGGGGCACAGA
>JACKNH010000045.1 GCA_024234975.1 Gammaproteobacteria bacterium
CCGGCTCACCGCGTCGCGGCTCCCGGAATGACGGGGACGATGGGTGAGTGCTGGTGAATGATGCCAACGAGAGCTTTCACCGACCGTCATTCCCGCGTACGCGGGAATCCATAGGGCTTCAACCAAGACCCTACGGATCCCGGCTCGCGGAGCGGTGGGTTACGGATTGACCATTCGGTTGGCTATTGAACCGAGGCTACTTTTTACCGAGTTCGTTCGCGGTCGCTTCGTCTATCGGATAAAACAGGCCAAGTCCGCACGAGGCGCCGCGGTTGAAACCGAAGCCCAGGCGTTCGAGCACGGTGATGATGTCGACATTGCACAGTTCGTTGAGCGAGGTCGATGTCATGAAGACATCATTCATCTTCAACGTCGGGCAACTGTATTGCAGGTGATTCAGGTAGACCTTGTCACCATGCATATAAAACAGAATGTTCTGGTCATCGACGATTTTTGTCCGGTCGATGCGCATCATGCTGACGCAGCGTTCCGCATTTTCTCCATCCGCAAACAGGTTGGGTGGGACGCTGGATTCCGTGGCAATGGCATTGATGCTCACGGCCAGTAGCAATCCGGTGAAGTGAAGTTTGTTGCAGATGCTGGAGTTCATGGCGGGACCACCTTTCTGACTTCCGTATTCGGGCAAGTGCGAATACGCCTATTGAAAGCCAACGCGAAGCGGGCGGCCTTGCCTGGCATCAGTTCCGCGCCAGCGGCAATCGTGGCGGCATCGCACTGCGAAACCACTTAACTGACCCAGGTCAGTTGCTTGCCGGTGGTGATGCAGTTGAATGCCGCCACTTTGCCATTCAACGTATCAGGCAGATCGCCGTTGACGTTCACATCGCTACTGCGGCATGCACTGCGCCAGTGGCAGACATCGCGGCAAGGAGGGTAAGGTCACGGCGGCTGCAGGTACCGCCGGGCCGAAGTATCGGGCCGGGTGATTACACGGCCCGGATATTTTCCACACGCCATTTGGTCAATCACCGCACGCATGCGGGAATCCATACAGCCTGCAGCCCCCCGGGCTTTGCGTGAATCCGGGTCTGACGTTCGAATGCCACGGCATCGAATCTACGGGCGAATTGCCACGCATTTCCGCAAGCATCGCCGGTGCAAGCGCTTATACTGGCCGCCACTTCGAGCGACGGACCATGCGATGGCGATAGAGGCACATCTGGCGGAATTCAAAAAGGGCGCTGAAAGCTGGAACCAATGGCGGGAGCAGAATCCGCAACTGGCGCCGGATTTGCAGCAGGCCGAGCTCAACGGCGCGACGCTGGGTCTCAATGGTAAACAGCCATTCGATCTTTCAGGCTGTGATCTGACTGACGCGAAGCTGAGCAATTTCGAGTTCACCGCCGCACTCAGCGATCTGAAATTTTTCAAGGCACGATTGACGAAGGTGATCTTCCACGGCAGCTTGCAGCGCGTGGACTTCCGGCGCAGCAGGCTGGATAAGGTCTCGTTTGAGGATGTGGCGTTTGCGCAATCGCCGCTGGCCGGCTGCAAAGCCAAGGCATGCCACTTTCAACGTGCACGGTTCGAAGTCACGGAGCAGGATAAAAAACGTCCCGACCAGGAATTGATCACCACACTGGAATCAGCGGTATTCGAACACTGCGATTTCCGTGATGCGAAGTTCGACGGCGTGACATTGCGATCCGCCCGCTTCGAGCACTGTGACCTGCGCGGGGTGGAAGGGCTTGTGGTCGACGACAACGTCTTGCGCGGCACGCTGATGTCGCCCAAGGCCACAGACGCCTGGTCACAGATGCGGCGGACGTACACCGGCGCCAATATGGTGTTCATCCTGCTGGCGTCGGTCATCTTTTTTCTGCCCTGGCTCGCGCAAAGCGGTTTCTGGGTTGGCGTCAATCGCGTGGAGGCGCGTGTCGCGCTGCTGGTGGACGTGATGCCGCTGGCGCCGGAAGTCAGGGCGGTATTCGATCAGCTTCCCGAAGGGCGCAGCGCACGAGGCGTGGTCCAGTGTCTGGCGGGCGAACCGGTGAAGTATGGGCACTGCATCCCTACCTGGCAGTTGGTACTGGGTTGGCACGAGGGCTGGCCGGCGGCCATCGTGAGCACGCTGCTGCTCTTGTATAACGTGTTGCGGCTGGGCCTGACCTTCCTGATTGCACCGCTGCGTGACGTCGAGCGGCAGTCGTTTCATACGCCTACGTTCAAACCAGTGGCCGGTGGGCCGGCGGGAGGCCTCGGTGGCTGGAAAGGCAGCTATGGCTGGCTGGTGCCTCTGCACAAAGTTGCCAAGTGGCTGATGTTATTGGCAGTTTCAGCGGGCGTGCTGAACCTTGTCGTGCGTTTGAGCGCTCCGGTATGGTTGCCAGGAATGTAAAGCCCTGCTTGACAATGTGTAAACTGTGATGCTACATAGATGGCGCTGATCAAAGACCAGTTCGCGCACCCCGGACTGTACAAACTGTATATGCAGGGCGCGGTGGTGGCGGGCATTGCGATACCCGCGAGCGAGCAGGCGCGATGTCAGCGGCTGCTGGACATGTTGGAGGCAATGACCCATCCGGACGATCTGGATCTGCCGGGCAACAACTTCAGCAGCAGCCGTAATCACTACCAGGTGACAGTGACAGGCGATAGCGTCATCACTTTCAGTTGGCGTGGCGGCAAGGCGATGGACATCAACTATGGTTGAAGGTGACAACACCATGCGCAAACCGACGCATCCCGGCGAAATACTCCGGCTCGATATCCTGCCCAATACACGCATCCCAATCACGATGATTGCCCGGCTGCTGCGTATCAGCCGTCAGCAGCTACATCGCATCCTGATGGGCGAGAGTCCGGTCACACCGATGACGGCGGTACGTCTGGGCGCGCTGTTCAAGAACGACGCGCAGTTCTGGCTCAACCTGCAGGCAAAGTACGACATCTGGCAGGCGCGCCAGAAGCTTGGTCACGATTTGGAAGTGCTGGAATCCTTGAGCCCCGCCAATGGCCGCGCTGCCGCGGTTGCGGCGTTGGAACAGATGGTGGAAGTGGAAGCGAAATAGTCTTTCGCGTACTTCGTGTTCAGACAGTCGTAGCGGATTTCCGCGGTTCCACGCCGGCGCGGCGCGGAATTCAAAACACTTCAAACAATCAGAAATCGATTCCGGCCCGCCGGGGTGTAGCCGGTTGTTCGCGAAAATTCAGCGTGACGCCTAGGTCATCCCCTCGTGCTGCGAGAACAACGCATCGAAGATCGTTTCCATCGATGCATTGGTGCCACGCATACCTTCCACCACCCGCGCGGCCCAGTGGAAATAGGCAACGCGCCGTTCGATTTTCCAATTGGCGGGTGGGCAGGCGAGCATGTCGCGCAGGTTGCAGATCTTGTCTGCCAGTTTCACCAGCTTGGCTTCGCGCGAGATGTGCGGCGCATGGTTGACCTGCGCTTCCTTTCGCTCGGTCCAGTGCAGGGATTTATCGTCGGTCACTTCCATCACGATGTCAGCGATCTTCAAGCCGAAGGTCGCCACCAGTTCATCGTAGGATGTTTCGGTATCTTCAACGGTGTCGTGCAGGATCGCGGCGCACAATACATCGGTATCATTGACGCCCGCTTCGTTGGCAAGCACATTCGCCAGCGCAATCGGGTGATTGATATACGGTGAGGCATCCGCATCCTTGCGCCGCTGGTTGCGGTGCTTCTCCGAGGCGAAGGCCAGCGCTTTGAACAGCAGGCCCGCGGCATCTGAGTTGGTAACGGATCGGGTGGCAAGTACAGATTCAGCAGGTTCGGGCATCGGGTAACAGGCTCCGGAAGTTCGATGCATACGGGCTATTTTAACGCAGGTTTGGTATGTCATCCCTAGCGGCTGCAGGCCGGCGGTGCTGAAGGCAGCTGCGGCCAGACCTGTCGGCCGTGGACGCATTTTCACATTGGCCACACCGGTGAAACAGTCGGAATTCCTCGTGACCGGAACGATCGCCTCCGCTGAGCGGTTGCGGTGGATGTCGACTTCAACTGCAGCGGGTGTCGCCCGTCATTCCGCCAGTCGCAGCAGCAGATCACGGACCTGCGCGTATTGATCCAGATGGATAAAATGCCCGCCCTCAAGTTCCACCAGTTTCCAGCCTGGTTCGCACGCTGCGCGGTCGCGGAATTTGCCGAAGGTCTGTGGCGCGCCACGGGTGGCATACACATAACAACGAAGTGGGATCTTTGCTTCTTCGCCCGTCATTCTCACCGGTTCGGTCAAGGTCAGCAGCGGGTGGCGTTGACGCTCCGGGTCTTGAATGAACGGCAGGGGCGCGACCAATCCTGGTGCGTCACGCTGGGCGTCGATGTAGTGCTTGCGCTCGAAGTCGCTGGCGAGATCCCACAGCGCCTCGCCATTTTCCGGCACGAAGGCATCCAGGTAGACGAGTGCATCGATCCGTGCGCCGAGGTTGGTGGCGACGCCGGTGATGACCATGCCGCCGTAGGAGTGGCCGACGAGAACGAAGCGGTCGATGCCTGCCTGCTCAACCTGTGCCATCACATCGCTGACATGGTCGCTGAGCGTGATTGCAGGTGACAGCTCCGCCCGGCGTGTCGCCATGCCGCGCAGCTGCGCAATCAGCACGCGATGGCCAGCCGCTTGCAGGTCGTCGCGCAACTGCTCGTAGTGTCCGCTGCCCCAGGCGCCGTGAACCAGCACATAGTTCGCCATGTCGTTCCTTCCAGTCGGTTTACTGATATCGATGCCGATTATAGGAGATACATTCTCATGCGACCGGTGACCGCTGTGCCGTTCTCATCAGCGTACCGCGGCCGATGCAGTTGCGACCAGCGTGCGGAAATCCAGCGCGCAACACTTCAGGCGATCGCGCGGCCATGGTCTGCCGCATTCACGAATGATTCATTCCGCAACTGCGTGACTGGCCTATCGAAACCAGATGCACCCCAGTCGGCAACTGTTCGACGATCACCGGTCTCCCGGTAAAACGTGCGGTGATGTCCGCTGCGGTCAACGTGTGTTGACTCGGTTTCACCGTGGTAAATGAACCACCGCCGGCGAGCGACAACGGCAGTATCAGCTGATCGGCCAGATAGGGGCCGGCGAAGGCGTCGCTTGCAAGATAGCCGGTCATTCGTGCGGCGCTCTTCGCCGCCAGTTGCTCACTGCGTGCGCCACGCTGACCGAAACCGCTGACGACCTCGGTGACGTTTTCGAACGCCGCCTCCAGCAGCAGGATGACGCCGGGACCGCGGTCGCCTGGCAGTTGCTCAACCGTCGTCGAATCTTCCGGCCACTGCGCGAGTGACTCACGCGTGGCCATCAAAAGACGTTTCGCCACGTTGGCTGGCAACCCGGCGTAGATGACCCGGGCCGAGCGTGCAAGCAGCTGTCCGCGCTGGATGCAGTCGATCGGTGTCAGCGCAGCAGGCTGGATGTCGACTTCAATCCTGCCACCACCACGCGGGTAGAACCCATGGCGTAGCAATCGCGCTTCGATTCGCGGACCCATGCGGTTGATCTGCGGCAGGAATGTGCGGCTGATGAAGTCGAACGGCGGCGCCATCATGTTATGCGTACCGCCGTCCAGTATCAGCCGCGAAGGACCGCTTGCCATGGCGAGCGGCAACAGCACCGTCTGCAGCACCAGCGCGGTACTGCCGGCGGTGCCCACGGCGAAATGGTATTCCCCCGGCGTAATCATGCCCGGCTCAAAAGCCAGTTCGGTTGACCCCACTGCCAACCCTTCGCAATGACCACCGCAGATCGTCTGTGCAGCGGTAACGGCCGTGACATGCTGGCGCATCAGTCCTGGCTTGTCGCGTCTGCCTCGTATCTGGAAAACCTTGAATGGCTTGCCGGTGACAAGTGAAAGCGCGCAGGCATTACGAACAATCTGTCCACCGCCTTCACCTTCGGCACCGTTGATGGTAATCATCTCACTTTCCGATTTGTTCAGGTTGCAGCCCTCGCTCAGGCGATGCATTTTCAATGTCATCGCGGGACGAGTCGCTGTTATTCCTTAAAGAGTGGCCTGCGCGAATCAACCCTTCACGCAGACCACCTGCTTCAATGTATGAACGATTTCGACTAGGTCCGCCTGTGCCGCCATGACAGCTTCGATCGGTTTGTACGCCTTCGGCGATTCGTCGATAACACTGGCATCCTTGCGGCACGCCACACCTTCGGTGTCGCGTATATGGTCGGCCAGCGTGACCTGGCGTTTGGCCTCAGTGCGTGACATGACTCGTCCGGCGCCATGACTGCAACTGTCGAACGATTGCGGATTGCCCCGCCCACGAACGATAAAGCTTTTCGCGCCCATGGAGCCCGGGATGATCCCCATCACGCCGCGTGCTGCGCGTACCGCACCCTTGCGGGTAACGAGCACGTCAGTACCGAAATGCCGCTCGCGCGACACGTAGTTGTGATGGCAGTTCACGGCTTCCACTTCAGCATCGAACGGCTTTGCTATCTGCGTACGAAGTGCAGCGATGACGTTGCGCATCATCATCTGGCGGTTCAACGCGGCGAAATCCTGCGCCCAGCCCACGGCTTCGACGTAATCATCGAAATGTCGCGTGCCTTCGGTGAAGTAGGCAAGGTTCTGGTCGGGCAGGTTGTTCAACCAGCCACGCATGTCCTCCTTGGCCAGCGCGATGAAATGCGTGCCGATGGCGTTGCCGATTCCGCGTGAGCCGGAATGCAGCATCACCCAGACCTGCAATGAATCATCCAGGCACAGTTCGATGAAATGGTTGCCCGTTCCCAGCGTGCCCAGGTGAACAAGACTGTTGCTCCTGGCCAGCTTCGGAAACTTGTCGACGATCTTCTGGAAGCGGCCCGCGATGGTCGCCCACGTTTCAACGATGGCCGGCGGCGGCGAACCCCACGCACCCTTGTCGCGCGAACTACGGCCCACCGAACGGCCGTGCGGCACGGCGTGTTCGATTGCGGCGCGAATTGTTTCCAGGTTGTCCGGCAGATCCCCGGCGGACAATGAGGTGCGCACAGCCATCATGCCGCAGCCGATGTCGACGCCGACCGCAGCCGGTATCACCGCGCCACGGGTCGGAATCACAGAACCCACGGTGGCGCCAATTCCCACATGCACGTCCGGCATCGCGGCAACGTGGCGGAACACAAATGGCATCCGCGCTGCATGTGTCAATTGCTCTTTCGCCTTCTCGTCGACCGGAACGCCCCGTGTCCACATCTTGATCGGGACGCCATCGGCGACGTGAAGCGTTTCGTGGGTCTGCATGTTCATTGTCGTCATCCAGTCATCTTCACCCGCTGCAAGCGCCGCGGGCGACCATTGGTGTGTGCGGCGAAGACCCCGGGAGGCGGCCGGCCCATTCCGGCCGCCTCTGGTTTCATCACATCAGGCGGTCGCCTGACAGTCCGTACATTGCAGGCGCTGTGCCAGTTCGCCGGAGGTGCCGGCGAAGTCGTCATAACCTATTGAAATATTTATGACTAATCGGACTTTAAAGTGGTCGAGGCGCTGGCCGGTAAGGGGTCGGAGTCCAAAAAGCGTAGAAAGTTGGATAAACATGGATAAAAATATCGCGCATGAAACCGACGGTTGTCATCGGCATTCTCGGCTCCACGCTGGACGCGGGCAAATTCGGGCCGGGGCGTTGGAGCAAGTGGCGGCCCTCAGTCGGGCTCTGCATGCAGGAGGATTTGCGCGTTGACCGGTTCGTGCTGATCCACGGGCAGCAACATCAGCGGCTGGCGGGATTCGTCCAGCAGGATATTGCCGCGGTTTCGCCGGAGACGCGCGTCGAGCAGCACATCATCGAATTCACCGATCCATGGGACTTCGAAGAGGTCTACGGCAAGCTACTGGATTTCGCGCGCAGCTATCCCTTCGATCCCGACACTGAAGACTACCTGGTGCACATCACCACCGGCACCCACGTCGTACAAATCTGTCTGTTTCTGTTGACCGAAGCGCACTACCTGCCGGGCAGGTTGTTGCAGACCCAACCGGTGAAAGGCGCAGCGGATGCGGCGGGCAGCTGGAACGCGATCGATCTGGACCTTTCGCGCTATGACAGCATCGCGACGCGCTTTGCCGCGGCGGCGGCGGAGAGCACGTCATTCCTGAAGTCGGGGATCGAAACGAATAACCCCGCGTTCAACCGCATGATCGATGAGATCGAACAGGTGACTGTCGCCACGCGCGCACCTCTGCTGCTGATGGGACCTACCGGCGCCGGCAAGAGTCAGCTCGCGCGCAGAATCTTCGAATTGAAAAGGCTGAAACGACAGGTATCCGGCCGGTTTGTCGAAGTGAACTGCGCAACCCTGCGCGGTGACAGTGCGATGTCCGCCTTGTTCGGTCACCGCAAAGGCGCGTTCACCGGCGCCAGTTCCGAACGTCCCGGTCTGTTGCGCACGGCCGATGGCGGTGTGCTGTTTCTGGATGAGATCGGCGAACTCGGGCTCGACGAGCAGGCATCGATTCTGCGCGCGATTGAGGACAAGACCTTCTTCCCGATGGGCGCCGACCAGGAAGTGAAAAGCGACTTTCAACTGATTGCCGGCACCAATCGTGATCTCGCGCAGCGGGTCGCCGGCGGCGAATTCCGCGAGGACTTGTTCGCTCGTCTCAACCTGTGGACGTTCACGTTGCCGGGTCTGGCGGATCGTCGCGAAGATATTTCACCCAACCTCGATTACGAGCTGGACCGCTACGCCGAGCGTGAAGGCAAACGCATCACGTTCAATAAAGAGGCGCGGGACCAATACCTCAAATTTGCCATGGCGCCGGCGACACGCTGGCCGGGGAACTTCCGGGATCTCGCGGCCAGTGTGACCCGGATGGCGACGTTCGCACCGAAAGGACGCATCGATGTACCCACGGTAAACCATGAAATGGAACGCCTGCAGCGCTCCTGGGCCGGCAGTCAGCCGTCCAGCGACGGCCTGGAAACGGTGATGACGGCAGCGGAGCTGGCGTCGGTCGACCCTTTCGATCGCGTCCAGCTGGCCTATGTCGTTGCCGCCTGCCGCGACTGCCGCTCACTGTCGGAAGCCGGTCGGGTGCTGTTCGCCGCCTCCCGGGCGCGGCGCAGGACGACCAATGACGCCGACCGATTGCGCAAATACCTGGCCAAATTCGGGCTGTCGTGGGAGACGGTCAACGGGGCTGCGAGCTCTGCCGGGCCTTGAGCGCGCTGTTACGCCAATGGGATGGAATCCTCGTCCCATGAACGTCCAGGTTCCCCATTGAATTGAACCACTCGTTGTTCTACGGTCGGAGCCTTAGCCCTTCCAGCACCCGGAGTCGCAGCCATGAGTGTCTTCAGCCTTCGCGTCAACGGCGTCACCCGCGAGGTTGATGTCGATCCGTCCACCCCGCTGCTGTACGTGCTGCGCAATGATCTGGACCTGAAGGGACCGCGCTTCGGCTGCGGGCTTGCCCAATGTGGCGCGTGTACCGTCCACGTTGATGGCGTTGCGACGCGCTCCTGCATCACGCCGGTATCAGCCGTAAAAGGCGAAGTGACGACATTGGAAGGCTTGTCGCACGACGGCCAGCTCGATCCTCTGCAACAAGCGTGGATCGCCGAGCAGGTACCGCAATGCGGCTACTGCCAGAACGGTCAGATCATGACAGCGAAGGCGCTGCTGGCCCGCAACCCCAACCCGACTGACGACGAGATCCGTGCAGGGATGGAGGGCGTGTTGTGCCGTTGCATGTCGTACTACCGCATTCAGGCCGCGATCAAGCGCGTGGTGCGAGACGGTGGGCTTGCCGCAGCAGTGGAATCGCAAGCGAAAGTGGTGAAGGGAGTCGACGCATGAACACGTTGATTCTGCCGCAAGTTGTCGAAGACGCCCTGCATCGGGTCAATCCCGCCACTACGCGGCGCAATTTCCTGCGCGCCTCCGGTGCATTGGTGGTGACCGCCAGCCTGGGCACCGCGCCGGGAGGCAAGGTGCTGGCGCAGGCGCTCGCGAACGGCCGCTATCCTGATCCGGACTTTCTGCAGCTCGATACCTGGATTGTGATTCATCCCGACAACACCGCGACGTTCTACGTCGGCAAGACCGATGGCGGCCAGGGTACCGGCACCGCATTCCGCCAGATGATGTGTGATGAACTCGATATCGCTTACGACCAGACCAGGCTCGTCATGGGCATCACCGATATCACGCCGGACCAGGGTGGGTCGGGCGGTTCTGATGGTGTCGAGCGTGATGGGCAGGTCATGCGGCGGGTCGCGGCCGAAGCGCGGCGTGTGTTGCTGGACCTCGCGTCCGAACGGTTGAACACGCCGGTGATTGATCTCACCGTGCGCGATGGTTTGATTTCGGTGCAGGGAAATCCCTCACGCGCCGTCACCTACGCCGAGCTGGTCGGGGGCAAACGTTTCGACGTTGCGCTCAGTGGCGACAATGTTGATCGCACGACCGGCATTGCCACGGTGAAACCGCAAAATGAATTGCGCGTCATCGGCCAATCCATTCCGCGCTACGACACCCCGGCCAAGGTCGATGGCTCGCTGACCTGGGCGGTCGATGTGAAAGTGCCCGGTATGCTGCACGCCCGGAACGTGCGGCCGCCCGTTGCCGGCGCGACCTTGCAAAGCATCGATGAATCCTCGGTCGCCGGTATGCCGGGCTTTGTCCGCGTGGTAAGCAAGGGCAATTACGTGGCGGTGGTGTGTGAGCGCGAAGAACAGGCCATCAACGCCGCGCGCGCACTGAAAGCGCAATGGCAGCCACCTGCGCAGGCGCCGTTTCCAGCGTCCAACGATGTCTTCGATTTCATCCGCACGCAGTCGCCTGCCGTGAGTCGCGATGCGGAAACCATCGGCGAACCAGCAGCGGCGCTGGCCTCGGCAGCGACGCGGGTTGAAGCGCATTACGACGTGCCGTTCCAGGGTCATACAGCGATCGGCCCGGCGCATGCGATGGCTGATCCAACTGACGGCCAGCTGACGATCTATTCCAACGATATGAAGTCCTACGGGCTGCGCAATGGTGTCGCCGAATTCCTCGGCTTGCCCCGCGAACAGGTCCGCGTGGTGTACATGGATGGTCCACAGGTTTACGGCCGCACCGCCGCGGACGATGCCGGTTTCGAAGCCGCGTATCTTGCGCACGAACTCGGTCGCCCGGTGCGCGTGCAATGGATGCGCGACGAGGAGACGGCGTGGGATACCAAGGGTCCGGCGTATGCATTCACGTTACGCGGTGGCCTGGATGATCAGGGCAAGGTGGTCGCGCTGGACTATGAAGCGCGGGCGCTGGATTTCAATCACCTCTGGTACAACGATCCGAATACCGTGTTAATCGCGCAACTGATGGGACGACGTTCCCCGCAGGCGGCGCCGGGCAGCGCCGAAGTGCCTTCGCGCCAATACGGCGTTGCCAACCAGCGCATGCAGGCGCATATCGTCAGTCTGCCGCTGATCTGGGAAACGCCGTTGCGGACCGGCAACCTCCGTGATCCGAACGGGCCGCAGGTGACGTTCGCTTTCGAATCGTTCATCGACGAATTGGCCGCCGCCGCGCATGCCGATCCGGTGCAGTTCCGCCTCGACATGATCGAAGCGAGCACCGAGGACGCGATCTTCCGCAAGGCGCGCTCGCTGGCGACAGTGCGGGCCGCCGCCAGGGCCTACGGTTGGGAATCGCGGCCGTCGCCGAACCCGCGCCTGCGTGATACGGCGGGCGCCGTGGTCAGCGGACGCGGTATTGCCTACACCTATCGCAGCGGCACGATTGTCGCGGTCATCGCCGAGGTTGATGTGAATCGTGAAACGGGCCACGTCTGGGTCAAGCGGCTGGTCTGCGCGCATGACTGTGGCCTGGTGGTGAATCCCACCGGCCTCGAGCACACGGTTGAGTGCGGCATGTTGCACGGTCTGAGCCGCGCGTTGTGGGAGGAAGTGCAGTTCGACGAGGAGAAGGTCACCAGTGTCGACTGGGTGACGCACCCGACCATGCGGCACTCCGATACCCCGGCTTCGATCGAAGTCGTAATCGTCAACGGCGACCCGAATCCGGATCGACCCGATCTGCCGTCGTATGGCGCGGGCGAAGCCAGCCACAAGCCGATGATCGCGGCCGTCGCCAATGCCGTGTTTGACGCCACCGGTGTCCGCCTGCGCCGCGTGCCGTTCCGCAAGGAGCGCGTGCTGGAAGCGCTGAGATCGCAGACTTGACCGGGTTCCAACGCGCGGGCGTACACATGACTTCGAGGCTGCAAAAAGGGCCTGCTGCGCTGCACTAGCTCGGCGTCAGATACGTCGCAGAAGTGAATTCGGCAGGTCACCCGTTCAAATATCTTTACACTCAGGGACGAGGATGCCCCGACCAATCGCGCAACTGACTGATCGGAAATGCCGTGTCGGTGATGGCGCGTATCTTGCCTGAATGCCGGCAGCGGGACGCAACCTGGAGGAATGGCGAAAATGGAAACTCGATCGGCTTCAATGAGCGGCTATATCGCGTGCGTGATCCTGGCCGGACTGGTCACCATCGGTGATGCCCGTGGCGCCGCGGTAATCGCGGATTCTGAAGCAGACTTTTCCGGCAGTCAGGGCTGGCTGGGCTGGTACTACGGTTATTTCACCCAGGCCGGTGACAGCGCCTCGTTCACCGAGATGATTTATTACATCAGCGATAGCGGTACGACCAGCGATCCCCACTGGCGGGTATCGACATTCTTTCAACCGTATACCTATTTGTGGGACTACGGCGCCCACCCGGATGCCCGCACCGGAACCACTGTGCGCCGCTGGCAGAGCACGTTCTCCGGCAACGTATTGCTGACGGGCCACATCGCTGATGCCAATGTTGCCGGAGGCAACGGCGTTATCGCCAACATCCTGCTCGACGGCGTGCCGGTATTCAGCTGGGCATCGAGCGGCACGGACGACGTTGGCACCAACTACAGTATTCCGCTTACGCTCGCGGTGGGTTCAGTGCTCGATTTTGAAGTCGCGGACAATGGGGATTACTCATTCGACACAACGTATTTCACTGCGACTGTCTCCACAGTGCCGCTGCCTGCCGGCCTGGCATTGCTGGCGCCGGCAACGATGCTGCTCGCGGGAATGCGGCGGCGAGACGCCGCAGGCCGGGGCTGAGTGGCGCGGCAGCCGGAAGGAACTGATCGCAACCCACGGGTTGCATCGCAACAGGCTGCTGACTGACAACGACGAGTTTGAGCCCTGTCGCAGGTTCGTCGTGTTCCCACGACGATGGCAGGGCGTTCTGAACGCCGGCTGGAGTACGGTAAATCCAGCCGAAGTTCGCTTTACCTCTGCCGGTACATGGCCAGGTAAGTTATTCTTCCCCTCGATTCATCTTGA
>JACKNH010000046.1 GCA_024234975.1 Gammaproteobacteria bacterium
AGGGGGCGCGAGCAGGACTCCATGTGGCTTGGAGGCAGGCCCTGTGGATCCCGGCACACCGCTGCGCGGTGTCCGGGATCACGAAAGAAGGGGGCTGCGCGGTGTCGGGATGGCGGAAAAAAAAGCCCCGCCGGAGCGGGGCTTTTGCTACTGCGTAACGCTGTGCCGGATTACAGCAGCGGCACGATCAGCAACGCGACGATGTTGATGATCTTGATCAGCGGGTTGACGGCCGGGCCGGCGGTGTCCTTATAGGGATCGCCGACGGTGTCACCGGTCACGGACGCCTTGTGTGTTTCCGAGCCCTTGCCACCGTAGTTCCCGTCTTCGATGTACTTCTTGGCGTTATCCCACGCACCACCACCGGTACACATGGAAATCGCCACGAAGATACCGGTCACGATGGTGCCCATCAACATGCCACCGACGGCCATACGGGCAGCGTCCTCGCCCATCAGCAGCTTGATCGCGAATGCGAGGACAAGCGGCGTCAAGACCGGCAGCACGGACGGCAGGATCATCTCCTTGATTGCGGCGCGGGTCAGCAGGTCGACAGCGCGGCCGTATTCCGGCTTGGCGGTGCCTTCCATGATGCCCGGGATTTCGCGGAACTGGCGGCGGACTTCCACGACCACCGAACCTGCCGCGCGGCCGACGGCTTCCATGGCCATGGCGCCGAACAGGTAAGGAATCAGGCCACCGACAAACAGGCCGATGATGACGGCCGGTTGTTCCAGGCTGAACTCCACCAGTTTGCCTTGTGCATCCAGGCTGTGGGTGAAGTCAGCGAACAACACCAGCGCGGCGAGACCGGCTGAACCGATGGCATAACCCTTGGTCACGGCCTTGGTGGTGTTGCCGACCGCGTCCAGCGGATCGGTGATGCCGCGGATTTCCGGGCCAAGCTCCGCCATTTCCGCGATGCCACCGGCGTTATCCGTGATCGGGCCATAGGCGTCCAGTGCGACAATGATGCCGGCCATCGACAGCATTGAAGTTGCAGCGATCGCAATGCCATATAAACCTGCGAGCGTATACGAGCCCCAGATGGCGATACACACCGACAACACCGGCAATGCGGTCGACTTCATCGACACCGCGATACCGGCAATGATGTTGGTGGCATGGCCGGTCTGCGATGCTTCGGCAACGTAGCGCACCGGACGGAACTCGGTGCCGGTGTAGTACTCGGTGATCCACACCATGGCCGCGGTCAGCACCAGACCGATGATGGCGCAGCCGAAGATGTTCATCACCGAGATGCCTTCGATGCCACCGAACATCCAGTTGGTGACCGGGTAAAACGCCACCGCGGCAATCACGCCGGCTATTGCGAGGCCCCGGTACAAGGCGTTCATGATCTTGCCGCCGTCGCTGGCTTTGACACCGAGCGAACCGACTACTGAAGCAATGATGGATACACCACCAAGCACCAGCGGATACAGAATTGCATTGGCGCCGGCCTGCGGCAGCATCAACACGCCGAGCAACATGGTGGCGATGACGGTTACCGCGTAGGTTTCGAACAGGTCCGCGGCCATGCCGGCGCAGTCGCCAACGTTGTCACCGACGTTGTCAGCAATAACGGCCGGGTTGCGCGGGTCATCTTCGGGGATGCCGGCTTCCACTTTACCGACCAGGTCGGCGCCGACGTCAGCGCCCTTGGTGAAGATGCCACCGCCGAGTCGGGCGAAGATGGAAATCAGCGAACTGCCGAAAGCCAGGCCGACCAGGGGATGCAGCATTTCAACCGACGCGGAGCCGTCGTCCAGAAAATGGTAGTAACCCGCCACACCGAGCAGACCCAGACCGACGACCAGCATGCCGGTGATGGAGCCGCCACGGAAGGCGACCTGAAGCGCAGCATTCAAACCCTTCTTTGCCGCTTCCGCAGTCCGCAGGTTGGAACGGACGGAGATGTTCATGCCGATGAAGCCGGCGGCGCCGGACAACACCGCGCCGATCACAAAGCCGATAGCGGTCTTGAGGTCCAGTGCAATTGCAATGACAACGGCGAGAACGACACCGACGATACCGATGGTGGTGTACTGGCGATTGAGATACGCGGAAGCGCCTTGCTGAACGGCCGCGGCGATTTCGCGCATCCGTTCGTTGCCTTCCGGTTGAGACAGAATCCAACGGACTTGCCATGCGCCGTAAACGACGGCGAACAGACCGCATAGCAATGCCAACCCGATTGCGGACATTATGATTTCCCCCTTTGCATATGATTGACTGACGGTTTGTACCTGAACTGCGCACTACATGAAGCAAATCGATTCTGGTACAGCGTGATCACGTCGACCGGACCCACCGTCTGCCGGCACGAAGGCGGCGCCGGAATTCCTGGTCAGAAATTCCGTGACGTTTCCATGTCAGATGAATCCCGCGTGGACGGTGCGGTAACGCCGGTTCGCTGTGCTGAACCTCCCAGAGCATTCATGGCATCTTAAAGAAAAAGGGCGGGTGATTCACCCGCCCTTTTGCGTTACGCAGCCGAGGCCGTCGATTGGACAAATGACCGCGGTTCGCTGCAATCAGACCTGGAAGGTCGTGCCGAGCTTTTTCGGCACTGCAACATTCCGCAATTCGACGTAGGCCGGCAGGCCATCGATGTAGGGCGGGTAGTCTTCCCCCTGGATCAACGGGGCGAGGTAGCGACGGCACGCCTCGGTGATGCCGAAGCCGTCTTCAGTGATGTACTCGGCCGGCATTTTCTTTTCGACGTTGGCGACGTTTGCCAGCGCTGTTTCGCCAATCCGCCATTGGTACGGTGAATCGGACTCGCGAACGATGGTCGGCATCACGGCGTTTTTGCCGTCCAGTGCGAATTCCACTGCGGCCCGACCGAGCGCGTAGGCTTGCTCGACGTCGGTCTTTGAAGCGATGTGGCGTGCCGCGCGCTGCAGGTAGTCGGCCACCGCCCAATGGTACTTGTATCCCAGTTGATCCTTGATCAATTTCGCGATCACGGGGCCCACACCCCCCAACTGGGCATGCCCGAAGGCATCACGCGAGCCGGCTTCCGCCACAAACTTGCCATCGGCATTGCGCAAGCCTTCGGAAACCACGATGGCGCAGTATCCGAAATTGTCGACGCTGGCTTTCACCTTGGCCAGGAATGCTGTTTCGTCGAATACGATTTCCGGGAACAGGATGATGTGGGGCGCGGCACCCGGTTTATCGGCGGCAAGGCCACCGGCGGCAGCGATCCAGCCGGCATGGCGGCCCATGACTTCCATGACGAAGACCTTGGTGGAGGTTTTGGCCATCGACGCCACGTCGTAGCCTGCTTCGCGAATCGACACGGCCACGTATTTGGCGACCGAGCCGAAGCCGGGGCAGTTGTCGGTGATCGGCAGGTCATTGTCCACGGTTTTGGGAATGCCCACCGCGGTCAGCGGGTAGCCGGCGGCACGGGCGAATTCAGCCACTTTGTTGGAGGTATCCTGCGAATCACCGCCGCCGTTGTAAAAGAAATAGCCGATGTCGTGGGCCTTGAATACTTCGAGCAGGCGTTCGTACTCGGCGCGGTTCTGGTCAAAACCCTTCAGCTTGTAGCGGCAGGAGCCGAAAGCCCCGGACGGCGTGTAGCGCAGCGCGGCGATGTCGGCGTCGGTTTCCTGCGACGTATCAATCAGATCTTCGGTCAAAGCGCCTATGATGCCGTTGCGGCCGGCGTAGACATTGGCGATTTCGTCGCGGTGTGCGCGGGCGGTTTCGATGACGCCACAGGCACTGGCGTTGATGACGGCGGTCACGCCACCGGATTGCGCATAAAATGCGTTTCGTGCGGTCATAGCTGGGGTTTGCATCCTTGAGTAGGTGATGCAACCGAATATACCGTCTATGGATAAGCACGGAAAGCTGGCCGCCGGCGCGTAGAACTCGCGATTTTACAAATGGTCAACCATCAAACGGATGAGACGTTTTACGCTCGTTATCAGCCTATGATCAAAAAGTTGCCTGCACTGTTTCTGGGCCTGGCGTTGCCGCTGGCGACCATGGGTCAGAACGTCATCGAGCTGCCCGATATCGGCGATTCGGCAGGTTCGATCATCTCACCCCAGCAGGAGCGCATGCTGGGCAGTGAATCCATGCGCCAGATCCGCCGCGAAGCGCCGGTCATTGATGATACGGAAGTGGAAGATTACATCCGTTCGCTGGGCGGCAAGATCGCCGACCAGGCCGATTTCTACCTGCCGATCAATTTCTTCATGATCAAGCAGAACGATATCAATGCATTTGCCGTGCCCGGCGGTTACGTCGGGGTGAATTCCGGCCTGTTGCTGAACTCACGCAGTGAAAGCGAAGTGGCGTCGGTTCTGGCGCATGAAGTCGTTCACCTGACGCAACGCCATACCGTGCGCTCCATCGAGGCGCAGGGCCGGACCGCGATTCCGGCATTGATTGCAATGCTCGGCGCCATCGCCCTGGCGGCTGCCAGTCCGGAAGCGGGGCAGGCTGCCATTGTCGGTGTGCAGGCCGCCCAGCAGCAGTATGCGATCAACTTCACCCGCGGCAACGAGCAGGAAGCCGATCGCATCGGCATCCAGCTGCTCTACGACGCCGGGTTCGATCCCATGGCGATGCCGGAATTCTTCCAGAAGTTGCAGTTGGCCAATCGTTACACGGATATGACCAACGTACCGGAGTACCTGTTGACGCACCCGGTGACCAACAACCGTATTGCTGAAGCCCGCGATCGCGCGGAACGATTGCCGCGGGTACAAGTTGAAAGCAGCAAGGCCTACCACCTGACCTGGGCCAAACTCAAGGTACTGACGGCGGACAACCCGTTGCAGGCCAGGCAGTACTACGAAGCGATTCTGCGCAGTGGCGACTACGAGGACAGGGACGTCGCGCTGTACGGCCTCGCGCTCGGGCAGGCGGCTGCGGCCAACTACGACGATGCACGCGCCACGCTCACGGATCTGATTCGCAGAAATCCGGATCAGATTGCCTACCGGCTCGCCGCGGCGGACCTGGAAATGCGGGCGGGAAATGTTTTGTATGCCACCGATCTTTACCGTATCGCGTATGAACTGGCGCCCGACAGCCGGGCTGCGCTATATGGTGTGGCAACCACCTTGACGCTGACGGATCATGCAGAGGAAGCGCGCGAAATCATGCGTGAAAAAGGCTTCAGGGATGAAGACGATCCGCGTTATTTTCGTGTACTCGCCGACGCCGAGGTACGGGCCGGCCGCGAAGCGGACGGACGCTTCTCAATGGCGGAATACTATTACCGCATCGGCGAATACCAGCTGGCAATGCGTCAGCTGGACCTGGCGCAACAGGCCAACGGCCTGACCAACTACCAGACGCAGCGTATCCGTGCCCGCATGATGGAAATCAACGACGAGCTCGCGCGGTTCCGCAAGGAGCGCGACCGCGAGCGTCGAAATTGATTCGTCCGCCGTCACGCGGATCACTGTCGCGACGTTTCCTGTTGACGCGACTCGTGGGCCTTGGCAGTACGCTGCTGGCACTGGTGACGCGTTCGGCTGGCAGTCGCGCAGGTGAGCGGCCGCAGGCGGCCTTCGCGGCTCGCGACGAGACGACGGTGTTGGCGGAACTTTTCGGCTCGGCGCCTGCGCAGGTTTCCTCCGCCATCCGGATCGACGTTGCATCGTTCATCGCCGATGGCGCCGTCGTACCGCTGCAGGTGAGCGTCGATACCCTCCATGATGTTTCATCCATTGCTGTCATCGCCCCGCGCAACCCGGTGTTACTGGTCGCACATTTCGAATTGCATCCGCGCGCACTGCCCGAGGTTGCCACCCGTATCAAGCTGGCAATGACCCAGGAGATTGTCGTTGCGGCGCAAACGTCCGCCGGCGTTCTACTCAACCGCCGTCGGGTGGAGGTTGCGCGCGGAGGTTGCGCGTGACTGATTCGATCCGCGTGCGGGCCGAACGTCTCGCCGACATTCTCGAGCTCCGCATTTTGATCGCGCACCCGATGACCGTTGCAACCGGAGAGGGCGCGATGCGGGTCGCCGGGCATTTCATCACGAGAGTCGATGTCGAGTATGGCGGCGAGGTTGTGCTGGTGGCGCACTTCGAGCAGGGCGTCGCGCGCAATCCGTTGCTCGTTTGTCGTCTGCGACCCGCTACTCAGACGGACGAAATCGCAATCGTCTGGCGCGATAACCTTGGTGAGCATGATCGTCTGACGATGATGGTGTGACGCCGTGGATCAGCTGTTTGCCATGGTCTGGCTGGGAATAATTCCTGTTCCCCTAGGCCGTCCATCTGATTGAAATGTTGCTAATTGTTGTATCATTTGCCGCGCCGCGTCATTTGAGTACTTAGTCACAGAAATGACGTCGTACTTCTCTAAAATCGCCTTCCACTAAAGCACCTGATGAAGGTGCCGACCGGCAGCCCGGAACATCGAGCCGGTACGACAATATAAAAGCAAGAAGGAACGTACCCACCCATGGATACCCGAATTCGGTTTTGCGTAGCGCTTGATGCCCTTGCCGTACTTCTACTCATCGGTTCAGCAGTCAGTCTGATTGGCGCTGACTGGTTACCCGGTAGTCCTGTTGAAATGTTCGGTTCACTGTTCGCAGCCACCCTGGCCACGTTCGCCACTGCCCGGATTATCGAAATCGGCCGTGCCATCTGGCGCACGCCCACAGCGGGAAGCATGCGGGCGATGCGCGCCCAGGTGCCGGTGCCTGCCACGGGTATTGAGGCAGCCGCCAAAGCGACGGACTCCGATTTGCCACGCGCTGCCTGATTTCCAGCCTTTGAACGATACACCCGCCCCGGCCTGAAGGTCGCGGCGGGTGTTGTCGTTATGGGCCGCGCTGAATCGGCGTGACCCGCCGTCTTGTGTAGAATGCGAGCGCTTTCCGCTTCTCACCGGATACCGCCAACCATGCGCGATGACATCATCCTGCACGCTCTTCCCGGGCAGAAACCGTGAATTGCAGACGCCTGGTGACCAGCTTGGTGGTGGCCGCAGGAATTGCCCTTGGGCCTGAGGTCGCGTCGGCGGATCCGCTACTGCAGCCCTGCTGGGTCGATGGCCTGGAGTTCAAGGTCCAGTGTGGCAGCCTGGCACGACCTCTGAATCCGGCAGCTCCGGACGCAACTCAAATCGACATCCACTTTGTGGTGATTCCGGCGTTATCGCGGGCGAAGGCGCCGGACCCGGTATTCTTCCTGGCTGGTGGACCGGGGCAGAGCGCAATCGATCTGGCCGGCATGTTGTCGCAGCTTTTTGCGAGGCTGGGCAACCGGCACGATCTGGTTCTGGTCGACCAACGCGGTACCGGTCGCAGCGCACCGTTGAAATGTGAGGAAGGATCGCCGACCGAATCGTTGGCCCGGGCATTCGAGCAGACGGTGCAGATGGCCCGCCTTCGTGAGTGTCTGCGCCGGCTGACATCGCTGCCGCACGGCGACTTGCGCTTCTACACGACGGAAATCGCGATGGCCGACCTCGAGGCGGTACGGGATTCACTGGCATATCCCGCGATAAACATCATCGGCGGTTCCTACGGCACGCGCGCTGCCCTGGACTATATGCGCCAATACCCTGACCACGTGCGAACCGTGGTGATTGATGGTGTGGCGCCGCCGGACATGGTGCTGCCGCAGTCCGTTGCACCGGACAGTGCAATGGCGATGCAGTCACTGCTGGACTACTGCGCGGACGCACCGGATTGTCAGCGCGACTATCCGCGACTCTCTCAGCAATGGATTGAATTACTCCGGCCGGCGTCAGTGCAGGTGACGGTCCGCCACCCGGTGACTGGCGCGGTTGAATCTCTGCTTCTGGACCGTGACGACATTCTGAATATGGTGCGCGGCGCACTCTATGTACCGCTGCTGGCCAGCACCCTCCCATTGGCCATCGACCGGGCAAGTCACGGTGATTTCGCTCCGCTGGTCGGCCTGGGCTCGGCATTGGCGTCCGGCGAGAGTGCGGCAGCGACCGGGATGCATTTCTCGGTCATATGCGCTGAGGATTTCCCCCGCCTGACCGGTGTCGCCGACGATAGCACGGCGCCGTTCGGCTCCAGCTTCGCGCGCATCTACCTGGAGATTTGCCCGGTATGGCCGCGTGGCGAGGTTTCCGAAGACTTCTATCGAATACACCCCGGCGGCTCGCCGGTACTGGTGCTGTCTGGTGGACTGGATCCCGTCACGCCACCGCGGCATGGTGAGCGCGTCACCGCTCTACTCGGTGACCAGGCGACTCACGTCATTGTTGGCAATGCCGGTCATGGTGTCATGGGCCAGGGCTGTGCGGCTGACGTCATCACACGCTTCATCGAAACGGCAGATATCCGGGACGCGGAAGTGACAGACCCCGCTTGCCTGACCGGCATACCGCGCCCCGGAGCGTTCACGCTTCCTGCTGCGGAGTCCGGCGAACAATGATAGTTGTCCAGGGCATCGCCAAGCGCTTCATCAGTGGTCGCGCACGCTCGCAGACCACCGTTGAAGCGGTGAGCGATGTCAGTTTCGTCGCGGATGACGGCAGGATACTCGGTCTGCTGGGACCCAATGGCGCCGGCAAGACCACCACGTTGCGCATGATCGCTGCGCAGTTTCCACCGGATCGCGGCACGATTACCGTCGATCATCTCGATGTCGGCGAGCAGCCCTATCACGCGCTCGCATGCATGGGTGTGTTGAGCGATGCCCGCGGCTTGTATCCAAGACTGACCGCGCTTGAAAACATCATCTACTACGGCGAGCTGCACGGCATGACCCGTCCCGACGCCGTGCGCCGGGCGCGGGAACTGGCGGATATCCTGGAGCTTTCAGATCTGCTCGACCGCCGCACCATCGGTTTCAGCCAGGGCGAACGCATGAAAACCGCGCTGGCCCGCGCACTCGTGCACGACCCCGGAAACATCATTCTGGATGAACCGACCAACGGTCTGGATGTGCTGGCAACCCGCAGCCTGCGCAATACCTTGCGTCGTCTGCGTGACGACCTCGGCAAGTGCATTGTATTTTCCACCCACATCATGCAGGAGGTCGAGCGACTGTGTGACGATGTTGTGATCGTGAGTCACGGCAAAACTGTCGCCAATGGCAGCGTGGCGGAGATCAGCGCGCGGGCGGGGACGTCGGATTTCGAAGATGCGTTCGTCGCTCTCGCATTCAGTGCGAGCGAAAGAGCCAATGAGCAGGGCCACGCATGACCACGGGTTCAGGGAACCGCTGGCTGCATTCCGCGCTCACGGTATTCAGGAAAGAATTTGTCGATGCATTGCGCGACCGGAAATCACTGGTCGTGGTCTTGCTGGCCGCGGTGTTGATGGGCCCGGCCATGATGTTCGCCATGTCTGTTTTGATTGGAAGAATGGAAGCGAGCAACCAGGCACGCGAAATCACGGTTGCCGGTATTGAGTACGCGCCGACGCTGGCCAATTACTTGTCGCGCCAGTCATACACCGTCAAAGCCGCGCCTGCGGATTTCAAACAGGGCATCGCCGCAGGTTCAGTCGCCGAGGCAGTACTGGTGATTCCGGCGGACTTCAGCACGACAATGGCCGATGGCCGAAATCCGAAGGTCGAGCTGTATTTCAGTGCCGCGCATCAACGCTCTGCTTCCGCCGTCCAGCGCGCACGCCAGCTCATCGGGGGCTTCAATCGGGAGCAGTCCACCATCAAGCTTGCCATGCGAGGAATCGCACCCGCGGCGTTGTCTTCGGTCGAATTGAATGTACGTGACCTCGCTGATCGCGCCGCGCGCGGGGCGCAACTGCTGGCGTTCATGCCGTTCATGCTGATGATGGCGGTACTCTACGGGTGCCTGGCGGCGGCGTTGGATACCACTGCGGGAGAGCGCGAGCGCGGTTCGCTAGAGCCGCTGTTGATGACACCGGTACGCCGGTCAGCGCTGATTGCCGGTAAATGGGCGGCGGTGGCCTGCGTAGGAATGTTGATTACCCTGCTCGCCGTAGGCAGTTATCTGCCGGCACGTCTGCTGATCAACAGCGAGACCCTGCGCGCGATGTTCAATTTCGGACCTGCGGAAGCGCTGGCGTTCCTGTACTTCATGTTGCCGTTATCGGCGGCCATCGGTGCGGTACTGATGGCCATTGCGGTTCGCTGCCGTACCTTCAAGGAGGCACAGGCCAACAGTGCAATAGCCGTGTTCTTCTTCTCACTGGTACCAATGGTCGAGGTATTCAATCAGGGCGCCGCGGCACCGTGGTTTGTGGTGGTCCCGGGTCTGGGGCAGATCAGTCTGATGAATCGGCTGATGCGCCATGAATCCATCGCAGCAATGGAATGGCTGACGCCGTTGATAACCAGTTTTGTGCTGATCGCAGTCGCCATCTGGCTGATCAGCCGGGCACTGCACCGGACAGCGGTCGGGCGTTGACCGGGCGGTCCTAGTCTGCCTGGCCTGCAATGACCTGAAGCTCGAGCTTGCCGCGTCGCTTGCTGCGATACATCTTGCTATCGGCGGCATGCAGCAAAGTCTGGGCATCGGCACCATCTTCCGGGAACACGGCGAGGCCGATGCTGACCTTGATGTCCAACGATTGGCCATTCAGGTGGAAAGGCGTTGCCAGTCGGTCACAGAGTCCCGCTATCAATACTTCGGCAGTTTCCCGATCCGGCAGACGTTCAAAGATGATGGTGAACTCATCACCGCCCAGACGCGCCACTGTGTCGCTACGGCGTACCGCGGAGCGTAAGCGATGGCTGGCCTCTATCAGCAGCAAGTCTCCTATGGCATGACCATAGTCGTCGTTGACGCCCTTGAAGTCGTCGAAGTCGAGAAATGCGAGTCCGAATGTCTGGTGTTGACGATCGGAGCTGCGAATCACCTGTTCCAGGCGATCAAAGAACAGTGCGCGGTTTGGCAGGCCTGTCAGCACGTCGTGCATTGCCTGATAGTTGGCCAGCTCGCGCGCCTGCTCCAGCTCAGTGATAAGGCGTTGCCGTTCCACGGCGTAGCGAAGG
>JACKNH010000047.1 GCA_024234975.1 Gammaproteobacteria bacterium
AGCGAACAGCAAAAAGGAGAAGATAATTCGTAGTCGATTCATCTCTTCGATTTACTACCCACCTGTACTTGGCGGTCTGCAATCTTGTTTCGGATTTTTGCGTGGTCCGAACGTGGTCAGACCAGGATGCGTACGGAATCACAGAAACCAGGTAATCCACTGCGTACTTGATAATTGGCGAGCAGGTTACTCCGGCCATGAGAATATCTGTCTGGTCTGCGGGCCGAGCGGCTGCTCATCAGGGTTGATTCCAGACAATGAGTGCACCTTCTCTTTGAACCACGACTGGAACTTCTCGGTTGACTTAGCATAGTTCGCAGCGGCCTGCGCGGAATCGTCGATCACCGTGACACAGATCACCCATGGCCCAGCGTTCGTTTCCTGAAGATGCCATGATTCCTGCGCGACGCCGTAGCCACGATAGAACTTGGCAGCGCTTTCCTTCCATTCTGCCCGCAGCGACTCGACGAATGCTTCAAGGTCTTCGACGGACTTTTTCAGCGGGAATGCTCGGACAATGGTTTCCATTGGGTCTCCCTTTATAGTTTCGCACCATGTCCGTTCTAGACGTCGGGTACACGATAAATAGACAAGGCACCTTTTCCAATAGGGCTATTTTCGATTCAAATCAGCAAGCCACGCCACGTTATTCGTTTGCGCTCACACCTGGAAAAGGGAAGACCGGGCGCATGAGTTCACGCGTAGATTCGGCAGCAATTATCCGGCGCTTGCCAGAAAATGCTTAGCGTCAGCGGTGTTGAGAATTCATTGCTTCATAACTTGTACGTAACCTGTTCGCCAGAAACCTTGATTTTTCCTCTGGATTTCAAATGCTCGATCACGGCCTGCACGTCCTTGTCACCTAGATTTAATTGCGCCAGAGCTTTGATTGTTGACGTCAGCGTTTTCACCTTTCGTGGCTTCGAACTGCCCCTCGACCGCAAATTCTCGACGACCGCAGAAATGATCGAATCAGCCACACTGCTCGCCGCCTTGGGAGAGGCCGCTGGCTTCGGCGCTGAGTGTCCGGCGCCATTTGGGCATTTGAACTGCCCCTTCTGATTCAGCACGACTTTGATCTTTTCCTTGAGCGACATGCTACCGAGTAAAGCGTTCATTGCTTTACAACACGCAACACAGTTATCGTCGCTATTACTTCCGGCCCTCGCGGTCGGCACCAAGTGCTCCACGCTTGCCTCGGCCTTTGCTAGTGTGGCGTTGCAGAAGAAGCATAGGCCGCCCTGGGCGAACATCAGTCGTTCCAGCGGTTTGGTCGGCATAGGCGCTCATCTTTCAATCAATTTGCATCGTTTACGTGGCGCGTTTCCCCGTAAATTCCGGCCCGATTTTGCCGAGTTCGAGCCAATCGTCCATCGCGGAAGATCCTGGCCAGACAGGTTCACGCAGGCGATCTGCGCACTGATTCTTCGAGTACTCAGCGGGTATCAACCATTGGCATGGATTGCTTTTAGACGCCTATTGACTCTACTCATCGCAATTCGATGGATGTCCCATCATCCTGGCGCCTCTCCGCCGGCCGGTTTGAGCAACCACCGGCTTATCCGGTTTTTTGCGGCGCGAACGAGGCTTTGCCGGCCCGACAACATCCTGATGTCAGACGCCCGTCTGCCCCTCAATCCGCCGGCAACATAAAACTCCCCGCCTTCGGCGGTGTCACCGCACGCTGCTGCGGCACCGCCAACTGCGGAATCCACCCATACGGAATGCGATATGCCCGATAAACAGCATTCGATCCGCGTGCACTCTCGCCGGGAGGGGCCATATATTCCCAGACGATCTGCTTTTCAGCAGTGACCTCGAACACGCGGCCGGGGGCGCCTTCGGTGATCAAGGTGTTGCCATTGGGCAGGCGTTGGGCGCTGCTGATGTTGGTGCTGAAGAAGTTGGGTGCGGTGTATGACCAGACGACTTCGAGTGTCGTCGGGTTGATTTCGAGCACGCGTGAGTTTGAGCGCTGATGAACGCCCTGGCCGCTGCGGGTCAGTGCGCCGGGTTTGCCGTAGCCGCTGGAGCCGCCGTTGTCGAAAATCATCACGTGGCCGGCGCCGGGCAGGCCGGGGGGGATGAAGTGGGCGTGGTGTTGCCCGATGATCTGGCCGATTTTCCATTGCGCTTCGTCGCGGCTGAAGTCGGGCCCGAGTTGCCAGACGATGCTGCCATCCTGGTGACTCACAATTGCCACCAGGCTTGATTGGCGGCTGCTGATGATGACGTTGTCCGGTGCGAAGCGCTGGTCGCCGGCGTCATACCATTGGTTGGGCCCGACGTAGGTGGCGGAATTGATATGGAACCAGTCGTAAGGGCCACGGCGCGGCCCCATGGTCGGCGAGTTGCGTATCGCCGCGCGCTCATCGGCGTTGAAGCCGAAGGCATCTATATGGTCGGAGGCTTTCCATTCCCAACGAATGTTGCCCTGCCAATCGATCTCGATCAGGCGATCATCTTCCAGTTCGATATCGGCGACGGCCGGAACGGTATGGGTGGTATGCGTCAGCAATAACGTGGTGACGCCTTCGGCGGCTGGTGTGAATGAGGGAGAGTAATAACCGGCGGGGAAATCACTGCGCTGCCAGTCGTGATGCTGGCGTGCGCTGGGCCGCGTGCCGCCGCTCTCGGCGGGTATCTGCTCGTTGCTATCGAAGCGCCAAGTCGTGTTGCCGTTGAAGTCCTCCTGCCGCAGCTCCGTGCCTTCCTGGTGACCAGGGTTGGCGCCGGCGCTGGCCACGACGATACCGTTCGGCAATATGCGCGCCGGGCCGCCGGCCGAGACATTGAAATCGTTCCAGCGTTTGACGACCTTGCCGTTCATGTCGATGACCTGCACGGCCTGCGTGTCGAGCACGCTCAGCACAGTAAAGCCATTCCAGGTTTTGTCCGGCTGATAGATCGTGGTGCCGGTCGGGAAGACCGTCGGCGCTGCCTGCGCCGACGGTATCGATATCAGGAGTGATGCAAAAACGAATACAGCAACGCCTTGGAATCCGCGGATCATCAGCACACCTCTTTCGGAGAATGAATGCAGCCATCAGTAGAATCGCTGCAGTTCCCCCATGAGATGCGGAACGACGTTGCGTCTACCCCCCTCCACCGACCTCGAAATCGGCCAGAAATTCCAAAGCGCGCACCATGGCCGAGTGATCCCAGGCCTTGCCGCCGTGGGCGACGCAGGCGTTGAACAACTCCTGTGCCGTCGCCGTGTTCGGCAGCGAAACGCCGGCGGCGCGTGCACTCGATAAAGCCAGGTTCAAATCCTTTTGATGCAGTTCGATACGGAAGCCGGGATTGAATGTTCGCTTCACCATCCGATCCCCATGCACTTCCAGCACCCGTGAAGCGGCGAAACCACCCAGCAGTGCTTCACGTACCTTGCCTGCGTCCGCCCCCATCCGGCTGGCGAACAGCAAGGCCTCGGCCACTGCTTCAATGTTCAACGCGACGATGATCTGGTTGGCCACCTTGCAGGTCTGGCCCGCGCCATTGCTACCCACCAGCGTGATGTTCTTGCCCATCAATTCGAATATCGGTTTGACGGCATCGAACGTCGCTTGTGATCCGCCGACCATGATGGTCAGGCTGGCGGCCTTGGCGCCGACCTCGCCGCCGGAGACCGGCGCATCGAGATACTCGCAACCCAGCGCATTGATGCGCTCGGCGAACTGCTTGGTTTCCACTGGCGCGATCGAACTCATGTCGACCACGACCTTGCCGGCGGATAACCCTTCGGCCACGCCATCGGTGTCAAACAACACCTTCGCCACATCGGGGGTGTCGGGCACCATGGTGATGATGATGTCGGCGTGGCTCGCCACGTCGCGGGCGCTGCCGCACGCCTTGCCACCGGCATCCACCAGTTCGGGCGGCACGCGTGAGCGGCTGTAAAGAAAAACCTCGTGACCGGCGGCAATGAGATGCCCGGCCATGGGCGCGCCCATGATGCCGAGCCCGATGAAACCAATCTTCTGCATGGTGGGAAACTCCTGGTAACGAAATTTGAATCAGCGCTGGCAGGTAACCAGTCCGCGGTATCTGCTCAGCGGCGCATCTGGCCCAGAATCTGTTGCGAACCGGCCGCCATCAACCGCGCATCGGAGCTCACAGTGACAAATTGAAAGCCCTTGGCGATGCGCGCCAGCGCTGCTTCCGGGGTGCCATTGTGAATGCCGGCAACCTTGCCGTGTTTGTGCGCGCTGGCCAGTATCCGCTCGATGGCGTCGGCGACCGGCGGGTCGACATCGTCGAACACCGGGCGACAGCCAAGCGAAAGTGATAGATCAGACGGGCCGATGTACACGGCATCCAGTCCTTCCACACTCATGATCTCGTCGAGGTTCTCCAGCGCTTCGCGCGTTTCGATCATCGCAAAACGCACGATGGTGTCGTTGGCATGCTGAGGATAGTCGGCGCCACCGTATAGCAACGCGCGCACGGGTCCGAAGCTTCGCTTGCCGCGTGGCGCATAAGTCGTCCATGCCACCAGTCGCTCGGCGTCTTCGCGCGTATTGACCATCGGGCAGATAACGCCATAAGCGCCGGCATCCAGCACTTTCATCAACACGCCCGGTTCAAGCCAGGGCACGCGCACCACGGGCACCGTCGGCGTGGTCGATATCGCGGTCATCATGCTCACCGCGGCCTGGTAGTCCACCACGCCGTGCTGCATATCGATGGTCAGCGCGTCCCAACCCTGTTGCGCCATGGTTTCGGCGGCGAAGCCGTTGGGAATCGCGAGCCAACCGTTTATTGCGGCGCCGCCGCTTTGCCAGAGGGTCTTCAGTCGATTTTCGCGCATTGAACCTTACTCTTTTTCTCGTATTGAAACTGCTCTAACTGCGCAGCGCAAACCGGGATACTCATCGCACCAGGCATGGCCGCTTGTTATCGAATGTCCACCCGGGCAGCAGGAACTGCATGGCGGCAGCATCATCCCGTGCACCCAGTCCGTGACTCTGGTAGGCCTGGTGCGCGTGCTCAACCTGCGCCATGTCGATCTCGACACCGAGGCCCGGCTTATCCGGAATACGGAGGCAACCGTCGACGATCTCATACGGCTGACGTGTCAGTCGCTGACCATCCTGCCATATCCAGTGGGTGTCGATGGCCGTGATATTGCCGGGGGCCGCCGCTGCCACGTGGGCAAACATCGCCAGCGAGATATCAAAATGATTATTCGAATGTGAACCCCAGGTCAGGCCGAACATCTCGCACAACTGCGCCACTCGCACTGATCCCTGCATGGTCCAGAAGTGGGGATCGGCGAGTGGGATATCGACAGCCTGCAACTCGATGGCATGGGCGAGCTGGCGCCAATCGGTCGCGATCATATTGGTGGCGGTTGGCAAGCCGGTGGCCCTGCGGAATTCGGCCATGACTTCACGGCCGGAAAATCCCTGCTCGGCGCCGCAAGGATCTTCTGCGTAAGCGAGTATGCCGTGCTTGTCGCGGCATAGCGCGACCGCTTCAGCCAACGACCAGGCGCCGTTGGGATCCAGCGTCACACGCGCGGTGGGAAAGCGCTCGTGCAACGCGAGGATGGCTTGCATCTCCTCGCCACCGGCCAGCACGCCGCCCTTGAGCTTGAAATCGTTGAAGCCGTAACGGGTCTGCGCGGCCTCGGCCAGCGCGACGATTGCTTCCGGCGTCAGCGCCGGCCGATCACGCAACGCCAGCCAGGCATCATCGGTATCGTCTTCACTTCGATAATCGAGTGTGGTTCTGCCACTGTCGCCGATGTAGAACAGGTATCCCAGCACCGGCACTTGCGTGCGTTGCATTCCCTCGCCGAGCAAGGCTGCCAGCGGCACATTCATGAACTGGCCCAGCAGGTCCAGCAGCGCGGATTCCACCGCAGTCAGTGCATGAATGGCGATACGCAGATCGAATGTCTGCGTGCCACGGCCGCCGCTGTCGCGATCACTGAATGCGGTCCGTATAGCGTTGAGAACAGCGTTGTAGTCCCCAAGAGTGCGCCCGATCACCAGTTCACGGGCATCCTCCAGCGTCCGGCGGATGCCTTCCCCGCCAGGCACTTCGCCAACACCGGTGTTACCGGATGTATCTGTCAGCAGCACGATGTTGCGAGTAAACCAGGGGGCATGTGCGCCACTCAGGTTGAGCAACATGCTGTCCTGCCCGGCCACGGGTATCACGCGCATCTCCGTGACGATTGGCGCACCGGATGGCGCAGCATTCATTTCCTTGTCCACATTTCGTTGCGTCATAGTCTATTCGGGGATACTCAGCACATCACCGGGTGCTGCAACCGGAACCGCTGAGCGGCGCGGGCCAGCACTAATTGGCAGAATATCGCCATTATCGTATTGGCGCCGGGCACAACTGCAGTGCCCGCGATGCGCGGCCGCGAATCGCCCATCACCAGCATACCGATCCCGCCGCTGATTGCAGCCATGAATTCGTACCAAAGGTGGCATCGTTCGATTCAGCACCGGTATCGAGCTGAAGTTGTCATGCATTTGCGCCCGTGCGATGTTGTTGCCATCCGAAGATTCCATTACAGGGGGCCTCATGCAAAAAACTTACGGACCGGCAACCGCACGCCGGCTTGTCGCTGCCGCCATGATGTTGGCGGCATTGCCAGCGGCAGCGCAGCGCGCGGCAGTCAGCAGTTATCCCACGCCGACGGAATTCCCGAAAGCCGATGCAGCTGCCGTGGCGCGCTATCTCGACGAGGCGCGCCGGATTGCCGGCGAAGACCGGTTTCCTGATTTCGTGCACCGCTGCATCATCAGCCCGCGCTATTCGGTCCGGGTTCGCGGCATCCAGCACGATGGGCTGATCGAACCCACGCAACTGTTCGACCAGCTCTACTCCGTCGGGCAGAACGCCGTCTCCTCGTTTGCGCTGGTCACCTCCGCCGGCATCGTGTTGTTCGATGCGCTGAACAGTCCCGAAGAGGCCGAGCAGATCATCGTGCCCAACCTGCAGCGCCTCGGCCTCGATCCCGCAAACATCAAGTACATCGTGGTGACCCACGGGCATGGCGATCACTATGGCGGCGCGCGATACCTGCAACAGACCTACGGCGCGCGTGTGCTGTCGTCGGCCATCGACTGGGACCTTATGAGCGGTGAACGCAGTCGTGGGCCATTCGCCGGTCTGGAGCCGCCGCAGCGCGATATAGTCATTGAGGACGGCCAGACCCTGGTCGTGGGCGACACCACTCTGCGTTTCTACATTACGCCCGGCCATACGCCGGGTACGCTGTCGACCATATTTCCGGTCACCGACCAGGGGCAACCACATCTGGTGGGGTTCCATGGCGGTACGGGCGGCGGTCGCGAGGCAGACGCCTTGCGCGCCGGCATCAAGTCGTATGCGCGCTGGCGTGATCTCACGCAAGAGGCGGGCGTCGACGTGCTGATCGCCAATCATCCGTTGCATGACCGGGGCATCGAGAACAACGAACTGCTGCGCAGCCGGCTGCCGGGCCAACCCAATCCCTACGTTGTCGGCGAGGACAGCTATCAGCGTTACATGCAGGTGATGGAAAGCTGCTCGCGCGTGCACCTCGCGCGCTTCGGCGAATCCGAATAGCCATAGCCGCGCGCATCGCCGACCGCCGCCGACTGGCATCACGCCGCGTCGGCGGCCGGCGATGCAATCTCGATACGCCGGATTTGCCCTATTACGAACAGGAAACTGCCAACGGCGAGCAGCGCGTTCGCCGCCACGAAAACCAGCGCCATATCGAATGAGCCGGTGAACTGCACGATGGCGCCGATCACGATCGGCGTGATAATCGACGACAGGTTACCGAACGTATTGAAGATCCCGCCGCTGAGGCCAGCAAGTTGCCGCGGCGCTACATCAGCCATGATGGCCCAGCCCAGCGCACCGATGCCTTTGCCGAAGAATGCGATGCTCATGAACAACAACACCATCGCCGGCGAATCGACATAGTTGCAACCGACGATGCAGATTGCTATGAGCATGCCGGCCACCACCGGTGTCTTGCGCGCCACGGTCAGCGATGCGCCCCGTCGCAGCAGGAAGTCAGACCAGACCCCACCCAGCACCCCGCCGGCAAAGCCGCAGATAGCCGGCAGCGAGGCCGAAAACCCGGCTTCCATCACCGACATACCGCGCTGCTGCACGAGGTACACCGGAAACCATGTGATGAAAAAATAAGTCAGCGTGTTGATGGCGAACTGGCCGATGTACAGGCCGATCATCGAGCGGTCCGTGAACAGCACACGGATCTGCTCCAAGGTGAAACGTTGAAGGCCACCGCGGCGCGCGCCATCGAGATCGGCCATACCGCCGCCATCGATGATCAACTTCAGCTCGGCAGCACCAACCCGCGGATGGCGCGCCGGATCCTGCATGACTTTCAGCCAGAGCAGTGATACCAGCAATCCCAGGCCGCCCATGAATCCATAGGTCCATGGCCAGCCGAACACATGCGTAATCCCGCCCATCAGCGGTGCGAACAACACCGTCGCGAAATACTGTGCGGAGTTGAAAATGGCCGACGCTGTGCCGCGTTCGCTGGCCGGAAACCAGGCGGCGACAACGCGGGCATTGCCGGGAAACGCGGGCGCCTCGGCCAGCCCCACCATCAAACGCAACATGAACAGCGTCACCACCGCAGTAGCGCCACTGCTGAAGGTCAGCAACCCCTGGGCGCCCGTCAGCAATGACCAGCACAGAATGCTGCAGAAATACACCCGCCGCGATCCGAAACGATCGAGCAGCCAGCCGCCCGGTACCTGCGCCGCCACGTAGGCCCAGCCGAAGGCGGAGAACACCCAGCCGAGCGACAAGGCATCAATGCCGAGTTGCTCCGCCAGTACCGGCGCGGTGATGGCCAGGATGGAACGGTCTGCATAGTTGACCGAGGTCACCACGAACAACAACGCGACGATGGCGTAACGGAAGCGTCCGGGGGCAGGCATCGAAGTAGTCATAGGCTGATCCGCGCTGAGGATTTCAAGGTGAGGGTGGCAATATACGACGTCTGCGCTCCACCGTTAACGATGCCGGCACATTGCGGCGGCAGGACGCCGGGGGAGGACGTCCTGCCGTGCAGACGATTCCGCGCCCTGCCACCAGGGCGGGATCAGTAGCGCAGCCGCATGCCTACCCGGTAGGTCCGGCCAAGCACATCATAGAGCGCCGTATTGGTCTGGATGCCGCTGGAGAAATTCAGCGCTGCCACCGGCGGATCCTTGTCGAGCAGGTTGTCGATCTTGAAGTAGAGTTCCGCGCCACCGTCATCGGCGCCGGATAACTGGTAACTGCCGCCGAGATCAAAATATGTAGCGCCCTTGATGGTGTTGTTGTCGATATCGACGCCGCTCTCCCAGGTGACATCGTATTCGCCCGCGCTGACGGTGCGCATGGTCAGGGCGAGGCCGAAACGCGAGTAATCATAGGCAATCTGCGAATAGGTCTGCCACTTCGGAATCGAGGGATTCGCCTGCGGACCGCCATTCTCACCGACGGCGTCGTTGGTCACGCCATTGTTGGTGAACGCGTATTCGAGCGCCCGGTTGGCGCGGAACAACAGGCGCAGGTCGCCCACCGCGCCATCGAACAACGTATCCAGCGCCAGTCGGTATGTCAGATCGAAATCGATACCGCGAACGCGCAGGTTGGCGACATTGATTGGCACGCGGCGGATCTCGGTGATGATGTTACTGGAGTTACGCGTAATGAAGCTGCACAGTTCGCTTTCGCCGCCCGCACACCGCGCCGCAATCTCGTTCACACTGAGGCTGGTGATCGCGCCGTTGAGATCGATGTCGTAATAGTCGACTGATGCCTGGAAGCCCGGCAGGAACTCCGGCTGCAACACGACACCGATGCCCAACGTATCCGCCCGCTCTGGCGAGAGGTTGAGATTGCCGTCGGTCACCTGGGTGATACGGAACACACCGTTGCCATTCTGCGGATCGATGACATCGACGGCCTGCGTCGCGCCGGCGATGTACAGTTCGCTGATGTTGGGTGCGCGGATGTCGCGCGAGAGCATGCCACGCACACGGACGTCATCGATGGGATTCCAGGTCACGCCGGCCTTCCACGTGGTGACGGTACCGGATGTGCTGTAGTCGGTCAGCCGCACCGCAGCGTTGAAATCAGCCGTTCCCAACGACCCCTGGTTCATCAGCGGCAGCACCGCCTCGACGAAGCCTTCAGTGACGTTGAAGTCACCGGCATTGCTCTTGAAATTTCCCGTGTACCAGCCATTCACCTG
>JACKNH010000048.1 GCA_024234975.1 Gammaproteobacteria bacterium
AACCGGTCCATCGTCCAACGTCAGCGTGATGCGTGGCCGAGAGGCCGCCGAGCGGTTAAGCGTCCGCCACCGCAACGCTGCCTGCCAGTTTCTGACGACGCGCCTTCAGTCTGCCAGTTGCTCCAGCGTCGCGGTTCCCAGCGCCGCATCCTTCTGCCGCGGTCGCAACGTCCTAAATGCTTCGACGAACGGTGACACCAGAAAACGCATGAAGCTGCGGTGCGGATTGTGCGCACCACGTTCTTCCAGCGTCGCGCCAAACTCGATTTCATCCATTTCGCCCGGCGATGGGATGTAGAGTGTGCCGAACACCTTGTCCCACAGCGTCAGGCCGCCGGTGATGCCGAGGTTCTTGTCGCGATGCTGAATCAAGGCGCTGTGATGAAACGGATGGAAATGGGGCGGGTAGAAAATCCTGTCCAGCGTTTTGCCGAACGAGATCGGGATATGCGAGTGTTCGAACATCTGCAGGATATGCAACAGCGCACCTACTACCGCCATCGCCGAGGCCGCTGCCGCGGTGGCCTGCACGCCAGTCACATACATCAATGAACCGCCAATGAGACCGCCGCCCACCTGCATATAGGCGAGCCGGATGATCATGTCGACGGGATGTGTACGGATGAGTACCGGGTGCAGTACTTCAGGGCTGTGATGCCCTTTGTGGAATTCCCAGAAGAACGCCACCTTGTGCGCCTGGTAGTGCCAGAGGAATCGCGCAAAGTCGGCGCCCAGCAGCGCGAACACCACTTGCAGCGTGATGGCCAGCGCACCGGTGCCCAGGCTGTACGACGTCGGCCCAAAGGTGGAACTCAACCAGAGCTGCATTGCGCCGGCGCCGAGGGTGAGACTGGCGTAAACGGTGAAGCTGAGGAACCAGGCCAGTGGCACAATCGACAGGTCGACTTTGAACGACGGGTGGGTATAAATCTTCTTCGGCAGGATGTGGTTGAACGCACCACCCAGCGTGCGCGGCCCTTTGCGCAGGAAGAAGAAGTAGATGAACAGGCTGACCAGGATGAACCAGAAGTACGACTTCAAGACGTACTCGGCGGAATCCAGGACGAATCCGGGAATGGACTGCTGACGACTGGCGCCGTGTGGCACCAGATACTCCCACACCCACTGCCACAATGCGGACAAACGATCGACCATGACTTACCCCCCCTTGGCCAACCCTGGCGGAACGCGTGGCACACCGCTGATGATGGCAAACCACGCGATGTGATCAGACACACCGACTTTCACGCAAGTTACTTCACGACCGCGCAAAGTCAAGAAAATCCCGGGAATGCGTGCGGCAGGCTGGTAGCTGAAACAACACTTGAACGTGTGCGCTACAGCATCCGGCGTGGGGCCAGCAGTGTTGAAGCATGAAAAGAAAAGGGCCCCGCAGGGCCAATTTTTTGTCCGTCACCCCGGACACCGCGCAGCCCCTTTTCTTCCCGTCACCCCGGCCACCGCGCTGCCCTTTTTCTTCCGTCATCCCGGACACGCGCAGCGGTAGCCGGGGAACCATAGGGCTCTGAAGAAAGGCCATGTATGACGGCGTGGGAGAGCTACCGAACGCAATTTTCCGATCTGTCACCGGAGGACATCGATGCGATCGCCTGCCTCGCACTACGGATCGCCACGATCAAACGCGGGAACACTCTGCCGCGCAGCATCTCCAGTACCCCAGGTGACCGATGATCTTCATCGCCGCTGCATTGTCCATCGCCTGTTCACGATTGGCGGCTGGGAGCGGAAGATATCACGCGGTCGGCCTGGCCGAGCCATGTTGCCGGTGGTGGACATCATCGACGTCAGCTGCGCAGCGCGTTTTGATGGCCATGTCTGGGCAATGAATCCCCGGACAACCGACGATATCGCAGCGGTTGATGTCAATGCATCCATCAGGGCGAATGATCCGCCCATATTGATGTTGTAGCTCGCGGTCTGGAATACGCGAAGGCGCCTGCATGTCGGGCACGGGCGTCGTGCAGATGTGGAAAGTCCGGCATCGCGTTATCGAACGCGATGACGTTCAGATCCGCCCCACGATCAGAATCCGTCCGGCCGCAACAAGCACCAGTCCCGATCAGAATCACCGGTGGCGAACGCGTGCCAGAAAGCTGATAACGTATCGATGGCAGCCCGATGGCGCGGCGATCTGTTCAGGCAGCGGCCCTGGTGTCTTGCGATCGATCACAGCAACCCGGGACACACGCGCCTGTGTCAATGAAAACAGTCGCCCATCCGAACAGCGTACCTTATCTAATCAATCGCGCAGAAAGGTCTGAAATAAGCACCTTTGGGCCTTTCCCGCCACCGGACACCCGCAGCCCCACTTTTCTTCCGTCATCCCGGACACCGCGCAGCCTCTTTGTCATCCCGGACACCACGCGTGGTGAGCCGGATCCATAGGGCCTCTCTGAAGCCGTATGGATTCCGGCTCGCGCCCCTTCGCGGGCACGTCCTGAAGAATCGAAGCCGTGCGGTTCCGAGTGGAACCTTTTTCGCCACGACACCCGAGCCCCACTTTTTCATCGGAACGCGCAGCGGAGCGGATCCACCTCTAACGATTCGGCTGCGCCTTCGCCGTCCGAAAATGACGAAGCAGTAAAGACAAAGCCCACGCGGATTTCCCGGAGTTGGGTGCGGAAACTTTTTTTGGCGGCGCATCTTCGCGCGTGGATGAGGCTGTCAGCCGCCGAACAGGCCGCTGGCCTTGGCCAGTTCCTGATTGCCCATGTCTGAAACGATCACGCGGCGCTTGATCAGCCACTCGCCGTTCACTTTCACGAACTCATCTTCATAGCGCCCGATGCCGAGAATCTGCGGGCCGAAGCCTTCCTGGTTGAGGATGGTCGTGACATAGCAGATGGCGTTGGCGGTATCGGCGCCGGTGAGATCGACCACGGAGTTCGTCACCACATGGCGCATCACGCCGAACGAGCGTTCGCCTTCGGCGGCGCCGGCGTTGAAGCGCTTGCGGTCGCTTTCGCCGATCGCAAACATTGCCAGCCGGCCTTTGGCCAGCACTCTGGCCGCCACTTCCGATGAGCTCGGCGTCTTCGGTAAACACGCTGGCGTACATGGCAGGATCAGTCAGGTCATGCGCGAGCGCATAGCGATTCTGTACTTCCTGTATCAGCAGCCGGTCCGCCAAGGCGTCCAGATCCGCCGCGCGACTCATTCCTGAAACGACCAGCAACATGCAGCCGGTCAGTACCTGGATGAATTGAAGTGCACTCTGCGTAGATGTCTTCTTCCGCTTGATGTATTCCATCGCAATCCCCTGTTACGAGTTCTGATCAGTTTTCCCATGCCAGCGGGCAGCCCGGCATGGACAGGCCGACACTGTCCACCGTCTGGCACATGGCCCGTGCATTGGCAGTCTGTTCGGCGATGATTCGCTGCACATCGGCAATCGGCGTCACCCGGCCATGAATGGGCACATCACGTTCCACGGTCAGGCCGCGGTGGGCGACGTTATCCTGGTAGGTATTGCCCCAGAAATACACTTCCCAGTTCAAATCAAACAAGTCACCTTGCAGCAGCAATTTGTGTTGCGGGACGTAAGCCATGATGCCGTGCGCCATGTGCGCGTTGGCCACCAGCTTGTAGAGGTCGACGGTCAGAAACGCATCGGACAACCGCAGATGGTCATCCACCGGCAGCGTCTTGATCGGCTGTGGATTCCGGCTCAACTCATCCGGGTAGTGCGTGGCGGGACCGTTTGGACAAGTTCCTCGAACCAGGCCAGGTTGCCGCGTTGGGCGATGATGGTCAGCCCTCGGCGATGGCCACGCGCAGCCCGCCGGTGTGATCGAAATGATGGTGCGTGACGATGACCTGCGTCAGTGGTTTGCCCGGCACGGTGGCGCGCGCTTGTGCGAGCACGGCGCGCGTCCAGGCGCGGTTGGTGGGTGCTTCCAGCAAGGCAAGGTGGTCCTCAAATTCCAGCAATACAGAATTGGCGCCGTTGTTGCCAAGCATCAACCACACGTGTTCGGCGACGGGTTCGGCATTGACGGTGTAATTGGGCACTGGCAGGCGCATGCGCGCGGAGCTCGGCGGGAGCGCTGAGATCTTCGATTTCACCATTGACGACATAGCGGTCAACATGCAGCCGCTGCATCACCACGTCGTGGAAATCCGATACCACGTTGTAGCTCATCGGTAATTGCATGCCTTCAACTCCTGCCAGCCGCTGTATTCAGCACGCAAGTCAGCTCGCCGAGGTTTTCATGCGGCAGATATCCAACGCGTCCAGACCGGCAGGTGTGAGGCGCTGTCGACCGCCAGCGTGAAATCGCGGCTGTCATCGTTGTGCGGATTTCCACCAGCGTGAGGCCGTCTTGCGTTCGTCGGTTGATCACGCTGCTGCCACGGCCAGCGCTGTGCGAACAGCCACCAGTGGAATCGACAACAAGTCCATGCGCCGTTTCTGCGCCGCGTCGGCCGAAGCGCGCCGCGCATTGCCTGTTGCCGGCACATCGTAGGCGACATCGCCGTCCAGCACCTGGTGAATCGGCAGACCTTTCATCATCGCGCCGGCGGCAAACACGAACGCGCGATACATTCTGGCCTTGACCCGCGTGCGGTTATGGGCGACATCGATGACGCGGTCATACGCCGTCATGTTGGTCATCTTTTCCGGTGCGGTCGGCTCGGTGGTGATTTCACTGCCGCCGTCCTGGTAGGCCTCGTGACCATAGCCCTGAATGCGCAGCGGTGTTCACGGATTGCAGTTTATCGATGCCGCCCATGGCAGCTGCAGCATCCAGTACCACCTGGCGGGCATCCTGTTGTGCGAAGGTCTGAGCGGCGAAGCCCGCGCTGAGTACGACCACGTGAGTTGCGGTGAGTCGATTCTGCCACTGGATGCATGGAGGATCTCCTGCAGATCGGTTCCGGGTGGTTATCGATGCGCGCAGCCGTTGCAAGTTCGCGGGTACGGCGCAAACCGATACCACCTTTGTTGATCGTCGGCAATCGCCGGTCGTTGCCGGTATCGGTTATCGCAGCGCCATATGCACTTGAAGCCAGTTGCACCTGTGGAGCGCACTGCAGATCTGTCATCACCACAGATGACAGCGTTCAGCGCGTCGCAGCCTGATGTGCGCGCGTCGATCAGATACGCACGGATCACTCCGGTGTCTGACGCATTCAACGTGCCTTCGAAGCTGCGCATGCCATTGGCCTGGCGGACGCCTTGCAGCACCACGCTGTCGAACGCCGCTTGCGTATTCAGCATCGCGCTGTAGCGCAGGTCAGGAAACAGGCCGCGATTGCCGAAGTTGGTTTCATGGCACATCGCGCAGTTGTCGACGAACAGCAGCCGACCTTGTTCAACTTCTCCGCGCTCGCTGTCTGTGGCGGCGGATTCAAAGTGCGCGGTGGAATTTCCGGGCGCGGCGGCAGAGTGGCAGTACCGCCCAATGTATAGACCAGCAACCGGGAACCGTTGGGTTGCCATAACCCGGTACACCGTAGCCCGCGAGCTGGGCGATGTACTGCTTGCCGTCGAGTTCATAACTCATCGGTGCGGCGACGATGCCGGCGTGGGTCGACGCACGCCAGAGTTCCTCACCGTCTGCGCATCGAGCGCGCCAGCCAGCCATCGAGTATCCGGAGAACCGCTGAACACCAGGCCGCCGGCGGTTGCCAGCGTGCCGCTGCCGACGCTGCCTTTGAGCGGCGTCCGCCAGACTTCGCGTTTGCCAACCGGGTCCCACGCAATCAAACGCGCGCCCCGCGTGGCAGCTGCTCCGCGCCCGGTTGGGTCTGCCAGATGTCAGCCGGAGCACTTGCGCCGGTGCCGGTGTTCGGCCTGCGGATGCGCGGCGTGTATTCCTCCGCCGGTCCCATCACCATCGCTGTCTCGACATACGGCAGGTAGACCAGACCGGTCTGCGGGCTGTACGACCACAGGTGCCATGAATGCGCGCCTTGCGCGCTGGGGCGACGACATAGTAATGTCCGCTGCGGCCATAGTAGGCGGCATCGATGATGACGGGGCGTCCCTCGGCATCGATTGCGCCAGTGGTCCAGGTCTGCGCCGTGAACGGTGTGCCGGAAATCAGTTCGCCGGTTGCCGCATCCAGCACGTAGAAGAAGCCATTCTTCGGCGCCTGCATCAGCACGCGCCGCGTGACGCCATCGAACGCAAGGTCAGCCAGCATCATCGGTTGGGTCGCGGTGAAATCCCAGCTTTCGCCAGGTGTCTCCTGGTAGTGCCAGACGTATTCGCCGGTATCGGCGTTCAGCGCGACGATGGAGCTCAAGAACAGATTGTCGCCGCCACCGGGGCTGCGAAATTCCGCGTTCCACGGGCTGCCGTTGCCCACACCGATGTAAACGAGATTCAGATCTTCGTCGTAGATGATGGCGTCCCACACCGTGCCACCGCCGCCGAGTTGCCACCACTGGCCGTTCCAGGTGGACGCCGCCCTTTCCATCGCGGGATTCTCGAACCCGTCGGCGGGATTGCCGGGCACCGTATACCAGCGCCATGCCAGCTCGCCGCTTTCGGCATCGAACGCGCTGACAAATCCGCGCACACCGAATTCAGCGCCGCCATTGCCGATGATGACGCGGCCTTTGACCACGCGCGGCGCACCGGTGATGGTGTAAGGCCATTTCGTATCGGCTTCGCCGACGGTGTTGACTGACCAGACTTCGTCACCCGTCGCGGCATCCAGTGCAATCAAGCGGCCGTCGTAGGCGCCGAGGTAGATTTTGCCGTTCCAGGCGGCCACCCCACGATTGACCACATCGCAGCAACCGATGCCACCGATCTCACCGGCCACGCCCGGATCGTAATGCCAGAGTTCATCGCCGCTGCGCGCATCGAAGGCATAGACATGCGACCACGCGGTCGACACGTACAACACGCCATTGATGAACAGGGGTGTGGCTTCCTGACCGCGCTGGGTGGCGATATCGGCGGACCAGGCAAGGCCGAGTTCGGCCACGTTATCGGCATTGATTTGGTCCAGCGGGCTGAAGCGTTGCTCGTCGTAAGTGCGACCCACCGACAGCCACTGCTGTGGCTCGGCGCCACCGCTTACACCACGCATGCGAAGTGCATCGACCTGTGCGGGTGCGGCGTTGGTCGTTGTTGCCGTTGGCCCGGGCGAAACCTCCGCCGCAGGTTCCGGCGCTTCGCCGCACGCATTTATAGCCAGCGCGAGCGCGCATATGACATAGCGCCACTGAAAGTCGATGGTGTTCATGGTGAATCGTTCCCTCACAAGCGTCAGTTCATCGGCAGGAAAAACTCTGCGCATCCTCGGGATCACCGCCAACAAAGCGGGCGACCTTGGGGTACGGACACAACGGTCGTGTTCTACCGGGAAATGCCTTGCCCGAAGCAATGATGCTGTCGGGCGCTTCACCGCGCTCCACCCAGCCCTGTATCGCGCTCAACATGTCGAATTCGTCCGTGGATTGGCCGCCGCCGCAATGCGTCATGCCGGGTATCAGGAACAGCCGTGCCCAGCGCTGCGGGCCGGCGTCATTGCGCGGGCTGATCCCCTTGTACCAATCGATCAACGCGCCCGGCGCCATCGCCTGATCGGACAAGCCGTGATAAATGATGAGCTTGCCACCGCGATCGGCATACGTTGAATGCAGCGTGCCTACGGCATCGTTGATCGCCGCGGTTTCCGCGGTGAGTTCAATCGCGCGGTCGAAATCGACTTGCAACGGATCAAGATCCGGGTTGGCCGGTGTCAGCGCATACATACGATAGGTATCGCGGCCAAGAATCGCATTGGCGGGCGGACGGATTTCACTGCCCAGATGCATGCCGCGCCAGGCGGGCTGGGCGATGCCGGTATCGTAGGGAAAGGTGCCGTAGATGCTCTCGCCGCGCGAGTTGCGTGCGCCGCCGAAGATGGCGTGCAGGGTATCGATTTGCGTCGCAGTCAGGCATTCATTGCCAGTGGCCGAACCGTGTGCGGCGCAGGCCAGCGAGCCCGGATCGAAATCGCAAGCTTCGAAGTCATTGATGATGCCGTCCACCAGACCGTCCAATGCATCGCATTGCTTGACCACGGCGTTGGCGACGGATTGCAGTTGGGCATCACTCAATGTCGCGTACAGCGCGGGATTGCCGGCAGCATCGCGCGGCGCGTTGCGTGTAACACTGGCCAGACTCCACAACTGATTGATGGCAATGCGTGTGAGGTTGAACGCAGCGTTGCCGGCAACAATGCCATCAAACTCCAGCGGCAGGCGCTGTGCGGCCAGCATGGCTTCGCGGCCACCGGTGGAACAGCCCATGAAATAGGAGTAATCCGCTTGCCGACCGTAGTAATCATCAAGCAGTCGCTTCGCTTCAAGGATCGTGCGTTGAACCGCCTGGTAGGCGAAATCGAGCCGGGCCTGCTGATCGACGCCGAAGCGCACGTCCACCGGGCCACGGCTGCGATGGCCGCCATCGGTCGACACCACCGCGAAACCGCGCGCCAGCGCCGAGGGCGCACCAGCCACGCGGCCGAGTGCCGGATTCAAGACACCGTTCAAACCGCCACCGCCCTGAAACAACAGGCGACCGTTCCATTGTTGCGGCAACCGCAATTCGAAGCCGACGCCGTAGCTCAAATTCTCACTGCCGGATTCGCGCGGATCGATGACGGCCTGGAACAGGCAATGCGCGGGCACTGCCGCCGTCGCGCCACCCGGCCCGATTTGAATGTCGGACGCTGGTAGCCACTGTGCGCTGTCGACGCGATAGCCCGGCGCCGCGCGCGCTGCCAGCGCGGCGCATTGCGGATTCACATCGATTTCGCCGGCATGCGTTGAACACCCCAACGCCAGCAGCATGGTGGCAATTCCCAACCTGAGGTTGGACAGCAGGATTCTGAACACGACGGTCTCCCCCATTTGAATACCGTAGTTCGATTTTGCCGCGCGATTGCGCGCGGGCGATGTTACTAACGCATCAACCCAATCTCTTCGCCCTGGACCACGGTTTGCCAGGTGTCCACACCCCGACACGGACCTTCGGTGTAATAGGTGCAGGCGCCATCGGTCAACCGGAAAAG
>JACKNH010000049.1 GCA_024234975.1 Gammaproteobacteria bacterium
ACGCGCGGCCGGTAAACCGTTGTTCGGTGCCTACCGCAACCCGCTGACGGATGATCCGTCAGTCAAAGGTCGAATCCGCAGTACCGCGAATACCACGCCCATCGTCCACGCCGGCAAATTGTTCGCGCTGAAAGAGGACGGCCCGCCGCTGATAATGGACGTGCTGTCCATGGATACCGAAGGCTTTTCGAATTTCAACGGCGCCATGAAGAACCAGACCTTCAGCGCGCATCCGAAAATCTGCCCGGATACCGGCAACATGTGCAATTTCGGCTATGCGGCCACCGGGCTGTTGACCACCGATTGTTCGTACATGGAGGTTTCGCCCACTGGTGAACTGCTGTTCGAATCGTTTTTCACCGTGCCGTATTACTGCATGATGCATGACTTCGCGTTGACCGAACACTACGCGCTGTTCCACCTCGTGCCGATCACCTCGAACTGGGATCGCTTGAAAGCGAACAAACCGCACTTCGGCTTTGATACCTCGATGCCGGTCTATCTGGGCGTGTTACCGCGTGATCCCAAAGGCGGCGCCATCCGCTGGTTCAAGGCGCCAAAAACCGTTTTCGCCAGTCATGTGCTGAATGCCTATGAAGAAGGCAGTCGCATCCATTTCCTGATCCCTGAAGCCGAAGGCAACTGCTTCCCGTTCTTCCCGGATATCAACGACGCACCGTTCGACCGCGCAAAAGCGACGCCGGTGATGACCCGCTGGGTGGTTGATATGGCATCCACAGGTGAGAATTTTGAATCAGTGACCCGCGTTTCGGATCACGTGGGCGAGTTCCCACGGGTGGATGACCGCGCTGTGGGGAAAAAGAACCGACATGGCTGGATGTTGTCGATGAACATGGAAATGCCGTGGGAGGGCGCCGGCAGCCGCGCGGCGGGTTTCATCATGAACACCCTTGTTCATTTCGATTTCCAGACCAACCTGCAACATGTGTTCTGGTGTGGTCCGCAGTCGATCATGCAGGAACCGTGCTTCATCGCACGCCGCGGCAGCACCGAGGAGGGCGACGGTTACATCGTCGCGCTGCAGGATAACGTCGTCACCAATTACTCCGAACTGTTGTTTCTCGATGCGCGGAATATCGCCGCCGGCGCCGTGGCGCGCGCAAAACTGCCTTTCCGACTGCGTTCCGGTCTGCACGGGACGTGGATCAACGCCGAACACGTGCCTGGCGCATAGCCCAGGCGCTGCCGAGTACCCCCGGCGCAATGCGGTTCGTCGCCACTCCCCAGGGCGGCGGGCCGCGCGCCACTTGACCGGGACTCATTTGTTCCTAATGATGCTGGCTTTCGTGACCAACCCGGGAGGGAGACGTATGGCAGTCAAATTTGGAATCATTGCGGCGCTGGCAGCGCTCACAAGCTTGTCGGCATCCGCGCAGGAGCCCGTTGTTGGTGTGGCTGATCCGGAATCACTGTTCCAGGATTCCGATCCGGCCCTGCATCGCAACAAGCAGGCCGCGCTGCACATCATGCGCGAGCTGCTCCAGTGCAATCAGTGGGATCGCGCGGGCGAATGGCTGACGGATCAATATCTGCAACACAACCCGAATGCGTCCTCGGGGCTTGCAGGCGTTGTCTATTACTTCACGCAGGTCATGAAGCGTGAGCCGATCAAGGATTGCGACGTGCTGACCACCGAAATCGTTGCGGTGATGGCAGACGACGATTATGTCACCGTGCTGTGGCCGCGCACTTATCCGAATCCGCGCAAGCCCGGCGAAACCTATTCAACGTCATGGTTTGACACCTGGCGCTTCGTCGACGGCAAGGCCGACGAGCACTGGGATCCGGCGACCATCGCACCGCCGGCCAATTAAGCAGAAGCTCGAAGTCATGTGCGCCGGTGCTTCACGGCACTGGCGCACATCTCCAGTTCCCATCGTCAGCGCTGAAACACCACTTCGCCTTGTTTGATTGTCGTCACGACGTTGAATAACGCCGTGACATCGGTCAGCGGATCACCTTCCAGAATCACCATGTCGGCGGATTTTCCCGGCTCCAGCGTGCCGAATTGATCGCCATGCAGGGTTGCCTTTGCGGCATTACGCGTCAGCATCTGCACGATGTCGCGCGGCGAAAATACCACTTGCAGCGCACGTAGTTCATCGGCCAGCGATTGTTTCGGCGGCCATTGCGTATCAGTGCCGTAGGCATAGGTCTCGATGCCGGCCTGCCATAAAACGCGCGCGTTCACCGGCCCCTGGCCGGCGCTGGAAATGGTATTCCACGGAAACGGTTGCGCATCACGGAACAGCGGCTGGTTGTTGTCATCGAAATGCGGCACGAACACCGCCAGCGTCGATGTCATCGGGATACGTGCCTCGACAATACGGCGCACCGCTGCGGGATCGTCGGCGAGGTTGCCGATGTGTGGCGTATGAACAAGCGTATCGGGGCCGGCGTCAAGCGCAGCCAGCGTGTCGATCACGCTCACCGCGTGAGTGATGGTCGGCATGCCGTGTTTCCTGCCTTCGGCAATGATGAGTTTCAGCGTATCCACTTCCGGCCCGCCAGGTGTCGTGACGATGACGGTCTTGAGGTAGTCGTAACCAAGGTTGGCTGCGTTATCGACGGCCTTGATCGTGGCTTCACGCGGAATGGCAGGCGCCGGACGGGTCGAGCGTCCCGGCGGACGCGAGGGATCGGTACGCGCCGGATCGCCGCGCGTCGGCGCTGTATCGGGAAAAGGTGCGGCCAGTGGAATGATGGTGCCGGCGAACAAGCGCGGCCCTTTCATGGCGCCACTGGCGATGCGCTGCCGTGCCTGAAGTATCTGCGGTGGATCGATGGCAGACAATACAGTCGTGAAACCTGCGGCCAGGAACTCCTGCATCTGCGCTGCCGCGCGGTTAGTCAACCAGTCATCGGGATTGCCGGTGATGATGTGCCGATGAGCGTCGACAAAACCCGGCATGACGGTGCGGCCATTGGCGTCAATGGTCCTTTCGGCAGCAGCGGTAGCAGATGCATCACCCGGCGTCACCGACTCGATCACACCGTCGCGCACGACAACACTGCCGCGGTCGATGACCTGACCATTGCCATCGATGATGCGCGCGTTGGTGATCACGAGGCTCTGTGCGGCGACGTTTGTCACGAAAATTGCGCACAGCACCGGCAGCCAGCGCTCAGACCCGTATTTCTTCATTTGCATATCCTCTGACGAACAAATCGTTCAAGCGGCGGAAGCGCAGTATTGCTGCCGCGCAGCACGCTATGGGTTGCCCCGCTTCAATCGTATTGACGAATGATGCGACAGGCGGCCAGCAGGGTTCAACAGCGTTGCCAAGTCAAGCAAGCGACCGCGAGTGTGTTGCTGCGACACGGGGTACATGGTCAATTCCGAACGCGGGTTTTGAGACACCGTAGCGGTGCGTTATCATCCGCAGGCGCCGGCGGTGGCAGAACCGTCGCGCCCCGAGGGGAAAGCGCAGTTCATTTCCGACCAGAGATTTTTTGACGTCTGGTGATTGCACCAGATTGCAGACGTCCGCCTGCACGCGCGGACGTATCGATTCATCAGCAACTTTCATGAGGAGTTATCCGCATGTCGGCAGGTACGACGAGTGAAAATCGAGATACCTTGAGCGCGTTACTCGAACGCATGGTCCTGATACGGAAAGCCGAGGAGCGGCTGTCCAAAGCAGCGCAAGCTGGTGAACTGCCAGGTGCGGTGCATTTGTATATCGGCCAGGAAGCGTCCGGTGTCGGTGCGTGTTCGCAACTGAAGGACAGTGACTGGATCACCAGTACCCATCGCGGCCATGGTCACTTCCTTGCCAAGGGCGGTGACATCAACGCGATGTATGCGGAGATCTGGGGCAAGCGCCAGGGTATCTGCAAAGGCATGGGTGGCTCCATGCATGTGGCCGATGTGTCCAAGGGAATTCTCGGCGCCAACGGCATCGTCGGCGGGGGTTTTGCCATCGCGACCGGGGCGGCGTACGGCGCCAAGCTGCGTGATGACGGCCGGGTCTCGATGTGCTTCTTCGGTGATGGCGCAGCCAACCAGGGCGTATTCATGGAAACCATGAACGTCAGTTCGGTGTGGAAGCTGCCAATGGTCTTTTTGTGCGAGAACAATCGCCTGTCCGAGTTCACCGTGTCATCCACGATTACTGCCGGCAATCTGGTGGACCGCGCCAAAGCCTTCATGCCGACCATCGTGGTCGATGGTAACGACGTGCTTGCTGTTCGTGAAGCCGTCGGTGAAGCCGTTGCCCGCGCGCGGGGCGGCGAAGGTCCGACCTATGTTGAGACCGGCACCTACCGTATTCATGGCCATCTTGAAGCCGAGGACGCCTTCCTCGCCGGTGGCAAGTATCGCAGTAAGGAGGAGATCGAAGCCTGGCAGACCAAGGAACGCGATCCCATCAGCCGTTTTGAAACCTACCTGACCAGCAACGGCATCATGGACGAAGCGGCCATCGCGGCGATTCATGCGCGCGTCCAGCAGCAGGTGGATGACGCCGTCAAGTTCGCCGAAGCCGGTGACGACGCCGATCCGAAACTTTCCTATACCTTGATGTTCGCGGACCAGGAGGCTTGATTCGACATGGCGCGTAGAAGACTTATTCAGGCAATCAACGATGCGCTCGCTGAGGAAATGGAGCGCGACGAAAACATCATCGTGCTCGGCGAAGACGTTGAACTGGCGATCATGGGTGACACCCGTGGTCTGCTCGAACGCTTCGGCCCCAACCGCGTGCGCAACACGCCGATTTGCGAAGCCACGCTGACAGGTATGGCATTGGGCGCGACCGCCGCCGGCTATCACGTTGTGCTGCACATGATGTTCGCGAACTTCGTATACACCGGCTTTGACGCCATCGCCAACCAGATCGCCAAGATGCGCTTGATGACCGGCGGCCAGATGGAATTTCCAATCACCTTCCTCGCCGCTTATGGCGGCGGTGCATCGAATGCTGCCCAGCACAGCGACAGCGCGCATCCCACGCTGATGAACATCGGTGGCATCAACGTCGCCATGCCGTCGAATTCCGCTGACGCCAAGGGCTTGCTGAAGACTGCGTTGCGCAGCCGCAACCCTTGCTTCTTCCTCGAGCCCGCGTCCCGTGGCGGCCAGATGGGCGAAGTACCGGACGGCGAACACCTGGTGCCCTTCGGCAAAGCCAACGTCCTTCGCGAAGGCAAGGACGTATCGATCGTCACCTTCGGCACGACCGTACGCACATCACTCGATGCCGCCGATCAGCTGGCGGAGCAGGGTATCGAAGCCGAAGTCGTTGACCTTCGCACGCTGGTCCCGTTGGATGAAAACGCGATCGTTGCGACACTGGCCAGGACCGGCCGCATGGTCGTGGTGGATGAGAGCCGTGACCGTGGTGGCGCCGGTGGCTATATCGCCGCCATCGCCGCGGACAAGGGCTTCAAGTCGCTGAAGGCGCCGGTCAAGCGCGTCAACATTCCCAACGTCGCCATTCCGTATGCGCCGATTGCGGAACGCGAAGTGCTGCCCACCGCGGACAAGATCGTCGCGGCGGTCACCAGTATCGTCGGCTGATGGCAACGGAGAACTCTTGATGACGTTGAAAAAGATAACGCTGGCCGTTGTGACAACGATGGCGCTGTCCGGCAGCATCGGCTTCGCCCAGAGCGTCAACAACCAGCGCCTGGCTGATGAGCGCGATGGCAGCAACTGGCTGGCTTACGGTCGTACGTTCAGTGAAGGCCATTACAGCCCGCTCGATGAAATCAATACCAACACGGTTGGCCGGCTGCAGCTGGCATGGTCGCTGGATCTTGACGTCACCAATTCGATCACCACGCCGCTGGCGGTGGATGGTGTCGTTTACCTCGGGGCGGGCCACGGCATCATCCACGCGGTCGATGGTAAAACCGGCAAACTGTTGTGGCGTTACGACGCCAAGGCCACGGAGTTCGGTGGCACCAAGATGCGTGTCGGCTGGGGCATCAAAGGCATCGCCTTCTGGGATAACAAAGTCTATGCCGGTACCACGGACGGCCGCCTGATCGCGCTGAATGCGCGTGATGGCTCGCTGGCCTGGAGCGTGCAGACGGTGGACCCGGCCAACGGTGCGGTCATCACCGGCGCACCGCGTGCATTCAACGGCAAAATCGTCATCGGCTTCGGTGGCGGTGACTTCTCGCCGTTGCGTGGCTATGTCACGGCGTATGACGCCAACGATGGCAAGCAGTTGTGGCGCTTCTACGTCGTCCCGGGCAAGCCGCAGACCCTGGATGGCGTTGCTTCGGATTCGGTCATACCGATGCTCGAAGACAGCTGGTCCGGCCAGTGGTGGAAATACGGTGGCGGCGGCGTGGTGTGGAACGCCATGACCTACGATCCGGAATTCGATCGTCTCTACATTGGTACCGGCAACGCGTTGCCCTACAACGCGAAGATCCGCAGTCCTGATGGTGGTGACAATTTGTTCACGGCGTCGGTGGTCGCGCTGG
>JACKNH010000050.1 GCA_024234975.1 Gammaproteobacteria bacterium
CCCCGATCCGGATCGAGATGTTGTCGCGTTTCACTGCCGGCAAGCAGTCCACCAAGACCATGAAGGACATCGCCGAGGGCCGTGTCGACATCGTCATCGGTACCCACAAGCTGTTGTCGGACGCGGTCAAATACAAGGACTTGGGGCTGGTCGTGATTGATGAGGAACAGCGCTTCGGGGTGCGCCAGAAGGAGCACATGAAGAAGCTGCGCGCCGAGGTGGACATGCTCACTCTGACCGCAACCCCGATCCCGCGCACGCTGAACATGAGCCTCGCCGGGCTGCGTGACCTATCGATCATCGCCACCCCGCCGGTCGCCCGGCACGCGATCAAGACCTTCGTCAGCGAGTGGAACGCGACGCTGATCCGCGAGGCCCTGCTGCGTGAGATCAAGCGCGGTGGGCAGGTTTACTTCCTGCACAACAAGGTCGAGGACATCGACAAAACCGCGCGCGAGATCAGTGAACTGGTGCCGGAAGCCAGCGTGCGCGTCGCGCATGGGCAGATGCGCGAGCAGGAGCTGGAGCATGTCATGCTCGACTTCTATCACCGCCGCTTCAATGTTCTGGTGAGCACCACCATCATCGAATCCGGTATCGACCAGCCGAACGCCAATACCATCATCATCAACCGCGCCGACAAGCTCGGGCTGGCGCAATTGCACCAGCTGCGAGGTCGCGTCGGACGCTCGCATCACCGTGCTTACGCCTATCTGGTGACGCCGCCGAAAGCGGTCATGACGCCAGATGCGGTGAAACGCTTGCAGGCCATCGAGTCGATGGAGGACCTGGGTGCCGGGTTCACGCTCGCAACCCACGATCTTGAAATCCGTGGCGCGGGCGAGCTCCTCGGTGAAGGCCAGAGTGGTCAGATTCAGGAGATCGGCTACACCCTTTATACCGAGCTGCTGGAACGCACCGTCAACGCGCTCAAGTCCGGACAGAACCCCGATCTGGCCATGGATTCCAGCGCGCATCACGGTGCGGAAGTCGATCTGCGCCTGCCAGCGCTGATCCCCGAAGACTTCATCCCCGACGTCCACACCCGCCTGGTGATGTACAAACGTATCGCCAACGCCGCCGATGCCGCCGCCTTGCGCGAAATGCAGGTCGAGATGATCGACCGTTTCGGCCTGCTCCCGGACGCCACCAAAAACCTGTTCCGCAGTACCGAACTCAAGCTGATTGCGAGCCGTCTGGGCATCACCAAGGTCGAAGCCAGCGACCAGGGTGGGCGACTGTTGTTCGCCAAGGACGCACAGCTTGATGTCACCGAACTGCTGAGCCTGATCCAAACCCAACCGCAAGTGTTCAAGCTGGACGGTCAGGAGAAACTGCGCTTTGCTATGCCTCTGCCTGATCCGGACGAGCGCATCGACACCGTCGCCGAACTGCTCGCGCGACTGACCCCTGCGGATCTGAAGCAGGCATCCTGATCCTTACTCCTTCCCCCTGATGATTCCGATGACCGATCTGAAACTCCAACGTCTCATCCGTTCAATCAGTCCGCTGATCGCCGCCTGCGGCCTGTTCTTCAGTGGCACCAACGCCAACGCCGAGGACACCGAGGCACGTTGGTATCGGGTGGAAATAGTGATCTTCGAGAACCGCGACCTCAGCGATGCCCGCGCCGAACTGTGGCCCGCCGATCCCGGCCAACCGGACATGGCACTGGTGCAAAGCCTGAACAATCCACCGGCGGGCATGTCGGTGACGTACACCAATCGATTGGAGTTGGGCGGTGCCAAGCAACAACTGGCGCGCTCCGGTCGTTACGACCCCATCATGCATTTCGCCTGGACCCAGCAGGGGCTGGATCAGCGTCACTCGATTCCATTACGAATTCAGGGTGGCGTCGTGTATCCCGCGTTGCCCAAGCCCAGCCTTCCGGAAGCCTCGCCGATGCGTCCGCAGACACCGGTGGTGGTCGGCACAAACCCGGTGGGAGCCACCAGTTTCGCGATACCGCCGTCCGAACCCGTCATCCCCAAGGTTCTGCATCAACTCGATGGCACCCTGACCCTGGTACTCGGTCGTTATCTGCATCTCTACACCGACCTGATCGATCGACGCCTTTTAAGCGCTAACGCCCTCACCTTCTCGGACGGGGTCCCGCCCACCTATGACAACGGCCAGGCCCTGGTCAGCTTCCGTGTGCGGCAACACCGCAAGATGCGCAGCAAGGAACTGCATTACATCGACCATCCTGTGCTCGGCATTCTCGTCAAAGTACTGCCGATAGAGACGGATGCCCCGGCATCCCCGACCCCTGAGGTCACGCCAGAAGCCGCCCCGGCTACCTGACGCTGGCCCGGGGCCTTGCGACCGGTCGCTTTTCGAGATACCGCCGAAAGTGCCGTCACGCCCAACCCTGCGAATGTCAGCAGCGATCAATATTCGGGTGCCGGGATTTGATCTCGCTGATCTGCGCATCGATGGCCTGCAGGTCGCTATTGTCGCCATGCCGGGCCTTATATAGCGCATCCAATTGATCGCCAATGCTTGGATATTCGGCGAGACGCGCCTCACGGTAGCCGTGATCCGACCATTCCTCGCGATGCCCCTCCACAATATCTGCCAATTCACGCGGGCTCGGTTGCGGTTCATCCATATACCAGGCTGAGATGTACGGGCCTTGGCCATCATCGACGATCTGGAAGTGTTCCCCTGCAATCGCATTGGGATGCAGATGATGAATCGCCGCACACATCTCGCGGGCAGCCCGGCTGTGCAACGGCGGCCCGGCATGCAAATCGTGCAGACGCCGTTCCAGCGCGTCCAATTGTTCGCGAGTCTCGTTCTGCTGCGACCTGTGCAGACCGAAAAACACCAACAGCACGACCACAAAAATGACAATGGCACCGATGGTGAAGTTGTCGAAATACATCCCGGACTCCCGAATTCGCTAATGACTGCTGAGGCCGTAAATATACCGTCTTGGGCCGTCATCCGACGCCGACTTCCGGCACAAAATTCAGGCACAAAAAAAGCCGCCCGAAGGCGGCTTTCTTGTCTGCCGGTGTCAACCGGCTGACCGCAACCCTTACAGGCCCGCGTAGAACGCAGCCAGATTGTCCATATCTGCATCGGACAGCGGCGCAGCCATCGGCGACATCATCGGATCCTTACGGCTGCCATCCTTGAACGCCTTCATCTGCTTGACCAGATAAGCGGCCTTCTGACCCGCCAGGTTCGGCCACATCGGGTTGTTGCTGACCCCGGCGGCACCGTGGCAGCCCGCACAGGTGGCGGCCTTGGCCTTACCGGCAGCGGCATCACCGGCGATGGCACCGGTGGAGAAGGTCATGGCCACGGCGATGGCAGCGGCGTTGGCGATAGCGACGAACTTCTTCATATTCAAACTCCAGGTTTGTCTTGTGATGATTTGAGAGCCATGAGTCACGCGTTCCAGAAATCCGCGAACGGACTGAATCGACAGACCGAGCGATTCTAGATGAATCGCCGCGTAACGCGCGGATTGGCAAAGCAATTCCTCTGCCATCCTCGAAGCCGGGTGATTATGCGCTTCGTGACCGTGAAATTTCCGTAAAAACGTTGCGTCTTGCACGCCCTGGCCCGCATTTCGAGCAGATCGCCTATTTTCCGGCGAGATAGCGATGATCGTCGAAGGTCGCAACCCAAGCCGGGCGCATGACCACAAAGATGGTCATCGCCATGCCGTTCAGCCACGCCTCACCAAACATCAGCAGCAACACCATCGGTACAAATTGATCGCTGAATAACGCTCCGGGGCCAGCGCCCCACAAGTCTGCCGCAGCCAACATGCCATAGGTGGTAACGGCGGTCAGCGCAAAGCTCAGCGCGGCACCCAAAAACGCCACAATGAAGATATAAACGAAGAAATGATTGGGCAGATAACGTTCGCTCAAACGCCAGAATCGATCCGCAAACCACACCGGCAGAAAGGCGTTCAGCACCGCATTGAGCCCGAATGCAGACCATTCGACCGCGCCAGCAATCGCCATCCCCAGCAGTGCCAGGGTCAAGCCCAATGCGGCCAGACGTCGCCCGAAAGTAAGTGTGAACGTCGTCGCACCGAGAATATGCACGCGCGGATCAAGGCCGGTGCCGGCGCGCATCGTCCATAGCATCAGCAGTACCACGCAGAATCCGAACAACACATTGTGGCGCTCGGGTTTACGCAACGCGGCCCAGGGCATGAGCCACAGTGTCCTCAACAACAGCAGCACAAACAGCGCATTGCCGACCCAGAGCAGTCCGGGTGACAACAATTCACTGGGAATGAACACCGGGATTTACTACGGCTTCGAACCGCCCTCTCCCGGCGGCGGCATCTCGGGCATCGGCGGAATGGTGATCGGGGCACCGATGGCACTAGGCGTTGCGAGCGGTGGATTCAGCACCGGAGGCGGCACCTGAGAGATGCGTTCGCGAACCTCCGCGACCAGCTCGTCGACGCGATTGGCGGCGGCGATCTGGGCCTCGATCCAACGGCGCTGAATGTCGAAATAGCGGGCGTAGGCCTTGCCGACCGACTTGGGATCGCGGACCTTGGCTTTGAGCGAATCGGTGACCGCATCGCTGGCATCCATCAGCTCACCGGTCAGCGCATGATTGATCCGTCGCAAGCCCTTATAGACGTCTTCCAGCTGATCGCGCTCAGTGTCGCTCATTTCCGCTGCCCAGGCCTGCACCCAGGAAGGCATCTGCGGCATCGGCGGAACCTGCGGGCCGACCATGGCCGGCGACATAATGTCCTGGGCCATGCCGCGCATATCGTTACCGAAGCTCGAAGCATTCGGGAACCCCCCGCCGGAGGAGTAGTAGCTGTTTCCCGCAGCACTATTGGCGAAATAACCGGGATCGGCCGCATACATATCGGGCACCGGCACTTCATCGGCATGAATCGGTGCGGCAATCAACAGGGCAATGGATACCGCAAACAGCGGAGCCGACAGTCCAGGACGGACGTTGAACGTGCGTAGGCGCATCATGTAACCCCCTAATCGATCGAAGGCCGGCATTTTTACATAAGCGCGCAAGCCTGCGACGGCCAGAGCGATCAGAATTCGCAGCGTTGCTGACAATCGCCGCACCAACTGCGATCCGCTTCACCGTCACGACTGGATCCTTCGAGCAATCCGCAGAACGCACCCGCCTCCTTGAGCACGAATGCCTTGAACGCCGCCGCCAATGGCGACAAGCGTTTTCCCTTGCGATGCACCACATACCAATGTCGGCGTATCGGAAACCCTTCAACGTCCAGCACGCTCAAACGTTGACTACCCAACTCCAGGCCCAGGGTATGCATCGACGCGACCCCTAAACCCAGACCGGCTTCCACCGCCTGCTTGATGGCTTCGTTGGTGGACATTTCCAGCCGCGTCGACAGACTCACGCCGCATTTTTCGAAGAGGTTCTCGACTGCGATCCGGGTTCCGGAACCGCATTCACGGACCACAAAGGTCTCGCCATCCAGCTCTTTCAAGGGGATCGACCGACGGCTGGCAAGCGGGTGCCCCATCGGCGCGATCATCACCAAGGGATTGGCCATGAATGCGAATTCATCGAGATCGCAGTCCTTCGGCGGACGCCCCATGATCACCAGATCCTTCTCATTGTTTTCGAGTTGGCGCAGCAGGGTTTCGCGATTGGTGACATCCAGACTGAAACTGACACCCTCCATATCTTCGACAAACCGGGCCAGCAAGCGTGCCGCGAAGTTATTGGCCGTGCTCGCGACACCGACACTCAAACGCCCCCGCTTCAGTCCCTTGAGGTCTTCGAGAATCGCCTCAGCCTCGCCCAGCTGTTGCCGAATCGTCTGCGCATAACGATGCAGCTCCGTGCCGGCCACGGTCAGATAGATCCGTTTCCCCATCTGCTCAAACAGAGGGATGCCGGTACTTTCTTCCAATTGCTTGATCTGCATCGACACCGCAGGCTGGCTCAGATGCAGCTCCTCGGCGGCGCGCGTATAACTGAGGTGTCGCGCGACAGCATCAAAGACATCCAGTTGGCGCAAGGTTACATGCATGTGCAACTCATAAGTAATGACTGATGATTACAATCAGAAAACGCTAGTGTACTTTATATGACCCCTCTCTATAATTCCCCCCGCTCACATTCGGACCGCCATCCGGATTGACCAACTCTCAACACGCAGGGACACCATCGTCCCGCTTCAAACGTAGAGGAAAACCAAGCCATGGCAAAGACTTACAACGCGGGCGTCAAAGAGTACCGCGAGACTTACTGGATGCCGGATTACACTCCGAAGGAGACCGATATCCTG
>JACKNH010000051.1 GCA_024234975.1 Gammaproteobacteria bacterium
TATCTCGCCCATCACACGATCGAAAATCTCGGGCGCGTGGTGATGCTTGCGCCACCCAATCATGGCAGTGAAGTGGTGGATGCATTGCGTTCGGTTCCGGGCTTCAGGTTGATGAATGGCCCGGCGGGCATGCAGCTGGGTACGGAGCCCGACAGCGTTCCGTCGACGCTCGGGCCGGCTGATTTCGAGCTGGGTGTCATCGCGGGCACGAGCACCATGAACCTGCTGTTGTCACTGCTGCTGCCGGATCCCAACGATGGCAAGGTCTCGGTTGCGAGCGCGCGTCTTGAAGGTATGAAGGATTTCGTCACCGTATCGCGTACGCACACTTTCATCATGAATGCGCCCGAGGTCATTGCCATGACCCGGCAGTTTCTGGCGAGCGGACAGTTTGCTTCACCCGCGAGTGACATCAGGCCGCAGTAAAATTCCGGAGAATCGTTGAAACATGCGCAAAGGTCATTTCGAGCGTCACTATCGGGAACGCATGGGTTGGCTGCGCGCAGCCGTGATGGGTGCCAATGATGGCATCGTCTCAACCGCCAGCCTGGTTGCCGGGGTTGCCGCGGCACAAGCCGACAAGCCCGCGGTACTGCTGGCGGCAACCGCCGGCCTGGTGGCGGGCGCGATGTCGATGGCCGCTGGTGAGTTCGTTTCGGTCAGTTCACAGCGCGATTCCGAGCAAGCCGATCTCGCGCGCGAGCGGCACGAGCTGGAACACGATGCGCAGGCCGAGTTGGAGGAGTTGACGCTGATTTACCAGGGACGGGGGCTGGAGCGTGAACTGGCCCGACAGGTCGCCGACCAGATGACCCGCCATGACGCACTGGGTGCGCACGCGCGCGATGAACTGGGTCTGCATGAGTTACAGCAGGCACAGCCATTCCAGGCGGCATGGGCCTCGGCGCTGACGTTTGCCATGGGGGCAGGCTTTCCGTTGTTGCTCGCGTGGCTGCTGCCACTGCGTCACCTGAGCTGGACGGTCTCGGCCGGATCGTTGTTGGTGCTAGCCGGTCTGGGCGCGCTGGCTGCCCGTACGGGCGGCGCCGGATATTTCGTTGGCATGCGCCGCGTCACCTTCTGGGGAGCGGCAGCCATGGCCGCGACGGCGGCAGTCGGATATCTGTTCGGCGTGGCGGCCTGACCAGCCCGGGCCATGCGCAGGACGCTGTTGTTTGTCTATGGCAGTCTGCGTCGCGGTCTGCAAAACGCGTATTCGATTCGTCTGGCGCGTGAAGCGGCCTACCTCGGCGCGGCCACGATGCGGGGCTGCCTGTACCGGGTTGCGTCCTATCCCGGCATGCAACCGGATTTCCACAAGCGCTCGATCGTCAGCGGAGACATCTACCGGCTCAGACATCACAGCACCTTGCGTTGGCTGGATGACTACGAAGGGTACGTCGGCAGCAAGCCGCGTGAATTTGCCCGCGAACTACACACCGCACGAATGCCGGATGGATGCCCGATGCAGGTTTGGGTGTATGTCTATCGCCGTTGTACAAGAAGAGTGCAGCGGCTCAGCTCAGGAGACTATCTGCAGGAAATGTACGAAACATCGCGTACCGGCCATGGTCCGGCCGGCACGCGGGTTCGTGGCAATTAGCCGATACCGATGATCTCGGTGGGAAAGGCAACCGGGTTCACACTGGAGAAGTTCGGCACATCGTCCACCAATGTCTGTGTGTGTTCGCGGCCCGCGGCATCAAACGCTTCCTGCTTGTTGATGTAGATGTTGATGCAGCCGATTTGCGGCGCCGGGCTGGTGCCGTCGGCAGCGCTCACACCTTTGCGCAATTCGAAACGGCTGATGGCTTCCGGTCCGTACAGTCGCATGATCAAAGGCATATGCCCGGTGGTGTAGTAACCCACATCCCAACGTACGTCGGGGCTGTTCGGGTAAAGGATGGTCAGACAGGTCTGGCCCAGTTTAGGCGCGCTGCGCGGGTCGCCCATTTCACCGTAGACATCGTCGTTCTGAATCGTGGCCTGTGCGTTGGTGAAATTCTTGATGTCATCGATCAGCGTCTGGTTGTGTTGCTGGCCGGCGGCGGCAAAAGCCTCCATGTCCGATATCCAGATATTGACGGCAGTCAGGTAGGCCGGCGCCGGACCACCGGGCGCAGCGATGGTTTTGCGCAGCTCGAAGCGTTCTATGGCATGACCGAACAGCTTCATGATGGTTACCAGATGATGATCGCGATAATAGTCGTAATCGAAGTTGACGCCGTCACCGTTCTGATACAACACGTTGATACAGCGCGTGCGGGCAGCATCCTGCGCATTCACACCAGCCGGCAGAGCGGCGCCGAAAATTCCTGCCAACATGCCCCAGGTGATGGTGCCGCCGGTTGCCTGCAGGAAGTCCCGCCTCGAGGCGGTCGTGGATTTGTTCTTACCATCGGTATCACGTGTCATCGCTGTTCTCCCCTTCGATTTAGCGAAATTAAAACCGGGTGCTGATTGTACCAACCGGCACTGAAAAATCATTACGCGGTAACCACAACTGCGGGGATTGGATGGCGCTTGCCCGGTGCTGCAGACTCAGGGAGCGGTATCGAGCAACGTGGTCGCTGGATTCGCGGCGCCGCTGGGTTGCACCGCGACGTAATTCATGTAGGAGAAGATTCCGACCACCTTGATACCTTGTTCGGCGAGAGTGGGCAAACGTCGCTCCAGCAGCGCAAGGGTTGTGGGATACGGGTGTCCGATGGCCAGCGCATAGCCGCGTTGGCGCGCGATTCTGACCAGGTGGTCAAACTCCGCGGCAATTGCCGCGGGTTCGTCTACATCATCAAGGAAAACATCGCGTTCCAGGTACGGCACATGTGCGGCGGCCGCCGCCTGCCGGGCGACGCTGCCGCCGGTGGTTCGGCTGTCGAGGTAAAACAGTGAACGGTGGCGGTGGATGGCCTGCATCAGCGAGCGCATGGCCGACGGGTCTTCGCTGAATGCGCTGCCCATGTGATTGTTGATGCCGATGGCGTTCGGCACGCTGGCGATGGCCTCGGCGACGTGGCTGCCCAGCAGCTGGTCGTCCATCGACCTGTGCAGCGCGCCGGCACCCAGCAGATGATTGTCGTGATGGGCCTCCATCGGCAGGTGCAGCAACACTTCCTTGCCCTGCTGTCTTGCGTGGAGCGAGAGCTGCCTGGCGCCGGGTGTGAATGGCAGGATAGCCACGGTAACGGGCGCGGGCAGCGCCACGATCCGGTTGTCGAGCTCGGGACGGTTGCCGAGGTCGTCAATGACGATGGCGACAATGGCATCAGACGCGCTGGCCACGTTGCACGCACAGGCCATGGCTATCATGGCCCACACCCGGAATACTGCCGCGACCAGGTGGCGCAAAACGCGACCATCGGCGAGAACAGATTCAGCGCCGGTGGAGGAGTTCATTGCGGATATCAATGCGTCGGGTTCGACGCCCGCGCCTGCATCAGAATCATGCCCTTGAGCACGTTCAATGCTTCGTATAATTCGTAATCCTGGCTGGCCAGGCTCGCAGCATCCGTCACCGTATCCTCCGCAGAACTCTCATCATCGCTGGTGCCGTTGCTATCGGCGCCAGAGGTTGCGTTCTGCAGGTGTCGCGAAAGATCGGCCTCGGTGATTACGGTATTGGCGCCGCTCTCAGGCGCTTCAACGCGAAGCTTGCCGATGGTGATGTCAGGCTTGATTCCCTCAGCCTGGATGGAGCGGCCACTGGGTGTGTAATACAACGCGGTGGTGAGTTTGAGTGCAGCATCCCCAGGCATTGGAAGAATCGTCTGCACCGAACCTTTGCCAAACGATTTCCGCCCGACAATCAACGCCCTTCCCCGATCCTGAAGCGCTCCGGCAACAATTTCCGACGCCGATGCCGAGCCTTCGTTGACCAGCACAATGACGGGTGCACCTGCCAGCAGATCGGGCGGACGCGCACGCGCTTCGTATTCGGAATCCTCGATCCGGCCCTTGGTGTAGACGATCAAGCCGTCTTCGAGGAAGACATCGGCGACGCCGACCGCGGCGCCCAGCACGCCGCCAGGATTGTTGCGCAGATCGAGCACCAGCCCTTTGAGGGCGCCGCCTGCCTGTTCATTGAGTTCGACGACCGCAGCGCGCAAGTCATTACCGGTGCTGGCCTGGAATTGGGAAATGCGCACGTATGCAATGCCGGGTTCCAGCATCCGGGTACGAATACTTTTCACCTTGATGATGTCGCGAATGACCTCAATCGTCATCGGCGCATCCTGGCCTTCGCGCATGATGGTGAGCAGAATCGGCGCTCCTGGAGCGCCGCGCATCAAGTCGATGGCATCGTCAAGTGACATGCCTTTTACCGGGGTGTCGTCGAGCCTGACAATGAGGTCGCCGGCTTGTACGCCGGCACGCTGAGCCGGTGTGTCATCAATCGGGGCAATGACGCGGATAAAACCATCTTCCAGTCCGACCTCCAGACCCAGACCACCGAATTCTCCGGTTGTGCCTTCCTGCAGCCCGGTATATTCCGTATCACTCAGGTATGCAGAATGCGGGTCAAGGCCGCTCAGCATGCCGCGAATGGCGTTCTCGAGCAGTGTCTTGTCATCCACCGGTTCAACGTAGTCGCGTTTGATCAGATGGAGCACTTCAGTGAAGACCCGGATCTGTTCAAGCGGGATAGAAGTGGGATCATCGTCGGCGGCGAGCACACCGCGTTGTGTGGCAAGCGCCGCAGTCAAAACCAGGAAGAAAGTGCGGCGAAAAACCCGGAAATTGCTTCTATTCATGAGCGGGCACTATACCCGAGCGACGGGCCGGGATCATCAACGCGGCAGCAGCCACTGGCGGGGATCCAATGCTGCGCCGTTATGGCGCAATTCAAAATACAGCGCGTATTGGCCGGCAGTTCCATGGGCACCGACTTCTGCCAGCAAATCGCCGGCGCTGACATGATCGCCCGCCTGCCGGTGAACCGCCTGATTGTAGCCGTAAAGGCTGAGGTACTCCTGACCGTGATCGACAATGACCAGCAGGCCCAGATTGCGGAATTCATCGGCAAATACCACGGTGCCGGCAGCAATTGCATGCACCTCGGCCGCAGGTTCGGTTGCGATCAACATGCCATTCCAGACCGCGCCGCCCGCACGCTGGCGTGAACCCGGGGTCTGGACGATCCTGCCAGTCGCAGGCCAGGGCAATTTGCCTTTTGCGCGATCGATATCCTGTTCCTGCAGGCTGCCAGGTGTGGCTGGCCCGGAGGGCGGTTGCGCAAGCGATTTTGCAGTCGAACCGCCGGTGTCGGGCAGCGGGCGATTTTGCCCAGGGCGTGGCAGGCCGCGCACGAGCGTCGATAAGGCCGCGGCATCGGCCTCGAGTTCGGCCAGCATCTCGCGATCGGCATCAATCTGCTGTTGCAGCCCGGCCAGCGCTTCGGCACGCGTCGAGCGCAGCTCCGTCATGGCCTGCTGGTGGGCAAGGGCTTGGTCATTCAGCGCGACAAGTTTCGATTTTTCGGCCTGCAGGTTGTTGGCTTCACGCGCCAACGCGTCGAGTTCCTCCCGGCGTT
>JACKNH010000052.1 GCA_024234975.1 Gammaproteobacteria bacterium
CGGCACCAGCCATATCGTCCGCCAATCGTGACCGCCATCGGGTGTCGCATTCATCCGGTATACGAAGTTCGCGAAGTTCGAGCCCAATACCACCCCGACGCCCATGTTGATCGTTACCAGAAATGATTGCGCGCGCGCCCGCAATGCCGGCTCAAAGTTCTCATCCACGTAGATCTGCCCGGCGACGAAAAAGAAGTCGTAGCACACGCCGTGCAACATCACGGCACTCACCAACATGGCGAAATCCGCACCACTTTGATCAAATCCATAACCGAACAGGATGTACCGCACCGACCACGCCAACATGCCGATCACCAGCACGCCTTTTACACCGAACCGACGCAGAAACATCGGCAATGACAGCAGCAGGACGAATTCGGAAACCTGGCCCAATGTCTGGATCGCGGCGGGTTCCACCCGGTGACCGAAAATGTCGGCATGCAGATTCACTGCCGAGAGAAACGCATTTGAATACGTGTTGTAGAACGCCAACGGGATCAGGACTATCAGTACGCCGATGATGAAGATGGCGAAATTCCGCTCGCGCATTTTCCCCATCATGTCGAACCCGAGCACGCTGCGCCAATCAGCATGGCTGCCTTTGCCGGCCGGCGGCGTGTCGGGCAGAGAGAAGGCGTAAAGCCCGAGTACGACGCCGGCGGCGCCGGCGATCTGCATGGGCAGGTGCGTTGCCGCCGCCCCTGGCATCGCGCCGATCAACAACCCGGCGACGATCCAGCCGGCGGTACCGCACACGCGAATCGGCGGAAACTCCGCCGAACGGTCGGTAATACAACTCAATGCCACCGAATTCGCCAATGGGATGGTGGGTACGAAGAACAGGAAGTGCAGCAGTATAAGCGCGAGAAACAGATCGGGGGATGTCGTGATGCGGGCGGCAATGAACAGGATGACGCCGGAAGCAATGGCCAGCACGCCCAGCAGTTTCTGTGCGGACAGGTAGCGGTCGGCTACGGCGCCGAATACCAGTGTGGAGATGATGGCCGCGATGCCTTGCGTACCGTAGGCGGTGCCGATGATGGCGTCGAATTCGAGCCCCTCATGCATGTAGGTGCCCAGGGTCACGAACCAGGCACCGAACATGAAGTACTGCACGAACATCATCAGCGACAGCCGGATGCGGATTTGCAGTGACATGGGAATTCCCCCGCTACCGCTACCAGGCCTCGTCGTAAACGCGTGCTTCCTTGATCAATCCGTCCGCGCCGACCTCGTACGCTGCAACGCCGGCGTGCACGCGGTTGGTTGGATGATTCGGGTCGATGATGTTGAATTCCATCACCGTGGTAACGCCATCGGAAAAAATATTCAGCTTCTCGATATTGGCGCCGTGCTGACCGCCGCCGGCATTGCCGGCATCCCGATCGATGATGCCGAACATCTGTATCAGCACCGCGCGGATGGATTCCCTGCCTTCGTAGATGCCCATGCCCAACCCTTCGCCCAGATCGGTGGATTCGCCATGCCCATCGAAACGACCATCGGGTGAGAAGGTATCGGCCTGGGCATTGGCGTCGCCATCGGACAAGGCGCGCTGGTAGCGGCCGACGATCGGCAGGAAAGCCTCGATGTGCTGGGGTACATCCAGGATACGGTTGCGCACGTGTTGCTCGCCATCCACCCGCGCCCGGCGATAATACAGACGCGTCTTTACCATCTTTTCGCCATTGAACTCGATGACGGCGACGACGTTCAGCAGCTTTTCCTTACCCTGTTTATCCAGTATCAATTCAAACTCGGCGCCGCAGAATCTTCCATCCGCGCCGATCGTTGAGTGTTCGAGCCTGACCGACCGGATTGTGGCAAGCTTTGCCGGCCCCCAGTTGCGCACCAGCGCTTCAAAACCGCCATCGATATGCCGGCCGGCAAACGGATCGTCGATATCGGCCGGGCCGCTGAACAGCGAACGGACGCTGTCCGGGGAACCGGTGACCAGGCCGTCGATCAGACGTTGGGCCATTTGTGTCTTCGAATCAGATGTGCTCATTGTTCAGTTCCCCTCTTTGAATTTATTGAGCGCCCGCGCAGGGCTCGAAAATGTGTGAATCTTCTATGGCAGCGCATTGTTCGCGATGACATCGTGATACCAGTCGAAACTCTGCTTGGGCGTGCGCTTGCCTGACGGGTAATCGATATAGACAAGGCCGAACCGCTTGGAGTAACCGAATCCCCACTCGAAGTTATCCATGAAACTCCAGGCCCAATAGCCGCGCAGTTTCACACCCTTGCCTGACGCCATCAATGCCGCCCTGAGATGGCCATCGAGATAGGCGACGCGCTCCGGATCCGATACCTTGCCTGCGGGATCGGGATAATCGGCGCATGAGGCGCCGTTCTCGCTGATATAGAGCGCGAGGCCGGGCGCATCGGCCGCCAGACGCAACAACAGGTCGGTCAGCCCGGCCGGTTCGATCATCCAGCCCATGTCGGTCTTGGCGCAGCCCGGCGGTTCAACATCGGTGAATGGCAGCCCAAGCGAAAACGGCGCGGCGAATCCTCCGGTCCATCCCTGCGCACGCGCCTCCCTGCTGTTGGCCGGATCACAGACATAGCGCGGGTGGTAGGTGTTGATCGAGAGGAAATCCAGCGGTGCGGCGATGCGCGCCAGATCACCGTCCTGGACAAGCACCCCGTCCTGCCAGCGCTCGTGTAATTGGCCCATGTCAGCTGGATAGGCGCCATGCACCAGGGGATTCAGAAACGACGCATTGAGTTGCATATCTGCCAGCGCCGCTGCGTGTACATCCTCGGCGTGGTCCGACCATGGATAGATATGGCTCATGTTCAAAGCAATGCCGACTTGCGCCGCCGGGTCTGCGCTGCGGATCGCTGCCATGCCCGCAGCGTGGGCAAGTAACAGGTGGTGGTGCGCGGCCGCGGCTTGCGCAGGATCTGAAATGCCCGGTGCGTGCAGCCCCAGCGCGTAGCCCAGATAGGCGATGACCCAGGGTTCATTGATCGTCGTCCACATCGGAACGCGACCGGCGAAGTGTCGGGCGAGCTTCGCGGCATAATCAGCGAAAGCGTCAACGATGGCGCGATTTGCCCAGCCACCGATATCCTGCAGCGGCTGCGGCAGATCCCAGTGGTACAGCGTTGGGACAGGTTTGATGCCGCGCTGAATCAGTCCGTCGACGACGCGATCATAAAAGGCGAGGCCTTCTTCATTCGCCACGCCCGTGCCTTGCGGTTGAACACGCGGCCATGCGATCGAAAAGCGGTAGACATCGACACCCAGCCGGGCCAGCAGGTCGAGATCCTCGTCCAGCCGGTGGAAGTGATCGCAGGCGATATCGCCGGTATCGCCGTGGAAGACCTTGCCCGGCGTATGACTGAAGGTGTCCCAGATCGAACTGCCGCGCCCGCCAACGTTTACCGCACCTTCGATTTGATACGACGAAGTGGATACGCCCCAGGAGAAGCCTTCCGGGAACTTCGTGCCAGTCATGATGATGTTCCTTGTTTGCCTGTGCGCATCAATCCAGCGGCGCAATGCCGTATTGGGCCGGATGCGTCACGGGATTGATGTAGGGTTGCGTACCGCGGCCCGCGGCCTGTTCATTGAAGGTACGGCGCGATGCGTAAAACCACTCACCGTTGATCCGGACCAGCTCGTCAACGTAGTGGCCGTAGGAGTTGACCACTGGCGGCGTGCCACGCACTGCCATCCAGTAAGCCTGGGACACGGCGCGGCCGCCGTCAGTGGAGATGTCGATCACCATCGAAGTGACGAAATGCTGATTATGGGCGTTGCCCTGGCCGGTCTCGCCGGGCTTCAGCTGCGCCATTTCGCGCTCGCGGATGCTGTTCACCATGGCGGCAATGGCCTCGCGTCCCACGGCCTGACCACCGCCGTAATTCAGTACGCCATCCGGCGCGAACGTCGCTGCGTAGGCTTCACCATCGCGCCAGTCCAGCGCAAAGATGTAGTGATAAGCCAGGCTCTCGATATCGGCCCGCTCCTGCGCGGTCGGGTTGCGGGCGTCCGCCGGCAACACGCAGAACAACAAGGTGAAGGCAACTGCAGCGTTGATCAGGATTCTCATCGGTGGCTCTCCGGAAATTGGCGGGTTCGTTGAATCGGTATCGAAGCACGCTGCTATCGGCTGCGATCAGTTCGTGGCTCAACGCCTGCGAGCCCATGGGTACCGGATACTGCGGAATGAAATGGTTCAGGTCCGCGGGAATCATCCAGTCAGTGAACACCTGGCGCGCGCACTGTTCGACGCATTTCATTGATCCCCCCGGAATCTCCGCGTCGCGTCCCTGCGGTGTTCGCTATCGTCGGGGGAGTCTATGCGGGGGGTATAGCGGTTGTAAACGAAGCGCATTGTCGCAAATCTCCTGCGACGCTTTTCACGGGCCTTCCGCAGACTCCACAGCCTGCCCAGCCTCGCTTTTTGCAGCGCACCACCCTGCAGAAAGACGATGTGGAACGTCCTGCCCGCTGGCACGCGGCTGGGTCTTCAGCCAATGGCTTATACCGAGCATCCCCTGTTTGCGGGATGCGACGTACTTCCTTCATTTGCGAAACTGACTGGCCAACAGGCTGAGACATTTCGATGCCTGCGCAGAGATACGAGGTGTGCGGACGGTGACTTGCCCGACTCCCAGCCGCCTCGTGGTCACGAACTTCAAAAACCAAAACAACAATCACGGACGGTATTCCATGCGAGCGAATGTTCTTACCCGAGTCATCCCGTTGGTACTACTGGCGGCCACCGCCACCCATGCGTCCGCAGCGCTGGTGGGCATCAAAGGCGTCGGTACTGTAATTGCGGTTCAGGACGATCCGTCAGTCACCGCTCTGAATCCCGGCATCACACCCGGAATGGATTTGACCGTCACCTACTTCTTTGACGATAGCGTTGGCAATTCGAGTCTTGACCCCAGTCGTTTCGTCGCTGATAGCGCTATTGCATCGGTGACCATCGTTACCGGCGGCAACACGTACACGTTCGACATGGCTCCGCCGCTGTCAACCAACCTTATCTACACGGTCAATGATGAGTTTTCACCTGCTGGGGCAAACGATGGCGGGGGATACTACGTCAGCCGCAGCGATGGATTTCAGGTTTCGTATGCCAGAATATTTCTCTCCGGCGCGTCATCCGTCTTGAGTTCGCCAGTGTTTCCGACGCCTGACGTGATGAATGCCTTCCAAAATCGTAACTTCGAATTCAACGTGGACCTCCAACTCGGGCCAGCCGGAATCTTTACCGACCGGGTGTCCGCCAGTATCACCGAATTCACCTATGTCGCACCAGTACCGCTACCTGCAGCGCTACCGCTGCTTGCCAGTGCATTTTGCACGGCCGCTGCCTGGGTACGCTTCGGGCGTCGGCGCGAGGGCTGAGCCTGGGCTGATCAAGCTATGGGGTGTCGTGCACAAGGACGCGCCGATGCCCCTCTTAGTTGGTTCTTCACCCAACTCCGGGAAAGTCAGAACGGGCTTTGTCTTACTGCGCCGTCTTTC
>JACKNH010000053.1 GCA_024234975.1 Gammaproteobacteria bacterium
TCCGGCAATTGCGGCAACCTGCCCGGGGTGAACAATTTCGATATCCAGTATGCCCAGAGCTGCATCGTGACGCCGTGTGACTTTCCATTCGCGCGGGATGGTGTTGCGGCCGATACGACTCCCAACGTCGAAATGGTTGCGTTCGCTGATTTGCGGTTGGATGCACTGGTGGAAGCCCGAGCCAACGGCACGGTACAGAACCTGAAGGATCGTCGTCACGACTTGTACACAATCAACTGGCGACGGGGTTGACCGGATACTTTGCAGTACAGGGCAGGACAGTGGTACCAGACCGGCAGGCGCAAGGTAGAATGCGCACCAGCGATTTCACTTGAAGATAACCGTACGAGCAGGAGAACGCGAACATGAGCAACCAAGAACCCTGGGGCAAAACAGTCCTGGTCGATTTTTCCGATGACATTGCCTGGGTGACGCTGAACCGGCCGGACAAGCGCAATTGCATGAGTCCGGAACTAAATCGGGAGATGCTCGCGACACTTGACGCGCTGGAAACCGATGACCGGTGCAAGGTCGTGGTGTTGACCGGGGCCGGTGAATCCTGGTCGGCGGGCATGGACTTGAAGGAATACTTCCGCGAAGTTGATGGCGCGCCGCCCATCGTGCAATACCGCACGCGACGGGCTTCCGGTGATTGGCAGTGGCGCAAGCTGCGATTCTATGTCAAACCGACCATCGCCATGGTCAACGGCTGGGTGTTCGGGGGTGCGTTCACGCCGCTGGTGGCGTGTGATTTCGCCATCGCCGCCGAAGATGCGCAATTCGGTCTGTCTGAAATCAACTGGGGCATTCTGCCCGGCGGCAACGTCACCAAGGTTGTCATGGATACCATGGGTCACCGCGATGGCCTGTACTACATCATGACCGGCGAAACATTTGACGCCGTCAAGGCCGCGCAGATGAAGCTGATCAATGAAGCCGTGCCGCGGGCGCAACTCAAGCAGCGCGTCACTGAACTGGCAAAGACGCTGATGGGCAAGGATGCGGTGACGTTGCACGCAGCCAAGGAAGTCGCGAAGCGCGTGATGAGCATGGATTGGGATACCGCCAATGATTACATCTATGCCAAGGTCGACGAAGCCATCTTCCAGAGTGGTGGTCATTTCCGTAAAGGTGCGATGAAGGCCTTCCTGGATGACAAGAAATTGAAGCCGGGACTTCAGACCTACGACCCTGAAAACAAATAGCAAGGTTACGAATCCCGGACCGCAGGCGGCAGCGCTGTTCCGGGCACTATGAAGTTACTGCGGCAATGGGCGCGGCAGCTCAAGGTTCAGACGCTGACCGTGTACTGTCTGGCGCGCGATCCGGCGACTGCCTGGTGGCTGCGATTGTTGGCGGTGGCAGTGGCGGCCTATGCATTGAGTCCAGTAGACCTGATTCCGGATTTCATTCCGGTGGTGGGTCTGCTGGATGATCTCCTGCTGGTGCCACTTGGCGTGTGGCTGGTATTGCGTTGTGCTCCGGACGAAACAGTCGCTCGCGCACGCGCCCGGGCCACGTCCTTGGCGGAGCGACCGACAAGCGTTGGCGGCGCGGCATTCATCGTGACGGTTTGGGTGGTCCTGCTGTTGTGGCTGGTATCACTCGTCGCCGGCTGAGCCGGCGCCGCGACGACCAGTCGCCCGCTTGTTGCCAGAGCCCCCTACCCTCAAAGAGAGAACAGCTGATGAATCCTGAGTTCTGGCATGAGCGCTGGGCTGCGAATCAGATTGGGTTTCACCGCGCCGACGTGCATCCATTTCTGGCCCGCTATTGGCCGACCTTGAAAGTGGTGCCTGGCGCGACAGTATTCGTGCCGCTGTGTGGCAAGTCACTCGACATGCACTGGTTGGCAGAACGCGGTCACGAAATCATTGGCGTTGAGCTTTCCGAAGCCGCCGTCAGCCAGTTCTTCGCCGAAGCCGGTCTGCAGCCGAAGTGCGACTCCCTGAGCGGCCTCAAGCGCTACACTGCCTCCGGGATAACGCTGTACTGCGGCGACTTCTTCTCGCTCACCGAAGAGATGATGATTGACACCGGGGGCATCTATGATCGCGCCGCACTCGTGGCCTTGCCCCCGGACATCCGCCGCCGTTATGTCCATCATCTGCGCTCAATTTTGCCCCGGCGTCACCTCGACATGCTGCTGGTGACGCTGGAGTACGACCAGTCACTCGTCGCTGGACCGCCGCACTGTGTGCCTGCCACGGAAATCGATATGCTGTTCAACGGCGATACGCGCGAGCATCTGGCAAGCATGCCCGATAACGCACCACCACCGAAATTCGTCACCGCCGGCATCAGCGAACTCACTGAACACGCCTGGCGGATACGGTTGGCCCCTTCCCACGGGTAAGGGCGACATCTGCGCGCCGGGCCGCCGGGCCCTTCGTGTACAATGCCGGGACATTTTCCAGCGTAAAACAAGCAGGTTATGCAACAGTTCAGAGGTACCACGATCCTCGGTGTCCGACGCGGTGGCCAGGTAGTCATCGGCGGCGACGGACAGGTGTCACAGGGTGACACCGTGCTCAAGGGGAATGCACGTAAAGTGCGTACTCTTTATGGCGGCAAGGTCATCGGAGGGTTCGCCGGCGGTACCGCCGATGCGTTCACGCTGTTCGAGAGATTCGAAGCCAAACTCGAATCGTTTCAGGGGCATCTGACGCGGGCGGCGGTCGAGCTTGCCAAAGACTGGCGCACTGATCGTAGCCTGCGGCGGCTGGAAGCGTTGCTGGTGGTCGCCGACGTCACCCAATCACTCATCATCAGCGGCAACGGCGACGTCATCGAACCTGCCGACGACATCATGGCTATCGGTTCCGGCGGCCAATACGCACGGGCGGCGGCATGGGCGTTGCTGCGACACACCGAACTCGATGCCCGCACCATTGTAGAGAACGGTTTGAACATCGCCGCGGATATCTGTGTCTACACCAACAGCAACCTGACGATACTCTCGCTGGGAGAAGGGCAATGACGGCGCTGACTCCCCAGCAAATCGTCGAACATCTCGATCGGCATATCGTCGGGCAGGATGCAGCCAAGCGTGCGGTAGCAATTGCATTGCGCAATCGTTGGCGACGTTCCCAACTGCCGGCGGACCTGCGCCACGAAATTACGCCGAAGAATATTCTCATGATCGGTCCGACCGGTGTCGGCAAGACCGAAATCGCGCGGCGCCTGGCCAGGCTTGCCGAAGCGCCTTTCATCAAGGTTGAAGCAACCAAGTTCACCGAGGTCGGCTATGTCGGCCGGGACGTAGAGTCTATCGTCCGGGATCTCGTCGAAGCCGCAATCAAGATGGTGCGTGAACAGGCCATTGCCAAGGTGGAGGCGCGGGCGCGCGACGCTGCGGAGGAGCGCGTCCTTGATGCGTTGCTGCCGCCTGCCCGGGGTTTTGAATCCACTGAATTGAAATCCGATAACGAAACACGCCAGCGCTTTCGCAAGATGCTGCGCGAAAATCAACTCGACGACAGGGAAATCGAGATTGACGTGAGCATGGGTAGCATGGGCGTGGAAATCATGACGCCGCCCGGCATGGAGGAACTTACCGGCCAGTTGCAGAGCATGTTCCAGAATATGGCAGGGTCGCGTACGCGGTCGCGCCGCATGACAGTGGCGGCGGCAATGAAGCTGATGACCGAAGAGGAAGGCGGCAAGCTGGTCAATGAGGATGATATCCGCACGCAGGCCATCGAAGCGGTGGAGCAGAATGGCATCGTGTTCCTCGACGAAATCGACAAGATTGCACGGCGCACGGAGACCCAGGGGGCCGACGTATCCCGCGAAGGCGTGCAGCGTGATCTGCTGCCGCTGGTCGAAGGCTGTACGGTATCGACCAAGTACGGTGCGGTCCGAACCGACCACGTGCTGTTCATTGCCTCAGGAGCTTTCCACCTTGCCAAACCTTCGGATCTGATTCCGGAGCTGCAAGGTCGACTCGCCAACCGCGTGGAACTGCGGGCATTGACCATTGATGACTTCGTCAGGATCCTGACTGAACCCAATGTTTCACTGACCGAGCAATATGCGGCGCTGATGTCCGTGGAAGGCGTCAAACTCGAATTCTCCCCGGACGGCGTGCGGCGAATCGCCGAGGTGGCCTGGCAGGTCAACGAAAGCAACGAGAACATCGGCGCGCGTCGACTGCATACCGTGATGGAACGATTGCTGGAGGCATTGTCGTTTACCGCGGCGGACTACGCGGGCAACACCGTGAATGTCGATGCTGAATATGTCGACAAACACCTGGGGTCGCTGCTGCGGAACGAAGATCTGCAGAAATACATACTCTGAATGAGCGCCCACCAGCCCACTGATCTGGTACTCAAACAGCAATCGCGCGTGCTCGCGGTCGCGTTTGACGATGGTACGGCATACCAGTTGCCTTATGAGTACCTGCGGGTTTACTCGCCGTCCGCCGAAGTCAAAGGCCATGGCCCCGGTCAGGCGGTATTGCAGGTCGGTAAGGAGAACGTCACAGTCGTACGGGCAGAGCCGGTAGGCCACTACGCCGTGCGCCTGGTTTTTGATGACGGGCATGACTCCGGTCTGTACTCGTGGGATTACCTGTACAAGCTGGGATCGAATTTTGAGGCAAACTGGCGTGACTATCTTGATGCGCTGACACAGGCTGGCTATGAGCGGAAAGTCTGATTCCAACGAAGTTGATTTCGGTTTTGCGACGATTGCGCGGTCGGAAAAGGCGCGACGTGTACGCGGTGTCTTTGATTCGGTCGCCAGCCGCTACGATGTCATGAATGACCTGATGTCGTTGGGCGTGCACCGGTTGTGGAAGCGTCTGGCGGTCAATGCACTGGTGCCGCGGCCAGGCGGACGAATGCTGGATGTTGCTGGTGGCACCGGTGATCTGACGCGCCTGATGGCCAACAAGGTGGGCGCAACCGGTAGCGTCACACTGACGGATATCAATGGCGCGATGCTTTC
>JACKNH010000054.1 GCA_024234975.1 Gammaproteobacteria bacterium
TCGTCCGGCAGCCAGATCTCAACTGCCTTTATGAAGGTTGGCGGCAACGGCGAAATGCCACTTGCTGACTGCTCATCTTCCGACACGGTTACCTGCGATTCGCTGCTCATGGTAAATCCAATCTCCTTGCGTAACGTATGGCCATCAACTCAATTCCGGATTGAAGCGCGGAGCTCATTCGATATACAAACAGTTTAGGTGAATGTTTTCTTCACGATCGAGGGTTCCGGGGAAATTCGTCTGGAACACCAAAGGAGCCTCAGACCTTGGCTTCCGGCATGCGTCGTTACAGTGCGATACTGTGCCTCCGCCTCAAGAGCGTGCGCTGGAGGCACCGGTTTTGGTGCGAAGACACGCCGTTGCCTTCACGTGAGAAAGTGCGGTCTGGATGGCAGCTGAATAGACAGCGAGGGTCGACGGCATAAAGCCGTATCCCCATGCGCCGGTTCGTGAGACGTCGACCAAAGAATTGGAAGGCTGGCCCCGGGATTTGGTTTACTTCGGATATCCTGTCGGCCGGAACCATCAGGCCCAACAACAATGACAATTCAAAACTCATACGCCTATCCGATGGTTCGCGGTAGCGGCGCATTTCTGGTTTGCGTAGGCGCCGGCATCGTGGCGGCCACCCTGTGGCCAACAGCAGCGCCGGTCCATATCAGCATATTTCTGGCTTCCGTTGGTCTGGGTGCGATTGCCATACCTCTGGTACGGCGTATCCGACCGCTGGGCGCGCCGCCCCGCCGACATATCGCTGTCATGCTGGCGGCCTTGTTGCTCGAATTTATCGCCTTCTATCTTGTGTTTTCGAAGTTGCCTCCAGCAACGCCCTTGACCGACAAGTGGCTGTGGGCATTTCTGATCGTCGGCGTCCATTTCCTGCCGATGGGCTGGGCGTTGGGCAAGCGAGTGGTGTTTCTGGGGCTCGCGTGCATCGCATTTGCACTGGTGGGACTTCTTAGCCCGGGAATTCCGTTCGAATTTGTGTCGGTCATGGACGGCATTCTGAAGCTTGCGTTTGGCGCCCATCTGGCTTTGACGGGAATTCCGCGGCATCCATAGTACTGCCGCCGCAAATCTGCGGGTTGGCGAAACTGGCATCCCGCTGGCGGGTTTGCGCTGGTTCAAACGCCGTTGACGCGTTCCCAAGCCACCCGATACCGGCTAGCATTTGCCGCAGATTTCAGAAACAGGATCCACCATGGCCGGCCACCGCATCTTCACCACCTCTTTCGCCAGTGTTTACCCGTTGTACGTGAAGAAGGCGGAACGAAAGAATCGCACGCAGGCGGAAGTGGACGAAATCATCTGCTGGCTGACGGGCTATGATGCGGCCGGCCTGCAGGCACAACTCGACCGCGGCAATGACTTCGAAACATTTTTTGCCCAGGCGCCTGAAATGCACGCGAATACCTCGCTGATCAAAGGTGTGGTGTGTGGCGTGCGGGTGGAAGAAGTCGACGACCCGTTGATGCAGAAGATCCGCTGGCTGGACAAGCTGATCGACGAACTCGCCAAAGGCAAGGCGATGGAGAAGATTCTGCGATCATGACGCGGAAAATTTGCACCCGCCGTACTGGTGCGCGGCTATTGCAGGTTCATTTGCAGTATGTATCGTTCCCAAGGCTTGCCACGTATTGCCCTACCGAAATTCGGGCGCCGAATTCCGAATCCGCCTGCTGGTGACCCTGATGAACTTGCCGGAGACCACCGACCATGTATGTGAACACCTATGTGATTGCCGTGCCCGAGCAGAACAAGGATGAGTACACACGTATCGCGCAGCAGTTTGCCGAGGTGGCCAAGGATTTCGGGGCGCTGGAGATCTTCGAGAACTGGGAGCAGGAAGTGCCTGATGGCAAGATCACCGACTATCGCAAAGCCGTGTTGGCGCAGCCGGGCGAGAAAATTGTGCTGTCGTGGATAATCTGGCCGGATCGTGAGACCGGCGCCCGAGCCCACAAGGGCATGTTCGAGGATCCTCGCATGAGCGAGATCGGAAACCTGCCGTTTGATGGTGAGCGCATGATCCTCGGCGGCTTCACGCCGATCGTCAGCTACCGCAATAGCGATGCTTCCTGAATCGCCCTCTCGATGATGGAACTGCACTACCTGCCCCTCGACGAAGCCGACCCGTCCGAGCTGATTGCACTGCTGAACCAGCCCAGGGTCAGAACGCACCTCGTCGAACACGTAGCGTTTGACCGTGCCAGTATCGCCCGTTGGGTAGCTGCGAAAATGGACGTGGACAATACCCCCGGCTGCCGTGTTCGCGCCGTGATGGTGAAAGGCCGGTTGGCCGGTTGGTGCGGAATCCAGCCCGATGAGGGTGGTTACGAGATCGGCATCGTGCTCGCGGATGAGTTCTGGGGTGCGGGCAAGCCGATTTTCATCGACATGATGGCATGGGCGCGCGAGTTCGGCCACGAAGAGGTCCGTATTCACCTGCTGGAAACACGGCGCGAATATCGGTTCCTGCAGCGGCTTGCCAGCCGGGTAGACGGCTCCATGCTCATGGGTCGCAACTTCCGAACGTATCACCTGCCAGTCGCCAACGAAACTTCCATGGTCGATGAGGCACTCTGAGGTAGTCAGCGCGCGCCACCGCTGCACGCAGCACAAGGCAATGTAATCCGCGCTATCCTGCACCCATCCGATACCACTGTGGGAGACGCGTCATGATCAGCTACCTGACTCTGGGGACCAACGATATCGAAAAAGCCGTCGCTTTCTACGATGCATTGATGGCGGAGATGGGCGCGGAGAAGGTATACGCCGTTGAGCGCAGCGTCGGCTGGGGCTGGGGCGTCGGGACTCCGATGTTCATCGTCACCAAGCCGTTCAACGAGCAACCCGCCACCCATGGTGGCGGCACGATGATCGCCTTTGATGCAAAGTCAAAAAACGAGGTAGACCGTTGGTATGCCAAGGTAATGGACCTGGGCGGAACCGACGAAGGCGCCCCGGGCATGCGCGGCGAACATATGTACGTTGCCTACTGCCGCGATCTTGATGGCAACAAGTTCAACTTCATCCATTACCTGCCGCCCGCGCCCTGACGCGGTAACGACGTGACTTCAATTGGCGACGCCGCGGCCACGGGTCGCCGCGACCGTAATGATGACGCGTTGATATCGCGTGAGCGGTAGCGGCGCATCATCGCTCGCTTCGATCACGATGTGGAGGGTCTGGCCGGCTTCGGCGTCGGTGGGAACCTGCACCAGGGTGGATGACGAGCCGGTATCAGCGAAGCTGACCTTGCCCGGATAACTGTCCACCGCTTCGAATTGCCACCATTTCATCGTCACAGCATCGTCATCGGGATCGGATGCCGACGCGGTCAGTCGGACCGTGGCGCCGGGCGCGGCAACAATATCTCGCGGGCCAAGCAGACTCACCTGCGGCGGATGATTGGCCTCTTCGAACTTCGCGACGGCGGCCCAGGTCAGGCGCGCGGCAAAGTCGTTCTGCACCACCTTGAAGAAATCCGGATATTCAGGACCACCCGCCTCGCCGTTCTGGTTCACGCCATCGCCGAGAAAACCAGGCTCGGACTCACCCGCAATTGGCATCCGACGATAACCGCCAACGCCACCGTAGTTCTCGTCCTCCAGACTGCGCAGGCCGAAGTCCAGCGCGTTGAGGAAGGTGAATGTATCCCCTTCGCCCAACCAGGAGCCCTTGGGCTGCACCGGTGTCCAGACGATGTAGCCCTTCTGCTTGAGTTCGTCATCGCTGTAGCCGGCAAGACCGAAGTAATCAAAGATATCGTTCGCCACCAATCCCTTGCCATCACCCCAGACGCGGTAAACAGCGCCCAACGCTCCTTTGCCTGAGACATGCTCCGCCATCCATTGCGCGCCGTAATACGCCGCATTGGCCGCCGACGCCCTTGTTTGCGCGCCATAGCTCAGGTTCATGCCCGCGTATAATCGTCCGCGTGGATACAGATCCGGCCACATCGGCCGGATGTATTTCGCCTCGGTGTCATCCTGGTCGCCGGACACGAGCAGAATGACCTTGGCCGAAATTTTCGCTTTCAGACTGGTCCATTCGGGCGTGCCTTCGAACTCATCCTGAATCGATTTGAGCGCGCGGGCGATCGTGCTCTGACCACCCCAGGCAGTGATGTACAACGGCCCCGGTACATCATCGAGCATCAGCGACTTGATCAGTTCAGAACCCGGAGTGTCCTTGGCGAAAACGCCGTCAAACTCGATGTTGCCGTCGCGAATGATGGACCTGAGGTATTCAGGCGTCGGGTAGCGCGCATCATGCACGCGAAGGTTCTGGTATGAAGCTTCATAAGCGTCGACGACTTGATCGATATGACCTTCACCTTCCGGCCACCGCCACGACGCCATCGGCCCCATCTTCAGGCCGAACCGCGTGTACTCGCGGCCTTCAACAAACCATAACGTGCCCTTGCCGTCGCCCTTCCAGTGGAACTGGCTGCTGGCGTAAATCAACCCTTCGATCCGGAAGTCCGTGCTGTAGAGCAGGAAGCGGACGAGAGAATTGAGATCGTCGAGTTCCGGATCGGTGGTCACCACGATGCGCGGCCGCTCCAGCAGCGGCGATGGCTCATCGGACGCAAGTTGTTGCGCAATGGCGATTGCCGGACAGGCCAACACAATCAGTGCGAGGTAGCGCAGCTGACGGGAAATGTGAGTGATGATCTGCATGAAGTTTTTTCCGCGATTTTCGATCAGTCAACTCATGCTAACTCGAAATGTCGCGACCTTGTTATGCCTGCGGATGGGTCAGGTCGACGTTGCGCAATTGACCCACG
>JACKNH010000055.1 GCA_024234975.1 Gammaproteobacteria bacterium
CCAGGGCTTGCGCGGTGAGACCGACCGTACCGTGTTCAAATTCAGAAAGCCCGCACACTGATGTTGTTCTGCCCGCAGCCGATACACCTGGTATTGGCTGCGGGACCCTGCAGTTCCTGATCCTTACTGTAGCGTCATGCCGCCGGCGCAGAGTCGGGCGTGATACGATAGCGCCAGCCGTGGAGAGAAAACGGATTTTTCGAACCCGATGATCGACGCATCCCGTCCCGCTGTTGCAAGGCGTTGTGGCCCGTGACGCCACGCGCCTTGAACACGCTGCTGCTCGCTGCCTGTTTGGCCTTGACACTGGGTATCCAACTCGACTGGCTCATCGGCGTCCAACTCCAGGGTTACATTGCTGTAGGCAATGCCACGACCAAGTTCAGCACGGCAACGATGCTACAGTTCATCGCAGTCGGATTGCTCAGTGAAATTTCCGGCAAGCGCCGCACAGCTCACGTCCGGCTGCTTGGCGCATTGGTCAGTGCGTTCGCTCTGACTTTTCTCCTCGGGTTCGGGACGTCGGGTATGGTGTTGTTGCGCGCGCCGTCACCAGCTACCAGCGCAATGTGCCTGCTGTTGGGATTAACCCTGATTTTAAGAAACGAAGGTGACCGCACGTCAACAGGTGCTGCACTGACAGGTGGCGTGGCATTATTGATTTCATTCAGCGGCCTTTTCGCCTGGCTGACTGAGCCACAACTGGTGCCACAACTCGGGCCGTTCTCGACCATGGGCATCGTGACCGTCGTGATTGGCATGGTGCTGGGTAGCATTGTCCTGATTAATGACCCGGGGATTCCGGTCGGCGCGTTATTGCGCCATGCCGGCGCCGCGGGTCAGCTATTCCGGCGTTCGATGCTGGCTTTTTTCGTTCTGGTCGTCGCGCTGGGCACCTACATGCGGGTGCATCCGGGCAGTGACTCAAATGCGCTGCTCACCTATGTCTTTGTGGCGCTCGCAATCGCGGTAGGCGCTGGCTTCACCGGAGTCGTCTTGCTGGTTCAGCATTTGTCACGTGCAGAACATGCAAGCGCCGTGGCGGTGACTGCACGCGAAGCAAGTGATGCATTTGCCGATCGCGTACTATCTGCAGTGCCTAATGCAATTCTGGTCGTCAACGAGGATGGGCTGATCGCCCGCGCCAACTCTCATCCAGGCAAGTTGTTTCACACCAGCGCAGCAAATCTGGTGCATATGACCGTTGACGAACTGCTGCCGACCGAATCCAGGACAGACCACCGGCAACTCCGAAACGAGTACAACCTCCGGCCGACTGCCCGCGAGATGGGCAAAGGGCGCTTACTGCGGGCCCAGCGCCTGGATGGAACCACGTTTCCCGTCGAGGTGGGATTGAATCCGCTTGCAGCTGGCACCAACAAATTCACGGTGGTGTCGATAATTGACCTCACTGAACGCATAGCCACCGAGTTGCAACTAAGAGCGCATGCCGACGCGCTGGAACGTTCCAATACCGAACTCGAGCGATTTGCGTTTGTCGCCTCTCATGACTTGAAGGAACCCCTGCGGGCGGTTGAAGGTTTCTCGGTCATGTTGCGCGATGAATGTTCAGCGGAACTCGGGGATCGCGGAAACAAGTGGGTGGTCCAGATCGTTGACGGCGCGCAGCGCATGCGCAATCTCATTGATGATCTTCTGTTGCTGTCACGGGTACGTACCCAGGAACTCCGTTTTCAGCCGGTGGATATGAACAAACTGGTTCACCGGGTACTGGAGGATTTCGCTCAACAGCTGCGACAACAGCACGCCGCTCTCACGGTGCAAAACCTGCCGTCTGTTACCGGCGACGCTGGTATGTTGCAAAGACTGATCGGAAACCTGGTATCGAATGCACTGAAGTACCGCAGCGATCAGCAACCGCGAATCTCTATCTCGTGTTGCTGTGCAAACGACTACTGGCAGTTCGATGTCGCTGATAACGGGATGGGAATTGATGAGAAATTCTTCCAAACGATATTCGAGGTTTTCAAGCGCTTGCACGGGCGAGGCAAGATTGAAGGCACCGGGATGGGCTTGTCGATCTGCCAGTCAATCGTGGAACGTCACGGTGGCCGGATCTGGGTCACCTCCGTAGCGGGCATCGGCTCAACATTTCACTTCACGTTGCCCACTACGGCTTCTACTATTTCCGTCAAAATCAACGAACAGGATCAGCCATGACCGATCGCAGTAGAACCACACCGATCAATGTATTACTGGTGGAAGACAGTCCGTCGGATCAGGAATTGACCAGGGAAGCGTTCGCTTCCGCCAAAGTGCTCAATGATTTGTACGTCGTCGACAATGGCATGGACGCTCTGGACTATGTCTTCAAGCGAAATGCATTCGCATCAGCTACGCGCCCGGACATCATATTGCTTGATTTGAACCTCCCCGGAATGGATGGTCGCGAGGTTCTGGGCCACATTAAGTCAGATCCGGAACTCAGAATGATTCCCGTCATCGTGCTCACGACATCCGACGACGAGCATGACATACTCCGGATGTACGACTTGCATGCCAACTGCTACATCACCAAGCCGGTCGACTTCCGCAAGTTCGTCGAAGCCATCAAAGTCCTGGAGGATTTCTGGATGGTGCTGGTGAAACTGCCAGGCGGAAGATTCGACTAGCCCGCCGCCTCTATCGTCACCGGTGGATGCGTCAGCCAGCCATTACAGGCCAACTTCTCAACGGCTGCCGCCGATTGCGGTCGATGGAACAAGAAGCCCTGAATATTCGGGGTACCCAGCTCGTTCAGTTGCTTCAACTGCTGTGGTGTTTCAATACCCTCGGCGGTGACATCAAAGTCCAGGTCACGGGCGAGACCGATAATCGACTTCACAATGGCCTTGACGATGAGATTGTGGCCGATGGCATGCATGAAATGCTTGTCGATTTTGACACCATGAATCGGAAAGTGCTTCAGGTAATCATACGAGCCATAGCCGGTACCGAAATCATCAATAACGAAGCGGACGCCCAGAGCTTCCAGCGCGGCGAACTCATCCTTGAGTCGCTTGGTGCGGGCAAACAACACCGTTTCGGTCAATTCCAGCACCAGGCGTGACGCGGGGACATTGGCGCCTTCGAGTTCCGTCCGGACCATTTCCGCAAACCCGGAATGACTGAGTTGTGCCGCAGAAATGTTGATATTCAGGACAACATGCGGGTCCAGCATGGGCAGCCAACGACCGAATTGGCGCAGCCCCTCATGCAGAACGAAATTGCCCACCTGATACATGAAGCCGAGTTTTTCCAATGCCGGGAGGAACTCCATCGGTCCGATCAATCCGCGTTGCGGGTGCTGCCAGCGCAGCAGTGCTTCGAAAGCCACGATGCTGTAGCCCCGCGGGCTGACGATCGGTTGGTAGTGCAGGACAAGTTCGCGCTTCTGCAAGGCCTGCCGGATCGCACGATCCATGTCCAGATTACGGACAGTTTCCCGTCGCCCGCCGAACTGCGGCAGCGATGCATGATTGGTAGTGGAATGGCCGGCAGTCCTGTCCGCATCCTGTTGTCGCCGAACAGCCGAATGTTTCCAGTTGGCGGGCGGGGCGCGCCGAGGCCGAAGGCAGAGGGCTTGCGAAATCCGCAGACCAGACCCGGCTCAGGCGCGCGTGCGTTGGTCGCTGTAAAGGTCAGGACAAGCGAATCGAGGTTCCGGACCAGTCACCCGGCCGCGCGCAACTACGCCGCAGTCGACCGGGTCCTGCCGGAGGCATCAGGGGGCCGTGGTATTGATGGAGGTGTTGTTGCCGGATAGTTCAATTGGCTACGACTTGCCGTCCACCGCGTTGGACGCTTCTTCGGTCACCGCCTCCGCCTGCTGGGTACCGGACAATGCCCTCAACCACTCGCCCGCCTGACGCCGT
>JACKNH010000056.1 GCA_024234975.1 Gammaproteobacteria bacterium
TGTCGTCGCAGCGGCGTCTCGCGCCCAGGCTGTTGCGGGTAGCAGGAGCGCCGGCACAGGAGCTGCCCATTCCGCATCCGGTGCGGACGGACATACCGGAGCAGTGATGACTGACAATGAATGACAGAGGGATTGAAAATGAGAGGAGCCGCGTTGGCAATCAGTAACGAAGACCCGGTCCTGGTGACCGATTTTGCAAAAGAGATGGTGCGCCAGATGCGCGCCGTCGACACCTACGGCAGTTACGACGACTGGTGTTGTATCTCAGGCTATACCGTGAACGGTTTTCCGATGTATTTCGTGCTGAGCAAGCGATATTTTCCCGGAATATTTGTCATGCTGGGATAAAGCGGGCAGGGCTTGATCTGCGGTGCATATCGAAGGGGATGTGCTGTGATACCGCCGCGTAAAACACACTCACCGGCCCAACGAACCGGTGAATGTGGTATCGACTCAAACGCAGCAGAAAGCGTTTGCCTTGAGGTGTTTTCAGAAGGTCAGATCATCTTCGAACGGTAGTTCGAGATTGCGGTCGGCAACGGGGTCACCATGGTCGAAACCGTTTTCGCGATCGATTCTCATCATCTCTTTGAGCAGAACATCTTCATATTGTTGCCAAAGTATCTCGCTCATCAGGCGACAGAAGTCATAGACGGTCAGCTTTTGGGCTGGTGTCCATTCGTCGATCAGGGGGAATGGCCACAGGGTGCTCATGATCCGGCCTCCGTCAGGGCGGCCTGCACATGCTCGGCAGTGACCGATTTCGCTTTGGTAATGGCTGCCGCGATAAGGGCATAGTGAGCCAGTCGATTGATTTTGCGGGGCAGTGCCTGGGTGGCCTGGAAGATGGCCTCAACGGCCGCTGGTTCGAACAGAGGTAGCTCGCAGCTGGCGATGCGCAGTCGGTGTATCAGATACTCGGGGAGTTCTTCACGCGCGAGGCCGCTGAGGTGATAGCGCACGACGATGCGCTGATCGAGCGACTCATGCACGGCCATCTGCAATCGGCGCCGCAGTTCGGTCAGACCGACGAACAACAGGCAAAGCCGATTTTCCGAGTCCATTTCGTAGTTGGTCAACAGCCGTAGATCCTCGAGCACTTCGTTTCGTAAGTGGTGTGCCTCATCGATAATGACCACCGGGCGTTGTTTCCCTTCGAGTAACAGGCGGGTGACTTCAGCGCGGATTTGACGGAACGCGCTGGCGCGATTGCGCTCGGTGGGCAGGCCGAACTCCCAGGCAATGCTTTTATACATATCCATGACATTGCCGGTGGTGAGGGGAACATAGACAGTCCGATACAGTCCTGGGTGCAGGGAATCACAGAGCCGCCGGCACAAGGTGGTTTTACCACTGCCGGGTTCGCCGGTGAGCAGTCCGATGCCGCGTAGTTCCAGCAGATGTTTGAGCCGGATTTCGGCTTCGGTTTGAGCGGTGGCGCTGAACAGGGAGGTGGCTTCGAGGGTATGATCGAAGGGGAAGTGGGTCATGGCGAAGTGTTTCAGATACATCAGCGGTCACCTCCCTGGGGGTTGTCATCGTCATGGGGGTGGCTGTCGAGAGCTGTCATCGATAAGGACGAGGCGGGTGGTTTGGCCTGCCGGTCGGCATGCAGGGTGCCGCGCCGCTGTCGCTTGACGAAGCAATTGGCATAGAGATCGACCTGGCGGGCTTGTGCGATCACCTGTCCCTGGTGCACGACCTGCACGGGGGCATCGGGCCGGGACGGATCGTAGCGCAAGGTCACCCGCTGTCCGACGAGGGAGGCATCGACTTCGAACAGCCGTCCATGCAGAGAGACGGTGCGGTCGTTCTGTACCGTGCGCTGCTCCTCGAACAGAAACAGATCATCCAGATCCATTTCGACATTCGGATAGCGCAACCCGTCCGAGACTTGTGCCCAGCGCTCCAACGGTGTCTGTTGTGCCAATCCGCGATGGGGACAGTGGTGATACTCGCCTTCGATCCAACCGGCCAGGCGCCGGTTCAGTGCGGCGAGGTTGGCTGTGTCCTGGTCAGTGAGCCGGGTGATCAGCTGGGCCCGGCAGGTTCGGAAAAAGCGCTCGATCTTGCCTTTTCCCTGGGGCTGAAAGGGCCGGGCGTGAATCAACGCCACACCCAGTTTGGCGCAGACCACGGCAAACTGGTGTGAGCGATAGTTGGCGCCGTTGTCAACGAATAACCGCTCGGGGATTCCACGACGGATCAGAGCCCGTTTGAAGATCGGCAGAAATGCCCGGTTGTTTTCTGAAAACGCGAATTCGGCATGCGGAATCACCCGCGTGGCGTCATCGAGAAAGGCGATCAGATAGGTTTTGTGCTTGCGCCGTCCCGCCTGGATGACAGAAGGACCATGCATAACGTCACTCATCCACAATTGACCGGCCTGTTGGTAGGCGAAACGCCGCCGATCCTCGCTCATGCCGTTGGCATTGGCGCGACTCATCAGGCCGTGCTGTTTGAACAGGCGGTGCACGGTAGATACCGGGAGGTATTGTTCAGTGCCGATGAGCCCTTCCTTGCGAATTTGATCGGTGATCAGGCGAATCGACAGATCTGGTTCCTGCTCCTTGATCTGCAAGAGGCGCTCGGCTACCTCTGGAAGCAAGGCGCGGGGATGGCCGGCATCGATGCGTTTTTTTGGCTTGAGGGCCTCAAAGCCGCTGGCGCGATAATCGCGAAGCCAATCGCGCAGGGTGCTCTCGGCCACGCGGGTTCGCATTGTGCCGGGGATTTGATGCTCGCCCGCTACAATCCGGGCAATCTCGCGCTGGCGCTGTCCGGGCGTCAACTCTTGCGGCAACAACCGGGCAATCAAGCGGTGGCGGAACAACGCCACACGCTCGCTTAGGTCATCTCTCTCTTCACTCATCTGGATCACTCCTGGATATCCGGTCGGCGACCGGTTCGAGCATGAGCTTCCAGGATGGCAAACGGTGGGTCACGCCCCATTCGGTGTTGGATGCCCCATTGCGTGAATACCGCATTGCCTCGCGACGGATTAAAGCCCAACGGAGCCGGCAAGCCAGGTAGGTAATCGCTAAGCTGCTCGCGCAAAGCCATCAACACCGACGGATATCCAGCCAACACCTCGGCAAAGGCGTGTAGCGTCAATGCCACGCCTACAAAAGGTGTGGGGAGTAGTCCACGGGCAATCCCTAGCACGCGGTGGATGGACTGACAAAGACGGCGCAGATAGCGCAACGCCCCGGGCAGCTCAATGTCGGTGCGCAGATGCTCGGCTGCGGCCGGTAGCGAGGGGGCCTGTTCGACGGACAACAGCATCGCTTCAAGCTCAACCAAGGCGCCTGAATAATGCGAAGCCAAACAGTCGGGCAACGCACTGACGGTGCGTCGTTGCAAAGGACAATACCAGCGCGCAATCAACGTGCCGGGCGGCCTGACCCGTTCATAGGTCCCGTGACGCGAGAAACCGCAATCACCGCTCGGGTGCCAGGGGCAGCATGGCAGGGTTGCGTCACGCCACCTTTGGCCGGCAACATAGTCCTCGCTGGTGATCGGCGTCGCCAAACGCACTTGCACACCAGCCACTGGCCCGCACGGCGGCTACCGTGGCGGGCCAACTCCTCCCTTTGGTTGTAATGGAAAGGGCTTTAGTGTGATGAATTTGTCCGGACTGTCCAGTCTAGCCGATCAGTCGTGCCGCTTTTTTTACCGG
>JACKNH010000057.1 GCA_024234975.1 Gammaproteobacteria bacterium
GCGCGTTTGAGGATATCACTGTCAATCTCCGCCTTGTGCAGGAAATCCTGGGCGCCGGCTCGTACCGAGAGTATTCCCGTCCGCTCATCTGCCATGCCTGTCAGCACGACGATCACGACATGCGGATCTGCCGCACGAACCTGCATTACCGTCGCGATACCCGTGCTGTCAGGTAGCGTAAGGTCCAGCAGAATGACATCGACTTCCTGGCTGGCAAGCAACGATATCGCGCCGGCCAGAGTATCAGTGGCCCACACCTGGTGTATCTCGTCTCCGATCTCGCCGAGATTGGATTTGAGCAACAGCGTGTCGGCTTCTGAATCTTCTACGATCAGAATATTCAATGGCGAATTTTCAGCTTGGAGAGGCGTCATCGCTGTGGCAATCCTTGATCAGCAGAATTCCGGTGAATAATTTCAGCCGGCTCCTCATATTCCCTCGCAACCGCCCAATTTCCGTATGGAAGGCTCCAGGTCTGAATTTCGGCTGTCCAGCGGCGGAACTTTAGTAGTTTCAACTGGTAAGAATTGCACAAGCCCTCAACCCCGGTCGCTACCGTGCCGCTGTTATTGTTGGTTTTTGCTGCCGCAGCACCAACGGCGTGCAGTTGGGTTTGTCGCAATGTTCCGGGACTGATCTCCTGATGCCGGATCTTTCGCGACATGTTGTGGTAACGCACAGGTGCGGGGAAACCATGGAACTACCGTGCACAGATTCGGATCAGGGCCCGGCGGACAAACATGAGGCCACCGGCCCAAGCATACCAATGGCTCAAATATCGTCTGGCGCGGCGATGATAATGTTGGATGCCAGCGGACGGCTGATACTCGTCAGCCCGGCCATCTCGACGCTTCTGGCAATTCAGCCGGGTGATATCGGCAAATCAGTCGCCGACATCGAAGCATTTGCATCTGATGCAGCATTTGCGCGCGATGTCGGTCGGGCAATCGCCGATGGCGCCCATGCGGTCCGGCTGTTCACGGCGCCGCAGCGCACACTACTTGCGCGCATCACGCCTTCCATCGCCCGATCCGGCGAACCGTGCCCGGTTGCGATCGAGTTTCTCGATTCCGATTCGAACGCGGCAGCACCGGCCTGCGGTGACGAAGCGAGTTACAAGGCCATCGTCGACGGGGCCCCTTCGATGATCTGGACCTGTGACCCGCAGGGCAACCTGGATTACGTAAACCGGCAGTGGGTGCACTACACCGGCTTGCCACTGGCGCCGACGCCGGGCAACAGTGTTGACGAGCTAATCCATCCCGATGATCGTCCACAGGCACAACTGGCGTGGCAGCGTGCGGTGAAAACCGCCACCAGTTATCGCGATGAACTCCGAATCCGACGGCATGACGGTGAATACCGATGGTTCGATACGCGCGCGGTGCCGATGCGTCGTGAAGACGGGCGTGTTGCGAAATGGTTCGGGGTCGCGACTGAAATCGAGGATCGTCGGCGATCCTTGCAGCGGCTGGTGAGAAGTGAACACCGGTTCCGCAATGTATTCGAGATCGCACCGATTGGAATTCTGGAAGTCGACTGGACGCCAATCCTCGATTTCCTTGACGAATCCGCTGCCAGCGCGGAAGCTCTCGGCAATGCCTTCCGCCATGCGCCGGACATTGCGGGAAAGCTGCTCTCGTCAACGACCGTCACCGGTGTCAACCCGAAGGCAATTCAGTTGTTCGGCGCCAGCGGCGCCAATGAACTCATAGCGAAGATCTCACAGGTATTCGCGACCCCTGCCGCAGATGAGGCAATGGCACGGGCAGTGGACGCCCTGGCGGCAGGCGAGCATGGTTTCGCGGCTGAAATCAGCTTGAATGCGATAGACGGCCGCGGGGTGACGGTGCTGCTGAGAATGGCTTTCCCGACGTCGGAAAGCGGCAACAGGGTGCTGGTCACGATGATCGACATCTCGGATGCGGTCAACGCGCAACGCATTGAACACAAGCTTGCGCAGATCGTAAACAACTCGTTCGACGCGATCACATCGAAGACGCCTGACGGCATCATCACCAGTTGGAACCCTGCGGCCACCCGCTTGTTCGGATTCACTGAAGACGAGGTGCTGAACAGGCCCGCAACGCAAACCATCGTGCCGGCGAGCCATATCGAGGAGGAAGATGCGATCCTGGCCCGTATCAACAAAGGCGAAACACTTGCCCAGGTTGAAACCAGGCGGCGCCATAAAAGTGGCCGCCTGATAGATTGTGCGATCACGATTTCTCCATTGCGGGACTCAACCGGTCAGGTGACAGGGATTTCGACGATTGCCCGTGACGTCACGGAGCAAAAGCGGGTCGAGGCGGAATCGAAAGTGGCGGCGATGAAACTGCAACGATCCAACGTGGAACTTGAGCGCTTCGCCTACGTCGCTTCGCACGACCTGCAGGAACCGCTGCGCAGTATCGCCGGCCCGTTGCAGTTGTTGAGGAAAAAGTATCGAGGCCAGATAGACGAAAACGCTGATACCTACATCGAGTTGGCGGTGCAGGGCGCCGGCCGGATGCGGGACATCATTGACGGCTTGCTTGCCTATTCACGCGTCGGGCGAAATGCTGCGACTATCGCACCGGTTGATGTGGATGCGGTCGCCAGGCACGTCGTTACGATATTGCAGCCTGCGATCGCTGCGATACACGCCGTCGTCGAGTGGCACGAGCTACCAACTCTTGCCGGGCAGAAGACCTTGCTCAACCAACTCCTGCAGAACCTGATTTCGAACGCTCTGAAATTTCACGGCGACAGACAGCCGCACATCACAATCACGGCGTCACGCATCGACGGCACGCGACGATGGCGTTTTGCCGTGCGTGACAATGGCATCGGGTTTGATATGAAATTCAGTGAGGAGATCTTTACGGTTTTCCGTCGCTTGCATGCGCATAGCAAGTACGCAGGTACGGGGCTTGGTCTGGCCTTGTGCCGCCGTGTCGTGGAGTTACATGGTGGGAGGATCTGGGCTGAATCCGAGCCCGGCGTGGGTACGACCATGTGGTTCGAACTCGAGGATGGATTCAATCCGGAAGACACCGGGGAATCGGTGTGAGTTTCCCGACGCCGATTCCGAAAATTCTGCTGGTGGAAGACAGCCAGGTCGACATCATGATCGTGACCGAGGTGCTGCAGGATCTGGCCATCGAATGCGACCTGGTGACCGCGAGCAATGTTGAAGATGCGCTGGAGGAATTGCTGGTTGCCGAAGGTGCCTCAGATGCGGCAAACCTTTCACAGCGATTACCGACGTTAATCCTGGTTGACATCAATCTGCAGGGAAGCAGCGGGCTGCACCTGGTGCGCGAATTAAAACAGGATGCTACGTTTCGTTCGATTCCCGTGGTTGTGTTGACAACCTCGCAGGCCCCGTCGGACGTAAAAGCGGCCTATGACCTGCAAGCGAATTGCTACCTGCGCAAACCGATCGATTACGCCCAGTTTCGGGATTTGATTGCGATGATCGCGGCGTTCTGGCTTCAACACGCGGAACTGCCCGCATAAAAAGAGTTTCCCCA
>JACKNH010000058.1 GCA_024234975.1 Gammaproteobacteria bacterium
TGAAGCGCGTGCGAATTCCCGCCATCGCCGCCGTTGTTCTTGGCATTCTCACGGCCGCGGTGGTCTACGACTACAACTCCCTGTTGACCACGATTGGCGTGATTGCCGCGTTGTGGATCCTTGGCGCGGCATTGCTCGAACCCATACAACGCCTGCGGAATCCCAACCTGCCACGGCTCTCGGGAGCCATGTGGGGCATGGTGATCGCGCATGTAGGCGTCGGGCTGTTCGTGCTGGGCGTGACGGTGACTTCCAGCTTCAATGTCGAGGATGATCTCGCGGCACGCCCCGGTGAGACGTTGAATGTCGCCGGCTACGACTTCAATTTCGTCGGGCTGAAGGAAGTGCGCGGGCCGAATTATGATGCCCTCGAAGGTGAATTCGAAGTCCGTCGCAATGGCGATTATGTGACGACATTGCGGCCGCAGAAGCGGGTCTACAACGTCCGTCGCGAGGCGATGACAGAAGCGTCCATCGATGCCCGCATCACCCGCGACCTCTTTATCGCGTTGGGCGAAGATCTGGGTGCCGATCGCTGGAGCCTGCGCATCCAGTACAAACCGTTGATCAGCCTGCTGTGGCTGGGCGCACTGACCATGGCTGTGGGCGGCTTTGTCGCCAGCATGGATCGCCGCTATCGTGGTGCGACTGCGGATGCCCGTAACGATGTCCCGGCTGGCACCGCGCCGTCGGCACCGATTGGATAGAGACCATGTGGAAATACATCCTTCCGGTCGGCATCTTCGCCGCATTGATCGTAGTGTTCACGATCGGCCTGAATCGCGATCCGACCAGCTTTGAATCACCGTTGCTGGGTAAACCCGCGCCGGCGTTCACGCTGCCTTCACTCGAAGATCCGTCAGTCACCGTCACCGACTCACCCTTGCGCAATAACGAGGTCACGCTGTTCAACGTATGGGCAACCTGGTGTTCGGGGTGTTACCAGGAGCATCCGTTCCTGATGGAATTGAAGCGAACTTCCGACGTGCCGATTTACAGCCTGAACTGGAATGACGAACGGGACGCGGCGCTCAAGTGGTTGAACCAGCTTGGTAACCCGTATGCCGCCACCGCCTTTGATGGTGATGGGCGGGTTGCTATCGACTGGGGTGTCTACGGCGCGCCCGAGACATTCCTGATCGACGGCCGCGGCAACGTTATCTACAAGCACATTGCGCCATTGACCGCCGATGTCTGGGAAAAGGAATTCCTGCCGCGCATCGCCCAGGCGAAAGGCGCTGCGCCATGATGAACGCTGCCAGCCGTTCAATGGTCCGTGCCAGCCTGTTTGGCCTGATGCTTTCAACGCTATTTGCCATGTCAGCAAGCGCCATCGACACCGAAACGCCTTTCAACGATCCGATCCTCGATGCGCGTTACGACAAGTTGATTCACGAACTGCGTTGCATGGTCTGCCTGAACGGGACGATTGCCGATTCACGGGTCGATCTCGCCGCCGACCTTCGACGCGAAGTGCATCGCATGGTGGCGGACGGCCAGACTGAAGACGAGATTAAGACCTTTATGCAGCAACGCTACGGCGATTCAATTCTGTATAACCCGCCCGTGCAGCCCAATACCTGGGCACTGTGGGCAGCGCCGACCGTGTTTCTTCTCATCGGCCTGGCAGTGGTTGGCCGTATTGTGTGGCAGCGACGCAATCTTGTCGTTGCGGATGAATCCTCGCTGCACGAAGAAGATCACGCATGACGGGCTTCTGGATTGCAGTCGCGGCCATGTGCGTCGCGGCTGTCGCGATATTGCTGATAGCACTCCGCCGCAGCGGCGAGCGTTGGGCGCCTTCCACTGTGATCGTCGCCGTGGCGGTGCCACTGGTGGCATTCGGTCTGTACCTGCACGGCGACCGTCCGACGGTGGACGACCTGAAGGTGGAGAGCGCGTCCGCCCCGGACGTGCAGCAGATGATTGCCCAACTCGCCGCCGACATGAAAGCCAACCCGGATAACGTGGAAGGCTGGCAGATGCTCGGACGCAGTTACTACGTGCTCCAGCGCTACAAGGAAGCGGCGGATGCCTATGGCGAAGCGTTCGCGCGGACGGAAAATCCTGGGCCGGAACTGAAGTCGATTTACGCTGAATCCATGTTGCTGTCGAACCAGGAAAACCTTTCCGGCACGGCGAGCATGTTGTTTGAACAGGTGCTCGAAGCCGAACCGGACAACGCCCGCGCACTGCTTTACGGCGGCATCGTCGCCGATATGCGCGGCGATGCGGAGCTCGCGCGTGCGCGTTGGACACGCCTGCTGGCCATGAATCCACCGGAGACCCTGGCGCAGGCATTGCGTGAACGCATGGCTGAATTGGGTGGCGAAGCCGGCCCGATGACCTCAAGCGATGGTTCTTCGGAAACGATCGAACCAGCGCAGGAAGCGGTATCGCTGACCATTCATCTCACATTGCCCGACGGCAGCCCGGCGGATGCCATATCAGGTGCCCAGGCGCTGTTTGTTTTGGCACGCGCCCCGGAAGGCGGGCCGCCGGTGGCCGTGGTGCGCCGTGCTGCATCCGATGTGCCGGGAACCATCAACTTGAGCGATGAGAATGCTATGTTGCCGGGTCGAAAGATTGGCGACTTCAGTGAACTTGTCATCGTTGCGCGCCTGTCGCGCAGCGGCCAGCCGATTGCCGCGAGTGGCGATGTCTACGGCGAGCAGGTCATCAATCCGACTGAAACCAGCGAAATCAATTTGAGCCTCGACCAAGTCGTCCAATAGGGGGGACGGACACGTGATCGATCGTTGCCACGATATAGAAGACCTGCGCCAGCTGGCGCGCAAACGCCTGCCACGCGCCTTGTGGGACTATCTGGATGGCGGCGCCGACGATGAAGTCACGCTGGCCAGGAACATGTCCGGCTTCAATGACTGGCAGCTGGTGCCACGGGTGTTGCAGGCGGTGGATACCGTCGACACGCGCACTACCATCCTCGGTCATAACGTCGACCTGCCCATCATTTTCTCGCCAACCGGCATCTCCCGCGCGTTTCATCACGAGGGAGAACCGGCCGTCGTCCGCGTGGCGGACCGCAACAACATGGTCTACTCGCTGTCATCCATGGGCACCACCAGCATCGAGGATGTAGCGGCGGTCAGCCGTGGCATCCGCTGGTTTCAGATTTATGTCTGGCGCAACCGTGAGTTGTTGAAGGACTTCATCGAACGCTGCCGTGTCAGCGGCTATTCCGCGCTGTTCCTGACGGTCGATACCGCCATTGGCGGCAACCGCCAGCGGGATCTGTACAACGGCCTGACGATGAAGGACAACCTGACCTGGAGTTCACGCTTCGAGGCTCTGACGCATCCGCACTGGATGTACAACTACCTGACCCGCGACAAGCTGCGGCTGGCCAATGTTTCCAAGTACGGCGTGAACGACAAATCGTTGTTCTCGGTGATGGACTACATCGCCAATGAGCTGGA
>JACKNH010000059.1 GCA_024234975.1 Gammaproteobacteria bacterium
GGACTGTTGGACCGGCCGAGCCATGGCAACTACCGGTTGAACGGACAGGACGTGACATCGTTAAGCGATAGCGAACTGGCAGCGGTGCGCAACCGAGAGATAGGGTTCGTGTTTCAGATGTTTCACCTGATACCGCGCCTGACTGCGGCAGAGAATGTGGCGCTGCCGCTGATACTTGCCGGAATGCCGCCGGAGCAGCGCCAGCCGATCGTAGCCGGTGCGCTGGCAGAGCTGCATATGACGGATCGCGCGCAGCACAAACCGGACCAGTTGTCCGGCGGCCAGCGGCAACGCGTGGCGATTGCCCGCGCGATAGTGACGCAACCTAAGGTTCTGCTTGCCGACGAGCCGACCGGCAACCTTGACCATCACTCCGGCGAGGCCGTGATTCGTATTCTTGAAGCGCTCAATAAACGCGGGATCACGCTGATCATGGTCACGCACGACCTGGAGATGGGTCAGCGCGCGCGGCGCCGGCTGCGCATGGTGGACGGCAGGATCACGGAAGCACAGCATGGCGCTGCGTAGTTCCGATCTACTGCACTTCTCCTGGCGCGCACTGCGCGGCTTTCCCTCACGTACGCTGTTGATGCTGACCGCAATGGCGATCGGCGTGGCAGCGGTGGTACTGCTCACTTCGCTGGGCGAAGGTGCAAGGCGTTACGTTACCGGTGAGTTTGCCTCCCTGGGCACCAATTTGGTGATCGTGTTTCCCGGCCGCTCGGAGACGGCAGGGATCAACCCGTCCACGATGATGGGGGAGACGCCGCGCGATCTGTCGCTGGCTGATGCGCAGGCCCTGCTGCGCAGTCGCAGTGTGCGGCGCATTGCGCCCATCAATGTCGGCGCGGCGGACATCAGCTGGCAGAACCGCTCACGGGAAGTGGTCATACTGGGCTCCAATCACGATCTGCTGGATATCCGCCACTGGGCGGTCGACCAGGGCCGTTTTCTGCCGGAAACGGACCTTGACCGCGCAACCCCCGTAGCGGTTATCGGCAGCAAAATCCGCGACGAACTGTTCGGCCCGAAACGCGCACTGGGCGAGTGGGTCCGGATTGGCGACCGGCGTTTTCGCGTGATCGGCATCATGGGATCGGAGGGCCGTTCCATCGGCGTCGATGTGGAGGAGACCGTCATTATTCCGGTGGCTTCGGCGCAGCAGCTCTTCAATACCGCCTCGCTGTTCCGCATCCTGGTGGAAACCAAAAATCGCGAAGCCATCGAAACGGCCAGGGAGTTTATCATTGATACGCTGCAACAGCGCCATCAGGGCGAACAGGATGTCACCGTGATTACCCAGGATGCGGTGCTGCAGACCTTCGACCGCATTCTCGGCGCCTTGACCTACACCGTGGGGGGAATTGCTGCAGTCAGCCTGGCGGTTGCCGGAATATTGATCATGAATGTGATGCTGGTTGCGGTGTCGCAGCGTACCGCCGAGATTGGCCTGTTGAAGGCGTTGGGCGCGGCACCACGGCAGATCCTGTCATTGATTCTGACCGAAGCGGTGATGTTGTCCGCCATCGGAGCGGCGGCAGGCATGGGACTGGGACAGCTGGGCAGTTATTTTGTCCGGGTCGCCTTTCCGGTGCTGCCGGCTTACGCGCCGGGCTGGGCTGCCGCGACGGCGCTGGCGGTGGCGTTGATTACCGGGCTTCTGTTCAGCCTGCTGCCGGCCAGGCGCGCCGCGCGGCTGGATCCGGTGCTGGCGCTGTCGGGACGTTAGGCCGGCATGCGCACGCGTGACTTCCTCAACCTGACCGGCGGTTCACTGGTCTCCCACCGCATGCGCAGTTTCCTTACGGCGCTGGGAATTTCGGTAGGCATTGCCGCCGTTGTACTGCTGACCTCCATCGGCGAAGGTATCCACAAGTTTGTGCTGGCGGAATTTACCCAGTTTGGTACCACACTGGTCGGCATCAATCCCGGCAAGACAACCACCGCGGGTACCAGCATGGGAATGTTCGGCACCGAGCGGCCGCTGACCATCGAAGATGCGCAAGCGCTGAAACGGTTGCGCTTTGCCCGTGCCGTGGTGCCGCTCGTGCAGGGTAACGCCGAAGTCGAGGCAGGCAACCGCAGACGCCGCACAACGGTATACGGCGCGGGTCCCGACATGCCCGAAGCGTTCAACATGCAGGTCAAGTCAGGTCGTTTTCTGCCCGACGACGATCCTACCGCGCCGCGCGCTTTTGCGGTGCTCGGCAGTAAGCTCCGCCATGAACTGTTCGTTGGTCGCAGCCCGCTCGGGCAGCGTGTTACGATCGGTGGCAGCCGCTACCGGGTCATTGGCGTGATGGAGTCCAAGGGCACACTGCTCGGCTTTGATCTGGACGATACCGTATATATACCGGCCGCCCGCGCACTCACACTGTTCAACAATGACACTTTGTTTGAGATCGATGTCATGTATGACGAAGAGACGCCGGTGGAAAAGGTTGTGCAAGGGATCAAAGATACCTTGTCTGTCCGCCACGGCAGGGACGATGTCACTATTACCACGCAGCAGCAGATGCTGGATGTGCTGGGTTCGGTGCTCAATGTATTAACCTTCGCGGTCGCGGCGATCGGCGGCATCTCCCTGCTGGTCGGCGCCATCGGCATAGTGACCATAATGACCATTGCCATCAATGAGCGGACCAACGAAATCGGTCTGCTGCGTGCGCTGGGCGCAAGGCAGGGGCAGGTATTAAGCCTCTTTCTGGGCGAAGCAATGGTACTTGCCGCAGTCGGCGGCCTTTCCGGGCTGGTGCTGGGTGTAGGAATTGCAACCCTGCTGCACGCCGTACTGCCTGCGCTGCCGGTGCACATCCCCGTCATGTATGTGGTGCTGGCGGAGGCAATCGCGATTCTCATTGGCCTGGTTGCCGGTGTATTTCCTGCCTACAGAGCCGCTCGGATGGACCCGGTGGAGGCGTTGCGGGCGGAGTAAACCGAGCGGGAGTCCCCCCCTCCGCCTGCACTTTTAAGGTGGAATCGGTTCATGTTGAACATCATTGACAACATCGGTAAAACTGTTATTTTCGACACATCCCGCACAATACAATTGGCAAACTATAATCGAGAGCCTGACATGTCTTCGAAGGATCTGAGAAGTGGTAACTCTTTTATCGATGACAATCATAAAGAC
>JACKNH010000060.1 GCA_024234975.1 Gammaproteobacteria bacterium
GAGACACCCGGCGAAAGCTGGGATTTCACCGCGACCCAACCGATGATGCTGGCTGACCTTGCGTTCGATGGCGTCACGCGGCGCGTGCTGATGCAGGCGCCGAAGAATGGCTTCTTCTACGTTTTGGATGCCGCAACCGGCGAACTGATTTCCGGCACACCGTTCACGGCGCAGACCTGGACCACTGGCGAAATCGATGCCGAGGGGCGCCCCGTCATCATCGATGCCGCCTACTATGGTCGCAGCGGACATTACTATGTCGTCGCCCCCAGCGCGCAGGGCGCGCATTCATGGCACCCGTGGTCGTACAGCCCGCAGACCGGCCTGGTCTACCTGCCCTATGTTGAAACGGCGATGGTGATGGGGCCGGCGGAGGAATACACGCCGCGCATCCGCAGGCCGAACACCGGGACCGGTGCAAGTGCTCCGGCTGACATCTGGCAGACCCAACCCGGCGCGGAGCAACTACCGCGCGGGGGCGCGCGTTTGATTGCGTGGGACCCGGTTGGCAAACGCGAAGTGTGGCGGACGCCACTCAAAGGCAGCGTCGGCAGCGGCACGCTGGCAACCGCCGGCGGCCTGGTGTTCAGCGGTTCTCCAGATATCGATGGCTGGTTGGCAGCGCTTGATGCGCAGACTGGCGCGGAACTCTGGCGTGCGTCGACCCACGCCGGCATCGTCGCCGCACCGATGAGTTATGAGCTCGACGGCAAGCAGTACATCGCCCAGCTCGCGGGCTACGGTGTGCCGGGTTACGGCAACTCCAACGGTTCGCGATTGCTGGTCTATACCTTGGGCGGTACTGCCACCCTGCCGCCGCGACCGGAAATTCCGCCGCGCACTTTGAATCCGCCGCCGCAGACCGCGAGCGCGGAAGAAGTCGAACAAGGTCGGCTGCTGTTCGTCGACAACTGCGCGATGTGCCATGAAACAAATTTCGGCAATCGCGGCCTGTTTCCCGACCTGCGCTACAGCGCGATGCTGAATACGCAAGCGGCGTTCGACAGCGTGGTGCTGCAAGGTGTCCGCCAGGCCAACGGCATGCGCGGCTTCGAGGGCACGTTGAATGCGACAGACACCGGAGCGATTCGTGCGTATCTGATCGATCGCGCACATCAAGCTGCGGCGCGCTGAGCGCTGTCATCTGTGTTGATGACATATTTGAAGTGCGCCTCCATCAGCAACTGGCTTCGAGTGCATATGGCGCTGCGATAACCGACACCGGCATCGACTGGCGGTTGCCGACGATCAACAAAGGTGGTATCGGTTTGCGCCGTACCCGCGAACTTGCAACGGCGGCGTGCATCGATAACCACCCGGAACCGATCTGCAGGAGATCCTCCATGCGCCAGTGGCAGAACCACCTCAACTCACTTGTGGTTGTACTCATCGCGGGCTTCGCCGCTCAGACCTTCGCACAACAGGATGCACGGCAGGTGGTACTGGACGCCGCCGCTGCCATGGGCGGCATCGATAAACTGCAATCCATCACTACGCTGCGTATGCAGGGCTATGGTCACGAGGCCTACCAGGACGGCGGCAGTGAAATCACCACCGAGCCGACTGCACCGGAAAAGATGACCAACATGACGGCGTATGACCGCGTCATCGATGTCACCCATGACCGCACGCGGGTCAAGGCCAGAATGTATCGCGCGTTTGTGTTTGCCGCCGGTGCGATGATGAAAGGCCTGCCGATTCACCAGGTGCTGGACGGTGATGTCGCCTACGATGTGCCGGCAACAGGCAATGCGCGGCGGGCTTCGGCCGAAGCCGCGCAGAAACGCCGCATGGATTTGTTGTCTATTCCGCTGATGGCTGTTCGCACAGCGCTGGCCGAGGGCAGCAGCGTAAGCAACCGCCGGACGCAAGACGGCCTCACGCTGGTGGAAATCCGTACCGCTGACAACCGCGATATCACGCTGGCGGTCGACAGCGCCTCACACCTGCCGGTATGGACGCGTTGGATATTGCCGCATGAAAACCTCGGCGAGCTGACTCTGCGTGCTGAGTACAGCGGCTGGCAGGAGCTGGAAGGCATGCAGTTACCGATGAGCTACAACGTGGTGTCCGATTTCCATGACGTGGTGATGCAGCGGCTGCATGTCGATCGCTATGTCATCAACGGTGAAATCGAAGATCTCGGCGCCCCCGCCGAGGTTCGTGCTGCGCAAGCGCCCGTGCCCAATTACACCGTCACCGCCGAACCGGTCGCCGAACACGTGTGGTTGATGCTTGGCAACAACGGCGCCAATTCAGTATTGCTGGAATTCGAGGACCACCTCGCCTTGCTGGAAGCACCCACCAACCGTGCCTGGACGCGCGCCGTGCTGGCACAGGCCCGCGCCACCGTGCCGGGCAAACCACTGACGCAGGTCATCGTCACGCACCACCATTTTGATCACACCGGCGGGCTGCGCGTGGCCATCGCCGAGGGGCTGACGATCATCGCCCAACGCGGCAACCTGGCCTGGTTTGAAGAACTTGCCAAACGTCCCGCCACGCACTACCCGGATGAGTTGAGCCGGAATCCACAGCCGATCAAGACGCTGCCGGTGGATGACCATCTGCGGTTGTCCGATGCTTTTCTGACTGTCGACCTCTACAAGCTGGTCGCCAACGCGCACATGGCGCATGGCATCATGGCTTATGTCCCGCAACACAAGTTGCTGCTGCAAGGCGACTTGTTTGATTTGAACTGGGAAGTGTATTTCTGGGGCAACACCTACAAGGACAACGTCGCCCACCGCGGCCTGACGGTGGAGCGTGATGTGCCCATTCATGGCCGGGTGACGCCGATTGCCGATGTGCAGCGAATCATCGCCGAACAGACTGCCAATGCGCGGGCCCTGTGCCAGGCGGTGGACAGTGTCGGCTTGTCCATGCCGGGCTGCCCGCTGGCATGGGAAAACTGATCAGAACTCGTAACAGGGGGATTGC
>JACKNH010000061.1 GCA_024234975.1 Gammaproteobacteria bacterium
GCGCTGATCGCACTGCTGGCAGGATTGGCGTTCGCGCTGTGGTTCAGGCCGGCACGTTTCGTTCAGCAGAATGCGCGGCCGGCAGCAAGTTGAGGCGGACGTCCGGCTCCGGTATGTTCGCGCAGATGCAGTGACGATTGTCAGGTGTTGCCGGCGGTGAGTGCACCGGTCCGCAGCGCAAGGAGCAATTTCCATTTACAAACCGTCGGGGGGCGTTTATGTCGAATTCATTGAAATCAGTGGCCGTGACCGTTTTGTGTGCCGGCATGGGAATGAGTACCGCGCAGGCACGGGTCGACATGGCGGCCGTTACGAAAGCGGAGTACGCCACCATTGCCAGCAACATGTGTCCCAGTGCTGCACCGCCGGCCAGTGGTGGGCCGGCGGTACCGATGGACGACTACGAAGTACACAAGGTTGCGCCGTTCAAGGTGTTCGACAATTTCTATTACCTCGGCATGGACAATATTTCGGCGTGGGCGCTGACAACCTCCGAGGGCATCATCCTGTTCGAGGCGATGATGGTGCGAAACTGGGAACAGACGATCGAGGCCGGCATGAGAACGCTGGGGTTGGATCCGGCAGACATCAAGTACGTCGTGCTCGGTCATGCCCACAACGATCACTGGGGCGGCGCGTATTTTCTGCAGCAAAAGTACGGCGCGAAAATCATCTTCGGCGAGCCGGATTGGAATCATCTGCTGACCTGGCCGCAGATCGGTGTGCCGGCCCCGTTCCCGGCCAAGGATCGCGGCGTGGTCGACGGTGACAGCCTGACACTGGGCGATACCACCGTGCGCTTCGTCGCGACGCCCGGCCATACGCCAGGCACCATCTCCTCGCTGATTCCGCTCAAGGACGGCGACACCTGGCATCTTGCCGCCTACTGGGGTGGTCCATCGATGAGCTTTCTGGATCCGGCCGGGCTGGAGCAGTACATCGGCTCCACCTACAAACTGCAGACGGCCGACCCGGATACAGACGTGGAGTTGTCCAACCACCCGTGGGCGGATGGAACCCTGGCCAAGCGTGATGCGCTGCAAGCCCGCAAGGCAGGTGATCAGCATCCGTTCGTCACTGGCCACGACGGTGTGAAACGTTGGCTGGAGCAATTACGCACCTGCACCCGCGAGGTGCTGTCGAACAAACGCGCGGCGCAGTAACAACTGAGCGTCCTGCGACCGGGACGCCGCCGCCGGGCAGATTCGCCGGCGGCGACGCCTGTCACTGCCGGTCCTCCAACATTAGCACTGCTAACCTTAACGGAGATCAAGCCGCCAGCGTCTTCGGGGCCATACCTTTGGTCTATCAACGATTCGACCGAAGGAGACCCCGGATGGCACATTTTCCCAATTCCCCGTTGTATCAGGAGGTGCTGCACCTTGGCCGGCTGGAAGGCGACATCACCGATCTGGAACTCGAGGGTGAGGTGCCGGCAGGGCTGGACGGGGCCTTCTTCCGGGTCCACCCCGATCCGCAGTTTCCGCCGATGTACCCGAATGACCAGTTCTTCAACGGCGATGGCATGATCAGCCAGTTCCGCATCCGCGATGGCAAA